>NZ_JAFBCZ010000017.1 GCF_016907925.1 Herpetosiphon giganteus | reverse complement strand
GATCATCACCCACCTCCTGACCCACCAGCCACTTCTCGTGGGACGGTTTTATCCGGAACCATGGTCACCCGTGTTAACTACCTACCCTTGAAAGGAGGGGGCTGGGGGGTGAGGGCATGCTCCTCGTTGCCAATCCAATAAACTATTACAACTATGGGCTATTGATTTTATGTTCTATGTTCTATGCTCTATGTTCTTTTTCAGCTTCTAATTTTACGCTTCATCCCTCATCCCTCATCCTTCATCCTTTTGTCTAACGATTCAAGCGTTCGGGCAGAATAAATAGCGTCGCGACGGGAAAGAAACGCGGCTGTGGGTTAGCAAAGCGCTCGCGAATCGCCGTAATTTCTTGCTCGCGTTCGGCGGGAATTTGCTGCAAGCGTAAGCGTAAGGCTTCCTGATTGCGCGCCACCTGTTCCTGCTCGGGATTCGAGAAGAGCGACAATTGCAAATCGCTGGTAAAGGCATGCAATTTCTGGCGAATCGCTTGCTCTAGCTCGCCCAAAATAAGCTGCATGGCCTGAGTTTCGTAGTCGGCGCGTTCGCGCAATTGACGCTCCAACGATGCAGTGCGATCGTGCACGCGGGCTTCGAGTGCCTTGAGCAGCGGCGTTGCATATTGAGGCCAGATGGTGCGCAAACGCTCAGCAACCGCAGGCAACACCGCTTGATCGTGCATCGCGCTGGTAACGCGTTCGACCTCAGCCACGCTCATGCGCGTCCAACGCCCATCACGAATCCAGCCGCCAGCCAGCACCAATTCCTCGTGCAAGCGCTGTTGATCGCCGCCGAGCATCACAACCCGCGCATATGCGACGAGCGCTGGCGTATCTAAGGCCGCGTTGGGAGCGGTGCGCGCCGTAACCCGAAACAGGCGTTGCTGCTGATTGGTTGCCCAAACTTCGGCTCGTAACAAGCGCAAGGCCATTTGAACGAGGCGATGATTCAAATGCACCAAGACCACATCATCGCGGTCGCGAGCGCGTTCGTGGTCGAAGGTAATTGGGCGAATTGCTTGGGTATGCGGGTGGGCCAAGCCCATGGTGGCCTCGGCCCAACTGCCCGCCAGCGCAGGCATATGAAACACCCCTTCTTGCTTGGCTACAGGCACAAGGCCGGGCAAGTTGGCGAGTGCCAAGGCCACATCCACCGCATTTTTTATCCGCTCGGGCGTGAGTTGTAAGCTGCGTTGGGTTTCATGCAACTGCTCATGCAATTGTTGAATCTGATCGCGCAGCGAGCGCTCAAACTTGAGCAATGCTCGAACGGGGGCGCTTTGGATTTCAGCGGCAGCGGTATCAAGGCTGCGCCGTTGGCCCAACATCGCCTCTTCGACTTGAGCGGCAATCACTGGCCCAACCTTGCCCAAATCTTCGCGAATGGTATTGACCTTTTGGGCGGCCCGAAACAAAAATTCCAAATCGGCTTCGAGCGAGCCAAGCATTGCTGCATCTTGGCCCTGCCAGCCTTGGCTGACAAAGTGGTAAATATGCACCGCTTTGGCATGCTGGCCGTGGCGATCAATCCGCCCATTGCGTTGCTCCAAACGACTTGGATTCCATGGAATTTCCATATGAATCAAGTGCGAGCAATATTTTTGCAAATCGATGCCTTCCGAGGCGGCATCGGTGGCCAGCAAAATCCGCACTGGAGCCAGCGCAGGGTCGGCCTGAAAGGCAGCTTTGATCCGTTCACGTTGGTCGGCAACCATCCCGCCATAGAGCATGGCAATCCGATCCTTTTGGCCAAAGCCATGGGTTGCGAGCATTTGCATCAACCAGCGTTGGGTAGCTCGATATTCAGTAAAAATCACGACCCGCTGATCGTTCCAACGGCCATCGACCAACAGCTCTTTTTGCAACCATGCGATCAGCAAATCGAGCCGACTATCGCTACGCGAACGGGCTTGCTCGGCCCATTGGCGCAACTGCTGAAGGTAATCGCGCTCGGTTGCGGTTAAGGGTGCGAAAAATGTCGCGGCAACGTCGAGGCCATCATCGCTCTCTGCGGTTTCATCCTCCAGCTCCTCGTCGTCGATATTGGCCAGATGCTGGCGCAAGACACTCAGCGATGGTGCGCGTTGGTTGGCCACTTTTTTAGGCTGGTTGAGCGTGCGTTCGTGTTGTTCTAAGGTCAAGGCAAAGGCTTCGGGCGACGAAAACAGCCGTTTTTTAAGCAGCTTCAACACAAATTCGCTGGCAACCCGTTCGCTGGCATCGCGGGCGTTTTGCAAGCGTTCACGGCTATAGGCGGCCAACAGCCGATGCGCCGCTCGTTCATCAGCGCGATACTGCACTTCGAGCGGCAAAACCAAGCGTTGCGGAAAGCGCGGCGAACCATCCCAATTGGTAATATCCGATTTGAGCCGCCGCACCATAATTGTTTGTAATTGCTGGCGATCAGGCACAACACCCCGAGCAAAGCGTTGATTATCCAATAACTCCAAGAGCGCACTAAAGCTTTCTGCATAGCCATTGTGCGGCGTGGCCGAGAGAAACAAACGATGCTCAAAATGCGGGGCAATCTGGCGAATAGCCAGCGTTCGCAGCGAATCGACTGCATATTGACCGCGCCCAGAAGGTGCGACATTATGCACCTCGTCGATCACCAGCAAATCAAAGCGGCGGGGATAGCGCGGCGCATCATCTGCTGGCAAGGTTTCGCGCATCAAGCGCATAGGGCGATCGCGCTTAAGAAAATCGATCGAGGTAATCAGCAGCGGATAATGGCTCCATGGGTTGACGTGCAAGCCACGTTCACGGCGCAGGCTGCGCATTAACGTGCTATCGACAATCCGAAAGGCCAAGCCAAATTTCTCGCGCATTTGATCGCGCCATTGAATCTGCAACGCCGATGGACAAACAATCAGCACTGTTCGCACCCGCTGGCGCACCATCAACTCTTGAATGACCAAGCCAGTTTCAACTGTTTTGCCCAAGCCAACATCATCGGCGATCAACAGATTGGCGCGTGGCATTTGAATGGCGCGCACCACGGGATCAAGCTGATAATCTTCGATCGCAATCCCGCTGCGAAACGGAGCTTGGAGCGCGCGGGTATTGGCACTGGCGACGGTTCCCCAGCGCACAGCATCCAAAAATGTATCAAAGCGTTGAGGGGCATCAAAGCCATCGGGGGCAGGCAAGGCTCGTTGATTAACGACCGTTGCCCCAACTTCAAGCTCCCAAACGACTTGCAATTCTTCGCCAAGCGCATCTTCTTCTAAAGCTTGTAAGGTTACAACATGCTGTTGGGGGATTGGCGTGGTAAGCATTGTTTGCGGCAGCAGGCGTTGTTGAATGGTCGTGACCACATAGCGGCGCTGACGTACCTGGACGACCTGGCCTTGTTCAGGAATGGTTGCATGCATACCACAATCTCCAGCAAATCGGTTCTGAAATAGTATACCAAAAAATAGCAGGCAGCATTTGTTTAACCTGACAGTTGCTGCGCGGTCAATACCACTGGCGCTAATGAATCGAGCGCGGTATTAATCCGAATTTCAATCAACAACTCGGTGTCAATGAAATCCAGCGTCAAGCCATAGACAAATGGCGTTTCGTAGAGCCGCACCTGCATTATAAAACTCGCCTCGTTCGTCCACGCGCCACTGGCCACAAATGGGGTGTGGCCAAAAAATGCTTGCTGAAACAGCGCCGTCGCTCCGGCCTGCCAAACCCCATAACCACAAACAAGCGTTTCGACACTTGTCGCAGTATGAACAAGCAGGCGACAACCAGCTGCGCTGAAGTGCAACTGGATGCGTTCCAGCCCCAGCCGATTGGCGGCAACCTGATAGCTACGGCCAGAAACCAGCTCTGCCAGCGGTGAGCTTGCTTGGCCTGCAACCGTCGAGAAGCCCAAGCTTGCTAGTTTTTCAGTTAGCGCGCGCTGTGCCACAGGATCGGCGGCTAAACTGCTAGTACCCATAATCGGTAACAACAGCTGCCACACCAAATCCAAGGGCTGTTGCATCGCCAACACATCAATCCCGGCGGTTATCGCCAACACTGCATCCTGCGCTGGCAGCACAATACAATATTGGCCAAACACGCCATCGCCACGATAGGATCCATGGCGGCAACGCCAAAATTGATAGCCATAGCCTTGCGCCCAATCAGAATCAGGATCATCTCCATTCGTTATTTGTAACGCTGTAGCTTGATCGACCCAAGCCTCGGATAGAATCCTTTGTTTGTTCCACAGACCTTTGTGCAAATATAACTGGCCAAACTTCGCCACCGCTTCGGTAGTTAGGCTCAGGCCAATGCCGCCAAGCGTAATGCCTTGCGGCGATTCCTGCCAGTGCATTTGCTCAATCCCCAAGGGTGCAAACAAGCGTGGGTCAAGATAGGCGCTCAAGCGCATCCCAGTTGTTGCTTGAATAATCGCCGAGAGCAGATAGGTCGCACCGGTGTTGTAAACAAACTGGCTGCCAGGCGCAGTCGCAATTGGATACGCCAAAAAGGCCTTAATCCAATTGCCATCAAGCCGCTCATTCATCGCTGTCCATGGGTCGCTCGCATGGCCAGTTGCCATCGTGAGCAGGTGTTTAACCTGCATTGCTGCCAAAAATTCGCTCACCACCAGCGGCGTTTCAGCAGGAAAGAAGCTGGTAACCGGATCATCAAGCGTAAAATAGCCTTCGTCAATCGCCAGCCCAACCGCCGTCGCAGTAAAACTTTTGCTCAGCGAAAACAACAAATGCGGTCGTTCAGCCGCGTATGGCGACCACCATGCCTCGGCCACAACCGCACCATAGCGCAACAGCATCACACTATGCAGCTCGTGAATCTGGCTATCAAGCGCTTCAATAAAGCGCAGCAAGCCTGCTGATGCAATCCCCTGTTGCTCAGGCGCTGTCCGTGGTAAGCGATTTTCGTTATGTAAAATCATCGCAACAAACTCCATGTTCAAGTCAGCCAAGCTGCTTTTATACTAGCAGCAGGTGCAACAAGCATGAAGTTTTTACGCGCTTAAATTGGTTGCCAAAGCGCTGGCACAATCTGCGGTTCCCAGCCGGGCAATGAGGTGTGCGCTTGAATACAGCGATAGCGAATGCCATTATGTTGGACAAGGCTGCCAACGCTATAGCTGGTGTAGGCCTGCCAAGCATTAATTCCATGTTGGGTTGCGGTTGGCGATGGCGGGGCCATGGTCGGCACGAGGGTTGGGGTAGCACTCGCGGGAATTGCTGTTGGAATTGGGGTGTTAGTGCTCGTTGGAAGCTTGGTTGCCAGCGGAGTTGGTGAGTTGGTCGGCATACTTGTTGGCGTGTTGGTGCTGCTTGGGCTTGGTACATAGGGAAATTGCTGATTGCCAGCCACATCGCCTTCAGCGCGCAACGGAATATTGCTATCGGTCACAACATTGCCATAGACATCAGTAATCCGAAACGTGAAGGGGCCAATGCCCATGCCGCCAGGCACCAGAAAATAGTTATAATGTGCCCGCTCGACAGCTTGAAAAATCCCTTGCGGATTGCGAAACTCAAATTTGGCAATTGCATTGCGATGATTGCGCACTTGAACCCCAGCCCACCATTGGCTACTCCCTTCTTTGTAATTGTAAATTAGCTGGCCACTCAGATTAGGCGCGCTGATTAATTGCCATGTAATTGGCACATTCCCAGCCTCAAGCGCGGCAATTCGCTCGAATGCTTGCGGGCTAAGGTCAATGCCGCCAACCACGCAACCAGGGCAACGATCGATAATTTTGACGGTAACGCTGCCGCGTGGCCCATTGACGGTCACAGAGGCTCCGCAATAATCGGCCAAGCCATAATCGCTGGTATTGATTGCCGCCACAAGCAGATCGCTGGGTAGCGGCAAGCTACAATTGCCCATACCAACCGTTGGGTCATAATGGGTCGCCCGACCAGTGCGCAACGCCCATGGATTGCTGATTTGAGCATTGCTTTTGGCAACCAGCAAAGCCGAAGCCAGCAGCAAAGCCACCACCAACCACAGGCCAATGATCATGCGTTGAGCTTGAATCCGCGCCATACCATCCTCCAAACTGTAGAAAAACACGCTGGTGATTTCATCATTGGTTAGAATGTTAATAAATTCAATGAAATTACAAACACTACTTTAAGTAAATTTTTACAAATGTCAAGCTTTTGAATTGTATTTTTTGGGATAGTTATTCGGCAGCATAACGGAGAGTTCGCTAGTTGTAACGCTGGTGTAACACGATCACGCTAGGCTCATCCAACACTCGTGATCATGCAGGAGGCTCTATGCTGCGGCGTTTGATCAACATTGCCCTTGGATTAGCAGGACTTACCCTTGTATGTTTAACTATCATCACATCCATAGCCACCCACCAGCATCCCTTGGTCGGCGATTGGGTTCGCAGTTCCACAGCCATGACCTTGAATCCAGATGGCACAGGGACGACCCGAATCACCGTTGAGCGAGAGTTTGTCATTCCGCTCCTCTGGGATACACAACCAAACAATCACCTGCTGCTGATCAATGGGTCAGAGGAACGGATCGATCCCGTCATATTGGAAGCAACATGGCAGATCGTAGGCGATGAATTGCAGATTAGCCAACCAAACAAAGCGACTATCCGCTGGGTTCGCTGGCAACCAGCCCCGCCCCTTGATGATCCAAATCAGATTCGGCAGGCCTTACTTGAGCACGAGTGGCACATGCCTTGGATTAATGATGATGACTCAGTGATGACGTTTGCGGTCGATGGCAGCGTAGCGACACGCTGTACCAACGACCGTTGTACTGAAGGTACCGACCACTGGACCCAAGAGGGATCGCGCATCTTCGTCCATAGGCGCTCTAGGGCAGACGATGCGCTTCCACCGTTTGAACTGACTTTTTCAGGATCAGATCAATTCATCATGAAAAACCCAATCTCACCCATCCCACTCTATTTTCGGGGATGGCCTCGGCCATAAGGTATTTTGGGTGTTCGACATTCCGCGAGCACCCACTTCGTTGGAGCGAGTATGCAACACAATCAGCTCAATCGCCAGCTACACCGTGCTTGGCTGCCATATCGCATGCGCCTAGGCATAGCGCTGAGCAGCATAGCTATCAGTAGCTGGATTATCTGGCGGGAGGTTCAACGGGCAATATGGGCACTCGAACAGGGAGTTGATATTCCCCGCTATCGTGTCTACCACCCGAGTGTCGATACCATCTTGCCGTGGAGTATCGGGGCCATCATCATGCTCATAGCACTGGGGATCGATAGCATCGCCACCTATCGCCAGCGTGCTTGGCGCTGGGACGGCTATCTAATCGCCAGCATCGTCCTGGCTGGTAGTTATGGGTGGATGCTCATACTCATGCTGCAACGCTAACGCCGATCAATCACGCTGGTCAGAACCTAGCCGATGCTCAAGTGGTGCGAGTTTCGCCAAACCATTGATGGTAGAGCAGCGGATTTAGGTGCATCCAATTCAGCAATCGATCTATGGCTGATCATATGGCAATGATCAGCCATAAGCATTACAAGCTTAACGCTACGCCAATAAAAATGGGGCGACGAGCTGGGCGACAAGCGGTGTTGCCATCAGCGTGTAATGGGTTGTGCCAGGCACAATCGCTAGCTGGCCAGCTGGCCGACCAGAACCATCCATGCCGCCATCGCGTTGGCCACCACCCAACTGACGGTAGAACGCAACAATACCCTCAGGCCGCCAGCAGTCTGCATCAGCAAAGACCAACATCACGGGCATCGGCAGTGCCGCCACCGCATCCGACCAATCATAGTCTTGGGCTACCATCTCGCCTAGCTTGGTAAAGAGCCGCGTCCAATCGACCGCAGGGTAGAGCTGCGCCAACGGCGACTGTTGCAAGGCCGCACCGATCTGTGGTGCACTAGCACTCATATTGTCAAAGCTAGCAATCGCCTCTGGATAGGCATCGGCGCGGCGCATGGGCGTTGAGACCAGTACCAAGCGCCGCACGAGCGCAGGATGCTGAATCGCCAACTGTAACGCCACCGCAGCTCCCATCGAATAGCCCATTACCAGTGCTTGGTTAAGCCCCAACAGCTCGATCAGCGCTGCCACATCAGCGGCCATAAACTCACGGCGCAGCGGTCGATCAATATCGGGCGTGTGGCCATGGCCCTGCAAATGCACAGCAAACACTTGGTGCGTCTTGGCAAGTTCTGTCAACGTCGGCCCGAAGGTATCGCTGGGGTTAGCGCCGCCGTGCAGCAAAAAGAGCGGCGCGCCGCTCCCATGAACTTCATAGTAGAGCTTCAGTCCGTTAAGCTCGGCGTATTGGCCTTGAACTACGTTTGAATCAGCCATAAATCAGATTCCTTTCCGAATCGGCAGCCGCTGCGCTGCAAGTTCATATCAGTCTTACGCTAGATTACCCACCATGCATAGCACTAATCGAACATCTATGCTATTTTGTAGCTATCATCGCGCAAAACCGTTTGATCTGCAACCCTGAAATACGTCAGCAACGGTATTTCTGCTTATGCGCTCCAAGCCTTAGTGCTAGTGATTACTGAATCGATATTGCTTTCTGCTACATTTAATCGGCGGTTATCGGCTATGATGGCCAGCGCACGCCAAGAGCCACGAATTACCCACCCAATGCTGGGGGTTAATTGTGAATTGGTGTTGCAACTCATCAGGGTGATCAGTCCCGCCACGCTGGTGATAAAGCAGATTCGATTGCAGTTCGAAAGGATATGCTGTGAAGATCCAACGGACGGCCAATCTTGGCCTGATTCTCCTCGCATTTATTGCCTTTGTAGCGCTTGGGTTGCCCGATGGGCTATTGGGAGTTGGCTGGCCCTCGATTCGAGCTAGCTTTGCTCAGCCAATCGATGCGATTGGTTTATTTTTGAATGCATCGGTTATTGGCTATATGGGTTCGACCTTCCTCAGCGGCAAATTGTTGGTACGGCTGGGCGTAGGCCGGATGCTGGCTATTAGTTGTTTGCTGACTGGAGTTGCATTAATTGGCTATACCCTTGTGCCTGCATGGTGGATGATGGCGGCGCTTGGGATCATCGCTGGCATGGGTGCTGGCGCGATCGATGCTGGCCTCAATACCTATGTAGCAGCCCATTTTAGCGAAGGCCTGATGCAATGGCTGCATGCAAGCTGGGGCGTTGGGGTAACGCTCGGCCCAATCATCATGACCTTGGGGCTTGCAAACCTCAATACATGGCGCTTTGGCTATTTGGTGGTCGGCTGCTTCCAAATTGGCTTGGCGCTTTGTTTTGCCCTGACCAGCCCCATGTGGAGCCGCCATGCTGCGGCAGCAAGCGCCGAGCCGGAAATTCGCTTGACCGACTATAAAACGCCAATGAGCACAACCTTGCGTCAACCCCATGTTTGGCTCAGCATTATGCTGTTTTTCCTCTATGTTGGCGCTGAATCGTCGCTTGGCACATGGGCCTACAGTTTGCTAACCGAATCGCGCGGCGTGGAGCCAACGTTGGCGGGCTTTTTTGCTGGGAGCTATTGGTTTAGTTTTACCATCGGGCGGATTGTCGCTGGCCTAATCGCCACTCGTTTAGGATTTCATCGGTTAGTGCTTGGTGGCTTAACTGGCGCTTTGCTCGGTGCAGCGTTGTTGCTCTGGAATCCCTCGCCGCTCGCGAACGTAATTGCGGTGGCAATCATCGGCATCGCAATCGCGCCGATCTTTCCGGCGCTGATGTCGGGCACTAAAACTCGGGTGGGTGACCACCATGCAGCCAATACCATCGGCATGCAAATGACTGCAACTGGCTTTGGCATGGCGGTCATCCCCACCCTTTTGGGCGTGCTGGCCCGCTACATCTCGCTCGAAATCATCCCAATCTGTTTGCTCGTTGTCTATGCTGTGATGATTGGCGTGTATATCGTAGCAGTGCGGGTTCAAAAGCCCACAGGCATGGCCAGCAATATAGAAGCAAAGCATTTGTAATAAAGGCCAACCTCAAATCCAGCAGAACGCACTATGCTGATTAAATGCATAGTGCGTTCTACTTTTAGGCCCAGTTACTAGCCCTAATGTTTATTAGCGTTCGCCAATTGCATAGGGTTGCCATGCTGCTGGCCAATCCTCAGGCTCATAGATGTCATAGCTGATGCGCTGGTCATGCGCTGGTGAATCGTGGATAGCACGCAGCGCTGCTAAGCCTTCATCGTCACAGCTCCACCAACCTGCTGGATCGATCGCAATCACGCCTGTTTGATAGGCTGCAAGGTAGGTCGCCATCATTGTAGTGATCGATGAATAATCAACCGCAATGGTTGGATCATGCGAATCGTTCCAGAACACTGGCGCATGATCACTGGCTTGCTCAACAAGGGCAATTAAGCGCCTGTCATAGCTTTCACAAATTGGAAACCACACTGTACACCATGGAAATTCAAGGCCAAGCTCGTTATACTCGCGATAACGAGCCAGCGCCTCTTGCAGTGGCAGAAAATCGAGATGCCCAAACAAAGTAGCACCATGCGTTGTGCCATTATGCCAGCGATAGAGCGTCGCTACATCGTCGGGCAGGTGCAAGGGCGCAAGCAAAGCGTTGAGTTGTTCAAGTTGGGCCTCGCTGATTCCAGGCTCAAGTTGGGCATAGCGATCAGGTGCATACTGGGCAAGGAAGTGTTCGAATTCAGCAAGCAACTCGATTAGTGATGCTTGGGCTGGCAGAATCGGCTGTTTTTGGGGGCGTGGCAACGCAACTGGTTCAGCTAGCGCCACTGCCGCCGCTACCCGCGAAGCCGTATACGCCTGAGCATGGATAAGATTACGGCGTACCTCGGCACTTCCCCGTTCAGCAATAAGCGCCTGAAAATTTGGTTCGTCGACGTTATATCCCATCCAAAAGGCTGGGCGTGAAGAATAGCCCGCTTGGAAAGTTGTTGGATAATCGAGCAAATAGCGTGGGCAGTTTTCCAAACACGCCTTTTGAAAGCGCCAAAGGTCTGATTCGGGAACAGCTGGCCGCAGAAAAAGGATCACAAAGCAGAATTGGGCTTTAAATGGTTGGGGAATCAGCTGACTCCCAGCCAAGGTAGTGTACTGATAGACCATTGGCATGGCTAAAATGGCCGTATACATGCGTTCGGCCTCACGAACACTGCGGGGAATTGCTAAGCGATACAGAAATGTTACTTCTATCTGCGCCACAAGGAAATCATCATACACCTGAAGCTTGAGAATTTCATCAAAATAAACCAGTGGAATGAGCAGCGTAACGATGTTGCTTAAAGAGCCTGCAAGCTGACGTTTGGCCTCGAACGAATCAGCAGCCTGCATCAAAGCAACCAACCGAGTATCAATCATGCGCAACCATTGGCGGTCGATCGCTGGCGGTGGGTAGGCCAAAATATGCCGATTAAGCTTGGCGATGATTGCTGGATTGAAGGAATAATCAATCTGAATACAGTGCAACAGCTGTTGGCGCTCCTGTTCGCTCAACTGAAGGTCGGTTGTATCCCAACGCTCAAAAATCAAGCGCGCGATCGAACTGATGGATTGTGAGTTCTCCATAGCAGCATCTCTCCTTTTCTGTTTGCTCAATAACCAGATTCTAACTGTAATGGGATTAGATTGGCAACTACGGGCATGTCCTCACCCCCAGCCCCGCTCCCACTGAACGCGGGCGAGGGGAGCATACATCGCGTGGTTCCCTCCGCGCTCGTTCGACGGGAGCGGGTTCTAGGAAGTGAGGGGATTAGACAATCTTTAACCCAATAACCAGATTCTAGCAGCAAGCGATGGTATAATCCAAGCATGCCCCAACTGCAATAAATCTGCGTCACGATGCTCTATCTACTAGGCACTTTAATCGTTAAAAGGAGTTCTTTGATGAAGCCTGAAGACATTGCGAAAAAAGTTCGCGAAGCAACCGAAGATGGGCTGAAAAAAGCTCAAACCAGTAATGCCGACGATCAACTTGATCATGCAAGCGAGCCGCGCGATCGCCGCCCAGCCAAGGAAGCAGACGAACATATTACCTTGCGCAAACGCCGCCGCCCAAGTGGCAACGACAACGAATAAGTATCAGTTCACTATTGGATATACTCGCCGATTTTTGCACTTTGTAGGAGTGTTGTATGCAGCAGATTGCGCCGCGACGCTGGCGTTTGACGCGTTTTAGCTTCGTTTTACTCTTGCTCTTAGCCGCTTGTGCCGATCTCTCCGAACCAACTCCGGTGGCAAAACGCACTCCGATTGCTGGCCAAGCCACACCTGCCGCCCCAACCCGCACCGCCGCTGGCCGCGATGATCAGACCTGGCTGATTATGCTCTACTCCGATGCCGACGATGAGATTCTTGAGGAAGATATGCTCAACGATCTCAACGAGGCCGAATTGGTTGGCTCGACCGATCGGGTGCGCGTGGTCGCCCAAATGGATCGCTACGATGGTGGCTACGATGGCGATGGCGATTGGACAAGCACCAAACGCTTTTACATCGAACAAGACGACAACCTTGAGCAAATGAACTCCAAGGAACTTGCCGACCTTGGCGAGCAAAACATGGCCGATGCCGATACCTTGATCGATTTTGTCACATGGGCCGCCAAAGCCTATCCCTCGGATAAATATGTGCTGATTATGTCGGATCATGGCTCGGGCTGGCCTGGTGGCTGGACTGACCCCGAACCTTCAACTTTGGGTCGCCACGATATTCCCTTGGCCGAGAGCTTTGGCGATATGCTGTTTCTAATGGAAATGAGCGAAGCTTTTGAACATATCATCGCCGAAACCGGAATTGGCGAATTCGAACTGATTGGCTTTGATGCCTGTTTGATGAGCCATGTTGAAGTGTATAGCGCGATTGCGCCCTATGCCCGCTATGCAGTGGCCTCGCAAGAGGTCGAGCCATCGCTTGGTTGGGCCTATGCCGCGATTCTTGGTCGCCTAACCGATAGCCCCGAGATTGATGGCGCTGAGCTTTCGCGGGCGATCGTCGATAGTTACATCGAGCAAGATCAACAAATTCTCGATGACGATGCGCGGGCGAAGTATGTTTCGCGTACCTACGACTTCGATGGCGAGGTCTCTGCCGAAGAAGTGTTAGTGCAAGAGCGTAAGGCCATTACGCTGACGGCGGTTGATTTGGGCAAATTGCCAGCGGTTATCGATGCCCTTGATCGCTTGGTGATAACCTTGGCCGAGGCCGAACGCAAAGATATTGCTGCTGCCCGCCGTTATACCCAAGCCTTCGAGAGCGTTTTTGATAGCGATCAGCCCAAGCCCTATATTGATCTTGGCCACTTTGCCCAATTGCTCAAGCAAAAAGTCAATGTGCCAAGCGTCAATAAAGCCGCCGACGACTTGATTAAGGCCATCGACAAGAGCTTGATCGAAGAAAAACATGGCGATGAAAAAGCTGGCGCAACTGGCATTTCGATTCACTTTCCCAATTCGAAGCTCTACACGAGCGCCGATGCTGGCTATAAATCGTATAACACGGTTGCAGTAAGCTTCGTTAATGATTCGCTGTGGGATGAATTTTTGGCCTTCCAATACGCCAAAAAGCCCTTGCCAACCACCGTTGAACAACCAACCGCCACCATCGAACGCCGGCCAACGCCTGAGCCAGTCGATGTTGGCGAGGTCGAAGCTCCTGGCGCTGAGCCAATTACGGTTGCGCCAATTCAGCTTTCATCCACCACCGCCAGCCTCGATCGGCCAGTTGTGCTCAACAGCAGCATCACTGGCGATAATATTGCCTTTGTCTATATCTTCATCGGCTACTACGATCAAGAATCCGATGCAATTCGCGTGTTGGATATGGATTATCTTGATGCTGAGCAAACCCGTGAAATTGGCGGGGTATTTTATCCCGATTGGGGTGCGGCCTCGACGATTGATATTGAGTTCGAGTGGGACACCCAAGTGTTTGCCATGCAGAACGAAACTCAATCCAGCTTAGCCTTGTTCAGTCCCGAAGATTATGGCGCATCGCCAGAAGAGGCAACCTACACGGTTGAAGGCATGTATACGACTGCCAAAGGCAAAAAGAGCCGCCGCGCCTTGTTGTTGTTCAGCAATGGCGAGTTGGTGCAAGTGCTGGGCTACACGGGCAAGGAAGATACCGGCTCGTTACGCGAAATCAACCCCAAGCCCGGCGATAAATTTGTGCTGCTCGATACTTGGCTCGAAGAATCGCAGCAAACTGGCGAGAGCGAATTCGTCAATTACGAAGGCGAAGATTTCGTCTTTGGCTCGGATAACTTTACATGGAAGCTTGAGCCAGCGCCAGCAGGCAACTACTTGGTTGGCTTCTTTGCCGAAGATTTTGATGGCAATGTCTACTCGGCCTACGAAACCTTGATCGTCGAATAACTGCTTAAACACATAAGGCGCTGGTTGTGGAACCAGCGCCTTGTTTTATTTTAGCTCGCTGAATGGGCTAGGGAAGCCAAATTAACCAGACTTCGCTATTGCCATAGACCGAGCCAGCCACATCGCGGAAAGTAATCGTCAGCGGTTGATCGAGCCATGTTTGCAACTCGCTACGTGAAACTGCAACAATTTGCGGCGTAGTTAACGTGTTTTCATACAAAATTTGATTATTGGCCCAAACCGTCATGCGATCATCAACCCGTACTTCGGCCACCGCATCGCGGCGCGACGAGAGATAGAAACGCCCAGTCGCTGGCAATGGGCCATTGATCGTCACGGTCGTGGTGTAATAAATTTGGCCTTGCTGAGTAATCGGAATCAAGGCTTGAGCAATCGGATTGATCACAACCGGAAAGATCTGGCGCTGATTCGTCACCAACGGCAGGAAGGTCAGCGAGTTGCCAACGCCTGGGGTCACGCTTGGTTGTATCGTTGGCGTGTTGGTTGGAATTTCGGTTGGCGTTGCAGTGCTCGTTGGCGTGTTCGTTGGCGTTTCGGTTGGCGTGTTCGTTGGCGTTGCAGTATTGGTTGGCGTGTTCGTTGGCGTTGCAGTATTGGTTGGCGTGTTCGTTGGCGTTGCGGTTGGCGTTGCGGTTGGCGTGTTCGTTGGCGTTGCAGTATCGGTTGGCGTGTTCGTTGGCGTTGCGGTTGGCGTTGCGGTTGCCATCGAGCGACTCAAAAGAATCGACATATCATGGCTATGATAGTTGGATGTTGCCAAATCAAGCAAGCTATCGTTATTGAAATGCCCAAGCACCAGCGATACAGGATTGGCACCTACTGCAAAGCTTACTGGTGCATCAAAATTCAAGTTCCCTTGCCCCAGCAATACGCTCACGGTTGTAAGACCAGAGTTTGGTTGGCTATTGGTAATCGCTAAATCGATCAGGCCATCACCATTAATATCACCTGACTCAATATCATTGCCTGTAGAGACATTCGGAATGGTCGAATGCGCCACTAATGCGCCAGTTCCAGTCCCACGGAAAATAGTAATACTACTTGAACCCCAATTAGCAACTGCAACATCAGGGAAGGTATCGCCATTGAAGTCGGCAACAGTACTTTCTTGTGGGGTTGTGCCAACAGTATAATTAACAGCTGCGGCAAATATTCCGTTATTCGAACCTTTCAGCACTGAAATTGTTGTATCGCTAGCATTACTCACAATCAAATCTAAGTTACTGTCACGATCAAGATCAGCAGTAGTAATGCCTAGTGGCCCAAAGCCAACCGTATAATATTGATTAGCTTGAAAATTCCCATTTCCAAGTCCAAAACGAATTCCAATACTATTGCTTGACTCAAAACTTAGCGCAAGATCAAGGTTATCGTCTTTATTGAAGTCACCCAAGCGGATTTTCATTGGTTTTCCGCCAGCAGTTACGGCGCTATGATATTGAAACGTTCCATCACCAACGCCAAGATAGGTTACAAAAGCGTTGCTAAGGCGACTTGCCACGACCAAATCAAGTTTGTTGTCATTGTTAATATCACCAGTGTCAATGCCCCATGATTGACCTAAACCTGTCATATAATTGACAGCTTGCTCGAACGTTCCATCGCCATTGCTGAGGTTGATACTAATAGTTTTACCAGCCCAACTAATGCTTGCCAAATCTTGCAAGCCATCACCATTAAAATCGCCCATAACAATTTCACGGTTAGTAAACGAGGTCGGGTAATGAACTGAGGGAGCAAAATCAACCGCTGGTGGTGGTAATTGAGCGGCAGAGGTACTTTGACTAACAATCATGCCACCAACAAGCCCTAAAGCCACCAAACCGAAAATTGAGGACGTGATCATACGCTGGAATGGTTTTTCCATCACTAATCTCCCTAAAAAATTGAGGAATTGGGTTAAACAAAGCCCTCATTGAAAATCCTCGTTTGTTTCAAACCTAAAAAACAAACTGGATATGCGATAACGATACGAGCCTTGATAAAACCCATTCTATGCTAGCATAAGACGCTCTAATTGTACAATAGAATAAGCAGACGTTTATCAGGATGGTTTTTGTACATCCTCACCAAAAATCCCCATCCAGCCTATTCAATATCGTTTATTCCGCACCAAATGCTTTATAGTAGCCTTTATTATCCGAATAATCTATGTTCGGTTTATCACGAAATTTTCCAATGTTGTTACTAGTACATGCTACTACTACCGCGCATTAAGTATTATTAAAGAAAATGGTGTTGTCATCGATAGAAAATTAACTACTTATTGGCCTATTGGCTATATCTTGTTTTTCCCGAAATTTTTAAGGTTTTGGGAACAGCTGTCTTTTTGGCCAAGCTTGCTAATATCATTATGTATCTTTTTAAACATTTTTTGGCTATACAATTGCTAAAATCTCATGTAATCAAGAAAGTATTGCTAGGGCAAACGTTTTGGCGATCGCACTTTAGCCGAATCATGATGCCTATTGTGCTAAATTAATGGCAGAAATCTTCTCCACATTCCTTTACGATTTCCACCAATTGTCGAATAACTGCTTAAACACATAAGGCGCTGGTTGTAGAACCAGCGCCTTGTTTTATTTCAGCTCGCTGAATGGGCTAGGGAAGCCAAATTAACCAGACTTCGCTATTGCCATAGACCGAGCCAGCCACATCGCGAAAGGTAATCGTCAATGGTTGATCAAGCCATGTTTGCAACTCGCTACGTGAAACTGCAACAATTTGCGGCGTAGTCAACGTGTTTTCATACAAAATTTGATTGTTCGCCCAAACCGTCATGCGATCATCAACCCGTACTTCGGCCACCGCATCGCGGCGCGACGAGAGGTAAAAACGCCCAGTCGCTGGCAGCGGGCCATGAATCGTCACGGTCGTGGTGTAGTAAATTTGGCCTTGCTGGGTTACTGGTAGCAAAGCTTGGGCAATCGGATTGATCACCAGTGGAAAGATCTGGCGCTGATTCGTGACCAACGGCAAGAAGGTCAGCGAGTTGCCAACGCCTGGCGTAACGCTTGGCTGAACCGTTGGCGTTGCAGTGTTCGTTGGCGTTGCAGTATCGGTTGGTGTGTTCGTCGGCGTTGCAGTATCGGTTGGCGTGTTCGTTGGCGTTGCAGTATCGGTTGGTGTGTTCGTTGGCGTTTCGGTTGGCGTTTCGGTTGCAAGCGGAACGCGGCGCAACAAAATACTAATACTATCGCCATAATAATTCGAGGTTGCAAGATCAACTAAACCATCATTATTCAAATCGGCATAAATTAATGAGGTTGGGTGCACGCCGACGTTCACGATTTGCGGCGCGCTAAAATTGGCGTTGCCTAAGCCAAAGTAAATGCTGACCGTGCCTGGATCAACATCGGTAATCGTGTTGGTTGCCAAAATATCCAGCATGCCATCGCCATCAAGGTCGCTGATTTCAATATCACCTGGGCCTTGCAAGAAAATTGTTGGCGCAAGTGGGCTAAAGCTGCCAGTGCCGTTATTGATCAAGCGGGTCATGCTTTGTTCCCAGCGGTTCACAGCAATAATATCGTTATCGCCATCAGCATCAATATCACCAATTCCAGCGCTATGCGGAATCTGTCCAACTGGATAATGCACTGCGGCAGCAAAGTTTCCATTGGCGTTATTGCGCAACACGCTGATGCTATCGCTGCCAGCATTGGCCACCACCACCTCAGGATAGCCATCGCCAGTCAGATCGCCCACTGCTTCGAGCGTTGGCGATGCTTGCACGCTATAAACAACCTGATTAGCAAATGTGCCATTCCCGTTGCCCAATAAAACACTCAAACTTTGGCTATTAATGTTGGTTACAACCGCATCGAGGCGGGTATCTTGGTTGAAATCGGCCAAAATCACGTCGGTTGGGCGTGAACCAGTAGCAAACGATTGGTCCAAAACGAACGTGCCATCGCCATTGCCCAGCATCACAACCAATCGATTTGAGTTTTGATTTGTCACCACAATATCGAGGTGTTGATCGTTATTCAGCCTGCCAACATCAATTCCACAAGGAGCGGCAATCTCATAACTCGCGCGGGTAGGAAAACCACCAGCACCATCATTGATAAAGATCTGAACTTCGCCTACCAATTGATTAGTCGTTGCCAAATCAACAAAACCATCGCCGTTGAAATCGCCACGCCCCAATTCACAAGGCCGACTTGGCGCAGCATAGGTTACCACTGGCTGAAAATCAATTGGATTGGGCAGGTTGGGAACCGTTAAACCTTGACTATTGGCATTAACAATCAATACACTGCTCACCAAAAGAGTGCCGACACTTGCGAGCAGGCCACGCCGAAAAAAGCTGGTTGTCATGCGAAAATCTCCCATCAATCGAATATGAAGCTTGGTTGTTCTCTCCAGTGAAGTTCTAACACAGTATAGCAGAAAGGCTTGCGCAACAGAGTCCTTAGTTTTGAGCTAGTTGCCACGCGACCTGCTGCAAGTATTGGGCTTGGGCATCGGGCAAATCGGTTAAATTCGGCAAATTTTGGCTTGGCGAGCGAAAGAGGGTTGTATAAAAAATACAGGCGGTTAAATAGGCACCGTTCAATGTTGCGTGGTTTTGATCTGGCTCGTAGAGGGCGATTGAGCGATCGTGTTGGCGCACGTGTTGCCAAGCAGCGCCAACCTTAACTAGGATTGCCTGTTGCCCAGCAGCTTGGGCATAGGCCGCATTAAGCTGTGGTTGCTGCTCTGGCGCATACTCGCGCGCCCACGTCACAAAGAGCACTGGGGTTGCCCTTTGCTGGCGAATCGCTTGCAGCCAACGGCTTGTTGCCTGTTGAAACCCCTGCGGATCTTCAATTGGCCCCAGGCTGCGCTCTTGCAACACCACATACTGCCATGGTTGGCTTTGCAAGGCTTGCAAGGCTGCTCCATCATTCCAATGCTTAGCCAAACTTGCCCCGCCTTCAACCACGGTTTTAATTTCAAGGCAATAGCGCGGCTCGCCAGCAGCAGCCAATTCCGCCAACAAATTGGGCATGTCATGGCCATAGGTATGGCTATTGCCAATAAAAAGCAGGCTGACTTTTTGGCAATTCTGCTCGTTATTAATCCAAATCAAGGCTCCAACACCGATCGCCACAACCACAATTAAGATCAAAACTTGCGCAAGCCAACGTTGCATCTATCCTCTCCATAATCATTCAGTATTCTCGGCTGAGTTACAGCCATTATCTAAAAAATCCAAGCAGGAAACAAGTATCTTTCCGCTTGTTTCCTGCTTGGATGTGGGCAAGGAGCAACATTCGAGTGACTGTTTGGGTGAAGAAGAACTTAGTTTGCCAAACGTAGTTGGCGTTGTGCCCACCAACTTTGTGGCCAATTTCATTTTCACAAAGGGAATTATGAGTTCGTCTTATAGATTGTGCATCAAATCGCCGCATGGTGTGGCCCAATGATTGTCTGCACCCAAAGTTCGGGCGTTCCGATGCTCATTACTTATGAGATGGTCTTTGATCAACGCTTGATCGATTTTATGCCTTGGAATGAGCGCTGTGGTTACCACAGCGCTCGTTTAATCTCCTAAGGCACGTTTGCGGTGCGAGCTGCTGCCAGCAGATGATACCATTCTTCGCGATTGAGTTCGATCTGCAACGCTTCTTTGGTGGCAGCAATGCGGCCTGGGTTGGTGGTGCCAATAATTGGTAAAATCTGGGCTGGGTGACGCAACAACCATGCCAATTGAATCGCTTCAGAACTTACGCCATACTGTTCAGCCAATTGATTGACCAAGGCCGCAGTTGCCTTAACATTGGCTGGCGCATCATCCTTGAAATTAACCAATTGGCCACCAGACAATGGCCCCCACGCTTGAATTTGAATCTTGTGCAAACGACAATAATCGAGCAAGCCAAAGGCTGCATTAAAAGCCAAATTGCTGCGATTGGTATCAATGCCTTCGCTAATTAATTGATGGTGTAATAAGCTCAATTGCACCTGATTAACCACCAACGGCTGGTCAAGCGCCGCTTGAGTTAGCTCAATTTGGGCTGGCGAATGGTTGCTGACCCCAAAATAGCGTACCTTGCCGCTTTGTTGCAATTGGTCAAAAGCCCGCGCAATTTCCTCTGGCTCGACCAGCATATCCGGGCGGTGTAACAACAACAGATCAAGGTGATCGGTGTTGAGCCGTTTGAGGCTGCCTTCAACCGAGGCAATAATATGTTCGTAGCTGAAATCGTAGCGCTGTGGCGAGCCAGCAGGCTCATCGGCAAAGCGAATACCACACTTCGATTGCAAAACAATCTGATCGCGCAGGCTTGGTCGCTCAGCCAAAAGTTCGCCAAAAATTCGCTCCGATTTGCCGCGCGTGTAAATATCAGCATGATCAAACAGCGTAATATCCTGCTCCAGTGCCGCAGCAAGGGCTTTGCGCCCAGTTTCATATTCGCTGCTCGTCCATGGCTCGTTGCTCCAATTACCCCCAATCGTCATACAACCATAGCCAATTGGTGCCATCTGGAGATCGGTTCGTGAAATCGTGTACGGGTTTTTCATACGAGCATCTCACACTATCCAAAGCCTTGGGGTAGGCCTCGGCTCAGCTTTAGGGTAACACATTTTTACGCCAAACAGCATTGCTAGTTATATGTTTTATTTTGTATAGCAGAATATTTGCTATCAAAAAATTAACACCATTTTATTGCCAGAGCCTAAATATTTATGTCAATCAAAAATTATTCAGCCTGATCAAGATAGTGCTGAATTTGGGCCAACGAGCCTTGCCACATCGTTTGAGATAGGTAGGGCTTGAAGCCCAAGGCTTGGTTGATTTTCAACATTGGCGCGTTCGAATTGGCGTTGGTTGTGCGGACAAACTGCACCATTGGCAATTCACGCCGCATATAATCGAGCATTGCAGCCTTAAGCCAACGGCCTAGCCCGTAATTACGATAGTGCTCAAAAACACCAGTATCTCCTTGCTGAACAACATGTGGTCGTTCGCGATGCCAAAAAATTTCAGTATAGCCCGCCAAAGCGTTGGTTGCCCGCTCGCGCACATAACACGTCCAGCGTTGCATGCCATTAGCCAATTGGGTTTGCTCAAGCTCACGTAGTTGCTCAGCGGTAAAATGCAACGGCTCATAATCCAAATCATCGTAGGGCTGTTGATTCATCACCTCATACAAGGCCACAATCGCCGCCAATTCAGCCTCAGGATACCGCCCTTGCCACATACCCAACTCAAAGCGCTCGCTTAATTGCTGATTTGGTTGCAGCCATTGCTGCAATAATTGTTCGTCGATTTCAGCCAGCACTAATTGATTAATTTGGGTTTTTAGCCGCGCTTCAGCGCCGAGCTTTTGGGCAAAATGCTCACCAGCGGCAACCGCTTGGGTTGTGGTACCAACAATGACCGTGCGCTCCGATTCAATCACAACGGGCAGCATTTCGCGCAATAAACGTCGTGCTAAGCCACGCCCACGATAGCCAGCCAACACGGCGAGATTCAGGTCTGCAAGATTGCGATTGGTATCGAGCAACAACATATGCAGCATTCCAGTCGCCACAATCTGCCCTGCATCACACAAGGCCCACACCCGATAATCGACAAAATCGGGAATGCTTTGCCACACATTGACCAAAAAGGCAGTCGTCATTGGCGGATCATCGGGCGTGCGCTCGTGGCGAATTTGCTGCTCAAAAAGCGCCAACGCGTGATAGTCGGCCTCGCTTGCATGGCCAAATCTGAAGCTTGTTAAGTGCATAAAGGTTCCTCAGCTTATTTAATGCGATCAGCCAGCGCTGCCTTAACCTCAGGGCTAGACCGCAATGCGCCATACACCTTGATCGATTTAATCGTCGCTTGGGCTAGCTCAACCGAAATATCGTTGCTGAGAATCAGCAAACCAACCACCACAATTCGTGCTTGCTCGTTGTTTTGTTGCATGCGCTCCAAGCGCTCGCGGTCAAATAGAATCACCCCTAATACCGATGAGGTGCGTACAACTGCTTGCTTAATTGCTTCGTCGTGGCCGCCAAGTTGCGTGCGCACCGCCGCCCGAAAAAAATCAGTTCTGCTGGAATAAAAGCCTTGATCAACCAAAAGGTCGATCTGGCCTAAATCGACCACGCTCAAATTAATCGATACTTTTTCTATATCCGCCATATATCCTCCTTATATATTCCCAATGGAATACAAAGAGCATACATATGGAGCATATACTTGTCAAGCAGCAATATTCATCAGCTCTGTAATGAGCGAAAAGCTTATAGTATGTCAAATAAAAACACTATCCTGTTAAGCACTCCAACCAAACGAGGTTAGGCAGATTTGCACAGAGCTACTAGCGAAAAGCTTAATTAATTATTACTATTCAGTCATCGAGCGTAACAAACTTAGGCAATT
Organism: Herpetosiphon giganteus; assembly: GCF_016907925.1. GTDB lineage: Bacteria > Chloroflexota > Chloroflexia > Chloroflexales > Herpetosiphonaceae > Herpetosiphon > Herpetosiphon giganteus. The sequence goes on along the minus strand of NZ_JAFBCZ010000017.1, from coordinate 104,699 downwards.
TAGCCAACCCTAGATTGACTGATCTCTTTGTACAACATGCACAATTAACAATCAATTAAGATCGTGCAATTTGCTAATTCAAGCCCATATTTGGATCGGCTATGCTTAGTGCTAACCAAGTTTCAAGCATCATATTGCTGCCAAGCAAGCGAAAATCGGTTTTTGTTTGTACGTTTTGTACAAGTGTCCAACAAAAACCAGCTTCAACCATTCAACACTCATCCACAATCCGATGATCCCCAGCGCTGCGGATCACGAATGTTCAAGCAGTTAGCGTCCGACATTCAGCACAAGTTAGGGAGACCCGCAGCATGGAAATGATTAACGGAGCCGATACGGTTTGGGTGCTTCTCTCAGCCGCCCTGGTTATGTTGATGACCCCCGCCTTAGGGCTGTTTTATGGCGGGATGGTTCGCAAGAAGAACGTGCTTTCAACCTTGATGCACAGCTTTTTTATGTTGGCCTTAATCAGTGTGCAATGGGTACTCTTTGGCTATAGTTTAGCGTTTGGGCCTGATGTTGGTGGTGTCATTGGCAGCCTCGATTGGGTTGGCCTGCGCAACGTGGGCATCGCGCCAAACCCAACCTATGCAGCAACAATCCCGCATCAAGCCTTTATGATCTACCAAATGATGTTTGCGGTCATCACGCCTGCCCTGATTTCAGGTGCCTTTGCCGAACGCAAGCGCTTCAAATCGTTTGTTGTGTTCTCATTGGCCTGGTCAACCCTGATTTACGCGCCAGTAGCGCACTGGGTTTGGGCTGATGGCGGCTGGTTACGCTCATTAGGCGCGTTGGACTTTGCTGGTGGCACGGTTGTCCACATCACGTCAGGGGTTTCGGCCTTAGTTTGTGCCTTGGTGTTGGGCCGCCGTTCGGGCTATGGCAAAGAAGCAATGGAGCCACACGATACTACAATGACCGTGATTGGCACCGCTTTGCTGTGGTTTGGCTGGTTTGGTTTCAATGCAGGCAGCTCGTTGGGTGCTGGCGGCTTGGCAGTTTCAGCCTTTGTCAACACCAACTCAGCAGCAGCAATGGCAATGCTGGCTTGGATGACCGCCGGCTGGATTCAACACAAACGCCCAAGCGTGCTTGGTGCTTCGGCAGGGGCCGTCGCTGGTTTGGTCGCAATCACGCCTGCTGCTGGTTTTGTGACTCCAATGGCCTCGTTGCTGATTGGCTTCTTGGCTGGTGGTATCTGCTACTTCGTGGTCGAAAACTTGGTGCGTGGTCGGGTCGACGATGCGCTTGATGTGTTCGGCGTGCACGGGGTTGGCGGATTGCTGGGGGCACTTTTGGTCGGTGTTTTCGCTACCAAGAGCATCAATCCAGCTGGCGCTGATGGCCTCCTTGCAGGCAACTGGAGCCAACTCGGCGTACAAGCGCTCACGGTCGGGATTGTGGCAGTCTATGCTGGCGCAATGACCTGGGGCATTCTCAAAGTTGTTGATCTCTTGTTTGGCATTCGGGTTACTGAAGCCGAAGAAGAACAAGGGTTGGATAGCAGCCAACACGGCGAAATCGCCTATCGGATGGGTGCCTAATCGGTTTGAATCTCTATCGCATTCGTTTATAAGGAGTTACACCATGGAATTCATCATTGCTTTGGTCTTATTCGTCGCGATGGTTGCTGTTTGGTTGCGCATGCCAAAGAGCGCTCAAGCCTAAGTCAGTTCGTTCAACCCGAGCTATGGATTTTTCCATAGCTCGGGTTTTTGTTTAAGCATATCATCGCCGAAGCTCAATTCGTGGTGCTCTTTTTGCATACACAACACCTCAGTTAAGATCAATCACGATCAATCGCGGTTTACAATGAGGTCAACCATGCAACGACGGCATATCGTTTGGATGTTCGGGCTGGGTCTAGGATTTGTCGGTTTAAGCCAACTCTGGCAGCGCCGTTTCAAACGCGGCAAAACAACCCAACGCCCACAAGCAGGCAGCGGCTCGCTCTATCGCCGCCGGTATTGGGTCGATTTTGCAGCGCCCAAACAAACACCAGAAAGCTTGGTCAAACATATCAAGGCCAATCTGCCCGATTTCAGCCCTGGCTTATTTGCCGATTTTCGCAAAGCCACTGGCGATGAGCGTGTGATGCAGGTTGGCGATGAATATGATATTGCCATTTTGGGGCCGTGGAATGGCTCAGTGCGCGTGCGTGAAAGTCAACCGTTGAGCTTCAGTTTCAGCACACTCGAAGGCCACCCAGAAGCGGGCCAGATTCACTTTGAGCTTAAACTACATCCTGAGCAAGCCCAAACTTGGCGCTTTGAAATTGGCTCCGAGGCTCGCTCGCGCGATGGCTTGGTCGAAATGGCCTATACGATTGGCAAAGCAGTGCAAACCCAAGTTTGGCGCACCTTTTGCGAACGCGTGGTTGAATACGCCCAAGCAGAGCAGCTTGGCGAAATCCAGACCAGCACAATCGAACAAACAATCGAGGGCGAGGTAGTGATCCATGACTGAAACACCTTTATGGCAACAATATCGCCAACAAATCGAATCCTATCGCGATGCCCAACTGAATTTCGATTTGCAGCGCGTCCACGAATATACTAAGGAAAATGGCTGGAATGTTGATGATTACGAGGCTGAATTGCCGCCAGAACAGCCAGGTGAGCCGCAAGCGTATGGCTCGTGGCAGGCAGCCTGCACGGTGCTACGCGAATATCGCTTTCCGCCACCAGATCTGATCACCGGCATTTTTATTCCCGATCAGCCGTTAGAGCAGCGGATTATGTTGTTGCGCGGCACATTTTTGGGCTTTACCTTCTATTTTGGGGTTAAAATTGGTGGCGTGATCGACGAAACCCGCCAGGCCGACCATGGCAGCGAGCGCATTTGGGGCTACAACTACCAAACCTTGCAAGGCCATTTCGAGCGCGGCCAAATTGATTTCAGCATTGTTAAAATAGTCGAAACTGGCCAAGTGCTCTTCCGAATCCATGCCTTCTCCCAAACTGGGCGCATTAGCAACCCGATCTATTGGATTGGCTTTAAACTTTTTGGGCGGCATTTGCAGTTGCGGTTTGCGCGTGATGCGATGAAGCGTATGCAAACCTTGGTGCAAGAAGCCTTAGCTGGTGTGCCAAGCCAAGCCAGCGAGCAAACGCCCATCCAAAGCACCGCCAATAATCCCGAGGCTGCTGAACAATTGGCCGAGGTCGTCGAAAAACAATGATCAGCACATTAGGCTTCATTCATACTGCCGCCGTGCACGTGGCAACCTTTGATCAATTAATTGTTGAAATTGCGCCAAGCTGTGCGGTTGAGCACGTGGTTGTGCCAGCTTTGCTTGAACAAGCACGCCACGAAGGCTTAACTCCAGACATTGAGCACCAGCTTCGGCAAATCATCGACCAGTTGCAGGCCCAAGGCATGCAGCAAATTCTGTGCACCTGCTCGACCCTTGGCGGCCTCGCCGAGACGCTTAGCCCTAAGGTTGTGCGCGTTGATCGCGCGATGGCCCAGCAGGCAATTGGGCTTGGCTCACGCATAGCCGTGGTTGCGGCATTACAAAGCACGCTTGAACCAACCACGCAACTCTTGCATAGCATTGCCAAGCAACAAGCCAAGCCAATTCAGATCGAAACCTACCTTTGTGGTGACGCGTGGCAGGCGTTTTTAGCCAACGATCAAGCCAGTTATTTGCAGCAAATTGCCATGCAGCTTGCGCAGATTCAGGCCGCCGATGTGATTGTTTTAGCCCAAGCATCAATGGCCGCTGCAATAAAATTATGTCAACAAAAAATTCCGGTTTTGAGCAGCCCACGCAGCGCGATTGAAAGCCTGTTTGCAGCCAACGATTGGGCCTAGCTAAAAAATGGTATTGATACGCTGGTTATCAAAGCAACACCAAATCGCTATTTAAGCTTCATTGACAGCTGGTTAAAATGTAACTATACTTGTTTCATATTCACAATGAGGCAAAAAACCATGAGTGCAAGCAGTCGATTCGCTGTAGCGGTGCATATTTTGGCACTGCTTGAAACCAATGCCAATCAAGCTCTTTCCTCAAGCTCAATTGCAGCCAGCGTCAACACCAATCCGGTGGTTATTCGGCGAATTTTGGGCCGGCTGAACAAAGCGGGCTTAGTTCACACCGAATACGGCGCAGACGGTGGCACGCGTTTGGCACGCTCTGCTCACGAAATTACCCTCAACGATATTTATCGTGCCACCGAAAATTGCCGCATTTTACCGTTGCATGCCAGCTCGCCCAACCAAGATTGTCGCTGTGGGCGCACGATTCAGCCAGTGCTTAGCACGATTTTTAGCAATGCCGAAGCTGCAATGCAACAAGTGCTGGCCAATAAAAGCCTCGCCGAGGTTGTGCGCGAGATGCAGGCCGAAGCCAAGCCACAAGCATGCTCTTAATCCCAATAATTAAACAGAATATCGCCCATGCGTTGGGGTTTCTAAGCGCGAATTTCACGTAACTCGACTGGTGCTAGATTGCTGAGCCATGTTTCCTCAACACAATGATTGAGCATTGCTGCCGGATAGCTAGTCACCCCAAAACTTGCGGCAATAGCTGTCAAGTTTGGGAGATCACAAAAAGGCCGTTGATCAACATAGGGATCGACAATTCCTGTAACGCTGGCGATAATTGGGTGAACTGTATGCCCGAGCAAACTCCAAGATGTCTGCTCCGTTTGGACGATCAGCACATGATAACTGCGAGCTAGCTGCGAATGAATATCCTGCTTTACGATTCGCGCTCCGAGTGCTTGCACAATAGCATAGCCAAGCCGGGTAAAATCCTTCGGATCAAATGCTGGTAATGGATCGTCGTGAGCCATCCAAAAACCAGTGCTTCCGCGTGGCAAGTGCATCGTAGGCCTCCATAGCGCAATCAATCGCATTCACTATACACTGTAGATACCAAGGTTTATAGGCTGGTCTTTTAATTAATCTGCGAAGCACCACATCCCCAAGGCCCAATCTGTTAACGCTCGTGACAATCCTTGTCGTGGGCTAAAGCTACATGCTATGATGCAGCACGAAGAGAAACTAGCGGTAGGAATCCAACAATATGGCAGAAACACGTCGCTGGCCATGGGGCCTTGTTTGGACAGCCCTGATTATTTTTCTGGCCGCCCTCGACCAAACGGTGGTGATCACCGTCTTACCAAATGTGGTCAGCACCTTGGGTTTGAGCGTTGATCAAGCGCTTGAGCAGGGCATTTGGGTTATTACTGGCTATCTGCTTGGCTACACGGTTGCCATGCCCTTGCTTGGCCGCATCGCCGATGCCTACGGCCATCGCCGCTTATTTTTGGCAGCTTTAGGGGTTTTTGTGGTTGGCTCGATTGGCTGCGCCTTGGCCAATAGCGTTTGGTCGTTGGTTGCTTGGCGCATCGTTCAGGCCATTGGCGGCGGCGCTGTCTTGCCGATTGGCCTTGCAATCGCCATGGACGAGGTTAAGCCAATCCATCATGCTACTGCCTTGGGAATTATGGGCGCTGCTGGTGAGGCTGGCGGGGTGCTTGGCCCAGCCTATGGCGGCCTAATCTCGCAAATTCAACTCTTGGATGTTGATGGGTGGCGCTGGGTTTTCTGGCTGAATGTACCCTTAGGTGCCGTATTGGCATGGGCAATTATTCGGACGTTGCCAGATCGGCCAGGCAACCGCGGAGCTGTCGATTATGTCGGTGGCGGCTTGATCGCAATCAGTTTAACTGCATTAACAGTCGCACTTTCACGCTCGCTTGGCAGCCTCGCCGTCGAACCAAGCGCCGAAAGCGGCAATCTCGACCAATATGCAGTCGAGTGGACATCGCCGCTCACAATTGGGCTGTTGCTATTAACGGTGGTTAGTTTTATTGGCTTTATTTGGTGGGAACGGCGCACCAAAACGCCATTAATTGAACTAAGCGCCTTTCGCACTCCAGCGTTTAGCGCCGCCAATATTACCAATTTGTTGGTTGGCATGGCCTTGATTGTTGGCATGGTCAATGTGCCGTTTTTTGTTGGCACTGTGCTCTCAGGCGATGCCCTCAGCGGCGGATTAACCCTTATGCGCTTGACGGTTATGATTCCAATTGGCGCTGTTTTGGGTGGGATGTTGATGCGCCGGATCAGCGCGCGCTTGGTTGCTAGCCTTGGGATGATCATCACGGCAGTCGGCTTTTGCTTGCTTGGTTTTTGGAACCTTGAAACCAACCAATGGATGTTAACGCTCTATCTGCTGCTTACCGGAACTGGCTTTGGTTTGGTGTTGCCAGCGTTAAGCGCCGCTGCGATTGGCAACGTTGCCCGTGAATCAATGGGCACGGCAGCTGGCTTGCTCAATGCATTGCGCATGGTCGGCATTACCTTGGGCGTTTCAGCCTTGGCTTCGTGGAGTTTATCCTATCGAAACAGTCTCAACAGTCGCTTGGTATTAACCCTCGAAGATTTAGAAAATGGCAAGGCGCTAGCAGCATTCACCCAAAATGAGATGACGGTCTATCACAGCACTTTTTTTGCTGCTGCCGTCATTTGCTTGTTGGCCTTGATTCCAATTTGGTGGCTGCCTCGCGAACGCAGCGAAGGCGATACACCGCTGTTTGCTTAACCGATGTTAATTGAGGTGCAGGGAATGAAAAGCCTATGCGAATGATTGCCATTTAGGGGGTACAGGGGGATTAAAGCCCCCTGTGTTTCCCGCCTTGAGGCGGGACGGAAGGGTGGTGATCGCCAATAAAGGTCGATTACCATGTCTTAAAAACCTACCACTCTACAAGTAAACGTTTAGTAGGCATTCTCATTGCCGCGAATCGCATCGTAGGCAGTGCGAATAATAATTTTAATATCAAACATGGGCGACCAGTTTTCGATATAATACAAATCGTAGCGCGTCCGCTCCTCGATTGAGGTGTCGCCACGTAAACCATTAACTTGTGCCCAACCAGTAATACCAGCCTTCTCGCGATGGCGATGCATATAACGTGGAATTTGCTCGCTAAATTGGGCCACATAGCGCGGTTGCTCAGGCCGTGGCCCAACCACACTCATATCACCCAACAACACATTGATAAATTGCGGCAATTCATCGATTGAGAAGCGGCGCAAGAAGGTGCCCAAACGGGTACGCCGATCATCATTCGGCGTTGTCCAGCTGCCCATTTTTTCAGCATCAGTTCGCATCGAACGATATTTGATCATCTTAAATGGCCGACCATCACGGCCAACCCGCTCTTGAATAAAAAACGCTGGGCCTGGCGAATCAATTTTGATCAAAATGCCAATTAACAGCAACAACGGCGAAAGCATAATCAAGGCCGTCGCCGAAACTGCCACATCAAGCAAGCGCTTAATCGTGCGGTTCAATTGGCGATCAAGCGGCACAGCCCGCAAGGTAATCAGCGGCAAACCACTCAATTCACCAACCGACACTTCATTATTGGTAATTAATTGAAAGGCATCGGGATAAATTTTAATCGCCACACTTTCATCATCGATTTGTGAAACCAAGGCAAAAATATCGTTATACGATGCCCCACTAACGGCAATAATCACTTCATCGATCGCACAAGTGCGCACTGCTAAGCCAAGTTTAGCGCGTTTGCCCAAAACTGGCACATCATCAAGCACTTGCTGACCAGTCGGCGTGTCGTTGGAGAGGAAGCCAATAATTTGGTAGCCCAAGGTTGGCACTTTGCTCATCTGGCGATAGACCAATTGGCCAATTTCGCCAGCGCCAACAATCAACACCCGCCGCGTATCATAGCCGCGCAACCGCAGCTGGCCAATGCCTTGATGATAAAGCAAACGCAAGATTGTGGTCAGAATAATCGCCAAAATCCAGCCATAGACCAAGGTTTGGGTGGTGATGTTGAGCAACGGGAACACGGTATTAAGCGCGATAAACATCACCGTGCCAATCGCAATTGCCCGAAAAATATGGTAGCCTTCGTCGATGCGCGAGCCACCACGCTGCATGCGATACAGCCCGTTGGCCGTAAACAGCGTGCCAAACAAGGCATTCAGCACCGCCAAGGTCAGCAGCACTTGGCCAGCACTTGGCGGCTGAAATTCGCGCACAATTGCATCGAGATTAAGGTAGTAGGCTAAGAAAAAACCACCGTTCACGCCAATAATATCGCAGCTAATCAGCAGCAATAGCACAACGTAACGATAGCGGCGCGTAACGACGGTTGTTTGATTAAGCATTCTTGTTGTTGCCATGCATTGCTCGCCGAGAGGCTAACGGACGCAATCGATTGCGCACTAACGCTTGCCATTCTTTTAATCGAATGCCGAGGTAAATCAACCAATTGAGCGGTGCAAGTGTCGTCGCCTCATAATGCTTGCGATGAAAAATTCGCATTGCATCATAAAATGCCCGAATCGAGGGCACTGCGCGGCGCGTGCTCGAAACCCGTTTATAGTGCAAAATGGTTACCCGTGGATCGTACCAAACTTGCCAGCCATAGCTCTTGGTGCGATAACACCAATCGAGATCTTCGCCATACATAAAAAAGGCTTCATCGAGCAAGCCCACATCGCGCAAGACTTCAGTGCGCAACAACATTGCTGCGCCAACAATCGAATCGACTTCGGTCGTCACATCAGGATCAAGATAGGTCATATTGTAGCGGCCAAAGCGCGGCGAGCGCGGAAACAGCGCCGCTAAGCCAATCATGCGGTAAAGCGCAACCTCGGCAGAGGGAAACGAACGCCGACACGCAAGGTCGAGCGAGCCATCGGCTAGCACCAATTTTGGCCCGACAATCCCCGCTTTTGGTCGTTCAACCAAGGCCGCAACCAAGCCAGAAATACCATTGCTTGGCACAACTGTATCGGGGTTGAGCACCAAAACCGCCTCAGGCGTTGGCGTTTCGGCCAAAATCTGGCGCAAGGCGAGATTGTTGCCCGCAGAAAAACCAATATTTTCTGGCGATGCAATGAGGCGCACCCAAGCAAACTGCTCGCGCACCATCGCCACACTGGAATCGGCTGATGCATTATCAACCACCCAGACATCAAGCCGACCATCCCAATCTTGCTCAGCCAATGAAGCTAAACAAGGTTTCAATACATCGCCCGAATTGAAATTAAGAATCACAACAGCAATATGTTTCATAGCGTGCCAATTATACTGCATAATATCAAGCGCAATTGTATCGCTTGCGTAACAATCAGCGTTGGTATAATGGGCAAGCACTCAGCATCCCAGGCGATGCGCCATGCAATGTTCTAGCGAAAGGATTGTGCTGTGACGACTCAAGCGTTCCCAATCGAATCGATCAATGCCTGCCCTATCTGTCAGCACCCAGAGGCGCGCTTTGTGGCCCATTACCCAGAACCACATCTTGAAATAGGCGTAACGCTCAATCAATGCCTTGGCTGCTCGGTTGTCTACCAGAATCCACGCCTAAGCTTAGCAGGCATTCATATGCTCGAAGATCAAAGCGATGTCTATGATTACGATGCTGAGCAACAGGCCCAAGCCGTGGACGACCGCGATGAGATCATTGCCTGGCTTGAAACAATGACCAACCTCAAACCGCGTTCGATTCTCGATGTTGGCTGTAATCGCGGCTATTTGTTGGCGGCAGCAGCTCGCCGCGGCTGGCGGCCAAGCGGGGTGGAATTATCGCTGGTTTCGGCGGCAGCGGCCCGCGAACGCTTTGGCTTTCCAATTTATCCCAATCTCGAAGCCTTGCCAGAAGGGCAATTGTATGATCTGATTACCTGTTGGCATGTGGTCGAACATCTGCATCAGCCAGTCCAGATGCTGCAACAACTCTACGATTTGCTCACGCCCGATGGCGTTTTGGCAATTCAAGTTCCCGCCTACAGCTTTGCCGATGAATATCTGCGCCGCGGCCATAGCTTGCATATTTTTTGTGCCTCGCATCCCGTCCACTATACTGCTGAAACCTTAACGATGGTCTTGGAAAAAGCGGGCTTTGAAGTGTTGTATAGCGATGAATCAACAGAGTATTTGTTTCTGACGATCTATGCAGCCAAACCCTCGCGCAATGCCCAAAGCCGTCATAACGCCGAACTGCAAGCCCAGCTTGAACAAACCAGCCAAAAACTTGCTTGGTTCGAGGCCGATCATGCCGAGATTGCCAAACAACTTCAAAGCATGAATCATTATATTCGCCGCCTTGAAGCCACACTTGAAGTTAAAAATCAATACCTCGAACACCTTGAGCAACGCCTCAACGCGGTTAATAATGGCCGAGCGATGCGCATGCTCAATAAACTTAAGCGTTCATAACTTGAAGCTTAAGCCATTTGCGCTACAATGAGTCTAACTCAGTTGTGAGCCAGCATAGGAGTTCCGCGATGATTGATAAAAAGACCCAAGCCACCGAAGCCAAACGGATCTTGGCCCTAAATCCGCGTGAGCTTTCACTAGAGATAGCTCGCTTGGCAGCCCAAACTGGCCTACCGCAAACCAAAATCCTCGAATTGCTCCGCCGACAGGCCGCCGAGGGCGAACAAAAACGCTAAACCAACCACCAAGCGATCTGATGTGAAGTCCATAAACCTAGCACATCAGATCGCTTGGATCAATTCTGAAATTCATTCCCCGCTCGTTTATCGTTTCGCCTCGAGTGTCCTTCGTTTGAGCCACGACGAGCGAGCGTACAGCGAAATCCCCGACTATCACTGCTGACGACCGGAGTTGTCCAGTAGCGCGCTGCGCACAGCATATCGGCGCTGGTTCCATAGTACGAACCACCACACACCACAAACCCAGGAGCTGATTGGTCGTGCTCAATTGCTGCCTGATAGATTGTTGACGTATATTCCCAGAGGTTGCCAACATAATCGAGCGCTCCACACCCTGCTTGGCCAAGCAACCCTAAACCAACTGCCAATGGCCGCTGCGCCTCGCTCCAAGCATAGACTGCGTGCTCTGGCGTAGCTGGTTGATCACCCCAAGGGGAGCGCTGGCGCTGGCCTTGCGCCGGATAAGCGGCGGCAACTTCCCATTCGGCCTCACTCGCTAAACAAACCTCATAGCCCTGCGGCAATACGGGCGCGAGTTGCTGAGTTAGCCAGTTGCAATAGGCCAACACCTCGTACCAACTCACCCCATAAACTGGCTGATTCGCCGCTTCTGGGTGGGTTTGGCTTTCCCACCATTCTGGCTCAGCTCGTTGATATGTTTCTTTCCAAGCCCAACCAGCGCTGCTCCAGCATTCAGCTTTAGCATAGCCACCAGCCTGCATAAAGCGACGATATTGCTCAACCGTAATCATCAAGCGCCCGACCCAATAGGGCTGAAGCTCCACGCTTGTTGGCGTTTGGCCAACCTCCCAGCCCCCAACCTGATAGCGCGCAGCAGGCACATAGCGCCAATAATGCCCACCCTCACGGCCAAATTGCTTGGTTAAGTCGCTCGTCGCTTGCTGCCATTGCTCAATGCTAACCGGATAGCGGGCATCACCCAAAGCAGCCAATAATTCGGTAGCAGTTTGGCGCTGCTCAACCAACAAGGGCGTTGGTTCGATCGTGTGGCCTTGGCGATAGGCAAGGGCTGTTTGCGCATGATCACGATCATCAAGCAACTGGGCTATGCCTTGCACGATCGTTTGCTTGATCGATTGCCCATCAGGCCCAGCCCAATGCTCTTCAGCTCCCAATTGAGCAGCCAACATCAAATCGCGATACCACGTGCTCAACGGCTTGGGACGCTTATGCATCGAATCATGCTGATCAATTAAGCCAGGTAATCTATCATCCATTCAATACTTCTCCCAATTCAATACTTCCCCCAATAAACCATTCCAATGCGCGTTAGGAAATTAATCTCACCGAATAATAGCGTTAGTAGTGTTATAGCTCTCGATATTTTCCATATTTTTGGGCCAAGGCAGCTTGTTGCTGAAAATAGTGCTGTTCTGCTTGGTAGAGATTTGGCTTTGTGCGCTGCAGTTCCCATGCTACCAGCATAAAAACAACTCCCAGCGAAACGAAGGCCATTCCGTTTAACAACGCGTTTGCATCGTTCCAAGCAAGCCAAATGCCCAAGCCCACTACCCCAAGCCCAGATAATAAAGCAACCCAATTGTTCAGCTCAAAGCGGATTGGATACACGCCATCTTCGTCGGGATGCTGCGGATGAGCGCTATAATATGGTTTGCTATTCTGATAGCGCAACCGCTCATTGAGCCAACGCTGCTCTAATTGCACCAATTCAGTCAGGTAGGCTTGCTCAGCTTTTGGCGCATCAACAATAATCCTTTGGATGCGTGCGTGATAGTGTTTATCACGTTTTGGCTCAGCATAATGCAGTTCTTGCAGCGCATAGATTTGTTGTTCGGCAGCAGTCCATTGGCTGGATTGCTGGTTGGTTGGCGAAGAGATGCGTTGTTTGGGTGTTAATGGCTGCGGTTTGCTTGGCCGATTCAGTGCTTTGGCTAATGCAGCTCGCTGTTTAAGATAGCGGCGTTCAGCCAAGCGCAAACGAATACCCGCCCGCAATCCGAATAGCAGCACAACACAAAAACAACTTGCGACAAGCGTTGCCCCCAAAAAGCGCAGATCAACTTGGTTAATTGCCTCGCGCAAGGCCATTGCCCCAAACATCAGCAACATCCAGAGTAATGCGCCAATCATTGGAATGCTGGCAAGCTTAATCCGCGGATCAGCATTATATTCGCCAACATACGTAACCCGTTCTTGCTCCCATTGCTGATCAAGCGCATCTAAGGCATCAAGCGCTCCTAGATTGTGCTCGAAACGAGCAGCATGGTCGGTTATTGGAGTTGATTGCGCCATAGATTAATCCTCATTTCAAGCAATCGCACAATATCCAATTATTTAGCGGCCATAATCGTGGCTCAGCTGTTGGCGTTGGGCAAAATAGCGTTGCTCTGAGGCAATGAGCGCAATTGCCCGTTTGCGGATTGAAAACGAGCCAAGCAGCATAAACAGCCCAAAAGCAGCGCAGAGCAGCGGATACAATAATGAAGCACTGCGATTGAGCAGCATAACCCCAAAGCCAATCAATCCCAGCCCTAGCCCAAAGATAAACCAAGCGCCAAAGACACTCGGGGCTTGCTGGGTTTCCAGCTGATTAACATAGCGCAACGAGCCAAAACGCTCTTTAAGCCAGCGCTCTTCTAATTGAGCTAATTCGCTGAGATAGCGCTGATCGGCTGCTGGAGCATGGTCAATAAAGCGTTGCAGCGTCGCATAATAGGCTTCGTCGCGACGGCCTGAATCGTAGTATTCTGCTTGCAGCTCGTGAAAACGGCTTTCAGCTTCCGAACGGCTCTTTTTTGGCCAAGTATAGCGTAAGCGCTTGCCTGAAAGCAGCAATTCTGCGCCTGGATTGGTGTCGCCATAGTGCTTGACCAACAGAGCGCGTTTTTGCCGATAGCGGCGTTCGCCAAGCACTGCTTTAATCGCATTTGGCAGCGCCAAAAGAAACAAGAGGCTACAGCCAATACAAAAGATTGCAGGAAAATAGGTAAACCAATCAGGCAGCGCGTTGGCTTCGCGCCACAACATAACCCCAACCCCTAAAAATGATAAGGAGAAGGTTATAATAATTAATGACCCTGCGACGGAAATTGGACTATTACTCTGCATCATGCCAACATATTTTGTGCGTTCTTTGCGCCATGCTTGGTCAAGCTGAGTCACAGGGTCGGCATTGGGATCTGGTTCTAGCGATTTTTCAATTGCAAGCTGTTCTTTGTAAGCTTCGACAAGCATGGCGGAAAATTCATTTAATGTTGCCATTACAGCTTCCTTAATGTTCAAACAAATTTCATTTTTAGCTATTTAACCACGAAAAACCTTCCTGTTAGGTGTAATAAACGACGGTTTCCCCCCTCGCCCCTTCGACAGGAGAGGGGCTGGGGGTGAGGGCATGCAGGTTGCCAACCCAATGAACCAGTACAGTTAGGCTCTACGCATTGCTAACAGGCAGGTTTCGGTTTAGATGTTAATTATGTAAATTTATCAATATTTAAAATGGAGCTTGATCGCGAAAGCGGCCATGGAGTTGGTTGCGCCGTTCAGCATACTTTTCTTCTAAAGCACGATAGGCTTTGACCCGTTGATTTGAATACACGGTTATGCTGGCAAGGATTGTCGGAATTACAAGCGCTCCAAGCACATTGACCCAATTGCCCGTCGACAACCCCTGCATAATCCCAGCAGTAGCAAAAAAGACACAGATGCCACCAACAAACCATACATTCGTTGGACGATTAGCTCGTTGCTCACGCCGACCATTTTTAAAGCTCACATATTTAAGCCGTTCTTGAACCCATTCCGATTCAATGGCAGCAAGCGCCTTGAGATACTGGCGTTCATGTTCGGGTGCTTGTGCAATAATGCTCAAGACTGATCGCCGATATTGTTCTTGATCATTGATACTATGATAATGATATTGCAATTGGCGAATTTGATTTGCCGCAGAGGTTGTTACTGATTTATGGATCAGTGGTTTTTCAATCACTGGCGCGCGCGGAACATCTTGTGGTTTGATGCCTAATTGGGCGATTAATGCAGCTCGTTGGGCTAAATAGCGTTTTTTAGCCGTTGCAAAACGCAATTGGTTACGAATACCAAACCCAGACATTACCACAAACAACAACGAAAACAGGCTAAAACAATAGAGTTGTGGCATATGCGATCGAAAGCCAATCACAATCGTCGCGACCAAAACACTTGCAAACACGCTACACAATACAATCAAGACCATTGGACTTTGCTGCACTGGCATGCCAGTGTGTGATGTTTGCATCCCCGTATATTTGACACTTTCTTTAGCCCATTGCTGATCGAGGTATGTCAAGGCATCGGCGTTAGGATCAGGTTCGAGGGCTTGCATAGCAGCTTCATACTCGCGTTTGGCAAGACCAATATATTGGCCAATCGTTGGTCGGCGACTACTATGAATATCCCATTCCTCGTCCATACAAAACCCCTTTATGCGTTAATCGTTTAATCAGCAATCAAATACGATGCTTGCCAAGCTGTACGGTATACCAAACCAGAATGTTACATAATCACATCGCTTCCGCCTAAAACGAAAAGACCCTCGCCCGTTGGACGGACGAGGGTTTGGGGTGAGCGTAGCTTAAATTTAGGCCTGCATCCATTCGCTGGGCACGCGCACAGCCAACACCGTGCCAGTTGCACACAACTGATCGCCTGCGCTCAATGTACAAGTTACTAGAGTTTTCCGTTCATTTTGCACATCGAAGCGGGCGCGTAAGCCAACGCTTGGCCCAAGCGGGGTTGGTTTATGGTAAGCAATTTCGAGCTTGCCAGTCACATACCAAATTGGCGTGGGGCTGCTGAGCGCAACCCCTGCCTGTTGAGCAGCCAAGGCCATGGCGCTGATAATTGAATGGCAATCGATCAATGCGCCGATTATTCCGCCATTGAGCACATGGGTTGGCGAGGCACAATGCCAAGCCTGCGGTTGCCAATGACAAATAGCCTCAGCCCCATCCCAATAGCTTTTGATCTGCAAGCCATGCGGATTATCCTTGCCACAGCCCCAACAATGATTGCCCTGCAATTGATCTTGAAAGGCTGGTTGCGTCGTTGAAACCATCAGTGCTGCTCCTTGAAATGCAATTATTCGCTATAGCCGTGAGGATGTTGTTGATGCCAAGCCCAGGCACTTTCGATAATGCTCTCGATGGTGGCATAGCGAGGTTCCCAGCCCAACTCATTGCGAATCGTATCTGATGAAGCAACCAAGGTCGCTGGGTCGCCAGCGCGGCGCGGCGCAACAACGGCCGGAATCTCGTGCCCAGTGACGGTGCGCACCGCTTGGATAACTTCTTTGACGCTGAAACCACCGCCATTACCCAAATTGTAGCGGCGGCTAGCACCACCATTGAGCAACGCTTGCAAGGTCAGAATATGCGCCGAAGCCAAATCGCTTACATGCACATAGTCGCGTACACACGAGCCATCAGGCGTGGGATAATCGTCGCCGAAGATTGCGATTGATTCGCGTTGGCCCAAGGCAACTTGCAAAATCAAAGGAATCAAGTGAGTTTCTGGATCGTGATGCTCGCCAATCGTGGGCGTGCAGCCACAGGCGTTGAAGTAGCGCAAGGCTCCATAACGAATGCCATGGACGCGTTCATACCAATAGAGCGCCCGTTCCATCCAAGCTTTCATCTCACCATACGGCGAGCCAGGCACGATGCGCTCGTTTTCGTCGATTGGCATTTTGGCTGGGTCGTCGAATAAATTGGCAGTTGAAGAAAGAATAAACGCTTTTACGCCATGCTCTGCGGCAACGGTCAACAAGTTAATCCCAGCTACAACGCTATCGCGTAGATAATACTCAGGGTGCTGCATCGACTCGCCGACCAAGGTATGCGAAGCAAAGTTTAAAATGCCATCAAAGGGGCCATGGGCTTCAAAGGTAGCGCGAATTTCAGCAATATTATTGAGATCGCCTAAGACAAAGGTCGCAGCAGCAGGAACCGCTTGGCGATGGCCTTGGCGCAAATTATCAAAGATCACAACATCGTAGCCAGCATCAAGCAATGCGGCACTGGTTACGCTGCCAATATAGCCAGCGCCACCGGAGACCAAAATACGCATACAAACTCCTTTTTACACGGCAAGAGCGTCGTGTAGCGTCGAATTCGCTGGCTATTGTAGCCGAATCAGCTTAATTGTGGGTGAGAAGTTGAATAAAGGATGAAGGATGAAGAATGAACAATACGCTTTGGCCTAGCCGAGTGCTTGTTCATGGGGTATACTAGGCCTAACAGCCAAACCATACGAATCACATAAACTCTTGCCTTCAGCATTGCTTCCATTCCTGCAGAGTTTTTTGGAGGAGCGATCAATGTATGTAGGAAGAAAAATCGTTGCTGGTGGCTTGTTCGTTGCTAGCCTCGTCGGCCTTGGCCAACTGCAAGCGCCCGCTGTTCATGCCCAAACGCCCACGCCAACTCCAACCGACCCCGGCTACACCACGACGACGATTGGCACGCTTGGTGGCCACGATGGCTACGCCTCCGATATTAACGATTTTGGGCGAGTCAGTGGCTACGCCGAGACCGAATCGTCAGATTATCGTGGTTTTATGTGGCGGCGCGGCACCATGACCCAGATTAATCCTCTAAGTAATGATGAAAGTGATCGGAGCTATGCCTATGGCATCAATGATACTGGCTATGTTGTGGGCGAAAGCACCTTTGGAGATAATCAAACGAGGGCCTTCTATTGGCGTGGCGGAGGCAACTTGATCAACCTCGGTACCCTAGGCGGTAATAAAAGTAGGGCCGTCGATGTAAGCAATGGCGAACGGATTATTGGCACGAGCGATACGGCCAATGGCGAAAGCCACGCCTTTATGTGGTATCGCGGCACCATGACGGATCTGGGCACACTGGGAGGCCCAAGCAGCGCTGCCAACGAAATTAATGATCATAAAGTCATTGTCGGCACGAGCACCAATGCCAATGGCCAAAGCCGCGCCATGATTTGGAAAAATGGCCAAATTATCGACCTGAATGTGGCAGCACCCAATAGTTATGGCTATGGCATTAATAACCATGAGCAAATCGTTGGCACCATGGTCTTGACTGATGGAATTCCACGGGCTTTTCTATGGGAAGATGGCATAACCACCGATTTAAGCACTAGCACTGATACCTATACCTATGCATATGATATTAACGATGCGGGAATTATCGTGGGTTCTACCTATGATTCGGAAGCCAGAAAGGCAACTGTTTGGCGAAGTGGAACAGTTATGTATATCTGGCCAAGTCACGACGAATGGGGCGAATATCATACGGGGGCTGGTGCGATCAATGAAGCCAATCAAATTATTGGCTATCTTGAGACCAGTACTTGGGGCTATTATGGCACCGATGCGAAGCTCTGGCAACTGACTGAATAACGCTTCGCTTGAGGCTACCTAACAACGCTCCTGCTTCAATTCACAGCCCAGGAGCGTTGTTTCGGGGTATAATGCAGCATCCGAGCCTCAAAGCCATGGGTTGCGCTTGATGAAAATCGACCTGAGCCTGCAATGGACACCAACCAACATTCAAACATTGCTGCAAAACCCGCAGCGGCTGCTTCAGCATGGCCAGTGGCAAACAGTAATTCAACACGTTGGTGGCTTATCGGTAACATTTTCCGTCTAGGTGACCGACCAGCGAAATCGTTACCGATTTATCAAAAGGCAATTAATGCTTTTCGTTTAGTCAACGATTATCAAAAACTATCAATCACTTTAGGCAATTATGCAGCTTCATTACGCGCAATTAATCGAACTGATGAAGCAATCGAGATAATAAACGAAGCTTTAGCCTATACACGAGCCAATAATGATCTACACGCAATGACATTAAATTTAATGTATTTGTATGATATTTTCCAAGTAAACAAGCAGGTTGACGCAGCTGGAGTCGTTCTTGAGCAAGCTAAGGCTAATATCAAAATCCTACGAACAAAATATTTTGCTAATTGGATTAGCCTAGCTGAACAACAATTAGCCGCCTTACGCAACCAGTTGTAACATTTTGCTAAGCAGCCTCAAACGCCACAACAGGCCCTTGCACGCTCACCGCAACCCGTAAATTTGGCGCAAGATCAAGCCGTGGCCCAGTTCGCGCCGCCAGTTGCAACGCGCCAATTTGCACATCAAGCAGTTGGTGATGACCATAAAAGCGTTGGCCAAGAATCTGACCATTGCCGGTTGGATCGGGCACAAGCTGGAGCGCTTCAGGTCGAATCATCAGGGTTACAGGGCCATGCATTGGCTTGGTCAGCAGCAATTGGCCCAATCCACACTCGACACTATTATCACGAGCACTGCCAGCCAAAAAGTTGGCTTCACCCACAAATTGGGCTACTGCTTGGCTGGTTGGCCGCAAATACAGTTCGTGCGGGCTGGCGCTTTGCATAACCTTGCCCCCAAGCATCACCGTCACTTGATCGGCCAAACTCAGGGCTTCTTCTTGATCGTGGGTTACAAACAGGGCAGTGGCCCCAACCTGGCGCAAAATCTGCTTGGTCGCACTCCGCACTTGGTCGCGCAAGCCAGCATCAAGATTGGAAAACGGCTCGTCGAGCAGCAAAAGTTGCGGATTGGGAGCAAGCGCGCGGGCCAACGCAACCCGTTGTTGCTGGCCACCAGAAAGCTCATGCGGCATACGTTTGGCCAAGCCTGCCAAGCCAACCAATTCGAGCAATTCATCGATGCGCTGCTGGCGGGCCTGCCGACCTAAGCCATAACCAACATTTTGGCCAACCGTCAAATGTGGAAACAAGGCATATTCCTGAAAAACCATGCCAATCTGGCGCTGTTCGGTTGGCACATGGGTTTTGGCGCTGGCAATTTCGCGCTCGCCAAGCCAAATCTGGCCTTGATCGAGCGTTTCGAAGCCAGCAATTAAACGCAACAAGGTGGTTTTGCCACAGCCAGAAGGGCCAAGCAATGCCCCCAAACTGCCGCTTGGCAATTGAAAATCAATCTGATCAAGCACCTTGGTTGCATTGAATGTTTTGCTCACGCCACGGCAATTAATTGCAAATTTGGTTGGTTCATGCATGGTTGGTATCTCAGGTTTTGCGTTCGTTCGCCAGCAACAGGGCCAAGGAGCCACAGGCGGCCAACATCAATAATAAAGCAGGCAGCGCGGTTTGCGAAAAGCGCAGTTCGGTGGTGTTGTTCCAAATATCGGTTGCCAAGGTATGAAACCCAGTCGGCCCCAAAAGCAGAGTCGCTGGCAATTCTTTCAAAGTCGAAAGAAACACCAAGGCGGCTCCCGAAACAATGCCAGGCCGCAGCAGCGGCAAGGTAATGCTGAGCACTACCCGCCATGGTGGTTGGCCCAACGAACGGCCAGCCTCCTCCAAACGCGGGTTGATTTGCAACAAACTGGTACGCAAACTGCCAATTGCTTGGGGCAAAAAGCGCACAGCATAGGCCAAAATTAACAAGCCCAAGGTTTGGTAGGCCCATGGCAGATAATTAGCGCCCCAAAAAACCAAAGCCAAGGCGACAACAATCCCAGGCAGCGCATAGCCAACATAGGTTGCGCGTTCGATCAGGCTGGTTAAGCGGCTCGGATAGCGCACGGCCAAAAAGACCACCGGAAACGCTAAAACAATCGTTACGAGGGCTGCCAAACTTGCGGCTAGCAACGAATTGCCAAAATCAGCCAATTGCAGATTCCAGGCTTGACCAGAGCGAATGCCGATAATCAGCCAAGCCACAATCGCCACAATTGGCAAAACTACCGCAAACAGCACCACAACCGCGCAAAAAATTAAGGCTGGCCAACGCCAACGCCCAAGCGCAACAACTTTTGCTTGGCGACTAACGCCAGCAGATGAACGATAGTAGCGCGCTCGACCGCGACTTAATGCCTCGGCAGCCAATAAGCCACAGGCTAAGCCAACCAGCAACAACGACAACACCGCCGCGCCAGTTCGATCAAACGAGGCTCGATATTGCAGATAAATTGCGCGGGTAAATGAGCTATAGCGCAACAACGAAACCGCGCCAAAATCGCTCAAGGCATACAGCACGACCAACAAACTGCCAGCAGCCAGCGCTGGCCGCAACTGAGGCAGGGTAATTCGCCAAAAAATCTGGCCCGAGCGTTGACCAAGCGATCGCGCCGCTTCTTCCAGCGCTGGGTCGAGCTTGCGCAAAGCAACCCGCACATTCAACACAATATAGGGATAGCCAAACAGAATTAATGCTCCGGCTGCGCCCCAAAATCCATAAACTTCGGGCAAGCGCTCAACGCCCAACGGTGCGAGCCATTGCTGCAACAAGCCGCGTGGCCCAAGCACGGCAATAATCGCCCAAGCTCCAATATACGAAGGAATCGCCATTGGCAGCATAATTAAGCCGAGCCAAATGCGTGCGCCAGGTAAATTGGTGCGGGTGGTCAGCCAAGCCAAGGGCAAGCCGATCAGCAACGAGCCAGCAGTCACCGTAATCGCTAGCAACGCCGAGCCAGTGAAAACGCGCAAGGTGGTGGGGCGTTGTAATTGCGCCCATGCAGCATCGCCCGCCTCGCTGGTGCGCAAAAGCAAATAGCCAAGCGGCAACACCATCATTAACGCAATTAGGCCAGCACTGATCGTCAAAATCAGTGCTGGCCAGCGGCGTGGCCGAGTTAATTGAAGCCGTTTAAAAAGCATAGTGCCAACAATCTTCCCAAGCGCACACCGAACATCAGCGCATTATTGAATTGCGCCAACATCTTGCAACAATTCCAAAGTGCCTTGGAGATCTTTCAAGTTGCTCAGATCGATCTCAGGGGTGGTGATTTCGCTCAATGGCTTGATCGCTGGGTTGGTGGTGATGCCAGCAACCAAGGGATATTCATTGGTTTTTTCGGTGAAATAATTTTGGGCGGTTTCGCTCAGCAAGAAGCTAGCAAAGGCTTGAGCTGCTTCTGGGTTTTTGGCGGTTTGCAAAATGCCCACGCCAGCAACATTGACCAACGAGCCAATATCGCCGTTGCTGAAGTAGTGGTTGGCTGCCTTAGCATCTGGTTGGTCTTTTTTCAAGGCAAACAGATAGTAGTGATTGACCAAGCCTGCATCAACTTCGCCATTGGCAACAGCTTTGACGATTGCTGAATTTGATTCGTACACTTTGATTTCGTTGGCAATCAAGCCTTCGAGCCATTGTTTAGCCACATCTTCGCCTTGGCTGACGCGCAACGCGGTGACGAATGCTTGCAATGAACCGTTGGTTGGAGCCCAAGCCAAGCGGCCTTTCCACTCTGGTTTGGTCAAATCGAGAATCGAAGCTGGCAAATCGGTGCTGGTTAAGACATCGGTGTTATAGACCAAAACCCGAGCGCGACCCGAAGCGCCAACCCATTTGCCTTCGCTTGAGGCAAAGCGTGGATCAACCAAGCTCAGCAAGCTGCTATCGAGTTGCACAAAGCGATCGCTCAATGCGCCCAATGCGCCAGCATCTTGGCCAAAGAACACATCGGCTGGGCTGTTTTCGCCTTCTTCAAGAATTTGGGCGGCCATTTCGGCGGTGTCGCCGTAGCGCACTTCAACCGCAATGCCGGTTTCTTTCGTAAACAGCTCCAACAACGGAGCGACTAAGCTTTCTGAACGACCTGAGTACACCACCAAGCTGCCGCCTGCTGGCTCAGTCGTGGTCGTGGTTGGGACGGTTGGCGAAACCTCAGCAACGGCGGTTACTTCGACGGTAGCGGTAGCTTCAGCTGCGCTAGCGGTGGTTGAGGTTGCTGCAGCGGTTGTTGGTGCTGCTGGTACAGCGGTTGGAGTGGCTGCACCACCACAGGCTGCAATAACCATGCTCAGACAGAGCAACAGCATCAAAGAACGCACAAGTTTCACGAGTTACTCCTTAAGCCTATTTGCTCGACAATTGAGCAAGTTTTGGCAAGTATTAATCACATGCTAAAAACTATTTTATCTGAAAAAACAGTTTTTATCAGCCGGAAGTATAGCCTGAGCAATCGGCCATGTCAAATAATTAAATCTAGATCTATTTTTTATTCTAGCGCTATAACAATTTAATTGATGTATTTCAATCAATTTTTGCTCGCTAATTTTATTTTCAGCAAAAATCAGCCCAATTTCGGCCTCGAAGATTGGAGCAGCAACAGCGCGTTTAAGTGGTTGCAAGCAGCTAAAATGGCGTATAATCAACAAATACCTAATGCAGCAGAATGGAGCACCCATGCACTATGATGCCGATGTGGTCATTGTTGGAGCAGGTTTGGCCGGACTAGTCGCCGCCGCCGAGTTGGCCGATGCCGGCAAAAAGGTCATCTTGGTCGACCAAGAGTCGGAGCAGAATCTTGGTGGTCAAGCATTTTGGTCGTTTGGTGGTTTATTTTTAGTCGATTCCCCAGAACAACGTCGCCTCAAAATCAAAGATTCCTATGAATTAGCCTTGCAAGATTGGCTTGGAACTGCCGCATTTGATCGGACTGAGGATTATTGGCCGCGCAAATGGGCCGAAGCCTATTTGGCTTTTGCTGCTGGCGAAAAACGCCAATGGCTCTATGATCAGGGCATGCGCTTTTTTCCGGTGGTTGGCTGGGCTGAGCGGGGCGGCTATGGCGCAATTGGCCATGGCAATTCTGTGCCGCGCTTTCATATTACTTGGGGCACTGGCCCGGGCGTAGTTGCGCCATTTGAGCGCCGTGTGCGCGCAGCAGCCCAAAAAGGGCTGATTACGCTCAAATTTCGCCATCGCGTTAATCAATTGTTACTGAATGGCGGGGCTGTTGCTGGCATCGATGGCGATATTTTGGAGCCAAGCAGCCTAGCGCGCGGCGTGCCAAGCTCGCGCAAGGTCGTTGGCAGCTTCACATTGCAGGCGCAAGCGGTGATTGTGACCTCTGGCGGCATCGGCGCAAACCACGATTTAGTGCGCAAAAATTGGCCCGAACGGCTTGGCCAAGCCCCAAAAACCATGGTTGCAGGGGTTCCCGATTATGTTGATGGTCGGATGTTGGCAATTACTGAGGCTGCTGGCGGCACAATTATCAACCCCGACCGCATGTGGCACTACACCGAAGGCTTGCAAAATTGGAAGCCAATTTGGACCAACCATGGCATCCGAATTTTGCCTGGGCCATCGTCGTTGTGGTTCGATGCGCTTGGCCAGCGATTGCCAGTGCCGCTCTTTCCTGGCTTCGATAGCCTTGGCACGCTCAAACATCTGATGCATACCGGCTACGATTATAGTTGGTTTATTCTGACCCAGAAAATTATCGAAAAAGAATTTGCACTCTCTGGCTCGGAGCAAAACCCCGATTTGACCAACAAAAGCGTGCGCCAAGTGTTAGGGCGGGTTCTGCCCGGGGCAACCCCGCCAGTTGAGGCCTTCAAGCGTCATGGAGCCGATTTTGTTGTACGCGATAATTTGGCCGATTTGATCAAGGGCATGAATGCGCTCACCCCAGAACCCTTGCTTGATCCCGCAGCAATTGAGCGCGAAATTCAGGCCCGCGACCGCGAAATGAGCAATCCATTTACCAAAGATATGCAAATTACCGCCTTGCGTGGAGCACGCAACTATCTTGGTGATAAATTGATTCGGGTTGCGAAACCGCACCAAATTCTCGATCGCAGCGCAGGGCCATTGATTGCAGTGCGCTTGAATATTCTCACCCGCAAAAGCTTGGGTGGGCTGCAAACCGATCTTTCGGCGCGGGTGATTGGCCAAGATGGCCAGCCGATCAGCGGTTTGTATGCTGCTGGCGAGGTGGCGGGCTTTGGCGGCGGCGGCATGCACGGCTATCGTTCGCTCGAAGGCACCTTCCTTGGTGGCTGTATTTTTTCTGGCCGCACCGCTGGCCGCGCAGCAGCCGAAGCGTTGGCCTAACAATTTGTGGTTAAATATGATGCATTCCCCGAACCTAGTAAGCCAGCTCTCTGGATTGACATTGTTCGGGGAATGTCCATTTAATTAACTGATGCGCAACCCAAAGTTTAGAGGCATCAACGGCTCATGCTAAGCCGATCAAGCCACTCGGTTAGTAACGCACGCTCGCCTGAAGTCAACATGTGGGCATTTGGCAGCAGAGCCTTGAGCGCCACCGCCATGCTAATCATATGGCTTAGCTGATTCGGCTGTTCAGCGAGGGTGGGTTCCACAGTTCGCGTGATCGCGGTTAAGATGGCTTCGCGAACCCGATTCGAAAGCGCGAGGTCGCGTTTGGCCGAATCGCTTTCAAGCAAACTAAATGTCACTCCCCGACAGGCAGCGTGCAGCATCTGAGCCGCTGACTCAACATCAACCAGCAAACGCCCTGTGGCAGCAATCTGGGTTACTCGTTCGCGCAAGATAGCGAAAGCCTTGATTGCCGCCGGAACCTCTTTGCTTGGCTGTGGCTCGCCATACATCAGGCGATACAAGGCAGGGTTGAGCAACCCAAACTCTACATGCATATCCCAGCCATGACGAATTTCCTCAACCGGATCATGCTGCGCTAGCCGTTCGCGTTTGCTCTCAAGATAGACCTCAAAACCATGACTGACAACGGCGTTCAGCAACCCACGCATATCACCAAAAAGCCGATAGATGATTGGCACTTGAACTCCGGCGGCTTCGGCGACAGCCCGGGTTGATACGCTTTCAAGGCCGCCATTGGCCAGCAAATGAGCCGTAACGCGGACAATGCGATCATGTGAATTTAAATTATGGGTAATTTCAGCATTTTCCATGATAGCAATGATAGCATAAAAGTGATAACAGCGATTGAATTATCATTGATACCATGATATAGTTATCATCGATAACATTATTTGAATCGGAGAAGCTATGATTTTGGTAACAGGTGCAAGCGGACAGATCGCGACAACAGTCATCACGACCCTTTTACGCCAACTACCCAGCAGCCAAATAGCCGCTTTGGTGCGAAATCCCGCTAAAGCGAGCCAGCTTCAAGCCCAAGGGGTCGATCTTCGCATTGGCAGCTATGATGATCGCGATTCGCTTGATCGAGCGATGCAAGCTATTGATACCGTGCTGCTAATTTCGGGAACGGAAGAAGGCAAACGGGTTCAACAACACCAAAATGTCATCGATGCAGCAAAAAAAGCTGGAGTCAAACGAATTGCCTATACCAGCAGAAACTTACGCAATCCTGCGACCCTCGCCAATACGCTGATGCACGAGCATTTTCAGACCGAAGAAGCGATTAAATCCAGCGGCCTGAGCTATACGATCTTTCGCAATAGCTTGTATATGGATGCAATTCCGCAATTTATTGGCGGAGCACGCGGCTTTGAGCGCGGTATTATGCTCCCTGCGGGCGCTGGTAGGGTTGCGTTTGCGCTGCGCAGTGAACAAGGAGAGGCGATGGCCAATGCACTGGTTCAGATAAGTAATGAGAGCCAGATCTATGCACTTACTGGAGCCGAAACGTGGTCATTTGCTGATGTCGCGGAGTATCTCTCCGAACTGATGGGGCAAGCAATTGCCTATACGCCAATTGAAGGGTCGGCATTTGCCGCAAACTTGAAGCAGCGCGGTCTGGATGATCAAGTCATTCAACGGATCATTGGGTTTATGACTGATATTAAGTTTGGTCAAGAAGATCAAGTTTCAGCGAGCTTAGAAACGCTGCTTGGCCGAAAACCCACCGGACTCAAAGCATGCCTCTCAAGCATCTTCGCAGAAGCATTGCAAGCCAGCGCGCATTAGCACCTGCTGCTCATAGTCGTTTTGAATCAAACGATTTTCGCTGGCTTCGCAAGTTGACGGCGGCAACCAACAAGAGTTGCCGCCGTCAATCATTAAACGTCGACCTGAAACACTTGCTCAAGTGGCTTAGCAAAAAGCAGCGCAATCCGAAAAGCCAATTCAAGCGAAGGATAATATTTGCCTTGTTCGAGCGCAATCACGGTTTGGCGGGTGATGCCAACATGATCGGCCAGCGCCTGCTGAGTCATTTCGTCTGCTTCAAAGCGCAGTTGGCGAATCCGATTGTGAATCAAGAGTTTATCCATGAGCGAGTTTCCGATACCCCACCACAATGCTGGCATAATAGACGCAATTGGCCAGCACAAAACTAGCAAATAGCCAATGGATAGCGGTTAAAGCCTGAGTTATAGGTACGCGAAATTCAGCCAAATTGCTTGGCTCGCCACCAGCGCTCACACCCCACGCCATCATAGAAACCATCGCGAATAAACACCACGTCAGCACCGCGCATGCCAGCACAAAGCCTGCATATTTTGCTGCGCGCAACTCAATCATGCGATCAAGTTCATCGATTGGTGGCGTAACGCCACGCTCACGAATCAATTTGCTGCTGATAGCGTTGATCACGTGAAAGGCTGTCAAAATCACCACTAAGGCGATGACCGCCACCACCAAGATGCCAAACGCCAACGGCTGACGCAAGACAATCACCAGGTATGGGGTAAAAACCACGCCAATTGCCAGCAAACTTGCCCAAGCACTTTTTTCGTGAAAGCTCATCACTACATCCTTAAATTAAATAATCGTTTTGTAATGTATACGTTACACAATGTAATTTATAGCATACTCAATGTAATGTCAAGCATACATTCTCAAGCGCTATAATGTGCGAATGAAGATTAGGTGTGAGCACAAGGAGCAGCGACGATGGGGCTTAATGTGGCAAAAATCAGCACAGCAAACAGCAATGGCGAACTATTTGCCAGCTATGATCGTTCAGTAAAAATTATGTCAATTTCAAACCCGCTAGCCCGCGCGTGGGCCTCTAGCATCAATTTCGATAACTATGTCATCATCGATTTGGACGCTCAGGGCTGGATCATCAATATTGATCTGCTAGCCAAGCCGCGCTTAAACGATCAGCTTACAATACCCGATTCAGCTACGCCTGGAGCAGTGCAATGGGTGATTCCGCCAGCAGCAGAGCGCTTTGTGGCAACGCCGATTCTATTTGAAACCAACCGAAACCGCCGCATTGTTCGCATAACGTTTGGCCCAATCCTTGATGTTAGCGCACAAACTCAGGCAATCAAGACCTCTGAACAGGTTTATCTCCAGCTTCAGCATGCTCAACTTAAAGCAATTTTAGTGGATTTTGGTCAAAAAGGCTTATGGGATTAAGCTTGATCGTTACCATGTTTCTGGTATAGCTAAGCATAGCCCAATCGCTAAACAAGGCCGAAAAAACGGTTCGAGTGGCAGTTTTTGGGTAAGAGAGCGTTGCAATTGCGCAGCACAAAGCTGGGCGATCGCTTGCGGAGAAGCTGGCCACCCAGCTAGTGGCGCAATAATCTCGTAATCGGGGTACTGGCCACATTCGCTGAAGCGGCCCTCATTGGTTGGCGGGCCACCAAAACCATGAGGGCAGCCATAAAGCGCCCGATTGGTTGGCGTAACATGACACCACCACGAAAGGGCATAGGTTGCAATGCCCAATTCAGCACAGCCTTGAATTAGGCTTGCAGCCAGATCGCGCGCCACGATCAGCTCGTGCAACCCTTTGCTTGCAGGCGTAGCTGGCGCTAAAAGCTCGCGCAGGGTCGGTTGAATTATCGCAGCATCGCTGTCAAGTGCTGCATAGTACTCTTGTGGGAACCATTCTCCATCCATGGAAAAACCTCACTTAATTACTAGAATTCGACTATAGAAGGAGTAGCAAGACTATGGATCGGGCCAAAGCAGGATTGGCATTGCAATTCTTATGGGATATACCATGCTTAATTATTTACCCGCAGAGGATGTATGTGTACCAGTTTTGCAATTAACCAAGCCCAAGACTTGGTGGCGATGAATTTTGATATTGGGCCACGCCCAATCGCCTTGAGTATGCCCAATCCAGCCCAATTATTGATTTTACAATCGGAGCAGGGCCAATGGTTGCCAGCAATTGGCCTCACCAACAATGGCCGCTTTATGAACCTGCAAATGCTGCCTGCCACAGCTGCCGGAGCCTATCGGCGCAACAACAATGTCATGCACATGATGAAGGTTTTTAAGCAATTTCTGGCCGGAGCCATTGATTTTGCTGCGCTACAAAACCAACAGATTGTCAATGTGCCGAATCATAGTGTGCATAGCTTACTGCGCGATGAGCATGGCCAGCTTGGCATTTTAGAGCCAGGCCAGATTGGGCTGGTTCAACACGAGCAGAGTCTAATTCAGACCAATTTTTCGTTGCATAGCACGCCAGTAGCCAGCTTGAGCCAACAACCAAGCGCCGATCGCTACTTGAGCTGTCAGCAATTATTGAATCAACAGCAGCCAGACGTTGATCAAGCCTTTGCTATTTTGGCTGCAACCCAACAAACCGCAGGCGATTTTCCAACCCAACTGAGCCTAGTCTTTGAACCACAGCAACACACTGTTTGGTTTGCCCAACCAAACCAATTCAGCCAACGCTGGCGCTTTACATTTGGCGATCAACAGCTGATCGTTGGCAAGCAGAGCTATCAACTGAGCAAAAAACGCCTGTCGCTTAGCAGTCTCAGCAACTAATATTCAATAGCGCAAACCTGAACAAAAATGAATAATTGTTACCAAGGCTTGCAGTTAACCCTACGGCAACTTGTATTATGCATCTATTACTTGAAATGGGAGTAAATGTATGCAACGAGCAAGTTTGATGGGCCTCAAGATCGTGTTGGTTTTGGTGGGTTTGTATAGTTTGTATATCAGCCTCGATTTTGGGCTAGGCGGGTTTGAAACGCTTGGTTGGCAGGGTGCGCCACCGCAAGTTGCCGACGCAAATAATCTGCGCTATGGCGTGCAAGATAGCCATTTTCGATTTTTGGCTGGGGTTTTTGGCACTTTAGGGGTGTGCATTCTGCTAGCAGTACGCGATTTAGCCAAATATCGCTTACTGCTGCAAGCGATATTCAGCGCCTTTATTGTCGGTGGGTTATTGCGCTTCAGCGCCAATAATTTCACCATATTGTTCAGCAGCGAATTGCTAAGGGCATTAATTGCTGAAATTGGGCTGATGCTGGGATTACACTGGTGGTTGCGGCAAGCCTTGAAAGGCGATTCTCTGACCCAAAGCGCACAAGGGTAGGATTTACGATCCTCCTCGCCCGCGTTTCAGTGGGAAAGAGGACTTTTACAAGAGTAGTTTATTAACCATTATCCGTAATCACCACCCTTCCGTCCCGCCTCCAAGCGGGAGACGCAGGGGGCTTTAATCCCCCTGCACCCCCTCAAGGATAATTGGGATGTGGTAGCCATGCACTGCTGAACTACGAGATTGCTGGTTCGGCACGCACAACGATACTAAAATCTACCCTTGAAGTGCGAGAGATCTGCGCATGAGAGAATTAAAATTCGCCTGGCAGGGCATAGGGTTGGAGCCACAGCGTAACGTGCAAAACTACCGCCTTAAACCAAGCAGCATACATCTGTTCAACTTCTGCTGGGCTATGGCCGCCAGCTTTGAGAAATTCTTTGATCGTGATCGTAATTGGCACGATAAAGCCAACCATATAGCGCAACGGGATAATCGTTGGCGCTCCAGCAGCAGCATCGGTATGATTTTTCTTCTCAGTATGGTGGCGCAAGCCAATTTCCATTTGATAGTTAAGCCAGGTCTGATCATACTCGCGCTGGGTTGTATCGCGAATCCATTGGGCAAAGCGGGCACGAACCCGCGCCAAATAATCGGGGAGAACCGCGCCCTGAGTGGTTGAAAAATAGGCGACCAAATGCGGATGCGCGCCCACAAACCCATACCAAACATCCAAAATCGCCTCAACTTGCGGTTCGAGCACAGTGCCAGCCATGCGCAAATACGCCACATCAGCTTCAGTAAAAAGCAGTGTCTGTTTGAGGATGGCAAGATCGTCTAGGCGAAATGGCGATTCGGCCACCTCTGCACTGCCATAAGTATAGCCAGGAATCGATGCTGTCGAAGACATATGGTTCTCCAGAAACAACGCCATTCAATGGCGCGAACATTCAACACCACGATTCTAGCCCGCCTGCTATAATTAGTCTAACAGATAGATCTTATCTTTTTGATAAGCTGAGGTGATGATGGAATTACGTCAACTGCGCTATTTGGTAGCGGTTGTGCAGGCTGCCAACTTTACGCGGGCCGCCGAAACGCTGTTCATTTCGCAATCAGCGTTATCGCAGCAAATTCAGGTTTTAGAGCAAACTGTTGGCACTGTGCTGATCAATCGCTCGAAACGTGGCGTGAGCCTGACCGCAGCAGGCAGCATTTTATATCAGCATGCAGAGCGAATTTTTGGCGAGTTGCAGCAAGCAGAAACGGCAATTCGCGAGCTGGCAGGCTTGCAACGGGGCGAATTAACGATTGGCGTTGTGCAAACAGTCAACGATTATTTGATTCCAGCGCTTGCCGCTAGCTTTGCAAACCGCCACCCTCGAATTAAATTGTTGATCGAGGAAGCACCAGCAGACACAATTGAACAACGTTTGGTCGCAGGTGAGTTGCAGCTTGGTTTAAGTTTTGTGCCAAGTTCGCACGAACTTTTGGCCAGCCAAGCGTTATTCGAGGAACGCTTAGCGCTGATTGTGCGCAACGATCATCCGCTTGCCAGCCAGCAGGAAGTGACAGTTAGCACACTTGATGCGATGGAATTGGTGCTGCTAGCCAAGAGCTTTTGTACCCGCCGCCTGTGGGAAGAAAGCGCGCGCTTGGCTCCAGCCCAGCCCCAGATCGTGATGGAACTCAACACGGTGAGCAGTATTTTGGCGGTGGTTGAACGCACAGGATTGCCAACCGTTTTGCCAGCCTTGAGCTTGAATGATCGGCCAACAGCGAATTTAGCGCGCATTCGCTTAATCAACCCAATCCCAGCCCGCAAAGTTGGCTTACTCTGGCAGCGCGATGTCTACCGCTGTCATGCAACCCAAGCCTTTAGCGAGCTTGTGCAAACTGCGACTGCGCACCTGCGTGAGGCTTAAGCGTGGCCTTGTTCGCCAGCATAAGCCTGTTGCAGTGCCGCCAGATCCAATTTCTTCATGGCGAGCATGGCTTGAGTAACCCGCGCAATTTGAGCTGGATCAGCAGTTTCGAGCATCGTATTCATCGCTTTGGGAACAATTTGCCATGAAAGCCCATAGCGATCTTTCAGCCAGCCACATTGCTCAGCTTCGGGCACTGCTGAAAGTTTCTCCCAGTAATAATCGACTTCAGCTTGGTCATCGCAATACACCATGAATGAGATCGACTCGTTGAATTTGAATAACGGGCCAGCGCTAATTGCCATAAACGGCTGGCCCATAAGGGTAAACGCAACCGTGGTTGCATCACCTGATGGCGCATCGGGCAAAGTGGTATTGCTGGTAATCTGCGAATCGGGGAAGATTGAACAATAGAAGTTTGCTGCCTCGACCGCTTGGGTATCAAACCAAAGATGCGGAACGATTTTGTGGGCAATAGTTGCCATCAGGTTACTCCTTTCGTTGAATCAACAACGAGCACAATCAACGTTTCACATTTTCCAGCATAAAGCATACCAACCACAGGTTTGTATATGGCTATTGGCTACGATAGCCCACTTGAAAGCCATCGCGGCGATAAAGAGCCGCTGGATCGGTCGCAGTGTTATTCCAAATCGGCCCGTTGGCCTGCGAAACAACGACCAAAGTTTGGCCTGGAGCCAACGTGCCACTCAGAATTGCATGACGCTGATTGCCAGTCATTGAACAAATCCACCAGTTGTTTATGTCGACAGGTTGGTTCGAGATATTGCGAATCGTCACGGTTTCTGGATTGCCAGCCTTATTAACATTCGTAATCGCAACGGGATAGTTCGGAGGGGAAGAACTGGCCGCGCCATCACAACTTGGGTTGACCGTGCCCAACGTCGGCGTTGGCGGAATTGCGGTTGGGGGAATCGGCGTTGCAGTTGGAATTCGTGTAGCGGTTGGGATGGGCGTTGGCGTAGCGGTTGGCGTTGGCGGCGCTTTGACCACGATTGGCAGATAGTTATCAAGGCTGATCGGCGCGGCAGTTGGAATTGTGGTGGGCGTGAGCGTTGCAGTGGGAGTCAGTGCAAGCGTAGGTGTTAGGCTTCCACCAGCAAGGCTAACCATTGCTGGGGCTAGATTTGGACTGGATTGATCAGCAAGCACCTGCTGAATCAGCAATAATCCAGCAAGCAAACTCAAGCCGACGACAACAAAACGACGAAGCATAAAAGCCTTCCTGTATCGCATACCATTACGGGATACAATCTAAAGCCCACGCTGCACAATTTGCCTATGCTGCGTGGAGTGCTAACTGTAAGCGTCTGCATTCTAACGCATCTTACTGTGCTTGACACAAAAGTTTTGCTCGGTGTAACATGTGCTCACTAATTGAATTCCGACCACCAAATTTTGGGGACGGCCATCACATAGACCGACAGGTCTGTTGATGCCGTCCCCTTTTTGTTGGATCGGGCAAAGGAGTAGTTGCAATGCAGATTCAGTTCCAAGCACTCACCCAAGCCATGGTTGATACGCTAGCTACCGTTGATGCTGAACAGTCAGCCATCACCCGAGCCTATGCAAACGCCGCTATCATTCCAAATGCCCAAATTCGCGCGATCGTCGAGCAGGAAACGCAGCAGCTGGTTGGAGTGGTAGTCGAAGGCACAGCGATCGCTGATGGCCGCTGGTGGCTATACGATCTCATCATCGATCCGCGTTTGAGACGACAGGGCTATGGCCGCGCGACAATCGCCGCCTTGCTTGCAGAGCGCGCTGCTAACTATAGCATTCAGCAGTTGCATGCAGCCTATCCAAACAGCAATCAGCTGGCTCAACAATTTTGGGCGGCGCTTGGAGCACAGATTGCCCAAAGCGATGCAACGGGAGTAGTAACTGTGGCGTTGGCACTACCACCACGGCCCATGCCGAGCGCAACAATTACGTTACAATCAATTACCCTCGCCAATGCACGGGCTTGTTTGGCATTAAGCGTTGCGCCGCATCAGCAGCAGTTTGTCGCCAGCACCGCAGCCTCGTTGGTCCAATCGCGCTTCGAGCCACATTGGGAAACCCATGGCATTTACGCCGATGAAACGCTGGTTGGCTTCATGATGTATGGCAATGATCCAGACTATGGTTGGGGGTTGCTGCGGCTCTTAGTTGATGCAAAATTTCAGGGTCGGGGCTACGGACGCACGGCAGTTCAACACATGCTGGCCACAATTCGCGCCGCAGGTGGCAGCTCGGTTGCGGTTAGTTATGAAGATGCGAACGATGTCGCCCGCCGCTTGTATCAATCACTAGGCTTTGTCGAAACCGACGAGCAGCCGTTTGGCGAGCCATTTGCCATTTTGCAGCTCAATCAATAAAACAGCAGCTTTGCCCCTTGCTTTTTCGCTCCAAGCAAGGGGCAAATTTTTGCAAGGTGACGATTAATTGCTGTGCTCATGGGCATTATGGTAGCCAGCAGGAAAGCGATCAACAACCAAGTTGAGGGCAATGCCATGTTCAAGCCATGCCTTAAGCCCTGCCAGAACCAAACAAAAGCCTTCAGTGGAATCAACCACTTGTTGCTGAATAGATTCAGCTGTTCCGCTAAAGCCGGTTTCAGCAACCTCAACATAGGTTGTTTGGTTGGCCTGCGGTTGCAATGACCAAGTAACCTGAGTTAAGCCAGCATAGCCGGGCCATTCAATTACAAGTTTGGTTGGTGGCTCAACGACAAGCGGCGTTACTTCAACCACAACCGCATACATAGCCCATTCCCATGTAACCGTTTTGCCCTGCTCAAGCCAACCACTGCTGGCAGTAAACCAAAATTGAGTAGTTATTGCAGGGTTGATGAGCGCCTCAAAAACCACTTCAATCGGTTTACGAATCACCATGCCAGTTTTTGAATCTGGGTTTTGGCTGATCTGTAGCTCACCCATGGGTTGCTCCTTCATAATGATCCAATCGATACTTCTATGCCGCGATGGTTCATTATGAGATCATATGTTCGTAAAATACAAGTGTTGAGCGCTAGATTTGGCGACTATTGTCCTCGCCAAATCGCTGCACATCGCTTATCGTACTCAGTATCGATGATTATGATGTGTACTATTGCCCTCCATACCTGCATCAATAAAGGAATACATATGCGCCGGATAACGACTGTCAGCGAGGTTGAAGCGCTGATTGGTTCACCCAACGAATTGGTTTTGATGAAAACGGTTACGAGCCTCGACGATGATTGTCAAGCGATTCTGGCGATTGCGCCCATCGCTGGCTTGGGCTTTCGCGATCCAGCAGGCCAGCCGCAAACAACAATTATTGGCGGAACTGCTGGCTTTGTGCGGGCCGAATCAGCAACCCAAATAACCTTTGATCGCCCAAGCACGCTCGCGCTCTCCGAGCAGTATCCCAGTGTTTCGTTGCTCTTCTTTTTGCCCGGAACCCACGGCGAAACGCTGCGGGTCAATGGCCAGCTAGCTGAAATTACGCCAAGCCAAGTAACAATTGCGGTAGAAGAGGCGTTTGTGCATTGTGCCAAGTGTATTTTGCGCTCAAAACTTTTTGATGCAAGCACAACGATTACGTCAAGTAATTTCAGCACGCAGCCCAGCGCAACCAGCCTCAACGATCCGCTGATTAGCCAATTTTTGGCGCAATCGCCGTTTGTGCTGCTTTCATCGTGGGATGCCAACAGCGGCAGCGATACCAGCCCCAAAGGCGATCGAATAGGATTTGTGCGGGTGCTTGATGACCAAACGCTGGCGATTGCTGATCGCAAAGGCAACCAGCGGGCAGACACCGTGCGCAATCTGTTGCAATCGGCCCAGATTGGGCTAGCATTTTTGGTTCCAGGCCGTGAGGAAGTATTGCACATCAATGGGACTGGCTATCTGACTGATGATCTGGCGCTATGTGCAAGCATGGCCTTGGGCGAAAAGCCACCGCATGCAGCCTTTGTGATTGAAGTGCAACACATCAGCCTCCAAGCAAACCCAGCCTTGCAACAAGCCAAGCTTTGGGACGCAGCCAGCCAAGCGGCCCAAGCTGAATTACCAACCCCCAATTTGTTGGCAATTGTCGCCCGCCACATCACCAAAAACAAACAATATGCGGCTCAAGCGGCGCTTAATCAGGAGGTTGATCAAGAATTAACCTTTGCAGCCAGTGAAACCAGCATCAGCCCAAGCGTGCGCCAAGCCTACCAACAATCGCTTACGAACGAAGGCTATTAGACAAAAAGCCCGCCAGTCGTTGTGACTGGCGGGCTTGCGCTTGCAACATGAAAGGTTATTTGGTTGCTGCGACTGGTTGCAGGCCGAAGCGTTTGGCAACTTCTGGCGTAATCAAGCCTAGTAAGGCATAACCAAGGCCAGTAATAATGATGCCGAGAACCAAGAAGCCAAGGCCAAGAGCGATTGCGCCATACGAAGCGCCAAGCGCCATTGCTGAAAGGCTCAGTGAAGTCACAAGCCCAGCAGCCGTCAATTGAGTGTTGCGAGCTTGGTTGGCAACTGGTTTGCCATTCGCGTCTTTCAACGCTTCTTCAGCATTGTTGGTACCAGCTGGTGCGCCATCGGGAGTCGAGAAACGACCCATTTGTGCGTACGATAGACCTTGTGAGCTATCAGCAGCGTGGTGTTGAATGATGTCGGCCATGCTCAAGGCGGTTGCAATATCGTTGACTGGTGCATTTGGAATCGATGCATCTTCAGGTGTCGTGATTTGTTGCGCTTCAAGTTTATCGCCAACAAAATTATTGATATAGATGCCGGCCCCCATCGTCACTGCGCCACCTAAGGCAAAGATGATCCCGACGACAATGACCAGTTTAGGAAATACACGTAAGGCTTTCATAACATCCCCCTATATTTGAATGTTGTTGTGTATCGAGCCGCTGTTTGAATTGTGTTATCGATTTCGCTGTTCGAACGTTGTTTGTTATCGATGTATGCAGTATATAGTTGAAAGTAGCATTGCTACGTTAAGAGTCGACAACCACAGGAGAACGCGTCACTTACCTATAATCAAGCGCTGTTTAATCGTTCATTTTCACAACCGT
Source organism: Herpetosiphon giganteus (assembly GCF_016907925.1). Classification (GTDB taxonomy): domain Bacteria; phylum Chloroflexota; class Chloroflexia; order Chloroflexales; family Herpetosiphonaceae; genus Herpetosiphon; species Herpetosiphon giganteus. Next base: position 68,301 of record NZ_JAFBCZ010000017.1, on the reverse strand, counting down.
GTAGCCCAAAACCGCTGGTTTCTCGCTGAAGAAGGAGCTTCAATGGAATCGAATCCAATTGCCTTGATCGCTGAGATTGACCATGAATTACGCCATCGTTCGCATGCGGCGTTGCTACTCTTGCAGAACATTAGACCGCATGACGAGCCAGCTCAACAAGCAACCTATGATTTACTGCACCGCTATTTGGAACAAAATGTAGCCCTCGCCGAGTCGATCCACGCTTAGCTTTTGGCTCACATGAATAACCAAATTGTTGATTAATTTGTTTGTTCAGCAGACTTATCTTTATTAAAATTCAATAAACGTTAAACAGAAAAATAGCTTATGCTGCTTCGTTAGGAGCTTCAGTCCGCCACAATTCCTGCATAACTGGCGAGGTTTGCAACAGCTCATCCAAGCGGCCTTGAGCGGTAATGCGGCCAGCATCCAGCACAATCACCCAATCGGCAAGTTGGAGCAGCGAACGCCGATGCGAAACGACCAGCCATGTGCTCGGCAGTTGGCGCAACGCTTGCCAAAGTTGGCGTTCTGTGGTTGCATCCAAGGCGCTCGAACAATCATCAACGACCATTAATTGGCTTTGACGAACCAGCATCCGCGCCAGTGCCGTGCGTTGGAGTTGACCGCCCGATAAGCGCACCCCACGCGCACCTAGTTCGGTCGCAAATCCAGCGGGCATGCTGGCTAAATCAGCTTCGAGCATACTTGTCTTAATTGCCTGTGCTCGCTGCATCTCATCGAGGTTCAAGCCTAAGCTTATGTTTTCATGCAACGATCCGCTGAATAAGCGTGGCACTTGCGGCGTGTAGGCACAATTTGGGGGAATCAGCTGTTCAGCGGGGTGCGCGATAGCCTGATCATTCCAGATAATGGTTCCGCTGGCAGGCACAAGCCCGAGCAAGGCCCGTAACAAGGTGGTTTTGCCAGCCCCAATTTTGCCAGTGATAACCACAAATTGACCACGCTTGATGCTGAAATTAATCGCCTGAACGCCTGCTTGGCTTTGTGGATAGCAATAATTTAAATCTTGTAAAGTAAGGCGCTGCAAGCTGGGCAAAACGCTGGGTGGGCTAAAATCGGCGGGTGAATCGGGGGCAATTGGCCCATGTTCAACCAAAGCCGCAGCAGGAGCGTCGTTTAATAAGCTTTGCATGCGTTGAAACGAAACCCCAGCCTGTTTGGAGTGGGTCAGCAACAAGCCAATCAACGAGGGCAAGCGGGTAACCATGGCAAAATAATAGACAAACAGCGAGAAATCGCCAACGCTAAAATTGCCAGTGCGCATTGCCTCGCCCGCCAAGAGCAAAATCATGCCCGTGCCAAGGCTAATTGTAGTGGCGTAGACCGAATTGAGCAGCGCAGTAAAAACCCGATCCTTAACCATCACCTGCCGGCGTTGATCGTTGAGTTGCTGAAAATGCGCCACCACCGCCGATTCGGCATTGGTAACTTTAATCGTTTGAATTGAACCAAACAGCTCGCCAAGAAAATTCGAGACGTTGCTGGTAGCGGCACGGCTAGCCTTGCGAAAGCGCTGAATTCGTTGGTTGGCAATCGTAAAAGCCGAAACCACAATCAACAAAGGAATCAAAATAACCAAGGTTATGCGCAGATCAATGTTCAACAAAATGCCCACGGCAATCACACTAAACAGCACATGGCCAAGCACATCGAGCAGCCAAACGCTGAAAGTCAAAATTTCTTCAACATCATCACGGAAGCTGTTGATCGCTGAACTCGACGATTCATACAAGGCTTGGGCACCTGGCTGAGCCAAAATTCGCTTGAGCATATTTTTGCGCAATAAGCCAGCGATGTTGTATTGCACCGCAATATCCATGGCCGTGCCAAGTTGGGTCAACAAACGGCGGCTCAATTCGCTGGTGACCAACAGCGCTACCAGCGTCCAGATGCCAAAGACTGCCGGAGCAGCACCACTTAATTGATCGAAGATTGCCCGATTGATCAAGCCAGGCACTAAGGGCCACATAAAAAAGATGCTCCAAACGAACACGCCAAAGCCATACAACGCAGGCCGATAGCGCATCAAATGCAGCATTAATTGCCAAGCTTTCATTCCCACACCTCCGTTAAGCCATGCTGCACCAGTTGGCGATACTGCGATTGGGGATTTTGCAGCAAGGTTTGGCGTGGGCCAAATTCTTGAATGCGGCCAGAATCAAGCACTAAAATCTTGTCGGCACGCTGCAAACTTGCCAAACGATGGGCAATGATAATCGCTGTACGGCCTGCAACCAGCCGATCCAAGGCCCGTTCGACAATTGCTTCGCTCGCAGGGTCAAGCCGCGACGAGGCTTCATCAAGAATAATTAAGCGTGGATTTTTGAGCAGAATTCGCCCAAAGGCCAAAAGTTGCGCTTGGCCAGCAGAAAGCCCATTGGGCTGGATGATTGTATCCAAGCCGTGCTCAAGGCTCTGCAACCACGGCGTTAAACCCAAGGTTGCTACGCTATCAAGCAATGGTTCATCAGCAATCGTTTGATCAAATAGACGCAGATTCTCGCGCACACTAGCTTGAAAAAGTTGGACATCTTGGGTAACAAAGCCGATTGAGCGGCGTAAAGCGCTTAAACTGGTGTTCCGAATATCCGTGCCGCCTAAGCGAATGCTGCCTTGTTGGGGATCATACAAGCGCAGCAACAGCCGAATGAGGCTGCTCTTGCCGCTGCCCGTTCTGCCTAATACGCCCAAAATCTGGCCTGCTGGCAATTCAAACGAGAGTGCATGCAAAATCGGCTCAGCTGCGCTGTAGCCAAACGTCACCTGCTCAAACTGAACAGCAAGCGCCTGCTGTGGCAGCATTGCGATTGGGCCATCGACGATTGCTGGCTGTTCTTGGCGCAATGCATCAATGCGAATAATACTGGCGCTGGCTTTTTGGAACTCCTGAATTTGGCGCAAAATTTGATCAAGCGGCGTAGTAAGTAAGCCAATATACGTAGTAATCAGATACACGCCGCCAAGCGTCGTCTGCTGTTGTTGATAAAGGTAGATGCCAATGCCCAAGCCCAAGCCACTGGCAAGAATAAACATCGATTGGCCAGCATTGTAGAGCCAAGCGGTCGCCAATTCGGCGCTGCGAGTTTTGTGATAGAGCGTGTGCATATGCCGATACAGCTGGTGCAGCACATAATTGCGTGCGCCACTTGAACGAATATCTTCAGTTGCCGCCAAGCGTTCTTCTAAAAAGCCAAAGAGTTCAGCACTGGCTTGCCGCGATTCGCCCCAGCGTGGCACGCCAACCCGCTGCATTTTTCGCAAAAGGCCAATTCCTGCCCCAACACACACGATTAGGCCGAGGGCTACCCGCCAATCTTCCAAGGCCAAAAGAACGATAATTCCCAATAACAATAAGCCATTGCCAACCAATTGAATAATAAATTGAGTAAAAAAGTTGGCTAAACTGGTAATATCGCCATCGATGCGCTCGATCAACTCGCCAGGCGTTTTTTCGGCATGAAAGTGACTATCCAAGCGCAAACAATGGGCAGTTAAGTCAACTCGCAAGGCGTTGGTTGCCGTCCAGCCAATGTTTTCGCTCAGATACACTGCCGCCAAGGCGAGCAGTTGTTGGCCAAAGGCGAGGCCCATAAAAAGCAAGGCAAGCGTGGTGAGCTGTGCTAACGGCTGGGCTGCTAAAGCTGCATCCAAAAATTGGCGCATCAGCTGTGGGTTGAGCAATTGCACGCCGATTCCGCCAAAAACTAACCCTGCCAAGCCCAACACCCGCGCACGTTGGGGCCGCAAATAGGTGCTCAGCAGGTGGCGATAGCGCAGCAAAGGAAACTGCATCAATTCTTCCTTTCATCAATTGACCAATTCACTCATAAATCTATTGGCTCAAGCGGCTCCAGCATGGCCAAGGCTTTGGTTGCCATGCGCTGAATCAGGCTGCGTAATGCTGGTGGTTGCAGCACAACCAACGGCACATCAAGCTCCAGCAGCAAAAATGCCACCCACTCCAAATGAACTGCGGCCCGCCGCAACAGTACGCATTGCGCCGTTGCTTCCAGCGTCGCGATTTGCGGCGCAATCAATTGCTGCGCATGATCAAGACTCGTTTTGAGCAATACTTCAACCTGTTGCTGATCATGCGCAGCATTCAAGCCAGCAAGCAGCGTATCAACAATATTGATTGAGGCTGGGCGCATGAAATTGGTGGTTAACGGAGTTAGGCCGCGAATCCGATCAAGGCGAAAAATCCGCATGGCGCTGCGCAAATGGCAATAGCCAACCATATACCAAGCGCCCTCATTAAACACAATCCCATATGGGTCGATGCTGCGGGTACTTAACTGCTCGCTATATGAGCTATATTCAAGCTGCACTTGTTGCTGATGCAGCGCCGCCAAACTCAATTGCATCAGCCAAGCAGGCTCGATCCGCTGGCGATGAAAGTCATGCTGAATGCTAATTGCCGACTGAATTGCCCGAGCATGCTGAATAAGATGTGCTGGCAATACCCGTTCAATTTTGGCTAAGGTTGTTTCAACAATCGCCCGATCAACCGGAAACTGTAACTCGCGAATGGTTAATAAGCCCAATGTCAGCGCCAGCGTTTCCGATTCAGTAAATAAGAGTGGTGGCACGCGCTGAGCAGGCTTAAGCTGATATGCGCCATAAATTCCACGTTCGGCCTCAACCGGAATGCCCATATCTTGCAGTTGTTGAATATAGCGGCGCACGGTGCGCTGGTCAACTTCAAGCCGTTGGGCCAGCTCGGCCCCGCTGATTTGCTGCCGCGCTTGCAAAAGTTCGAGCACAGCCAAAAGCCGCATCGTTGGTGAATACATCGTACTTGCTCCAAATTAGGGCCAATTCTGTCCTAATTCTAGCTTATGCTCAACCTATCAAATCAATCAGCAAGGAGCACATGCAATGGGTTATGTACCAGCAGGCTATGCCACCGTCAATCCATTTATTATTACTAATGACGCTCAGCACTTGAGCCAATTTCTGCAAGCGGTTTTTGGGGCGCAAGCAGTTGAAGCGGCCCATACGCTTGATACTGACGGCCTCTGGCTGCACTCTGAATTTAAACTTGGCGATTCGACCGTGATGGTGGTTGATCGTAAGCCAGATTGGCCATGGACACCAAGCTTTTTGCAAATTTATGTTGCCGATGTGGCCCAAACGTTGCAAACCGCAGTTGCCAATGGAGCCACGATTGTGACCGAGCCAACCCCAATCTTTGGCGAGCTATTCTCGCGCATCCTCGACCCATGGCACAATCTGTGGTGGGTGTATCAGGTGCTCGAAGCTGAACCGACGTGGGAATCAAGCTCATCCGAGGGTGATAGCTGGGATACTGAATCGCCAGAATTGAGCTATATTCATACAACGTTGATGGAATTTATGCCTCGTTTAGCCCAACCTAAAGCCCAGTAATTCGCTTATCACAATGCAGGATGCTACCTTGCTTTTGGTAGCATCTTGCGAGGGTTTAGCACCCAGCCAATCCACACTAGCAGCCGCTTAATCATCGCTTAATTAGTTGTATAATAGGCCTTGCTGTTTTGTGGAAAGGAATATCTATGCGTTTTGGTCGTTCATGGGTGATCATTTTTGCAGTGGTGAGCATTGCCCTAATTAGTGTGATCACGGCAACTGCAATGTTCACACCCAGCGTCAGCTCATCTGATGGGCTATGGGCGAATGTTGCTGAACAGAGCATTCAACAAAAAGGCTCGCGCGAAATCATTCCAACGGTCTATCGCACGGTTAGCCTCGATTTGGCTTTGCTCGAACAACACTTGAGCCGCGTGCCCCAAGAAGCCCAAACCAAAGTTCAAAAATCGGGGCTGATTTTGGATTTGCCCTTGCCCAATGGCCAATTTGGCAAATTCCGCGTCGTCGAATCGCCAATTATGGCTCCAGCTTTGGCCGCCAAGTTCCCTGAAATTCGCACCTTCTTGGCGCAATCAATCGATCAACCAACCACCAGCGCGCGGCTTGATCTTACGCCACGCGGCTTTCACGGCATGATTTTGAGCGAATCAGGTCGGATTTTTATCGACCCCTACAGCCGCAACGATACCAGCAACTATATTGTGTACGATAGCCGTAACTTTATGGCTGATCCCACTAAGTTGGCCGAACGCACCGGCATCGATTTCGAGCCAAATCTGTTGGATAACGCCCCATTAACCGTGCCAGAACGCTATTCAATCGGCGAAACCTTGCGCACCTATCGCCTAGCCATGGCCGCCACTGGCGAATATACCGCCTTCCATGGTGGCACAGTCAGCGGCGCAATGGCGGCAATCGTCACCAGCATGAACCGCGTTAACGGCATCTACGAACGCGATCTCTCAGTGCGCATGGAATTGATCGCCAACAACGACCTGATTGTCTATACCAACGCCAGCAGCGACCCCTACACCAACAATAGCGGCAGCACCATGCTTGGCCAAAACCAAACTAACTTAACCAGTGTGATCGGCAGCGCCAACTATGATATTGGCCATGTGTTCAGCACTGGCGGCGGTGGCGTTGCCTCATTACGCTCAGTCTGTTCAACCAGCAACAAAGCGCGCGGCGTAACTGGCTCAGGCTCGCCAGTTGGCGACGCGTTTGATGTAGATTATGTCGCCCACGAAATTGGCCATCAATTTGGCGGCAACCATACCTTCAACGGCACAACTGGCAGTTGTGGCGGTGGCAATCGCTCAAGCGGTGCAGCCTACGAACCAGGCAGCGGCTCGACAATTATGGCTTATGCCGGTATTTGTGGCGCTGAAAACTTGCAACCAAACAGCGATTTCGATTTCCACGTCAAGAGCTTGGAAGAAATTTCGGCCTTCATTACCACTGGCGGCGGCGCAACCTGTGGCACGACCCAACAAACTGGCAATACGCCACCAGTCGCCAACGCAGGCAGCGATTACACGATTCCTGCGAACACGCCATTTGAATTGACCGCCAGCGCAACCGATGCAGAAGACAATAGCCTGACCTACGATTGGGAACAATATGATTTGGGGGCTGCTTCGCCACCAAATACCGATAATGGCACGCGCCCAATCTTCCGCAGTTTCAATTCAACAGTGAGCAATGTGCGTACCCTGCCTAAGCTCAGCGACATTTTGAACAACACCAGCACCATTGGCGAAGCATTGCCAACCACCAACCGCACCTTGACCTTCCGCTTGACTGTGCGTGACAATCACGCTGGGGCTGGTGGCTATGGCTTGGATACGGCTGTGCTGACGGTCAACAATAGCGCTGGCCCCTTCCAAGTAACTGCGCCAAATACAGCAATTGCTTGGACAGGTGATGCTAACGAAACCGTCACCTGGGATGTAGCCAATACCACTGCGGCCCCAATTAACTGTGCCAATGTGAATATTTTGCTCTCAACCGATGGCGGCACGAGCTTCAATGCCTTAGTGAGCAATACGCCCAACGATGGCAGCGAAACTGTCGTTGCACCAAACGTCAATGCAGCTGCTGCGCGGATCAAAGTGCGTTGTGCAGATAATATCTTCTTTGATATTTCCAACGCCAACTTTACGATCAACGGGGTCAACATCACGCCAACGCCAATTACCCCAACGGCAACGGCAACCACGACCCCAACCCGCACGCCAACCCCAACGCCAGCAACGGTTAGCCCAACCGCAACCAACACTGCAACTCCAACCGCAAGCGTTACCCCAACCGCAAGCGTGACACCAAGCGTCAGCGTCACGCCAACGCCAAGTGAGCAAAAGGTCTACTTGCCAATCGCAAGCAAGCAATAAGCTCATTAATAACCATCCAACTTCCCAATTGTGCGTAGTATGCTGCGTACAGTTGGGGAGTTTTTTTATGCCTGTTATTTGTTGGTTCCGACGAGATTTACGCTTGGCTGATCATCGTGCCTTGCATGCTGCGGTTGTGGCAAGCGCTGGCGAGGTTATTCCGGTTTTTATTTTCGATGATGCAATTTTGCACGATGGCTATGTGGGAGCAGCCTTAACTGGCGTGACCCTCGCCATGCTGGCAGCGCTTGACCACGATTTGCGCCAGTTGGGCAGCCGCTTGATTGTGCGCCATGGCCAACCGCTAGCCGAATTGCAAACCCTCGTGCATGAAACTCAAGCCAGCGGCGTATATTGGAATCGCGATTATTTGCCGTATGCGATTAAGCGGGATACTGCGGTCAAACACTGGTTGCGCCAAGAGGGCCTGCAAGCCCATTCGTTTCACGATAGCGTTTTAGTCGAGCCTGAAGGGCTAAAAACCAAGGGCCAGCAAAAGCCCTATCTGGTGTTTGGATCATATGTCAAGCGCTGGAGCGAATTGGCTTATGCACAGGCCGAGCAATTGGTGTCAGCCCCCACCAAGCTTGTTTCCCCAGCAAGCGATTTAAGCAGCCTATCAATTCCGCAGTTGGCCGATTTGGGTTTTGAATTGCAGCAAACGCTACCTACGGTTGGTGAAGCAGCAGCCCAACAGCGTTTGAGCCAATTTTTTGATCGGCGGCGCAGTTTATCGGTCTTGAAATATGACCATGCTCGCGAACTGCCCGCCGAAGCTGGCACCTCGCAGCTTTCGGTCGATTTACGCATGGGCAGCATTTCGATACGTCAATGTCTGCAACGCGCCGTCGATCTGCTGACCGAGCCACTAACCGCTGAGCAGCGCCAAGGAGTCGATACCTGGATCAAGGAATTGGCATGGCGCGATTATTACACCCAATTGATCTACCACAATCCGCAGATGCTCAAACAGTCGCTCGATCCACGCTACGACCAGATTGAATGGCGCAACGATCCTGCCGAATTTAACGCATGGCAACAGGGCCAAACTGGCTATCCAATTGTCGATGCAGGCCAGCGCCAGCTCAACCAAACGGCGTGGATGCACAATCGAGTGCGCATGATCAGCGCCTCGTTTTTAGTCAAAGACCTGTTGATCGATTGGCGGTGGGGGGAGCGCTATTTCATGCAGCAATTATGCGATGCAGACCCTACTGCTAATAATGGCGGCTGGCAGTGGGCGGCAGGCTCCAGCGGGCCATCGGCTCAGCCCTATTTTCGCATTTTCAACCCAATTGCCCAGAGCAAAAAGCACGATCCGCAAGGCACATACATTCGGCGCTTTGTGCCCGAGCTGGCCAACGTGCCCGATCGCTACATTCACGAGCCATGGACAATGCCGCAAACCCTGCAAGAACATCTTGGCTGTGTGATTGGCCGCGATTATCCAGCGCCGTTGGTTGATCATGGTTTTGCCCGCGAACGAGCACTCGCCGCCTATCGCGAAGCCTTGCAGCAACCAACGGAAGCATAATTATTCAACCTGCCGTTGGCTTGGCCAAGGCCGCAAAAATTCCATATTGCCATCATCAAGCGTGCCCAGCCGCAACATGAGCAGATCGAGCAGATAATTTTGATAGAGCTTCCACGGGCGGTTGCGGCCTTGGCGTGGCAAATGGCTGAGCACTCGTTGCACATAACTGGAAGTAAAATTCAGCGCTGGCTCGGTGGCCATGGCTGGGTTAAAATTCTTGGGCACACAATACGCATAGCCATGGCGATCCATATAATTCAGCAACCGACAAACATACATCGAGGTTAATTCGCATTTGAGCGTCCACGAAGCGTTGGTATAGCCAAAGGCCAAGGCCAAATTTGGCACATCACTGAGCATCATGCCTTTGTAATTCAGAGTTGTGCCCAGCTCAACCTTGCGTCCATCAACCAGCACTTCAATTCCGCTGAGCAAGCGCAAATTCAGGCCGGTAGCGGTCACAATCAGATCAGCGCTCAAGGTTTGGCCCGATTTAAGCTGAATGCCGGTTGGCGTGAAATGCTCAATCTGGTCGGTCACAACGCTGGCGTGGCCCGCTTTCAAGGCTTTGAAAAAATCGCCATCGGGCGCTAAACAAAGCCGTTGATCCCATGGATTGTAATTTGGCGTAAAGTGCAGTTTGGCATCGTAGCTCGTGCCAAGCTCCTGTTGCGCCATCTTGATCAAGGCCCGTTTGGCAATGCTCGGCAAACTACGCATCAACACATAATAGAAAATACTTTGGATAATCGCGCGCCAGCGAATCACATGAAAGGCCAATTTGGCTGGCAACCACCGCCGAATGCGCTCAGCACTTTGATCATGGGCGGGCTGAGCCACAACATAGCTTGGCGAACGTTGGAGCATGGTCACATGGGCTGCTTGCTTAGCCATTGCTGGCACCAAGGTAATTGCGGTTGCCCCACTACCAATCACAACCACCCGTTGATCGCGATAATCGAGCTGCTGTGGCCAGGCTTGGGGATGCACCACCCGCCCTTGGAATTGGCTTAAACTCGGCCATTCTGGCGTGTAGCCTTGGCTATAATCGTAGTAGCCGCCGCACATATAGAGAAAATTACAGCGATATTGCACGCTATCGCCTTCAGCCAAGCGCTCAACCTCGACCGTCCAAAGCGCTTGCTCCGACGACCAACTAACCCGCCGCACCATCTGCCTAAAGCGAATCTGCTGATCAATGCCATAAATTTGGGCGGTTTCGCGAATATACTGCAAAATCGAGGCTCCATCGGCAATCGCCTTGGAGCTGTGCCAAGGCCGAAAGGCGTAGCCCAGCGTGTACATATCCGAATCCGAGCGAATGCCAGGATAGCGAAAGAGATCCCACGTGCCGCCAATGGCCGTGCGACCTTCCAAAATAGCATAGCGTTTGGTTGGGCAGCGAGTTTGCAAATAATAGGCTGCACTAATGCCTGATAAACCAGCCCCAACAATCAACACATCAAAATCAAGTGTTTGCATTGCCAACCTCATCAAACCAATAACCCATTATACCAAGCGTTGGGCTATTCAAGCCAAGGAAAGCCAGCTGGATTGGCGGTGGCACGCTCGATGAGGGTTGCAAGATTGTGGCTACGCACCTGATTGAGAAATGGAAAATCGTGGGGTTCAACCGTAAGTTTGGCAATTGGCGCAACCTCGTGCCCACTCGCCCATTCCATAATTTGCAATGTCATGCCACGTTTATAACTGCGTGGTTTGGCCACGAAACCAGCTTGCGGCAGAATGTAAATCGTGCCTGCCCGCCATGGCTGGCGCTGATGCGCTTGGTCATCGATGGAGAAGAAATAATGGGGATCAGCGAAGCTCCCATCGTCATTCAGGCTGCGAAAACAGGCATTCAACAACGAAACCTCTGCTTGGCCGCGCTCAAGGATGGCATAAAAAATTGGCCAAATGCCATCGGAGGCCGCATACACTGCCAACTGATTGCCAAATTCGACAATATCGCTTGCTTGACGAGGCACAAGTGTACCTAAATTTGGGTTGCCAGAGCCATGAAACAGCACCGGCTTGTATTCTGCAAGATAGGCCAAAAATTGCCAGCGCGGCGAATCAACCAACGCGGTTAGGTCGATTGGCGTGGACGATGCTTCGATTGTGGCCCAAATTGCCTCGAATTGGGCAATTTGGCTCGGCTCGTTTGGCAAGCTTGGCCGTTGTAAGTAATAGCTAGGCTGCATAATACTCCTTTGCGAATTGCGCTTGGCTGCTGGATTTTTGGCTGCCTTTAGCATTTAAACCCAGCCAAATCTATACCAAAATTGAAACTTAAAAATGATTGACAAATCCCAAGCGATCAACTACTCTATACCGTGAAAGAAGGGGATTTCCCCATACACTAACTCAATCAATGTTGCCAAATTCATAGCAATCGTCACTACTCATGCTCAATCCACCCATAAACGGGTTTGGGTTAATTATGCAGCATGGTGTGGGCAGATGCGCAACAGTTCATCGCATGCATTTGTGCCCGCATTGGCAATGCTTTGGGCTGCAATAGCAGAAAGGAAGCCGTTGATGGGCAAAATTAAACATCTGCGCTGGTTGCTTGCTGGCCTTGGATTGCTGCTCAGCGGCATCGTTATCGGTGCCATCCTGCCCGAAACATGGTTCGCGCGCCCAACCACAACCGATGTGTGTGGCAATGCGATTGTGCCCGTGCCCATAGCCACCCAACGCGCCATGCAAACAACCATGTATTCAATGGATATTTTACGGCAAGCCTTTGCCGAAGGCCGGATTAGCCGCGATCAGTTCTATCTTTACCAGATATATCTCGTGGATTATCGCGAGAAGTATCCTGACGCACTCCGTGGCAATCATAGAGACCCTTGGAACCCACGCGAACGGGGATTTGAGCGCGACACGTTTCTAGACACACGAGAGAAATTCTGTACGTTTAGCCCCTGTGTACAACAGGAGTTAAATAGCATCCGTTTTCAATCAAAGCTGCACTGTCAGCAGGGCCAGGTTGTCACGATCACACCGTTACTGGAACGCACGCCAACGCCATAAGTATTCATTTTGGGAGGAAGTTATGAAAAGGATTAGGTTCATTTCACTCTTCGGGCTGATCGCACTTCTGAGTAGCTATCTGCCAAGCCAGATAAACGCCCAAGAAGCATTACCAAAACAACAGCGTCAGCAACAAAGCCCTGAGACCATGTGTGACCCAACGACCTATAACCCGTCCAATATTAAATTAACACCTCATTTCTTAATCTTAGTCGATCCTATCATTACTGATGCTGAAGGCAATGTCGATATTGAAGGGCTAACCCTAGCAGATTATACAAATACTCTAGAAGCTGTATATGCTGCCGAAACAGCCAACTGGCCAGAGCCACCAGTCATTGATATAGACAGAGACCCTGAATGGAATGGAAAACAGCTTGTCTATATTGGCCTAGAAACCAACGGCTATGGGCGGGTTGTACCAAATGCTGTTGCTGATGATACCAACTATGGCCCATTTGTTGGGGTTGTAAACCAAGCAACAGGCGCAATGGCAACTTGCATGCTCCTGACCAATGACTATTCACGCTTTGAGTCGGATTACAATGGAACATTAAAGGCCAATGCGTATTTAAGGGCAGCAATTGCCCATGAGTTCCACCATATGATTCAGCTTGGCATGGGCGATAACGATCCTTTTGCCCATACGCTCTGGTTTGAATCGACAAGTATGTATATGGAGGAGCAAGTTGACACCACCATCAACGCAAACCATATCTATGGCTATCCAATTATCGAAACTGCGTTAGCTGATAATGAAAATAATCGACTTGATAATAAATTTCGCCAATGGTTAATGCTGCAATATGCCCATGAGCACTATGGGGGCATGGCAAAAATTAAGAATTTATGGAATGGAATTGCTGCTGGGCAAAGTGGCCTGTATAGTTTTGTGCATAGTTTTGCTAGCGAAGCCGAATTCAACGAGTTTTATCATCGCTATGCGATTAGCCTGCGTTTTATGAAGGATTGTGCTACGGTCAGCCGCTATTGTTTTCAAGAGGGCAGTGCTTATCAAACGCGCATCCTCGATGCTGGTTTGGAACCACTAATTGACCATGAGCGACTCCTGAAGCGAAAGTTCATTTCAGTCACCTTAAATGATCACTATGCTTCGAAATGGATCACCGTTCCGCATACTGGTCAATATAAGCTCGCCTTCAAGCAAACAGCTGGGTCAGGCCAATTTAAAGTCAGCCTTGTTACAGAGGTCGTTACGAACCAGGGCGATAGCCTTGAAGTCCAACCCTTGACAATTAATCAACAAGGAATTGGCGAAATTAATTATGTAGCTCCAGCAGGCGCAACCCAAGCGGCCTTAGTTGTGAGTAATGTTGCAGCACCACAGTTGAATCAGATTAATGAACCAAATAGTGTCAATGAATCAACATTTTCGCTAACCATACAAGGGCCTATTGCATTCGTCATTGACGATACTGCCAGCATGGCCGACGATTTGCAGGAGGTAAAATCAATCATTACCGAAGTGATTGATACTCCATCCACGCCATTAAATGTGAGTGAATACCTATTAACGACCTTCAAAGACGATGTTAATTATCGCGGCAGTTTCAATGCCCAAGATTTCAAAGCCCAAATTGCGGCCTTGGAAGCTGCTAGTGGTGGCGATTGCCCAGAGAACTATCTTGGTGCAGTGCGCGAAACAGCCCAACATACTACGAACGCAGACTTACATATCTATACTGATGCTGGCTTTTTTGGCACATATCGTGAACACAGGGAGGTATACAAGCTGCTTAACCAGCGGGGTATTCGACCCATTGTTTACTTTCAAAACGATTGTGAACCATTAGGATCACGTGCAGCAGCAGATTCAACCCAAGCTGATCAACAACCAGCCAACAATCAGCGTTCATTGGCTCCAATCATCGCTGGCCAGCAAATAATGGGCCGCGCTGAAATGCAGTCCTTGAGCGAGCAAACTGGGGGACTGTTTCTGCCAATTCGTCCGTATGAACTTGCAGCAGCAACCCGTTTGGCACTCACAACAAGCCAATTTCAGATCGCTGCCGATTATGTAAATCGGCCAATCAATGGCCCAACAACACGTTCCTTCCCGATTGACTCCAGCGTGAGCATGGTGCAGGTGTTGAATACCACAACACAGGGCAATAGCAGTTTTACGCTCAAGAATCCGGCCAATCAAGCAATAACGAGTGATCAAGCAAACATAACCGAACTGAGCAACATTCAAGCCTATAGCATCGAAAACCCGCTACCTGGAACATGGTCAACCCAGCTCGATGGTGATGGAACCGCAGTCACCAATGTTTGGGTTCAATCGCCGTTACAACTCGTGGTGAACCAACCAACCATTTTAACCTATGAGCAAACCAACACCTTAAACTTTGAGGTTGTGGGAAAAGTACTCAGCCCAACCTTTGAATTACAGCACGCCGATGGCAGCCTTGCTGCGGTGATTCAAGCCTACGATGATGGCCTACACGGCGATGGCGTTGCCCGTGACCGACGCTTTACTGCCCAATATTATATGGCGAGCGACGAACCTGTTTGGTTGGTGCTCAATGGCTGGAATTCAGCCCATGAACCAATCCGCCGGATTGGCCTCCAACCATTCTCAGCGATCAAACCGATCTCGATTGATCTTCCTCGTAATCCAATCACAACTGAAGAAGGTAAGACGCTTGCAATTCCTGTCAATTTAAGTCAAATTGAAACAACCCCAATCACGGTAAGCTATAGCGTCCATGAAGCTACTGCTACAATCAATAGCGACTTTCAGGCGGTCAGCGGAACGTTACGCTTCGAGCCAGGGTTTAGCAATCAAATAATTATTATTCCGATTATTGATGATCAAGTGCTTGAAGCTGCCGAAACCTTCTCAGTTCAAATCAGTCAGCCGACGACGGGTACGATCAGGACAGCTGCGGTATCGGTAACGATTCAAGCCAGCGATCGCATTGATCTGCCAACGCAACCAATCTTGACGAATGAAGGGCGTTCGGTGCTTGTTCCTGTAACTCGCACTGAAACCACGCAGCCGATCACGCTTAGCTATACAACCCAAGCAGGCACGGCTCAAGCAGGCAGCGACTTTGTGGCGCAAACAGGCACAATCAGCTTTTTTGAAGGGGTAGCTAGCCAGCATATTGCCATTCCAATTCTTGATGACAATTTGGCTGAGGCTGCTGAATCCTTCACGCTGCACTTAACGAATTCCAACCAGATTCAGGCTGGGACAAGCCAAACAACTATTACGATTCAACCAAATGACCAAGTGAATATCAAAGCAGATTCGTATACTGTGAGCGAGGGGCAACCAGCACTGGTGCAGATTGAACTGAATGCTCCAGCAACCAAGCCAGTTTCCGTAACCTATAGCGTTACTGCGGGAAGTGCGCTCGAGGGCGAAGATTATTATCATTCCATCGCACCAGTAGTTATCGAACCAGGGCAAACAACCGCCACCCTCTATTTCTATATACCGGATGACAACCAATACGAAGCCGATGAAACCTTCAGTATCAGCCTAACAGGTGTTCAAAATGCCCAAGTTGGAGCTACGATAACCAGCAACGTTACAATCAGTAAAAATGATGAACTTGCATTGAGTCCATATCCACGTTTGTATCTTGATGAATGGCAGCAATTGGTAGAATTGCCACTCACCTTGGCCCAACCACGTGCAGTAACAGTCACGGTTGATTACCGAACACTTGCCTATAATGGCACAAATGCAGCAACCCCATTGCTAGACTATACGCCAATAAGCGGGACGCTCACCTTCCCACCGTATACGACTGTTCAGACATTAACCCTACCGCTTATCGATGATCGCTGGGCCGAGCCAGATGAACGCTTGTTCATCCGCTTAGAGAATCCAATTAATACAACGGCTGTCGCTTCAACCGAAATCGTGATTCTTACGAATGATACAATTGAACTCGGTAACACAACCACGAGCATCAATGAACAGGCGACAATTCAAATTCCAATCGGGCTGAGTATGAATGCGCCTGCGTCACAACCAATAACTCTTACGTATCAGACCATTGATGGCACTGCCTTAGCAGGCCAAGATTATATCCACCAAACTGGTGTAATCACAATGCCGCCACTTTCTTACGAACGCGTCGTCTACCTAGATATTCCAATTATTGATGACAACGAACTGGAAAGTGCCGAAACCTTCAATATCGTCATTGCCAATCCATCCCATGCCGAACTTGGGGCAAAACGCAACTTGACGATTACAATTAAAGCCAATGATGTGCCTATTCCCACGGCAACCCCATTACCAGCCAATAGTGTTTTATTTGTTACTGGCTCGCCAGCTAGCGCAAATGACGCTGCTGTAATCGATCGTTTAGAACAGCAATTGGGATTAAATGTGATTACCAGAGATCACAATAGCGTCACTGCTGCTGATGCAAGCAATGGGATTAAACTAGTCCTCGTTTCATCATCGGTCGCTTCAACCAAGATCGGCAGTATGTTCCGCGATACACCTATTCCAGTGCTAGTTTGGGAAAATGCAATCTTCGACGATATGCAAATGACGGGCAGCACCAATGGAACCCACTTTGGAGTTACCGCAGCAGGAACCCAACTTACGATCACCAATGCTTCGCATGACTTGGCTGCTGGGCTGAATGGAACGATTAGTGTTTATACCTCGGCCCAAACAATGAGCTATGGCGGCAATCTGCCAACAAGTGCGATTAATATTGCCTATGCAGCTGGAAACTCGACTAAACGCGTAATTTGGGGCTACGAAAGCGGCACATCCATGGTTGGATTAACCGCACCAGCCCGTAGAGTCGGCATCTTTTTCGGCGATCTGAATACGAATCAATTAACAAACCAAGGCTGGCAACTGTTTGATGCAGCAGTCACGTGGGCCATGACAGCTCCTACTGCGCCAAATCCAACGGCAACCACGGTTATCGCCAGCCCAACCGCCACCAGTAGCTTGCCAACGGCAACCACGGTTATCGCCAGCCCAACCGCCACCAGTAGCTTGCCAACGGCAACCCCAGCAGGCGGAACAATCTTATTTGTTGCTGGTTCGACCAGCCTCAACCCATCCGATACCGTGATCAAAAGTTTGCTGGAGGCACGCGGCTATAGTGTTTTGGTAAAAAAAGATAGCGATGCGCAAAGCAGCGATGCCAACGGCAAAAAACTGATTGTAGTTTCATCAACCGTCACTTCGGGCAACGTCACAACCAAATTTCTGCATGCTGATGTGCCAGTTCTCGTCTGGGATATGGCGTTGTTCGACGATATGAAGCTGACTGGAGCCACTGTTGGGCAAGATCAAGGCACAACCGAAAATGTTACAACCGGCACGATCGTTAACAGCAGCCATCCGCTTGCAGGTGGCCTGAGTGGCAGCGTAACGCTGACATCCAACGGCCAAGCTCTAACCTTTGGTGAGCCAAATTCAAATGCAGTGGTGGTTGCGCGTGCTGGCGGCTCCAATCGAAGTGTCTTGTTCGGCTACGAAGCCTGCGCTCTATTGAAAGATAACCTTAGCCCAGCACCAGCACGGCGGGTTGGTTTATTTCTCAATGATAATACTGCAATCGTCTTGGAACCAAGTGGAACAACATTAGTCAATGCTGCTATTACTTGGGCGCTTGGCGGGTATCCATGTATTAATGGTGCAACCGCAACCCCGAGCAACCCAGCATCAAGTACCGCCACAAGCGTACCACCAACCAGCACCACTACGCCTCCAAGCACTCCAGTTGTAACCACTACGCCAAGCGCTAAAACAGCATTGTTTGTTGTTAACAATGCCAATAGTCTAAATTCTGGCGATGCAGCGGTTAAAACACGCTTGGAAACACTCGGCTACAGCGTTACCCCAATCAGTGCTGGCTTAGCAACAAGCAGTGATTCCAATGGAAAAACGCTAGTGCTTATTTCATCATCTGTTTCCGCAACCAATGTTAATACCAAATTCAAGGCCGTAACAGTACCAGTTATCATTTGGGAATATGCGCTCTATGATGATATGGCAATGACCAACACAACGTCAGGCAGCGATTATGGCTATACATCAGGGAGCAGTATCTTCATCAGTAATGCTACTCATGCCTTAGCAGGTGGCTTAAGTGGCACCGTTAATATCTATTCGAATGCGGTTAATATTCCTTTTGGCGTACCAAATGGCAATGCCATTACAATCGGATCGGCAAGTAATGCAAGCACCAATAAACCCTATTTCGCCTATGAACGTAATGCAGCTATGCTTGGTGGGTTTAGTGTTAATGCCCGTCGGGTAGGCTTATTCTGGATTGATACTGCTAGCCCAACCAACGATGCTTGGACGCTCTTTGATGCAGCAGTTACCTGGGCAAGTATGCCCTAACCTCAAGCCTGTTCATCGAGCAATCACAAGCGGCAGGATCATCGGTTGATCCTGCCGCAGATCATTTAATTACAAATCAGATCTCTCTGAGCAGCAACAGGCTTACATTAGCCATAACGCTCAACTTGCTGCTCGACCCATGGAACGCCATCGAGCAAGGCGATCGAGAGCCAAGGGTTGGTGGAATCAAGCGCTTCCACGATTGTGCGCAGTTCCCATAGTTCATCGAAGGCAGCGCAATTACGCCATACAACATAAATCAGCTGGATACTTTCGACGATTTGTTGCTGTTCAACATAGTAAGTAACAATCTGCCGTAGAGCTTCGGTTCGTTTGGCTAGCGAATCAAAGCTCGGTACAAGCTGATAGGCACTAATAGGATCAGCAGCTTGCAACAATGCTGGCACTAAATATTCCAAGACTAAATCTTTTTCTTCCCAAGGCTCGCCAGCCGCAATTAGTGCTTGAGCAAAGGCCAAATCGCCACGTTTGGCATAGGTCATGGCGATAGTTTCAAGCCCCAAATTAAGAGCCATTTGGTGTATTTCAGCAATCAGCGCTTGGAGTGCAACCCGATTATCAACATCGGCATAGCCATTCGCAAGCGTTCTAAGCGCCTGCACACGTTTCTGAACCTCTGAAATTTGCAATGCATACTGATAGGCTTTGGCAAAAAACTCAGCATGGCCACGCACAGCATAAGCAGTACAAATCTCAGTCAAGCAATTAAACAGATCGTCTGCATAGCTGCTTGGTTTGATGCCATCGGCGAGGCTTAGCAGATCAGTCAAAAATACTTGGGTATCTTCGTCAGGAGCATGATTAATATAGGTTGCCTCAACGTAGCGGTAAGCAACAACTTTGGGTCGGGTTTGGCTAACAATCGATTGCGCAATCGTATGCGCATAGCGCAACCAATCAATAAATACAGGGTAATTGCCTTGCTTCGCGTAGGCCTTAGCAATTTCACACAGCATTCCGATATATTCATATTCCGCCAAACCCGTTATATCGGCATTGCGAATAGTTTCCAAGAGATTCATCAAATATTGATTAGCACCATAGTTGATTTGGGCAAGTGCAAGGTTGGAAACCCATTTCAGCGCTTGAACTGGTCGAGGCAATCCATTACATAGTGCAAGCAGTTCACTATAATATCGGGCGGCAATGGTGGCTAGGCCTTGTTCATGGCTTTTAATGACAATTTGGCATAGGTTCCTAGCATAAGTTTCGGGCTGGGCTTGCGCCAAATTAAGCATTGTATAGGCTTGCTCAAGCTCACCATTAGCAGCGTAGCAATGGCTAATTTCGGTTATGATTCTCGTTTGAGATTCATGATTCCTCATAGATTGCAGAATAGCACTCGTTTCTGCTAATAGTCCATAGTCATGGTAGCTTTGTACAAGCTTCGATCCTGCCCAAGTTTGCTCATTTTCAGCTTCGATCGTTGCCAGCAGTTGGCGAGCCTCATCGAGCATGGTTTTACCGAGCGCTTCAAGCTCGCTCTTCAAAGCTATAGTAGCAAGGTCACACAGCAATCGAATCTGATGATAGGCAGAATCGGCTGCTTGAGCATACGGCAAAGCTGCAAGCAGGCAGCTTTGCACGAGGGAATGATTATGCTGCTCGCTGGCCTTGGTTGCGAGCATTTGGAAAAGGTTAACCGCCAAATATGGCGAGATATTTTGGTCAATAATCTGGCGCACCGAATCAATAGCACCATGGTTGAGATAGATCTTGGCTTTCTCAAATTCCAAAGAATAGACGAAAGCCTCGTGCTGAGCAATTAATAAGGCCGCTTGGACAATTCGCGGATAGAGATCTCCATAGTTATAGCGCTTAGCGATTTGAGCAAGCTCCAACAATTGATGCATTTGTTCAGTTGGCAGCGAGCTTAACATTGCTGAATCGACAATTATGGTTAATACCTGCTCAAACACACTCTTTGACTGATTGTGCATGGCATGCTCAGCATAGGTATTGGCGATGCACAGCAAACTTTTTACTGTATTGTGATTCTTCACAATCTCGCGTAATTCCAGCCGTACAGCTTCAAGCAACTCCTCAATTTGCACATAGTTGCCATAGCTGCGCGCCAACGAACAATAGCATTCAACTCGCTGATGGGGATCAACAATCAGTTGAATCATTGTTTCGGCACGATCAGGCTCAGCATTGTTGCAGTACCAGTCAGCAAGCGCAGCATACGCAGGATCGCTGCGATGCCAATGAGTAATTGTAGCCGCTAACTCAACGGCAGTTGCTATATCAGCATGCTCAATAGAGATCAAAACCAGTTCGCGCCGAAAACGATCTGATTCGATTGCAGTATGTAAACTCCGAGCTTTAAGCAAATTCCCTTGATTCAAGTAACCCTTAATCAACGCTGGTAGCGCCAAGAGTTGCGCTTCGCGGCTTAATCGTTCGTTTCTGGCTTGGGCCTTAATTAATAATGCTTGGGCTTGGTGCTGGTTGCCAACGCGCCACTCGACCGTTGCAAGCATAGCGTTGAGTATCACCACATGCTCAGAATAAGCAAATGGAATAGTTTCGGTTAATACTTGGCGTGCTTGCGCAAATTCAGCAACCGCAATTAACGCCGTCGCCAAAAGCACTGCACTCTTAAGCCGATACTTTGGAATTTGAATCTGCTTAACAATGTTGGCAGCTTGGGCTAAATCAGCTTGATTAATTGCCGTTTCTGCGCAATGAGCCAAGGTTTCATCACGAGTATCATCAAGCGTGCGCGCCATTGACAATGCCTGATCCGGCATGGCGTTGTTAGCATAGGCTAGCGCAAGCTGATGCAGCGCATAATCACGTTCTCGATGATTGTGCATACTACGGGCAACTTGCTCCATGCGCTGCAAAATCGTCAAGCGGCGCTCTGGCTCTGCATAGGGAATAACGAGCGGCCATAATTCAATTTGGCGCATTGGATCTGAGCAAATCTCAATCTGGGCCAAGGCTTCGGCTACCCGCCCAACCACTGCAAGAATCACAAAGTGATCATGATGCCATTGATCGGCATGGCTGGTGAGGCTGGTGCGCAGCAGGCTATAGCGCCATAGTCGCGGCAACAATTCAAGCTGCTGTTCAAGGCTCTGGCCCGCCGCAATCACACTTTCGCGCGCCCGATCCAAATCGAGGCCATACAAGCGCGTGCTTGGCTCAAAACGTATTTTCTGCGCCCCGTAATCGCCTGCATCGACCACCTGCCACAAGTCAGCCCAACGCTCTGCTTGCGCCAAGTGGGTGATGTAATGCTGGCGCGCATACCAGCGTCGCGCCTGTTCAACTGGCTCGCTGCTATCCTGCCAAATTGCATCAAGCTCAGCCCCACACCAGTCGGCCATGCGGCTATGCCATTCACGCAGTTCAAGGGCCGTAAATTCGTGCGCTAGCAAATAATCGTGAAACAACAAATGCTGCAAGGCTAAGCGCTGATCGGCGGCAACACTGACCCAACCTGCCAGCAACGCGATCGGCTCCAACAGCGCTTCGACTGGCTGGTCTATCAGTGACGCGAGCACGGCTGGCTGCAATGGCTCGTGCGTCACTAACAAAACCGCCAAACTTGGTCGCGTAATCGTGTGCCATTCGGTTGGCGCGAGGCCTTGAATCCGCGCCAAGCTCAACCGAAACAGATTGGTTGGCACAGCAATGCTTTGATCGATGATGGGCACGACTTCGGCAGCGGGCATTGCGCTCATAGCCCGCGCTGCTAACTCCACCAACAAGGCATTGCCCTTGAGCGAGTCGGCTAATTGCCTCAACAAGGCTGGGTCAAGCCCTGGTTGAAGCGTTTGCCAACGGGTAATCGCATCGGCATCGCTCAATGGCGGCACGTTATAGATCACGCCCTGCTCAAGCGCCAGGCTTGCAAGGCTCTCGTTGGGTCGTGCACCAAGCACAATTACAATCCCCGGCGGCAGATGCAAAGGCAAAAACGTCAAATCGCGGCTACCATCAACTTCTGGTTGCAGCTGATCCAAGCCATCAAGATAGATCGTTTCGGCAATGCCGCTCTCCGAGAGCGTTTGCAGTATGCGCCCAAATTCCAAGCGCAGCGCAGGGTAACTGTCGGCGGGAAAATAGCCATTAGTCAGATTGTGTTTAAGCATTAATTGGGCAACGATGCTGCGCAACAAGTCGATTTGATAGGCGCGGCCCGGGGTCAGCGCAATAAAATGATGCGGCGTATGCTCCAAACCTGCACGCACGATTAATTGGGCGATCAGGCTGCTTTTGCCTTCGCCAGCACCGCCCGTCACCAAGACATAGCCGCCAGTCGGGCGAGTTTGGGCAATTAACTGATTAATCGCAGCTTGTTCGGCCACTCGTCCGACAAAGCCCGCTAAACGAAGCTGAAGCAAGCGCGCGCTTTCGCGATGCATCGCTGCTGCCCGCAGTTCGTGCTCATTGATTGACATTCTGCTTCTCTCCAATTACAAAAATAAGTTTCGCTGAGTGGTTGCCCACTCAGCGATGGTGCAATGCTCGCTGATTAGCGATGGGCAGCAAGATCGTGATAGGCCCACAGCACATTGACCACCGTCCAGTGATCATTAATTTTGACAATGTGCATGTAATCGATCCACTCATCGGCTGTTAGCTTCACGCTGGCAACAACTCCTTGCACATCGAGAATTTCAACAGTTTTTTGTGGATTCGACGGAAATTTATCGCCTGCCTGATTATAACTTGCCGCCAGCAAAATCATCTCTTCGGCGCTGGCTTCGCGCAAATATTCCTTGCCCGTGGCGCGATGCGTCCAAACCGTCCGTTTGACCATGCGCGGATGAATACTGCGCTGCATTTGTTCTGGGTTGAGCGTATGCTGGGATTCCAAATAGTCGAGGGCTGCCTGCTGAATTGCCGCAATGTCGTCGCTGGTTGCGTGGTTCATTCATAACTCCGGTTATGCACCAAAATGAGGATTCCGTGTGCTGCTCAATCAATTAAGCAGCTTCCTTAGTCTAGAAGCTCACGCTATAGCTTGTCAATCGGTCGTTCGCATGAAAGGGTGAGGGGCATAGGTGGTGTGGTAGATAAAATGCATGGAAAGACCCGCGTGCTGCTGGTTGGGTAATTGCTTCCAGCATACCACGCGGTCTTTCCATGTCGCCCCCACGCATATCGTGGCTTAATTTAACACCTATGAGGGCTGGGATTGAGAGCATCCATTAAAAACTACGAACGCCACGGCTGATAATCGACCAAGGCTGGCTCGGTGCGAACCACTGGCAACACCACCCAAAAGCAACTACCCTCGCCAACAGTGCTTTCGACCCCAACTTGGCCGCCCAAGGCCAACACGAGCGAACGCACAATCGCTAAACCCAAGCCCCAACCATGGGCAACGCTGCTGGCCCGTGCATGACGCTCCCAAATCCGCTCAATATCAACAGGATCAATGCCAGGCCCAGTATCTTCAATTTCAATCCGAATGGTTTGATGATTGTTGGCTCGCGTGCGCACCGTAATTGTGCCTGTTTCGGTGTAGCGCACAGCATTGCTGATCAAATTGTGCAATACCTGCCAAACTCGATCGCGATCGCTAATCAGGGTTGGCAGATCTGGCTCGATTGCAACAACCAAGCTACAGCGTGGGTTGAGCGTACTTTTGGCAACCGCAGTAATCTCTTCAATTAATGAGCCAAGCTCGATTGTATGGCGCACAAATGAGAGCGATCCGGTCATTAACGTCGTGGCATCAACCAAATCGCGCACCAGCCGTTGAATGTGCAGCACCGAGCCATAGGCTTGGGGCAACAAACTACCCAATGTAGGATCAGGAATCAGCGCAGGCTCGCTTTGCAATAATTCGAGCGTGCCTTGCAAAAAATGCAGGGGATTACGAATATCATGAGCGACAATCTGATTCAGTTCTGCCACGCTCATATTGGCCAAGGCAACGGGTGGTTCATCGGTGGCGGGAGCACGTAACTCCGGCATCCAACGTGCAATTTGATGGGCCAATAATTTAAGCGCTGCCACATGAACTGGCGTAAAGCGATGGGCCTGTGGATCAAAGGTACACAAGGTTGGAGTCAGGGCTGCGGTCGAGGCGGGAATCGGCACGCCCAAGTAGGCCCGAATTGGGGTTTCAAGCCGCGAAAGCAATGGTTGCACCCGCTGATCGCTTGCTGCATCGCCCACAACCAGCGGCTGAGCAGTCACATCGATATACTGACAAAAGGTATCTTCACGCGCCAAAATACTGCCCGCTGCCAAATTGCCAGTCGAGGCTGGGTAAATTGCCCGAATATATTGATGGGTTCGATTAAGGTCGCCGATTAGTGCAGTTTTGGTACCAGCGACCTCACATGCAACTGCCAGATAGGTTTGGATTGCCCGATCAACATCATCAAATTGCATTGTACTCAGCATTGCTAAACGCTCTAATACCTCCTGTTCAGCAGCGCGATCAGGGTCATGCTGATTCATAGTTACTCACTTTCTAGCACCATTGCTCAAACCACAATCAACCAGCAACGCTGATGATGTGTGAATAATCCAAGCTCATCAAGACGATTAATTTAGCTTCATCGTCGATCAATAATGCTGGTTTTAATTAGTATTTTTGCCTATCGCTCGCTAGTATACAATGCAATTGAGGCTCAAAACGGCCACGATTAAATGTCGGTAGCGTTTCCATTAATCTAAGCAGGGAGTGTGCGCTGCAATTGTGCCCATCAACCCACGAAAAAATCTGATTGGGCTAGGCTTTTAGCAGGCAATATCGGCTTTATCCAATATCACAATTATTGCAACCAGCTCCAGCAATGGCATTTGCACGATCAGGTTAATGTTTAACCTGTGCTTTAGCAAAGCATCATCCTCGGGCTGTACCCTTCGATGTATCCGAAAAATGCCACAATCGGCTATACTTAGGCCCACACCCACGGAACACACATTCATTCCTCTTGCATGGCACAAGGAGACCACCAGTGGCCGATTTAGTTCCTAGCACAGCTTCAGCTCATCCAGTTAATGATCGACGGGAGATCGCAGGTTGGCGGCTTTACGACTGGGCAAACTCAGGTTTCACCACAACTGTGATTGCTGCCTTATTTGGGCCATTTTTGGAAGCCTTGGCCGTAAAGGCGGTTGAGGGTACGGGTAGTAATATAGTGCTCAATTTGGGCATCTATACCGTTACCGCCGAATCGCTCTACCCCGATGCAGTTTCGTTATCGGTGTTGCTCCAATTTCTCTTTTTGCCATTACTCGGCGCATTGGCCGACTACACCAATATTAAAAAGCAATTGTTGATGTTCTTTTGTTTGTTGGGCGCTGCTGCCACAACGATGTTGTTTATTGCCACGCCCGCAACCTATCTTTTCGCGGCGCTGGCCTTTGTGGTGGCCAATCTCAGCTTTGGGGCTTCAATCGTCTTCTACAATGCCTTCCTCAACGAAATTACCACCGAGGATATGCGCGATAAGGTTTCGAGCCAAGGCTTTGCCTTTGGTTATATTGGCGGCGGGGTGCTGTTGGCCATCAACCTTGCGTTGGTAACATTTGCCGAGCAAATTGGCCTCACGACGGCGCTGGCGGTGCGCATTTCATTGGCATCGGCAGGCTTATGGTGGGGTATTTTTGGCTACTTTGGCATCAAGCGGCTCAAAAATCGCGCTGCCAGTCGCAAAGTGCCAGAAGGCCAACATTATCTGACGGTCAGTATGCGCGAACTCTGGACGACGTTCCGCGAACTTAAGCGTTTGCCCCAAACCTTGCGCTTCTTAATCGCCTATTTGCTCTACAACGATGGCATTCAAACAGTCATCGGCATGTCAGCGGTGTTTCTGTCCAACGAACTCTTCAAAGCCAAAGGCTTACCAGAGGATGATTCACAATCGTTCTTGCTTGGCTTGGTGCTGATGATTCAGTTTGTGGCTTTTGGCGGTGCGTTGGGCTTTGAGCGGGTTTCGCGTAAAGTCGGCACCAAAACGGCGATTTTGATCTCGCTGTTTATTTGGACAGGCGTGATTGTGTATGCCTATGCCTTGCTTGATAGTGTGCTGCAAGCTTGGTTTATGGGTGCAGCCATCGCCTTGGTGCTTGGTGGCTCGCAATCACTCTCTCGCGCTTTGTTCTCGCGCATGATTCCGCATGGCCGCGAGGCTGGCTTCTATGGCATTTACGAAATCTCCGAGCGGGGCACATCGTGGATTGGGCCGTTTATTTTTGCGCGGGTGGTCGC
Organism: Herpetosiphon giganteus; assembly: GCF_016907925.1. Lineage (GTDB taxonomy): Bacteria > Chloroflexota > Chloroflexia > Chloroflexales > Herpetosiphonaceae > Herpetosiphon > Herpetosiphon giganteus. The sequence goes on along the minus strand of NZ_JAFBCZ010000017.1, from coordinate 41,392 downwards.
TGAAACAGGCTCGTATCGCCAAGCAATTCTCTCGTTAATTGTCTTGTTTGTTGGTGGGATTGTGATTCTCTTTTTGACCAACACCACCAAGGCGATTCACGATGCTGGCAATCAATTGCCTGAGGAAGCAGCCGCAACCCATAGCTAATTCCATTCGATTCATTGGTTCAACCAAGCATCAGCCAATGATGCTTGGTTTTTTTGTGGATAGGAGCGTCGTTTGACTGCGCGTGTGATTATTGCTGCCGCCCATAGTGGCAGCGGCAAAACTTTGTTAACTGCTGGCTTGATTGGGGCGCTGCGCCAGCGTGGCTTAAGCATTCAGCCCTTCAAATGCGGCCCCGATTATATTGATCCAGGCCATCATAGCCTCGTTGCTCAGCGCCAATGCCGCAATTTAGATGCGTGGTTATTCGGCGCTGAGCAATTGCAACGCCACTTTTGCCACATCGCCGCCAACGCCGATCTCGCGGTTATTGAGGGTGTGATGGGCCTGTTCGACGGCTATGGCGCGTTGGATGATACAGGTAGCACCGCCCATATTGCCCGTTTATTGCAAGCGCCTGTCGTTTTAGTGGTTGATGCTGGCGGAATGGCCCGCAGTGCAGCGGCCTTAGTCGCTGGCTTTCAGCACTTCGATCCGCAGGTGCAAATCGGTGCGGTGTTGTTGAACAAAGTTGGCAGCGCGCGCCACGCCGATTTATGCGCTAGCGCGATTGAGCAACACACTAAGATTCCATGCTTGGGCTATTTGCCGCGCCAAGCTCAATTCAAGCTGCCTGAACGCCATCTTGGCCTCGTAACTGCTGATTCTGCTAAGCAGACTATTTTGGCAACACTTGAATCGGTTGCGACAATATTAAACAGCACCTGCCAGCTTGATCGCTTGCTTGAATTGGCCCAAACTGCGCCAGCAATCGATCTTGAGCCATTAGCATCGCCCACGGTTGAATATTCACAGCGGCCAGTGATTGCAGTGGCCTATGATGCAGCGTTTAGCTTTATCTACCCTGAGCTGCACGAATGTTTGCAAGCAGCAGGAGCTGATGTGGCATTATTTAGCCCAATCGCCGATCAACAATTGCCTGCTGGTTGCGCAGGAATTATTTTGAGCGGCGGCTATCCTGAGCTGTATGCTACCGAGTTGAGCGCGAATCAGGCGATGTTAGTTGCATTACGTCAAGCTCATGCGCGCAACATGCCAATTTATGCAGAGTGTGGCGGATTGATGTATTTGACCGAGGCGATTGTTGACCACGCAGGCGAATGCTGGCCGATGGTTGGTTTGTTGCCTGGCGCAAGCAGCATGCAACAGCGAGTGAGTTTGGGCTATCGCAGCATCAGCAGCTGCCACGATAATCCCTTGTTCAGTGCCAATAACCACGTGCGCGGCCATGAATTTCATTATTCGCGTTGGGAAAACCCCGAGCCAAGCAAGGCCGCCTATCGCGTAATTGCGCCTGATGGCACAACCCAGCATCACGAAGGCTATCAGGCGGGCAATTTGCTGGCAAGTTATATTCATCTGCACTGGCTCGCCAACCCAAGCATGGCGCAGCGTTTTGTTGCAACCTGCCATGCTTGGGTTGAGGGATCACAATTTAGATCTGATAGGCTAGATCTTTGATTTGATTGAGGGCGGCAGTTTGCAAGCGCCCAGCCAGCTGCTTGTTGCGAATATGACAGGCCACGCCAACGATATGCATGGCTTGCATAATTTGGTCGGCAAGTTGCAAGCGATAGGGCTGCGGTGGCGGGCGATCGACCAAGCCATCAAGCTCGTCGAGCAGATTATCGGTTTCAAAAAGGGGCGTTGGTGGAGGACGATCAAACATATCTTCCGCCAGCCAGCCAGTCAGCGTGCCAGCATAACGAGCAAGCTGGTTGGCTTGATCGTGAATGAATGGACGCAACGTATCAAGCCGATAGGCTCCGCGTGCGCTATCGCTATAGCGTTCGGCAACCGCCATTTGGAGCAAATTACGTTGCAAATTCATTGCAAGCTCGCGTACATCGCACGGTGGAATAGGAATCGGCGGCACGGCCAAGCCATTCTCGGCCAAATCAACCCACCAATTTGGGCGGGGAATTGGCCACCACCACGGGCAAATATCATCGCCTAGGTATAATCCAGCCATGCTTTGGCTATCAACGAGGCGTTGAGTTTGGGTTTGCAATTCGGCCAAGGCCAAATTTTGGCTTAGTTCGGCAAATTCAAGCTGATCGGAATAAAAAGCGATGTTATAACTGTCGAGGCTGCGCAGCAGATCCAAGACCAAGCCGCCAGCCTCAGGAATTGGCTCATGGCTTGGAATTTGCCCAGCATAGAGCCGCAAACGCCGCTTGGGCCACCACCATGGCCGCGCTGGCAGGCTCTCGTCAGGATTTGGCCGATAGCTCACAAGGTCGCTTGTGCCCCAACCAACCAAGGCTTGCAAATTGGTTGTAAAATCTTTAAGGCCAACGGCGTAGACTTCAGCGCTAAATACCTGATCTGCCAGTTTGGCGCTCATCGTTAGCAAGGTCAGCGCACGCAGACAACGAATGCTGATTTTGGCGCTTGGTGGCAGCGCCATTTGATCAAATATGGTTGGGCTAGAATTTGGGGCCGCAGCTACGTGGTTTTGATCGCCCAACAGGCTACTTGCGGCGACAGCTGCCAAGCCGCTACTGGCGAGAAATCTACGCCGTGAATGTGGTTTATTCAGTCCATCCATCACATACCTCCTTTGGTTTGATGATTGATCCAATCACTATTCGATGAATGCAGCTTAGCGCAAACCAACGCTTAAAACTTGACATTTTCTACCAATAGCGAAGGCTTTTTTTCGATGGAACATCAACGCCCAAACCCTGATCATCTGCTTGAACGAATTCAACATACCAGCCAACAAGCGCAACGTGGGCGATTAAAGGTCTTTTTTGGGGCGGCAGCAGGGGTTGGCAAAACCTATGCAATGCTCCAAGCCGCCCAACAACGCCACGCCGAAGGGGTTGCGGTGCTGGTTGGCTATATCGAAACCCATGGCCGCGCCGAAACCGATGCGCTCTTGGTTGGTTTGCCTCAGCTGCCAGCCTTGCAAGTTGAATATCGCGGCACAACCCTGCGCGAGTTTGATCTTGATGCGGCTTTGGCGCGCAAGCCAAGCTTGATTTTGGTCGATGAATTGGCCCATAGCAACCCGCCCAATTCGCGCCATGCCAAACGCTGGCAGGATATTGACGAGCTGTTGCATGCGGGCATTGATGTCTATACCACCGTTAATGTGCAGCATCTGGCCAGCCTCAACGATCTTGTGGCCCAAGTTACTGGCGTAATTGTGCGCGAAACGGTGCCCGATGCAGTGCTTGAATCCGCCGATGAAGTGGAGTTAATCGATCTGCCGCCTGATGAATTGCTTGGGCGCTTGAACGAAGGCAAAATTTACATCGCCAGCCAAGCAGCCCAAGCAGCGCGCAATTTTTTTCGCAAAGGCAATTTGATTGCGCTGCGCGAGTTGGCCCTGCGCCGCACTGCGGATCGAGTCGATGCCCAAATGCAGCGCTATCGCTCAGATCACGCGATTCCTACGACTTGGCCAACTCGCGAACGCTTGTTGGTTGGCGTTGGGCCAAGCCCGCTTTCCGAGCGTTTGGTGCGCGCAACCCGCCGCATGGCCACCGATCTACGCGCCGAGTGGATTGTGGCCTACGTGGAAACGCCCAAACAGCTGCGGCTTAGCGAGGCCGATCGCGACCGCGTAACCGCAACCTTACGCTTAGCCGAAAGTTTGGGCGCGCAAATTGTGACCCTTGGCGGCATCAACCCGGGCGAAGAAATATTGCGCTATGCCCGCCAACGCAATGTTTCAAAAATCGTTGTGGGCAAGCCAGCCCAGCCCCGTTGGCGCGAATTACTGTTCGGATCAATCGTCGATCAATTGATTCGCCAAAGCGGCGAAATTGATGTCTATGTGATTAGCGGCGAACACGACGACACCCATAGCACCTCAACCAAGCCAAGCCAGCAACCCAAACCAGCAACCATAAATTATGTCAAATCGATTGGTATTATTGGCCTGTGTACGATTGTGGCTCAGGGTATTTTTCCACATCTCGAATTATCGAATTTGATTATGCTCTACCTGCTAGGCGTAACCTGGGTCGCGGCGCGCTACGGACGCGGGCCAGCGATCTGCGCCTCGCTGTTGAGTGTCGCAGCATTCGATTTTTTCTTCGTGCAGCCCTATTTGACCTTTGCCGTCTCCGATGTGCAATATCTGTTGACCTTTCTGGTGATGTTGGTCGTCGCCTTAACCATTAGCACATTAACGGTGCAAATTCAGGCGCAGGCCGAAACTGCCCGCCAACGCGAGCGCCGCACCGCCGCGCTTTATGCAATGACTCGTGAATTTGCCAGTATTCGCGGCTTGGATAATTTGCTGCAAACTGCGGTTCAGCATATTAGCAGCGTCTTTGAAGGCCAAGCAGCGATTTTGCTGCCCAATGCCAAGGGCCAAGTACGGGCGATTGTTGGTCAACAAGCAGGCTTTATCAACGACCAACGCGAACTCATCACCGCCCAATGGGTCTATGATCATCAGCAAAAAGCGGGCATGCACAGCGACACCTTGCCCAGCGCCCAAGCCATGTATCTGCCCTTAGTTGCCACTCGTGGAATTGTCGGCGTATTAGCCTTACAACCAGAACAACCACGCCGTTTGCTCGACCCAAGCCATGGCCATTTGCTCGAAACCTTTGCCAACCAAACCACCGTCGCAATCGAACGCGCTCACCTCGCCGAGGAAGCCCAAGCCGCCAGCGTGCAAATTGAAACCGAGCGCATGCGCAACTCGCTGCTCAGCTCAGTTTCCCACGATCTGCGCACGCCGTTGGCCGCAATTAGCGGCGCAGCCAGCACCTTGCTTGATCAGAATAATCAGCTTGATCAGCAAGTACAGCAGGAACTGATTCAGATGATTGCCGATGAGGGCGAACGGCTTAACCGCTTATTAAGCAATTTGCTCGATATGACGCGCTTGGAAGCAGGCGCGGTGCAGGTGCATAAAGAATGGCAAGCGCTCGAAGAAGTGATCGGCACAGCCCTTGCGCGCTTAAGCCCGCAGATCGAGCAACGTCCAATGAGCATCGATGTGCCAGAACAAGCCGTTGTGGCCTTTGATAGCGTGTTAATCGAGCAAGTGCTGGTCAATTTGCTCGAAAATTGCCTCAAATATACGCCGAGCAGCAGCCCAATCGAAATTCGCGCCGTCCAAGAGGTGGCGATGATCGAGGTTCAGATTGCCGACCATGGGCCTGGCATCCCAGCCAGTGCGCAGGAAACGATCTTCGAAAAATTTTTTCGCTTGCAAACCAATCGTTCAGCAAGCAGCGGGGTTGGGCTGGGGCTAACGATCTGTCGCGGCATTATCGAAGCCCATGGTGGTACAATTTGGGCTGAAAATCGCCCAGCAGGCGGCACAATCTTTGCCTTCACCCTGCCAATCGACGGCCAACCGCCGCAAATCGACGAGGAATAAGGTTGATGTCAAACGCGATCAGTGTTTTAGTGATTGAAGATGAAGCGCCAATTCGGCGTTTTCTGCGCGCCTCGCTGCCAAGCCATGGCTATACGCTGATCGAGGCGGAAAATGGCGAGGATGGCTTATTGCAAGCGGCTATGCAACGCCCAGCAATCATCATTTTAGATTTGGGCCTGCCCGATATGGATGGATTGCAGGTCACCAAGCGCTTGCGTGAATGGACAAATACGCCGATTATCGTGCTTTCAGCGCGTGGTCGCGAGGACGATAAAATTGCCGCGCTCGATGCAGGCGCAGACGATTACTTGACCAAGCCGTTTGGCATGGGCGAATTGTTGGCGCGCTTACGGGTTGCCTTGCGCCATCTGCACCACCAAACTGGCGAAAAAAGCGAGCCAATCTTTCAGGTTGGCAGTTTGCGCGTCGATTTGGTGCGAAGGCAGGTGTTTGTGGCCGAAGAAGAGGTGCATCTGACACCCAACGAATATAAATTATTGACCACGTTGGTGCAACACGCAGGCAAAGTGCTGACCCACCGCCAGCTTTTGCGCGAGGTGTGGGGGCCAGCCTATACCGAAGAAAACCACTATCTACGGGTGTATATGGGTCAATTGCGGCATAAACTTGAGGCCGATCCCGCCCGACCACGCTATTTATTGACCGAGCCTGGGGTTGGCTATCGCTTGGCAATAGAGTAATTTAGCGTTGCAGCGAATTCAACAGCTCACGAATTCGTTGCTGGGCTTGAGGTTCACGGGTGCTAGCCAAGGCTTCGGTTAATTTTTGAATCGCCGCCGGAATTTGGCCAACTTCGATATAAGCAGCGCCTTGGGCCTCAAGCAACACCGCCCGCTCTTCTGGATTGGCATTGTGCTGGCTGATTGCTTGATCAATTAATTCAATCGCCGTGGCTTCGAACTGGGCAATCCGCGCCAATTCTGCTTCGTTACAGCTATTTTTTTTGCAGCGCGCAAGCTCGGTCAAGGCCCAGTTGTGGTAGGCCAAGGCCTGCGTTCGCGCATCGTAGTCGCGGTTATTAACAATTGCCGTGTATTGCTGGTCGGCTTGCTCCCAATCGCTGCTTTGGCTGGCCAGCACTGCTTGCTCTAAAGCCATAGGCCGCTCAAACAGAATTGTGGTTTGGGCCACTTCGCGCAAGCGATCATCAGCCGCCGCCGCCTCGTTGCCCTGAATGGCGTAGGCATACGAACGAGCATGATAAAACTCGCGCCAAACCGTTTCGCGTACAATCAGCATTGCCCCAAGCAACAAGCCAAAACCAACGAAGGTTACGCCCGTGCGCCAGCGCCGATCCTTGCCACGTCGCACCCCAAGCTGATAGATGCCCTCGCTAAACACATAAACTCCAGCGATAAAGAGCGAAACGCTGAAAATTGGCACCCGCACAATCGCGCCATCGGTGATGATAAACAGCACCATCACGATCAAGCCAATCATCGCCGCCAAACTGGGCAAACGCTCATCCAAGGCAAATTCATTATCCAGCCGCAGCGGGCGAATCACCGTCCAGAAGATGGTTGGGCCAATCAGCAAAACCCCGCTAAAGCCAACCAATTGAAGAATTGAGTAGAAGGTTGCTGGCAAAAATGCAGCAAGATTCGGAATCCAGCCATTAACGCTGGCAATGATCAGGCTCAACAACAGCGTGCCAAGCCCAATCACCACGCCCCAACTGCTGCGCAACAAGCTAATATCGGCGCTCAGATAGCTAATCTGCGCCCCAGCTTCCCGAGCACGCTTCTCAATCAAATAGATCACGCTGTTGTACCAGCCCGTAATCCCATCAACCCGCAGCAATGGCTGCATCGTCGAGCGCACAAAACTCCGCGAAAACACCATCAACGGGCGTTTCCAAACCCGCCGATCAGCGGTGATAATTTCGGTCACATCAGCCCATTTGATCCGATGCGATTCATGCCCAGACGAATCGTAATGAATCAACTCATCGGGCGTAAGCGTGTGCACGGTTGGCTGATTATTGCGCAACTGGGTCATTGGCATATACCAAAGCACAATCAAACCCAACACACTATAGCCAACACCCGTTGCCACCAGCATAATCAACGGCGAGATAATCAGCCGATACCACGGAAAAATATAGACATCAGCCGCAGGCAAGACCAAATTGCTGCTGGCTTGGACAATCGTTTGATTGCCAACCGTCGGCGCGACAATAGCCGCAAAGACCAAAATTAAGGGAATCAGCAAGGTTTGGCCAACTTGCAAATAGGGCAACAGAAAGCGCGGAAAGCGCGCCACAAAGCGTTGGGTCGGCTCATCGCGCAAGATTGTGCTAATTTCGCTGGGGTAGGTTAATTCCGAGCGTCGCCAGGTGCGCAGCTCGTATAAAATACGTTCGCGACTCAGCACCGAGCCAATGCCTCGCGCCCGCGCCAAGCCTGCTTGATAAGTTTTGAGGGCTGCTTCCGCTTGGCCAGATTCCTGCAAAGCCCGTCCAAGTGCCGTCAGCGCCCGTGCCTCCCAACGGCCATCATCGACCGCCCGAAACACCGTCAAGGCTTGATTGAGCATATCGATTGCTTGGACAAAATCGCGTTTGGCGATTAATGCTCGCGCCAGCGTCACTTGCACCCGCGCCTTACGATAGGGTTCTTCGCAGCCGGGCCGTTCGAGGCTTTGCTTGGCCAACTCAATGGCTTCATCGACGCTGCCAAACAGCACATCAATATCGATTAAGCGCATCTCGCAACGAATCATATTCATTTGATCGTCTTGTTGGCGAAAGATTCGATAGGCAGCCATGGTTTCTTCGCGCGAGGCCCGAAAAATGCGTGCCAGCAGCCAATTTTGGTAACGCAGTAAAATCAATGGCTTGGGCACAGCCGCCCCCAAACGGCGCAAAACGCTGACCAAAATAAACATCGGAATAATCGCAATCGATTGAAAAACCTTGGCCAAGGCGCGTGCGATTGGGTATTTCTGAATTTGTGGTTGATGCCAACCACCGGCACTAACCGCAATTTCATTATAGGCATCGGCGATGCCAAGGTGGGCTTCGGCCTGTTGGGCTAGCTCAATTTTTGGGGTTGCCAAGGCCTTTTGATACGATAAAATTGAGGCCGACCACTGCCCAGCCTCAACCTGCACATCACCCAAACTATTCGCCAGCAACACTTGCAGCTCAGGATCGAGATCATCACGCTTCAACAAAATTTCAAAACACTCGATCGCCTCGTCGAGCCGCACCATGGCAAAGTTCATCTTGCCGCGATAATAGAGCAGCCAATCGCGCACCAACGGAGTTAGGACGCTACTTTGCTCCTCGGCAGCAAGCAAAATTGCCTCAGCTTCGGCCATGCGATGGGCATTGAAGGCTTCTTCGAACAAATCACGAAAACTTTTAAGCGCTTTTACATATTTAGCGAGAGCAGACTCATTATCAGATGGATCGTGCTGGTTTGTAGTTATAGCCGAGGCCAGCATCAAATCATAGGATACAAATTCACGTCGCCATGTCGCACGGTTTTCGACAACGGTTGACTCCACCCGCTGCTTAAAATATTTATACAAGCGTTCATGGATTTGGCGCAATTCATCAGGGTGCAAGCGCCAATTGCCAAGCAAATAGTGGCGCACATCGTCGATAAAGGCATAGCGGCCCTCGCCAATTTGGCGCACAAAACTATATTCGGCTACTTGTTGCAAAATATTGGCATTATTGCCATCGTCGCGATCGCGCAGCACCGCCAAAATTTCTGCATCAAACCAGCGCGGAACTGCACAGCGGCGCATCACTTCTGCTTGGCCGGGCTTCATGCTTGCCAGAATTTGGGTAATCGAAAGTTGCAATGCATTGCTAAAGGTTGGCATAGTCGGCGTACCACAGCGTGGGCAAAACAGGCTGGTTGGCCGCAAAAGCTGTTCGCAACTGGGGCATTGATGGGGTTCAGAGCCAGTCATCGTCGCCTCCGCTCGCTTGCGATCGCAGAATATTATCGGCCAACATCGCGAGCAATTGGGGCTGGCCAGTGCTACCTTGAAATAAGGCTTTGATCACATTTGGATCATCGTCTAGCCCACGCCGCTGCACCAAATATTCCTTCACATGCGGCTCGGATAATAAATCTAACCCAGTTCGGGCAATCAGATGATCCCATTGACTATCTAATTTTGGCACAGAACGCCCAGCGATTACCACGACCACGTTTTTAATCAAGCCATCGCGAATCTGCGGCAGCAGTTGGCCCATCAGCCACGCTTCGGCTTCAACCGTCACTTTATCGTAGGTATCGAAGAAAAAACAGAGCGGGCCTTGGCTGGTCAGCGCCGCTAAACATTCAAAAAAAGCGCCGCTCAAGCGGTCTTGTAAGGCTTGGCGCACCACCGCATTATCGGCATTAATCACAAACGAATTATCTTTGATTACATTACCAGCAACAACTTCGCCAACATTGACATTCGAGCCAGAGAAGGTGTTACTTTGACCAAGCAAATTATTAATTGCATTGGTATTGGCAACTCCAGTTTCAATCCGCACGGTTGGCTGAGTTACCTCGTTAATTGCTTGGGTAAAGAGATTGAAGGCTGCAACGCCAAAGCCATCGCGCGCTCGCCGCAACAAGGCCAAAAAATCAAACACAATACTATCGGCAAAATCAATTTCAGCATTCGGAATGCCCTGCCGTTGGCATTCAGCCCGCATAAATTCGACAGTCCACGATTTGCCCAATCCCCCGCTAGCCTCGATCATCATGATCCGTTTGGGAGTTTGGCCTTGGAGCATTTTAATAAAGCCAGCAGTTTGTTTTTCGCGGTTTACAAAAAGTTTGTCGATGCTCTGCATAGGCGTTGCTCACCACTCCAGCAAGCCTGCGCCGCTCGCTAAGCACGACGCAGGCTTGAAACACCCCTAGATCACATTGCGTTCGGCGTGCAATTCGCCAGCAGCAAAGCGTTCGATCCGCAACTCGTCAATATCAATTGAGTGAGCGCGGCCATCAAGAATTTCCTCGGCAATCAGCAAGCCCGTTGCCGGAGCATGCATCACGCCATGGCCGCTAAATCCAGCGGCATTCAGCCAGTTGGGGCAATTGGGCATGCGCCCAAGAATTGGCAGGTGATCGGGCGTAATTTCATACGAGCCAGCCCACGATTGACGCTCAGAGAGGCCAGCGCGCTCCAAAATTGGAAAACGATTAAGCATTGCTTCCAAGACCGTATCCAGCCAATCCCAATCAACCGTGGTATCGTGTGATGATGGCTCGTTATGATTGCTCAAGCCCATCAAAACCGTATCTTGTTCTTTGCGAATGTAGGCTCCCGTGCCAACATCAATCGTCAAGGGAATATCTTTGGGCAAGGCAGGAAATGGATCGGAAACGTAAATACAGCGGCGATAGGGCTTGATTGGAATCTCAAAGCCAGCGGTTTTGCCAACTTCGCCAGCATATGGGCCAGCAGCATTGACCACATAGTTGCAGCGAATGCTGCCTTGCGGAGTTTGCACCGCCACGACCTGATCATCGGCAAATTCAAAGCCGAGCGCTGGTGCGTCGCGCAGCACTTTCACACCCAAGGCGCGGGCTTTATTCAAGTAGCCCATGGCAATTCCATGGGGATCGACAAAGCCATCTTCGGCGCAATAGGTTGCGCCAACAAGATCGCTAATGTTTAATTCGGGAATGTAGCCAGCCGCTTGTTCTGGTGTCAGCACCTCGACGGGCACCTTGAGGCTCTGTTGCAACTCGATCACTGCTTGATAGGCTTGCCATGCGGCCTGATCATTAAACAAAAAGAGATAGCCATGTTGATGCAATTCGGCATGGCCGCCAATTTCTTCGGTAAAATGTTTGTAGCGTTCGATACTATATTGGGAAAGTAAGATATTGGTGCGTGATGAGAACTGATGGCGAACCCCAGCCGCAGAACGAGCAGTTGAGCCAGTAACCTCAACCGCCTCTTTTTCTAACACCACTACCTCGGTACAGCCCCGCGCAGCAAGATGGTAGGCAACGGAAGCCCCAATGATGCCTGCCCCAATAATGACGACCTGTGCTTGGTGAACCATTCCGAACGATCTCCTTTGATGTGCAATGATGTTTGCACTATTGTACCAAAGGATGTGCGGCTATGGCAGCCTATTTTGAGCCAAAATGGCCCAACTATTGGCCGTCTTTGGGTGCTGGTTGGGCATAGCGAAATTCAGGCTGGTTACTGACGCGTGGCATGGTGATGACACCAGTTTGCTCGATCGTAATATCAACGCCGTCGATCTCATTCCAAATCCGAATCAGGCCACCAACTCGATTTAATGCGCCCATCAAGGTTTCTTTATCGCCAATTGCTTGAATCGTGTAGGGTGCGTGCTGAATTTCGCCATCAAGATACAATTCGGCGTTATCATCTTCTTCGATCCGAGTGCGGGCAATAATTCGCCGTCCGTTGATGGCAATTGCTTCAGCGCTTGCATTGCGCACTTCGTTGGTCAAGGCAATCACATCGGCGGCACGCAAGGGATAATTAATCGTAATTGTGACCCCAGCGCCTTGGACTTGCACCGCGCCAGTATGCAATTTATAGCGATTTAAATCGCCAGCCAATTGATCGAGCGTGCTGGTACCATTCGATTGGGTGCGGCGATACTCGTCGTTTTGTTGGCGCAAGCCATTGATTTCGCGCTCGGTCGCCGCATTACGGTCAATCAGGCTAATCATCAATTCGGCGCGTTGCTCAGGCGAAAGCTTCACCACATCGTTGGCAATATTTTCATAGGTTCGCAGTTGGGTTACGACTGCAAAGCCAATCAACATACACATCAAGGTCAGCAGGCTTTGGCGCAAAATGCCGCGCCGAATTCGCAGCGACTTCATGGCGCAACCTCCATGTGGCGGTTGGCCAAGGGGCCGGTGTAGGCTGGCACTTGGACTTGGGCTTTTTGCTTGACATCCACGCCAATGCCATATTCGCGCTGGCGGCTCCACAAATCGGTGAGCAATGAAGAATTACTGGCTGCATTAGCCAAACTGGTGGGGTCGCCAATGGCCCGAATCGTAAAAGGCGGAGCCATCAACTCTTGATTAATTAGAATTGTTGAGCCAACGCAGTAAATTGAGGTTTGATCAGTAATCCGTTGATCGTTGATCGCAATTGCTTCAGCACCATTGCTCCACAGCACGCCAACCAAGGTGACGAGCTGTTGCTGATGGATGATATAGCGATTCACGTCGGCAACTTCATCGGGCAACGAATTGGCATTACTATCATTCAGGGTTACAACAACTCCAGGCCCGCGCATGGCAACTAAGGCCGCAAGCTGTTGTTGCTGATCGATTTGAGTGCGAATTTCCTCGAAGTTGCTTTGGCTGGAGGTCGATTGCTTTTGCAAATCTGCTTGTTCATCGCGCAGGCGGCTAAGCTCAGCGTTTAATTCTTGCTGATGCTCGCGCAGCGTGCCAATGCGATCGACGCTAAGGCTAGCCGAGCTATTGCGCGAACTACTACTACTCGAAAGTGCCACTTGGGGCTTGACCGACATCAGCATGCCGACAAACAACCCACCGAAAAGCAAAGCGAACAGCGACAAAATGGCACGGTTTTGGGGTAATAGTTGACGCATAGGTGCTCCCGCAGGCTATGGCTCAACGCGGATGGTAAATTCGCGCGTGTTATTGCTGGTAAGGGTTTCTTGGCTAAGTGGTTCGGCGCGCACAATCAAGCTATAAACATCGGCGTTGGCTGGTATCGCTCCCTCAGGCTCGATCCGTACGACCACGATTTGGCCAGGAGCCAACTCATTGACGCTTCTACTACCACTCAGTATAAGTATATCATCACTCGTGCGGCGCAACCGCGCATTAACTTTGACATTATAGGCGGTTAGCAGGCCGCGATTTTCCAAAGCAACCAAAACCGCGTATTTATCGCTAATTGGCAAGCGCGAACCTTGCAAGGCAGGGTCGAAATCGACGCTTACCACCGCAACATCATAATCATCACTGGTGATCGATTCTGGTGGAGCTGGCTTGGGTTCGACCGCAATTTGGCCACAGCCAACCAATAAAAATAGACACCATGTGAATAATTTAAGCCGTTGCATAAAAACCTCCAAAGGCATAGCAAATCATAGCGATCAGCACACAGGGCATTAATCGAGCTTGATGATTGTGCCAGGGCCGTTTAATTGTCCTGATAACGCAGAGTGCAACTGTTGAGGACCACAAATCCAAATTTCGAGCTGTGGTGCGTGTTGGACTAATTGCCACATTGCTTCAACTTTATTGCGCATGCCTCCGGTGACATCAACGCCATGCGAGCCACCGAGCCGAGCAATAATGGTAGCGTAGTTTGTCCGATTAATCAAAGAAATTGGTTGGGCAGCGGCGTTTTGGCGGGGGTCGGCATCGTAGACGGCCTGTTCGCCAAGTAAAATGATTCGGCTTGGTTGGAGTGTGCTTACCAAGGCACTAAAAATCCGTTCGGTCGAAGCGATTGTGCAGCCTTGAACGGTATCGAGCAAAACATCACCATAGACCACTGGAATCGTTCCCGCAGCCAACAGCGTTGCGATTTGCTGCGTGCCAATTTGTTGAATCTCGCCCGCCTTAGCAAAGCCCGAGGCCATCGGCTGGATGCCAATCGCTGGCAATTCAGCATCAAGGCATGCCCCGACAACCGCCCGATTGAGCCGTGCCATCGCATCGGCCACCCGCGCCACGCCCCACCAGCTTTGGTCGTCGATAATGCCTTGCGCCGTGTGGTAGCGTTCAGCCCAATAATGGCCAAACGAGCCGCCACCATGGCCAAGCAAAATCGGCTGGGTAGGATGGGCCTGTCGCCAAGCAGATAAATCGGTCACAACCTGCTTGAGTGTTTGGTCGACCAAGCGTTCGGCGCTGGTTTTATCGGTCAACATCGAGCCGCCAAGTTTGATAAAGATTGGCTTATTCATCGCGAATGATCAGACGCTCCACAACATGGCGACGCAAGGTTCCCTGCTCATCAAACTCCTGCCACTCGCGTTGACGCAAAAAGACCCGCTGCGCAGCTGATGGCCGAGTTGCCAAGGCCGTGGTTGGTGCAGCAGGCTTTTGACGCTTGCTCAGCAAGTTCGAGCCAAGATCGACCGCCAATGCCGCCAAGCCAAGCGCGACCGATTTCGCCACAGGGCTGCGCAAAATTGGTGATTGACGCAAGCGCGAGGTTAAGCTGGTTGGAGCCTTGGTTGCAAGGCTGGTTGTTGTGGTTGGTTGCGCCAAATCGGCCCCACAGCCTACGCAATGAGTTTGATCGAGGTTATTGCCAGTTTGGCACTGCCAACAAGGTCGTTCAAGCATACGCCACCTCCTTCACAGGTGGTACTATTGTACTAGAAATCTGGCAATCCAATGTTGGGGGTTGATGAGTATTTAAAGTGGTTGAAAAAACTACGATTTGGCATAGGAATAGGCTGATTTAAAGACAGGAGCGCGATGCTTGATCTCGACTCATATGCAGGTTTACGCACCTATTTTCAATCGATGTATGCCATTGATCCTCAAGACTTGCGCTGGAATGCAGCGCTTACAAGCCTAGAAACGTGGCATGAATTTAGTCAAACTAGCCCTATCAATCAAACTGCACTAATCGCACTGATTCAAACAATCAATATCTATAAACACCAAAGTAGCGGCTGGTTTGCCCTCGCCTTGTTGATTAATACCTGGATCAATAACCAAGCTATCAATGCGCCAACAATTTTTGAGTGGAATCCACGCACATAATCATCGTGCATAAAAAAAGCCCCATACATTTATGGGGCTTTGTCGGCGTTTGGCGCAGGCTTGGGTTGGCCTTCAGGATCGAAATGGGCTTTGGTGCGTTGCTCGACAGTGGCACGTGGCAGCATCACTTTATGCTCGCAGGTCATACAGCGCAAGCCAATATCGGCTCCTAAGCGGGTGACCCGCCAGCGATAGCCGCCACAGGGATGTGGTTTGCGCAGTTGCACAATGTCGTCAAGGGCTAAATCTAAACGGGCCACAAACTTACCTCGCTTGCTGTTGGGCGAATGCAGCCAAAGCGGCAGCAAGATCAACGGTTATCACGCCTTTGGCAATGACTCCAACCTGCCAGTCTTCGCCAGCCCGCGCCATCCATTCGCGCTCGCCATCAAGCGCAATCGCGCCACTACGCAGCGCAATCCGTTGCCCAGCGGGCAAATAGCTGTGCTCAGCAATTGGCACTGGCGTAATCATCCCTGGGGCAATTGGCACGTTGATGCTGCGCCCAGCCCCAAGCAGCACATGCACCGCTTGCGCCTCGGCAGGCGCAACTCCAGCATGACCGCCAATCGCGGAAAGCCCAACCGTACCCGGGGTTAAGCGTGTGGTAACCACCTGTTGCACTTTGCTAATTTCCCAAACTGCCCGCCCACCAAGGCTATCGGCAACACTCGCCACATCAACCAACGCTATGTCAAGTAATTCGTGGTTGCGATAGATTTCGAGCAAGGAATGGCGCTTGATAGCCTCAGGTGCAAAACATGCCACGCTACCAGCCGCCAAGCCCGCTAAGGTTGGCTCCATTGTTTGGGGAAAGGCATTGTTGGTACCAATCGAAAGCGCCAAAATCGGGATTGAGCGCGAGCCTTTGATCGCAGCCCGAGCTGTGCCATCACCGCCAAGCGTGATCAAACAGTCAATGCCTTGCTGCTCGGCCAATTGGGCGGCCAAGGTTGTATCATCGGCATGATCGTGCCACTGACCCTCGAATGGAATTAAACGAAATGGCAATTGTTGGCGTTCAGCAGCGTTGCGCACAATCCCAGCATGGTCGGGCAAATACCAAACTTCATCAACTGGCGTAGCCGCCAAGCCTTGCAATACCCGCCGCACAATGCTGGTTTTTTCGTTGTTCGAGACACTCGACGCATGGCTGACCACCCGCCGAATGTCTTTACTTGAGGCTGGATTGGCAATAATCGCAACACTGGTCATAACTACCGATCTCCACAATTGATCCACGAAAGTCACGAAGGAACACGAAGGGCCGCAACCGCGAAGAACGCGAAGCACACGAAGCTTTTTTCGCCACGAATTCCACGAATTGCCCGAAAAATCTTCCGCTAGCCAATAGCCCAAAGCCTATAGCCATCCTCTGCGCCTCTGCGTTAAATTCTGATCCCTGATCCCTAATTACTGAACCCTCGGTTACTTTTGCAACTTACGCAACAAGGCTGGGATATTGGGATAAAAGCCAACCCCAAGCAGTGGTGGAGCAACTGGGCTGCCGTCTGCATTCCAATAGCGTTGGCGTAAATCGCTGCCATTTGGCAGGCGCAGGCTGTAGGGAACGCCCAAAACTTTGCCTTCACCAACCCGCAAGCCGCGTGGTTGCGAAAATTCCTTGAAAATTGCACCCAACAACAGGCTAATCCCTGAAAAAATGATCGTTCGGCGAAGCCATGGTTTCATCGTAAACTCCTCAGCAATTTATGGATACAAATAAGGTGAACTTGGCATCTCAATTGATACTAAGGTTCCTGCAATTTGCGGCACTACCGAGCCATTAATTTCAACTGGCACGAATGTTCCTTCAACCCGCACCCATTGATCGTTGGCAAAATCTGCGCCGTTGCTGGCCTTCACCCGCAACGATAAGGCGGTGCCATCGGCGGTGCAGCATGTAACAACGTAGCGCCCAACCAGCACTTCATCGGCGGGCAAGTCGGGAGTGCGATAGACAAAGCCCTCGAAGGCTGCTTGCTTATCGCGCAACACCGCAAGGTCGCTCTGGCGCACGGCGGTCGTCCACTCAAGCAACGTCCAGCTTTTGCTATCATCGGATAAATTGGTTTTCCAGCGGGCGAGCAAATTATCGCTCGAATTGGCATTTAAGGCCTTGCCAGAGACCAAATTTGCCCCCAATGGACGAGCAGGAACCAGCAAGGCAAAGGCCACCGGAATCGTCAGCAAGGCCAACATGCGTTTGGGAATTGCCGGCGCTTTGGTCAGGGCCATGCCCAGCGCCGCCAGCAGCAACACAATCGCCGTCGCTACCAACAAGCTAGTATAGCGCGGATGAATATACAAATTCAAGCGGTTGGTTTGCCATTTGAAAATAATCATGGCTCCCAAGCCAAACATGACCGCAATCGAGAGCCAACGCTCAAGCACTTGACGTTGCATTCAACACCTCACACCAAAACAACATAGCTGATCAAGCCAGCGATAATTGCAAATAACGCTGCCAGCACGACCATCGCCACCACCGCTGAGCGCCGGAAGGTTGAGGTCAGCATCAACGTGCTTTTAATATCGATCATCGGGCCGAATACCAAGAAGGCCATGACCGCCCCAGGATGGAACAAGCCAAGGAACGAAAGCGCCAAAAAGGCATCGACGGTTGAACAAACCGAAAGCAGTACTGCCACCAACATCAGCACTACAATCCCGACTAACGGCGCAAAAAAGCCAATGCTACTATCGTTCAAAGACAATAAGGCTGATTGGGGGATGAAGGTTTGCATGGTGGCCGCCAGCAACGAGCCAATCACCAAATATTGGGCCATTTCGAAAAATTCGGTGCTGCCATGGGCAATTAAGCCCGCCAAACGACCTTTTGGTTGGTCGTGAGTGTGGTCGCATGTGCCATGATCGTGGTCGCAATGACTATGGTCGTGATCATCGTCGGCAGTCAGCGAAAGTGGCGTGAGAATCGACTCGCGTTTAATTCCCGCGCCGATAATCAAGCCAATCGTCAAAGCAATCACAATCGTAAAGCCAACCCGAGCCAAGGCCCAACGCACATCACCAAAGGCAATTGAGGTTGAGATCAACACAATGGGATTGACCACCGGAGCCGCCAAGGCAAAGGCAATTCCCATCGGGGCTGGTGCGCCTTTGCGCAACAAGCGCCGACTAGTCGGAATCGCGCCACACTCGCAGACCGGAAACAACAAACCTAAGAGCGAGCCAAACATTGAAGCGCCAAAGGCATTTTGCGGCACAAAACTGGCCAAATGCTGGGGCTTCACAAACTCGCCAATTAACACCGAGACAATCACGCCTGCGCTCAAAAAGGGCAAGGCTTCGATAAAAATCCCTTGGAAGGTCGTAACCAAGCCTTGCAGTTTATTGGTTAATGGGGCTAAGTTGCTGGGCACAAGCCAACCGCTTGCCAGCCACAGCCCAATAATGCCAATTATCGGAGCGAAAAACAGGAACCATTTACGTTGGGTTTTGGATTGAGCATTGACGCTGACAAC
Source organism: Herpetosiphon giganteus (assembly GCF_016907925.1). Lineage (GTDB taxonomy): Bacteria > Chloroflexota > Chloroflexia > Chloroflexales > Herpetosiphonaceae > Herpetosiphon > Herpetosiphon giganteus. The sequence goes on along the minus strand of NZ_JAFBCZ010000017.1, from coordinate 22,645 downwards.
AGCCATGGGGATACCTCGTTGGTTCAACTGCTGCCATGATACCCGAAAATCTCAGTGCTGAAAACACCAAGCCCAAAGTTGATCCACGAAGGGCACGAAGCGCACGGAGGATTGGAACTGCGAAGGCCGCAAAGGTTGATTTTTCGCCACAGATTGCGCAGCTAAAGCTTTTTAGCCACGAATTCCACGAAGCATGTTCCGATAGCCCAAAGCCAATAGCCCTTCATCCTCTGCGCCTCTGCGTTAAAATCGAGTCCCTTTTTGCCTTTTGCTTTTGATTTCTCCTTCTGCCTTTTGCCATTCATCCTTCATCCCCCATCCTTCATAATTTGGTTATGTTCTATGCTCTATGTTCTTTTTGCCTTCTGCCTTTTACATTCATCCTTCATCCTTCATCCTTCATCCTTCATCCTTCTATCTTGATACTTTCTTGATCTGGTTTTGATCAATCTTGATGCCTGCTTGAGGTCTTTTCTGGTTGAATAGTTGCAGGTTAATCACGTTTGATTGAGGTTCATTATGGATGTTTGGTTTCTGGGATTAATTGGCATATTCGTGCTCTTGACATGGGCAATTGTGCGGCTGTGTGCCGCCTTGGGGAGTAAGCAATGAGCACCTTGTATTTAATTGCGGCCCTCGTAACGCTTGGTTTAGTAATTTATCTCTTTTGGGCGTTGATGCAGCCCGAGGTGTTTTAATGATCAGCAATATCATCATTCAAATTGGCAGCTTTTTGCTGGTGCTTTTGGCTTGTGTCATCCCATTGGGTCGCTATATGGCCAAAGTTTACGGCGAAACGCCGCCTATGCAACGGGTTTTTGGCCCAATCGAGCGCTTGATCTATCGGCTCTTGGGTATCGACGCAAAAACCGAAATGAACTGGAAACACTATGCCGTGGCCTTGCTCGGGTTCAATGGCTTGGGCTTGTTGCTGCTCTATGGCTTGCAACGGATACAAGTTTGGCTGCCACTCAATCCGCAACAACTGCCAGCAATTAGCGCCGATTCGGCCTTCAATACTGCTGCCAGTTTTGTCAGCAACACCAACTGGCAGGGCTATGCTGGCGAAACGACGATGAGTTATTTGACTCAGATGCTTGGCCTGACGGTGCAGAATTTTGTTTCAGCTGCAACGGGCATGGCCGTGTTGATTGGTCTGATTCGTGGCATTACGCGCCGTTCGAGCAGCACAATTGGCAATTTCTGGGTCGATTTGACGCGTTCAACGCTCTATATTTTGTTGCCATTAGCGCTGACGCTCTCGCTGGTTTTGGTGTCGCAAGGCGTGGTCCAAACGTTCAATGCTTCGCAAACGGTCGAGTTACTTCAGCCAATTGGCAACGCCGATGGCCAAACCATCAGCCAACAAACGATTGCGCTTGGCCCCGCCGCTTCGCAAATTGCGATCAAACAACTTGGCACGAATGGCGGTGGCTTTTTCAATGTTAATTCGGCGCATCCCTTGGAAAATCCTACGCCGCTCAGCAACTTGTTCGAACTGTTGAGCATTGTTTTGATTCCAGCGGCGCTCTGTTATACCTTCGGGATTATGGTCGGCGATAAACGCCAAGGCTGGGCGATTCTCGCAACGATGACGATTATTTTGCTTGGGTTCACGGCGCTGGCTGTTGGCGCTGAACAAGCTGGCAATCCGCTCTATCAAAAGCTTGGCGTTGACGACCACGCTTCGGCGCTGCAAGCGGGCGGCAATATGGAAGGCAAAGAAACTCGCTTTGGCATCGTCAATTCGGCCTTGTGGGCGACCGTCACTACCGCCGCTTCCAATGGCTCGGTCAATTCGATGCACGATTCATACACGCCGCTTGGTGGTTTAGCGCCAATGGTTTTGATGCAGCTTGGCGAGGTGGTTTTCGGCGGGGTTGGCTCTGGCCTGTATGGCATGCTGATTTTTGCAATCATCACGGTGTTTGTGGCTGGCTTGATGGTTGGCCGCACACCTGAATATTTGGGCAAGAAAATCGAAGCCTTTGAGATGAAAATGGCTGCGCTGATTATCTTAATTCCGTGTGTCACGACCTTGTTGATCACCGCGATTGCCGTGAGCAGCGACGCTGGCAAAGCCACCGTGTTCAATAGCGGCGCACATGGATTTAGCGAAGTGCTGTATGCAGCAACTTCTGCCGCCAACAATAACGGCAGCGCCTTCGCGGGCCTTGGAGCAAACACGCCGTTCTACAACACTTGGCTTGGCATCGCCATGCTCGTCTCACGCTTCTGGCTGATTGTGCCGACCTTGGCGATTGCTGGTGGATTAGCCAATAAAAAGCTGATTCCGCAAAGCGCTGGCACGTTGCCAACCCATACGCCCTTGTTTGTTGGCTTGTTGATTGGGGTGGTGTTGATTGTTGGGGCGCTGACTTTTATTCCCGCCTTGGCGCTTGGCCCGATCGTTGAACATTTATTGATGAGTTTATAAGGCAAGAACGATGAATCATACACTTCCTAAAAACCGCTCGTTGTTTGATCGGGCGATTGTTGGGCCAGCGCTCAAAGCAGCCGTGCTCAAATTCGATCCACGTTTGCAAGTGCGCAATCCGGTGATGTTTGTGGTCTTTGTTGGGGCGATTTTTACGACTGGTTTATGGTTGCAGGCATTAATTGCTGGCGGCGAAACATCGCCCAACTTTAGCTTGGCAATTGCTGGCTGGCTCTGGTTGACCTTGCTGTTTGCCAATTTTGCCGAGGCCATGGCCGAAGGTCGCGGCAAAGCCCAAGCAGACACCTTACGTCAATCGCGCCGCGATGTGCAGGCAATTAAATTAAGTTCTGCGCAACGCACCAGCAAGCAAACAACTGTGGCCGCGAGCGCCTTGCGCAAAGGCGATTACATTTTGGTCAGCGCTGGCGAAACGATCGCAGGCGATGGCGATGTGATCGAAGGCGTGGCGGCGGTCGACGAAAGCGCAATCACTGGCGAAAGCGCACCGGTCATTCGCGAAAGCGGCGGCGATCGCTCAGCAGTAACTGGCGGTACGCGGGTGCTTTCCGATTGGCTGGTAGTACAAATTAGCGCCAATCCAGGCGAAACCTTTCTCGACCGCATGATTGCGATGGTCGAAGGTGCAAAACGCCAAAAAACGCCTAACGAAATTGCGCTCAACATTTTGCTGACTGCATTAACCATCATCTTTTTGATGGCAACTGCGACGCTTTTGCCCTTCTCGATTTATAGCGTCGCAGCGGTCAAGGCACTTGATCCAAGCAGCCAAGCCTTGCCAATTACAGTCACGGCCTTGGTCGCCTTGCTGGTCTGTTTGATTCCGACCACAATTGGCGGTTTGCTCTCAGCAATTGGCATCGCGGGCATGGATCGCATGATTCAAGCCAATGTCATCGCCATGTCGGGGCGGGCAGTCGAAGCAGCAGGTGATGTTGATGTGTTGCTATTGGATAAAACTGGCACCATCACCTTGGGCAATCGCCAAGCTACCAACTTTTTGCCAGCAGCAGGCGTGGATATTCGCGAATTGGCCGATGCAGCCCAACTTGCTTCGCTGGCCGACGAAACGCCTGAAGGCCGTTCGATTGTGCTGCTTGCCAACGAGCACTACCAAATTGGCGAGCGTCAAGCCGCCAAATTAGATGCAGAATTTGTGGCTTTCACTGCCCAAACCCGCATGAGCGGCATCAACATCGCAGGTCGCCAAATTCGCAAAGGCGCGGTTGATGCCATCGAGCGTTATTTGCGCGAACAACAATCGGTTTTGCCAAGCGATGTGCGCGCCAATGTCGAAACGATTGCCCGCGCTGGCGGTACGCCGTTAGTCGTTGCCGATGGCAAACGAGCCTTGGGGGTTATCCAGCTCAAAGATATTGTCAAGGGTGGAATGAAAGAGCGCTTCGGCGAACTGCGCCGCATGGGCATCAAAACCGTCATGATCACTGGCGATAATCCCTTGACTGCCGCAGCAATCGCTGCCGAAGCAGGTGTTGACGACTTTTTGGCCGAGGCCACGCCCGAAGCCAAACTGAGCCTGATTCGCGAATATCAAGCTGGCGGGCGCTTGGTGGCGATGACTGGCGATGGCACCAACGACGCACCAGCCTTGGCGCAAGCAGATGTAGCCATGGCGATGAATACTGGCACCAACGCCGCCAAAGAAGCTGGCAATATGGTCGATCTCGATTCCAACCCGACTAAGTTGATCGAAGTTGTTGAGATTGGCAAGCAATTGTTGATGACTCGTGGTGCCTTGACCACCTTTTCAATTGCCAACGATATTGCCAAATATTTTGCGATTATTCCGGCGGCGTTTGCCAGCACCTATCCAGTGTTGAATAAACTCAACATTATGGGCTTGGCTTCGCCAGAAAGCGCCATTATCTCGGCGGTGATTTTCAATGCCTTAATTATTGTGTTTCTGATTCCGCTGGCCTTGCGCGGGGTACGCTATCGGGCGGTCGCCGCAGCTCAAGCCTTACGCAGCAACTTGCTGATCTATGGGCTTGGCGGCTTGATTGTGCCATTTATCGGCATCAAACTGATCGATCTGCTGTTAGTGGGCTTGGGCCTAGTCTAGGAACACGATAATGCAACGCCATCAAGTCTCGCATGTTTGGCTCGATCTGATTTGTGCTGGAATCATATTGAGCATTGGCGAAATTCAAATTCAAGGCTTGAGCCACATTCTAACTATCACATTATCAATCGTTGTCTTGATCGTGGGTTATGCAGCAATCAGCAGCTGGGCGTGGCGGCATTCGGCCACGCCTGCCCACGGCCATTTGCAGTACGTTCGGCGCGATCAGCAAGCAATTAATTATCGTTGGATTAACGACGAGGAACATCAATAATGCGTACATTTCTTCGGCCAGCTTTGGCCGCAATCATCATCTTTAGCGTTTTGACCGGAATTATCTATCCAGCGTTGGTGACAGTAATTGCCCAAGTGGCGTTTCCGAGCCAAGCCAATGGCAGCCTGATTGAACAAGCAGGCGTGCAACGTGGCTCAGCCTTAGTCGGCCAACAATTTGACCAAGCTGGTTATTTTTGGGGCCGCCTTTCAGCAACTGGCCCAGTGCCCTACAACGCAGCTGCTTCCAGCGGCTCGAACTACGGCCCGCTCAATCCAAGCTTGGCCGAAGCGGTTCAAGCCCGCATCGATGCACTCAAAGCTGCCGATCCCAGCAACCAATTGCCAATTCCGGTCGATTTAGTTACGGCCTCGGCCAGCGGGCTAGACCCTGAAATCTCGCCTGCTGCGGCTAGCTATCAAGTGCAGCGGGTCGCCACGGCACGAGGCCTAACGCCCAGCCAAATTCAACAATTGGTGGAGCAACATACCAGCCAACCAACACTTGGGATTTTGGGCGAGCCACGGGTTAATGTGTTGCAATTGAACATGGCGCTTGATCAAATCAAGGCGCTTGATTAACGCTGCTTAGTTTTCGGATATGTGTTTTACAATCGTGGTAGATCTATTCGATCTACCACCCTTCCGTCCCGCCTCAAGGCGGGAAACGCAGGGGGTTTTCATCCCCCTGCACCCCCTAATATTCGCTTGGTGGTTTACCTGCATTCCTGCTATAAATCGATCCAGATTGCCATTGGCTTCCAAATCAATTCAATTAGATAAATTGGGCGGTAATGCTGCGGGCGCAATCTTTTAAGGCCAACGGTGGGCCTTCAAAAATAATTTCGCCACCAGCACTGCCTCCATCAGGCCCAATATCGATAATCCAATCTGCTTGGCGAATAATATCCAAGTGATGTTCGATCAGAATCACCGTATTCTTGGCATCAACCAAGCTATCGACAATCCGCATCAGTAGGCCAATATCCGAGCGGTGCAAGCCTGTGGTTGGCTCGTCCATCACATAGACGCTACCCTTTTTATGCAATTCGGTTGCCAATTTGAGCCGCTGGCCTTCGCCACCAGAGATCGTGCTGAGTGGCTGGCCAAGCTTCAAGTAGCTCAAGCCAACGTCATTCATGGCTTGCACCACCGGCTTGATCTTCTTTTCGCTGAAGAATTCCAGCGCTTCCTCGGCGGTCATATCAAGCACATCGCTGATCGATTTGCCACGCAGCTGATATTCCAGCACTTCTGCTTTGAAGCGCTTGCCTTCGCAAATTTCACAAGTCGACGAAATGCCTTCCATAAAGGCTAAATCGGTATACACCAAGCCCAAGCCATTACAATTATCGCAGCTTCCAGTTGAATTGAAGCTGAATAACGAGGCACTCACACCATTGGCTTTGGCAAAAGTCTGGCGAATATCATCCATAATGCCGGTGTAGGTCGCTGGCGCAGAACGACTATTGGCGGTAACTTTGGATTGATCGATCACAATTGCATTTGGATGTTGGCTCAAAAAGACTTCGTTAATCAAGGTGCTTTTGCCAGAGCCAGCCACACCAGTCACCACAGTCAACACGCCAGTCGGAATATTAACATTCACATTTCTGAGATTATGTAAATTCGCATTGACAATTGGCAAATAGCCAGTTGGCGTGCGTGAATGCTGTTTGGTCGGCACGTCTTGTTGCAAATAGGTTCCAGTCAAGGTTTTTGAGCGTTTGAGATCGGCAAAACTGCCTTCAAATACAACCTCGCCGCCGTGCACGCCCGCCCGTGGCCCAATATCAACAATATGGTCGGCAATCGCAATCACATCAGGATCGTGCTCGACGACCAGCACGGTATTGCCTTTATCACGCAGTTGTTGCAACAAGCGATTGAGCCGCGCCACATCGCGCGCATGCAAGCCCACGCTTGGCTCATCGAGAATGTAGAGCATTTCAGTCAAGCTATTGCCAAGATGGCGAATCATCTTGACCCGCTGCGATTCGCCACCAGAGAGCGTGGCGGTTTCGCGGCTCAAACTCAAATAGCCCAAGCCAATATCAACCAGCTGCTGGATACGCTCCAAGAGCTTTGCCGCCACCCGATCGCCAATCGGATCAGTAAAATCAGCCAAGAAACTCATTAAATCAGTGGCTTCCAAATCGGAAAGTTCGGCAATATTGCGTCCAGCAATGCGACAATTCAGCGCAGCTTGGGTCAAACGCTGGCCATGACACAACGGGCAGGTTTGCGAGGTTGTGAATTGCTCAAACACAGCTCGATTGCGATCAGACATCGCGGCAGCATCTTTTTTAACATACATCCGATCAAAGCGTTCGATCAAGCCTTCGTATTTCGAGCTAAATTCACCCCAAGAAACCTTAATATCAGCACCATGCAAGAAGGCGTGTAGCTCTTGTTCGCTATAATCGCGAATTGGTTTATCGTTATCAAACAAGCCCGAAAGCGGATACATTTTCCACATCATCTTGCCAACCTTGAACTCGGGATGCAAAATTGCACCCTCATTCAGCGATTTGCTGCGGTCGAGCAATTTATCCATATCGAGCTGCACGGTCTTGCCAATACCCTCGCATTCTGGGCACATGCCTTGCGGCGTGTTGAACGAAAAGGCATAGCCAGGCCCAACATAGGGCTTGCCAACCCGCGAGAAGAGCAAGCGTAATAGCACCGCAATATCGGTGTAGGTCCCAACCGTTGAGCGCGAACCGCCGCCAACCCGCTTTTGGTCAATGATAATTGGCGAGTTGAGATGTTCGATTCGTTCAACATCGGGCTGGCCGTAATGGGGCAAAAAGCCCTGCACAAAAAAAGTAAAGGTTTCATTGAGTTGGCGTTGGGCCTCGGCGGCAATCGTATCAAACACCAACGACGACTTCCCCGAACCAGAGACTCCGGTAAATACTGTCACCCGCTGTTTAGGAATATTCAAGGAAATATTTTTGAGGTTGTTTTCGCGTGCGCCATACACCTCAATAAACGCTCGATCCTGCATCATCAGACTCCTTGATAACTACAAATCTCTGGCCGCTATGTGAATCGTTACGAGCAATCAACTTGCTATCCAAACGATCTAGAGTTATTCTAGAACATAGATGCAAGTCTCGTGAGTTTTAGGCTTTTTTAGGCGCTTTTCACACTCAAATCTCCAATTAAAGCCTCAAGTGTAAGATGAAGGTTTAACATGAAGGTTGAGCGTTATTTTCGTACCGTTGATTTGGCGCGAGCGATTAATATCAGTGTTCAGCAAGTGCGCAATTATGAAGCTGAGGGCTTTTTACCAGCTGTCGAACGTGGCCCGAATGGCTATCGCCGCTATACCCAGCAACATATTGATGCGCTAAACACTGCCCAGTCCATGATCAATGGTTATGGTTGGCGCGCTGCGCAAACAATTATGGCGGCGCTCCACCAAACTGATCATCAAACAGCGTTTAATCTGATTAATCAGCATCACGCCAAGCTCGATAACATTCGCCAGCAGCTTGATCAGACGCTGAGCTTGCTCAAAGCGGTGGCCGACCAATTACCACCCAGCCAGCGCCAGCAGCAACGGCTTTTGGTTGGCGAGGCGGCCAAAGCCGTTGGCGTGCCAATTTCGGCCTTGCGTTTTTGGGAGCAACAAGGTCTGTTGCAGCCAATTCGCCAGCAATCGAATAAATATCGCTATTATGATGAGCGGCAGTTGCGCCGTTTGCGCATTATTGTTTTATTACGTCAAGCAAACGCCGATTTTGGCTCGATTCGTACCACTTTAGCAACTCTCGATCAGCAGCAGCCCCAACGCGCAGTTGCCGCCATCGAACACCGCCGTGCCGCCTTGGCCCAGCAAAGCTGGGAATGTTTGCAAGCAAACACCAGCTTAGTGAGTTATATCAAGACGTACCTTCCACTAGCGCCACTACCAATTATTTAGTTATTACTTCAAATTATCAAGCAGAGTATAGCACAAATGTTTTATTTATTATTAAGCCTTGCGAGGTATTGACAATGCGGATTGTGATTGTTGGCGGCAGCGGTCAGATTGGGCAATTATTAACCAGCTATTGGCGCAATCAAGGCCATACTATTCAGATTATGGGGCGTTCAGCAAGCAAGCAGACAACAATCAGTTGGGATGCGGTTCAGCTTGGGCCTTGGGTTGAGCAATTGGAAACTAGTGATGTTTTGATTAATCTGACGGGCAAAAGCGTTAATTGCCGCTATACCGCCGCCAATCGCAGCGAGCTTTGGCGTTCGCGAATCGAGACCACACGCTTGCTTGGGCAAGCAATTGCGCAGCTTTCAAAGCCACCTTGGCTCTGGCTGCAAGCGAGCGGCTCAGCCATCTATGCCCATAGCCGTGAGCCACAAACCGAAGCCCAGCATACAATTGGGGGCAATGAAACCAATGCCTCAGCACGTTGGCAGTTTAATGTTGATCTGGTTAAGGCGTGGGAGGATGCGGCAGTTGCTGCCAAAACTCCGCAGACGCGCAAAATTATGTTGCGCACCAGCATGATGATGAGCCACGATCGTGGTGGTGTGTTCGATATTCTTTGTCGTTTAGCACGATCTGGCTTCGGTGGAACAATCGGCAATGGCCAACAATATGTCGCATGGATTCATAGCCATGATCTGGTGCGTGCTATAACATGGCTGATTGAACAACCAAACCTAGCAGGGCCAATTAATCTCAGCGCACCCCAACCACTGCCAAATCATCAGTTTATGCTGCATTTACGCCGAGCCTTGGGCATGCGCGTTGGCTTGCCTATCCCTAGCCCGCTGATGCAGATCGGCGCATGGATGCTGCGCACCGAAGCCGAATTAGTGCTCAAAAGTCGCAATGTTATTCCCCAACGCTTGCTTGAGCATGGATTTCATTTTGAGTATCCAAGCTGGCCTGACGCATTAGCAAACCTCGTAAAATCCCCAATTTAGCCAATTTTGATGAATTTGATTGCAGCATGCAAAAAAAAGCCTGTTTCTGCATCTATATACAGTAGCGACAGATTCGATGGTTTAGCGGAGGAAACGCAATGACTCCAGAGCAAGAAGCACGCTTCAATCAATTATTGGCCGAAATTATCGATCCTCATGCCTCATTGGCAACAGCAATTCGTGAATTAGAACAATTGATGGCTATGCTGCAAGAACAAAATACCATCACTGCTGAGCAAGTGCGCCAAGCCAACGCCTTGATCAAAATTATGCAATTAAGCCTCAGCCAGCAAATTCCCGCCAACCAACGCTTGATTCAGGCCTTAGTCGCAACCCAAAAGTCGGTTGTTGCAGCCACCACGCTGACCAGTTGCGCCTAAGTTTAGTGAGTAAAAAAGGAGTACGTTATGAATGTATACGAATTGCTTGATGATTTATTTTTGAAAATCGATGCCATCAGCATGAGCATCAGCGTCCAAGATCATTTATCGAATGAGTTAGATACCCAAGTTTGTGCCTGTGCCTACCTTCTATTTGCCACCTTGACCAATCAAATTAAAGCAGATAAGGCGATGACTGCTGTTTTAGAGGGCATGGCGTGCCGCATTACCTTGGCAGATCTCACATTGGCCGCTTAACGATCAAGCAGCAGTAATCGCCCATGATTGCTGCTGCTTTTAATCGATCTATTCAGCTAGGAGGCGCTATTGTTGGGGCACTGCTGCCAACAAATATTCCAATACATCAACCGCGCTAAAGCCCTGCGGATGAATTTCAAGCAAAGCGGCGACAGTTTTAATATCATCACCCAAGGTCACCAAGGGTTGCTCAGTATATTCTTTGCGTTGCTGCGGCATACCAATGTTGGCAAACAAGGCATTGCACAAGCATTTACGCCCAGTTGTGTCGTTAATATCGCCGCCTTTTTTCACATATTGATCGACTGGCTCTGCTGGGCAGCGAAAGCCCATCGTGCCATCTTCGCGCGGGTAGGCCACCCGCAAATAGCCCAAATCGCAGATCCGTGGGCGTTCTTTGTAGGTCGGCTCTAAGGCTAAAGTGGTGTTCAACTCAGCGACTTTGAAGGGAAAGCCAGTTGGCGAGGCCAAGGCATCAGTAAAAATCGTCAGGCTATCGTTGGCAATGTCGGTTAGCAGCGATTGACGAATTTCCGGGCTAAACCCTGAGTCGTTCGAGAGGGCAAATGCAGTGCCAACTTGAATGCCAACCGCACCACTAGCCAACGCTTCAGCCAAGCGCTCAGGCGAGCCATACGAACCAGCCATCCAGAAGGGCAAGCCTAAATCCTGCAATTTGACCAAATCGACCACATCGCGCTGACCATAGACTGGCTCGCCGCGTTCATTAAAGACTGGTTGGCCGCGTGGCGGTGCATTATGGCCCCCAGCCGTTGGGCCTTCGACGATAAAGCCATTGACCTTACCGGTGGCTTTTTTGGCCAAGGCAATCGCCAAGGTATTCGAGGCAATAATTGCCAAAAATTCTGGGCGCTTGAGCGTGGCAGGTGGATTATCAAACATTTGCTTGGGATCAAAATGGACAGCTAATTTATCGTCAGCCCCAGCTTGCTCAACGTAAATATTCAGGCTAGTAGCCTCACCAACTGAAAACTGATCAAGCACGCCTGGAATCTCGCGCGGAATGCCCGCGCCCATCAGCACATAATCAACCTCGGCCAACATTGCGCCATACAAGGCCGATAAATTGGGCATTTGCACTTTTTCCAGCAAGTTGATGCCCACAACGCCCTTGTGGCCTTCCTTGGCCAACCACACTTCGACAAACGAAGCCACAACATTCAAAATCTGCCATTCGTTTGATGGGACGGCAGTATACATCGGCACAGCCCGATATGGCTGATCAGCAGGCTTGCCACCCTCGATAAAATAGCGTTCGAGAATGCGCTCGACATAGCCAGCAATCGGAAAATGCGCTAGCGCTCGGCGCATCGCTCCATCATGATCGCCCTCTTGCAAACGCCGAGCAAGCACTACATTGATCCCAGTCCCAGAAACTACACCAAGTTGACCTGCGCTTGCAACGGCCTTGGCCAGCCGCCAATCAGATACGGCGACACCCATGCCGCCTTGAATTACAATGGGAAAACGCATGAGGCTGCTCCATGTTTAGTAAGCTATTGCGTGATTGTATGCTATCCTAATAGCCACAACGTAGTGAATTATAGCCCCTTGTGGCATATTTCTCTACAATGCAGTGCGTCAAATGCATTGCAAACAACCTAAAACGTGGTATAGTTGCGCCGTTTTGATAACCCATGTATGGAGGAATTCCCTGTGAATATTTGGCATGATGTGCCATTTGGCGACGATGCGCCAGAAATTATTAACGTAGTGATTGAAATTCCCCGTGGCTCACGCAATAAGTATGAAATCGATAAAGATACCGGTTTGGTCAAGCTTGATCGAGTGCTTTCATCAGCAGTCTATTACCCAGGCGATTATGGCTTAATTCCCCAAACCTATTGCGATGATGGCGACCCATTAGATGTCATTTTGCTGATCAACTTCCCAACCTTTCCTGGCTGCTTGATTGAAGCGCGCCCAGTTGGCGTGTTTGGCATGATCGACGGCGGCGAAAACGACGATAAAATTCTCGCCGTTCCAGCCAACGACCCATATTTTGCCAATATCAAAGATTTGGGCGATGTGCCACCACACTTCATCAAAGAAGTAACCCAATTCTTTGCCTCATACAAAGCCTTAGAAAACAAAACCGTTGAAGTTGGCGAATGGCAAGGTGCTGAAGCCGCCAAGCAACGCATCCAAGACTCAATTCAACTCTACAACGACAATTTTCGCAAGCCTGAGTAGGTTTGAGGGATCAGGATTCAGGGGCTAGGGTTCAGGATTAAGGTTTAAGTATGCAGGGTTGCTTAGCCCTGCATACTGTGTTTAAAGGGGTAATAGAAACACCAGAACAATCCACAACCCAAATATTTGGGGGTGATGAAAACCCCCTGCGTCTCCCTCCAGCGGAGGGACGGAAGGGAGGAGAATCAAAAATTATCATCAATCCATAATTTCGATTAACGAGCAGCACGGCGAATTTTCTGATAGACCTGAATCGCACTTTGGGTCACCGCCGCGGTGCTTTGGCCAGGAAACGTACTATCGCCCACCAGCCATAAACCATTAATCTTTGCAGCTTGCGGCCCCAAACTGAGCAACCCCGAGATTGAGCGCCACTGCGGCAAGCCGCCAACCATGCCCCGCTTGCGTTGGGTATAGCGCGCAAACGACACTGGCGTGCCAATTTGTTGATAGCGAAGATGCTGGCGAATTGTGGGCAGCGCTAGTTCAACCGTATCGAGCATACGCTCAGCCATCGCCGCTTTTTCAGCCCGATAACGCGCGGGATCGGTTTGTCGCCAATGCCACCAGCGACTCACATTAGTATGGGTTGAAACGGTCATCGCACGTTGGCCCTGCGGCGCACGCGAACGATCGGCGGCAGGGTGTAACGAAATAAAGACGCTATTAGCTTCGCCCAGCGCTTGAGCATAATCAGCAATAATTTGGTGGTGCTCAGCCAAACCGTGGGGAATTGCCGCCTCGTCGATGCCCAAATAGAGCGTTGTGGCCCCCCAGCCTTGCGGAACCGCTTCAATTCTGCGCCGCAACAGCCAAGTTGGCGGCTGATCGAGCAAATCGGCCAGATCCCACATGGTTGTATTCGCAATCACATGCCGCGCTCGCAAACGCTCGCCTTGCTCCGTCTGCACACCCACAATCTGGCCGCGATCAGTCTGAATTTGGCTAACTTTTTGGCGATAGCGAATTTCGCCGCCAGCTTTGATTAACGCTTGTTCAAGCGTTTTGGCCAAATTCCAAGCGCCGCCTTCCACGTAGTAAGTGCCAATGCGCGCCAAATCGAGTGCAACCGCGCCATAGAGCCACGCGCATTCAGCATTGCTACTTTGGGCGCTGATCAATAATTGACCGTCGATAAAGGCGCGCATGCGCCGATCATCAAGCTTATGGCGATCTAAGACGTGTTTGACGGTACGCGGTAAGGCTGGCAGTAAATGCAGCATTTCAGGCCGAATTGTGCTGGTCAAGCGGCCCACATCTGCCAGCGATTCTGGCGGCATCGGCGGCATGCGCCCAGCAAAACGCCAAGCAACCTCGGCCACCTGTTCTTGCTCGCGCCAAAATTGCTCTGCTTCCCACGCTTGGCTTGGGCAAAGCCGCTGACGCTCTGCACGCCAACGTTCATCGCCCCAACGCGTCACCCGCAGATCGGGTAACCACACCTCCATGGCTGGGTTGAGGGGCTGAATTGGCCAAGTTAAGCCCAATTTTTGACCAAGCCAATGATGCGCACCGCCAGGCCGAAAACCAGCAAAAACGGTTGCACCAACATCAAAAATATATTGATCGCCATTGGGGCGTTTACGTTGATAGGAAGAAGCACAGCCACCAGGCTCGATATGCGCCTCAAGCACGAGCACGCGGTAGCCATCGTTGGCTAAGAGGGCGGCGGCAGACAACCCTGCAATGCCTGCGCCAATCACAATCAGATCATAATCCATCGCCAATTCCCCAGCTAGATCGTACAGGCTATGCTACGTGAGGAATCAGCGTGTGGTTTAATACAAATCCCAAATCGTTTCGCCACGCAAAATCCGCACAATATAATCAGGAAAGGTTTTAACTGAGACCGGTTTCGCTACAAACCCATCGAAGCCAGCCAAGCGCATCTTTTCAACATCTTCGCGGCTGCTATAGGCCGACATCGCGACAATTTTGGTGCGCTTGAAATCGGGCAAGACGTGTAACTTTTGCAGCACCATGTAACCATTCTCTCGCGGAATCCGAATATCTAGTAAAATCAGGTCGAGCATTCCTAAGGAGGGGTTTTGTTGAACTTGTGGCGAACTCAACCAATTGAAAAAGGCATCGCCAGAGGCGCGAGCATTACAATAAGCCACTTGAACCCGCTCGCGCAGCAGCAACAAGGCCAAATTCATACTATCAACATTATCTTCAATCACCATAACTTTGGCCTGGGTTGCAGCGACGCTGGTTGGTTTTGGCCGAAGTGCAGCACCTACCATATGAGAACCTCCGAATGGATTGGTTATGTGTCGCATGGCATCAGCAACGCAAGCAATAATTATGGGTGATGCCACTATCCCCCCAAAGTAGCAGCTTTACTACTACTATCTCATCCCTTGGGGTTAAATTTGCCTCAAACTCAGCAATAAATCAAGAGCCTAGGATAAAATGGGGACTTTTAGGCTAGGTCGCTCGTTCGAGATTGGGTATGAAATTGGAGCACTGATGTGCAGAGGCAAGCTTGGTTCGCAACGTAACCAATGGTTGCTGCGTAGCAAGACAGCCCTCGCAACCCCAACCAAGGTCTATTAGGAGGATTGGATGCACGATACTATGACTAGCACAGCCCTCTATACGGCGTGCTTTGAACAAGATTCGCTCGCGCAGCACGAGGCCTATACGACACTTTGGCACATGCTGTATCGCGTGGCCTACGCCATGTTGCATGCCTACCCCGATGGCGATGCAATTACCACCGATTGCACCCAAAAAGCCTTGATCAAAATTCATCGCAATCTTGGGCAATGCCAAAATCCAGCCACCTTCCGCGAGTGGTGTATGCAAATTGTGCGCCGCACGGTGCTCGACGAGCTGCGCCGCCCTGAGCATCGCCGCCGCGCCAGCATGCCCGATGCTGAACATGGGCCATGGGCTGCCCCAATCGAAACCTTGCAACTCGATGATCTGCGCGGTATCCTAACTGAAGTAATCGATGCTGGGCCGCTCAGCGCCCGTTCACGCCGCGTGGTGGTTGGGCGCTATTTCAGCGAGCAAAATGATGATCTGCTGGCGCAAACCGAAAGTGAATTAGCCCAAAAACCGGTTTTAGCCTCGCACATTCAGGTAACTCGGGCCAAAAATTTGGCAGCGCTGCGCCGCGATCCTGCATTAATCGCCCGCTTACGCGAATTTGTCGAAGAAGGATAGGTTGAGGCGCTTGCATGCGTCTCCATGCTGAAGCCGCTGATTAGTTGTAGTAGGAACGTTCTATGAATCAAGCAAACTGGAGCCAGAATGCCATGCAGCATTTGGTACAAACCTTGGTCGCGCCAGTTGATCAACACACATGCGACACATGCTGTGATCAACTGGCCATCTACACTGAGCGCAACCAGAGCATCGCCCAACAATACTTACCACCCAGCATCCAACAACACTTAGATGCCTGCGTCAGTTGCGCGGAATATTTCGCCGCCCTCGATCGTTCGTTTACCGCTGTCGATACCAATTTGCCAGTGCCAACACCAGATTTAGGCTGGTTGCAGCAAGCGCCAAGTTGGTACGAGCGGGTTTCTTCTGCCCTAGCCTTGGTTGGCAAAAACATCCAAATCAGCCTCAATCAAAGCTTGCTCGATGGCTTTGCCGCGTTGCAACCAGCCCAGCCAGCCTTGCGCGGCGAAACCAATCAGCCATTGCAATTGACCTTCACGCCAAGCATTCAGCCGTTGCGTGAGATCAATTTGGCAATTTACCCAGCGGAAGCAAATGTTTGCCGCGTGCGGGTGCAAGTGCAACTCCACGACCGCGAATGGCCCGATTTGGCCCAAATTGGGGTGCATTTGATCGCCGCCTCAGGCCGCCAAAGCAGCGAAACCGATGTTTGGGGCGAAGCAGTCTTTAGCGATGTTCAAGCAGCCGATGTTGCTGGCTTAACTTTAGAAATCGAGTTGCCAACTCCAATCAACTGATAGCCTGCCCAATAATGGGGATCGGCAAACGGGTATTCACCCTGCTGGCTTGGCGCAAGCGGGATGCTTACCTGTGCCTGCGGCATGCTACGAATCTGTTGAATCGCCTGTTGAAGTGCTTCTGCTGGCTCAAATTCCGCTTGCAAGGCCTGATAAAACAGCTGCATCAAGACAGCACTCGCCACATCGTCAACTGGCCAGAGCGTAACCAAAACCGCCCGTGCCCCGACCGCCAAAAACGCCCGTACCAAGCCAAATGGCTCATCGCCACGCACAATTTCGCTCACCCCACTTTGACAAGCACTCAACACCACCAAATCAGCATCCAACTGCCAGTTGGTTAATATATCCAAGGCCGAAACTGTCTGATTGGGGCCAAATTGTAGCCACGAGGCCAATGGTTGGTCGAGCACAAACACGCCATGACAGGCAATATGCACAATGCGATAATCCCCAAGCTGCTGATCGATATTTGGCGCTGGCAGCGGATAATGCTGGCCACCAAGCGCCGCTACTGCTGCTGCGGCCTCAGCATACGTATGCACCAAAGCTGGCTCAACTCCGCCCGCATAGCTCAAGGCCACACATGGCTCGCTGGCATGGCTTGGTTGGCGTTGGCTTAATTGGAGATAACTGGCAGCACTGGGAATCGTGGTTGTTGGCAGATCAAGCCCAAGCTGACCCAACAAAAGTGCATTCCACGGCACATGATGCAAAGCGCCATGCGGCACAACCACCACCTGCTGCGCCTGTTGCAAGAAATTTTGGGCTGGGCCAAGGAGACGTTGGGCGAGACGGTGCAAAATTGCTGGGCGTAAAAAGCGCCGCCCATCACACTGAAACGGCGAAGTTGCCAAGAGAATATTTGGGTCAAGCTGGCAATTGAAGGCTTGAACCTCATCGGTCGTAATGGCAAACAGCCAGGTTGCTGCTGGTTGAATTAACAAACTGCGCAAGGCCTTGGCCGTCGCTGGCAATGCAGCCAAGAGGCTGGCCTCCGGCCCAACCGCGCCAAGCGTCATATAATCGAGCATCAGGCTGCCCTGCGCCAAGCCCTGTTGCACATCGCTAAGGCTGGGAATCGTGCCAAATGCTTGATTGGTTTGGCCATTGCGGGCTAGCAAATCGTTGAGCGCCCGTGCTCGCGCTTTTTCGGCCATTAAAAAGGCTTGTTCAAGCTTATCTTGAGCCAGATAGGCCGCAATCGCACCTTCATAGACTTGTTGCCAACGCCCCATCAAGCTAATTTGCAGGCTTTCGGCCAAAATTGGCGCACGCATTGCCTCAATCAAATCAATCGCTTGCAAATAATGCTGCTCAGCTTGTTGATGATCGTTGCGCGCCGCCGCAACTTGGCCTAAGCGAAACCATACCAAAGCCGCAATTTCTTGGCGCTCAACACTTTCAACCAAATCAAGTGCTTGGCGATAGGCGATTTCTGCTTGTTCAACCATGCCCTCGACATGCCAGGCTAAGCCATAATTCAAATAGGCATCAATATGATACACACGGCTGCTCATCTGGGCTAAGGCTTGCTCAAAATGCTGGCGTGCTGCTGCATATTGGCCTTGCAACAAGGCTAATTCCCCAAGATTATTGGCAATTCGGCCAAGAAAATCGGTGGCATTTTCTGCTTGTAAAATCGCTTCTGCTTGCTCAAAATGGCTCAGCGATTGCACCCAATTGCCGCGATCACGGGCCAACAAACCCAAATTGATCAGCACCAAGGCTTGAGGGTAGAGCAGATTTTGAGCTTGCAAGGTCGCCAAACTGCTATTCAAGCAGCGCTCAGCAGCTCGATATTCTTGCAAATGGTAGCGCAAACTGCCTTCGTTCAGCAGCACATAGGCTTGGCGCACCGGATCAGCCTGGGCTTCCCAAAGCGCAAAACTAGCCTGATAATTGGCCAACGCCCGATCGTAGTTGCCGCTATAACGGGCAAAGGTGGCATCGGAGTTCAGCGCTCGCCCGCGAATCATCGGTTCGAGGTCTGGTTGCGCCAATAATTGGCTGAGCAACGTACATGCTTCTGCATATTGATCATGCAGGCCAGCAGCAAGCCCACAATAATACTCCAACAGCTGGCGATCAGCAGTGCTTGGCGCTAATTCAGTGGGAATTTGCTTGACCAAATCGGCTAATTCATGCGGCGCTTGGCGAATCAGCAATTCGGCAAAGGTTCGCAGATCAGCAAACAAACGGGTTGCCAGCGCAGGGTTGTGAGCAGCATGAGCCAATTCAGCAGCAATTAATTGCTGATAAGCAGCCCGCAATGCTGCTGGCTCAGCTTGGAGTTGTTCGCGGCGCTCAGCAGGAATCTGCCAGCCTTCGGCGGTCGTTTGCAACCAACCAGCGGCTTGGAGTTGGGCGACGCTTGGTGCGGCTGGAGCAATCAGCGGCCACAGCTCAGGATCAAACGGTTCAAACACCAATAAGAGTGCGCGATGCGCAAACTCAGCATCGAGAGCAGTCATAGCAACCTCCTACAGAAAGAATTTAGCCGCACGTCCGTCTTTATCTATGTAACAGGTGTCACGCTCTTTTACGGATTAATTAAAGGAGTTGAGTGTATGTTTTGGCGCAAATTTAGCTTAGTCCTCATCAGTAGTTTATGTTTAACCCTGCTGATGACCGCAAATCAACCACATGCTGCGAAGGCGAGCAGCCCTTTTGAAAGCATTCATTTAATTGTTTCACTCGAATGGCAGCCAGGCCAACAAGATCTTTTACGCCCAACTGAGGGCAGCACATGTAAAGATCTGACCTACACAGCTATGCAAGATGTGCTCGAAACCGCGCTGCAAGAAACCAGCCAAACCTTGTATCAAGCGACCCAAGGCCAAGTTTGGGTCGAGCAATATTCGGTCTATACCAATGGCGAGCATTGGAACGATGCTGATATTCGGATTTTGGCCAGCAATGAGTATCGGCCAACGGCTTTTTTGGGCGGCTTTGAAAATAGCCTCCGTACCGTCAACACCCAAGCAGGCAAAGTGCATTTTGTGCCCGCAGCAATTATGCTTGGCCGCTTGTGGAACGGCATCAATGCCCGTTGTGGCCTCTGGTCAGATGTTGCTGGCAGCCAAACGATCAGTCACGAGCTTGGCCACCATATTTTGGGCCTGCACGATGGCTATGCGCCCGATTTGAACACTGCCAATTATACCTATTGTAGTTCAACCAGTAACGACCTTAGTGCTGAGATGCCACGTAATCGGACAAACCATAATTCGCTGATGTCGTATCACTATAGCGCCAGCAACTTGCGCGGTTTCTCACGCACTGCGTATCATTGCGATCAAACACCACAAGATTTAATGTATGGGCTGAATGATTGGAAAACGGTGGAAATGCTCTATGGTTTAGTGCCAAGCAGCACGCCCAGCATTATGCAGCCCCAAGGCACGGCAATTGTCAATTTCATGCCCAATAGCGCCAAAGGCACCAGCAGCGTCGTTGAATACAATGGAGCCAACGATAATCAAGCCCTCGGGTTTAGCATCAAAGGCGATTTAGCCAGCCCGCAGCAGATTATTGATCAAGGGACGCTGCAAGCCAACACGCAAGAAGCCTGGTTGGGCATCGATACCTCGGCCAAAGATCGCGCCCTAATTTTGGCGCGCGATTGGCACAATAAAACAGTCTATTCAATCTACCCAAACCAAAATATCTTAGCCGCTAAAAACGACTTTAGCTTAGTAAATCAGCGCTGGGTTGCCAATTTACAAATTAAGCCAATGCTGAATACCAACAGCACATTGCCGCAAATTAATGCGATTGAGGTCAAAGGCCAGGAATGTGGCGTTCATGGTAAAAAGGTAAACTTAGCGTTTTGTCCTGCTGGTGGCAAGTGCCGCACGATTGCAGGGCTTGAT
This sequence comes from Herpetosiphon giganteus, assembly GCF_016907925.1. GTDB lineage: Bacteria > Chloroflexota > Chloroflexia > Chloroflexales > Herpetosiphonaceae > Herpetosiphon > Herpetosiphon giganteus. The sequence continues at coordinate 2,231 of NZ_JAFBCZ010000017.1, read as the reverse complement.
ATTAGCAACACTGGCAGCTTTGGCACGACATTCCAATTACGAACTGATGAAATTGCCGGCTTAGCCAGCTATCACAATTATATTTATGCCTATAGCACCGATTTCAACACGCCAATTGCCACCTGGTATCAAATTGCTGGTGGTTTTGGGCCAGCAACAGCCGAAATTCATGCGCCAATTGCTGATGGTGGGGTTGGACTCGATCTTCAAACCCAAGTTGCTGCTGATATTACCGGCACAACAATAGCCGTCTATCAACCAGCGCCATTATGCACCAACCTGAACAATCTCCAAAATTACACGATCAAACAATGGCCAATGTTAATTCAGCCCTATTTGATTCGCGATAAACGTTTATTAGCTTGGTCTGGCAACCAACCACCGTTATATGCGCAATTGAGCTATGATCCAAGCGCATTCAGTAGCAATGGCCCAACTGTTTTGGTATACAATCCCGCCAATCCAACCGCTGGCTGGAATGCGGTGCCAATTGTTGCCACCAGCCCAGAATTAGGCTTATTGACCGTCGATTTACGCACTTACTACAGCCAAGGCTTGATCTACGCTTTAGCTGAATAACGCAAAAAGGCCGTGGGTTTATTGAAACCCACGGCCTTGCCCAATCAGAGTTTAGCTTTTGACAGCTTCCAAACGCTTCGCACGAATCAACGAAGCGCCAATTGCGACAACGATAATCGTGGCCACCACACCTAGCGCAATCCCCGAAGGAATTTTGAATGCGGTTTCGACCAAGAGCATCTTGACCCCCACAAAGCTGAGCACAAACGCCAAACCAAGCTTGAGATAATGAAACTTGTGCACCATTCCGGCGAGCACGAAGTAGAGCGAACGCAAGCCCAAAATCGCAAATACATTCGCGGTATAGACCAAAAACGGCTCTTGGGTCACTGCAAAGATTGCCGGAATCGAATCGACAGCAAAGATCAAGTCTGTCGCTTCAATCATCAACAGCACCAAGAACAGCGGCGTTGCCATCAATACGCCAGCTTTGCGTACAAAGAATTTATCTTCGTGGTATTCATCAGTTACTGGCATCAAACGGCGAAAGCTGCGCACCAAAATATTGTTCTTTGGATCAAGCGTTTGCTCCTGATGAAATGCCATCTTGATCCCCGTTACAATCAGAAACGCCCCGAAAATGTAGATAATCCAGTGGAATTCGCGAATCAAGGCCGCGCCAGCGCCAATCATTGCTCCGCGCATTACCAAAGCCCCAAGCACACCCCAGAACAACACACGATGCTGATATTTGGCTGGCACAGCAAAGCTGCCGAATACCAACACAAACACAAAAATGTTATCAATACTAAGTGATTTTTCAATCAGATAGCCGGTCATAAAGGCCAAGGCTGCTTCGCCGTTGGTATAGCTACTTGTAGGAACGAGCTGCTGCCAGAAGAGGTAAATCCCGAGGTTGAAAAGCGCTGCTAAGCCAATCCAGGCCACGCTCCACAAGGTTGCTTCTTTGATTGAAACCTCGTGGGCTGAGCGATGAAACACGCCTAAATCGAGCGCCAGCATGGCCAAAACGAAAACGTTAAAGCCAATCCACATCCAAACCATCGTATCCATTGTGAAATTGCCTCCTGCAAGGCCGTGGTTGGTCGACACAAAAAAACCAACACGGCAATCAAAGCCAATGTTGGTCTGACCAAATTACGCAGTGCGTATTGTTTGCAACCGAGAAATTGCTTCTGGATTGACGATTGCAAACCCTGTTGATGCAGGTGGCTACTCCCCAACGGAACGTATGGATATATAGTATCAATACTTTTGCATTTGTCAAGGGGGATTGTGATCTTAGTTGAGCATTTTGCTTAGCAATCTTCGGCCAAAAGGCTTAATTGAATCTGAGCGTGCCATGCTACAGTAGGAGCCGTTTGATTGATTTATGAGGAGAAACAATGGGCATTCGACTACACTTTTATTGTGTGCCGCCCGAAGGGCTACGCGCACTAATCCTTGAGCATATTGAACTCTTCGTGGTTTGGTTTGAAGATCTGCAAGGAGAGTATCCTGATGAGTTTCCTGCCGATGTATTGCATCTTGCCAAGCAAATTGAGCGCGATGGCGTAGCAGCACTGCAAGCGATAACTAGCGAACAAGCAGCCCTAGTAACCACTGTTGCTAGTTAAATGAACGGATTGTGATGATGCATGCCGAAAGGATGAACCCTAAACCCCTTGGCTTAACGCAGAACGTCCTCGATG
>NZ_JAFBCZ010000016.1 GCF_016907925.1 Herpetosiphon giganteus | reverse complement strand
TCATCCTTCATCCTTCATCCTTCATCCTTCATCCTTCATCCTTCATCCTTCATCCTTCATCCTTCATCCTTCATCCTTCATCCTTCATCCTTCATCCTTCATTTTTATTCCTCGCTGGCCAATTGGACAGGTCGAAGCCTGTCTAGTTGCGCTACCGATTGCCCCACTACTGGCTGAGTCGCCAATCAAGGCCGATCGCTATACTGCTTGGCAGATGGAGGTTGGCTATGAACAACAACGATTTTCAAGTTTGGTGTGCAAGCTTAGCAACGGTCTGGAACCAAGGCAAGCTTGCAGCATTAGCCCAATTATTTAGCCCAACGATTCGCTATCAAGAGCATCCGTTTGAGCCTGCCTTGTGTGGGCTGGCGGCGGTAGTTGGCTATTGGCGCAACATGCTGGCCCAACATCAGCATGTCGAATGTGCAATTACGCCAGTGCTGTTTGCAGACGGGCGCGGCGTGGCCGAATGGCACACCAAACTCTATCATCACCAACAGCAACAAGCCCAAGATCTAGCCGGAATCTTTATTGTGAATTTTGATGCCCAAGGTCAAGCCAGCGAACTACGCGAATGGTGGTTGGCCAAGGCAGTTGAGGAGCAAATAGTATGCAACGCATTGGATTAATTACTGGCGCATCACGTGGTTTAGGTCTCGCCCTCGCCCAAAAATTAGCCTTGGATGGCTGGCATTTGATTATTACAGGCCGTGGCGCGGCAGCGCTTGAGCAAGCCCGCGCCGCATTGGCAACTCGCACTAGCGTCCAAGCAATCGCAGGCGATATTGCCGACCCAGCCCATCGCCAAGACTTGGCAATTGCCGCCCAAGAATGGGGCGGCTTAGATCTGTTGGTCAATAACGCCAGCATTTTGGGGCCAAGCCCGCTCCCAAGTTTAGTCGAATATCCGCTCGCTGAATTGGCCCAGGTTTATGCAATCAACGTTTTTGCGCCGCTGGCAGCAATTCAAACCCTCGCCCCAAGCTTCAAGCCCAGCATTCGCATCATCAACATCAGCAGCGATGCGGCAATTCAAGCCTACGAAGGTTGGGGCGGCTACGGCTCCAGCAAAGCGGCGCTCGATCAATTAACCGCAATTTTAGCTGCCGAACAGCCAACATGGCGGGTCTATAGCCTCGACCCAGGCGATATGAACACCCAAATGCACCAAGAGGCGTTTCCAGGCGAGGATATTAGCGACCGCCCGCCACCAGAGGCCAGCGTGCCAGCAGTCTTACGGCTGATTAATGATGACGTGCCAAGTGGCCGCTATCGCAAGGAATAGAACATAGAACATAGTAAATAGGGATCAGAGGATCGGGGGTCAGGGGTCAGGGATCGGGTTTTAAGATCCCCTCACCCCAACCCCTCTCCCGTCGAACGGGCGAGGGGCTTCAATACGGTGATTCTTGCGTAATGCGTTGGAGTGCTCCCCTCGCCCGCGTGCAGTGGGAGAGGGGATGGGGGTGAGGGCATGTCCGTGATTGTCAAGCCCAAAGCCCATAGCCTAGTTTTTCCTTTGATTTCTGCCTTTTGACTTTTGATTTTCTTGAATGCTCTATGTTCTTGTAAATCATGAAAGTGAGCTTGCTATGCTTACAACGATAGATTTTGAACTACCGACCATCCTTGAGGCGGGCGAACCGCCTGAGGCGCGCGGCCTAGAGCGCGATCAAGTACGCTTGATGGTTTCACATAGTCGCTCAAACCAGCTTGAGCATTATCGTTTTGATCAATTGCCAACGATTTTGCAAGCAGGCGATGTGCTGGCAATCAATACCAGCGGCACGCTGAATGCGGCGATTCCAGCCACAACCAAGGCGGGCCAGCAATTAATCGTCCATCTTTCAAGCCAATTGTTGGCCGAGCTGTGGCTGGTTGAAATTCGCCAGCCCCATGGCACGAGCAGCCTGCCCTATCGCGCAGCCCTCGCCGCAACGAGCCTTGATTTGCCTGCTGACGGCAGGCTTGAAATTCATCGCGGCTATGCAGCCAACGGCGCAACAACCAATCGTTTGTGGATTGCAAGTTTGAGCTTGCCCAAACCATTGCCAAAGTATCTGGCCGAGCACGCTAAACCAATTCATTACAGTTATGTCGACCAAGATTGGCCGAGCAGCTACTATCAAACGGTCTATGCAACCGAGCTTGGCAGCGCCGAAATGCCCTCTGCAGGTCGCGCCTTTTCCGAGCGCCTGCTAACGCGGTTGGTGGCGCAAGGTATTCAAATTGCGCCCTTGCTGCTGCATACTGGTGTGGCCAGCCTCGAAGATCACGAACCGCCATATGCAGAATGGTATAGCCTGCCAGCAACCAGCGCCGATTTGATCAATCGCGCCCGCGCCGATGGCCGCCGCGTAATTGCGGTTGGCACAACTAGCGTGCGAGCAATCGAAAGCACTGTCGATCAACGTGGTTTGGTGCATCCGCAAACTGGCTGGACTGAATTGGTCATTACCGCAGAGCGCGGTTTGCGGGCAGTTGATGGCATTTTGACTGGTTTGCACGAACCAAAAGCTACCCATTTGGCAATGTTGGCGGCCTTGGCGGGCTACGAACATTTAGAATTATGCTATCGGGCAGCCTTGGAACAGCACTATCTCTGGCATGAATTTGGCGATTTACATTTGCTCTTGGGCTAATGTCGTTCGCTAGGTTGATCTTCGTGCAAGCATTGTCGCGCATAATGCTTGCACGACGTTGTGTAAGGGTAATTTATGTCAACTATGCATGCGAACGAGTTTCCAATCGATCAGGCTTTAGTGCAAGCGCTGATTGCTCGCCAATTTCCTGAATGGGCTGATTTGCCGTTGCATAAGGTTGAATCGGCGGGAACCGACAACGCGCTTTATCGCTTGGGCTAGAGCATGGTTGTGCGTTTGCCACGCATCGCTTGGGCGATTGATCAAATTGCCAGTGATTTTCGGTGGTTGCCATGGTTGCAAGCCCAACTGCCGCTCCAGATTCCGCAACCAATTGCTCAAGGCCAACCAAGCGAGGCTTATCCTTGGCAATGGGGCGTGTATGGCTGGCTCGCTGGCGAAAATGCAGTTACTGCAACCCCCAAAAATCCTCATCTTGATTTGAGCCAATTTCTGCATGCCATGCAACGAATTGATTCGCAGCATGGCCCTGTGCCTGCTTCACCAACTGCGCGCGGCGTACCGCTGATACAGCGCGATGCAGCCACTCGCGCGGCGCTGGCCGAAGCCCAAAATCTCGTTGATGCAGAACGGGTTTTGGCGGTCTGGGAGCATGCAATCCACATTGAGCCATGGCCACATGCGCCAGTCTGGATTCATGGCGATTTGCATGCTGGCAATTTGTTGGTTGTTGATGCCCAGATTAGTGCGGTAATTGATTTTGGCGCTTTGGCAATTGGCGATCCGGCCTGCGATTTGCTGCCAGCCTGGAATTTGTTCGATCGTCAGACGCGGCTTACGTTTCGCGCGGCGATGGACGTTGATAAAGCAACATGGTTACGGGGCCGAGGCTGGGCCTTGTCGATAGCGCTGATTGCCTTGCCCTACTATCAACACAGCAATCCATTTTTGGCCAATATGGCGCGTTATAGCATTCAGCAAGTGCTTGATGATTGGGATTTGGAGCAAAAATGAGCATCTATTTGACCCAATTAATCTATCTGCACGCAGACCAAAGCGCAGCCTTTGAGCAATTCGAAGCCTTGGTTTTGCCCTTGCTTGGGCAGTATCATGGACGTTTGCTGCTGCGCATTCGGCCAACTCCCGCGACAGTAATTGAGCAAAGCATTGAGCAGCCTGATGAAATTCAGCTGCTTGAATTTGCCTCAAGCGCCGATTTTGAGCGCTACCTTGCCGATCCGCTGCGCCAACAATTGCTCCATTTGAAAACGCAGTCGATTCGCTCAAGCTTGGTTATTCAAGGAACAACGCTTTAAATTGGTAATAACTCATAAACCAAATTCAGCGCCGCTTCGATCTGCATCAAATCGAAACAAGCGAGATCGAGATCGACCAAATGTTCAGCTATATGCCGAAATCCAATCAAAATAATTGGAATTGGCTGATTTAGTATATCTCTGGTATAAAAATAAATTTCTAGTGGATCGCGAAAGCCTTCAATAAAATGATCAATGATATAGATCAAATCTGGTTTCAATTGATCAATTGTATCTAAGGCTTGCTGAATACTATCACAACCAACAATTCTATAGCCCTTTTCAATTAATTCTTCAGCGGTAGGTGGAATGGCCGCAGTTCGGGCAACAAGCATAATTAATTGAGGCATATTAAAACTTTCTTGCTATTACAGATGCATATCAAGCTGCTTTGGGGCAACATTAGCCTCGTCGTTACCTCACAACAGCTCAAGCAGCATGGCTTCGATGATACGCAGGAACCAAATTGGCTTGATCATGAATAGATAAATTCAATTGTTTAGTCACCACCCTTCCGTCCCGCCTCAAGGCGGGAAACGCAGGGGGCTTTAATCCCCCTGCACCCCCTCAAGGGAATTTGATAGCAGGCAAACAATATCTGATGAACCTTTCATGCGGTGGTTCGAAGCGAAAAAACCTCGTCAATTAAGCCTTGACAACTAACGATAGTTACGTTATGATAAATTTATCAACTAACGATAGTTACGTTATCTATAAAGGAACTCGAACGATGGCACTGTTTGACCATAAACTAGCCGAAGAAATAACCGCCTTGGTGCTGCAACGTTATCGCAGCTTGGGCCATGCCTTGGGTGCAACCACATTGGCCGAGGAAGCAGCCGCCGAAACTGCTTTTCAACATAATTTAAATTTGTTGATCGAGGTTGCCAACGGGCGACATATGCGCAACGAAATTATGTTGCGGCGAATCGAATTAGCACTTGAGCAATTACTCGATCTGTTGTTGGGCAACCCGCTGCAAAGCAAAGCGGTTTTTCCAGAAGATTTTTGGCAAAGCGAGATTGGCATTTTGGTTTCGCGCACCCGCTGGTGGCTCTCCGCCGAAGACCTGATTACGATCAGCAATGCAGCGGCCTTGGCATTTGGCCAAAACAACCAAGCCAACCGCATGCGCATTGCCCGCGCAATCGACAACGGGCTTTTGGATTGGGTTCCTGATCCGTCGGTTGCCAACCCACAGCAAAATCGGCGGGTCTTGCGTTCGCAAGTCGAGCGTTTGCGCGATTTGAGCCGCTTGCCAGAGCTTGGCGATTAAAAAAAGGAGTCATCATGAACCAGCCAATTCCTCAAACTGCGGTTGAATTAGGCTTGATGCAGGGCTTTCCACCTGCATCAAACGTCGAGCATGCGCAACAATTGCTCAAGCCCTACAATCGCTGGAGCTTCCAAAACATTCAGTTGCTCAATCCGGTGGCTGATGTGTGGCATGGCAATGGCCCAAGCAGCGAATTTATATACAATCTCCAAGACTTGGATTCAATTCGCTATAAGAATTATCTTGGTCAAGAATTTGACTTTAATCATATGGTTGAGCAAAGTTACACCGATGGAATTATGGTGTTGCATCGTGGCAAAGTGATTTACGAACGCTATTTGAATGGTATGCAACCCCAAACCTTGCATGCTTGGGCCTCGGGCAGCAAATCGGTCACGGGAACCTTGGCGGCGCTATTGGTTGCTCAGCAATTGCTCGATCCGCAGGCAATAGTTGCCAGCTATTTGCCCGAATTAGCCAATAGCGGTTTTGGTGCTGCCACCCTCGCCCACGTGCTTGGCATGAGCACAGCAGTTGGGTTTAGCGAGCAAACTGGCAATTTGGTGACTGAAAATTTCAAGTATGGCGTGGCCTTGGGCTGGAACGCGCGGCCTGCTGAATATGATGGCCCAACCAATGTCTATCAGTTTTTGCCGACGATGCTAAAAACTGGCGAGCATGGTCAGCGCTTTAGCTACCAAACGCCAAATACCGATGTTTTGGCTTGGATTATCAAGCGCGTGCTGAATTGCAGTTTGGCCGAAGCAGTGTCGCAGCATCTATGGCGCAAACTTGGCGCTGAGCGCGATGCGCTGTGGGTGGTCGATTCGGCCTGTGCTGAAACCGCTGGCTCTGGTTTTTGCTCGACGCTGCGCGATATGGCGCGCTTTGGGCAAATGTTGCTCCAGCGTGGTTCATTCAATGGCCAGAAAATTCTGCCCTCAACAGCAGTTGCAGCGATTGAGGCTGGCGGCGATCAAGCGGCCTTTGCCAACAGCGCAATTGCCCACCCAAGCAATGCCAACTATTCCTACAATTATCAATGGTGGAATACCCACAACCAGCACGGAGCCTATATTGCCAATGGCTATGGCGGGCAGATGCTCTACATTGCGCCCAAAGCTGAGCTAGTCTTCGCCAAAATGAGTTCGTATCCCACGCCTACGCCCGATGGCTCGGAATTTTACGCCGCAATGGGAGCCATGCCAAGCTTAATTGCCGCCTTACAATAAGCAATACTTTCAGCGCCATTCACCCAAAAACATTTAGCGAACGATCAATCGTTCTCTAGACCCATACTCCAAACGCACGATTGAGCTATGCTAATCACCTGATGATCAATTGTTAATAGCAAATCGAGCTACACTGCCGCGAGGCGGTGTTTACTTTCTGTGCGAGGGAATATGCAGCCTGAATATGCCATTCGAACCGTCAATTTGCAACGGACTTATAAAACCAAAGAGCGCGTCTTGAAGGCACTTGATGGGGTTGATTTAGCAGTACGCCCAGGCGAATTATTTGGTTTTTTGGGGCCAAATGGCGCTGGAAAAACCACCACAATCAAAATTCTGACCACGCTGTTGCTACCAAGTGGCGGCACTGCCGAGGTTTGGGGCTTTGACGTGTTGCACGAAGCCGATGCAGTGCGCCGCCATATCAACATGGTTTCTGGCGGCGAATCGTCGGGCTATGGCTTGCTCACCGTGCGCGAAAACTTGTGGATGTTTACCCAGTTTCATGGCATGGATAGCAAAGTGGCCAATAAACGAATCGACGAATTGCTTGAAGTCATGGGCTTGGCTGATCGGGCCAAAACCCGCGTGAGCTTTCTTTCGACTGGTTTACGCCAAAAAATGAACTACATTCGCGGCTTATTGACCGACCCTGATGTGTTGTTTCTTGATGAGCCGACGCTTGGGCTTGATGTTGAAGCGGCGCGGACCCTACGCACCTACACCCGCCACTGGCTTGATACCAACCCTGGCAAAACCGTCGTTTTGACCACCCACTACATGCAAGAAGCTGACGAATTGTGTGATCGGGTGGCAATTATCAGCGGCGGCACAATTTTGGCCTGCGATACGCCAACCAGCCTTAAATATTCGTTGCAACAAGACGTGGTTTTTCGCTTGTTTACTACGCCAGTTGCGCCAGCCTTTTTGCAAGCAGTCGAGCAGATTGCGGGCGTGCAAAGCATTAGCCAACGCAGCGGCGACCAACGTGATGAATTAAGCCTGATTCTGCGTGACGATGCGATTTTGCCCCAAGTGCTGAGCCAACTTGCCAACCATAATGCAGGTTTGTTATCGCTCGAAAAACGCCAACCAACGCTCGAAGATGTTTTTGTTAACCTCGTCGGCCACTCGTTATCCGAAAGTGAGACCACTGCATGAGCGTGATTTTAGATAAACATACAGCAGTTGAGCGGGAGCCGAATCCACGGCGTGGCAAGGGGCCAAGCGCTTTTACGATCTTTTGGCGCTCGGTGATTGGGCGCGCCTATCCACGGGTTATTGGCATCCAACGCGAACTGAGTTGGTTGTTTTTTGACATCTTCTTGCCGTTTATGGCAACTATGTCGTATGTGCTGGTTTACGAGGCAATTGGCGCACCCGAATCATACAAAGGCTTGGTTTTGGTTGGCGGCGCAATGACGGCCTTTTGGCTGAATGTGCTTTGGTCGATGGCCATGCAATTGTATTGGGATAAAGAGCAGGGCAATTTGCAATTGTATATGCTCGCGCCAACCTCACGCATGGCCATTTTGACTGGCATGGCCTTGGGTGGTTTATTCTCCACCACGCTTCGGGCGGCAATTATCTTAACTGGCGGCTCGTTGATTTTTGGCATTAGCTACCAAGCAACCAGCTGGTTGGCCTTGATTGGCGTTTTCTTCTTGTCGCTCATTGCCTTGTATGGCATGGGCATGTTGCTTAGCTCAATTTTCTTGGTCTATGGTCGGGGCGCGTGGCAAATGACCGCCGCCTTGCAAGAGCCGGTTTTCTTTGTCTCTGGCTTTCATTTTCCGGTCAAAGCCTTGGGTACGGTGGTCGCGACTGGCGCTTCGGTCGTGCCATTAACTTTAGGTCTTGATGCAATGCGCCAATTGCTATTTCCTGAGATGATGCAGCAATTTCAATTTCTGAGTGTTGGCAGCGAAGCCGCAATTTTAGCAGGCCTGGCCTTATTCTTCGGCCTCCTAGCTCGCTGGTCATTGCAACGTATGGAGCGCAAATCGCGCCAAGATGGCCGCCTGACTGAACGAGGCAATTAATAAAAGGATGAATTATGAGGGATAAAGGATGAAAAGGGCTATAAATAAAGGATGAATTATGAGGGATGAAGGATGAAAAATGGCTACAAATTTGTAGAATAAATTATGAAAGATGAGTATCGATACGGGGTTCATAATTCATAATTCATAATTCATAATTCATCCTTCCAAAGGGGTTTTTATGCAGCGATTTTTGCAGGCGTTTCGGGTTGGCGCTTGGTTGGGTTGGAAAACCGAGAGCAACTGGACGAATCCGCTTTTTTATATTTTGTGGTCGCTCTTGCTGCCTATGTCGAATGGCTTGATCATGACCATGATGCTGCGGGTATTGCAACGCACGGGCAATGCAAGCGGCGCTGATCTCTTGCCCTACGTGTTTATTGGCACGGTTGTCTATTCGATTGTAGCCTTGTTGCTCGATAGCATGGCGTGGGCAGTGCTCGAAGACCGCGAACGAATGGGCATGCTCAAATACATTGCGATCACACCATCGTCGATGTATGGCTATTTGTGGGGCCGTGGCTTTGCCAAAGTTTCAATCAACTTTTTGGCCGTGCCATTAACCCTGACCTTTGGCGCATTGGTTTTGGATATTCCAATTCGGCTGAGCACAATTAATTGGCCCTTGTTGCTGGTCGTTTCATTGCTGGGGCTGCTGATTGTGACCTTTGCCGCTCAGATTTTGGCAGGCGTAACCTTGATGATTGCACGCCATGCTGGTTTTGTTGGCCAAGCAGTTTCTGGCGCGCTCTATCTGTTCACTGGTGCGTTGTTTCCAATTACCGTGCTGCCAAATTGGATGCAAGCAATTGCCCGCGCCGTGCCGCTAACCTACTGGCTTGAGGGCATGCGCCGCGCCTTGTGGGTCGATGCGCAGAATCCTGTCTACAACACGGGGCTTAATCAATTGAGCACCAGCAATTTGTTGCTGATTTTGCTGGGTTCAGCAGTGGCGATGGCCGTGATTTCAATTCCATTGCAGCGCCGCGCCGAACATCGCGCCAAAGAAAAAGGCCTGTTGGATATGAACACGGCTTACTAGGGCGTAAACAAAACCTTGCCGCCAGTCATATTGGCTTGATAGAGTTCAAGGGCGTTTTGGGCTTCGTGGAGCTTAAAGCGCCCTTGAACCGTTGAAGTCAGTTCATCAAGCAACAATTTTTGCACATTTTTGGTAATCCGCGCAAAATTCAATGGATTAATCTGGCCAATCCAATCGGTTAGCCAAAATCCAGTCACATGTTTATTTTCGAAAATTAAACTACGCGGATCGATCTGGCATGCACTATCGGCCAAGGCTCCATAAACCATCATTGTGCTGCCTTTGGGCATTGCGCTCAAGACCTGCCCCACTAATTCCCCGCCAACTGCATCAAAAGCCAAATGTGCCTGCTGTTCGTGGCACAATTTGCTCAGCGCTTCAGCAAAATCAGGGCTGCTCGAATTCAGCACATATTCAGCCCCAAGTGCTTGCAATAATTCAACTTGGGCTTCCCGACGTACAATATTAATTAAGGTTAATTTTTCGCGCTGAGCCAAACGGACGAGCATGCGGCCCAATTGGCTCGCGGCGGCGGTTTGCACCACAGCTTTGGCGTTGCGCTGGCGAGCAATATCAATCAATGCCCAAGCACTAACGGGATTGACAATAGCCGAGGCTGCTTGCTCAAAACTCAGGCTTTCGGCCAAGGGCAAGCATTGGCGGGCCGCCACAATCACATAATCGGCCCACGCGCCATCGTCTTCGGGAGCTTGGGTGGCAAATGAAACCCGCTTGCCGAGCAGCACTTTGCTATATAATTGATCGCCAGTGCTCACAATTGTGCCACTACCTTCAAAGCCTGGCACCGCAGGTAGCGGCTTTGTGATACCATAGCTACCATTTATAAACATCATATCCGAGGGATTAATTGGCGTAGCAGCAACTTTGACCAGCACTTCATGCGCTTTGAGCGGACGCAAATTGCGCTCAACCAGCGTAAGTTTTGCCAAATCGCCGCTATAATCGCTAATAATCAAGGCTTTGGTACGAATAATCGTCGGATCAAAGGTTGGTTGTTCGCTCATAAATCCAGATCCTTCTCTAGGCTTTGCGCTGCTATCATACCGCGTTTTGGCCTGAATGGTCGCCCGATTCTTGTAATTCGCTACTTGACGCTGGATTATTTTGCAGTATGATCAAGATAGTTAGTTAACTTAACTAAATTGTAAGCGGCAATGTAGCCGTTAGATATAGTGATCTACCATGACAACAAGCCGTGAATATGCCCAACAATTCATTCAATTGATCGACCGAACCAAGCGCATGCCGATGGATGGAGCCTACGCTAAAATTCATGATTTAGGCTTATCGCATTCACACTTACGCGCCATGTTTATTTTGGAAAACCAGCCAGGCTTGCCGATGAAGGATTTAGCCGAGGCCTTGGCCATGACTCCGCCCTCGGTGACGGTGCTGACGCGCAAACTTGAAGCCAGTGGCTTGCTTGAACGCCTACAAGATCAGGTTGATAGTCGGCGGGTTTTATTGCGGCTGAGCACTGATGGCGCACGCATGCTGGCCGAAATGCACAATGCCCATCTTGATCGTTTTACCCAGTTGTTGAGTGGGCTTTCGCCCAGCGATCAAGCCCAATTTTTGGTATTGATGAATCGAGCGGTCGAGGCCTTAGAGCGGATGTATCGCGAGGAATCTGAGGCTTAACCGAAGATAGCCCCTCACCCCAACCTTACAAGGGCCGTTTCTACTGAGTACCATAAATAAAATATGCAGGTTCATCAATGGATGGCGTTTGGTCGCAGATTGTCCTTGAGGGGGTGCAGGGGGATTAAAGCCCCCTGCGTTTCCCGCTGGCGGGACGGAAGGGTGGAAAAGCGGCATGGTGGTTAATGTAATGAACTATTACATATAAACAAATTCAGCTCCACTCATTGCACTCAGGCAATGATCTGTTCTTGATCGTCGATATTATTCCAATAGGCGTGGGTCATGCGTTGCGAGTTGAAGGCTGCGCCGATGTGGCCATTGCTGGCAACCAAAATTAAGCCACCCTCGCCGCCTTCGATCCGTTGGCCCAACACGGCCACTGCGGCCTCGGCAGCAGCTTGCACATCCATACCACGTTCGAGGTTTTCGATCGCTCGCCGCGCCAGCAGCACGCGCGCAATCGTTTCGCCCCAGCCGGTGGTTGAGCAACCTCCACTATGGCTATCTGCATAAAAACCACCGCCAGGAATTGGCGAATCGCCGATGCGGCCCAAGGGCTTGCCACTCATGCCACCAGTTGAAGTGGCCGCCGCAATATTGCCCAAGCCATCGAGCGCAACCGCACCTACGGTATCGGCAATCGTTTCGGCATCAGTGCTGCCCGAATCAACCTTAAAATCGCGGTCGCCGCTGGCCCACTGGGCATGGCGACGAGGCGTGATCAAGCTGGCGTTATCAACAAACTCAACCCCAGCCGCGCGCGCTACCGCCTGAGCATCGGCCTTGGCAAACAAAATATGCGGAGTTTTTAACACCGCTTGAGCGGCCAAAATTGGATTTTTGATGCCCTCGATTGCGCCAACCGCGCCAACATCAAGGCTCGTGCCATCCATCAAGCCAGCATCCATTTGGACAAAGCCTTCGCGATTGAGCACGCTGCCATAGCCAGCATTGAAGGCGGGCAAATCTTCCAAGACGATAACTGCGGCGATTGCGGCCTCAAGCGCCGTGCCACCAGCTTGCAACACTGCTTTGCCTGCACGCAAGGCTGCTTGGATTCCAGCGGCATGGTCTGGGCGCAATGATTCGGGAATATCGCCAGCGCCACCGTGAACGGCAATTGCTAAGGGCATAGATACCTCGTTAATCGAATTAAATTAAAAAACTACGCCCAGCATTATACGCTAGGCGTAGTTTTATGTTTAGAAGGCTTTTTTGAGCAGACCAATCGCGCCTTGTTTCCATGGCACGCGGTGGGTCACCCCTGAAGCGTTGGCAAAGGCGTGGCGATTATCGATATACCACTTGAAGTTGCGCAACAAGGCATCTTGGTTCGAGAACTTTGGCTTCCAGCCAAGTTGGGTTTCGGCCTTCTCGATTGAAACAAATGAATCTTTCGAGGCGGTTTCATAAACCCACTTGTAGAGCGGCGAAACTCGCAAAAATTCCAAGGCGCGCAACGTCCAAATTGCTGGAGTTGCTGGCGAGCCAATAATCTTTTTGCCATGACCAGCGTAATCGAGCACTGCTTGATAATCTTCCTTCATGGTGGCGAATTCTTTGGCCCCAATGTTGAAGGTATCGTTGGCAACTTCAGCAGGCAAGGTCATCGACAAATAAATCGCATCGCAAAGATCTTCAACATCAAGCAATTGATAGCGATTTTTGCCATTGCCAATCATCGGGAAGTTGTGGCCATCGAGCGCCCAATCGAAGAGCAAGGCGAAAACGCCAAGCCGTTCTGGCCCAATGAACGATTTTGGCCGAATAATTGCCACTTCCATGCCCTTGGCGCGATGTTCCAAGGCCACATATTCAGCCATCACTTTGGCTTTACCATACGGGCCAACGCCATCCAAGCGGTCATTTTCAACCAATGGGTGATGGTCGGGAATGCCATAGACGGCGGTTGATGAAACGTGAACCACCCGTTTTACGCCATGTTTTTTGGCCACATCAAGCACATTGCGCGTGCCATCAATATCGGTCGAGAAAATATCCTCGGCTGAATAGAGTGGCAAGGCAGCAGCAGTATGCACCACGAAATCGACCCCTTGCATGGCCCGATCAAGCCCTGCAACGTTACGAATATCGTCCTTAATGATCGTAATATGATCTTTGAGATCAGGATACGTCCAATCAGCAAAATCATATGAAATAAGGTCGTAGCCTTTGGCATCAAGGTAACGCAAGAGGTTAATCCCAAGGAAGCCAGCGCCGCCTGTTACTAACACTTTTTGACGAGTCATGATTGTATACATCCTCAAATAATTCATTTTAGATTATTTGCACATAATATCACAAATTGTTGCTGCTATGCTACACTAGAGGTTAGGGAGTAGGGGTCAGGAGTTAGGGATCAGTGATCAGGATTTGGATGACAGGGATTCTATACATTCTTTCAAGCATAATCTGACCCCTGAATCCTAGGCCCTGGCCCCTTCAAGTAACAATTTCGCGCATGAGGCGCTGTTTGATATGAGTGTTGACGTTGAAGTTCTGCGGCAATTGACCCGTTTTGCTGCGCTTGATCCAGTAGCTTTGCGCGATCTTGCCAGAGCAATGGAAGTTCGTTCGTTTCGGCCTGGTCAATATTTGGTACTTGAGGATGACCCACGCTTTGGCTTGTTTGGCATTTTAGAAGGCAGGGTGCGGCTTTCGCGCACTGCCAGCGATGGCCGCGAGCAGGTGCTCTCAATCGCCGAAACTGGCGAGTTGTTTAATATTGAGCCGTTTGTTGATGCAGGCCCTGCGCCAGCAACCGCCCGCGCGATGGCTCCCACCCGTTGCGTGCATTTACCAACTGCGGCCTTGCCCGATGTGTTGCGCAGTCACCCTGAATTTAGCTTGATTTTACTGCGCGATTTGGCAGCCCAAGCCCGCGATTTAGCAGTGCTATTGGAAGATTTGGCGTTTCGCACGGTACGCGCCCGTTTGGCACGAATTTTGTTGCACGAGGCGGCTGATGGCACGGCAGCATTAACTCATCAAGAATTGGCGGCGCGCGCAGGCACAGTGCGCGAAATTATTGGCCGCACCTTGCGCCAAATGTCCGATGAAGGCTTGGTGGAGTTGGCGCGCGGCCATGTGCTGGTACTCGATGTGGATGGTTTAGCGGCACTGATCGAAAATTAAGCTAATTCTATATATTCGTATACATCATTCAGCTTGAGATGCGCATTGATCGCCTCAAGCTGAATTGTTTGCTCTAGCTTCATCCTTCATCCTTCATCCCTCATAATTCTAAAAAGCGCTTGACTGCTTGCTCGGCGCTAAGTTGGGGGTCGCTTTTGAGCCATTGTTGCTGCAAGCGTAAAAATGGCACAATATGGTGGGTGCCAAGCTGCACTTCGCGCAAATAGAGCCTGCTCATGGGGTAGGCAGCCTCGTAATAGCCAGAGCTATGAAAGCGTTCAACCGTAGTTTCAACATCGTACATGACCACTCGATGTTTCACCCGCCAGCCTTGGGGCTTGCGTTCGGCAATCGCATATTTGGCCCACGGGCTGCCATCAAGCGGCTGACCAACCGCGCCGGTGGTGACGATCATGCGCTCGCCCCAAGGCCGAAATTGCGGAATATGGTTGTGCGAACGGATAATCGTTTGGGGGGTATCGACAAACATCGCGGCTAATTCGCGCTGCGGCGTAATTGCAAAGACCGAATCTTGGTCGTGGCGCGGCGAGGCATGTACCACCAAAAGCTCATCGCTGTGGTAGGTTGTGGCCAAATCGTGCAGGGCGGCGCGTTCAGCTTGGCTAAACTGATTGACCGTCCAAAGCGAGGGCTTCCACAAATCGCTAGCCCACTCTGCTGGCCGCACGGGCAAATCGTAATCGCGGATATAGCGTTCATGATTACCTGCCAAGAGCGTGTAGCCTGTAGATCGTGCTAAATCCAAGCATGCCCGGGGATCAGGCCCGCCGTTGATCACATCGCCATTAATGACGACGTGATCAACCGCTTGGGCTTGTAAATCCTCAAGCACAGCCTCGAAGGCCGCTAAATTACTATGAATATCGCTGAGGATGGCAATGCGCATTATTCTGCATCGGGATCTGTGGGTGGTTCCCACGGATACACAATCCACTGATCGGTTTCAGCGGCATAAAAATCGGGCCGACCTTCGACTTTGGATGAACCTGGTTTGAAGTGGAGTACGGCAACTTCATAATTTGCGCCAGCAGTATCGAGCCGTTGCTTCACCGCTGCAATCGTGCGTCCACTATCCCAAATATCATCGATCACCAATAATTTCTTGCCCACAATCAGCGGATCACTGGGAAATTGCAAGAACGTAGGAATTTCACGGGTTGTACCAATTCCAGTGTAAAATTGCACCGCAGCAACCAGAATATTGCGCCAGTTGCGACGTTGGCTAATCAAACAGGCTGGGATCATCCCGCCACGCGTGACAACCAGCAAGGCATCATAATCATTATGTAATTGTTCGTTAATAATTTCAACTAGTGATTGGATTTCATCCCATGAAAGGACGTGTTTGATCGTCATACGTTCTGCCTCGTTGAATCGCATTAGGCCTCTCATCGTGGGGTACCTCCCCACACTAGGCGGTAATGAGCGCCGTCAATTAAGCTATTCGCGATATTGTACCAGATAGGAGCTAGTATGAAACATTCTTCAACCGCGATCGCGCAACTGTTACTTGAGGCCGGAGCTGTCGTGCTGGCTCCAGATAAGCCGTTTCGCTTTGCATCGGGCATTCTTTCGCCAATTTATTGCGATAATCGTTTGCTTTTGGCTCAAGTCAGCGCCCGCCGCACCATCACCGAGGCAATCTGCCAGCAAATTGGCGATGAATTATTAAACACCGAAGTAATTGCCGGAACTGCCACTGCTGGCGTGCCTTGGGCGGCATGGGTGGCCCATGAATTAAGTTTGCCGATGGCCTATGTGCGTTCAGGAGCCAAAAAATATGGCCGTGGCCAACAAGTCGAAGGCGGCGTGCAGACCAATCAACGGGTCGTTGTGATTGAGGATTTGATCAGCACCGGCGGTAGTGCCTTAGATGCAGTCGCCGGGTTGCGCCAGATTAACGCACTTGTGGCCGATTGTTGTGCAATCTTTACCTACGAGATGGAAGAATCGAAGCAGCGCTTTAATGCAGCTGGCGTGCGCTTAATGACCTTAACCAATCTTTCAACCTTGTTAGAAGTAGCCGCCCAGCAAAACTACATTCGCCCAGAACATCGCAGCCTGATTAGCGATTGGGCCACCGATCCCGCTGGTTGGGCTGCCCGCGCTGGAATTAACGCCGAATAATATTCCCCTCAACTTGCAGATAACTATCTAAGAGCACGAAGATTTAAGCTCTTCGCGCTCTTTGCATTTAAACCGCTGTCCAAGGCATTAATGTCGCAATCACCCGCTCGATATGGCGCTCTAGTTCGGCCTGCTCAAGAATATCGATTTGGGCCAAGGCATTGCTAAAGGAAGCCAGCGCCAAAGGCAAAATCCCCAACGAAATGACCGCTAACAAAAAAGTTGGGTGGCTAAATTGTTGAAATTTGCCCTCAGCCCGCATTGCCTCAAAAAATGGCTGCATCATGGCGCTCAGCGGGCGTAGCTGTTGCATAAAATAATTCAAGCGTTCGCCACCGCTAATGCTTTCGTGCACCATCAAGCGTGGAACCTCGCAAAAACTGGCCGAGAGCCGAATAATCGTGGCAACCGAGCGTTGGATTACGGCGCTTGGCTCGTGTTGCTCAGCAATTGCAGCATCAACCAAGGGCAAGAGCGCGGCCAAATATTCCGCCAGCGCAGCATCAACCACCGCCTGCCAAATTGCCTCTTTCGAGCCAAAATGATGGCGCAACAAGCCATGCGTCACCTCGGCATGGCTGGCAATATCGCGCAAGCTGATGCCTTCGAACCCTTGCAACGCAAATAAATGGCGCGCGCTAAGCAAAATCCGCTGGCGAGTTTGTTGGGCCGTGCTCTCCGATTGGCGGCCACTGAGTTTTTCATGTGCTTGGTTCATGGTTCATCGATTCTAGCCTAAAAATCACTCTTGACAAATTATGCTATCCGATTGTATAGTCACTGTCAAATACTACACAAATGGATAGCATAAAAATCAAAAAGGAAATGCTGATGACTGAAACTGCTTTGAAAAACAGCGTCTTGATTGCGCCAGGCCCACGTGGACGCTTGTTGATTGGCAATTTACACGATTTTATTGATGATTTTTTGCAGACGATGGATCGCGATTTTATTGCCTATGGCGATATTGTGCGCTACCGTATTGGCTCGCGCGTGATGCATGTGGTTTCAAATCCGCATTATGCTCAGCATATTTTGGTTGATCATCAGCGGGATTTCCCTAAAGTTGGTGGCAATGGTGGCTTAGAAATCATCGCAGGCAATGGCTTGATTTCCAATCCCAGCCCTGAATCGTGGCTAGTACAGCGCCGCATGATGCAGCCGATGTTTCATCGCAAGCGCCTTGCAGCGATGGGCGAAAAAATCGATGCTGCCGGAGCGCGCATGCTTCAACGCTGGCAAGCCTTGCCCAATGCAGCGCCGATCGATATGAACCACGAGATGTTGCAAGTAACGCTCGACATTATTATGCAAACGATGTTTAGCGCTGATATGCTGGGCGAAGTTGGCAAATTGGCTCCAGCGGTCACGGCGGCGGTTGATTATGCCAATTATCAAATTTTCAATCCATTTAGCTTGCCGTTGCCATTGCCAACCCGCCGCAATCGCGCCTATATGCAAGCACGCAACGTGCTTGATAGCATGATTTTTGGCTTGATTCAGCAGCGAAGGGCTGCGAGCGAGCCGGTTGGCGATTTGCTCGATATGCTACTTGAGGCCCAAGATGCCGATACTGGCGCGCGCATGAGCGATGAGCAGATTCGCGATGAAGTGCTGACGATCTTTGCTGCTGGCCACGAAACCACCGCTAACACCTTGACCTTTGCTTGGTATTTACTCGACGAACATCCCGAAATTCGCCGCCAATTGCAAGCCGAGCTTGATCAAGTGCTGCAAGGCCGCGCACCAAGCGTCAACGATTTGCCAAATTTGCCCTACACCAACCAAGTGTTTAAAGAGGCAATGCGCTTGTATCCGGCAGCGCCAATTACTGGGCCACGTCGCGTAACCAAGCCAACTCAATTTGGTGGCTACGATTTGCCAATCGATTCGCGGGTAATCGTCAGCATCACCAATTTGCATCGCCATCCAGCATTTTGGGCAAACCCGTTGGAGTTTGATCCAACTCGATTTGCGCCCGCTGCCCAACAACCACGCCATCATTTAGCATTTATGCCATTTGGCGCGGGGCCGCGCAAGTGCATTGGCAATAATTTGGCCGAGATGGAAGGCGCACTCTTGTTGGCCTGCGTGGCGCAACATTACAACCCGCAACTGCAAACTGGCCATCAGGTTCAGCCCGAAATGGCCATTACGATGCGATCCAAGGGTGGTATGCCAATGTTGCTCAAACGGCGCTAAATTGGTGTTCCCTCACCCCAACCCCTCTCCCACAATAATGCGGGCGAGGGGCTTTTGATTGAGTTTCCAGCATTCAGTAAACAACGAGCTAAAAAATACTTGGCAGCTAGTTGTGGAACTAGGTTTCTTTCAACAATTTATAATCGTCGGGATTATCGAAGCCAGCGATCCAGGCGGCTGCTTGATGGCAACTGCGCATCGATGGCGGCACGCGCAAAACATAGCGACGGTCGGTCGAAGGACATTGCACCGCCAAACACACCAAATCTTCATCGTTGGGCATGGGCATTTGCAGCAACCGCCGCACGCCACCAGTATCGCGATCGCGATCAAGCTCTTTGGCTTCGGCTTGGGCAAAAAATTCTTCGTAGCCTTTGCGTTCAAGCAGCACGCGGCGACGCTCAACATTCACTTCGTCGATAATTTCGCTGACGCTGATTGTTTCTGGTTGGAAGGCAATGCGCTCATCGATTGGCACGCCATTCCAGCGCAATTGGCTCACTTGGCTATCCTCGGGCAAGCTGGTAATTTCGGTATTGCCCAAATCGAGCCACGAATGCACCACCAAGCTTGCTGGTAACTCGGTGAGGCTGCTGCATCCACGCACGCTTAATTGGGCTAATTCGCCAAGCCAAGCTGGCAAATTGGGCATGTTGATGCAGTTGCGCGCCACAATTCGACCAACGCTGATGCGGCCTGCGCTTGGCCAACGCCGAAAATTAACACAATCGGTCAAATCAAGAAAGTTGACATCAATACCTTCGGGCAAGCTTTCGAGCGCACTGCAACCGCGCAACACCAACGAGCCAACCTTCAGATTGCGAGGCAAGCTTTTGAGCTGAATATTGTTGCTGAGATTAAGCCGATTTTGCACATGCACCAAGGGCAAATGCTCAAGGTTGGTATTGCGTAAATCCAATTCAAAGCAGTGCAAACCTTCGGGAATGCTGGTCAAACCAGTACAACCACTCAAATCCAAGCGGCCTGCGTGTAAATCGTTGGTCAAATAACGCAATTTGGTACAATTTTTGGCTTCAATTGCGGTTGCAACAATCCCGCGTGGCAAAAATTCAATATCTTTATCCAACACCAACGTGCCACTAATTGGCTGGCCACCAAGATCTTCAACACCAGCGCGAATTTGAGCTAAGGCTGTGGCGGCAGTCATCATTTCATCGTGCATTGAACTATCCTCAAAAGCTGGTGGTAATGGGAAAGCATTACCACCAGCCGCAGCATTAATCAACAACCCGCCGAATTTCTTGCGGTGAATATTCGCGTTGCATCCAGACCCGATAGTTGCCGCGTGGCAATTCGATCATGGCATGTTCTTCGTGAATCAATTGGGCGTTATCAGCGGTCACTTCGACGAACAGTGAATCGCCGCGTTGCCAAAGCGCAACCGTATCGGCCAATTTGAAACGATGGCTATGGCCAGTGACTTCGCCATAAGCCAAAGTTGAGCCATTGCGCGGCGTTGCATCACTTGGAATTTGATCAATTGCTGCGATGAGGACATCACCATGTCGCCACATTTGCAAGCCCTTTCTGCTCAGCTGAGCACTAATGCCGCTGCGAATGCTGCCGTTCCAGCGACCCTTCCTGAGCTAGTATAACGCCGCGCCGTGTCAAACAATGTCACAGAATATTTTATAGACTATCCATTTATCGCCTCCCTTCCGTCCCTCCGCTGGAGGGAAACGCAGGGGGTTTTCATCCCCCTGCACCCCCTAAAGGGCAATTTGTGGGCATCAGGAGATGCTTGATGAACTTAACGATCTGTGATTTACATGAGGAAACCTATCAACGATGCTTGGAAACTCACGAGACAAATTGGGGGTGGAAAACAAGCTGTTGCTAAGGAGGAATAGTTGGGGAAATCAAAGGGCATCACGTGCAACATCGAAGCTAAAAAGCGATGCCCATTGCCCAATTTAATCAGGCTTACGAGGCATCGCTGCTACAATACCAACGGCCAACCACGGCGA
Organism: Herpetosiphon giganteus; assembly: GCF_016907925.1. Lineage (GTDB taxonomy): Bacteria > Chloroflexota > Chloroflexia > Chloroflexales > Herpetosiphonaceae > Herpetosiphon > Herpetosiphon giganteus. The sequence continues at coordinate 114,594 of NZ_JAFBCZ010000016.1, read as the reverse complement.
CGCTCACGCCGCTGCTATCGGTAACAACCAAGTTTACCCGACCTGTGCGGCCAAGCGTACAACCACCATACACCGAGCTACCAGCATGCTGCATAATGTCTGCATTCAGCCCAGCACTCCACGTATAACTATAGAGACCGGTTCCACCGATCGCGTAGGCATCGCATGCAAACGCACCACGATTATGCTGAATACCATTGCTATAACAGTCAACTCCAGCGGTCAACGGCCCAGCCAGCGGCGCTGCTGCCGCCGGAACCAAGGGCGCTACGGCCAAAACACATGTTGCAACCAACAAACCAACCAACCGCCGTGATGTTTTGAGCATTGCCAAATCCTTCCATATTCCAGCAAATTTCCTAGCTAGGTACGTAGCTCAAGATTATTATTCATTTGACAGTGTTAATCAATAGGTACTTCATGAATATTTCATTAATAAATATTAACCACACCAACATTAACCTTCTTGACAATCAATAAAGTATACGATATGCTTAGGTTGCTAAGTAATAAGGTTTGTATGTCAAAACCAATTCGCTACTTAAAACTCAGCTATATTCTCATGCGCAAGGGTTTAGACGAAGAACTAAGCGCCTATAATCTGACGACTTCGCAATTTGAAATTTTGGGCTATCTGTATGGTGAGGCTCAATTAGAGCAACAACAACTCCAGCAGTATAGCGGCGTTACTCCAGCAACCTTGACGGGAATTTTGGATAAATTAGAGCAGCGAGATCTCTTGAGACGAAGCCTTAGTCATGATGATGGCCGCGCCAAAATAGTTGGGCTAACCGCTGCTGGAGATGCACTAGTTGGGCAATTAATCGGTGTTTTTCATTCTTTCGAAGCAAAAATGCTCCAAGGCTTTTCAGCCGCCGAGCAGGCCTTATTCACCGATTGGCTTCAGCGTATTGCAGCAAATTTAGGCTATCACGAGCCTGATTAATTTTTTTGACATATATTTAGCATCCTAATTAATTTATCAACTTGGAGAACTTAATGAATGTGGTTGTAACTGGGGGAACCAGCGGAATTGGCGCGGCGGTCGTGCGCGAACTGAGCCAAAATGGCCAGCGTGTGAGCTTTATTGGGCGTAATCGTGAGCGTGGTCAAGCGATCGCTGCTGAAACAGGCGGCCATTTTATACAAGCCGATTTATCGTTGCTCCGCGAAACGCACCAAGTTGCCGCGCAATTCCAAGCGCCAATCGATAGCCTAATTCTCTGTGCTGGTGGTATTGGCTCAAAAGCAACACCTCTCGTTACGAGCGAAGGCTTTGAAACCGTGTTCGCTACCAATTATCTGAGCAAATTTAGCTTATCACAACAGTTACTCCCACAATTAACTACCAATGCCAGTATTGTGATGGTTAGTGGGAATAGCCGTTACAACCATGCTTCAACTGCGTGGCAAAGCCCCGAAAAAGGCTTGCGAGCGGCGTTAAAAGCAAGCCTAGCGCTAGATTTATATGCTCAGCAGCTTGCCAAAAACCAGCCAACGCTCCGTATTCATACTTGTTATCCAGGCATGGTTCGCACTAATTTATTTAAGCAACAGGCGTTGCCAGTACGGCTATTGATAGATTTATTTGGTCAAGCGTCAGCCCAAGCCAGTAGCTATCTCACGCGGCTCATTTATGAACGTCATGAGGGAGTTCATTGGCACAAAACCAGCCCAATGCAGCTTCATTTGCCGCCAACCGCTGCTGATGTAGCGCTTGAACTATGGAATTATAGCCATAGCCTGCTTGCCAAATATAGCTAGGAGTTACCAATGAACTACAAACTTGGATGGTTAGTTGATCAGCACGTTTTAGCGCTTACTCATTTTACCTCGGCTATCACTCCTGAGGAGTTTCATGCTATTTTGGCTGAAACTCAAACCTATTTACAGCAGATTACGCATCCTTTTCAGGTAATCATTGATAATCGTATGATCAGCGATCGAAATGTTGCATCACTAGCCATGATTATGCAAGCTTTTCCAAGCTTAAACCATCCACAATTAAGCTGGATTGTGATGATTTTACCTGAGCCAATTAAACATACCGCGGCTCAGCGTCCAATTCAGCAGCATGGAACAATTCAATTAATCTATGTTGAAAATTTGGTGCAAGCATTTGATCATGTACAGCATGTTGAACCAAACATCGACTTAAACCAGCGTGACCAAGGCTTTTTCGATCAGCCCTAACGCAGGCGTTGCGCCAATAGGCCTTTGACCAAGCCAAGGATCACAAATGAGATAACTAGCAGCAGCAGGGCCAAAACCAGCGCCACATTTAGATCTTGCTCAAAGCCTTGGTAAATTGCCAAAGGCATGGTTTGGGTGCGGCCCACGAAATTGCCAGCAAAAATGATGGTTGCCCCAAACTCACCCAACGCTCGCGCCCAAGTCATCACGGCTCCGCTCACTAGGCCTGTCCACGCCAAGGGAATGCTGATAAACCAAAAAATTTGGCGCGCATTAGCTCCATCAAGCGCCGCTGCATCCTCAAGATCATGGTCGATGGTGGCGAAGGCAGCACTAGCAGCTTTGATGTAGAACGGCGAGGCCACAAACACTTGCGCCAACACCACCGCAGCCGTCGTAAAAGGCAATTCAATCTCAAGGATGCGCAGATATTGCCCAAGCAAGCCACGCCGCCCAAATGCCATCAACAAGGCAATGCCCGCAACCGAGGGCGGCAAAATCATCGGCAAATCAATCAAGGTATCGAGCAAGCTTTGGCCGCGAAAGCGCGGACGCGCCAGCAAAATCGCAATTGGCGTACCAAAAAGCAGCGTAATGAGCATACTGCTGCTGGTGGTCAAAATGCTAAGGCTGAGGGCTTCGCGGACTATTTGCTTGCCAAAGGTGCTAGCTAAAGCAGCAACTGGCACGCGTAGCGCTAAGGCAATTAATGGAATCAGCAAAAAGCCCAGCAACGGCAAACTACCAAGAATGAGCCAAAATTGACGACCAAAGCGCTTGTTTCGCATGAATCTTCCATAAAAACAGGATAGGCTACAACCTATCCTGTTGGTCTATTTAGGCGATGATGAGCTTTATTCTACCCTGATTTTGACCAGCTTTTTAATTTGGTTGGCGTTCATGGCACTTGGCACAATGCTGGTAAAACTGCCATCACTATCAAGCGCAATAATCGCCCTTGGATCGGCAGTTAAGTCGGCAATTGGCACAACGCATTGGTTGCCATCGCTGCCAATAAAAGTAAAGGTTTTGGCATCGGCCTTGGGTTGAATTTGAATCAACAATTGGCCAATGCCTAGGCCACGAAAACGCTCATCAGCAAACTCGACTTGTTGGAGTTCGTAGGTTTTGAGCAAATCGGCGGTCAACGTGAGCGGAGTCGTCAGATTGCCTTCGATCAGCAGTTGGTTGGTCGTGCTCGCTGGAGCATCGCTGACGGTGATAAAGCCATAACGCCGCAAAATTTGCTGGCCTTCAGTCGCCAAAACCCGATCGATAAAGGCTTGAGCTAAGCTTGGGTTGGGACTATTTTGGGTGCTTGCAATCGGATAGGTGGCGATCGTATTCAGCTCATCAGGAATTGTCAACGTGCCAATGCTACCATCGCTAATCGACGCGGCATCGGTGGTATAGACAATGCCTGCATCGGCCTCGCCAAGCGAAATTTTGCTCAACACGGCTTTGACATTGGCCTCATACGAAACCACATTCAACAGCACGGTTGGGCTATAGCTGGTGTCATATTCGGGCAAAGCAGATGCTTTGGCCAGAAAATCCAAGGCATAATTGCCAACTGGCACGCTGGCACTGGCCAAAACCAGTTTTAAATTGGGCTTGGCTAAATCCTGCAAGCGTTGAATTTGGCCAGGATTATCTTGGGGATAAATCACAATCAAGCGATTACGGGCAAATGGCTGGCGCGCTGCATCGTTAATTACGCCAGCATCAACCGCAACTTGCATTTGTTTCGAGTTTGCGGAAGCAAAGACATCAGCGGGCGCACCTTGTATCATTTGGGTTGTCAATTGATCGGAGCCAGCAAAATTGAAATTAATCTTCGTGCCGGGATGGCTTGTCTGAAATTCGTTGCCAATTTCAGTAAATGCGCCAGTGAGCGAGGCTGCCGCAAAAACATTAATCTCGCCATTCAAACTTGGCGCGCCGTTGGTTGGGTTGGCGGGGGTTGTTGGCGCAGGGGCGTTTGTAGCACCACAGGCCAATAACCCAAGGCTCAATCCGAATAATCCGATCTGCCGAAGTAGCTTCATTCTCAACATCCTTATCCAGCCCCACAATCAGGGTTTATTGCCGTTTTCAAGCGCCTAGCATACCACGTTAATCAAGTAAGAAGGAAGAATTATGAAGGATGAAAATCAAAGGCGGATTTGGAATTGCGAACTTGATCCACGAAGGGCACGAAGGAACACGAAGGACGAAACCGCAAAGAGCACGAAGGGGAAGTTTTAACGCAGAGCCGCAGAGGCAGTGAGGCTATGGGCTATCGGCTATCGGGAGAATAGGTGGATTCGGCGAAGAAGCTGGGGATTGAATACATACCCGATTCCCAGCCCCTAGCCCCCGATCCCTAGTGCAAAACCGCGAAGAGCACAAAGGCTATAGGCTGTTGGCTATAGGCTATTGACGTTCCCAACAAATCTCCGCTAGCCTAACGCCTCCAACCGATAGCCATGATTTTTCGCCACAGATTGGCACAGATTATTCAGATTATTGTTCTGTCCGATAGCCATCAGCCAAAAGTCTATAGCCCTTCATGCTCTGCGCCTCTGCGTTAACATACCGCTCCCCAACTCCCTCTGTTCTATGTTCTCTGCTCTATGTTCTTCATCCTTCATCCCTCATCCTTCATCCTTCATCTAGTCGCGCCACCACGTGGTTAAGCCAGCGGGCTGACTTGGCTCGACTGGCTGGCCAAGTTGCGGCGTGAGAATGGCGATCGGGCTGCCTTCAGCGGCTTTGAGCAAGCGCTCAATCGGCTCATCCCAGGCGTGCAGCGAGAGGCAATATGCGCCCCAATGCACGGGCAACATCGTGCGAGCTTGCAACATTTCGGCTGCTTGCAAGGCTTCTTCTGGCTGCATATGCACGCCTGGCCACGCAACATCGTATTGAGCCATTTCGATGGTGGCGAAGTCGAATGGGCCATAGCGTTGGCCAATATCCTCAAAGCCAGCAAACATGCCGCTATCGCAACCAACGTAAATGCGGGAGCTTGGACTCATCACGACCCACGAAGCCCACAGCGTGCTGTTGCGTTTGATCCCACGGCCTGAGAAGTGCTGAGCTGGCACGGCGGCAATCGTCAAATCAAATTCGGCCAAATGCAATTCTTCCCACCAATCAAGCTCGTGGATGCGGCTGCTGGCAACGCCCCAATGCTCCAAATGCTCGCCAACTCCTAGCGCTGTGACGAACGGCATCGTGCCCCGCGCCAGCCAGCGAATCGTCTGTTTATCGAGATGATCATAATGGTCGTGCGAAAGCAACACCAAATCGATTGCTGGCAATTGCTCAAGCGCAATCGGCGCATTTTGAAAGCGCTGCGGCCCAATGCCTTGAACTGGCGATAAATGCTTGGCCCAGACCGGATCGGTCAAAATCGTGATCCCGGCAAATTCGATTAATAAGGTTGAATGGCCGAGCCACGTCACCCGCAAGCCCGATGCTGGCGGCGTTTGATGAAAGCTTTGGCCAGGCCATGCACTTGGCAGTGGCTTGTTTGGCCGCCGCTGTTCCTGGCCAAAAAATTGGCGCTGCAAGGTCGAAAACATCGAATTAGCTTGCATCATCGTGGTTGGATACAAATTTTGAAATTGGTTATTGCGATAGTATGGCGATGCCAAAATACGTTGTTTTCGACTGCGCATGAGCGTTCCTCAAACAGAAAATGTAGCTAAATTGAGCATAACACGCTGGCAATCGAATATTCTGCCAGAATGATGAATAAGTTGTGATCAACCATTAACGGCGATTCTTTGGGGTACAATGAATTGCGATGTTGTGTTGTGAGGATCTTCAGCAATGCCTATTTTTGAACCAATCGGCCTCGCCTATATCGAGCTAGCCTTTCGGATTAACCAACATATCGATGGCTATGTTGATGCTTATTCTGGCCCAAATTATTTGCGCGATCAAGTAGTGGAGAGCGCTGTTTGGCCAACCAACCAACTGGTGCAGGCCGCCGACCAACTGCTTGAACAGATTGAAACCAGCGATTTGCCAATTCGCCGCCGCACCTATTTGCGCAAGCAAGTTGCAGCCATGGCCACAACCTGTCGCCAATTAGCAGGCGAGCAGTTTGATTACCGCGAGGAAGTGCGACGCTGTTTCGATATTGAGCCAGCGATGATCGACGAAGCACTGTTTGAAGAAGCAATCGAAGAACTTGATAGCTTGTTGCCAGGCCAAGGCGACGTGCTTGAGCGCACGCAAACCTGGCGACGACAATTCGACATTAGCGGCGAGCAAGCACGCCCGTTGATCGAGGTGATCGAAACTGAATTGCGCAGCCGAACGTTGGCCTTGTATCCCTTGCCTGCCAGCGAAAAAGTCGATTTCCGCTTGGTCAACAATCAGCCATGGAGTGGCTATAACTGGTATTATGGCAATTATCATTCGGCGGTTGATATTAACACCGACTTGCCAGTTGCGCTCAACGGCTTGACAAGCTTGGTTGCTCACGAAGCCTACCCGGGCCACCACACCGAACATTGCATCAAAGAACGTGATTTGTATGCAGGCCGAGGCTGGGCCGAGCACTCGATTTTTTTGCTCAACACACCAGAATGTGTGATGGCCGAAGGCATCGCCAATAGCGCAGTAGGAGTGTTATTCACGCCCAAAGAATTGGTTGAGTGGCAAGCCCAAAATCTCTATCCCAAGGTTGGCATCACTGGCGATCCCGCCCAAGAACTGCGGATTAACCTTGCAATGAAAGCCTTAGCTGGGGTGGCCGGCAATGCAGCCTTATTGCTGCACGCCGAAGGTCGACCTGCCAATGAGGTTGTTGATTATTTGGTGCGCTATGGCTTGACCAGCGAGGAACGTGCCCAGCATCGCATGCGCTTTATCAGCGCTCCATTGTGGCGGGCCTACATCTTCAGCTATTTCTATGGCGAGCAAATGATTAACCGCTGGTTTGAAGGCGGCGATCGCATCGAACGCTTTCGTACCTTGCTCAGCGAGCAAATCTATCCATCGTTGCTTGAGCAATGGGTGATTGAGCAAGCGAACCAGTGTTATAAAGGTTAATTTGGGTTCCCTCACCCCCCAGCCCCCTCTCCCACGAAAACGCGGGCGAGGGGGAGCATCGATTTTAACCACGCATTGCCACGGAACCGCAGGGTTATAGCCCCTCGCCCGTCGGACGGGAGTGGGGTTGGGGTGAGGGGAAGTGTAGTTTAACCAAGTTGCTGATTAAGCCAATTGACCACCACTTGCAAACTATCGAGATTTATTTCGTGGCCCATGGCAAATTCATGGTACTCCAACTGCACCGGCAAGGTTTGCAGAAAATCGCGAATCGCTCGCCCATACTGAATCGGAATCACCTCATCGTAGAGGCCATGGACGGCTAAAATTGGCTTGTTGGCAATATGCTCGCGGTCGGTTTGCGGCCCAACTTCGGGCATCCAACGGCCACTCATCAAAATGGTGCCCGCAATCAGTTCTGGTTTGGTCAGGGTTGCGCCCAAGCTCATAATTGCGCCCTGCGAAAAGCCACCCAAATAGATTCGCTGCGGATCGCAATCGTAGGCGCTGCATGCTTCGCCCAAAAAGCGCTGCACTGTTTCCCAACTTTGTTGGGCTTGGTTGGTATCGATATTAAATCCTTTGGAATGCCACTGAATATCGAACCACGAAAAACCACCAAATTGGTAGCGATGCGGGGCGCGAGCAGCAACCACACATAAACGCGGGTCGAGATATTGGGCCAATGGCAACAAATCGCGTTCGTTCGATCCTACACCATGCAACATCACCAAAAGCGGGGGTTTGCCATTCGCACTTGGTTGACGAGGTTTGGCAACCTCGTGAGTGAGCGAAAATTGACTCATACTACTTCGTTACTCCTTAGGCCCAACGGCGACCGCCATCAACAAAGATCGTTTCGCCAGTAAAATAGGGCGCTTCAACGATAAATCGCACAGCTTTGGCAATATCTTCGGGCACGCCAAGCCGTTTGAGTGGAATTTTATTCAGTGCATTGCCATCGTCTTGCCAACCATCGGGCAAGAGTGCCACGCCTGGCCCAACCGCGCCAACCCGAATCTTGGGAGCCAAGGCCAAGGCCAAGCCACGCGTCATCATAATAATTGCTGCTTTGGTCATGCCATACGGCACAAAGCTAGGCCATGGCACTTCGCCGCCAACATCAGCAATATTCACGATTACGCCATGCGCTGGCATCAATTTGGCGGCTGCTTGGGCACAGAAAAATGGCGCACGCTGATTAATCGCCATCAACGAATCCCATTCTTCGACAGTCACGCTGCCAACTGGCGTGCGCGGAAAATCGGCGGCACTATTGACCAACACGGCCAGCGAGCCACAACGGCTTTCAATCGCGGTAAACATGGCTTCAATCGCCGCAACATCACGCAAATCGGCGCTATAAGCCCATGTTTCACGGCCAAGCGCTTGAATTTCGCCACAGGTTTGCTCGGCCTCAGCGTGCGAGGAATTGTAGTGAATAATTAAATCGTAGCCTGCGCTAGCTAATTCCAAGGCGATAGATTTGCCCAAGCGGCGCGCGCCACCAGTCACGATTGCCCAACCATTACTCATAGATTCTCCTCGGCCTGCTTCTGAAAAATCAACAAAAATTGATGTACCTGATTGGCGACAAAACTATAGGGATAGCCAAACGGATACAACATTGCACTTTGATCGTACCAAATCCGATAGCCACGATAGCGCAGTTGCGACAACTGATACAACGCTGACACAATATCGGCATGGAGCATGTTATGATGCTCTGGAGTTGGTTGCAGGTCTTTGACAAATAAGACCAAATGACCGCCAACCCGCAATGGTTGCAAGCTTTGCGCCACAATCTTGGTGAGTTCGCTCAGGAAGGTTGGGTAATCCACATTGCCCAAATCAGCAGGATCGTCGGTGAAGGGCGTGGCAGCAGCATTGCCCTGTTTACGGCGCTGGCCAGTTCGCGCCCGACTGAGCATCGAGCTATAGGGCGGGTCGGTCAAGACCAAATCAAATTGCTGTTGCTGAATGCTTGGGCTAGTGAGCAATTCGCGGGCATCGCCCTGCAACACTTGCAAGCGTGGCAAAGCCAAGGCATCAGCCGCTTTGCCATACAATTCAATATACTGCTGCGATAATTCAATGCCGATTGCTTGGCGTTGGGTTTGGGCGCAAGCGAGCAAGGTTCCACCAACTCCGGCAAACGGGTCGAGCACCCAACCGTTTGGTTTGGTAAAAAACCGAATAATTTCGCTGAGCAAGGCTGGTGGTTTGGGCGATGGATGCGCTTTGCGAATGTGATGCGCGGCTGAGGCAGAGCCACGGGTTGGGTAGGCACTGGCTAAAACTGGCCCCGACCAAGCTGCCCATTCTTCAGGCGTTAAATCATTGAGTGGCGTTGGCGGCGTACCAGTAAGCGCAATCGATCGCGTTGCATACAGCCATTCGCGGCCCAGCAAATCGTTTAACTGGTTGCGGTGGTGCGGCTGTTGCGCTTCTGAATCGCTCATAGCGGCTCCTTCTTTCGCTAACACAGGCTGGCGCTATTGTAGCATTGAACGAGTCGGCTTTGATTGGATTGTTTTAGAATACTTATGTTAAGGAGAACTGTGTATGAGCGACCAAAATTCACGCGCTGCCTATGCGAATCAGGTGCAAATTAGTGGTAGCCCTTACGATTTCACCATCGATTTTGCTTGTGTCGAAGATGTGCGCAATAACACCGCCAGCGTGCAGCCAGTAGCACGGATAATGATGAGCCCGCAACATACCAAGGTGCTTGCCTTGATGTTGCTCAAGCATGTCGCCGCTTATGAGCATGCAATCGGCGTAATTGAGCTACCAAGCGCATTATTGAACGATATGAAACTTGGCAATTTAGAACATTTTATTAGCCAAGTTAATTTAAACGAATAACCAAATTACCCTTGAGGAGAATGTGGATGTCAACGCCATCACGCCTGCTTTCGCCATTGCCCGCTAGCCGCAAACGCTGGTATCATCGCTTGCCTTTGGGCTGGGTCGTTGTGCTTGGGTTTTTAATTGTAGCCTTGTGTTATCCAGTTATTTATTTTGGCCGCACCGCTGTGTCACTGATCTATATCGACCAAGCTGATAACGCTATGCTCAACGGCAAATGGGATACCGCCCGCGCCGCCTATGTTAATGCCATGGATTGGAGCCTGGAATACGAGGAGCCGTTTGATTTGCGCTGGAGTTTGGCGCTGCGAGCCAACGCAGTTCAGGCAGCTGTTGATGACTTTAGCGACGTAATTAAAAATCATCCTGATCGCTATATGGCCTATTGCTATCGCGCCGAAGCATACATGGATTTGGATTTGCCTGCCGAGGCCTTGGCCGATTTTCAGGCGTGTCTTGAGCGCGAGCCAAGCCCTACCTGGCGAGCAAACGCCAAAAATATGATTGATTATTTGCAAAAATAATGGGAAGCACCGCAATGCATGGATTATTGATCATTGGTCATGGCAGCTTGTTGGCGGCTTCGGGCGCAACCATGCTACGCTTAGCGGCGCGGCTGCGCGAACGCGGCGTAGCTAGCTTGGCAGGAGCTGGCTTTCTTAATTATAGCCAGCCGGATTTGGCCCAAGCGACCGCCCGTTTGGTCGAGCAGGGCGCAACTGAAATTACAGTGCTGCCCTATTTTTTGATTGATGGCTATTTTGTGCAAGTAACGTTACGTCAACAAGTTGAGCACATGGCCAGCCACTATCCGAATGTGGCGTTTAATCTTGCTCCGGCCTTTGGCGAGCACCCAGCCTTGGCCCAATTAGTGCAAAAACGTGCCGATCAAGCATGGCCAGCGCTTGAATACAATCAAGCAGGGTTGTTGATTTTAGTCCATGGCAGCCCGCGACCTGCCTCAAATGCCCCAATTCAGGCGGTGGCCGAACGCGTGCGCCAAGCCACACCTTGGGCGGCTGTGCAGGTCTGTTTTATGGATTTGAACGAGCCGAGCATCCCTGATGCGCTTGATGGCTTGATTGCCCAAGGGCTTGAGCAAATTGTGGCCGTGCCCTATTTTATTCAATTTGGCAGCCATGTGCGCGAAGATTTGCCCGAAATTATTCAGGTAGGCCGCGAACGCCATGCTCACGCGCAGATTGTGCTAGCGCAGCATCTCGATTACGATGAATTATTAATTGATGTGTTGACTGATCGAGCAGCTGAGCGGCGGCCAATTCATGGCTGAGGTTGCGGAGGAATAATGCAGCGTTTTCCAAATAGCCAAATCCATAGCTGGGATTTAACTCCTGAGCAAGCGATTGATCTGCAAATGCAGCTGCGTGAGCAAGTGCGAATCGTTGATGATTTTACCCAGCCATTGCAAACCGTCGCCGGCGTTGATGCAGCGTTCGAGGATGATGGCGCAACGACCAGGGCAGCGATCGTTACATTGAATTTTCCAGCGCTCCAGCCAAGCGAAAAAACCTTGGTGCGGAGACCAACTACGTTTCCCTATATTCCAGGTTTATTATCGTTTCGCGAAATTCCTGCCGTTTTGGCGGCGTTGGAGCAATTGCAGCACTTGCCCGATATGTTGCTCTGTGATGGTATGGGCATTATGCATCCACGCCGCTTTGGCATAGCCGCCCACTTAGGCATTTTGACCGATCTGCCGACAATTGGCGTAGGTAAAAGCTATTTGTGTGGCAAACACGCGCCAGTGCCCGACGAACAAGGCGCGTGGGTTCCAGTCTTTGATAAAGGCGAACAAATTGGGGCCGTCGTGCGCACCCGCGCCGGCACTAAGCCACTCTACATCTCGCCTGGCCATCGAGTAAGCATTCCAACAGCAGTTGATCTGGTTTTGCGTTGCACAACCAAATATCGTCTACCCGAAACCACGCGCTATGCCGACCAACTCTCCAAAGATAAAGCCAATAATGGCGGATTGCAATTGCCACTAGGCTAAGCATGCCCTCACCCCAACCCCTCTCCCACGTGGCGGGCGAGGGGCTTTGATTATGTGGTTCGAGCGCAAATTTCAGCGCAACTTCTCTCTGTTCTCTGTTCTCTGTTCTCTGTTCTCTGTTCTCTGTGTACTGATTCATTGCGTTAACAACGATTCCCCCCTCACCCCCTAGCCCCCGCTCCCGCCAGCGAGGCGAGGGGGAACCACGAATCCAGTGCTCCCCTCGCCCACTGCACGCGGGCGAGGGGCTTTGATTATGCGGTTTGAGCGCAACTGCTCTATGTTCTATGCTCTTTGTTCTGCGCTTTATGCTCTCTTTTTCGCCATCAACAACTCATCGTGATACACGCCATCGTAATAAATGGCCATTTGTTCGACTCCATAGACGCTATAGCCACAGCGGCTATAGAGCTGAATTGCGCTGGTATTGGCAACATGAACCATCAGGCGAATAATTGCCACCGATTGTTGCCAAGCCCAAGCCTCGGCCATGGCAAAAAGCTGGCGGCTGAGACCATAGCCACGCCACGCAGGGTCGGTATACACGCCCCAAATGGTCGCTTGATGGCTCGATTTGACTCCACTTTCGCGCCGAATGCCAACCGTTGCCACCAGCTGCGCTTCATGCAGCGTCACAAAAATTTGCTGCGTGGCAGGGTTCAGATTGGCAATGCGTTCTTGCCAATGGCTATCGGGCTGGGCGGCGCTTTCGGCGAAATCCGAGCCAAAAAAGCTGGGGTGTTGTTGCAAGGCTTGCAAGCGCAAGCGCTTGAATTCGGGCCAGTCCTCGGTTTGGGCAGTGCGCAAGGTTATCTCGCCACGCTCAGTTGCAATCAGCATTCGGCTATCTCCACAGGTAGCAATCAAACGCCACCATGGTACAATAAGCGCGAATTCTTTCTATACAACTTGAGGTGGATATGCTGCTTTTGCTGATCAAATTAACGATGCTTGTGATAATGCTTGCAGGAGTAGTGGCGGTAGCCTATCAATTAACTCAGGCCGCACGCGGTAAGCCATTGGCCCAAGCCAAACCAGCAGCCACGCCAGCCAGCGAAGGCGAGGAAGTTGCTTAATGGCATCGCGCATTCTACACCTTTCCGATTTGCACGCAGGCCCACCGTTCAACCCCGAAAAAGCCAAACAAATTCTTGAGGCTGCTTGGCAAATCAAGCCAACGTTAACGGTGTTGTCTGGCGATTTTGTGCAGCGGGCCGATATTAAAAGCCAATGGCTGACCATTCGTGATTTTATTGCCCAATTGCCTCAACCAACCATTGCGGTCATGGGCAATCACGATGTGCCGCTGTATAACGCGCTCTATCGCATGCTACGGCCCAATTATTACTACAAAAAATATATCTCGCCAATTTTAGAGCCAGTTTGGGGCAATGAAGATTTTGTGGCGGTTGGGGTCAACACGACCCGCTCGTTCACAGTCGATGGCGGCAAATTGACCGACCAACAATTGCGGCAACTTGATCGTACCTTGGCGCGCTATCCTGACAGCTTATGTAAAATTGTGATTATGCATCATCATCCGGTTATGCCGCCAGGCGAAACCCGCGATGTGATTCAGAATGCAGCGGCAGCGCTCAAAACCTTCGATCGCAGCAATGTTGAACTGGTGTTATGTGGCCACACCCATGCCTCGTACATCGGCAACACGCTGGAATTCGACCCCGATTTGCGCCAAGGCACGGTGATTGTGCAAGCAGGCACAGCCACCTCGCGGCGTGGGCGGCGGTGGTATCGCGGTAAAAACGCCTTCAACGTGCTAGAAATCGAGCAAATGCGCACCGTTATTACCCAATATTTATATTTGGAAGATGCAGCACGCTTCTTGCCCGTCAGCCAACACCAATTTCCACGGCGCTCAGCAGGCGTGTATGCCCTGCCATTGAACGAAGCAGTGCTTGAAATTGTTGAACCAAACGCCTAAACCAAACGAGCGCTGAAGTTTCAGCGCTCGTTCCATTTTCAATTTAAGGTTGGCTTGGAACTTCAAAGCCACTATTCGCGACCAGCCACGTGCCATCATCTTGCTCAACAAGTTCGACTAATTGGTTGGCGGGATAATTAATCGCTGCACCATCGTCCATCTGCCCGACCAATGTGCCATTAATTTGGACATACGCGCGGCCATCTTCGATCTTTTCGAGCGTATATTGATCATTTTGATAATCGATAGATTTGATTCGTGGCATGACCTGTCGTAGCTGCCAACCAGCATCACGCCGCATCTCGGGCACCATCAATGCGACCATCCGATCAACATTCCGTTCTTCAGTTGCTGCAACAAATGCCTTGACTTGGTTGACGGGTGCGGTATCATCGCCACCACAGGCTGTGAGTGTTAGCAAAAGGCAGCCTATAAGCAACTGTTTGAAACGCATGGGGAATCCTCCAGCGTGCTGAGTGTTTGTCAGGAGGCGATTATATCATGAGCCGTCGCATTGCACTTGTTTTTTGTTTGATTTTGCTGGTCGGCACCCCCGTCGCTGCCCAAAATCCCTTAACCAGCCCACCCAACGACCCCGATGCCAATAAACAATGGGTTATTCGCCAGCTTGGCCTAACCTGCGCATGGGAGCATCTGACAGGCAGTTCCGATGTGACTGTGGCCGTCATCGACTCTGGCGTTGATATGAATCACCCCGATTTGGTCGATATTTTGCGCACCGACGGCTTTGATGCAGTCGATGGCGATGACGATCCGTCCGATGAGAATGGCCACGGCACTCACGTTTCAGGCATTATTGCTGCCACAATCAACAATAGCAAAGGAATTGCAGGGGTTGCTGGCGGTGGCACGCGCATTTTGCCCATTCGGGTGATGGCCGCCGATGGTTCTGGCAGCAATCAAGATATTATTGCTGGCATTCGCTATGCCGTCAGCAAAAATGTCCAGATCATCAATATGAGCCTTGGTTCGATGTTGCCGCTTGATAGCGAAGATATTGTTGCCGCCATTCAAGAAGCTGATGCTGCTGGCGTGCTGGTGATTATCGCCGCTGGTAATTCGTTTGTGCCCTTGCCCAACTTTGCCTTTGGAGTCGAAGAATTTGCGATGGTTGTGGCCGCAACCGACCCCGAAGATCGCAAAACCGACTTCTCGAATTATGGCAACTGGATTTCGGTTTCTGCTCCAGGTGCAGGTATCTACTCAACCATGCCGACCTACGATGTCTACATGACCAGAGATTTGCCCGCCGAAGAGCGCTTCAACAAAAACTACGACCAAATGAGCGGCACATCACAGGCCACACCCGTTGTTGCTGGTTTAGCGGCCTTGCTGTTTGCCCAACACCCCGATTGGAACGCCGACCAAGTGCGGGCCGAAATTGAAAAAACTGCCGATGACATTTCGGCGCAAAATCCAATCAAGCGCTATGGCCCAGTAACCTATTTCGAGCCAAGCAACCTTGGTACAGGCCGAATTAATGCCTGTAACGCGCTTGGTGGGCCAATTAAGGGCAGTGCAGCGGCGGTTGGTGGCCCCGAAGGCAAATCCAACTTGATCAAGCTGCTTGGTTTTAGCGCGGTGATGTTGGTGGTTTTGGGTGGCTTGACGGTATTTTTGGTGCGCCGCCGCAAACAAAACTCGCGCCCAGGCGCAATTCCTGCTGGGGGGTTCGCGCCGCCGCCGCCAATTCAGTATGATCAAGCCTTCCAACAACAACCAATGTATGATCAACGCAACCTTGCCTCGCAACCGATCGTCGGATCAACGCCACCATTGAACCAAAGCTACGCACCGCCAAGCGCAGCACCAGCCGCTGGTGGGCCAGCATGGGGCAAATTGACGGTTGTGCGAGGAGCCGAAGTGAACAAGTTCTATTTGCTACGCGAAAATCAGGTCTTTATTGGCCGCGAAGCTGGCTTAGATATAGCAATTAGTGGCGATAGTACTGTTTCGCGGCGGCATACGATTCTCTATCGCGATCCGCGTGGCATTGAAATTGAAGATGCGGGCAGCAGCCATGGCACAAAAATCAATGGCATTCCGGTTCAAGGCCGCCAATTGGTTCGACCTGGCGATGTGATCGAAGTTGGGCAGACGCACTTACGTTTTGAGGGCTAAAATTTGGAACTAGCACTTGCATTGTTGATTATGTTCTTGGGTTTGGTCAGCGTGGTTATTTTGCCAATCTTACCAGGCTCAGCCCTAATTTGGCTTGGAGCGTTGCTCTATGCCTCCATGACTGAATTTGTGGTGGTGGGCTGGGGAACCTTGGCGGTTTTAGGCGTGATTGCGCTGATTGCTATGACCAGTGATATTTGGGTTGGTGCTTTGGGGCAACGCCGGGGCGGGGCCTCAATTTGGGCTACCATCTTTAGTATGATTGGTGGTATTATTGGCCTATTCATCCTGAACATTCCAGGCATGTTGATTGGTTCGATCATAGGGGCATTATTGCCAGAGTGGCAACGCTGGCGCGATGGTAAATTCGTGCTTGATGTTTCATGGCGTACCATCAAAAATTGGCTCGTAAGCATTGCAATACAAGTTTCACTTGGCCTCGTAATGGTTACGATCTTTTTGGTGCGCGTGATAACCGGTTAAGCAACCCTAGGCTAAAACCAACGTATAGTCTAACGCTGACAGAAGAATGCGTCACAGTTTTGCCGCTTCTGGCAAAACCAGTGGCGCATTTTAGAGCGAATCAACGAAGTGGCAAGGGCTGTCAATCCACTTTGAAAGGACATCAACCATGAATATCAAACAGCTACTCATCGGGAAGCCGTTCCCCAGCAGTAGTGCCCATCACGAACGGCTCGACAACATTCGCGGATTGGCAGTCTTTGCATCCGACCCCATTAGCTCCAATGCCTATGCCACCGAAGCAATTATGCGGGTGTTGATTTTGATCAGCGCCGCTGCCTTGAGTTACACCTTACCAATTGCAATCGGGATTGCAGCCTTGGTGCTGTTGGTGGTACTGAGCTACAACCAAACCATCCACCACTACCCGATGGGCGGTGGCGCATATATGGTCAGTAAGGATAACCTCGGTCGCACAGCTTCATGGTTGGCAGGTGCTTCGATTCTTAGTGATTATGTGCTAACGGTGGCGGTTTCGGTTTCGGCAGGGGTCAAAGCAATTTCTTCGGCCTTTCCCGATGTTGCCTTTTTCCATGAACACCGCGTGTTAATTGGAATTGGGATTATTCTATTAATTACGTGGCTCAATTTGCGTGGTTTGCGCGAAAGCGGCACCATCTTCGCAATCCCTACCTATGCCTTTGTGATTGGGGTCTTTCTGGTGCTGGCGGTTGGTTTGGCCCGCTACTTTGGCATTTTTGGCGAGCCATTGCCACCACGCAGCGTTGCCACCGATGAAGCTGCACGCTCAGGCCTCGATAACTTCGGCTTTATTTGGCTGGTGCTGCGGGCCTTTGCTGGCGGGTGTACTGCCTTGACTGGGATTGAAGCAATCAGCGACGGGGTGCAGGCCTTCAAAAATCCCGCCCCCAAAAATGCGATTATCACGATGCGCGCCATGGCTATTATGGCCATGACCTTGTTCATCGGGATTAGCTTTATCGCCACCCATATTCCAATTACGATTTTGCATGAAGGCGGCGAGAGCGTGCTTTCGCAGATGACCCGCACGGTTGTTGGCAGCGGTTTTCTCTACTACTGGGTTCAATTTACCACAATGTTTATTTTGATCCTAGCAGCCAACACCGCCTATGCCGACTTCCCACGGATCGCCGCGTTTTTGTCGAATGACGGCTTCTTGCCACGCTGGCTTTCGCGCTTGGGCAGCCGCTTGGTCTATAGCTCAGGGGTGATCGCGCTGGCCTTCCTTTCGTCGCTCTTGCTGGCAGTGTTCGGCGGCGAAGAACATCATCTGTTGCCACTGTATGCAATTGGCGTGTTCCTGTCGTTTACGCTTTCGCAAGCAGGCATGATTGTGATGTGGCGCAAAGTTGCCAAACTCAAACCAGGCGAAAGCCTCAATACGGGCATCACAACCTTGCACTACGAGCCAAACTACAAGCTCAAACGGATTCCAAGTATGATTGGGGTTGGTTTGACGGCAGTGGTTTTGGTGGTGTTGACCGTCACCAAATTTACCGAAGGCGCATGGCTGATTATTCTGGCCTTGCCTTTGATTATGCTGTTGTTCCGCACGATCAAAAAACACTATGACCATGTTGCGACCAATTTAAGTTTGACTGGCCTGCAACCTAGCGATTTGCGCTCGCCTGCTGATGTGGCAATTGTGCCAGTTGGCAGCATTCACCGTGGCTCGTTGCGCGCCATCAAATATGCCTTGAAACTAACCGACGATGTGCGGGTGGTGCAGGTGGTTGGCAGCGACGAAGAAGAAGCCAAAACTCGCAAACGCTGGGAACAGTGGGATGAGGTGTTGGGCAAGGCCAAATTGGTCTTCTTGCACACCGACTACCGCGATTATCTCACGCCACTGGTTGATTATGTCGACCAAGTGAATAGCAAAGAGTTTCCAAGCGATTTGATTACGGTGGTTATTCCAGAGTTTGTGCCCGATTCGACGCTTGCCAAGGCGCTGCACAACCAAACAGCTGTGATGCTCTTGCTCGCATTGCGCAAATATGAAGATGTGGTGGTGATTAGCGTGCCCTATCATTTGCATGCGCTGCCTGGTAGCCCTGAAGATATTGTGGTCAAAAATCCTGCATAACACTCGATCGGCGGGCTTGATTCAGTTCAAGCCCGCTTATTGTTAGTTCATATTCGTTAACAAATCTCATTGACAAAAACCTTGAGTGTACTATAATCAAGCCTATGTTCGCCGCCGACATAACTAAATTTGATTGGGCGGTTTTTTTATGCAAACGGAAACGGGTATGCGCTTTCAGCTACACCAATCCAACTTAACCAATGTCGGCTTACCGTATTGCTCCCAACAAGCACGGCACTCGCCCCATTCTCCCCCACACGCCTAAACTAAATCTGCAACCATAACGCTCCAACTAAGCGCTTCTTTAAGCTGGATTGATCGATCTCCTGCTTGAGTCTGCTTGATTGCGACCTTTGATACAGAACATTTGTTCAAATTTAATTGAATAACAAAACCTCAATTCGAGGAAACGCCAAGGAGTTTTTCCATGTTGACGCAATTAAAGCGGGTTTTAGTGGGGAATCCGTTAGAAACTGCTGCCCAATCGCATGAGCGGCTGGATAAAAAAACCGCGCTGGCAGTCTTTTCGTCCGATGCGCTCTCATCGGTTGCCTATGCCACCGAAGAAATGCTGGTTCACCTTGTGCCAGCTGGCGTGATTGCATTCAGCACCTCGCTCTGGCTGGGAATTGGAATCGCTGTGTTGCTGATGATCGTCACCATTTCGTATCGCCAAACTATTACCGCCTATCCCAGTGGTGGCGGCTCGTATATCGTGGCCTCGGATAATCTCGGCACACTCGCTGGTTTGATTGCTGGCGGTGCATTGTTAATTGACTACATTCTGACGGTAGCCGTATCGATCTCATCTGGCGTTTCGCAATTGATCTCGCTGGTGGAGCCACTCCGCGAATATCGAATTGAAATTTGTATTATTGGGATTGTGCTGCTGACGCTAGCCAATTTGCGTGGCATTCGCGAATCGGGGGCGATTTTTTCGCTGCCAACCTATTTCTTTGTCACGATCATTTTGCTAACGCTTGGCTATGGCTTTTACAAACAACTGACTGGTACGATTCAGCCGTTGGTGCTTTCGGATAGCCTGATGGGGCCGCATGAACAGAGCTTCTCGCCCTTGGGCAACGAAGGGATAACCGCGTTTTTACTAATGGGAGCGTTTGCCTCTGGCTGTTCGGCGCTCACTGGGGTTGAGGCGATCTCGAATGGTGTGCCAGCTTTTCGCAAACCAGAGCCACACAATGCCCGCGTGACCATGGTTTGGATGTCGGGTTTGCTTTTGGTTATGTTCGCAGGCATAACCTGGTTTGCCCACAAATACGGCGCACGCCCGCAATTCAACGAAACCGTGATTTCGCAAATTGGGCGTGGCATTTGGGGTCGGACCACCGGAACGGAAACAGGCTTTCCCAAAGTCATGCATGGCATGCTCCAAATCTCGACGGCAGCGATTTTGCTGGTTGCCGCCAATACGAGCTACGCCGATTTTCCCCGTTTGATGTCGTTGCTAGCGCGTGACGGCTTTTTGCCACGCCAATTCTCATCGTTGGGCGACCGCTTAGTCTTTTCAAATGGGGTTATTTTTCTTTCGGTAGCGGCGGCGCTGTTGGTGATTGGCTTCGATGGCTCAGTCACCAATTTGATTCCCTTGTATGCGGTTGGGGTGTTCCTTTCGTTCACACTCTCACAATCGGGCATGGTCTTGCGCTGGTTGCGGCTCAAGAGCAAGGGTTGGCAACTTAATTTAGTTGTTAATTTTTTTGGGGCAATCGCCACAGGCATCGTGTTAATTATCAATGGCACGACCAAATTCAAAGAAGGCGCATGGCTGGTCGTAATTTGTATTCCAGTGTTGGTGTTGATCTTTATGGCGATCAATCGCCACTATAAAGGCGTGGCAAAACAACTTTCCTTAGAAGGGTTTAGTAAACCAGCAGCTTTAGAAAATAATGTGATTGTATTGGTTTCATCATTGCATCGTGGCACGGTTAAGGCCCTCGAATATGCCAAATCGATTGCACCAGGCAAGGTTCGCGCCTTATATATTGAATTTGAGCATGAGCACGAAAAAACGGCTCGCTTGCAAGAGCGTTGGCAAAACTGGGAGCCAGATGTGCCCTTAGATATTGAAATATCTAAATATCGATCGTTATTACGCCCAATTTTGCGCTATGTTGATCGGATTGAAGCAGAGCGCCATGATGACATTCTAACCATCATTTTGCCCGAATTTATTCCGGCGCGAATTTGGGAATATGCCTTGCATAATCAAACTGCCTTCTTCTTGAAAGGCGCACTGTTATTCCGGCGCAATAAAATCGTCATTAGCGTACCGTATCATCTTGAACGTTAAACTTAGCAACTCTTAATCAAAAAACGCTCGAACTGCCTCAACAGTCGGGCGTTTTTTCTTGACAGGCAATGATGGGCAACGTATGATTACCGCCGTCTAAACCGACACCCACCACAAGCTTAGGAAGGTCAGAAGTGATGTATTTTGTGAGTCAAACCAAGCGCCGCCTAACAGCAGGTCTGTTTGGCGCTGTTGCGTTGGTCCTTGCCGCCTGTGGCAGCAGCAATCCGCCACTGACGGGAATTGTAACAGATAGCTATACCCAAAAGCCCGTTGCTGGAGTAACCGTTCAAGTTGGCGAAGCAAGCGCAACAACTGATGATGCTGGCAAATGGACGATTAATGAATGGGAAACCACCAATTCGTTATTGGTTCAAGCCAGCGATTATAGCTCAGCCACGCTTAGCTTGGCCGATAAAACCCCAGTCAACGAGCAAACGCCGGTAGAAGTTAATCTGACGATTCGGCCCAATACGATTAGCGGGGTTGTGCTCGATCAATACTCACAACAACCTGTCGCCGGCGTGACGGTCAAGGCTGGCAGCAGCCAAGCCACCAGTGGCACCGATGGCCGCTACAAATTAACCAATGTTGATGAAAAAGCCGAAGTTGTGATTGCAGCGAGCGATTACACCAGCGCCACCGCAACCCTTGAAAAGCAAACCAGCTATGATGTGTCGTTGCGCCCAACCAGCTTAAGCGGCATCATCAGCGACAAATATAGCCAAAAACCAGTCAGCGGAGCCACCGTGCAGGTTGGCAGCGCCACTGCTCAAAGCGATGCCGAAGGTCGCTATATCGTGAAGAACATCGATTTGAATGCGCCAGTGGTGTTTAGCGCCACCGACTATAGCAGCCAAACCTTGGAATTGCCCCAAGCAGCCTCGTTGGATGTTGTGTTGCGACCTTCAACGGTGCGCGGCTCAGTCGTTAATAGCGAAACTGGCAAGCCGCTGACCAAGGGCACAGTTATCGCGATGGTCAAGCCATTTGAAGGCGCAGACGAAACCTATCCTTACACGGGCACTGCTGTTACAATGACGCGGCTCAAGCCCGATGGAACCTATGAATTAACTGGCGTTCCCGAAAATGCTCAAATTCAGGTGCTCTCACCTGGCTATCGCAAGGCATGGACGGCGCTGAGCGATGGCAAGTTCACCGCTGATCTTGAAGCAGAAGAATTTGTTGCCAAAGCAATTTACATTACCGCCGCCACTGGCTCATCGAAATCTGCATTAACCGAATTGTTTGATCTGGTTGATCAAACCGAAGTGAATGCGATTGTGCTTGACATCAAGCTCGATATTGCTGGCGAAGTTGGTATGGTTGGCTACATTTCCAAAAATCCATTGGTGATCGAAGCCGACACTGCGGTTGATTATTTGGATATGGAATGGATTGTGGCTGAAGCCCGCAAACGCAATATCTACTTAATTGGCCGGATGGCAGTGATGCGCGATAATAGCTTGGCCGATGCCCACCCTGAATGGGCTGCCCAAAGCCGCGTCACTGGCGGCGTATGGGAAGATGATGGCGGGCTTAAGTGGCTTGATCCATTCAATCAGAACGTCACCGAGTATAATGTTGGCGTTGCCAAAGAAATTGCCGATTATGGCTTTGATGAAGTACAATTCGATTATATTCGCTTCCCATCGGATGGCAGCACTAGCAATTTGATTTTCTCGCAGCCAATTGACCCAGAAAATAATCCTGAAGTGATGTATGAAGCGATTGGCGATGTGCTCAAGCGTGCCCATGGCGACATCAACGGCGCAGGCGCATTCTTCTCAATCGACGTGTTTGGCTATGCTACTTGGCGCAACATGTGGGAAATTGGCCAAAGCCTTGAAATTATGGCCGATCATACCGATTATGTCTGTGCAATGGTCTATCCTTCGCACTACGATCGTAATGAGTTGGGCTTCGATAACGCCGATGCGCATCCATACGAGATCGTCAAAGATAGCATCGAGAAGGGCCAAAAGCGCATGGAAGGCAAATATGCAGTCCAACGGCCTTGGCTGCAAGCCTTCACCGCAACCTGGCTCAATCCAGTCACGAGCTATGGGCGCACCGAAGTTCGCGCTCAAATGCAAGCTGTCGCCGAGGTCGAAGGCACCTATGGCTGGATTCTCTGGAATGCTGCCAACTATTACGACCCAGAGTGGCTTGATTAATTAACCATCATCAAAAATTAAGGGCTATAGGCCACAGTTGCTGCTTGTAACTGTGCCTATAGCCTATAGTCCTTAATTTTCCTGTATCGACGAGGTACCTATGCGCCGTACGTTTTTCATGGCAGCAGTTGGATTATCGCTGGTGCTCAGTGGCGTGGCTTGGCGAGCGAATGCCCAGACCAGCCCCGCGAGCAAGGTGCAAACTGCCACCTTTGCCCAAACATCGGTCGCCGATTGGCAGGCTGGCACGCTCGAAGGCTTGTTAGTGACCAATAATAGCGATGGCGAGTTGCGGCTCGATCAAACTGCAACGCAGGGTACTTTCACATCGGTTGCCCATGAGGTTCCATTTGTTTGGAATGCAGTTTCAGCACATTGGAATTTTGATTTGCCAGTTGGCACTAGCCTTAGCCTCAAGCTACGCACCAGCGCCAATGGCACCGAATGGCGCGAATGGCAAACTCTGAATGTAGCCCAAATTTTGGCTGAGGGCGAGCAATTGCTGGGGCCAATTGGGGTCGAGGCCGGTTCACGCTGGCTGCAATATCAGGTTGATTTTGCCAGTACCACCCAACCTGCCGCACCAAGTTTGCAAGCCATCGCTTGGCGCTTTCTCGATACCAGCAGCGGCCCAAGCCTGACCGACCAGCTTAATCGTGCGCCTGCTGCCTTTGGCGGCACAACATTCACTCGCCCACCACAAGTGATTAGCCGCACCAGCTGGGGCGCATTGCCTGGCATTCCCAATTTGTTGCCTTCACGGCCTCGGCGCATCGAATTGGTCAGTTTGCCGCTCAATAACCAAGCCGATCCGCCAACCATGTTGCGGGCCTTGCAAGCAGCCGCCCAAGCAGAAGGCGGCTCGGATCTACCCTATCAATTTGTGGTCGATCAAGCTGGCAATGTCTATGCTGGGCGCAACGGCTTTCCAGCCAGCAATGGCACGATTCGCTTAGCCTTGCTTGGCGAATTAACCGATGCAGCGCGCACTGGCTTGGGCCAAATTATCGCTTGGATTAGCGAAGCCTATCGCTTACCGCAAACATTAACCGTGCTTGGCGGCTTGGATGTTGAGCAAGCTGAATCGATTCGCCGCACAGCTGACCAATTGACCGTGCGCAAACGGCTGACCTTTGTTGAAAGCAACACCCGCGATTACAACGAGCGGATTATGTTGTTCAATCCATCAAGCCAAGTTGCGCGCACGATCGTCACCTTCTTGCCCGGCCAAACCAATGCCGTGCGCCGCGAATACGAAATTCAACCAGGCCAACGGGTCAATATTATCGCCAACGAAATTTTCAGCGATACCTTCAACTTGCCAATCGAAGTTAGCTCAAACCAAGCAATCGTCGGCGATCGCACGATGTTGTTTGCCAATGATGCATTGGGCGAATCGGGCATTAGCCGCTGGAGCCGCACGTGGTATTTTGCTGAAGGCGATGGCACGAACGATCGCACAAGCTTGCTGTCGCTCTACAATCCACAGCCAAGCGAAGTTGTGGCCAACTTGCTGATAATGCCAACCGATGGCATTACCGCCACGCGCCAAGTGTTGCTGCAACCATTTACCCGCACCCAAGTCGATTTGAGCAACAACAATCCCAAAGCTTTTGGCCTGCGGGTCGCGGCAACTGCCCCGATTGCAGCCGAACGCACGGTGTTGGTTGGCCCAACCAAGGGCGGCGGGTTCTTGACCAAAGGGGCGATTGCACCATCAAATACCTGGTATTTTGCTGAAGGTGCAACCCTTGACCCATTTGTCACCACCTTGGCCTTGCTCAATCCAAATCCGGTTTCGGCGGCAATTACCACCACCTTTATGACTGAGGAAGGCTCGACCTTCACCCGCCGCTATCAAGTGCCAGCCTTGGCGCGGCTCGATGTTGATATGCGCGAAATTGTGCCCTCGCCGCAAGGAGTTGGCACGATGTTGACCTCAAGCCAGCCGATTGTGGCCGAACGCACCAGCTATTTCAATGGTGGCAATAGCGCCACCAACAGCATGGGCGCTGCTGAGCCAGATTATGTTTGGCACTTTGCTGAAGGTCGCACCGCCGACCCAGCCACCGAATTTTTGCTGGTGCTCAACCCAAATCAACGCCCAGCCCAAGTCACGGTTACGCTTGGCAAAGATGATGGCACGACCCAAGTCGTTGAATATACCATTCCGCGCACAGGTCGCATCTCGATTTTGCTCGATACGATTGACCCGAACTTGCAATCGCACACCATTACGGTTGCCTCGAATTTGCCAGTCGTTGCCGAACGCACAATTTTGATCGACAATACCAGCGGCGGCGGTGGCCATAGCGCGCTTGGCACACCCGAACGTTAATCAGCAAACAACCGGATTGTCTATGCAATCCGGTTATTTATTTTAGAAACAAACGCTTATGCCAGAATTACCAGAAGTCGAAACTGTTCGCCGTTCGCTTGAGCAAGAGTTGGTCGGGCGGCGCTTTGTCGCCTTACGCAGCCTTGGTTGGCCCAAAATTGTCAATACGCACAGCCCTGAGCTGTTTGCCGAAGCCATCGCCCAACGCCAAATTCAGCAGGTGCTACGCCGCGCCAAATACTTGCTGCTCGAGCTGGATAACCACGAAACCTTGATTGTGCATCTGCGCATGACTGGGCAAATGTTGGTTGTCGCCGCCGATCATCCAACTGACAAACATACCCATGTGGTCGTCGAGTTGGATAATGGCCGCGAGTTGCGCTTTCACGATCCACGCAAATTTGGCCGCTGGAGCTTGGTTGATCGCAGTGGTGTGGCCGAACTGAACCAACGCTTGGGGCCAGAGCCATTGGGCGACGATTTTACGCTAGCCGATTTTAGCCAGCGCTTGCAACGTAAAGCCACCAAAATCAAGCCAACCTTGCTTGATCAAAGTGTGTTGGCTGGCGTTGGCAATATCTATGCAGATGAAGCGTTGTGGTTGGCCAAAATTCACCCCTTGCGGACGGCCAAAAGCCTCAATCCAGCCGAAGTTGCGGCGCTTTTCGAGGCCATAAAAATTGTGCTGCGCAACTCGATTGAGCATCGCGGCACAACCTTAGTCAATTATCGCGATGCCTATGGTGCAAGCGGCGAAAATCAATATCATCTGGAGGCTTATGGCCGCACTGGCGAGCCATGTCGCCGCTGTGGCACGCCGATCGAGCGCATCGTCGTGGGGCAACGCGCAACCCATCTTTGTCCTGTTTGCCAGGTTTAAGAACAAAGAGCATAGAACATAAGGTTTAAGCAACGAGTACAGAAGTTCTATGGTTAACGCAGAGGCGCAGAGAAAGTATTTGCTCTGCGCCTCTGCGTTAATTTATATCTTCGTGAATCTTCGTGTTCTTCGCGGTTAAAACTGGCCCCTAACCCCTGACCTCTGGCCCCTGCTAAATCAGCTTGAGGCTCGGCGTGGCATCGAGCGACCAATCTTGTTGCAGGCCTGCCTGATAGCGATAATAGGCGGCAGCGCCGATCATGGCGGCGTTATCGGTGCAGAGCCAAATTGGCGGGTAGGCCACCGGAATTGGCTTGGCGGTAGCACTGAGCCGTTCGCGCAAGGCGGTATTAGCGGCAACTCCACCAGCCAAAATAATCGTTTTGGCTTTGTATTCGCGGGCGGCGGCAACCGTCTTTTGCACCAACACATCAACCGCCGAATCTTGGAAGGCGGCAGCAAGTTGGGCGGTAAACGCAGGGTCAACCTCTGCCAATTTGACTTTCTCCATGCGCTCGCCCAAACGATCGTTGACCACGTTCAGCACAGCGGTTTTCAAGCCGCTAAAGCTCCAATCGTAGGTTCCGCGCAACCAAGCGCGCGGCAATTTGAGCGCACCAGGGTTAACCCCACGGGCAACTTTCTCCATTTGCGGGCCACCAGGATAGCCCAAGCCCATAATGCGGGCAACTTTATCGAAGGCCTCGCCCACCGCATCATCGCGGGTTTGCCCAAGCAAGCGATAATCGCCATGATCGTTGAGCAGCACAAGCGCTGTGTGGCCGCCAGAAACAATCAAGGCCACACACGGAAATTCGGGTGCTTGATAAGCCAATTCTTTGGCCGTATGCAACCACGAAGCATAAATATGGCCTTCTAAGTGATTGACCCCGATAAACGGCAAATTGCGCGACCACGCAATTGCTTTGGCGGTGTTGATGCCCGTTAATAAAGCTCCTGCCAAACCTGGACCATAGGTTGTGGCAATCGCGTTGATTGCGCTCCAACCACCAGGCACTTGGGCCAGCACCGTATTGATCACCGGAGTAATGGTTAAAATATGCTGGCGTGAGGCCACTTCGGGCACAACACCACCATACCGCTGATGAATATCGATCTGCGAAGCAACGCTATTGGCCACAATCTCGCGACCATCGCGAATCACTGCGGCAGCGGTTTCATCGCACGATGTTTCAATCGCTAAAATCGTAAAGCCTGGGGGCAATTGATGTGACATGGATTCCTACGTTCTATTTCACCTAGCTGTCAGTTGCGTTGGATTGACGCTGTGCCGTGGCTATGGCATGATACGAGTGGATAAAAACGACAACACCCCGTTTTTGGGGTGCTGTCGTGCGTTTAGTGCTGTGAAGTGGCTTCCCCAGCGTGGCTATCCACAACGACTTCGGTATCGTGAGCGTCTTGATTGGTTGCATCTTGATGCTCATGGCCGTGGTCTGCATCATGATGATCATGATGGCCATGGCCACCAATGTTATATTCACGGACTTCGCTGGCGGCTTTAACCCGCCGATCATATTCGCCATCGATGGCATCGCGAAATGCCACAAAAAACTCTTTAATGCCCATTACGGTTCTCCGTTGAATGATCTGCTGTCGCATTATACCAAAAGTGGCAGCACGGTGTAAGAAAGAATAGTATTCATGTCAACTGTTGGTTGTTTAATTTTACACGGCTTTACGTCATGCGCCGATTCAGTCAATCGCGTGCCAAGCCGTTTAATTCCGCATAATATTCCCTATCGCATGCCCTATTTGCGTGGTCATGGCACCTTGCCCGAAGATTTGCAAGGCGTGACCTGGCACGATTGGTATGCTGATGCCAACGCAGCCTTTCGCGATTTACGCCGCGAGGTCGATAAAGTTATTTTAATTGGGCTTTCGATGGGCGGCTTGGTTGCCAACCATCTGGCTGCCGCCCATCGCGACGAGGTACTTGGCGTGGTCAGCGTGGCCGCAGCTATGCGCTTTCACTACAAACATGCCGATCGGGCGCGTTATGTTGCGCCAATGCTGGGCATGTGGGGCGACGAAAATCGCGATATGGGCGCTGGCTGGTACGATAAAGAGACAGGTCGCCAACATGGCAATTATCGGCGCTTTCCCGCTCCGGCGTTTGTTTCATTATGGCGCTATGCCAAAGTCGTGGAACAACAATTGCCACGAATTACTGCGCCAATTTTAATCATTCATTCACATCAAGATCGTACAATTCCAACTGCTGCTGCCGAAGCAATCTACCGCCAAGTCGGCTCAGTCGATAAACAATTAATCTGGTTCGATAAAAGTGGCCACGAAATGCTCCGCGATGGCGAATCGCCAGCAGTTTTAGATGCGGTTGAACACTTCGTGCTGCATCATCGTGCGCAATATCAATCATCAACAAACAAGGAGTAGTTAGCTGCATGCCTGCAAAAACCGATACGCCTGAGGAATCGACCAACGGGTCAGCCAACGATCTATCGCTCGATGCTGAGCATGTTAGTAGTCAAGCTACCACGCCCTTGCCCACGCGCTCGCGCCCAAAAAGCAAGGCCAGTTCCAACCCTAACGATGCAGCGTTAATGAATGAATTGCTGTTGAACAACCAAGCGGCTCCTGCTCGCCCACGGGCGCGCACGGTTCCCCGCGCCGAGCACGAGGGAGCCTATGTGCGCGTACCCAAGGCAGTTCAATCGGCAGTTGGCGCAGGCCCAACCTCACGGCCTTTGCCACCCAAACACAAACAGCCCCCAGTCAAGACCACCTCGCGCGGCGCTGGCTGTGGCATGATTGCGCTTGGCATCTTGCTGGCTGTGGTCTTGGTTGGTGGCGGTACAGCTCTTTGGGGCTATCTCAAGGTCAAGGGTGCTACTAGCGATATGTTGGTCACCATTCCAACGCCAGAGCGCAATGTGGTTGAGAATCCAAATAATCAAAATTCGCCACCAAACCAGCCACTCGCGACCCCCGATATTGTCAAAGATCCCTTTAACTTGTTGTTGATTGGGGTCGATTTACGCGAAAATGATACCGAAGCTCGCACCGATACGATCATCGTGTTGCACGTTGATCCAGCGCAAAAATGGGCCAGCATGGTTTCAATTCCTCGCGATAGTTGCGCCGAAATTCCAGGCTATGATGAGCCTGGCACCTGCTCACAACGGATCAACGCCGCCTACGAATTGGGCTATAAACGTGGAATCGAGAAAAAAATGGCCAATCCTTCAACCGAAGGCATGGCCCTAACCCGCGATACCGTCGCCAATATGCTCAACCTCAACATCGATTATGTCGCCCAAGTTGATTTCAAGGGCTTTCGTAAAATTGTTGATGCAGTTGGTGGCATCACAATCAATGTGCAACGCCCGCTTTGGGATGCGTCGTACCCAACCGATGACGATGATTATGGGGTTATTCGGCTGTATATTCCTGCTGGTTTGCAGCACATGGATGGCACGACAGCCTTGCGCTATGCTCGCTCGCGCCATCAAGATGCCGATTATGGCCGCTCACGCCGCCAGCAAGATGTGATTCGAGCATTCGTGCAAACCCTCAAAGACAAAGGCTTGTTTGATCAAATTGATTCATTGAACAGCCTCAGCGAACAACTCAAAGGCTCGTTCTACACCGACCTGCCGATTACCGATCTTGGTAATTTGCGTGCGCTGGCTGGGCTTGGCACCGACATCGCCAATGGTCGAATCAAGAGCGTCAAATGGGATACTAGCGCCGTCGCAGGCTATATTGATGCAGCTCAATATGTACCAATTTGGGATCAATCAAGCATCAATGCCACCGTCAACGAACTGTTGACCTCGCCGATTCCCGATACCAACAGCCCAGTTGATGGTAGCTCAAACACACCATCAGACGATAACTTGAGCATCGAAGTGATCAATGGGGCCCAAATTAGCGGGTTGGCGGGCGATGTTGCGACCCATCTTGAAAATCGCGAATATCAATTGCTCACCTCGTCAACGGCTTCAACCGTCTACGACACCACCAAAATTATCGATTTTGGCAATCATAAAGAGCTGCGCGAGCAACTAGCCGCCGAATTGGGCATCAACAGTCGCAACATCATTGTGGTCAGCAAAACCAGCCCCGCGCCCGAACAACCAAAGGGCAAGCCGGCCTTGGTGCTGCTACTTGGCCGCGATTACGACGAGAGTTGGCGCACGCCCTAAGTTTTACCAAGGCGCAGGAATCTAACCTGCGCCTTAATGGTTTAGCTGAACATTATGCGCCGCCGTGGCAAAGCATGCTCACGATGGTGCTATAATAGGCCCATTGTATCGGCAATCGGACAACTGAAGGATGACGCAGCGTTGTGCGTCGGATGGCTCACTGCATGCTGCGGTGAGCTTTTCATATATCCCAAGGAGGATAACCCCATGCCAATCGATTGGAGTGCTAAGTTCGCGTTTGAAGGGCTGACCTATGATGATGTGCTGCTGATTCCAGCCTACTCTGATGTCTTGCCCTCGCAAATCGACGTTAGCACGTGGCTAACCCGCGAGATTCGTTTGAATATTCCAGTTGTCTCGTCTGCGATGGACACGGTGACTGAGGATCGCATGGCGATTGCGCTTGCTCGCGAAGGTGGCCTTGGCATTATTCACAAAAATATGGCTCCTGCCCAACAAGCAGATTTGGTGCGGCGGGTCAAGCGCTCAGAAAGTGGCATGATTACCGACCCAATTACCTTGCGCCCCGAACAAACCATCGGCGAGGCTTGGGAACTGATGAGCGATTACCATATTTCAGGGGTGCCGATTACCAGTGCTGCTGGCGAATTGGTTGGCATACTCACCAACCGCGATTTGCGCTTTGAAACCGACCCCATGCGCAAAATCAGCGAATTGATGACCAGCGAAGAACTTGTGACCGTGCCTGTTGGCACAACCCTCGATCAAGCTAAACAAGCCTTGCACCAACACCGAATCGAAAAGGTTTTGGTTGTCGATGAACATGGCAAACTCACTGGCTTAATCACTGTCAAGGATATTCAAAAGCAGATCGAACATCCCGCCGCCACCAAAGACGCGTTTGGCCGTTTACGGGTTGGCGCTGCGGTTGGCGCTTCACCAAGCGAATTAGAGCGCGTAAAGTTATTGGTCGAGGCAGGCGTTGATGTGATTGCAGTCGATACCGCTCACGGCCATTCCAAAGCA
This sequence comes from Herpetosiphon giganteus, assembly GCF_016907925.1. GTDB lineage: Bacteria > Chloroflexota > Chloroflexia > Chloroflexales > Herpetosiphonaceae > Herpetosiphon > Herpetosiphon giganteus. The sequence continues at coordinate 82,910 of NZ_JAFBCZ010000016.1, read as the reverse complement.
GTGCTCGATGCGATTGCCCGCATCAAACAACAATATCCCGACCTGCAAATCATTGGCGGGAATGTTAGCACCGGCGAAGGTGCACGCGCCCTGATTGAACACGGTGCTGATGCGGTGAAGGTCGGGCAAGGGCCCGGCTCAATTTGTACCACTCGGGTGGTATCTGGTGCGGGGATGGCCCAAGTTACGGCAGTGATGGAGTGTGTAAAAGCAGCTGAAGAAGCAGGCGTGCCAATCATCGCCGATGGTGGTATCAAGTATAGCGGTGATGTAGCCAAAGCCTTGGCCGCTGGCGCGCACACGGTTATGCTCGGTGGCTTATTGGCAGGAACCGACGAATCGCCAGGCGAGATGATTCTCTACCAAGGGCGCTCGTTCAAATCCTATCGCGGCATGGGTTCGATTGGCGCGATGCAACAAGGTAGCAGCGATCGCTATTTCCAAAGCAATCAGCCTGCCCGCAAACTAGTCGCCGAAGGGATCGAAGGCATGGTTCCCTACAAAGGCGCGCTCGCCGATACGATTTATCAATTGGTTGGCGGCTTGCGCTCAGGCATGGGCTACGTTGGGGCACATAATGTTGATGAACTGCGCAAAAACGCGCGCTTCTCACGGATTTCGCCAGCAGGCTTGGCCGAAAGCCACCCGCACGATGTGACAATTACCAACGAAGCACCAAACTACGAACGCCGCGGCTAGATTTCGCAAACAGCCCTGCTTCCGATTATAAAGAAGCAGGGCTGCTATTTTTAGCCAACTTGGGCGCTATCGTTGCCAACAGCAGCCAAAGTTTCTTTTAAATGATGGCCTTCGTGCCAGATACACCCACCAGTTTGGGCAACTGGTGAAGCTGCCTCGCCACCCCAAGGCGCAACCATTGGCGCTGCGATTTGTTCAGGAGTAAAGCTTGCCAATGTATCCTTGATTTGCTGGCGCACTGTTGTCCATTGATCGAGCGCTTCTTCGTAGCTCAGGTGCTTGCGTTCGCCAACCGTGCGACCATTGAAAGCATTCAGCCCTGCATCGTCGCCTTCCAAATCTGGCATTTCGGTCAGGTAGCTTTGGCCTGCCTGATGGGCCTGCAACCCCTTCAAAAACTCTTCTTCCCAAATAGTCAGATGGCTAATGATATTGGTGACCGTCCAAGGGCCATTAGCATAGACCAAGGCATTTGGGTCAAGCTCGCCAAATTTGGCTTGATTCGCCGCCCGATCAGCATCGAGTTTCGCGATCATGGATTCGACAGTAGGGTTTTGCATACACACTCCCATAATAGAACGTCTGTTCCATTATAGCCAAATCGCTGCTGGATTAACTCCATCTTTTGGCGGAGTTTGCGCTATTTGCCTTGCCATTTGGCAGCACGTTTTTCCAAGAATGCGCTTGTGCCTTCTTTAACATCTTCGGTCACGCAGAGTTGGCCAAAAATGCCATTTTCGTAGGCAATTGCATCGCGTAGGCTCATTTCAGCGCCACGATTAATCAAGCGTTTGGCTAAGGCTGTGGCCAATGGCGCATTTTTGGCAACCTTGGCCGCCAGTTTATGGGCTTCGTCGAGCAATTCTGCTGCCGGCACAATTTTTTCAATCAAGCCAAGCCGCTGGGCTTCACTGGCTGGAATGCGCTCGCCAGTCAGCACCAAATATTTGGCCACGCCAGTGCCAGCCAAGCGTTGCACCCGCAATGCGCCACCCCAGCCAGGCACCAAACCTAAACCAACTTCGGGCAAGCCAACTTGCGCTTGTTCGCTAGCTAGCCGAATATCGCAGCCCAAGGCAAGCTCAAAGCCGCCACCAAGCGCAAAACCGTTGATTGCGGCAATCGTAACTTGCGGCAATTCGCCAAGTTTCCACAATACATCGTGCAACGCTTCCGACATTTGGCTGCCTTGCAATGAGCTTTCGATGCTGTTGACTTCGCTAATATCAGCGCCAGCAACGAAGGCTTTTTCGCCAGCCCCAGTAATAATCAAGGCGCGAACACCGGAATCTTGGGCCAATTGATCGACGGCTTGGCCCAATTCGCGAATCGTTGCGCTGTTTAAGGCATTCAAGGCCTTAGGCCGATTGACCGTTATAACCGCAACCTGTTCGTTAATTTCAAATACAATATTTTCAAACGCCATAGAAATCCCCTGTCTGTAAGTATGAATTATGAAGGATGAGGGATGAAGTTTGGATCAAACATTACTAGAATATTGCTCATCTCGCACGATTTATGAGTCGAAAATGCGCAGAATCCAGTGAAAGATCAAACAAATTCATAGAAATGAAGGATGAATTAAGTGATTCATCCTTCATCCCTCATACTTATAAAAGCCTTGGCCCGATTTGCGCCCGAAGTGACCTGCCAGCATCATGCGCCGCAGCAATGGTGGTGGGGCAAAACGTGGCTCGCGAAATTCATCAAACATAATATTGGCAATCGAGTAGACCGTATCAATGCCCACAAAATCGAGCAAGGTTAATGGCCCCATCGGATGCCCACAGCCCAGTTTCATGCCCTCGTCAATATCTTCGCGCGTAGCAACCCCGCTTTCGAGCAGGCGCACTGCATCGAGCAAAAACGGCACAAGCAAACGATTGACAATAAAGCCGGTGGTGTCACTGGTATCGATTGGAGTTTTGCCCAAGGCGCGGGTAAATTCGTGCAATGCGGCAATTGTTTCATCGGAGGTCGTCAGCGCGCGCACAATCTCGACCAATTTCATAACTGGCACAGGATTGAAGAAGTGCAAGCCAGCAAAGCGATCAGGGCGCTTGGTGACTGCTGCCATTTCCATAATTGTTAGTGATGAAGTATTGGAAACAAAAATCGTGCTGGGGGGACACAATGCATCAAGCGCAGTAAAGACTTCGCGTTTGGCTGGCAACTGCTCAACAATCGCCTCAATAATCAAATCACAATCAGCCAAATCGTCGAAGCTGGTGGTGCCATGCAAACGGGCTAGGCTTGCATCGCGGTCGGCGGCACTAAGCTTACCTTTGCCCACATCCTTGTCCAAAATGGCGTTGATGCGAGCCAAGCCTTTATCCAACACAGCTTGATTAACTTCCCGCACAACCGTCGTGAAGCCTGCTTGGGCGGCAACTTGGGCAATGCCCGCGCCCATCAAGCCACAGCCAAGTACCCCGACTTTTGTGATCGCCATCGATCATCTCCTTGTGCTACAACAAGCAATCTATTGGCGCTATTATAGCCGACTTAGAATGCAGTGCGTCACATGGAATTATGAAGGATGAATTATGAAGGATGAAATCAGGGAGCATGTTTTAGGCTATGGGCTATAGGCTGTTGGCTATTGGAGAATTGTTCGAGCAATTCGTGGCGAAAAGAATTATACTTCGTGCTCTTCGTGCTCTTCGTGCTCTTCGTGGATCAAACCTTAACGCAGAGCCGCAGAGAATTAAGGGCTGTTAGTTATGCGCTTGAAAGTCCAACCATTGTTCCGATAGCCCATAGCCGAGAGCCTCATGTTCGTGCTCTCTGCTCTCTGCTCTCTGTTCTCCTGCATGGCAACAGCGGCCAGCTATCGAAAGCACTACTTGCTGATAACTGACCGCTGCTCGCTAGCGCCCGACAGATTAGTTATGGCTAATTGGTTGCGGTTGGCCTTTGCTATCTTCAGGTATTTTGGTTGGCACTGGCGCTGGCGGTTGTGGCGTTGGCACTGCCGCCGTCGGTTGTGGCGTTGGCATCTCGGTTGGTTTAATATCTTCAGGCACTTTGGTTGGCACTACCACGGTTGGGTTACGCACAACAACTGGTGTTGCAGTAGGCAGCCCAATAATGGGATTTTCGGTCGCTGTTGGCAGATTGGTTGGAGCACTTGTTGGCAAGGCTGTTACTGGCGGCAACTCGGTCGCCGTTGGCACATCGGTTGGCAACGGTGTGCTGGTTGGTAACAGCGTTGGCACTAAGGTAGCCGTTGCAATCGGCTTGACTACTGGTGCTGGAACCTTGGTTGGCTTCACGGTTGGCAATGCGGTGCTCGTCGAGGTCGGCAAAACAACCTCGGTTGGCTCAAGCGTTGGAGTTTGGGGCTTGGGCGGCACACGTGGGTTGGCAATATTTGGCCCAACTGTTGGGTCGGATAAGATAATCGGCTGATCGGCGATTGTTGGTTCAAGCATAAGCTTGACCATTTGGGTTGGGGTAGCCGAAGCACTCGCAACCATGCGCTGACTACTTTGATCAAGCGTCTCAATCAAATCATGGTGCTTAACGTCATCGCCAAGATTTTCGCTTGGGATAATCGCAATCGTTGTTTGCAGTTGTTGATTGGCTTGGCGTAACTGATCACGACGTGGATCATTGGTATGGGTTGGCGCAAGTGCTAGCTCGATCGATTGAGTTTCATTCACCACTTCATCAAGCAAGCCATTTGGCACTGGCTTATTTAATGCCACCAAGCTGGCAATTTCGCGCTGACGTTCATTGACCAACTCAATCCGCACAGCCAACTGCTGATCGCTTGGCGTAAAAGCAAGGCTCAGCGATTCGCTCCAGCGTTTAACACTATAGAGATTATCGCCTGGCAGCGCACGAGCTGAAGCCGATAAAACCAGATTACCACTCAAGCACAGCAAGAACACAATCGTGGCAGTTGCCCACAACCAACGTTGGGTCAGCAGCGAACGGCGTTGCTTCGGCTTTGCGGCGGCCTGTGCCCGATAGTGTTGAGCTAAACGCAGAAAATCGGCCTGCGCTTGACTCGCCCGTGGTGACAGCGTTGGTGCGTTGACCTGTTGAAGTGTGATTAATGGATTAATCAATTGGCGAATAGCGTCGGCATGGTGCGGATATTGCTTGCAGAGCGTTTCGAGGCTAACCCCATTCTGCCAAGCATCAATCACCAGCTCGCTCAAATTATCATTCATTAGTCCCCCACTGGTCGAAGTAATCGACCTAGCGCGTTAAGTGCCCGATGCTGTAATGCTTTGATAGCACCTTCGCTACGACCAGTGATTTGCGCAACATCACGAATACTCCGATCTTGCAAAAATCGCAGTATGATCACTTCAGCTTGCTCATCGGTGAGTTGCTGTAACGCCGCATAGAGTTCAGCATGATCCAACGATGCTAACGACTGTTGATCAGGCCCGTCGGTAGGATCAACCACCGTATCAACCAAGGTTTCCTGTTTGCGTCGCCCTTGTCGCCGTAAATGGTCAACGACCCGATCATGAGCGATGCGATATAACCATGAGGCGATGCTCCAACCTTGATAATTGAACGAACCAAGGCCTTCAAGCATCTTGATAAATACATCGGCGCGGATATCTTCAGCAGTTTCACGGTCGCCGATGCGATAATAAATATAACGAAACAACGCTGGCGAGTAGGCCTCGTAAAGGTGTTGCAGCACTGCATGATCGTAGGCTTTGGCGCGTTCGATAATTTCTTGATCGCTGAGAGACTCGATCAAAACGAGCATCCCCTTTCAATGTATACCGTCTGAATGCTCAATTCGTTACGGTTAAGATCGTTAACGTTTTTGACCATTCATCCCCATGGTACAATAGCTTGCGTCTCAGCGCGCAGTCATTGGGTTTTATGGTGACTGCTCTTGCCAATGGGCTGCCTCAACTGTCATTATGTAGATCACAAAGGAGTGTTCATGGCATCGTCAGTGGCCTTACCACCGTTTCAATCAAGTGCTCGCTTAGCTCGTTGGTTGATTCAACCAGGTGCTGTGGTTGCAGCAGGCCAAATTGTGGCTTTGGTTGTTGATGCTCACGCTGAATGGGCGATTCCAGCACACCACGCTGGAACGATTGCAGCATTATTGGTAAATGAGGGAGCCAGCCTCGATGCAACCACTCCATTATTACAATTTGTTGAAACGGTGTCAAAACGCCAACTTACTGTCACCCCATTGGCACGCAAGATTGCCGAACAACATAAGCTTGATTTAAGCACGATCAGCGGCACGTTGGCTGATGGTCGGGTTGGCAAACGTGATATTTTAGCCCACTTGCCTGATCACGCCGCACCCACGCCTAATCCTACTGAGCAACTAGCCGCTCCAGCTGATGGCTTTTGTGTCGCCGAACAGATGGGCAATGCGTTTGCCCAATCAGAGCAGGTGATTATTGTGCCTGCGCCAAAAAGCCAACCAGCTCAGCAACCAACCCAACAATCAAGCAGCCTGCAAGCCTGGACCAACGAGCAACAACAGCAGCTTCAATTGCGCCAAATCGCTGCCGCAACCATCCCGCAAGCCTATTGCTCACACTCAATTAGCGTCGATCGCTTTGCGCCGAGCGAGCTAACCGCCCAACTCCTCTTGGCAACAATCCATCTGTTGCAGCGCCACCCATTGTTGCGCAGCCTCTGGGTTGATGGCGATCGGCTGGAACGCGCCAGTTTGCATATTCTTGCCGAGCATCCAGCGGGCAGCACGAGCATTCCATTTGCAGCCGATCTCAATTTGCGCGGCTTGCAACGAGCGTTAAGCACCAACTCAAATCAGCAGCCATGCGTGTTTAGTTTTATCCAAAGTGATGTCAATCTGTGGAGCGCAGCGCCGATTCGCTACGGTCAATCGGCAACCTTGCACATCGGCGGTGTGCGCAAAGTGTTGCTTGGCGAGGCACTACAAATCAGCCAACAAGCAATTGCAACCCTCAGTTATGATACCCGCTTAATCAGCGATTCTGCTGCCGAAGCATTTTTAGCCGATTTAGCCAAGGCAGTTGCTTAATGATACCCTCGCCCGCGTCCAGTGGGCGAGGGGCTTTAAGCCTGTGGTTTTTACCGCAATCAAGCTCGCCAACTGGATGCGGACGAGTGGGCTGATGGAACGCTCCTGGAGCTAGGGCTGAAGCGGCTGAATCGCCACCGCATCGGCCCAGGTGATTGTGCCAGGAATCGCACTCAGGCCAATGCGGCCAATTTGCCCAGGCTCAAACCAAAATTCGCCCAAACTCAGCCAACTTCCAGCATGCTTCGCTTGATCAATCACGATTTCGTTCATGCCATCGCTATGCGCCACTCGATAATGCGCCGTACCAGCATTAGTCGCCGTATTGGGGATAAACACAAGCACGCGATAGCGGCCTGCTTGGGCAATCCATGGCCGCCAGAGGCTTTGGCCACCACCGTTTGTCCAATGCGAGCCATTGAAATTCCCAGCTGTATCAGCCTGCCAATGGCTGCCATAACGAGTTGTGGTCGCCGGATCGCTGTCGTCGGCCAAACTGCTCAGCGCTGGTTGATTGCAACTATCAACTTGATCCAGCCAAAGCCAACGACTGCTTGCCCCAGCAGGATGCACCGCCCATGGATCAGGCAGATTGCTACACCAGCCAGCAGGATCAACATCGCGACCCAAGCGCTGAATGCTCAAATGCAGATGGTAATTAACACTACAGCCCGTTTGGCCCACCAGCCCAATCAGGGCCGATTGGGCAATTTGGCTGCCAGCCTGCACATCAACTCGCGCCAAATGCCAATACGAACTGCGATAGCCATTGGGATGTTGAACCACAACCACTCCGGCGGGCGTTGTACAACCGCTATCAACCCAGCCAGCAAATAGCACTTTGCCCGCTGCTACAGCCAAAATTGGGCTATCAGCAGGCAAATCATAATCCCAGCCATTATGCCCATCATAGCCCAATTCGAAGCTTAACCCATTGCTCAGCATCGTCCCATCGGCCTTGATCAAGGGATATTGATGGTCGAATTGGGCAATTGGATGGTTGGCAGCATTAAACGGGGTAAACATAAATGGTTGATCAGCAACCGGATTGTAGATTGGCTGACGTGGATCGCCCATAATTGGCGTGACTTTAGCCACCCAAGCCGCGTTTCCAACCCCAAGCAAGCTTTCAAGCTGGGTTTGATCGTGCGTTTTGGCCAAAACCCGCAACAAGCTGGCGTTGGCCAAATCCAAAGGCTGCTCAGTCGACCACCAACTTCCATCATTAAGTTGAAAGGTGTTGGTTAATGGTTGGCTCAAGCCCTCGCGCAAGCTAAGTGTAACCCACAGCACTTGTTGCGGAAAGCCAGCTTCAGGGCCGCCAAAGGCCTTATCAAAGGCTAAGGAGTTGGTTAAACCGTGATTGATGGTCAACAAGCTGACCAAGACCAAGGGATTGATATTCCAGCGCAGCGCTTGCCCAGTGATGATATTGGCAGCATCTTGGCGCATGTCATTACCAACCGCAAAGCGTTGGTCGGCCAGGGCTGGCAGATAGGTGGCGATGAGAGTTGCCACCGTTTGCGCATCGCCATAACGCGCATCTTGCAAACGCACCGCATCAATTAATAACGGCAGTTGGCGCTGTTCGCCAGCACTCCCGATGCCGGCACCATGCGCGATCGGGGTGGCAAGTGGCGCTTCAACGTGGGTTTGGAGTGAGGTTTGCGCTACGGGCCGCTCGCCAAAAACAGCTGGCAATAAAAATGGCACTGGCAACAACAAACATAAATCGAGCAACAACAGCACAATCAACGGCTTGGGCAAGCCGCGATCAAAATGCCACGCACGCTGCAATGGTCGATGAGGGATAAACGAACGGCGAGCCATAGACCAAACTCCTGCTGCATACAAAAACTGCTACAAGCCTAGCGTGCAACACAGCAAAATGCTATCTACGCAGATTACCAACTGATGTCAGCAGCAGCAATAGCTCACCAAGCATCCAATTCTGCACAGGAAAAACCCCTCGCTCACGGTATGCAGGCGAGGGGCTTGAATGATGGCAACGAAAAGGAGCTTATTGACGCACTACAAACGGCAACAAGACAACATAGCTTTGTTGGCGCTGGCTCAAATTAACCGTTAATGGGCTGATTACGCCGCGCGCACTCACCAAAACTTGATAACTTCCCGCTACTGCGTTGGCAGTGAGCATAACGCTTTGCAGACCATTGCTGGTGGTTGGGATAGCTACCGTAGCGGGGGAAATGCTAGCTCCAGTGTTTGGCGCAGTTAAGTGAATCAAACCACCAGAGCCAACTGGCTCTTCGGCAGCATTCGCTGTGATTGAAAAAACCAGCGGCTCAGCAAATGACGTGTTAGTCAGGGTCGTTTGGTGGTCGCCACTCACCAAATTTAGCTGAAACCCACGTGATTCAAACGCGCCAATATCGCAGCTTGCAGCGCGCGCAACCCCACGTTGATCGCTGCTTGGACATTGCGCAGCACCAGCTGCATCGATTGCAGGACTCCCAGGCAATAAGGCATAGCTGGCGTTCGAGCCGCCATAATTGGCCAATGGAGCGAGCAATGGCGCTGTGTTAGTTAATGTGTTGGTCGTTGAGCCGCTTAAACTTGCGGCGCTCAAATCGCCAATCAAATTGTAATCGCCAGAAACGAAGTTGCCCGCCAAATCGTTGGCTAAGCCATTTCTACGATTATTGCTGATCAACGAATTGATGAGCGTGACCGTCCCAGCAACACGCCGAATGCCTGCGCCATTCAAACCAATTGTTTGGTTATCGGCAATTGTGCTGTTGATGATGTTGAGCGTGCCATCGTAGTGCATAATTGCGCCGCCGCCAGCATCGCTGCCACCATTAGCTTGGTTGGCGCTCAGCGTCACATTGATTAATGTGGTGCGGCTGCTCGCAACCTCTAGCTGAATTGCGCCACCAGCGCCAAGCCCTTGCACTCCATCGACAATATTGCCCTGCAACAAACTTTGGGTAATGGTTAATACCCCGTTGCTATGAATTGCCCCGCCAGCATTGGTTGCCTGATTGGCTTGTAGCAGCACATTCTGCATCGTGGTGGTTGCGCCAGTGTTGCGTAAGCCGCCACCAATAGAGGCGGTGTTGCTCAAAATTGCGGTATCAACAATTTCAATCGTGCCACCTAAGGCATTCAGCAAGCCACCGCCAGCAGTTGTGGCAGTATTGGTGCGAATAATACAATCCTCGATTTGGAGCTTGCCGCCATTGGCAACCATAATTCCAGCGCCACGGGCCGCCGTATTCTGCTCGATAACACAATTGTGTAAGCTGGCCCAACCAGTGTTGTAGAGGCCACCACCACCTTGGCCATTAACCGTAGCGCTGGAATGATTATCGACCAAGCGAACGGATTCAAGCCAAAGCTGGCCTTGATTTTGAATCGCGCCGCCGCTGGTTGCCGTGCCATCAACAATCAGCAGGTTGCTCATGGTCACGCTAGCAGTGCTGGCAATCAAAAATGGTTGCACATCAGCAGTCCCATTTTGGTCGCTATCACCACTAATTACAACATTATGTTCAGCACCAGCAATCGTTACCCGTTGATTCAAACTCAGAGTGCTTGCCAAATGAATGGTTTTAGCGCCATCAAAGTTAATCAAGCCAGCGTCGCATATATTCTCAATTGCTTCGCGCAACGAGCCTGGGCCAGCATCAGCAGCGCTGGTTACGGTCAGGTGCATCCCAGCACAATTGTTTAAATGAAAACTTAATTGATTGGCAGCCCCAAGCGCTGAGGCCGCAACCACATAGTCGCCAGTAAATGCATTCGCGTTGAGTGTTGCACTTACCAAGCCCGTTTGATCAATTAAGCGTGTGGTTTGGGTTGGGATCGTGCTGGCCCCGCTCAATGGTGCTGCAAAGCTAATTGCCCCAGTCAGAATCGGTTCATTGGGATTATTAGCCTGAACTTGCACCGTCAAGGCTTGGGCAAAAGGCTGATTTACGACAGTTGTTTGTTGATCGCCACGAACCAACTCCAGCGTAAAACCTTGCGATTCAAATGCACCAAGATCACAGGCAGCCTCGCGTACAACCCCACGTTGATCGAGGCCTGCAACTAGCGTACTAGCACAGGCACTACTGTCGCCTGCATCAATCGCTGGACTGCCAGGCAATAGCGCAATCGTTGCAGTTGAACCGCCATAATCGCCCAGCCTGCTCAGATACGCCTCGCCACTCAAGCTCGCAGCACAACTCGCATCGGCGACAAAGTTATTATTATTGGTTCCCAATGTCGTCGCCAAACAATCGCCACCAGCATTGTCACTGATCAAACTATTGACCAAATGCAATTGACCTTGGCTGCGCAAGCCACCAATGCTTGGCGAGCTGTTCGACACAATCGTTGTATTGGTTAGGCGCGCATTGGTTGAGCCACCAAAAATATACACGCCACCGCCACGTGTGGTTGCTTGATTATGGGCAATCGTGCTATTTGCAACCACTAACGTGCCACCAAGTGTATCAATGCCGCTACCTTCTAGCGCTTGATTCCCAATAATACTGCTATTGGTAATAATCAGCATCCCATTGTTTAACTCAAACCCAGCTCCAAAACTGGCAGTATTGCTGATAATTGTGCTATTGCTGACATTGGTGCGATTGTCACTACCAGTTGTAAAAATTGCTGCTCCCAATGAAGACCGATTGCCAGTCAATAAACTGTTGGTAACGGTTAAAACGCCACTATTATAGATGCCAGCTCCGCTTGGATTTGTGCCAATCCCAAGATTGGCCTGAATCACGCTCGTATCAACAAACAAATCGGTTTCGTTGTAAATAGCTGCGCCCCGATTAGCCGAGCCATTGATCAGCGTCAAGCCTTTGAGCATAGCAGGTTTGGTAGCATTGACATAGAGAATGCCATTGCTATGCAGCGAGCCATCAAGCGTAATCGACGTATTCTCTGCATCAAGCGTAAAGCCTTTCAAGATTTCTAACCGACTGCTTGGCGTGATCACCATGCTTTCAGCAAAGCTCACCGTTCCTGCAGTGCAGGTTTGGGCCAATGCCTCACGCAATGAGCCAACGCCACTATCGTGATTGGTGCTTACCACACGATTGGGAAAACAGTTGCTTAAGCTGAAGGCAATTGGATTTGCCGCACCTTGCAGGCTGGCTGTAACGCTATAACTCCCGCTAATTGTGTTGGCAATTGGTAGAATGCTCGCTTGAGCATTGCTTGCTAAGGTTGTCGTGAGGGTTGGCGTGTTCAGACTTGCACCACTGGATGGCGCGCTCAAAGTCAGCACTCCACCCCCACCAACTGGCTCGTTGGCAGCATTGGCAACTGCTTGGATGCGCAACGCCAAGGGAAAAGCACTCGCCAAATCTGCCACTTGATGGTTGCCAGCCAGAAGCGTTAAATGAAAGCCTTGTGATTCGAATGCACCAAGATCACAGCCCACACCTTGAGGTCGAGCAATTCCACGTTGATCGATTAGCGCACAAACAGCGCTATCACCTGCATCGATTGCTGGGCTACCAGGCAACAGAGCCATGGTTGGGGTTGAGCCAGTATAATCTGCCAAGCTTGCCAGCAGCGGATCGCCAGTAATCGTGGCAGCACATGAACCATCTTCAATCAACGTATTGCGATTAAGTGCCAACGTACCTAAGCAATTTGGGCCGCTACGACTATTGGCCAAAATAGTATTGGAGCTATTCACGCTGCTACTTATGATTCGCAAATCGGCTCCATTCGTGCCACTATTCGCTGAAAATGTCGTATGCAGCAGATTTGCTGTAGCATTGAAAATGGCAAAGCCGCCGCCATTGGGTGCAGTATTACCCACAAGCGTGCTATTAATCAAATTTGTCGTATTGGCTTCGCTCCAAATTGCGCCGCCATTAATCCCAGCAGTATTTGAATCAAAGGTCGTTTGCTCAATTGTGAGCGTGCCTGTATCGGCATAGATTGCCCCACCAGAACTGCTAACTCTATTGTTGCGAAAGAGGCTATCGCGAATCGTCAAATTGCCGCGATTCCGAATAGCGCCACCATCGGTTCCAATACCATATTCAAGCGTCATGTGGGTTATTGTGATGCTGGCTGTTACCGTAATATCAAAAATTCGCACATTGGCTGAGCCATCGTTAGTACTATCACCACTTAAAATAATCGAGCGCCCAGTAGCATCGATGGTGATGGGTTTGCTAAGTTGTAATGCCGTATTCAAATAAATACGGTAATCATTGGCAAATGTAATTCTGCCATTAACACAAACATCAACAATTGCCTGCCGTAACGAACCAACTCCAGAATCATTGGCATTGCTCACGATCGCCGGATTGTTACAAAGCGGCGAGTTGGGATTGTGTTGGGCAAACCCTTGCTTCACCAAGCTACTGCCAAGTGGATTGAGCCAAAGCAAACTCATAAGTAGCAGCAATGAGCATGCGCTACGCATCCGCCGAAAGCCAACAAACTGACGCTGAAAATGGTCGTTCATAGCCACCTCATGCATACGTTGCCTAGCACCCAAGCATTCAAGGGCTGAAATTGGGGTTTAAAAATTAGGAGTTGTAACAAATGAGCAGTCGGTAGCAACAATCTTACGCTGCTTGGCACGATTAAGCGAGTTTAAATAGCAACAGGATTGACATACCCCAATATGTCAATCCTGTCGTATCTGCCCAACTCTCCCACAAACTGATGCATATGGCGACCTTCTACGACCTAGCATAGCGGCTTCGCACCTATTTGGCTAGATATTTGTCTAGGGTTTTGTTACGCTAAATCAAGGCAACTTGACATTGTTTCAAAGGCTTGGTAGCATCAAAAAAGGTGGTTTATCCTTGAAAAAGTCAAAGAAGCAATGACGAAAATTAACGATCGGGCTGGACAAATTAACGCTGCCTTTATTGCTGCTGCCGAAACTATTCGGATTCAACGCAAGCGCGCCTTTGAAGATCAGCTTTGGCACAATAAACAAAAAAAGCAGCCTAATCCTTTTAGCCAACAAGCAATTTGGGCCGAATATCCAACCTATAAACGCCTGCTCGAGCAAAGGGCCAAAAATCAGGTAGCCGAACATGTTGTGCGTGGAATTGCCAGTTTGTTGGAATGCCCAACCCATGAGCGCAACCATCTGTTGCGGAGCGCGGGCTACGCCGAAGATCCTGATATTCTTAGCGGGGTAGCCCTCGATGCCCAAATTGCCCAATATCAAAATTTACTCGATATTTTGGTCTATCCGGCATTTTTGGTTAATCAAGTTTGGGATTTGTTGGCGATTAATCAACCGATGGTGCATGTTTTTCAGCAATTTTTGGGGCTACGCTTTGAGAACATTCCCGAACAACATCGCAATATCTTGCACTTCATGTTTGATTCTGTGAATTATTCAGCCCGCAAGCTTTTAAATAAAGGTGGTTTGCAATGGGATCGGGTCGCCCGCAGCTATGTCTACAGTTTTCAACAGGCCAATCGCACCTGCCAATTTGAATCGTGGTATCAAGAGAAAATTACCAGTTTGATGCAACTGCCCGATTTTGAGCGCATTTGGCAGAGCATCGATCCAACCATCAAAGCCCACGATATGTTGAGCCAAATTCAAACCGATAATTTAGTCTACGGTTTGCGCACCATTTACATCAGCGAATCCGATAGCTATACCTACCCCCGCATTCATGCCTATGTTGATGCCACAGGTACGAAACCGGAGCATGATTAGCTGCCGCGACGTTGAGGAGGTTTGGCTGTTGGCTATTGGCTCTAGGCTATCGGAAGCATAATCATGAAAATTTGGGCCAATCTGGGGCGAAAAAACTCAACTTTCGCGTCCTTCGCGCTCTTCGTGGTTCCGATCCTTCGTGTCCTTCGTGGGGAGGCATTTAACGCAGCGGCGCAGAGGATATATGGCTATGGGCTATTGGCTATCGGACATGTGTTGGTAACGTCAAGAGCCAAAAGCCCATAGCCCATAGCCTAGAGCCTCTTTTCCTTCGTAGATCAAAACTGATCCCCGACCTCCAACGATCGATCCCTACTCCTAACAAACTGCCAAGCCAAGCGTGATATGCTATAATGGCTTCGTCTGTTAACAAACATTGTGTGGTGAGAAAACAGTGCAAAGAGCCTCCACGACGTTACAAACAACCCCCATCACGCGGATAGAAGCATCGAATGGCTGGGTTTCGTTGCAATTGCGCGAACTTTGGGCCTACCGTGAATTACTGTTTTTTCTGATTTGGCGCGATGTCAAAGTCCGTTATAAACAGACAGTGCTTGGCGCAGCATGGGCAATTATCCAACCAGTGTTTTCGATGATTGTCTTTACGCTGATTTTCGGCAGGCTGGCCAAGTTGCCCTCGGATGGCATCGCCTACGAAGCTTTTTCGATTACGGCGCTGGTGCCATGGGCGCTGTTTGCCAACGCCCTCAGCCAAGGCTCAAATAGCCTAGTCGGCAACGCAAACCTGATCAAAAAAGTCTATTTTCCCCGCTTAACCGTGCCAATCTCGACCGTGCTTGGTGGCTTGGTCGATTTTGCGATTGCCTTTGTGGTGATGTTTGGCATGTTGCTGTGGTTTGATATTACGCCAACCATCCGCATGCTAGCGTTGCCGCTCTTTATTCTTTTGGTGATCATCACAGGCTTAGGTGTAAGTTTATGGTTATCTGCATTAAATGTGCAGTTTCGTGATATTCGCTACGTCATTCCGTTTATGGCGCAGCTTTGGCAATATGGCAGCCCAGTTGCCTACTCCAGCAGCTTAATTCCCAACCAATGGCGCTGGTTGTATGGGCTGAATCCAATGGCTGGGGTGATCGATGGCTTTCGTTGGTCGCTGCTTGGCACTGGCCAAATCACGTGGTCAACGATGCTGCCATCAGTTGGCATTGCCCTTTTCCTGCTGATCACCGGAGCGTTATATTTCCGCCGCGTTGAAAAACAATTTGCAGATATGGTGTAACAATGAGCGAGATTGCGATTCAGGTCGAGCATTTAAGTAAGCAATTTCGCATTGGGGCGAATTCGTTTCAGAAAACCTTTCGCGAAACTGTGTCCGATGCCATGCTTGCGCCAGCCAGGCGTTTGCGTTCGGCGCTACGTGGCCAAGGCACCCAAGCCGCAACCAAAGAGTTTTGGGCGTTGCGCGATGTCTCGTTCGATGTCAATCAAGGTGAGGTCGTGGGAATTATTGGCCACAACGGCGCTGGCAAAAGCACGTTGTTAAAAGTGCTGTCGCGCATCACCGAGCCAACCGCTGGCTCGGCCATGATTCGTGGGCGGGTTGGCACCTTGCTCGAAGTTGGCACCGGCTTTCATCCCGACCTCACAGGCCGCGAAAATATGTATCTCAACGGGGCAATTCTCGGCATGAGCCGCGCCGAAATTAACCGCAAATTCGATGAAATTGTGGCTTTTGCTGAAGTTGAGCAATTTATCGACACGATGGTTAAGCATTATTCCAGCGGCATGTATTTGCGCTTGGCCTTCGCAGTTGCCGCCCACCTTGAGCCAGAAATTCTGATCGTCGATGAAGTATTGGCGGTTGGTGATGCTCAGTTTCAAAAGAAATGTTTGGGCAAAATGGGCGAAGTTGCCCAGAATGGCCGCACAGTGCTGTTTGTTAGCCACAATATGGCAGCAATTCGCAGCTTATGTCAACGCGTTATTTGGCTCAACAAAGGCACAGTGCTCAAAGATGGCCCATCGGCCTCGATCGTCAACGAATATTTAATGGAAACTGTGACCTCAAGCAGCTCGCGCGTCGATTTGCGCGAGGCCGTGCGCCATTACGATTATGGCAAACGCTTCAAAATCAACGATTTGACCTTCAATCATGGCGAGCCAATTTTGCATGGCGAAGCGCTCAACGTCAGTTTCAACTACGAAGCCTATGCCGATGTTTATGGCGTTTCGTTTGGCTATGGCTTTTCCTCGCTCGAAGGCACACGCTTGATGACGGTTGATAGCGATTTGAACGCGCCACGCTACCAAATCAAGCGCGGCCAGCATGGCCAACTCACTAGCACCATCGACACGCTCAATCTTCAACCAGGCATCTATTTGCTCGATGTTGGCGTGCGTTCTGGTGATGGCAGTGCGCTGGATTATCTGCCTGGTTGCGCGCAAGTCGAGATTTTGCCCGGCCCTAGCACGCCACCATCAATGAGTCGGCTCGATTATGCAGGCAATGTACGGCTGAGCGGGCAGTGGCAGTGGCCTGAAACGGCGCAAGAGGATCGCGATTAATGCAACCATTAAAGATTCTGGTATTGACCAGCTTGTTTCCGCCGCACTATATCGGCGGCTATGAGGTTGGTTGTGGCGATGTGGTTGCCGGATTGCGAGCCAAAGGCCACGATGTAACCGTGCTCACCAGCACCTACGGCGTGGATCGCGAAGTGCGCGAAGGTTTTGTCGAGCGCTCATTGACGATCGATATTCACCCTGTAGCTCAAACCACACTCGCCCATCAACGGCGTTTGTACGAACGCGAAATGCACAATCAGCCGCGTATTTTAGCGCTTGCCAAAGCGCTAAAACCCGATATTGTGTTTGTGTGGAGCTTTTACCAAGCATCGATGTCGGCAGTGCGCATGCTACAAGATCAGGGCTATCGCACCGTCTTTTTCATCTCCGATCACTGGCCAATTCGGATTGGCATTTTCGATCCATGGCACTATATGCCGCGCCACCCGTTGCGTTGGCTTGGGCGCAAACTGCTGGGCTGGAAGCTAGGGCGCAAAACTGGCTTTCGTAATCATCTGCCCATTAGCTATGCGAATGCAATTTTTGCCAGCGACTTTTTGCTCAAGCAAACCCAGCCAATTGGCCCCATGCCCAACACTCACGTTATTCGTTGGGGCGTTGATTACGATTTATTTGTGCGCCGCGAACGCTCAGCAGCGATGGGCCAGCGCCTGTTATTCGTTGGCCAAATTTCTGGCCACAAAGGCATGGAAACCTTGCTCGAAGCCTTTGCCTTGGTGCAACAAAACCATGGCTTCGCACAAGCGACGCTCTCGATTGTGGGTGCTGGGCTTTCCGCCGAATACACCAGCGACATGCAGCGCTACGCCGAAACACTGGGCATCAGCCAAAGCGTCGATTGGCGGGGCAAATTACCGCGCCAAGAACTGCCCGACATTTACGCCAACCACGATATTCTGATTTTCCCATCGCGCTGGGACGAGCCATTTAGCATCACCGTGGTTGAGGCCTTGGCCATGGGCTTGGTGGTGGTTGGCTCGGATACTGGCGGCACGACTGAAATTATCAAGCACGAAGAAACTGGCATGGTCTTTGCTCGCGACGATGCCGCTGGCTGCGCCGCCCATATTGCCACGTTATTCACCCAACCAGCCTTAGCTGAAAAACTACGCCAGCAAGCGACCGCGATTGTTGATCGCGAGTTTCGCATGACCACGATGATCGATCGGGTTGAAGCAGCGCTGTACGCTGCCTGTAACAAGGATTCGCGCCATGACTAAATATATTGCTCGCACACGCCAAATTGTTTGGAAAAATTATCTGCGGGCTTTGCCAGCACTCAAAACGGTCAGCCGCGCCTTTGGTGTCGAAAAGGTTGCCCGTTCGGCGATGCGCACAATTTTGCCAAAAATTCAGGCCAAACGTACCACCAAATGGGCTTGGGCCAGCGAAACCTCGAAATGTCGTGCGCGGCTCGACCCATTTTGTGTTGGCTATGGTTTAGATTTAGGCTTTGGTGGCGACCCAATTAATCCTCGTGCCGTGCGGGTCGATTTGCCGCAACCGTATACTGCTGTTGGTCAATATCCAGTGCAATTGGGCGGCGATGCCGATAATTTGTATTGGTTTGCCGATAATGTGATCGATTATATTTATTCGTCGCACTTGCTCGAAGATTTTGACGATACCAAAGCTGCATTAAAAGAATGGTTGCGGGTATTGAAAGTTGGCGGACGTTTGGTTATTTTCTGCCCTGATGAGCAACGCTTTCGGGTACATTGCCAAAAAACTGGCCAGCCCTACAATCCACATCATAAGCATGCCCATTTTTCGCTGGAGTTTGTCAAAGGCTTGTTGCGTGAACTAGGTCAAACCAAGTTTATCCACGAAAATCCCGATGTTGATATTTATTCGTGGGAATTGGTGTGCGAGAAAATTGAGGCCTAGTTGTGGCAGATCCAAACCAAATTTCATTTTTAGCGCGGGTTCAGCGTCGCTTGCGCTACGATTGGCAAAGTAAATTCATACCACGTTGGTGGCATTTAAATTTGCACCTGCGCAAGCCAATAATCAAGCGAGTACTAGGCTTTGGCGGTGGTCTTGGCGACCAATTATTATGTACAGCAATTTTTCGCGCGTTACGCGAACATGGCGAAGCTGACCTGTGGATGCAAACTAACAATCCCGAATTATTCGCCCATAATCCTGATGTTGCTGGAATTATTCCAGTTATGCCATACTATTTTAAAATTATCGAACAACACAACATGGCCTTTAAACGGCTGAATTATACGACCCATATTAAAGAGCAAGGCCGTGATTTACCACCGCAGCAACATCTAATTACTAATATGGCTTCAGTGCTGGGGATTGATTATCCGGTTGGTATCCGGCCTTATTTGCATTTAACTGCGGCTGAATGTTCACAACATATTATTTCCAAGCCCTATATTGTGGTGCAAAGCTCAATTTTAGCAGCACGTTATCCGATCGCCACCAAAGAATGGTATCCCGAACGGATGCAAATTGTAGTTAATGAATTAGCCAAACGCTTTACGGTAGTTCAACTTGGCATGCCCAGCGATCCCAAACTTGAGCATGTGCTTGATCTACGAGGTAAAGCGAGCATCCGTGAATCGGCAGCAATTTTGCAGGCGGCGCAATTATTTATTGGCTTTGTTGGCTTTCAAATGCACCTCGCACGGGCTGTCGATTGCCGTTCGGTGATTATTTTTGGTGGCCGTGAAGCGCCATTTCAATCGGGCTATAGCTGCAACAGCAATTTGTACACGCCATTAAATTGTGCGCCATGTTGGCTGTGGGAGAATTGCCCAATCGAGCGCCAATGTATGCAGGAAATTACGCTCGAGCAAGTGCTGGCAGCGGTCGAAGACCAATTGGCCTTAGTTGGTCAGCCCTTAAATGTGGATTATATCAAGCCGCGGCCCGCCCATGAGCTGATCGAATTGGAGATTCATCGTGCATGAATTAACCGCAACGCTGGCCAAATTAAGCCAACAACGGGTCTTAATTGTTGGCGATGTGATGCTCGATGAATATATTTGGGGCGATGTTACGCGGATTTCGCCCGAAGCGCCAGTGCCAATCGTCAATGTGCGCTCGCGCAGCTATCGGCCTGGTGGAGCCAGCAACGTGGCCGCTAGCATTGCCGCGCTCAATGCAGAAGTGCTACTTGGCGGCGTAATTGGTGACGATCTGGCTGCCCAACAGCTTAAATTGGCGCTCGAACAGGCGGGCGTTGGCGAAAGCAGCGGCTTGATCAAGGCCCAACGCCCAACCACGCTCAAAACGCGGATTATCGCCCATAACCAACAGATGTTGCGCTATGATAGCGAGGTCAACACTACGCTCGATGCGGCCAGCGAAACTGCGTTGTGTGCGTGGGTTGATAAGCAGATTGCAAATTGTCAGGTTTGCATTCTCTCCGATTATGCCAAGGGCGTGCTCACAGAGCGGGTTTGCCAACATGTGATTCAACAAGCGCGGCGTTACAATATTCCAGTGGTCGTTGATCCCAAGGGCATCAATTATCAGCGCTATGCCCAAGCCAGCGTGATTACGCCTAATCTGCAAGAAACCCAGGTCGTCACTGGCCTCAGCTTACACAGCCTTGAACAACTGCAACGTGCCGCCGATCACTTATTGGATTTGCTGCAAGGCGCGGCGCTTATTATCACCCGCAGCGCTGATGGCATGGCACTCTATCGCAACCAACATGCGCCAGTTTTTTTGCCAACCCACGCTCGCAATGTCTACGATGTGACCGGAGCAGGCGATACGGTCGTAGCCATTTTGGCCTTGGCCTTGGCCAGCGGCAGCAGTTTGGAGCAGGCCATGCAATTGGCCAATATCGCGGCGGGCATCGTGGTGGGCAAAGTTGGCACGGCCACCGTCGATCTGGCCGAATTATCGCAAGCAATCACCAGCCTTTATTCAGTGTAAAAGGAATCGCTATGTCGTGGAAAAGCCGAGTGCGGCCATTTATTCCCAAGCCAATTATGCAGCGCTACATTGCTTGGCGCGTCGCCAGCAATCAAAAAACTGTGCGCCAACGCCTGTTTGAGCAATATGGCCGTTACGCCGAATATACCCTGACCCAACGCTCGTTGCCTGAGTTATTTCCCGAAGGTCGCCAAGCGAGCATCGAAGTGCCAGTTGCCTCGATTGTCCGCGACGATACTATGGAAATGCCCTTGGCCGAATTGTTGTCGTTGGCGGGCGTGACCCAAATTAGCCAGCCCAAAACGATTTTTGAATTTGGCACCTACATGGGCGCAACCACGCGCATGATGGCCCAACATAGCAGCCCCGAAACCAAAATCTACACGCTTGATCTTGATATTAAGACCCGCAACGAATATTTGCGCCGCAATGGCTATCAGTTTGAATTGACTTTCACGCCAGGCCAGCATTTTCACAACACCCCTGAAGCCAGCAAAATCAGCCAACTTTGGCTTGGCTTAGAGCCATTTGATTTTAGCCCGTATTATGGCCAAATGGATCTCGTGTTGGTCGATGCAGATCATTCGTATCCCTTTGTGAAGGCCGATACCGAAGTGGCGCTCAAATTGGTACGGCCTGGTGGCGTGGTGGTTTGGGATGATTATACCTGGGTCGATGCCCACCCTGAGTGTGTTGGCGTAACTCGCTGTGTCAACGAGCTAGCCGATCGCTTACCAATTTATCGCATTCAACAAACCCGCTTAGCAATTTACCGAGTGCCTGCGTGAAACAACGGCTGTGGTTTGTTACCGATAGCACTGGCCTTGGCGGCGCTGAAGGCTATTTAGAAACGCTGTTGCTGAATGCCGATCAACAGCGTTTTGAGCTTGGGTTGTTGATGCCGCCGCGTGCAGCCACCCAACCTTTGATCGATCGGGCCAAAGCTCATGGAGCCAGCATCGCAACCTTGGATGCGGTGCATGAGCATGGTTTATCGTTTAAAGCAGTTAACCAAGCGGCGCAGCTATTTCGCCAATTACGGCCTGATATTGTGCATTTTGTCGTGCCATCGCCACGCCGCGCCGCCGAATTGGTGCTAGGTGCAGCCTTAGCGCGCGTTCCACGCCGCATTATCACCTTCCAATTGGTTACACCAATTCCGCGCTTCAATTGGCTTTCGCACCATTTGCGCTTGCTCAATCGGCGCTGGCAATATGCCACCTTACACGCTGGAATTGCAGTTTCGCAAGGCAATGCCCAGTTGTTACTTGAGCAATTTGGCTTTCCTAAGTGGCGCTTGCACACCATTTATAATG
Organism: Herpetosiphon giganteus; assembly: GCF_016907925.1. Classification (GTDB taxonomy): domain Bacteria; phylum Chloroflexota; class Chloroflexia; order Chloroflexales; family Herpetosiphonaceae; genus Herpetosiphon; species Herpetosiphon giganteus. The sequence continues at coordinate 60,760 of NZ_JAFBCZ010000016.1, read as the reverse complement.
CCGTCGATAGCCAGCGCTGGCAGCCACAACCGCGTGATCCAGCAACCCGCGAGGCTTGGCAAATTCCCCACGATGTGCCACTTTTAGGCGTGGTTGGCCGCTTGAGTCGCCAAAAAGGCCATCAAATATTGTTCGAGGCGCTACCAACAATTTGGCAACAGCAGCCAGATGTTCATGTAGCGCTCATTGGCGAAGGCGATTTGGAGGGTGAATTACGGCAAGCTGCCCAACATTTGCCCAAGCCTGATCAGGTTCATTTTGTCGGCCAACAGCATGCTATGCCCGCAGCATTGGCAGCCCTTGATGTATTTGTGCTGCCCTCGCTGTACGAAGGCTTATCGTTTGCCTTGCTCGAAGCCATGGCCAGTGGGCAAGCGATTGTGGCCAGCAGCACCGACGGCACGCGCGAAGCGATCAGCGATGGCCAACAAGGCTTATTGGTCGAGCCAGGCCAAAGTGCTGCACTAGCCCAAGCCATCGGGCGCATGCTCAGCAACCAATCATTAAATCAAGCTTGTCGCCAAGCCGCTCGCCAACGCATTCAGCAGCAATTTGAATTGCAAACCATGTTGCAACGCACGTTTGAGCTGTATGAAAAAAGAACATAGAACATAGAGCATAGAACACAAAGGCTATAGGCTTCAGGCTATAGGCTATCGGGAATAAGACCAAAAGCCAATAGCCAATAGCCACCTTCCCTTCGTGCTCTTCGTGCTCTTCGTGGATCAGAAATTTAACGCAGCGGCACAGAGGAACAAAGGATGAAGGATGAAATCAAAAGTCAGAAATCAAAAGTCAAATGTCAAAAATCAGAGTGCGAAGAATATAAAAAATAATCATAAAAATCTGTGGCAAAAAAACTTAATCTTCGCGTTCTTCGTGCCCTTCGCGGTTTCCAAATCTAGCCCCTGACCCCTGATCCCTAAGCCCTCGTTGCTCGTGGATCAGCCTAAAGCACGATTGCCCAAACGCCCAAACTGGCCTACAATACTGCTGCGCAAGAGCGCAAGCTGAGACTAAAGCTCAAGCTGAATCGGCACAGTGTGTTAGAAAGTGGAGGTTCGAATCCTCCCCCAGCCACCACATTCGGCTGGGTAGCCCAATTGGCAGAGGCGCAACCACAGCCACTCAAATTCAGATTATCGCTCTAGATTCAGTATTCGCTGTTGAACATCAAGTCAAGCACTATCATGCATATACCGCTGGATGCTAGTTCGAATCTAGCCAGCTCCGCCAAACTTTGGGGCCGTAGTTTAATGGAAAAACCCAGCGCTTTTAGGACTGACGTGGTAGTTTAAACGTATTGATGTGTGCAAATCAATAGCAACAATGAGGCCCGACACTAGGCTAGAGTTCGGGCCTCTCGCATTTAATCAACATCCAACTCATCAAGCCGCTTGCCAGTATGCTGCACTAAATCTCGTCGTTTCGCCCAGCCAACTCGTTGGGCCACATAGATTCCGCGATGGCCAGAAACTGTGTAGGCAATCACGGTTGTCAGCATCAATGGCACGAGCAAAGCCGAGCCAAATAATTCAACGCCCATCAACACGCAAGCCAGCGGCGTATTCGCTGCCCCTGCAAAGACCGCAATCAAGCCCAAAGCCGCCAGCAGATCGCTTGGCAAACCAAAAAGCTGAGCCAAGGCAGAACCAAGCGTCGCGCCAATCACAAACAATGGCGTTACTTCACCACCTTTGAAGCCCACACCCAACGTCAAACCAGTTAACAATAACTTGAGCGCAAAAGCCCATGGTACAACGCCTTGTGGCTCAAATGCTTGGGCGAGCAACGGCAAACTCAGCCCATTGTAATCACGAGTATTCAACAAAAAACTTATAATTACAATCACTAAGCCGCCAAGCATTGCCCGCAGAATTGGATTGGGCAGCCAATGCCGCGATCGGCGCTGCACCAATTCTGTCCAGATCGCAAAAGCAGCACTCGTTAATCCAAAACAAACCCCAGCAACAATCAAAATAATCCAAGTTGTGCTCAAATCAGGGACACTTGCAACCTGATAATGGCTATGCGCAACATTCAACCAGCGCACCACCGCATCGCCAACCAAGGCCGCAGCCAAACATGGCAATAATGCTTCGTAGCGCAAAACCCCAAATGCCAGCACTTCCAGCGCGAAGATCGTGCCAGCAATCGGGGTGCCAAACACACTCGCAAAGCCAGCACTCATACCCATCATCAGCACTAAACGCACTTCAGCCTGCGGCAAACGCCACCAGCGGCCAAGCTGTGCTGCCAAACTTGTGCCCATTTGCACCGCCGTGCCTTCTCGGCCAGCAGAGCCTCCGCCAAGATGGGTCAGCAAGGTTCCAAGCAATACGAGCGGAGCCATCCGCAAGGGAATTTCCGCTGCGTCTGGGATATGCAATTGTTCGATGATCAGATTATTGCCAGCCGCCACGCTCTGGCCAAAACGCTGATAGAGCCAAGCCAACAAGCCACCAAGCAACGGCAAACAAAGCAACAGCCACCAATTGGTGGTTTGCAGCTGAGTTACCCACGCCAAACTGACGAGAAAAAGCGCACTTGCCAAACCAGCAGTTAGCCCAATTGCCAAGGCCAAACCTGTCCAACGCCCAATTTGGCGCATCAGAGGAACAATTGTTGCCACTATCTGCTTCCTAAACTATCCAATCTGATCCTAAAAACTATCCCCGATCCCTAAACCCTGACCCTTGATCTCTCGTCAACCGAATCACGCTAATTTCTGGGCGTTTGGCAAAACGCAACGGCGGGCCAGTAAAGCCCCAACCACGATTAACATAGATCTGGCTGGTGGCAAGTTGATAGCGGCCCTCCACAAAGCGATCACGCGAACGCACGGCGCTTTCGGTCAAGATCGGTACCCAAATCTGGCCGCCATGAGTGTGACCAGAAAGCACGAGTTGCGGCGCATAGGCACTAATCACGCTTGGTGCAAAAATTGGGTTGTGCAACAATGTGATGCATGGATCGCTAGCATGCAGATTGGCAAAGGCCCGCGCCAAATCAATATTGGCATGGCTCCAGCCATTGCCATCATTATGCTTGGGATCGTCCAAGCCAACCAGATTTAAGCGCTCAGCGCCACGCCGAATAACGGTTTGCTGATTGATCAACAAGCCCAGATCGGCGCGTTTAATTGACCAAATCATGCGATCAATATCACCAGTATAATAATCGTGGTTGCCGAGCACCGAAAAAATACCTTCGCGGGCTTGTAATTGGCGCAACGGAATCGTCGCATCGTCGGCAAATTTGGCATGGCGATCAACAAAATCGCCAGTAATCGTCACAATATCTGCATCAAGCCGATTAATCAAGGCCACAGCGCGGGCCACATCATCGGCGGGAGTGTAAGCACACACATGCAAATCGCTCAATTGCACAATCTTAAAGCCCTCGAAGCGGCTTGGCAAATTGGCGATTGGCAGCTCAAGCTCTACAATTTCGGGGTTGAATGGCTCGATCAAGCTGCTATAGCCAACCAAGCCACCAAGCAGGCCAGCCTCGATCATAAAACGCCGCCGATTGAGCGTTTCGTGGGCCAACGGAGCAGTGTTCGAGCTTGAATCAGCCTTCGGTGTTGGCAATAAGCGCCGCCCAAGCCATAAAGGATGGAGCAATAACAACAAGCCTAGCACCAATGGCAAAAACAAGAGCACCCGAAAAACCGCTTGGGCAAGCCAAAAACGCCAGCCAGTTTGCTCAGCTAGCCATTGCCATTCCTTGAGCCAAGCCAAATTCCAGCCAAACAGGCCGCCACATACTGCCAACCCAACCAGCCACAGCAGCATCCCCAATAGCCCAAACCCAAGCTTGCGTTGCACCGCTTGCTCCTCACCTAAACCAGCGCAATTTTAATAATTCTAGCACTCAAGTATGCTGGTAAGTAGGCCTCAATGCAATCAATCGCTAGTCCACCTCCATAACTAGCATTGGGGGAGGAAGAAAGGCAAAAGTCAGAAGGCAAAAATCAAAAGTCAACATTTAACGCAGCGGCGCAGAGAAATAAAGGATGAAGGATGAGGGATGAAGGATGAAGGCAAAATGTAGAAATCAGAAATCAGAAGGCAAAAATCAAAAGTCAGAAATCAGAAGGCAAAATCAACATTTAACGCAGCGGCGCAGAGGAAGCATGGCCCTTGGCTGTAGGCTATTGGCTATCGGGCATCAATTGGTGAAATTTAGGCAATTCGTGGCTAAAAAAGATCAGCTTGTTGGCACTGCGGAATAATCACATAAATCTGTGCCAATCTGTGGCCAACGGCAAGGATGAAGGATGAGGGATGAAGGGATAGGCTCTCCCCATGGAGCTTGACGTTCTTCGCGTCCTTCGCGCTCTTCGCGGTTTCCATCCTTCGTATCCTTCGTGGATCAAGCACTTCGGGGTACAATGCTGGTGGAATATTGTCTGTGTGAGGATGTTTGATGCAGCTTGATCCTCTATTACGCCAAGCAATCGAAGCCGATTCGGGCTTTCAGCTCGAACACATCAGCGTTATCGGCGCTGGTTGGTTTGCCCAAGCCTACCAATTTGAACACAATGCCCAAACTTATGTGGTGCGAATCAGCAAGCACTACCAAGATTTTTTAAAAGATGCATACGCCGCCCAGCATTGGGGCCAATATTTGCCAATCCCACCAATTATTGCGCATCAGCAATTTGCCGATGGCTGGGTCTACGCGATTAGTCCATTCATCGCAGGCCAAACCATCTCAGCGTTTGAGCCACAGCAACTCAGCCAAATCCAGCCGCACCTGTTTCAAACACTGCACCAACTGCATCAACAAGACCTTGGCCCAAGCACAGGCTGGGGTTTGGCCAACAGTCAAGGCCAAGGCCGCTACCAAACATGGGCCGAAGAAATTTTAGATATTGGCAATTATAAATTTGATTATGTTTGGCGCGATTGGTACGAACGACAAGACCAGACCGGAGCCTTATTGCGCCAAGGCTATCGCGTCATGGAAGGGTTACTCAGCACAATCACCACCGAACGCTCATTAATCCATCGTGATTTTGGCTTTGATAATGTGCTTTGCCAGCAGCAGGCAATTGTGGCCGTGCTCGATTGGGCCGAATTTGGCTATGGCGATTGGGTTTACGATCTTGCCCAACAAAGTTGTTATGGTCAGGCTACAAATTATTTACAACCATGGCTGCGATTTGCCCAACAGTACGATATAATTCCCGCTAATCTTGAAAATCGTTTGCACTGTTATTGGCTGCACATGAACTTAACTGATTTGATTGTCGCGCAGCTGCGCAACGATTGGGCTTGGCATCGCGAGATTGTGCCAGAACTAACCGAGTTAATCGAACATCCTGTGCGAGTGAGGCTGAATTCATGAAGATTACCACCCATCAAGAATTAATTGGCTGGCATCGCTATCTCGAAGCATTAGGGCCGCGCCTAACCGGCAGCGAAGCTCATCAGCGCTTTATCGAATTTTTGGCCACCGAATTAACTGCCCTTGGCTGCGAAGTCCAACGCGATCGCTATTTTTTCACGCGCTGGGAAGCTCAAAACTGGGGCTTGGCGCTACAAAACGCCAATCGCAGCGAAACCAGAATTACCACAAGTTTCTACTATCCCTATTCTGGCTGCACGCCTGCCGAAGGCATTCTTGGCGAATTGGTCGATTGTGGCAAAAGCCCAGGCAATTTCCAACAAGCAGCTGGCAAAATTGCTTTGGTCGAAGTTGCGGTTCCAGCTTTGCCAACCATGCTGTTTATTCACCCAACTAAGGCGGCCCAAGCCAGTGCAACCCAACTCCCAAAAACGCTGCGTAACCCAACCCTTGGCTCGTTTCTCGGCGGCCCCGACCTGCAAGCCGCCAAAAAAGCTGGAGTCAAAGCCGTAATTTGCATGTGGTCGAAAATCTCGCCAGCCAATGCAGCAGCCCAATATTTGCCCTTCACCACCAACTACCAAGATTGTCCGGCGCTATGGGTCGATTCAGTGGTAGGACAGCAACTCAAGCAAGCAGCTGCCCAAGGCCAACAAATTCGCTTCACCCTAGAAGTCACGCTAACTGAGCAATGCCCAACTGAGAGCTTGTATGTGGTTTTGCCAAGCCAAACCTCGAACGAAAGTATTTTGATTAACACCCACACTGATGGGCCGAACGCTCCAGAAGAGAACGGTGCGTTCGGCTTATTGGCCTTGGTACGTTGGTTCAAAAACCAAAGCCTTGAGCGAAATTTAATTTTTATCTTTGCAACAGGTCACTTTCAACTGCCGCAACTTGGCAAGCATGGTCAAGCTACCAGCACATGGCTCGCCGAGCACCCAGAATTATGGAACGGCCAGCAATTTCGGGCAGTTGCTGGGGTTACCTTGGAGCATTTAGGCTGTAGCGAATGGCACGATAATCGAGCCTTCACCAGCTATCAACCAACGACCCAACCAGAAATTGAGTTGACCTATACCACCAGCCCAATGCTTGAACAACTGTATTACAGCGCCCTTTTGCAGCGCACCAAGCAGCGCGTGCTCACCATTCTGCCGATCAACGATATTTATTTTGGCGAGGGTGAGCCATTCTACAAAGTCAATATTCCCACAATTTCACTAATTCCTGCGCCCAATTATTTATGCGCTACGCCCAGCAATGCAGCCATCGATAAACTTGATTTTGATTTGATGCAGCAACAAATCGAAACCTTCGCGCGCGTGATTGGATTAATCGATCAAACCAGCTCTAGCCGCTTGGGCGTTGCCGAACCGCAACCATTTAGCTTGGTTGGCAGCCTATTCCGTCGCATGGTCGGCGCAAATCAGGAGCATTAATCGCCTAGAGTTTTAAACATAAAAATATGGTGCAAGGCTAAATTTCTAGCCTTGCACCATTTGCATTTTCAAAATCACATTTTTATTTCAAAAAACCTATTCAAATTCCAAATCAATTTCATAATTGCCGAATAAAAAGCCGCGATAGCGCAACCAGCCACTCATATTTTCGCCAGCTTGATCCTGTAATTCAACTTTATAGACTTGATCATTTTCGCCTGTGCGCCAGAGAAAGGGGCCAAGGCTCAGCCAAGGGCGTTTAATCGCTACAATTTGATATTTTTGCTGCACAGCCCAATCTTCAATATGTTCATCGCGTTTGAGAATCTGATAGCGCCCAAGCAAAAATGCGCCACTCACAACCGCTAAAGTAACCAAAACATACACAAGCATCAAAAACCTCTCCTTTCAAAACAATCTTGCTCTCGATACGCAGTTAATGATTAAACGTTGCGCTGGCATTATTTTTGGTATGCAACCGCAAGGAGCAGCCATGCCAAAATATCCAACAACTCCCGATGGACGCTATTTTGTGGTCAAGCAACGCTTATGGCGCTGTAGCAACCCAAACTTAGATCCTGAAGAACGTCAACATTTGGTCAATCAATTGATGAACGCCCGCCGCGCTGTTGGCCAAGCCAAACGCCAACAAAACCACGAGGCCGAACGCACAGCTCGCGCCGAGGTTCAGCGCTGTAAAGTGGCGCTCGGCGAACGCGGCCCAGTTTGGTGGAACGATCAAGCACCTGATTATAATCGGCGCTTGATCAAAAACACGCCCTATTGGGATTGGTTTCAAGCTTATGAATCGAATCGGACTGTCAGCTGATCGGAGAAAAGCCCGCTAAACCAGCCACCACAGCGAATCCAAACAGCTTGCATCGCGCCTTGCGCATTAATCACATCAACATAGAACACAGTATGGTATTTACTAGAGCGCCAAAAGAAGGGGCCGCGCCGAAACCAGCGTTGCTCAAGCTCGAGAATCTGGTAGCCGTTGCTAGCAGCCCATTGCTGAATTAACTGGACTGAACGTTTATGTTCAAAGACATGCCAAGCGATAATCAGCCCAACCAAACCGACAAATACCAAAAACGAAAATATTGAATCCATAACAACAATCCTTTCAAACTCTCAATTCGTAGAATAGGTATCCTAAAGCTATACGCTAGGCTGCATAGGGAGTTTCAGCATGAGCAATGAGCTATTTTTACGCCGTAAATGGACATTCAAGGCCCATGGTTCGCAAGTGGTAATGATTAAACGCCCAGTCGAATCAAGCGAACATGTGATTATGAAGGCATTAATTTGGGCTTTATATTTGCCCAACTATCCCGAGGCCCGAGTTGAAACACCAATTGGCTTGCGCTATAAGCCTGATGTGATTGCCCTCGATAGTCAAGGAGCACCGCTGTTTTGGGGCGAGGCTGGCCATGTAGGGATGGATAAATTGGAAACGTTGCTCAAGCGCTATCGCCAAACCCATTTTGTGTTTGCCAAATGGGCCAGTAACCTAGAACCATTAACCCAAGTAATTGCCGAATTAACCAGCACGATTAAACGCTCAGCGCCAATCGATCTGCTGTCGATTCCAGTTGATAGTGGCGAGCGCTTTTTCGCTGCCGATGGCACAATTAGCGTTGAGCACAGCCAAATTAAGTATGTGCAGCTAACGCCGCCATAATTTGGCTGACTGTATGTTCGTGATCGTCGCCAGTGCACTGCACCGTAATATCGGCAAATTGTTGGTAGAGCGGCACACGCTCGGCATATAAATCGGCAAAGGTCTGGCCTGGCTGCATCACAATTCCGCGCGAATCCATATCGCTGATCCGTGGCAAAAGTTCAGCAAATTCAATCGCAAGATAGACGATCGTGCCAAGCCGCTGAAAATTGGCCATGGCATCGGGGCTGTAAATCACGCTGCCGCCAGTTGCCACCACATATTGATCAAGCTCTAGCTCGGCGCAATATTGGTTTTCGACTGCGCAAAATTGCTCAGGGCCAAGCCGTTCGAGAATCTCAATCAAGCGGCCATGCTGGCGAGTTTGAATCACCACATCAGTATCAATAAAATCGAAGACCAACGCTTTGGCCAATAAAATACCCAGCGTACTTTTGCCTGAGCCAGGCATGCCAATTAAAATCACATTGCGATGCTGCGCCATTGCCAAATCTCCAAAACACAAGCGAGGTTGTATTATAGCCAAAAAACTCGCACCGCGATCTCATGGAGAGATCAGCGCGGTGCGAGCAATGCAGGGTATTTTTTACCATCGCAGAGCCGGCTCACTGGCTTTGCAATAGTCGCAGATCGAGTAGGATTTAGGATGTTGAAACCACGAAGAACACGAAGAGCACGAAGGGAAATTGGCTATGGGCTATAGGCTTTTGGCTATCGGAATTATTGCAATACTACAAAATATTCCGCTAGCCTAGCGCCATCTATGCTCTGCGCCTCTGCGTTAAACCTAATCCCTGATGACTTCTAAAGCCTACTTTTGACTTTTGATTTCTGACTTCTGACTTTCCTTATGTTCTGTTTCTACCCCTAAATCCTACTCTTCATCCTTCATTCCTCTTCCCTCATCCTTTCTAATGGGCTCCAACAAATTGTTCGTGCTCGGTCGAGCCGCTCAAGGCGGTGGTCGATGACATACCACCGGAAACTGCTTGGGCAACCATATCGAAGTAGCCAGTGCCAACTTCGCGTTGGTGCTTGACGGCGGTGTAGCCTTCGCTTTCGCGGTTGAACTCAGCTTGTTGCAACTGAACATAGGCGCTCATGCCTTGATCGCGGTAGCCAGATGCCAAATCGAACATGCTGTAGTTCAAGGCGTGGAAGCCAGCCAAGGTGATGAATTGGAACTTGTAGCCCATTGCGCCGAGTTCGCTTTGGAACTTAGCAATCGTGGCATCGTCCAAATTGCGCTTCCAGTTGAACGATGGCGAGCAGTTATAGGCCAACAATTTGCCTGGATATTGGGCATGAATCGCTTCAGCAAATTTGCGAGCTTCTTCCAAGTCTGGGGTTGAAGTTTCACACCAAATCAAATCGGCATATGGCGCGTAGGCCAAACCACGGGCAATTGCTGAATCGATGCCGCCGCGAATGCAGAAGAAGCCTTCTGAGGTGCGTTCGCCAGTACAAAACTCGCGATCACGAGGATCAACGTCGCTGGTCAAGAGGTATGCGCCATTGGCATCGGTGCGAGCGACGACCAAGGTTGGTACGTCCATCACGTCGGCGGCCAAACGAGCAGCTTGCAGCGTGCGAATGAAGTGGCTCGTTGGGATAAGCACTTTGCCGCCCAAGTGGCCACATTTCTTTTCTGATGACAATTGATCTTCGAAGTGCACGCCTGCTGCGCCTGCTTCGATCATGGCTTTCATCATTTCGAAGGCATTGAGTGGGCCGCCAAAGCCAGCTTCAGCATCGGCGATAATTGGCGCAAACCAGTAGGTGCCATCTTTCGCTTCTGAATGATAAATTTGGTCGCAGCGTTGCAAGGTTTGGTTGATCCGCTTGACCACTTGTGGCACGCTGTTGGCGGGATACAAGCTTTGATCGGGATACATTTGGCCTGCCATATTGGCATCGGCGGCAACCTGCCAGCCACTCAAGTAAATTGCTTTCAAGCCTGCTTTGACCATCTGCATCGCTTGATTGCCAGTCAGCGCACCCAACGCATGCACGTAATCTTCGCTATGTAAGAGATCCCACAAGCGTTCAGCACCCATACGAGCCAACGTTTGCTCAATAATGACTGAACCGCGCAAACGCACAACATCTTCTGCTGTGTAATCGCGCTGAATCCCCTGCCAACGTGCGTCCGTTGCCCAACCCCGTTCCAGTTCTGTTGTTGAGATACCGTTCGTGGTGTTCATGGCTGACTCCTTTGTCAAATTACAATGGTGGCATGTAGCTCGTTACAATCGCCAAAGCGCTAGGGCAACATCGCCAAAGTAGCGAGTAAAAATCAAATCTATCCCGACACAGCATTGCAGGTTTTAGTCATTGTTGTTTGATGCTAGCACCTGCACGCTGCCAATTTAATTAATCGATTTGGTCGTAAGCAGGAAGGGTGAGAAATTCGGTAAAGGTTGGGTTGGCAACCAGTTGCTCAAACAATTGGCTAGCGCGGGCATAATGACCATTACGATAGCGTTCTGCGCCAACTTCTTGTTCAATTGTGGCTAATTCTTCCACAACCAACTCGCGCACCCATTCGAGGGTAATTTTGCGAAACTCTTCGGTGATGCCATTGGGCTGATGTACCCATTGCCAAACTTGCGCACGGGAGATTTCGGCGGTTGCTGCATCTTCCATCAAATTGTAGAGCGGCACACAGCCTAAGCCACCAAGCCAAGCCTCGATATATTGGATACCAACGCTGATATTTTTGCGCAAGCCTTGCTCGGTAATTGGCGCTGATGGCTCGAAACGCAGCAAATCATCGGCGGTAATTTCAACTTCAAGCTGCTTGCCAATTTGGTTAGCTTCAGGCATCAAGGCATCAAAGGCGGCCTTGGCCAACGGAACCAAGCCTGGGTGAGCAACCCATGTGCCGTCGTGGCCGTCGCGGGCTTCGCGCTCTTTATCTGCTTGAACTTTGGCGAGGGCTTCGGCATTGGCTTGGGCATCGTGCTTAATCGGAATCTGAGCTGCCATACCGCCCATCGCATGCGCACCACGGCGATGGCAAGTTTTGATCGCCAGCAACGAGTATGAGCGCATAAAGCGTGAGGTCATCGTTACGAAAGCCCGATCAGCAAGCACAAAATGCTCAAGTTTGGCAAATTTTTTGATGCAGCTGAAGATGTAATCCCAGCGGCCACAGTTGAGGCCAGCAGAGTGGTCGCGCAATTCGTAGAGAATTTCGTCCATCTCGAAGGCTGCCAAAATTGTTTCGATCAAGACAGTTGCTTTGATCGAGCCATGGGGCAGGCCGAGTTGCTTTTGGGCAAAGACGAAAACATCATTCCACAAACGGGCTTCGCGATGGCTTTCGAGTTTTGGTAGATAAAAGTAAGGAGCAGAGCCACGGGCGAGTAAGGTTTTGGCATTGTGGAATAAGTACAAACCAAAATCGAACAAACCGCCAGCCATTGGTTCGCCATCAACGGTGACATGCTTTTCGAGCAAGTGCCAGCCGCGAGGCCGCACAAACAACACCGCAACGTGGTCATTTAAGCGATAGGCTTTGCCAGCTTCGTTGGTGAAGCTAATCGTGCGGTTGACTGCATCGCGCAAATTCAATTGACCGCTGACCAAGTTATCCCAGCTTGGAGTGGTGGCATCTTCACAGTCGGCCATGAAGACGTTGGCTCCAGAGTTGAGCGCATTGATGATCATTTTGCGATCGATTGGCCCAGTGATTTCAACCCGCCGATTGCGAATTTCATCAGGAATTGGGGCAATTTGCCAGTCGCTGGCTCGAATGCTAGCAGTTTCAGCGAGAAAATCAGGGCGTTCGCCTGCATCGAGTCGGCTTTGGCGTTCCACTCGTCCGTGCAATACGTCGCGGCGAGTTTGGTCAAAGCTGCGATGCAAAGCAGCTAAAAAGTGGAGAGCTGGTTCCGTCAACAATTCCGCCGCAGCGGGGGTGATGGGGGCGTTGATTTTCACGCCATGTTGCCGATCAGTCATGCGGTCGTTCCTTTCCGGTGCGTCACCATCGACGTTGGATTGGTGCATGGATTCTAGTAAAAACAGGCTTGGTAGATAATTTTTATCGCCAGCGAATTTTCACTGAGCGAAGAATATCACAATGTTTTAAAGCTGTCAAGCGAATATTCGCTAGCAGATAATTTAGTATATTTTAATCCAATGAAGAGCATGAAGGACACGAAGTTGAAACCGCGAAGCACGCGAAGAGCGCGAAGCTGTATTTTTAGCCACAGATTCCCACAGATGTTGAGGATTAGGCTATAAGCTTTTGACTTTTCACTTTTGCCTTTTGATTTGGTATTTCATCCCTCATCCTTCATAATTCATCCTTAAAAAAAGGGGATCGAGCCACTATAGCCCGATCCATATGTTCTATGTGTAATGGTACATGAGGTTAACCGCCGCCTGATCCCCTCACCCCAACCCCTCTCCCACGGCGCGGGCGAGGGGCTTTAATCTTGTGGTTCTACCGCACGGCGTGGTGAAATGGGTGCTCCCCCTCGCCCGCGTTTTCGTGGGAGAGGGGGACACGGTTGCCAATCCCAAATCCCTATGTTCTATGCTCTATGTTCTATGTTCTATGCTCTTTGCTCTATGTTCTTCTAATGAAACGCCGCCATGCCAGCAGCGCCGGTTTCGCCATCTTGCTCGACTTGCGCGCCAGCTTTTTTGCGTCCGCCGCGTAGTTCGATTTCTTTGAGGAAGAAGACGACCACAAAGCCCAAAACCGTGATCCCAAAGCTGAAGATAAACACATGGTGAATACCATCAACCAAGCCATATTTGACCGCGCCCAACAAGGTGTTGTAGAGCGCTTGGCCTTGCTCGCCGCCTTGGGCAAACTGCGCCTGAATCAGCGATTGGGTTTCAGGCGAAAGCAAAATTTGCGGATTGTTGAAGGCTGCCAAGCTTTCGGCTGGTACGCTTTGCACAATTTCAGCAGGAATTGCTGCTTTGAAGGCTGGCAAATAGGCCGAGTTCATCACCGAACCCATTGCCGCCAAAGCAATTGTGCTACCAATCGAGCGGAAGAAGGTTAAGGCTGAGGTTGCTTGGCCAATTTTGTTGGGCAAGGCATTTTGGGTAATCAAGGTATACAGCGACATGCCAGCGCCCATGCCCAAGCCTAACACAACCATATCAATCGCCACATTGGTATTGGTCGAATTCAAATCGAGTTGCAGCAGCAAGAAGCCGCCCAACACGCTAATTGCCATGCCCACAATTGCAATGATTTTGTATTTGCCAGTTGCGGCCACGATTTGGCCCGCCACCACGCTACAAATAATCGCAGTCAGCATCAACGGGGTCATAATCAAGCCACTATTGGTAATCGAGGTGCCAATCACGCCTTGCACAAACAAGGGCAAGAAGAAAATATTACCAAACAGCGCCATATTCGAGATGATTGTAATCAGCACCGAAATGCGGAAAATGCTGTTTTTGAAGAGGCTTGGTTCGATAATTGGCTGGCCATTATTGCGTTCGAGCCATGCTTCATAGGCAATAAATGCGCCCAAAAACACAATCGATAAGCCAAACATGCCCAAAACTTGGGCTGAGAGCCAAGCATATTTCGAGCCAGCCCAGGTGAAGCCCAGCAACAGCGGAACCGTCCCAACAACCAACAAAATCGAGCCGATGTAGTCAATTTTGACCCGTTGGGCTTTGCGTCCAAGGGTTGGCATCAAGAAAATCAAGGTCAAGAGCGCGATAATCCCCAACGGCAAGTTGACGTAGAAAATCCAGCGCCATGAAACGTGTTCGGTCAACCAGCCACCAGCGGTTGGCCCAAGGATGGCCGAAATCCCAAAAACCCCACCAGTGATGCCTTGCCAGCGAGCGCGTTCGCGCGGCGTGAACAAATCGCCAACAATCGCCAAGGCAATCGGCATCAAGGCGGCTGCGCCTAAACCTTGCAAGCCACGAAAAATAATCAATTGGTTCATGCTTTGGGCCGCGCCACACAAGCCAGAGCCAATCAAAAAGACAATTAAGCCAAAGATAAAGAGCGGCTTACGCCCAAACATATCTGAAAGCTTGCCATAAATTGGCACCATCACCGTTGAAGCCAACAGATAGGCCGTCGTAACCCAGGTATAGCGATCAAAGCCGTGCAATTCGGTGATAACTTTGGGCATCGCCGTGCCAACGATTGTTTGATCAAGTGAGGCCAACAGCATCACCAAGAGCACGCTCAACATTGTGAGCAAGGTTTCGCGCTTGGTATAGCGTGGCTGTTCAAATTCGGCTGCTGCTGAAGCCGTTTGCTTAATTGCCGTTTCCATTCCGCGCCTTTCTTAAGCTTGCTTCCGTGAAATCCCATGGAAGAAAATTTGGATTATTTGAGGCAGCAACTCTTCAAACGCCACTGTTTGATCAGTTGTCAGATGATGATAGTTGCGAGGTGAAAGCAAATTGAGATACATCACAATCATCACTTTGGTTGAAATGTGCTGATCAAATTCCCCCTGAGCTTTGCCCTGCTCGATAATTGCCCGTAGCAAATTGCGTGCATGATCAATGATTGGCTGGGTTCGTTCGTGTTTTTCAGCAAAGCGCGAACGCATATCGGCACTACCAAACACTTCGAGAAAAATCTGCATGCGCCGCGCTTCGCTTGGATCGTAAGTGCGACGCAAAATCGCTTCCAAGCGTTCGCGAGCGCTGCTGGTGCTCGCCGCCACTTCTTCGATCACCTGCACAAAGTTTTGTAATTGCCCTTCCACCAAGGCAATCATCAAATCTTCTTTGCTGGGAAAGTGTAAATAGACCGTGCCTTTGGCAATCCCAACTTGGCCCGCAATGTCGTCAATCGAGGTTTCGTGATAGCCACGCTCCAACAAAATCGTTTGGGCGGCCTCTAAAATCAGGCGCGCCCGTTCTTCGCGTTGGCGCTCTTTCAACGACACGGCAGGCTTGGTCGGTTTCTCAGGGCTTGGCATGCTCAGTTCCTTACGCTCAGCCATTATTTGACCATCAAATAAAATATGACTGACAAGTCAAATAATAACTCTAACACTATTCGATGTCAATTCGGTCATAAGTCCTAGGACTTGGGGTTAAATAATAACAGCGCCAAAGGCTGGCGCTGTTGCTGATTGCTTGAGGATTAACAACATTATGGCAATAAGGTACGCCGAATCTCGGCAATCGCGGCATTACGGCGGTCGCGCAGTTGCTCGCCCCACAGCACGGTTGGAACCGATTTCCGCACCGCACAATCGTCAATTGGGCAGCGCTGGCAGGTTTCATGAATCACCGTGCGATGAATCGCCGGATCATCAACAAACTTAATCACCTTCGATAACTCAGGCGTGAAGCGAAAACCAACCACCACGCTGCTGCCGACGGTTGGTGTAAGCACCAAGGGTCGAGCAAACCCAATATCCAAGAAGCGATCTTGGCTTTCTAAAAATTGCGAAATTTGCACATCGACCAACGGCTGCTGCTGTGGTCCCGTTTGCTCAGATAAGTTGATCAGCAGGCGCGAGGCCAACCAACGCCGACAATAGTGTTCATGTAAACCGATTCCACTTGGCAGCAACAAGCGATTCATATTGATCCGTTTGATCAGTTTGTACGAACCATCGACATTGTGAAAGCGCAAAAAGTGCAGCGAAATGCCAAAGGCCGCTGGAATCACCTCGCTAAACCGATAGAGCAACATTTCGGGCGTTACATCATAGTGATTGAGCATCGCCAGCAGCGGCTCGGCACTCCAGCTGGTTTGATTGAACAAGGTCGAAATATCGGCAATCATCGGCTGGCGGGGCATTAATAAAGCTCCGCCAAAATATGAGGCTTTAAAATCATTCGAAACTTGGCGAAACGACAACACTTGATCGGGCGTTGAGGTGACTGAGCGCTCGTTCAGTCCCAAGGCGGCATAGCCAAGCTCGCGCGCCAAAATAAATTTGCGCTGTAACTCATATAAATTTGGGTTGATCAGCAAGGTTTTGCGCGGTGTGTCGATATAAACAGCGCGATAATGCGAAAGTAGCTCGTGATCAGCCAAGGTGGTTTCATCAACCCGATAGCCAAATTGTTGCTGCAAAATCTGCTTAAGCTGCTCGATGCCCACCGGAAACAAATTAAGGTGATATTTGGCAGCAAAGGCTTCAGCCTCTTCTTCGATTTCGGGAAAATAATTTTCGTGAATTTCTTGATACGAACGCAGCGCTGCCCGAAAGAAATGCTCATCCTTCATATCGTATTGGCGCGCAATCTCCCAAATGGCGTGCAACAAGGCGCTCGCTTTATCGGGAGCTTTGGTAAATAAGCCAACCAACTCATTGGGATCAAGCTCAAATTCCTCGAAGGGAAAATGGCGCAACAACGGCGATGAAAGCATATTTTCGAGGTAAGCCAAAGCAGGATTCAGCTTAATCGAGACCAATTCATCGTAGGCTTTGCCCAGCACATGGGCCATTTTAACAATTTTATCGGGCTTGGGATATTTGCGTCCCTTCTCCATCTCAGTCACATACGATGGCGATAACTCGGCTCGTGCAGCAAATTCGGTCAGACTTAAATTGGCTTCGAGGCGGGCTTGACGCAGTTTCATGCCAAAAATTAAATTAATAACATCAGTACTCATTCGATTCCTTCATGCTGCAAAGTCTCTGAACATAGCGTGAGGCAAACACTCTCGCTTAACTATACCATCAGAATCGACCAGCTTGATTATGCTCAGTCGCAAGGCGGAGATATTTAATCGGCCTAAGGCTGATGGCAAAGCGCGGCCAGCAAACGATACTTGAGCGTAGCAACCAATCAAACCAACCAAGCAGGAGCATCCAAAATTTTATGACAGAGCAACAGCAATCAATTCACCTTGCCAACCTACCGCAGATTGACGGCTTGCAGGTGCGTTTCTTTCGCGATGATACAGACTTTGCCGCGATGGCTGAGATTTTTACCGCCGCCTCAAAAGCCTTGGCCGAACGCAATATTACAACGACTGAGGATATTCAACGCCAATATCGCAACACCCCAAATACTGATCTGCATAAAGATCTGGTGATTATCGAAGTTGATCATCAACCAATTGGCTATGCATTTAGTCGTTGGTACGATGAAACTGCGGGCAACCGAATTTTACGCGCAATCGCTCATATTCGACCAGAATGGCTCAATCGCGGGATTGGCCATGCAATTCTGGCCTATCAAGAACAACGGCTACGTGAAATTCATGTCGAGAACCCCACCAGCAACACACCCTTCTTCCAAACATATGGCTTTGATCGTAACCCCTATAGTGCCAAGCTTTATCAAGAATTTGGCTATGCGGTGGCACGGCGTGGTTTCAGCATGAAACGCGATTTGAGCCAGCCGATTGGCAGCCAAGAGCTACCCGCAGGCATCGAAACCCGCCCAAGCCCACCCGAAGTTTATCGCCAAATTTGGGCAGCCGATGCCGAAGCTTTCCGCGACCATTGGGGCTATTCCGAGCCAACCGAAGCCGATTTTCAGCGCTGGGTTCAATCGCCATTCTTCCAGCCCGAGCTTTGGCAAGTGGCATGGCAGGGTGATGAAGTGGTGGGAATGGTGCTCAACTATCTTGATCAGAACGAAAATAGCGAGTACAACCTCAAGCGTGGCTATACCGAAGGCATCAGTGTGCGCCGACCATGGCGCAAACAAGGCGTAGCCTCAGCCTTGATTAACCGCAGCCTTACGATGTTTCGCGAGCTGGGCATGACCGAGGCAGCCTTAGGGGTGGATAGCGAAAACCCAACCGGTGCATTAAGGGTCTATCAACAATGTGGCTTCGAGGTTGAATATAGTTCAAGCACCCATCGCAAACCGTTGGCATAGCATAAAGAACAAAGAACATAGAGCATAGCTGTAATAGTTCATGAGGTTAACCACGGCTTGATCCCCTCACCCCAACCCCTCTCCCACGTAGCGGGCGAGGGGCTTTAATCCTGTGGGTCTGCCGCACAGCGTGGTGAACATGGGTGCTCCCCCTCACCCGCGTTTTCGTGGGCGAGGGGGGATCAAGTCATATATCAGTACACATATTAGCGTTTGGTGCGATTAACTTGATCTGGATGAACAGCTTGTTGGCATAATTTAAAGCCGCATTCGTTAGTGCTTAATCGGAATGTTCATTGGCAGCAAAACTATTTGGCGGCGTGTAAAGCCGAAAATCTTGGAAACGGCAAATAACTGGGGTTGGCGATTGGCTAATAATCCCCAGATCAAGCCGCGCCTGCGGCAAGCGCTCAATTTCTGCCGAGCCAACCCAAACATTATTGATAAAAAAATGATGTTTCTGCCCAATAACCAATAGGCCCAATTGATTAAACGCAGCTGGGCGGATCATTGGAGCATTGGTACGATCAAGGTGAATCTGAAAATAATCGCCGCCGTTGCGAGTGCTGATTACCGACGCAATTTGGAGTTGGTCGCGAATGCGAAAAATTGCATGGCTGGCATCGCTGATTTCTTCAAAAATAAGCGCAAACCCATCATTTTCGCTGCCGCCCGCGACGCGTTGGGCATAGACGCTTAGGTAATAGCTCGGCGGCGCAAAACAGTGGGAATCGCCGCCAATAAAAACATCATTATGAAAACGATTATGTAATGTTAGTTGATAATTACCATTGATCATCGTTCGCTCAACGCGGCAAACCCCATCATCTTTATAGCCTAAGCCCCAATGTTGGCTATTTGAAACAAACGAATCGTGGATGATAAGCTGCCATGTTGATTGCACCGTTGCCAGCGAAACATCCAGATCAGCAACTGCATCAACCCGCGAAACCAACTCCTCACGATAGCGCACAATCGCATATTTCTGCAAAACATCATGCTGCGTGCCATAAGTATTCCATGCTTCTTTGACCGAACATAGCAGCAAATCGGCCTCTAACGCAGTCAAGCCCAAGGCTGTGGCTAAGCGCAAAACCTGATCTTTGAAGCGTGGCGTATGTTTGCCGGTGAACCAATTACTCAGGGTAGGCACCGACACACCTACTGTTTGGGCAAGACTATTTTGATTGATTATCTCGCTACGGCTGCGTTCGAAAAAGATTCGTAACAATTCGGCAAAGGTATAGGCTTGATAGCGATAATCCATTATTCCCCCTGAAAAATCCACACGATTGGCTGTTCAAGCAGGCAATTGATTCGTGAGTGCTAAAAAAACATAACTGCAAGCTGCAACGCCTTGGTAAAGTAGCTGCATCAAGTTCTTGTGCTGCGCAGCATACGAAATTCAGAGCAAGCAACGTGAATCGCGAATTCATGCTTAATTGAATCAAGGAGCCTGTGCCGTATGAATAGCCTTAGTACGCGTGAATGTGATGTGTTGGAATTGGTTGATCAAGGCTGTAGTGATGCAGAAATTGCCCAGCGTTTGGATATTTCGATTTGGACTGTGCGCAGCCATCTGCGCAATAGCGCGAGCAAACTTGGGGTCAAATCGCGCCAACAAGCAGTTTATGCCGCCCGCAATCAGCAAGCGCTCAAACCAGCGGCGCAGGGCAAAAATCGCTAAATTTAGCGATGTGTTTTCCTAGGCGATTGAGTATTATCGTGCTATCCCATAATCCAATACTTCACACCCACAGAGCAATGCTTGCAACCATTTCCTGATTCGTTTTTGCCGCTTGCAATAGGCTCAAACTATCCAGCTGGATTAGGTAAACAATTGATCGTGGCTGGCAGGCGGTTTATAGCCAGCTAAACCCTTGGCATCCACGATCATCAATTCAAGCTTGAGTTAGGCATTATTACGCCAAAGGAGCATCCATGAGCAAGCAAGCAGTTCAACTTACGGCTAACGAACAGCGGATTATGCAAATTCTGATTCAAGGCAAAACCAACAAAGCAATCGCCCACCAACTCCACACCACCGAAGGCACAATTGAAACCAGCCTCCACCGCATCTACACGAAACTCAACGTCGATAATCGCGTCAGCGCCACCCTAGCCTATCTCGCGCTTGAACCCACGCAACATGCTAGGGATGCCTAACATAACTGCAAATCGCTAGGAGATCCTAGCAGCGCAATTATACCGCGATCGCTATACTCTGCTCAAGCCAAATGTTTAAATTTTGTAAAAGGAGAATAGATATGTAGCAAAAGCTAAGGACTTCGATTGATACATAGCATCGATTAGCAATCCTCGCAGAACATACCACTCAGCATCCATCAATCGATACCTATCCACTGATTAATCGCAAACTATAAAGCACGAGATTAAGCACTTTAGATTTGGAGTCGTATTATGCACAAGCGGATGTATGGATGGTTATTGCTCGCAATGTTGCTCACGGTGTTTAATCATATTAATAATGCAACAAGTCACGCGCAATCAAACGACAAAACTGCACCCAACGAAGCCTTCATTTCGCGAATTAGCAATAATGGTACGGGCAAATGCATGAATGTTTATGGTGGTTCACAGAATGATGGTGCTGATATTATTCAATGGCCATGTAACAGCGATACTAACGAACAATTTTATTTTGAGGCTGATGGCGGTGTGCACAAAGATATTGAAACGGAGATAGAATATCCAACTTACCGAATCAAAACCTATGGCGGCGAAATTGGCAAATGCTTCGATGTATATAAAGATTTAGATCTGCCAGGCACTCGGGTAGTCCAATGGAATTGTCATAGCGGAAATAATCAGCGCTGGATTCGTAAATATACCGACTATGGATATGCTATCGTATCGGTTAAAAGTAATTTATGTTTGCAACCATCCCAAGGTTCAAGCGCTGATGCAATTCGTATTCTGCAAGTATCGTGCGATAATTGGCAAAATAGACAAACCTTACTTTGGCAATATTCCTAAATCGTAAGCAATCGTTTAATTGCAAAAAAACAGCACGCGATCGCTCAAATCGCGTGCTGTTTTTTATGCGCGTGCTCGGTCATAGCCTATAGCCAACAGCCAAGTGCCTTATGTTCTATGTTCTATGCTCTCTGTTCTTCCAAGGCCAATTGCATGCGTCGCAAGCCTTCAGCTAGCACCGAGCGCGGCGTGGCAAAATTGACACGCCAGAAGCCCAAGCCAGCCTCGCCATACAAGCCACCTTTTTCTGGCCCAACCTTGGCCTGCGTCCGAAAACGCTCAGTTAGTTCGTCTTCGCTCCAGCCAGTTGCCCGAAAATCGAGCCATGCCAAGTAGGTGCCTTCGAGCGGAGTTAACCGAACCTGCGGATGCTCAGCAAAAGTTTGTTCAATCAGACGATAGTTTTCGCGTAGATATTCACGCAATGCATCGAGCCATTCAGCACCAGCTTCATAGGCTACGGTCAGGCCAATATCGCCAAAGACGGTGCCAACGTGATAGCCGCTACGACCTTTTTCTTCCTCATAGAGCTTACGCTTTTCTTCATTGGCAATCACGCCATACGAGGTTGTCAAGCCGGGCAAGTTGAAGGTTTTGCTCGGTGCGGCCAAGGTAATCAGCAAGTCGGCCAAATCGGGGCGCAAACGGCCAAGCGGGGTAAATTCGGCAAATAACGTTAGGTCGCAGTGAATTTCGTCGCTCACGATTATGACGTTATGCTGCAAACATAAATCAGCAATTCGATTCAGCTCATCTGCGTTCCAAACCCGCCCAACCGGATTATGCGGGCTGCACAAAACCAACATTTTGGCTTGGGCTAATTTGGCATCAAGATCAGCAAAATCAATTTGGTAGCGACCATCGACTTCAAGCAGCCGATTTTCGATAATCGTTCGGCCATTATCAGTAATCGCGCCATAAAACGGGGCATACACTGGCGGCTGCACCACAATTCCATCGCCTGCTTGAGTAAAAGCGCGCACTGCCACGTTCAGCGCAAACACAACCCCAGGATTAATCACCAACTGTTCTTGCGGAATTTCCCAGTGATGGCGGGTCTGATTCCAATGTTGAATTGCCTTGAACATGCGCTCAGGACGCGCAGCATAGCCATAAATTGGATGTTGAGCACGCTCGATCAAGGCCGCTGTAACCGCTGGCGGCGAGCGAAAATCCATATCAGCAACCCACAATGGCAACACATCAGCGCCGCCAAGGTATTGCTCGCGCATATCCCACTTTACCGAATTGGTGTTAACTCGATCAATCACCTGATCAAAAAAATCCGCAGCAATCATGCATGCTTCCTCACGGCCACAAACAAGCTTCTTCAGCACCAGAACCATCAAACAACTCGGCGCTGAGCCGCCCAACGGTTCTGTTGGCAGTAATTGTACTACCAATTTGCAGCCGATTTCGAATAGTTGATTGCCAGCACTCCTCAATTTTTACTCGTCAATGAGCATGAACAACTCAACCAAAAAAGCCCCTCGCCCGCGCTGTGGGAGAGGGGTTGGAGGTGAGGGAACACCTATTTAGCGGCGATAGGCTTTGGCTGCTTGCTGTTTCTGGCGCTCAAAGGCATATTCAACACCCGCTTGCAACGTGCCTTGGGTGCGCACACCCTGCAAATTCACCCCAAGTTGCACGAGCGTTTGGGCCATCTCAGGTCGAATGCCCACCAACAGCACTTCGGCTCCCACCAATTTGGCGGCTTGGGCCGATTGAATTAAATGGTGAGCGACTTGGGTATCAACCACCGGAACCCCCGTTACATCGATCAAGACAGTCGAGGCTTGCTCCTCACTGATGCGATTTAAGAGCGCTTCGGTAATGCGGCTGGCGCGGTATTCGCCCAACGTACCAATCAATGGCACGACCAACACGCCTTGAGACAATGGAATAATCGGCGTGGAGATTTCTGCAATTTGGCTGGCCTGCTCGCGAATATGCTGTTCGCGTAACTTGAGAATCGTATCGGAAAGTTTCATTGCGCCAGTATAAATAATCGCATGCATCCGTTGCATCCACCACAACAATGCGCTTGGATTCGACTCAAAGGTTTGAAGCAAATCGTTACTAATCACCTCAACGCCCATATTGATACCAAACAAAATATCTTCGACCGATGCGCCTTGTTCTGCGCGTTGCGGCCCAATGCGCAGCAGAAAATTGGACATTTCTTGGACTGTGCCATTGTTCAGATCAGTCACGAACGCAGTATAAGCATAGCGAATTGAGGTTTCTAGTTGCTCATAGCTAAAACTGCGATAGAGATTAATTTTGGCATTAAACACACGGTTAGTCGCTGCTTTAACATACTGATCAAAGTGCGCTTGAACATGGTCAAGGATGATTTGCATGGGAGGCTCCATTGCTGGCGCACCAGTGATCGCACATGGGACAGTGATCAGCGTGGCGCTGAATAATTTTGTTGATCAATAAGGGCTAAATCCATCATAGCCTAGAATAATCGCCCTCGCAATCCTGTTTATTCGCCCGTACTTTGTCCCCTCTAAGTGGGATTTTGGCGGCGCGAATGTTAATAGCTTGTAAGCAGCGCGGCCAGCTTTTCGGTTCTATAATACTCACAGGTTTCTTTTGCAGGAGACAGATGATGACACTTGCAACCAATGTTCATCGGCTGCCCAATGGCTTGACCGTAATTACCCGCGAAGTACATACCGCGCCAATCGCCACCAACTGGATTTGGTATAAAGTTGGCGGGCGCAACGAGCGGGTGGGAATTTCGGGCATTTCGCACTGGTGCGAGCATATGTTGTTCAAAGGCACGCCCTCAATGCCCAAAGGTGCCTTCGATGCAACGATTGCGCGCAATGGCGGTACCTTCAATGGCTTTACTTGGATCGATTACACCGCCTATTATGAAACATTGCCAGCCGATCGCTTGAAATTGGGCTTGCAAATCGAAGCTGATCGCATGGTCAATTCATCGTTTGATCCTGATGAGGTCGCTTCCGAACGTACGGTAATTATCTCCGAACGCGAGGGCAACGAAAATAGCCCGAGTTTTTGGCTTGATGAAGAATTACGCTCCACCGCCTTCAAAGTTCACCCCTATCGGAATGGCGTAATCGGCTGGAAGAGCGACCTGCGGGCCATGACCCGCGAAGATTTATATACCCACTACAAAACCTTTTATGCGCCCAATAATGCGGTGCTGGTCGTCGTCGGCGATTTCAAAACCGACGAAGTGCTGAAGCAAATCGAAGAATTGTATGGCCCGATTCCTCAAGGCTTGCCATTGCCTGAAGTGCGCGGCGAAGAGCCAGAGCAACAAGGCGAACGCCGCGTCCATGTTTCGCGGCCCGGTCCCAACTCGATGATTCAAGTTGCTTTCCATGCGCCACCAGCCACCTCGCCCGATTGGGCAGCATTAACCGTGCTTGATGCAGTCTTGACTGGCGGCAAATCGCCGTCGTTCACTGGTGGCGGCGCGCAAACCAATCGTTCAGCCCGCTTGTATCGGGCTTTGGTCGAAGGCGAATTGGCAACCGGAGCTTATTCGTCGTTTATGGCCACGCTTGATCCATTTTTATTCGAAGTTGGCGCAACCGTGCGCCCAGATCGCACAGTCGAGCAAGTTGAGCAAGCGCTCTACGGCGAAATTGAAAAGCTGCAACAAACGCCAATCAGCGACGCAGAATTGCACAAAATTCAGCGTCAAGTGCGCGCTCAACAAGCCTATAGCCTCGAACGTATTAGCAACCAAGCTATGATGTTAGGTATGTGGCAAACCCTCGATAGCTACGAACGCGCCGATAGTTCGTTGGATGAAATTGCTGCTGTTACTGCTGCCGATGTGCAACGCGTTGCCCAAGAATATCTAGCGCCCCAAAAACGCAACGTGGGGATTTTCACTCCAAGCAATAGCAGCGGCGGTGGCCAAATTACCCCAACCGCTCGCACATTTCACCCAGCGCTGAGCTTTTATAATGCCAAAGCCGCTGAAGCCGAAGCGACTGCCGCAGCCAATAATGGCTCGCAAGCAACCCGCCATGTGCTGAGCAATGGAATTGTTGTGTTATTGCAGCGCAATCCCAACAGCCCAACCGTGAGCATTCAAGGTGAAATTGCGCTTGGTCAAGTGCACGAGCCAGCCGCATTAAATGGCGTGGCCGTGTTCACTGCCTCGGCACTCAATCGTGGCACAACCACGCGCAGCTTCCACGATATTACAAATATCACCGAAGATCGCGGCTGCTCGATTGCCGCCAGCGCAGGCCGCCACACCACGTCGTTTGGTGGCAAAGCCTTGAGTGACGATGCACCATTAATTTTGGAATTATTGGCCGATGTGCTGCGCAACCCAACCTTCCCCGAACGCGAAATTGAACGCTTGCGCACCCAATTTACAACCATGCTGCGCCAAAGCGAGCAAGATACACGCTCGCAAGCCTCGAAAGCCGCCCGCGAGCAGCTGTATCCCAGCGATCATCCGTATTATTTGTCGCCCAATGGCTCGCTCGAAACCGTGCCATCCATCACGACCGCCGATTTGGCAGCCTTTGCCAAACGCTATCACCCAGCTGCAACCACAATTGCAATTGTTGGCGATATTGATGAAACGGCGATTTTGGCCGAAGTTGAGCGCTGGTTTGGCGATTGGCAAGGCCAAGGCGAGCCGCCAGCCACCAACGTGCCCGAAGTTGCCCAACCGCAAAGCGTGCAACGTCGCGAAATTGTGGTCGAAGGCAAAACCCAATCCGACCTTGTTTGGGCAGTGCCAGGCTTAGCCCGCACCGACCCTGATTTTTATGCAGCTATGATGGCCAATTTGGTGCTTGGCCAACTAGGCTTGATGGGCCGTTTGGGTGAAAATGTGCGCGACAAACAGGGCTTGGCTTATTACGCCACCAGTCGCATCGATGCCGATGTTGGGGCAGGCGCATGGGTCGTCTATGCAGGCATCAATGCCAAAAATGTTGATCGCGCCCTCAACGCCATTCAAGAAGAAGTTGATCGTTTGCTGGCCGAAGGCATTAGCGAACTCGAACGCAGCGATTCGGTTGCCTATCTCACGGGGATGTTGGGCATTAGCCTTGAAGCTAATAGTGGCATCGCCAACATGCTCTTGAATATCGAGCGCTTCAAGCTGGGGCTGGATTATGTTCAACGCTACCCCGAAATTATCGGCTCAGTCACGCTTGAGCAAATTCACGCCGCTGCCAAACGCTTGCTCTCCGCCGATCGCTATGTGATTGGCGTAGCTGGCCCAGCAGCCTAGATTGGGATAAGTTCCCTCACCCCCCAGCCCCCTCTCCCACTAGATGCGGGCGAGGGGGAGCACGATTGAAAACCAAGAAATCAGGCTTCAACCACTGAACTAAACTCCCCTCTCCCGCGCCACGGGAGAGGGGTTGGGGGTGAGGGAACTCTTCATTCCCACTATTAAATTTAGCTGGTTGCAGCCTCGATCGCTGCTGCAAGATCAGTCCACAGATCTTCTACATCCTCAATCCCAACGCTCAGGCGCAATAACGATGGTGGCAGATGCTCCTGCCCAGGAATTGCCGCCCGCCGTTCCATCGTCGATTCAACTGCCCCAAGGCTGGTCGCATGGTGGATTAATTGCACTTGCTTGCAAACTGCATCGGCAACCTCAGCTCCGCCCACAAGATCAAACGAAATAATCGTGCCAAAACCTTTGAGCACCCGTTGCGCCGTCACATGGGTTGGATGCGAGGCCAAACCAGGATAGCGCACACGCATAACCTGCGGATGGGCTTCAAGCCGCTCGGCTAGTAGCATTGCACTTTGTTGCGCCCGCTGGAGCCGCACCGCCAAAGTCCGCGCGCCACGCACCGCGAGATAAGCCTCAAGCGTGCCGGGCGTTGCTCCGGTTAGTTCACGCGATTTTTTAAGCGCATGCCAGAAGCCAAGATCGTTGGTCGTCGCAACACCAGCCAACAAATCTGAGTGGCCACCAATAAATTTGGTTGCCGATTGCAAGGCCACAGTTGCACCAAAAGCAAGCGGCTGCTGGTTGAGCGGAGTCGCAAAAGTATTATCAACCGCAACAATCGCGCTTGCTTTGCGCGGCGCAGCACAAATAACCGCTAAATCAGCAACCGTCAGCAATGGGTTTGATGGCGATTCGAGCCAAACCAAATCGGCCTTAGCACACGCAGCAACCCAAGCAGCAGTATCATCAACTGCAATACGCTGCAACGACCAACGTCCACGCTCAGCACCAGCCATGGCCAACCCAGCAACGCCTTGATAGCAATCATCAGGCAGCACCACCAGCGCGCCAACCGCCAGCTGATCAAATACCGCCGCAATTGCCGCCATGCCTGAGGCAAACGCCAGTGCTTTACCACCTTCTAAGCCGCCAACCACCGCTTCAAGCGCTTCCCACGTTGGCGTGCCATCATCGCGCGAGTATTCACGGCCACTACCGATAAGAAAGTTTGAGGCTGGCATAAGCGGCACATTCAGCGGATCGCCTGGCTGCGAACCACGCCCCGCTGAAACGAGCCACGATTCTGGTTTGATGTTTGATGAATGGGCCATATCAATCCCCCAAATAACAAGTAATTCGCTCCGAAGCTCATGGTTGATCATAGCAAATTAGGGTTGGTGCTTCAAATTGATTCTAGCTTTCTTCTCCATAGAACAATTGGGTTCTTAATGATGTTAAATTTCAATCTGGGTTCACCACCCTTCCGTCCCTCCGCCGGAGGTTTTCATCCCCCTGCATCCCCAAATATTAATCCTGTGGAATCTATTCCTTATTACAATTCCCCTTATTTTACTTTGCGTGCTTTACAGGCATAACGAATGCGCCAGAATAAACTATCTGGCTTATTTGACAAGGATAAAATTCATATTACTATTAGATATATCACGGAAGGATATATTATGGAATATGTAATTTTGGGCTTATTGCTGCTCAAGCCACGCAGCAGCTACGAAATCAAGAAAATTCTTGAAGAAACGATCTCGCTGTTTTATAGCGCCAGTTTTGGCAGCATCAACAGCGCACTTGAAAAACTGATCGCTAAGCAAGCAATTACGGTAGAGGAACAGATTGAGGCTGGTCGATTTAAAAAAATCTATAGCCTCACACCTGTGGGAAAAATTGCCTTCGATCAATGGCTGGCAAGTGCCATTCCCCAAGAGAAGGTCAAAGAACCAGCCTTAACGCGCTTGTTTTTTATGGGCTTTCTCACGCCAAACGAGCGCATTCGGCTGGTGCGCGAACATCTTACAAGCTTGCAAATAGTGCATGCCCAGCTCAATAGTTTGCTGCGCGAGCGCGAACAAACCGCCGTTGACCAACATCAACAAGCGATCGCCGATTTTCAATGGCTTACCTTGGAATATGGCGTGGCCTACTACAACTTCAGCATCAACTGGTATCAACAATTATTAACCAAACTTGAGGAAACTGGCCATGAGTGAAGCACTAAACGCCAAAATAATGGCGTTGCACAATTTTGATTTGCACTACTATACGCTGGGCAATCCCAGCAACCCAAGTTTGGTGTTAATTCACCCAGCATTTGGCGATCATCAATGTTTTGTTCAGCAGATTGAAATGTTTGCCAAACATTATTATGTTATCTTGATCGATCTGCCTGGCCATGGCCGTTCGCAACCAAACCAAAGCATAATTGGCATCGAACGCACTCCCGAATATTTGGCAGCGATTTTGCAAGCAGAAAACCAGATGCAAGCTCATGTGTTGGGAGTTTCGCTTGGCTCACTCGTCGCGCAAGAATTTGGCTATCGCAACCCAAGCCTGGTCAAAAGCCTAATTGTGGTTGGTGGCTACAGCATTTTTGGCGATCAACGAGCGATCATGCGGGCGCAACGCAAAGAAATGCTGAAATGGATGTTTTTGGTGGTGTTCTCAATGGAGCGTTTTCGGCGCTATGTTGCCAAAACCAGCGTGTTGTATCCAGCAGGTCAAGGCTTGTTTTACCAACGCATGCAGCATTTTTCACGCTCATCATTTCGATTAATGAGCAAATTGAATCAACTGATGCACCCAAATCAAACAGCACCAAATCACCCATTATTAATTCTGGTTGGCGAGCATGATCAATCGGTTATTGTGCAAGCAGGCCGTGAATGGCAGCAACGCCAGCAACATGCTACACAACATCTGTTGCCAAATGCTGGCCATTGCGCCAACATGGATAATCCAGAATTATTCAATCAACTGGTGCTCGATTTTCTGCACCAAGCCCAGTAAGTTTGTAACAGCCTGTACTGGGCTAATGTGGTTTTCATGCCCTCACCCCTAGCACCCATTTTTACCGACGAATTGTGACAAGAACCACAATAAAAAGCCCCTCGCCCGCTCCGTGGAAGAGGGGTTGGGGTGAGGGCATGTAGCTATTTGCTTGCCCACGGCAAATAGATCTGGATTCGGTGGTTGATTGGCTGGGTCGGCATAAGCGTTACAGTTGGCAACTCGCTCGGCGTTGCGGTTGGCACTTCAGTTGGCGTAATTGTTGGTATTTCGGTAAACGTTGCAGTTGGCACTTGTGTTGGTATCACAGTTGGCGTTGGCGTATTGGTTGGTGTATTCGTCGCAGTGTTAGTTGGCGTATTGGTTGGTGTTTTGGTTGGTGTATTCGTCGCAGTGTTAGTTGGCGTATTGGTTGGCGTATTGGTTGGTGTATTCGTCGCAGTGTTAGTTGGCGTATTGGTTGGCGTATTGGTTGGTGTATTCGTCGCAGTGTTAATTGGCGTATTGGTTGGGATTGCGGTTGGCGTGGCGGTTGCAGGCTCTTGGGTAGCAGCTCCAGGATTATAAACCTCAAAAATACGCGATTGGCTGCTGCTGGCTTGGGTTCCGCCAGCAGGCACATAGATTCGCCCGCCAACCAACATTGGCGCATGCCCTTGACGCGCCGTGGGCATGGCAGCCACGCTGCGCCAACGCTTCGTCACAGGATTGTACACATCAACCCGATCGCTGACACTCGCTTGATCTGACCCGCCCAGCAGATAAAATTCGCCTTTGTGCCAAATAGCTTGGCCCAAATCAGCCCGCGCTTGCGGCAAAGGTGGAATTGTCTGGTCGCTCACGCTACTCGTCCATGTTTGGGTCAGCGGATCATAGATTTGCACATCGGCGCTCGCCGCCCCAGTTGGGCCGCTAGCTCGCCCGCCAAACAAGTAGAAATAGCGCCCATCAGTGCCGCCAGCAGCGCCATTGCGCGCCAAGGGGATTGTTGGCAACGAAGCCCACGTATTGGCAACTGGATCATACAGCGCATGATAATTTGAGGTATTGCCGCTGACAATTCCGCCAGCAACATAGATTTTGCCATCAATTAATGCAGAGCTAGCAGCCAGCGTGGCAAATGGCATCACCGCGCCTTGCGACCACGTATTGCTCGAAGGTTGATAGATTTGGACTTTGCCAGCGCTTGTGCCTGCGCCGCCAAACAAATAGAGCCGTTGATTCCAAACTTGGGCCGTGTGGCTATGGCTTTTATACGGGCGTTGCGCCAAACCAGCATTCCACGAGTTGGCCCCAAGATCGAAGGCCGCTGTAGCGCCATTGCTCTCGCCAACCAAATACATTTTATTGCCGATAATCCCGCCAGAAGCCTCACCGAGCGAGATTGGCAAAGTTCGGGCCAATTCCCAATGATCTTCAAGCTGGCCAATCCACATTTCTGGATTGGGCACATAGCCGCCAGTGGTGACCAAAATTTTATTGCCATAGGCTGCGCCAACTGGAGTTTTGCGTACCCCAGGAATCGAGGTTAATTTCATCCATACATTGTCATTGGGATCATAGAGCATCACATCGGCAGAAGCTAAGCCATAATCGCCACCATTGACCGAGCCACCAACGACCATAATTCGGCCATCGACTTCAAACACCGACGAGGTGATATGGCCACGGCCTTTGGGCAAATCGGCCACCCGCGTCCAGCTATCGCTAACGGGATCATAGCGATCAACTTCGACTTGGCTGCTGGTCGATTCAGCGGCTAGATATTGACCGCCAATCGCATAGACAGAGCCGTTCAGCGTCGCCGCGCCAAGATGATTGCGGGCATTGGGCATGGGTGCGGCTGTGCGCCAAACTTGGCTATCCAAATTAAGCACAAAATGCTGGTCGCTATCCCATTCTTCGAGCTGGCGATCGCGGCGATGCGCACCACCAAAAAAGTGAATTTCGCGGCCCAACTTGGTTGCGCCAGCTGCGCCCCGATCTTCTGGCAAATCGGGGCCACGGCTCCACGCATTGGTAATGGTGTTGTAAACCCAGACATGCTGCGTGCTGCCGCCTGGCGAATCGCCAATATAGCCACCAAGCACATAAATCAAATTCCCATCGGCAACGACAGGCGCATGGGTGATCGCTTCAGGAATATTGGCACAAATTCGCCATTGATTGGTAGTGATGTTGTAGGCAAAAACGGTATCAGTGGCTTGCACTTGGTTGGTATAAAACCCGCCAATCACATACAAGCTATCGCCCACAATTGCCCCGCCAGCCTCAAAACGAGCTAAAGGAATCGGCTGAAACGTATCCCAATTAAACATATTTGGGTTGGCAGCAACGCGAGAATGGGAAATCTGAGGAGCAATGTGGGCTTGGATTGGTTTTAAATAGCGAAGACCAAACAAACCCAGCATGCTGAATAGCAGCAACCAACGAACAAAGCTTAAGCGCATAACATCCCTAAAGCAGCGCTAATTAAGCGTAATGCAGTTAATCAGCAAACTGGATATAGCCAAAACGTCCGGTGCAGGCTATTATACAAAGAGCGTCAAGTTGAAAGAGCAAATCAATTTCATATTCATTCACAGTGCTGCAACAACTGTGAACGTGTTGTCGTCCAATCGAGGCCAAAACCATAGGAGGAAGTTATGCAACCATACACCGATAATGATACCGAACGCGCACGCCAAATCGAGGCTGCCCAAGCTCAATATCCGATCTATCAAACCAATCAACCAGCGCCAAGCAACAAATTTCTAGATCAACTGACTGCGCAGCGCGATTCACGTGGGATTGCCGCAATTGGCTTGATTGTGTTTGGGGTTTTATGGTTTTTAGCTCGTTTAATGGGCGGCGCTGATTTTGGGATCGATACCGACGCATTTATTCCAGCCATGATTTTATTTACGATTGCCAGTTGTTTCTTCTTCTTTGCCTTTGCCAAACGCCTATTTGGGCTTTTCATTCCTGCGGCAATTCTGACTGGACTTGCGGTTGGGATTCCCTTTGCCAACCTCACCAATGGCTTGTCGGTTGTTTGGGGCTTAGCCTTGGGCTTTGGCTCAATTGGCCTGCTTGGCAAGCCACTATTTCGCACCAATGGCTTTTGGGGCTTTATTCCGGCCTCGATTTTGTTTGTTGTTGGTACGATTATCGCAATTACCACCTTGCCAGGTTTCCTAAGTCTTGGTATGGTATGGGTGCCGATCGTGCTAATCGGGGCAGGTCTCTACCTTGGTTGGGGCCGCAGCCGGATCTAGTCATACTCGGCAGTATTGAACAACCACGGAGCCAATTCCTCGGCTCCGTGGTTTTTTGTTGGCCTTAAGCCTGCTATAGAGGCCCACCAGCTAGCTTAATGGAGTTCGATTCGATGCAACAATCACCAACCAACGACACGTGGCAAGCAGATGTTTCCGAAACTGCAATCGGCGGTTTGCGCGCAATCTTGATTTCTACCGCCGCCACTGCTGGCTTGATTGCCATTTTTTGGTGGCTTTCAGGCTTTATTAATAATGACATTAACCAATTTGATCTTAATGGCTTGGCTGGTGGGTTTTGGTTGCGCAGCCACGCGCCCTATCTCACGCCAATTTTTTATTTGGCGACATGGATTGGCACGCTCTATGGCTTAAGTTTCCAAACCCTGCTCGTTGGTTATTGGCTGTATCGGCGCAAGCCAACAGCATGGCGCAGCCGCTTGAGCTTAATCGTCTTAGCCCTGCTTGGGGCTGCAATTTGGATGACGGTGCTCAAACAGGGCTTCGAGCGGCCACGGCCCAGCATCTTCGAGCCAGCCTACCAGATCAGCACCTATAGCTTTCCCAGTGGCCATGCCATGGCCGCGGCAGCATGGTACGGCAGTTTGGCAATTGCCCTCAGTTATGGCCAGCGCCAACAACGCCGCTTGGGCCTTATTAGTGGCTTGGCAGCAATCGCCGTGCTGATTGGCATTTCACGGGTCGTTTTTGCCGTGCATTATCCCACCGATATTAGCGCTGGCTGGATTGGCGGGATCGCATGGTTAGCGTGTTTGCGGACCTTGTGGCATGGCATTAGTTGGCAACGGCAGCGCCATCGAGCCAATTAAGTTAACAGCTGCTTGGCCACAATATAGCCAGACCCACCGTTAATTCCATGGCCCGGCCAGGTTGCAGCCCCAAGCATAAAGATATTGGATACCAAGGTTTGGTGGCTTGGTTGGGCTGGCATTGGCCGCAACAGATAGCTTTGCGCAAAATCGTGTGCACCTCCATAGGGATCGCCAGGCCCAAGGTTGGGGCTAAATTGGGCCAAACTGCTTGGCGTAATCACGTTTATGCCCAAAACACTTGATGGAATATTCGGAATATGGCGTTCAACGATTGCCAAAATCCGTTCAACAAAGCGCTTGGTCAAATCGCCTGTCCATGTGCCATCGCCAACCGCAATCTGGCCAGCAGCATCGCCAAGCGGGCGGCACGGCACTTCGAGCACTTGCACCCGCATAATCGCCTTGCCTGCTGGCGCACGGCTTGGGTCGAGGTTGGTTGGGCAATCAACAGTAAACGTCGGATTACTCGGCAACAAGCCCGCCATTGCTTGGGCAACTGCCAAGGTGCATTGATTCAAGCCATCGGTTAAATGCGGCTGGCCAATCCGATTAAAGCGTTGATCAGGCCAGCGCGGCGGCTCGCTGAGCGCCAAATGAATTTGCACGCAACCGCGCCCATAACGATAGTTTTTGGCTTGCTGGAGCACATAATCTGGCTGTGGCGTGTCGGCCAACAAGCGCAAATACAGCTGATCAGGATTGACCGACGCAATCACATGCTCGCGCACCTTGAAGGCCTCGCCAGTATTGGTATGCACTTCGCTGGCCTTGCCATTAGCCAGCACAATTCGCGTGGCTGCGGTTTGCGTGCGAATCACGCCGCCATGATCGCTAATTAAACGGCCCAACGCCACGGCTAATTGCTCGCTGCCACCTTCTGGTGTGGCCATGCCCGCGCCCATCGTCGCCAACACAATCAGATAAACCCATAAACCACTGCCAATTTCATCGGGATTACGGCCAAGATGCATGACCCATGGCGCAAGCATGGCCTGCATCACTGGCGATTGAAATGGGCTGACCACATGGCGCGCCGTTTCAAACAGCAACTTACTAAATGGCGAATAACCAGCTTCGCCACGCAGCAAGCGTTGAATAATCGTTTGCGCTGCGGGCGATTGCAGATCCATCGCGAACAAGCGAAACACATCCTCAACATAGGGATTGAATGAAGCCAGCATTTGACCAAAGATTGCGCCATCGCCCGCTGCTAAGCGCTCAGCCTCGGCCAAAACAGCCTCGAAGGCTTGGGGTAAAATCGCGGTTCTGCCATCGCTAAACGATACGCCAGTTGGAATATCGGTGTTGATGTAGCGCAAACCACGGGCGGTTAACTCAGCGCCAAGCTCGGCATAGGCTTGGCTAGTAGTAAAAAGTGGATGCGCCGAGGAATAGACATCGTGCTTGAAGCCAGGCAAGGTTAATTCTTCCGTCCGAACCAGCCCGCCAATCCGATCGTTGTTTTCGAGCACCAACACCGATTTGCCTGCCCGCGCCAAGTAAGCTGCTGTAATCAGGGCATTGTGTCCGCTGCCAATCACCACACTATCGTAGCTATCCATAACACTCCTTTCACACGCCGATAAAGCAAAAGGTAGCGCTAGCTAGCTATTCAAACAGCTATTTCAAGTCATCTTTGATTAAAACCCTTGCATGCGCGTATCTTAACGTGTTTTAATTAATTTCATTGGAATAAGTATTGGTCTTTTGATCAAAGGAGCGCCAACGATGTTCTCAAGGAGACGATTTTCTGCTCGTGGTGGATCGCGCTTGGCCTTATTGGCCTGTTTGCTACTCAGCCCAATGCTGTTTTTGGGCAAGCCCCAAAGTACGTTTGCCGCAACCAACCTCGCGCTGGGCAAAACCGCGCTGGCCTCAAGCAGTGAAAATGCCGATTTTGGCGCGGCACTGGCACTCGATGGCAATGTAAATACCCGTTGGAGCAGCAGTTTTGCCGATGGCCAATGGTTGCGGGTTGATCTTGGCAGTGTGCAAAGCTTCAATCGCATTGTTTTGCGCTGGGAAGCAGCCTACGCCAGCAGTTACCGCATCCAAAGCTCCAACGATGCCTCCACGTGGACGACGATTCAAACCGTCAGCAACAGCGATGGCAATCTTGACGATTTGAGCATCAGTGGCATAGGTCGCTATCTGCGAATCGAAAGCATCACTCGCGCCACAGCGTATGGCATTTCGCTGTTTGAATTTGAAATTTATGGCGTTACAAATAGCAGCAATCTTGCATTAAACAAAATAACGCTTGCCTCAAGCAACGAAAATGCGGCCACAACAGCCAACTACGCTGTCGATGGTAATCTGGATACTCGTTGGAGCAGCAGTTTTACCGATGGCCAATGGTTGCAAGTTGATCTTGGTAGCGTACAAAGCTTCAATCGCATTGTTTTGCGTTGGGAAGCGGCCTACGCCACGAGCTACCGCATCCAAAGCTCCAACGATGCCAACACATGGACGACCATCCAAACCATCAGCAACAGCGATGGCAATCTTGACGATTTGAGCATCAGCGGTACAAGCCGTTATCTACGGATCGAAAGCATCACTCGCGCCACAGCGTATGGTATTTCGTTATTTGAGGTTGAGATTTATAGTGGCAGCAGCCAACCAACCGTTCAGCCAACGACCCAACCGACAGCTCAGCCCACCGCCCAACCAACCACAATTCCAAATAGCTGCCCAACTTCGAGCAACATTGCCTTGAACAAACCAGCCTATGCTTGGTTTTACGAATCGAAAACTTCGACTCCGGCCCAAGCTGTTGATGGCAACGCCACGACTACGCGTTGGAGCCATCTTTGGTATCCAAGCGGCCCAGCCAATGCGTGGTTGTATGTTGATTTAGGTTCAACCAACGCCACAATTAATCGCGTGCGCATTCTGTGGGAATCAGCCTTTGCCGCCGATTATCAAATTCAAATTTCGAATGATCGCAGCAATTGGACGACGCTACGCAGCGTGGTTGGCAACACCCAAACCAGCAACGACTACAATCTGACTCCGGTTACTGGCCGCTATCTACGCATCAATATGACCAAAAAAGCCACCGAATATGGCTATTCAATCTGGGAATTGGAAGTCTATGGCTGCAACGCAGGCAACCCAAGCTACGATCCAGCGCCTACGCCATTAACGGGGAGCTATAGCCGAGTTTGGGTTGAAAATTTCGATGGCACTAATTTGAACATGAGCAATTGGGCCTACGATAACGATGTGCATGTCAATGGCGAGCAGCAGCAATATACCAGCAACAATGTTGCAGTCAGCGGCGGAACCTTGAAAATCACAGCCCGCAAAGAAACCGCCAACGGCTATCCCTTCACCTCAGGCCGAATTTTCGGCTTAGGCCGCCAAAGCTTTTTGTATGGCAAAATGGTTGCGCGTATGAAAATGCCGGTTGGCGAAGGCTACTGGCCAGCCTTCTGGATGATGGGCGCAAATATCAACGAAGTTGGCTGGCCTGGCAACGGGGAGCTTGATATTATGGAAAATATTGGC
The DNA here is from genome assembly GCF_016907925.1 of Herpetosiphon giganteus. Classification (GTDB taxonomy): domain Bacteria; phylum Chloroflexota; class Chloroflexia; order Chloroflexales; family Herpetosiphonaceae; genus Herpetosiphon; species Herpetosiphon giganteus. Next base: position 23,648 of record NZ_JAFBCZ010000016.1, on the reverse strand, counting down.
TATGGCAACTGGACATCAGGTGCATTGCATGGCCCAGGCTATTGGGGCGCTGGCTCGGCTGGCGGCTTGGTTAATTTACCAGCAGGCCAAACAACTGGCAATTGGCACACCTACGCCGTCGAATGGGACCCAACCTTTATCAAATGGTTCGTCGACGATCGCGAAATTCTGAGCTTTACCCGTGCCCAAATCATCGCCGATTATGGTCAATGGACATATGACAATCCCAAATTCTTCATCTTGAACTTGGCTTTGGGCGGCGAATATCCCGCTGGCTACAATGGCTGCACTGGCAATCCATTACCAGCAGGCTGTGCCTACTTCGGCATCAAACAATCAACCGTCGATAGTATTGTGGCGGGCAATGGCTTGCTCGAAGTTGATTATGTTGAAGTTTGGCAAAAACCAGCTTCAGCAGCCCAATACTTGCCACTTGCCCAACAATCTAAATAGCATTACCCTCAATCAGCGACCCGATTGATCCTCGATGGGGTCAGTCGGGTTATTATTTAAGCAGCGCATTCGTTTTAAGGAGCCAACCTATGCCTTCAGTGATTAATCTGCTTGAGAAATTTGGTCACTTCAACGATTATTGGAATCCACGGGTTGTTGGCGAGCTTAACGGCCAACACGTTAAAGTGGCAAAACTTCAAGGCGCTTTTGAGTGGCATCATCACGAACATGAAGATGAATTATTTTTCGTGGTGCAAGGCCGCTTGCGCATGCAACTGCGTGATGGCGATCAAGTACTGAATCAAGGCGATATGTTGATTGTGCCGCGTGGGGTCGAGCATTGTCCCGTAGCTGAAACCGAAGAAGTTTGGTTGATGATGTTTGAGCCAGCAACCACGCTCAACACTGGCAATTTGAACAACGAGCGCACCCGTAGTCAACTCGAACAGATTTAGCCAAGGATTAAGATCAAGCAAGCCTCTCATAGTTTTGCTGCTACGAGAGGCTGATGATCAATTAAATTGTGCCGCGCACATAGGCTTGGCCAATTGTAAACGTCATAATCACAAACAAAAACGAGCCAACGGTGACGGCTGCTGCAAAGCGGGTTTTGAGCTTCGGGCGGGCAATCGGAATCCAATAAAACAGCGAGCAAAAGAAAAGTGGTGCTAGCCCGCCGACATAATGAATATATAACTGCACGACACCAAGCCCTTGATCAAGCAACTTAATCCCCAACAGCGCTTGAATCATAATCACCAGTTGCATGCTAATAATCGCCACATTCGCCCAGCGATTAAGCTCTTTACCTTTCCAAGCCAGCCAACAGGTATAACCCATCGCCAAAAGGCTAACTATGATCACAAGCGACCCCATATGCATGTGAATAGTTGGCGAAAGGAACATACGATCGATCACAAAGACCTCCTAAATAGATTCTGAGAACCATTCTCACCGCATCTCGAACTGTATCATAAAAATCTCGCTTAATAAAAAAAACCGCCCTGTTTGTTGAACAAACAGGGCGGCTGAGCCTACGAAGATTTATTCGCCTTTCATTGCGATTGGCAAGAAAATCTTGACTTGGGTTGGTTGAGTCGTCGCCGTCGCAGTTGGCACGTTGGTGCTCGTTGCAGTTGGCACGTTGGTGCTCGTCGCAGTTGGCACGTTGGTGCTCGTCGCAGTTGGCACGTTGGTGCTCGTCGCAGTTGGCACGTTGGTGCTCGTCGCAGTTGGTACATTGGTTGCCGTTGCCGTGGCAGTTACAATTGCCGTGGCTGTTGCAGTCGGTACGTTGGTTGCCGTTGCGGTCGCAATCGACGTTGCGGTCGCGGTTGCAATCGCTGTAGCGGTCGCGGTTACGGTTGGCACGTCAGTCGCCGTCGCGGTCGGGACACTGGTTGCCGTTGGCACATCAGTTGCCGTCGCGGTTGGTACATTGGTCGCCGTTGGCACATCAGTGGCCGTTGCGGTCGGAACACTGGTCGCCGTTGGCACGTCGGTTGCCGTTGCGGTCGGGACACTGGTTGCCGTTGGTACGTCAGTGGCCGTTGCGGTCGGGACACTGGTTGCCGTTGGGACATCAGTTGCCGTTGCCGTTGGCACGTCGGTGGCCGTTGCGGTCGGAACACTGGTCGCCGTTGGTACGTCAGTGGCCGTTGCGGTCGGAACACTGGTTGCCGTTGGTACGTCAGTCGCCGTTGCCGTTGGCACGTCGGTTGCCGTTGCGGTCGGGACACTGGTTGCCGTTGGTACGTCAGTCGCCGTTGCCGTTGGGACATCAGTGGCCGTTGCGGTCGGAACACTGGTCGCCGTTGGTACGTCAGTGGCCGTTGCGGTCGGAACACTGGTTGCCGTTGGTACGTCAGTCGCCGTTGCCGTTGGGACTTCGGTCGCCGTTGCGGTCGGAACCTCGGTTGCGGTTGGTACAACGCTGGTTGCCGTTGGGACTTCGGTCGCTGTTGGCACTGGCGTATTAGTTGCCGCAGGTGCATCAAAGACTATTGGACTGGTACCATTGGCAAATTCGGTTGCATTGTCATAACTGTCGTTATCAGGATTGCCAGCTGCCCCATCATCACCAGTACCACTCAATGGATCAAGTCCATAGCTTACTTCCCAACCATCGGGCAAGGTATCATTATCACTATCGCTATCGTTTGGATTAGTAGTATTGCTATATTCGTCGGCATTGTTCAAATCATCAGCATCTGGGTCGCCAGCTGCCCCATCATCACCAGCGCCACTCAATGGATCAAGCCCATTATCAACTTCCCAGCCGTCAGGCAAGCTATCGTTATCGCTGTCACTATCGTTTGGATTGGTGCCTGCGACAGCTTCAGCGCCATCATTCAAGCCATCGTTGTCACTATCGTTGTCATTGGGATTCGTGCCATTTTGATATTCTTGCAAGTTGCTCGAATCATCAGCATCTGGGTCACCAGCTGCACCATCATCACCAGTACCGCTCAATGGATCAAGCCCATTATCAACTTCCCAGCCATCGGGCAAGGTATCGTTATCGCTGTCACTATCGTTTGGATTGGTGCCTGCGACAGCTTCAGCGCCATCATTCAAGCCATCGTTGTCACTATCGTTGTCATTGGGATTCGTGCCATTTTGATATTCTTGCAAGTTGCTCGAATCATCAGCATCTGGGTCGCCAGCTGCACCATCATCGCCCATGTTGCTCAATGGATTCAGGCTATTATCAACTTCCCAGCCATCAGGCAAGCCATCGCCATCACTATCAGCATTATTTGGGTTGGTACCCAGGCTCGATTCTTCACCGTCGGTCAAGCCATCATTATCGCTATCATTGTCATTTGGATTGGTGCCAGCTGCATATTCAGCAGCGTTATTCGAGCCATCAGCATCGGGATCGCCAGCTGCACCATCATCACCAGTACCGCTCAATGGATCAAGCCCATTATCGGCTTCCCAGCCATCAGGCAAACTATCGTTGTCGGTGTCACTGTCATTTGGATTCGTACCAACTGCGACCTCATCACCATCGTTTAACCCATCGCTGTCGCTATCAGCAACCTGTGGATTAGTATCGTTGGCAAATTCATCACCATTATCCAAGCCATCGTTATCAGGGTCGCCAGCAGCATCATTGGGATTCAATGGATTCAAGCCATTGTTCAATTCCCAGCCGTCTGGCAAACCATCATCATCACTGTCACTATCATTTGGATTCGTGCCAGCAACAGCTTCAGCGCCATCATTCAAGCCGTCGTTATCGCTGTCATTATCATTTGGATTGGTGCCATTTTGATATTCTTGTAGGTTATTCGAGCCATCAGCATCGGGATCGCCTGCTGCGCCATCATCGCCAGCGCCGCTCAATGGATCAAGTCCATTATCATCTTCCCAGCCATCGGGCAATCCATCGCCGTCAGTATCAGCGTTATTCGGATTCGTGCCCAAGGTGGCTTCTTCGCCGTCAGTCAAGCCATCGTTATCGCTGTCGTTATCATTTGGATTCGTCCCATTTTGATATTCTTGCAAGTTCGATGAGCCATCGGTATCGGGGTCGCCTGCTGCACCCTGGGTGCCAGTTGGATTCAAAGGATTCAGGCTATTGGTAACTTCCCAGCCATCGGGCAAGCCATCGCCATCACTATCAGGGTTATTCGGGTTGGTTCCCAACGCAGCTTCAGCGCCATCAGCCAAGCCATCATTGTCGCTGTCATTATCGTTAGGATGGGTACCTGCTGCATATTCGGCTGCATTATTCGAACCATCATTATCGGGGTCGCCGGTTGCGCCGTTGTTCCCGGTACTGTTCAATGGATTCAAGCCATGGTTGACTTCCCAGCCATCGGGCAAGGTATCGCCATCGCTATCAGCATTATTCGGGTTCGTGCCAGCGCTGGCTTCAGCGCCATCGGTCAAGCCGTCGTTGTCGCTATCATTATCATTGGGGTTGGTGCCATTTTGATATTCTTGCAAGTTGCTTGAGCTATCAGCATCAGGGTCGCCTGCTGCACCATTTGCGCCAGTATTGCTTAATGGATTGAGGCTGTTTGCAACTTCCCAACCATCGGGCAAGCCATCGGCATCACTATCGGGATTATTGGGATTCGTGCCCAAGGTGGCTTCCTGGCCATCCGTCAAGCTATCGTTGTCGCTATCGTTGTCATTGGGGTTCGTGCTATTTTGATATTCTTGCAAGTTGGTCGAGCCATCAGCGTCAGGGTCGCCTGAGCCACCTTGGTTGCCGCTTGCATTCAATGGATTGAGGCTGTTGGTAACTTCCCAGCCATCGGGCAAGGTATCGTTATCGCTGTCACTATCGTTTGGATTGGTGCCAAGCGCTGCTTCAGCACCATCGTTTAACCCATCGCCATCAGTATCAGCATTTTTGGGATTGGTGCCTCTTTGATATTCTTGCAGGTTGGTTGAACCATCAGCGTCAGGGTCGCCAGCTGCGCCATTTGCGCCAGTTGAACTCAATGGATTCAACGTATAGGTCACTTCCCAACCATCGGGCAAACCATCAGCATCACTATCGGGATTGTTCGGATTGGTGCCGGCGGTTGTTTCAGCGCCGTCATTCAAGCCATCGCCATCAGTATCAGCATTTTTGGGATTGGTCGATTTTTGATATTCTTGCAAGTTGGTCGAGCCATCGCTATCTGGGTCGCCAGCTGCGCCATTTGCGCCAGTTGCATCGTTTGGATTGAGCGTATAGCTGACTTCCCAACCATCGGGCATGCCATCGCCATCAGTATCGGGGTTATTCGGGTTAGTCCCATTGACGATTTCTTGGCCATCATTCAAACCATCGCCATCAGTATCAGGGTTAAGGGGGTTAGTGCCGTTGGTAATTTCATCACTATCATTCACCCCATCGTTATCGCTATCGGGGCGAAATGTTATCGCTGCAACTGCATCAATTTGATATGCAGTTAACAGTGAGGTAAAGCGGACATAGCGGTATGGAGTAGGCTTATTTGCATAGGTTACAGTGGTTGAATAAATCGAACCAAGTGATAAACCAATCAGATTTAATGGAGCCGAGGATATCACTTGGCGGCTACTATTGAGGAACTGAACCGTTGGAGCTATTTGTACGCCGATCCCAGCGTAGTAGACCACAAGGTCGCCAGTACCTTCTTCGTTTAAGCCCATATCGAGGGTCAGATTTAAGCCGACCAATCCTAGCACAGTTGTTGTAGTACCGTTTGGTGCGCCAACCGCATTATTGCCATTAACAATCACCCCGCTCGTACTCGAATCAACAGAATTAGCGTAGGGAGTCTCTCCAGCAGCTGCCGCAGAGCGTGCCATACCAAGATTAAGAACGACGATTAAGGCGAGTAAAAGCCGCCCATAATTGCGCTGAGACCGGAAGAAATTCATACGATTGCTCCTCTGAAATGGCTACATGTCGCGTTCAAAAATGCTGAAGTGCTAAGTAATTTGGGCTACCAGCTGCATCACAGTGGTTAATCGCTGCATTCGATAAAAATCAATCGTACCGATTAGGTAATGCAGCACAATAACTGGAACACTCAGACTTCAAAGCTACAAATATCAATCACATAGACCACAAGACACTGCATCAAATCATGGATGCTAGCATATCCATCACAAGCTTGTTGTTGATCAACGTTGATCGACGATCGGCAGAAAATGCAGCTACATCCTATACCATGCCAATTCAGATTCTGGTAATCTTTAGTCCTATATGCTTGAATTACCATGGTAATACAGGGGATGGGCTAGTACCACTTCTTGCTTAACCGTTATCACCCCAAACGGGGATTTATAACCCCAAAAGGTGATACGCTTTTTTATGGCTCAATTGCCCACAATAGGGCTTCACAAATTGAAACTCTTAATGTATTTTTAGAATTATAAATATGCGATTTTCGCTAGCTGAGGAATCGGTTTCAATAATCAATCACCTTGCAAGCAATCGTAGCAACAAGCATCAATGCAAATACGAAGGGACAATGTATGTCACAGAAACACCGTTCGTTTCGCAGTCGGCTGGCCATGCTTGGCGGCCTCGTAGCGCTGGTTCTAGCTGGGCAACCTGCACACACTAAGCCCACCGCCGCAGCCGCAGTTTGTGAGGTCACGTACACAATTTCCAATCAATGGGAGACTGGCTTTACCGCCAATGTAAGCGTTAAGAATCTTGGAATCGGTCTCAATAATTGGCAACTAAGCTGGGGGTTTGCTGGCAATCAGACAATTACTAATCTCTGGAATGGCACGCTCAGCCAAACTGGGCCTAGTGTGAGTGTGGCGAATCCAGCATGGGCCGCTAGTTTGCCAAGCAATGGTACCGCTAGTTTTGGCTTTCAAGCGAGGTATAGTGGTACTAATGCATTGCCAACGGCGTTTAAGCTCAATGGAGTCAATTGTGGCGACGATCAGCCCAATCCAACTGCAACCAACACCCTCGTTCCAACCACTCGGCCTGCAACGAGTACCCCAACAACCCCACCAAATACCACAATTCCCACATTAACTGGCACGCCACGACCAACCAATACGGCAATTCCAACCAACATTGCAACAGCCACCAGCACGCCACGGCCAACCAACACCGCTATTCCAACCAGCATTGCAACGGCCACCAGCACACCAATCGGCAATAGCAACACCGACGATTGGTTGCATACCAACGGCAATCAAATTGTTGATAGTGCAGGCCGCCCCGTTTGGCTAACCGGAATCAATTGGTTTGGGTTTAATGCAACTGAACGGGTTTTTCATGGGTTGTGGTCGGCAAACTTAACCACAATGCTACAAAGCATCGCCCAGCGTGGCTTGAATATTATTCGCGTGCCAATTTCAACCGAATTAATTTTGGAGTGGAAGGCTGGGATTTTCAAAACACCCAATGTCAACACCTATGCCAACCCTGAGTTAGAAGGCTTGACCTCGTTGCAAATTTTCGATCGTTTTGTGCTGCTTTCGAAGCAATTTGGCATCAAAGTGATGATCGATGTGCACAGTGCTGAGGCTGATAACGCTGGCCATTATGCCCCATTGTGGTACAAAGGCTCAATCACCAGCGAGCAGTTTTATCAGGCCTGGGAATGGATTACCGATCGTTACAAAAACGATGATACGGTTATCGCAATGGATATTAAGAACGAGCCACACGGCACTGCTCACGATAATCAAAGCAGCGGCCAATTTGCCAAATGGGATAATTCAAGCGACATCAATAATTGGAAATATGTCTGCGAAACTGCCAGCAAACGCATTCTGGCTATCAACCCCAATGTGTTGGTGTTGTGCGAGGGCAACGAGGTTTACCCCAAAGCAGGAGCAAATTACAGCTCAAATAATAAAAACGATTACTATTTCACCTGGTGGGGCGGTAATTTACGCGGCGTGCGCGATTATCCAGTCAATCTTGGAGCCAACCAAGATCAATTGGTCTATTCGCCGCACGATTATGGCCCGCTGGTGTTCAATCAATCATGGTTCTACCCTAGTTTTACCAAAGAAACGCTTTACAACGATGTTTGGCAGCCTAACTGGTTCTTTATTCATGAAGAGAATATCGCACCTTTGTTTATTGGTGAATGGGGTGGCTTTTTGGATGGCGGCGCAAACGAACAATGGATGAAAGCGCTGCGCGATTTGATCAAAGAGCACTATTTGCACCATACGTTCTGGGTGCTTAACCCCAACTCTGGCGATACTGGTGGCCTTTTGGGCTACGATTGGGCCACGTGGGATGAAGCCAAATATGCCTTGCTCAAACCAGCATTATGGGCTGATCGCAATGGTAAATTTGTCAGTCTTGATCATCAAATTCCGCTTGGTGGCGCGGCTACTGGCACAAGCATCACCACCTATTATCAACAAGCAAACCCAGCTCCAACCAACCCCTAAGTAATGGGTTAAATAGTAAAAGGCCTTGACATACTATCCTGTCAAGGCCTTTTCTTTTATGTCAACAAAAATTTAGCAGCAATCGCCTGAGCAGCAAGTTGCTTGTTCTTCTGCTGAGCAGCAGTCGTCGTTCGATTGGGTGGGTTCGTTCGTTGCCATGAGCGGCCTCCTGTAAGTGAACTACCACGCCCACGAGGGGCGTGGCTTCTGCCTTCAACGATGGCTACCAGCATTTCGCTGGATTTACACCATCTCCGGCAGCGTTTTGGCTTTCCGTCGTCCCAACGGCAAGCAGGCGTATTCCTTCGTGCAACATGTTGATCGCGGCGTTGACATCGCGATCATGGATCGCGCCACAGGTGGGGCATGTCCACACGCGATCTGCCAGCATCAGGGCAGTTTTGGTTTTGCAGTGATGGCAGGTCTTTGATGAGGCGTAGAAACGTCCCACCTTAATAACCCGCCGTCCGTGCCATGCTGCCTTATCTATTAACATCTGCATGAAGGTACTGAGGGCGGCATCACTGAATGATTTAGCCAGCTTGGTTTTCACAAGGCCTTTGATATTCAGGTCTTCGATGCACACCACGTCGAATCGTTGAACAATCCCCAACGCATGCTTATGCAGCCAATCGGCGCGTTGGTTGCTGATTTTCTGGTGAATTTTAGCAACGCGCTTACGAGCTTTCAAGCGATTGTTGCTCCTCTTTTGAGCGCGGAAGAGTTTGCGCTGAGCGCAGGCAAGTTTCTTCTGGCTGCGGCGATAGAACTTCGGCGGCGCGGTTTTCTCACCCGTTGACAGCGTGGTAAAGGATTCAAGTCCCACATCAATGCCCACAGGACAATCAGTCGTTGGTTGACCATCAGGGCGTTCAATATGACAGACGAAGACAACCCACCATGCGCCCGTTGGATCGTGCTTGATCGTTGCGCCCTTCGCTGTTCCCATGAGTGGGCGATGAATGATCGCCTGCATTAGTCCGATTTTTGGTACGCTGATGGTACGTTCATCCACGACGATTACGCCTTGCGGGAAGCGTAGGCTGTGAGGGGTGATTTTGCGGGCTTTGAATCGCGGGTACTTGGCGCGTTTGGCAAAAAAGTTGGTGAAGGCGGTTTCTAGATCCATCAGGCTTTGTTGCAACGGTTGCGAATGGCAATCGCGCAAAAAGGCTGTTTTCGGTTGGCGTTTCAGGTCAACCAACATCGCCGCAAGCCGTTGATAGCTCAGTCGTTGACCCGTTATTTGGTAGTGGGTTTGCTTGCAGTGCAATGCCCAATTCCAGACGAAGCGTCGGCAACCCGCCCACTGGACCAAGGTGGTTTGTTGATCAGCGGTAGGGTATAGGCGATATTTATAGCAACGGGTCAGCGTTGACATGATCAGGCTCCTTTTGATTGGCGCTATCCATGGCCATGGTTTGGGCAGAAACCGTCCCCGCCGAACCGTCACCCAGCGGGTACCCGGCATCCATCAGTCCAAAGCCCACGACCCCAACAATGACAGCGTTTCAGCGTGGGGAACGTGCGAAACCCATCCGGAATTGTAGAATGTTCTTAGCACCCAACAAATTTATTTGTATCAAAATTATATACTATTATATATATTTGTCAATAAATAATTATATACAAGTATTGACTAGAGAGCTACTATATAATAGACTATGAATATAAAAACCATATCTCATCAAGGGGCAGACATGTCAGCGGAATTTTACACAACTGAGGAATTAGCCGAATATCTAAAGCTGTCAGAACAGACCATTCGGCTATGGATTAAGCAAGGCAAGGTCAAATCGTATAAGTTTGGACGCGCCCATCGTATCCCAATTGAGGAGGTTCAGCGATTCCTTGAGGAGGCAAGAAAGGAATCGCAAAAAGAAGTAGGTGATAACAAATGAGAATGCCCTCACGCTGCTACAAACAGCCGAGGGCGCGGCTACACCGAACCAAGGAAGGCAGAGCGACGACTATTATACGCGATACTAGTCGTTTTTTTGACTGTATAGAATAGCGTATGTTTCACGCAGTCAAAATAACCGAATAACGCATGATTATATAGTCACGGGGTAGCTTGCTCTTGCTCTCGTTAATTGCTCTTCGTCAGAACTGGCACGCATGCATCCCGCGCGGGGAACCAACAGCATGGGTCTTGGGGCGGGGTGTTCTGCGGCGTTACTATAAATAGTGTTGCAGCATGCGCTTTGAGTCATTCACATGCGTTGTACTATTAAAGACGGTCAATTAGCAAAAGGACGCAGCTTAAACGAGTTGAATTGATTGCGGCTGTGGATAACAATCCAACACATGGCCATCAGCATCGCGCTCAATCGCACAACATTGATCGAACAGCTGGCGTAATTTCTGGCGTGCGCGCTGAACCCGCGATTTTGTTCCCGAAAATGACAAGCCCAATTCGAGGCTCAAGGCCTGTTGACTGATGCCTTCAAAGGCTGTGCGTTGCAAAACCAAGCGATCTTGGGCCGGCAAACGGGCCAACATGTGCTGCACACACTGCTCAAAGTCAGCTAAAATTGGCGGTGTTTGTTGCGGTTCAGCCGTCAAATTTTCATCAATCTCGCTGGTTTCGCGACGGCTACGATAGCGATCGATGAGTTTGCGACGGGCAATTTGCCACAACCAAGCCCGACTACGCTCAGGGTCGTGGAGTTGCTCGCGATTGAGATAGGCAGCCAGAAAAATATCTTGCAACAAATCTTCGACCGCAGTCGGATCAGCCAAACGTGCGCCGAGAAATCGACGGAGTGGCTCGGCTAAATTCAACCAAAGCTGATTCAAATCGAGCTGGTTCATTGCCACACCGCCCAACGACAACAACGAGTTGGTTGATGTGCGTGTGCTTGAATCTGGCGCACAACTCGGGCTGCATCAGCGCCAACGCCGCGCAAGGTTGCCGACGCGAAATTATATTGTTGCTCCAAGCCAACATAATACAGATTATCAACCGTGGTGCTAACTCCAGCCTTGTGCAATGGCAAGCCAGCTTCATCCAAGGCATCGAGGTTTTGCAGGTAGCCTAAAGCTGGCCGATAGCCAGTTGCAAATAACACGACATCAACTGGCTCGGGCTGCCCAGCGGCCCAAACAATCCCAGTTTCAGTAAAACGCTCGAACATGGCTCGACGCTGCGGTTGATTTTGACTAATCTTTCTGTTATACAGACCAGTATCGAGGACAATTCCCTGAGTGCGTTGCTGAATCCAGCGGCCCAAACGGCTATCGAGCGACAAGCGATCAAAGCCCGTCAGCCACCACCACCAATGCAGATCGCGTCCGGCAATCGTTTGGGCTTGAAAGCGAATTGGCTGGCGGGTGGCAAGGGTTACGTTGGCAACCTCGGCAAGCTCAAGCGCAATTTGAATCGCCGAATTGCCAGCACCCACCACAATCACCCGTTTGCCAGCAAAATCACGTGGTGTGCGATAGCTAGCACTATGTAAAATCTGGCCTTGAAATAAACCTTGATCAGGCAATTGAGGCATAAAAGGCCGCGAAAATGCTCCAGTTGCCGCAATAAGCTGGCCAGCTTGAAAAACCCGCCCATCGTTCGTTAGCAGCCGAAAACCAGCTTGCTGGCGTTCGATCGTGCGAATTGGTGTGTTGGTTTGAATTGGCAACTTAAAATGCTCAGCATAACGCCGCAAATAGGCAACCACAGCATCGCGGTCGGGATAGCTAGCAGCAGGCGCAGGAAAATCAAGGCCCGGTAAACTCGAAAATCGAGCAGGCGAAAAGAGCTTCAAACTGGCATAATAGGCTGGCCAGGAGCCACCAACCAGCGGCTGGGCCTCGAGAATTTGAAACGGCACCTTGGCTCGTTGCAGCCAATAGCCAGCAGCGAGGCCAGCCTGACCTGCGCCAATTACAATCGTTTGCTTAGGCATTGCTTGCACCTCGAATGAAGTAAATTGCTGCTGCGCTGATTAGACACATCAGCAACAATAAGCCAAAAAGTGGTTGATAACTATGCAGCAGCGCCACCAACAAGCTGGCCAAAACCGGGGCCAACGCCCGCGCAGTTGTCGTCAACAACGCTAAAGCTCCGCTGATGCTGGCATATTGGGCGCTGCCAAATACATCGGCCACCAAGGCTGCACGAGTTGGAGTCAACGCACCAGAACCAGCGCCAAACAAGCAGGCAAAGAGCATTAAGCCCGCAACGCTTGGCACAGATAAGAAGATTGCAAAAGCCAAGCTTTGCACCAAACACAACATCCACGCTAATTGTGCTTGAGGCAAACGCCGTCCTATGCTGCCAATCAAAATCCGGCTGGGAATTTGCGAACCACCCAAGATTGCAACAGCCAAGGCCTGAATTTCTGGCGCATAGCCTTGGGCTTTAATCGCCGAGATCAAATGCACGCCAAGCGTAAATGTTGCCATCGTGGTCAGGCCAAATGCCAACGCCAACCACCAAAATGCGCCAACGCGCAGAGCCTTGCTCAACGACATCGATGGTTGAATCGGCGGCGTAGACGCAGTGGCAACAACAGGCAACGGCTCTCCATCGGGCAACAAGCCCAAGTCGGCAGGTTTGGCTCGTAGCACCAAGCCATGAAGCGGAATCGTGAGGATCGCCAAGCCACCAGCTAGCCAAAGCAAGACTTCGCGCCAAGCCATTGTGCTGAGCAAACGCGTGATTAAGGGCACATACACAACGCTCGCCAAACCACCACCAACCGTCAAAATGGTGAGTGCATGTTGGCGTTTGCGCTGAAACCATGTTGCGACGACGGCAAATGCTGGCTCATATAAAATTGCCGCCATCGCCACCCCCAAGCCAGCCCAAATCAGATACCAAGCCAAGAGCGTTTGGACATTGGCCCATGCCACAACCAAAACCGTTGCCAAACACGAGCCAAGCGTCATCAAACCACGTGCGCCGTGCTGATCGAGCCAGCGCCCAATTGGCAAGGCAACAATCCCTGAAATAAACAGCGCTAACGAAAATCCACCAGTAAAATGGGCCTGCGACCAACCCAACTCCTGCTGCATCGGAGCCAAAAGCACGCTAAATGCGTAGTAAATCACGCCCCACGAAGTCATTTCGGTAAATCCTAGCGTGCTCACAATCCACCAGCCATAAAATGGGCTTTGCCGCATAACCAAATCCTTTTTTACAATTGCTTGCTAAGCGGCCATTCTACAACTGCAACAGAATCTCGCTGCGGGCTGAGGTTGTGCCACAGCATGCCTCTCCACCAAATTGAGTTTTACAAACTCCCGTTTCAGGCAAGACCAACTGCACATCGCGGGCAGCTTGCCAATCGCCAACAATTGCCGCGACAACCGAGCGCACTTGCTCATAGCCTGTCCGCATCAAAAATGTTGGCGCACGACCATAGCTTTTCATGCCCACAATGTAGAAATTTGGCTCAGGATGGCGTAATTCTTCAGCGCCATGGGGGCGCACCGTGCCACAACTATGCGCATTTGGATCAATCAAGGGAGCCAAAACCCGTGGGCTTTCGACTGCTGAATCAAGCTCCAAACGTACTTCGCTGAGCATAGCCAAATCGGGGCGGAAGCCAGTTGTGGCAATCACTTGATCAAAGCCAGTCAGTTGCTGCTCGGCTGCGTGCAAACACAGTTGTTGACCAATCTGGCTAATTGCATCAATGCGAAAACCAGTAACCAGCTTAAGCCGTCCACTCGCCAGCAGTTGCTCAACCTGAGCACCTAAAACCCCGCGCTGAACCAACTGATCGTTTGCTCCGCCGCCATACAAAGCAGCATCAAGCTGTTCGCGCCGCATAATCCAGGTAATCGTCGTTGCCGACGCTTGTTCAGCGAGGCTAGCCAAATCGAGCAGCGCATTAAAGGCCGAATGGCCACTACCGACCACCGCCACCGAACGATTAGCATAGCGCGCCTGCTCGCTGCCCAAAATATCGGGAATCCCATAGTAAATCTGGGCTGAGGCATTTGCTTCGCCCAAGGCTGGCACACCAGCAGCACCCAATGGATTTGGGCTGCGATAGGTTCCCGAGGCATCAATCACTGCTTTGGCATGAATTTGATAGCTCTCGCCAGCAGTTTCAATTGTTAGCACAAATGGCGTAGTTGCCCGCCCTGCATTTTTCAATTTATCCAAACCCAAGCGCGTAATTGCCACAACTTTGCTATTGAGCCGAATCTGCGATTCAATTTGGGGCAACTGAGCCAATGGCGCTAAATAATCGCGCACCAATTCAGCTCCAGTTGGAAAGTGGCTTAAATCGGGTGCTTGCCAACCAGTGGCAGTCAAAAGCGTTTCAGCCAGCGGATCAAGGTTGAATTCCCAAGGCGAGAAGAGCCGAACATGGCCCCATTTTTGCACCGAATCGGCCACCCGTGGGCCAGCTTCGAAAAGCAGCGGCGTTTGATTGCGCGCCACCAAATGTGCTGCCGCCGCCAAGCCAACAGGCCCCGACCCAATCACGGCCACTGGTAAATGGTCAAAATCCATCCAAAACCTCCTGAATAACGCTAGATTGAAAATTTTCAATATCTAAGCGAAACAAAAATCCACCTCAAAATGATGATGAATTGAATTTTTTCGATAAGCGATTGCTAAAAATATGCCAGCCTTGTGCTGACTAGCATGCGAAGTTTGGTTGCTGCTTAGCCTAGCATAGAGATTGAAAAAAATCAATATCGAAAAACAAAGCTAATTGCAACCACGCGCTAATTGCTTCGTACCATAGCGCTGTGTATACTTATGGAACTACAACTCAGGAGAGAAGCAATGAAATTCTATCTTTCACTCAATTCGATTCCAGAACTTGATGGCTACCCTAAACCACAAAAGCGCCTTTTATGGAAACAAGCGCTAAAAGCAAATCGTAAAAATAAAAGGGTTTGGCTTGGCTATGCTGTGCTCTATGTGGGGATCGTTACTGCAATATTACTTTTTCCAAGGCTCGATAGCCTTTGGATGGGAATGCTAGTGGGTGCAATCACTGGGGGAATTATTGGCTTAATTAGTAATGCCATTATTATTGCTGCACTGCGCCCAACTTTATCCCACTATCGCTATGAGCTTGAGGAGAATGCGGCTGAGCATAAAAATGAATATTTCGTGCCTCATGCTTGATTAATCTCAATTCTAGTACAGGAATCGCCATGAAAATTTATTGGTCGAATAATGCAGTTCCTGAATTGCAAGGGCTTGATAAACATAAACAGATTGATTTGCGCTATCGGGCAATTAAAGCTAATCGTTATAATCCACGCTTATGGTTGGGTTTGCTAGCCATATTTGCGATCCATATGGGAATATTTACATTAATTACATTTAATATTCATTTTTCATTATTATTATCGCCAATTATTCAATTTACAACAACAATGATATTTATATTCTGTTTCAATCAGTATATTATTCGTCTGATTCGACCACATTTGCGTTTATATCGCACGGAATTAGATAAGCCACGCTCAAACAATGATAACGATTATTTTGTGCCACCTGCATTATAGCTATCACAAAAGCTCCAATCTGCAACCTGTTGCTTAAACAAGTGTAGATTGGAGCTACGTAAATTGCGAATTTGGCAAATGCTAGCTATTCGTTGCTTGGACTTGAGCCAGCCGCTGCTCAAGAATCCATTGCAGCACTTCGGCGGTCGAACCAACGCCATCGATACAAATATCGGCAGTTTCGGCCACCGATGGATGCGATTCTGGATTGATTACGCCAATCGCCACAGCTTGGCAGCCACGTTTGCGTGCCGCTGCGATCGCCCGAAAGCCATCAACATCGGTCAAATCGTCGCCAAAGAAAATCGCCGCATCAAGTTTTTGATCGTCGATCAGCCAGCCAACTGCGCTGCCTTTATGCCAACTGACTGGTGGCCGAACCTCGAAAATCATCAAGCCTTCGGTGATAATCAAATTGTGGGCGGAAGCTAATTCGCCCAACACTTTGCGCAACCAAGCTTCAGCAGCAGCTTGATCGGTAGCCAAACGATAGTGCAAAGTTGCGGTGATGCCCTTGGATTCAAGCACAACCCCTTCGGGCAGCTCGTAGCGCTCCATCGCCACCACAAACTCGCGCACCGCAGCGCTAAACGGTTGGGCGGCAGGCACCAGCACACCGCCATCTTGGCCCCACACTTCCAAGCCATGATTGCCAATGTAGCGCATGGCTGGCAATTGCAACATGCGCTGCACATCGCGGGCCGCCCGACCGGAAACCGCCGCAACCAAGGGCAAATGCTCCGATAACTGGCTCAAAGCGGCGCGGCATAACGGATCAACCGTCGCGCCATCAGGCGTTGGCGCAATGCGGCTGATCGTGCCATCAATATCGGTGATCAATCCCAGTCGCTCGACGGCGATAATTGGTTGGAGGCGTTGCTTAAGCGTCGTCGAGAGCAAGGCGTGCTCCTTCTAAGCGGAACCACATAAAACCATGTGGCGCTAACGAGAGAAAATAAGGGGTTTCGGCCACCGCTGGAAATGGCGTTTCGCCAATCAATTCGACCAAGCGCATGCCCGCAAATTCAGCTAAATCAAGCTCAACTGGCTGAATAAAGCGCGAAAGATTATTGACAATCAGCACAATTTGGTCGGAATAGCTACGCAAATAGGCCAAAACTTTGCGATTTTGAGTTTCGAGAATGCGAATATCGCCACGGCCAAAGACCGAATAGCGCTTGCGCACCCGAATCAGCCGCTTCATCCAATTCAGCAGCGACGATTGGACGCGCTCTTGGGCTTCGACGTTGATCGCTTGATAGCCATAAACTGGATCGATAATTACTGGGCTATACAAACGAGCAAAATCGGCAGCTGAAAAGCCCGCATTGCGGTCGCCATTCCACTGCATCGGAGTGCGCACGCCATTGCGGTCGCCAAGATAAATATTATCGCCCATCCCAATTTCATCGCCATAATAAATAATTGGTGAGCCAGGCAAACTCAATAACATGCTATTCATTAGTTCCATTCGCCGCCGTGCGTTATCCATCAAGGGCGCTAAACGACGACGAATACCAATATTGATTTTCATGCGCGGATCGGCTGCATATTCACGATACATATAATCACGTTCTTCGTCAGTGACCATTTCGAGGGTTAATTCATCGTGATTGCGTAAAAATGTTGCCCATTGACAATTATCGGGAATTTTTGGCGTTTGACGCACAATATCGATAATTGGTGTACTATCTTCCTTGCGCAACGCCATAAACATGCGTGGCATAACCGGAAAATTAAACGCCATATGAAATTCATCATCATCGCCAAAATAATGGCGCACATCATCGGGCCATTGATTGGCTTCTGCAAGCAAGACACAATTTGGATAATGCTCATCAACAAATTGGCGCATTTTGCGCAAAATTGCATGGGTTTCAGGGAGATTTTCGCAATTTGTGCCATCGCGTTCGATCAAGTAGGGGACTGCATCAATCCGAAAGCCATCGACCCCGCGATCAAGCCAAAACCGCATCACATTATACATTTCTTCTAAGACAGCAGGATTTTCATAATTCAAATCGGGCTGATGGCTAAAGAAACGATGCCAATAATAGGATTCTGAGAGATCATCCCAAGCCCAGTTTGAGCGCTCTGTATCGGTGAAAATAATCCGTGCATCACGATAGAGTTGATTGTTATCGCTCCAAACATAATAATCGCGATATGGCGAATCAGGTTGGCGCGCAGCTTGAAACCATGGATGTTGATCCGAGGTGTGATTAACCACAAGGTCGATCATCACCCGCAAGCCACGCGAATGGGCTGCTTCGAAAAATGTAACGACATCTTCCATTGTGCCATAACTAGGATGCACATTACAATAATCGGCTACGTCATAACCATCATCTTTGCCAGGCGATGGATAGAATGGCAATAACCATAAACAATCGACCCCTAAACTTTGCAAATAATCCAAGCGCGAAATCAGGCCGCGAAAATCGCCATTACCATCGCCATTACTATCTTGAAAAGCTCGTACATGCAATTCGTAAAAGATTGCATCTTTATACCAATCGTTCTGCATATAACTCCTTTAGTAGCTAGCGTGCTTCCAAACCTGAGGCTTGTTCAACCGACTCTGAACGCTTAACATTGGCAGCTTGCAAAAAGGTATCAACCCACCAGTAAATATCATATTGATTGATTGAATGGCGTAATTTGCTAATGTGTTCCATTCGTTCAGCACGCGGCATTGTGACTGCATTATAAATTGCTTGAGCCGTGCCAGTAAGATCATACGGATTAACCGTCAATGAATGTTCAGATAGTTGCATTGCAGCGCCAGCAAATTCACTCAGGATCAGCACGCCATCATCAGGGCCGCAAACCGCATATTCCTTTGCTACAAGATTCATGCCATCCTTTAATGGCGTGATTAATGCAGCATGAGCGGCGCGATAATAGGCTAATAATTCTTCGCGGGGCAATGAGCGATAGATATAATGAATCGGCACCCAGCCAATTTTGGTATATTTACCATTAATTTCGCTCACCAATTGCTGAATTGTTTGCTTCAAATCGGCATATTCGCTAATATCTTCGCGGCTTGGCACCACTACTTGAGTTAATGAAATTGCTTGCTGAAGTTCGGGGTAGGTTTCGAGCAAGGTGCTAAATGCTTGCAAGCGTTCTGGAATGCCTTTGGTGTAATCCAAACGATCAACGCCAAGAATTAATTTACGCGCTGGAAACGATTCGCGAATTTGGCCATACAAGCTATCAACATCTTGGGTATGCGCAGCTGCGCGAAATTCATGCGGATCGATGCTAATTGGAAAAAAGCCAACTTTGGTTGGATTGCGATCGGCGTGTAAAATTAATGGATATTCACCAGAACGATCAATCTCAGCATCGGGCAATAATGCTTCAACACAAATCAAAAAATTATTCAAATCGCGATTGGTTTGAAAGCCAAGCAAATCATATTCGAGCAAGCCATTGAGAATTTGCTCGCGCCATGGCAATTTGAGAAAAATATCGATGTGTGGAAAAGGAATATGTAAAAAGAAACCAATATGGGCATCGATCCCAAGCTGGCGTAATTCACATGCCACATTAATCAACTGATAATCTTGCACCCAGATATAAGTATCATCGCGATAATGTTCAGCGATGGTTTCAGCATATTTACGATTCACTTGCTCATAGGTTGTCCAATAACTTGGGTCAAAATTACAGCGCGATTGCAAATCGTGAAACAATGGCCAAATAATTTCATTGGAAAAGCCCAAATAAAACTTTTCCTGTTCTTCTTGGCTCAAGTGAATCGCATGCATATGATAACCAATTGAATTTGTTGCATCTTCGAGCAATTGATCAACCGTCTGATCAGCATCATTGGTTCCCGACCAGCCGATCCATGTCCCGCGGGCTTGACGCAAAATTGGGTCAAGCGCAGTAACCAAACCACCAGAGGCAGGTTTGAGCATCGGCGTGCCATTGGGTTGCTCAGCGATTGTAATCGGCAGGCGATTAGAAACAATCATCAGACGATTCGGTAACTCTTGCATGATTTGCCATCCTTCTAAAAACACAGCACTACTATCAATACTATCAATCCACAGCAAAATACGCAGCAATACAGCAGTATTGCAGGCAAATACAGCACAGCGTTGAGCAGATACTTAGGTTGATTAGCAGGGATAGTGCCAGAAATAGCAGGAATTTCGTGGGTTAAACGGAGCGTTTAAGCGATTAGAATGGGCTATTTCGTGGTTTAAGCACAAGCGTATACTGCAATCGAATGTTAATGGATGTTCAAAGGTTAATCAGGCTATAGGCTATAGGCTATCGGAGCATTATCGATCTCAAAAGCCAATAGCCCAAAAGCCAATAGCCCAAAAGCCAATAGCCCAAAAGCCAATAGCCCAAAGCCAATAGCCTAAATTCCATTCAAGCCGAGGGCGACTGCATTGCCGCGCAGGGCCGTAATCACTTCTTCGATCAAGGTTTCGAGTGGTACGTCGAGTTCTTGCGCGCCGCGCAGAATATCTTCGCGATTGACGGCGCGGGCAAAAGCTTTATCCTTCATTTTCTTCTTGACTGAGCTGACTTCAACGCTATGCACGCTTTTATCGGGGCGAACCAACGCCACAGCAGTGACAAAACCAGAAAGTTCATCGACGGCGTAAAGGGTTTTTTCCATAGGCGTAATCCGCTCAACATGGCAATAATCGGCATGTGATAAAATAGCGCGACAAATCTCCTCGCTCCAGCCGAGTTCACGGAGCACCCGCACTGCTTCGGAGGGATGTTCGGCTGTAGGAGATTGGGCAGCATTGGGAAAACGCTCATAATCGAGGTCGTGAATCAAGCCAACAGTTGCCCAAAGCTCGGCATCAGCCTGGTGACGTTGCGCCATATGACGCATGGAGGTAGAAACCGCGAGGCAGTGTTTGCGCAGGCTTTCACTTTGGACCCACTCAGCAAGCAACGCTTCGGCGGCAGCATAACTATTCACCATACAGATCTCCTAAAAATAGCCAGCAAATTGGAGCACATTGCGGGAGCTAAAAAGCAAAGAACACAGAACCAACTCGTTCTATGTTCTTCTTGTATCCATCGCTCCAGCCATATCCACGCAAATGAAACACGAGGCACTGGAAAACGCATTTGGGGTTATAGATGGGTCATTGGCGTTGCCAGCAAAGGTTTATAAGCCTTCGCCATCAAGCCATGCTTGAACCGCAGCATCATCAGCGCCGGTCTGACCACCTGAGATATAGCGAAAACGTTCGCCATAGCCTTCCATAATATCGTTGCGCTTTGCTTCGGTATCAGCGTCGGAAGCCGTGTCATCAATGCTGATAACACTACCCGACTCAAGATCGAGATAACAACTAATCGTCGTATCGGCGGTGCGCAAGGCCTCCAGAATTTGTGCGCGGTCAATGGGCGCAGCCATGGTTGAGTCCTCCTAAGGGTTAGTTGAACGTCGTGGTTCAAACATAGCTTAACATACAAACGTGCCCCAAACGGAACAATGGAGCGCGGTAGTACGTGCGGCATCGCGATCATACTACAGCACACGGTAGAAGTCAAAAAGAACAGGAAGCGTATGCGACAGCCTGCAATCACGCAGTACATCGATACTTATTGGGACAAACTTGTTCGTCAACAGCCGGAAGATCGAAAAACCTTAATTGGCTTGCCCCATACGTTTATGGTGCCAACCCATGACCCAACCTTCCAAGAAATGTTTTATTGGGATAGTTTTTTTATTGCCTTGGGCTTGGGTGGCACACGCTACGAAGCAGCGATTGTGGGCATGGTTGAAAATATGGCCTATCTCTATCAGCGTTTTGGGGTGATTCCCAATGCTAGTCGCTATTATTTTCTTTCGCGCAGTCAACCGCCGTTTTTCACTCAATTGATTTGGCTGGCCTACCAAACGAAAGTAGCAGCAGGCGATGCCGATTGTGCAACGTGGCTGCAAACCATGATGGCCTTGGCTGAGCAAGAACATGCCAGCGTTTGGCTGGCAACCACGCACCCGCATCAACGCCAAGTGCATCGTGGCTTGTCGCGCTATTTTGATATTAATTATCTTGATACCTTAGCCTGCTGTGAAAGCGGCTGGGATCATTCGACCCGCTGCAATGGGCAATGGATGAGCCATTTGCCAGTTGATTTAAATAGCATTTTGTATCTGCGCGAATGTGATTTTGCCCAAGCAGCCCGTTTGCGTGATGATCAAGTAGCGGCTGAGCAATGGCAAGCCCGCGCCGCCGAACGCGCCGCCACAATGCAGGAAGTATTTTGGGATGCAGCCAGCGGCTTTTTCTACGATTACAATTATCTCAACGAAGAACCTGATTTGGAAAACCCATCGTTGGCTGGTTTTTACCCACTGTGGGCTGGCTGGGCAAGCGCAGACCAAGCGTCGCAAGTAGTTGAGCAATGGCTACCCCAATTTATGCGTGCTGGTGGGTTGGTCACGACGCTCAAAACCCATTCAAGCTATCAATGGGCTAGCCCCAATGGCTGGGCACCTTTGCAATGGATTGTGGTTGAAGGTTTGTTGCGCTATGGCTATCAACAACAGGCGCGCGAAGTTATGCACGCATGGTGCTCGCTCAACGAAACAGTTTTTGAGCGCACCAACGCCATGTGGGAAAAATATAACGTAGTTGATCCTGCGGGCGATGTTGAAGGTGGCAAATATGGTTCGTTGCCAGGCTTTGGCTGGTCGAATGCAGTTTATCTCGATTTCAAGCGCCGCGTAGACCAAGCAACAATTGAACGTTGGCAACTTGGCGGGTAATGAGATTCCCTTGCCCCAACCCCTCGCCCGTGCGCGGGTGAGGGGCTTTAACGCCGTGGTTTTCGCCTAATTTGTGGTGAATATTGATGCTCCCCCTCGCCCGCATTTTCGTGGGAGAGGGGGTGAGGGGACATACTTAATCCAACACGCGCTGTACCATGCTAGCCAACATTATTGATCAAATACTCGATCAAGCGCGCCATCGAGGTTAGGTCGGCTAAAGCCACGTGTTCATTAATCACCCGTACATTGCTATCGGGGCGCTGAATGCCCATAGCAACTGCTGGCACATTCATACCTGCGGTAAAGAAGTGTAATGGCACCGAGAATGGCGCAAGCGGCACAACTTGCGGCGTAGCGCCATAGACCTGCTCGACGGCGGTTGCCAAGGTATTTAATAGGGGCGTACTCAGCGCATTCATCGCTGGTGGGTAAGCACCTTTGACAATTTCCAAATGCACATCGTGGAAATCGGCACTATTTAAATGCTCGCGCAACAAACGCACAACTTCGGTTGGCCGTTGTTCGGGCACAAGGCTAAAATCAAGCAGCACTTCGGCGCTGGCTGGAATGGTTGGCGGCGGGCTGTGGCCGGTATCAACGGTTAAATCGGCAACATTACAGGTGGGGTTGAAGGTTTCGGCGCGGGCTAGGCCAGCACCACTCATGCCGAATAAAAACTGAGGCATGCCCCATGCCTTGAGCCGCGTTGCTTCATCAAGCTGCAAACCACGGGTCAGCTTATTGGCTTCACGAGAAGGTGGCACAACCGCATCATAAAAACCATCGATCGTCACTTCTTCACTATCGTTTTTGATGCGATTAACGGCCCAGAGAATCCGCCACGCAGGATTTGGCACGCTGGTCGCCATATCCGCGCCAATCGGAATTTTAGCTCCCTCAGAGCGTAAACGCACCAACAAACGCCCACGCGCTCCAGCATACAAATAGGGCAAGCGCAGATGATCAAGCGTACCACCGAAACTCAGCAACGACATAGTATGCCTATGTCTGTCGTTTGGATGGCACACACCAAGCGAACATGTGTTGGTCTAGGCAGCCACGCAACGGTTTG
>NZ_JAFBCZ010000015.1 GCF_016907925.1 Herpetosiphon giganteus | reverse complement strand
AATTCCTCGGATCACTGGCTGCTGACACGTCCAGTATACGCGGATTCTCTGCCGTTTGTACATCGCATCGATTAACTACCTACCCTTGTAAGGAGGGGGCTGGGGGGTAAAGGAACGCTCCACATTAGATGAATTACTAAAACCTACCCTTGTAGGGAAAGGGGGCTGAAAGATGAGGGAATCCTACTCTGCCAAAACGGTTTCAATCGCCGTTAATTCATCATCACTGAAGCTCAACCCAGTTAAGGCGCTAAGTGCATCGTCGATTTGGGCAATTCGGCTAGCTCCAATCAGCACCGAGGTCATGGTTGGGTGACGTAGCACCCATGCCAAGGCCATTTGGGCGAGCGTTTGGCCCCGAGTTTGAGCCAAATCATTCAATTTGGCAACTTTGGCTAAGGCACTATCGGTAATATGGGCTGGCTTGAGAAAACCATGGGCTTTGGCTGCCCGCGAATCACCTGGAATGCCCTGCAAATAGCGATCAGTCAACAATCCTTGGGCCAATGGCGAGAAGGCAATACAGCCAATACCTTGATCAGCTAAGGTTGCCAACAACCCATCTTCAACCCAACGATTAAACATATTGTACGATGGCTGGTGAATCAGGCAGGGCGTGCCTAATTGGCGCAGAATTGCACTGGCGGCGGCGGTTTGCTCAGCTGAATAATTCGAAAGCCCCACATACAGCGCCTTGCCACTGCGCACAATATGGTCGAGCGCTTGCATGGTTTCTTCGAGCGGCGTTTCTGGGTCTGGGCGATGATGATAGAAAATATCAACATACTCCAAGCCCATGCGCTTCAAGCTTTGGTCGAGGCTCGAAACCAAATATTTGCGCGAACCCCAATCGCCATACGGGCCAGCCCACATATAATAACCAGCTTTGGTCGAAATCACGATTTCGTCGCGATAGGGCTTGAGATCGTGTTTGAGCATGCGGCCAAAATTCTCTTCAGCCGAGCCTGGTGGCGGCCCATAGTTATTGGCCAAATCAAAATGGGTAATCCCGTGATCAAAGGCGTGCAGCACCATCGAGCGCGCATGTTCATACACATCAACGCCGCCAAAATTATGCCATAGCCCCAACGCCACCGCCGATAATTTTAGGCCGCTTTTGCCACTGCGATTGTAGCGCATCGTCGCATAGCGGCTATCCTTGGCTTGATAACTCATATAAATTAACCTCATTGGTCTGCTGGCGTGCAACAGACAGGAAAATCCTTTTCGATTATAGCACGCTGGTTTTAGGCAATTTTGATTTTTGCATCAGCTGTGCATCATTCATTCAGCCCCAAATTCTGCGACGATTACTCCAT
This sequence comes from Herpetosiphon giganteus, assembly GCF_016907925.1. Lineage (GTDB taxonomy): Bacteria > Chloroflexota > Chloroflexia > Chloroflexales > Herpetosiphonaceae > Herpetosiphon > Herpetosiphon giganteus. The sequence goes on along the minus strand of NZ_JAFBCZ010000015.1, from coordinate 133,999 downwards.
TAGCAACTGTCATTTGGAGAGAATGTATGCGCTACCAACGTTGGTTAATTGGTCTGTTTACAATTGTGCTCGTCGGTTGCACTAATCCACTGCAAATTGGTATTACTCCAACTGTGATTCCATTTCCGACTGTTACGCCCGAACCAAGCGTGATTCCGTTTCCGACCGCTACGCCAGAACCATCGGTTAAGCCATTATCGCTGGTAACTGCTTCGCCATTCGTGCCAACCGAGGTTGTTTTGGCAACCGCAACCCAAGTTGTGCCAACCGAGGTTGCCTTGGCAACCCAAATTGTGCCAACGCCCGAACTGCCAACAACACCCGAACTGCCACTTGCCGAATGTCAGCAAGCGGTGCAGGCCAAGGCGACTGACTATGTTTTGATCGAATTTTCGCCAGAGCTGATGCGCTTAACTCCCCTAAGCGAAAACTCTTGGGAGCTGGTTTCTACAGTTACGGCACGTTTTAACAACCCTAGTGTCAACGCCACCTTTGAATTACTTTGGTCGTGCAAGGTAAGCCTTGATGCTGCCCAACAATGGTCAATTGATGATGTCTATTACACTAGCGAATGGTAAGCCCTTGACAACTTCAATACCTTTCTCTATACTTATCGGTATAGAGAAAGGTCGTTATGGATAATCGAGCTAAACTGCTCGAACAAGCGTTGTATTTATTTGCCCAACGCGGCTACGATGCAATTGGCGTGCAAGAAATTGTCGAGCAAGCTGGGGTTACCAAACCAACCCTGTATCACTACTTTGGCAGCAAACGGGGCCTGCTAGAGGTATTAATCAACGAGCGGCTTCAACCATTAATCGATCGATTAGCCCAGGCTACGAGCCATGCCAACGATGTGCCAGCCAGTTTGGCAGCAATTTTTCAGCTTTATTTTGATTTTGCTCAAGCCGAGCCATTGCTCTATCGCATGCAATTGGCGATGTGGTTTAGCTTGCCCAATAATGAAGCCTTTCAGATTGTTGCGGTTAGTTCAGCCCAGCAACAAGCCTTGCTCGAAAGTTTTTTCGTGCGCGCAAGCAGCTTTCACGGCAATATGCGCGGTCGCCAACGAGTCTATGCTGCTACCTTGCTTGGCACAATCAATACCTACATCGGCCTGTGCTTGAGTGGCGCTGTTCAGGCATCGCCGCAAATCATTCATCAAGCTGTGCAGCAATTTTCATATGGCATTTATTCCTAATTTTTTTAGCTAACGCACTATACCGATCGGTATATAGGAGGATGTATGCACTCATGGGCCAACGACGCACAAGCCTATCATATCTACCCCTTGGGGCTTTGTGGCGCACCAACGCACAACGATCAAACCAGCACGCCGGTTGCGCGGCTGAATCAACTTCATGGCTGGATTGAGCATCTGCAAAGCTTGGGCATCAATCTGCTGTATCTTGGGCCGGTGTTTGAATCAAGCGCTCATGGCTACGATACGATCGATTATTTCAGCGTCGATCGGCGGCTGGGCACGAACCACGATTTGCAGCAGTTAATTGTTGCTTTGCACGCGGCAGGCATTCGGGTAGTGCTTGATGGGGTTTTTAACCATGTTGGCCGCGATTTTTGGGCCTTTCGCGATTTGCAAGCCCATGGTCGCGATTCAGCCTATGCCGATTGGTTTGCTGGCTTAGATTTTAGCCAACGTAGCTCCTATGGCGATGGCTTTGGCTATCAAGGTTGGCATGGCCACTACGATTTAGTTAAGTTGAATTTACATAATGATTCTGTGCGGGCATATCTTTTTCAAGCAGTCAATGTGTGGGTTGAGCAATTTGCGATTGATGGGTTGCGGCTCGATGCTGCCGATCAGATCGAGCATAGCTTTTTGGCCGAACTCGCAGGCCATTGCAAACGCCTGCGCAGCGATTTTCTGCTGATTGGCGAGGTTGTGCATGGCGATTATCGTCAGTGGGCGAATGCAGGAATGCTCGATAGCGTGACTAATTATGAAGCTTACAAGGGCTTATATTCAAGCTTGAATGATGCCAACTATTTTGAAATTGCTTACAGCCTCAATCGTCAATTTGGCGCTGGCGGTATCTATCGGGCTGCGCCATTGTATAACTTTGTTGATAATCATGATGTGGATCGAATTGCGAGTACATTACATAATCATGCGCAGCTGTATCCTTTGCATTTGCTGCTCTACACGATGCCTGGAATTCCCTCGCTCTATTATGGCAGCGAATGGGCATTGCTTGGCCAAAAGACCGCTACCAGCGATCAGGCATTGCGGCCAACATTGCCCCAACCAGATTTGGTGCTTGCGAATCAGCCTGATTTGCTGCCAGCAATTCGGTGCTTTAGCCAACTGCGCCACGACTATTCAGCGCTGCGCCATGGCGAATATGCCCAGTTATATGTTCAGGCTGAGCAACTAGTGTTTGTGCGCTGGACGAAGGAACAAACGCTTGTGGTGGCCTTGAATGCAGCCATTACAGCCCAACGCTGTCAATTTGCGGTGCCATTTGGCGAAGGCAGCCTGCTTGAAGATCGCTTGAATGGTGGCGAAACGCGGGTGCTGCATGGTCAACTTCAGCTGACACTTGAGCCAACCTGGGGCCAAGTTTGGCAGTTAATTAATTGATTAATCCATTCCCGCAGTGGTTAAATGCGTAATATCCCCTCACCCCAACCCCTCGCCCATCTGATGGACGAGGGGCTTTTACGGTGGTTCATGTGTGAATCATAGTGAAAACGGGTGCTCCCCTCGCCCGCGTGCAGTGGGCGAGGGGGTGAGGAAACTTTAATCAACTACTCGTAACGATTTTTCATGGCGCGATCGATTTGGCGTTTTGCATCGCGATCGGCGATAGAATTACGCTTATCGTAGAGTTTTTTACCTTGAGCAACCCCAAGCTCAACTTTGGCCAAGCGGCCACGCATATAAATTTTGAGTGGCACTAAGGTCAAGCCTTTGGTTGCCAAGGTTTGGTGCAGCTTCAAAATTTGGCGGCGGTGCAAAAGCAGCTTGCGTGGGCGCATTGGCTCATGGTTAAACAACTCACCAGTTTCTGCGTAGGGCGCAATATGCGCATCGTAGAGCCAAATTTCACCATTTTGCACCCGCGCATACGAGCCACGCAATTGAACTTGGCCACGACGAATCGACTTAATCTCAGTTCCGCGCAAGACAAGGCCTGCTTCATAAGTATCTTGAATAAAATAATCATGGCGCGCTTTGCGGTTATCGCCCATGACCTCAATCGAATCTTTACTCTCTTTAGCCACGCTTCGTTCCTCCAAAAAACCAAATTGGGTAGGACAGTCTGCCCTACCCTAGAGCGATCTGTGAAAGTGGGTTATTTCTTTTTTTCGCTGGGCAAAAAGCGCGTCAAGTTGGTGCCACATTCTGGGCATTTGCCCTTGGCTGCGCGTCGCCCGTTTTCCATCTGAATCACTTCAGCATTGTCAACAGTGCGTTTTTGCTTACACTTGACACAGTATGCTTCAACCGTCATCGGTTGTACCTCCTAGCAACTAAGGAACGAATTGAGCGTTACTATATCACGAACAATGCCAGTACACTAGCCACAAGGCATCCCTACTACGGGTGATTTAAGGCTTGTTTAGGCCCTAAAAAGCTTTGGGCAACCTCGCGGGCCGCCTCACCGAAGCTACTAGTACTGCTAGCATACAAAACTGAGCGCGAAAGGTTGATAATAGCCTGCTCGCCAGCCGCCGCTAGTACTGCCCCAATATCGCCGCCTTGGCTGCCAACGCCAGGCACCAACAACGGCAATTCAGGGTAGCGCTGATGAATCGTGGCAATCTCCTTAGGATAGGTTGCGCCAACCACTAGCCCACAGTTGTGGTTGCCATTCCAGCGTTCAGCCACCAGCTCGGCAATTTTCAAAAACAATGGCTCGCCATTCGCCAAGGCCAAATTCTGCACATCGTCGCCGCCAGGGTTCGAGGTGCGACATAAGATAAAACAGGTTTTATCGGCGCGTTCCAAAAATGGTTGCAATGAATCGTAACCCATATACGGGCTAAGCGTAATCGCATCAACCCCAAGTTCGTCGAAGGCGGCGCTGGCGTAGGCTTGGGCCGTTGAGCCAATATCGCCGCGCTTAGCATCGAGAATAATTGGCAAATGGCTTGGAATGCTGGCGATTGTTTGCTTTAATGCTTGCCAGCCTGCACTGCCCAAGGCCTCATAAAAGGCAATATTTGGCTTATAGGCACACACAAGATCGCTGGTTGCTTCGATAATTGCCTGATTGAATTGGACAATTCCGGCTGCGTCACGGGTCAGGTGTTCCGGCAAGCGGGCCAAATCGGGGTCAAGCCCAATACACAGGGTTGAACGATTGCTGGCCACCGCTGCCCGGAATTTTTGCATAAACATGGGTTTGCTCCCACTAAATTGCTGCCCGTACCTTATGATACTCGGATTTTGCCAAAACCCCGCAACTATTGGGATTAACTCATGCCTGAACCCTGACCACTAAACCCTTGTTATTGCACCCGCGCTGCTGGGAGCGAGCAATAAAAGGTCGTGCCATGGTGTAATTGCGATTCAACCCACATTTTGCCGCCATGTTGAGCCATAATTGCCGCGCTAATGTATAAGCCCAAGCCTGAGCCACTAGCGACCGTCGAGCCTTGGCCGCGATAAAAACGCTCGAAAATATAACCCAGTTCATGGCTTGGGATGCCCATGCCATGATCGCTGACGCTGAGCACAACTGCTTGTTCTAGCTCGCTTTCGCTGCTAATGCTGGCATTGGTGGGCAATGGCGCTTGATCAGCTGGCATAATCCGCAGCGTAATCGCCCCGCCATTCGGCGAATAACGAATCGCATTGATTAATAAATTGGTCAGCACTTGGCGTAAGCGTTGCTGATCGGCAGCTAGCTCATAGTGATCAAGGTTGCTTTGCAGGCTAATGCTATGGTTTTGCGATAAGGCTTGGGCGGCTTCGACCTCATCGGCGGCCAATTGCACCAAATCGATGTTTTGCATAAACAGCCGAAAGGTGCCTTGCTCCAAGCGACTCACATCAACCATATCTTCAATCAATTGCAATGCTTGCTGCGATTTGGTGGCAATTGTATTGAAGGCCTTTTCGCTATAGGTTTGGTCGCCACGGCGGAGCTTGCGCATAGCCAGTTGGGTTGTGCCAATCACCGTCGTTAAGGCATTTTTGAGATCATGGGCCACCGAAGCGATAAAGTTGCTGCGCTCATCCTCGCTGATGCGTCGGCGTTCGGCCTGCACAACTTCTTCGAGCAGGTTCTCATTTTTCAAGGCATAGCCGAGGCGCACCCCGATAAAGTTGAGAAAACTCAGGGCATCATCGTCAAACTGTGAATCTTCAAGGCTGGCGAGCACAATCACGCCCAGCCGCTCGTGGGTATCGTGAATTGGCACAATCAGCACGTGTTGCACGCCAAGTTGGGCGAATTCAGGCCAATTTTCGTCATTTAACGCTAGGCGTTGAACTTGGCCACTCTGGTAGCACTCGTGCAGCAAGGCATTACTGGCTAACGGAATATGATCCAGCCCTTGCTCGCGAACTTGCAGCGCCAAGGGTGTTTCGCTCATGCCCAAGGTCACAAATTCTTCGGTTTCAGGGCTTGGAATAGAGATCAAGGCCAAATCGGCATTGCCAATTTCACACAATTGCTCGGCGATCGTATGCGCCAAATCGCCCAGCGATGGTTGCTGGCTAATGCCCGAAATTGTGCGCAACAAGGCAATAAATTGCGAACGCCGTTGATGGCGCAGCCAAAATTGGCCCCGTTCTAAGGCAAGGGCCGCCAAATCGGCCAGAACAGTCATAAAGCGCAACGATTCGCGTAATGGCTCGTTGGGCGTTGGCTCGGTAAAAGCCGCCAACGCGCCAACTGTATGTCCGTTCAAGCGAATTGGCGCGCTAATCCAGCCGCGAGCCTCTGGTTTGAAGGCAAATTCAAGCGTGCGCCACAATGGCAAGGCCTGAATTGGCTCCAAAGCGACGGCCCGACCCATGGCAACAACCCGGGCTTCGGCACTGGTTGGCGCTAAAACACGGGTTGGCAAATTGTTACTATTGGCTTTGAGCCAAAGTTGCTCAGCCTCGTATAACACAATATAACTATGCTGCAAATCGAGCAATAATTGACTATTCGTAATGATTAACTGCAAAATATCGTCAAGTTCCCAGCCAGCTTCAATTGCCTCGACGACTGAATCAAACTCATTCAACGCACTACTCCTAGCCCACTACCAGCGGCAGGGACAGCAGATTTCAACCATACAGATTATACGGACGTAGACCAAAAAATAAATTAACAATCTACTTGAGTCAGTGGTGATTAAGTTCTCCCTCGCTGATGGTTGGGTCGAGATAGATCGTCACATCGCTTTCGCCATGCGAGGTGTGCATATGATAGGGGAAGCCAGAGCGTCGAATTAGCCGCAGCATAGCGGTATTTTCAGCGAGCACCGAGGCTTTGAGGTAGCGCAAGCCGCGAACTAGCGCCACTTGAAATAAGAGATCGAGCATAAAACTGCCCACACCATGGCCCTGAAAATCGTCGCGTACCAAGAGCGCAAATTCAGCTTGAATATGGTCTGCGCCAGCTAAACGAGCCACAGCTACAATCCGCTCGTGGCCATCTTCGTTGAGCAAGGCAATCAGCGCATCAGCATGGTCGTGGTTGAGGGTCGCCAAGCGGGCCGATTCTTCAATCACGCGCTCGATTGGAATATTGATCATAATTGTGGCAAAGCGCAGTTCGAGGGTGCGCGGCGATAAACGCCCATACAATTCGACTAACAATTTGGCATCGTCAGGCGTGATATGGCGAATCGCTAAGTCCACTCCCAACTTGCTTGTCCAACGAACAAGTCCAGTCTGGGGAAATGGCGTTACTGCGGGCATGGTGGGTTCTTCAATTGTATTGTTTAATCGTAGCATAATCGGCATTGGTTGGTGGGGTACGTGCAGCAATCATGGCTGCCATACCGAGGCAAAGGGCCGAGAATAAAAAGGGTGCTGCTGGCCAACGGCTAAATAAGCTTGCGCCCAAGGGTGCGGCCACGGTCGCGGTTAAAGCGCCTGCAATCCCGTAGATTGCCAAGGCTGCTCCCCGTTGTTGTGGAATCACACTTTCTGCGAGTAAAGCTTCCAAGGCGGGAACATAGCAGCTCCATGCCATGGCTTCACAAGCCCATAAAATGGCGGTTATCGCGAGCTGTGGGCTGATGGGAAGTGCTAGGTAAACCAGCATACTTACTCCAAGCCCAAGTTTTGCAGCCCGCCGATAGCCAATTCGATCAGCAATGCGCCCAAGGCGTGCAGGAAAAAGCGCATAAATAATGCCTGGCACAATATAGGCTACAGCGACTGCCGCCACGCTTGCCCCAAAACGATGAGTCAATAACGGCACGGTCATTGGAATCGAGGCACTATACGCCGCGCTAATGCAGCTTTGGGCTAGCAAAAGGTTGCGGATGCTTGGCTGACGTAAGACACTGCGCCATGGTGTTTCTATTGTACCGCGTTTTGCTGCAAGCGCATGGGGCCATGAACGGAGACTGAAGATTCCTGCCAAAACTACGCTACTGCTAAAGACGCTATATAGCCCATGAAACAGCGCTGTGCGCGGAATTGGGTTGGGCAACTGGCTTACGATGGGATTGAGCCAGCTGAATTGTTGTAATTGCTGGCGCGTCTCCAAATCCCAACCAATAAAGCCAATTCCGGCAATAATTGAGCCGATAATTGTGGCAATTGAGCTGGCCATGGTCAGTCTGCCATAGCCCGAACCGCGTTGGCCAGGGCTGGTTAATTGGGCAATCAGCAAGCTTAGACAGATGGTCGAGCCTGCGCGACCCATGGCCAAAAGCGCTTGACCAGGTAATAACCACGTGCTGCTCGGCGCAAAACTCCAAATTGCAAAGCCGCTCGCCAATGCCACCAAACTTACCCGCAACAACAGCTGAATGATCCCACGATCGGCGAGCCAACTCAAGCTCAGCCGCGCTAAAACGCCAAATGCTGCGCCCAAGCCAACCAAATTACCAATAACTTGCGGCGAGCCACCCAAGGCTTGCACATACAAGGGCAGCAAAAAATCGCCAACGCCAACGTGCAACGAAATGAGCAGTTTGATGATTAATGGCCAGCTTAAGGCTTGGGCCGACTGCTGATTATGCGTGCTCATCAGACTCAGACGCGGCGGCTGGCTCATCGGGCTGGAAGGCCCACCAAATTTGCATTGCCAAATACGATGTTGTAATTAACACTAGCCCGCTACCGAGCGTAACGCCAATCACCAAGCTTCCAAGTTCTTCGATTGGCCATGGTAAAACCCACGCAATCAAAAGGGTTAAGCACAGCATTAGGCTCGGAATCACCAGCATTAAGCAGAGTTGCCAAACTGGCCGCAAGCGTTGCCACCAGCGCAAGCCCCCAAAAAAACCAATAATTGCGAGCAGACATCCTGCAATCGCTGCTCCAATGCCAATCACAACCCAATTCACGCTGGCCTCGCTTAGGTTTGCTTCTGAGTTGTTGTGGAAATGCGCAAAAGCAAGCCAACAATTACAAAGTTCATCACAACCGATGAACCACCATAGGAGATAAACGGCAGGGTAATCCCAGTCAAGGGAATGACGCGCAAGTTACCACCAATAATGATCAATGCTTGGACTGCCAAAATTGTGGTCAGGCCAACCGCCAGCAATTGTTCAAAGCCGCGAAAACGGCCTGGAATGGATAAGGCAATGTGATAGCCACGATAAATCATCAGCACATACACAATCAAGATGCCAATTGTCCCCATCAGGCCTAACTCTTCGGCGATTCCAGTATAGGCAAAGTCGGTATGCACCGCTGGCACATAATAGGGCGCGCCCAAGCCCAGCCCGCTGCCAGTCACCCCGCCCGCCGAAAGTGCATATTGGGATTGTACAATCTGATAGCCCAAACGCGCAGCATCTGACCAAGGATCAAGCCAAATCGCCACCCGCTCTTGGACTTTGCCAATGTATTGGTACATCACATACGAGCCAATCGCGAATGCACCAAAACTTGCCCCAACATACCAGCCATTGCCCGTCGCCACATACAACATTGCAATGAAGATGCCGAACAGCAACAAGGCAGCGCCCAAGTCGCTTTGCTTGACAATCAAGGCCATACACAAGGCCCAAATGCCGCCCATCGGCACCAGATAGGGCAATGGCGGCAGGGTTATGCGCCCAAGCCGATAGCCGTGATTAACTACCTCGCGGTGTTCAATTAGGTACGAGGCGAGGAACACCACCAAGATAATTTTTAGTAGCTCTGCTGGCTGAAACAAAAAGCCGCCAGGCAAGCGAAACCAAACTTTCACGCCGCTATTGTTGGGGTCAACGCCGATGATAAACGTCAAGACCATCAGGCCAACGCCAAGCAGCATCCACGTCCAGCGGTGGTTTTTGAGCCATTCCATCATGCCGGTGCGAAACAGCCGAATAAAGATCCAGCGATCCCAATCGACAAAGACCATCAGCACCAGCAAAATGACCCCAATCGTCACAAACGCCGATTGTTTGGCCGCAACATCGCCATAAATGTCTTTATCGAGGGTTGGCGCAACCCGTGCCGTAAATAGCAAGCCCAAACCCGAAAGTACCGCCACCAAGGGCAGCAAAATTTGGTCGGCATTGGGGTTGCGATACGAAAGCCCAGCGCTGACCACCAAATACAGCAGCAGCGGCAACGACGATGGCCATAGCACGCTAAACAACGATTGCAACGAGCCAACATCGGCCTCTAAACGGCGTTGGCCTGTGGCAAACACCATCATGTAGCCAGCGGCAAACAATAGCAGCACGGTTATGAGCAGCTGAACTTCAACTAAGCGCACGCGCCGCAAGTTGCGCAGCATATCACGCACCATATCAGGCCCTCCAAATGCACCAAACTTGAGCTATTGTAGCACAGCCCTAGGCCATCATAACCCGATCGCGTCCGGTTTCTTTGGCAATGTACAGCCCTCGATCTGCCCGATCCAGCAGGCCGGCCACTGAGGTATCATCTTTGCTCAACCCAGTCACGCCAATGCTGACGGTTAAGCGAATGCTGGCTTGTTCATGCTGAATCTGATGGCGACTAATTGCTAAGCGTAAACGCTCGGCGATGGTTACTGCTGCCGATAGATCGGTGTCTGGCAGCAAAATCGCGAATTCCTCGCCGCCATAGCGCCCAAGCAGATCGGTGGGGCGCAAGTTGGCCCGGCAAAGATCGGCTACCGTGCGCAAGACCAAATCGCCAACCGAATGGCCATAGGTGTCGTTGACCCGTTTGAAATGATCAACATCGAGCATCATCGCTGCCAGTGGATGATCGCTGCTGCTCGTCAGCACCCATTGGCGTTCGGCCAACTCAAAGAAATGGCGGCGGTTATTGACTTGGGTCAGCGAATCGGTAATCGCCAGCCGTTGGACTTGGCCAAATAATTGGGCATTGGCAATCGCCACTGCTGCCTGCGAGGCAAATGTCATTCCCAATTCAGCCTCGTGCTCGGAAATGGCGTTTGGCTCATCGCGATCGATCGCCATAAAGCCGATAATTTCGCCACGCGCTAGCAATGGCAAGCCCAACCACGAGCGCGCTGGATGCTCGCCATAGCCGTTGAAGCGCGAATCCTTAGTTATATCGTTAACAATCAGCGGCTGACGAGTCGTCGCCAACTCGGTGAATAAGGCATCATCGGCGCTTATAATTTTTGTGCCGCGCATCCAGAGGGTTGGGCTTGGGCTTTCAACCTGCTCAAATTTGAGATAGGCATCGTCGCAGAGGGCAATGCACGCGCCATAATAGGGCAACAATGAATTAAGCTGATTCAAGACAAATTTCAAAACATCGGCCAAATCGAGGGTTGCATTCAACACGGTTGAAAGTTGGCGCAAATGCTCAGCCAAGCGCCGTTGCTCGCGTTCAGCTCTGATGTGCATTTCAAGCTGGGTGGTGCGCGATTTTTCTAAGCCTAGTGCAATATGCGTGGTTACGGCGCGGAGAATAATCTCATCTTCTTGCGAGAAAAAGCCCCAAGCCAACCGATTATCAAGGTAGACCACGCCCAAAAACTGGCCATCGAGCATCAGCGGTGCTGCCAAAACGCTGCGTAAATTGTGGGCCGTAACGCTCTCGCTGCTGATAATTAAGGCATCATCGGCTCCGCTAACAATGACCGGTTTTTTGGTAATCCGCACACGTTCAAGCACCGTTCGGCTATAGCCTTGCAAGCCCTCGCTCAGCTGATTGCTTGCTGCATCACGCGCCGCTCGTAGTTGTAATTCATCGTTTTCGAGCAAAAATAGGAACGCTCGCTCAGCGCCCAAAATCCGAATTACTGAATCAAGCGCGGTTTGGGCTTGCTCAGCGAGATCGTAGCTTTGGGCCCAGGCCAAGCTCACCGAAAGCAGCGCATCCAATAAGCGTTGCATGCGGCTATCATCAGGCCGGAGGCCCTCTTCGCTAATGATGCTGGTCGTCGAATTCAGGCGTTCTGGGTCATCAAGTTGGAAGCTTTGGGCCACATGGCGCATCCGCAAGACCCATTGATGATCAAAGGCGATTGTATAGGCGCGGCTGGCTTCGCGTTTGGCGGCGGCCATTTGCTGCTGCATGCCAAACAGATGCGCGCGAATTCGATGGGCCTCGTATAAAATCCATGGCGCATCGTGCAGATGGGCTAATTGTTCAGCTTGGCCTAAAAGGGTTAATGCTTGGGCAAAGCGTCCGTCGAAGCCATGCGCCGCTGCGACAATCACCAAGGCATGGCCGCGCAAAATCGGGGTTGTCGCCACGACTAAGGCTTGGCGCGCGGCAATTCGCAGTCGTCGCAAGGCAACCCGCTTGCGTTGCTGTAAAAATTGGGCAATCCGAATATAGCCCTGAAGCATATAGACATAACGCGAATGGAATGGCATCATGCGCGGATTATTACGGCGTTGGCGATTAAAATGGCGCAATAATTGATCGTTTTGCTGGCCAGGATCGCCTTGTTCTAGGTTGACGATCATCTGCGAAGCATCGGCCAAATTTTGCCACGCCAACAACCATTGCTGACGAGCTTTGATTTCGGGCACGGGGTAGCGTTGGGCTTCGGCGGTAAAGCCAAGGCTAATTAGCAGCGGCGCAGCCCATAATTTCAAAAACCAGGTTTGTTCATTATGATGATTATGTTGCTCAAAGCGCTCAAAGGTTTCTTGCACCAATTGCCATGCTTCAAGCACGTGGCCGCGCAAAAAGAGCAAGAGCACGCTATCAGCCACCGCATGGCCATAGGAGAGCGAATCAATTGTGGTAGCATGTTGACGTAATGTTGAACGCAATAGACGTTCGGCTTGCACTTCAGCGCCAATAATATGGCTAATAAAGCCTTCGTACAAACTAACCCGCGCTTGCAAGACAGGATCAGGGCTGGGCGTGTTGGCGATCGTTTTGGCCTTACTCAGCGCGTGTTTGGCGAGCCGATTTTGGCCAGTCATGGCCCACATACTTGCATAATTGCTCAAAGCTCGCACGCGGGCCGGGCGGCTGCGCCCACGTCGCGCCCACACCAACGAACGCAAAAACAAGCTCACCAACAACAACATTTGGCTATTGAGATAGGCATACATGCCCACCGTATCGTAAATTTCCAGCAAAATGATGATCCGTTGCTGTTGTTGTTCTGAGCTTGGGCAAATCCATGTGCAGCTACTGCTAAACAAACGTCCCAGCGAGCGGCCAATATCGCCAACCAAACCAGTCAACGTGCGCTCTAAGGCTGGCTCGCCCAAGGCTTGAAAGGCCTGATCGAAATAGCGCCAGATCTCACGCGGCTGTTGTTGCCAGGCATAAATATGGGCAATCGCGACCAGCAATCGCGCACGCTGATCGGAATCATTGGTTTCTTCAAGTGCTGCTTGCAGGTGGAGCAAGGCGGTTTGGTTTTGGCCTAAGCGTAGGCAAAGTTGGGCAAATTGGGCATGTTGCTGTGGCTGAAAGATCAGGGCTTGACCTTGGGCAATCTGATACGCCTGTTCAAAAAAATGATAGGCCTCATCGTAGGCATATTTTTCGAGCGCGACTTGGCCTGCATTGCTCAAAATGGTAAAGCCACGGGCCAAAAATGCTGGATCGTGGCTTTTGGCGCGGGCATAATGATAGGCCAATTGGTACATGGCCTCAGGCTCAAGCTGCTCGTGATCAAGATTTTTGGCAATTTGGGCGTGCAATTGTTGTTGTTGCTCAGGCGCAATGCCTTCCAAAAATACTTGATAGATATTTTGATGCGCAAAATGATAATGGCCCGAAGCGCTGCGCTCGATCAGATGGCTGCGGCCACCAATCGTCAAGGCCTCGTCAACCTCGCTGGCTTCGCCGTGCCATAGTTCAAGCAGGCTATTGCGCCGAAATTGAAAGCCCAGCACCGCCGCTAGTTCGAGAATCGCCCGCACCTCAGGGCTAAGCTCGTCGATGCGGCCAAGCACCAAGCGCACCACATGCGATGGCAAGGCTAGTTTGGTCAGGCTTTGATCATCAATCATCCAACAATTATTGACCAAACGCAACATCCCAGTATCCAACAAGGTCTGGATGTATTCGCGCAAGGCAAATGGGCTACCAACGCTGCGAGCCACAATCTCGTTGATAATCTGCTGATCGACACTATAGCCGCCCAAATAGCTCGTAATAAATTGGGTCGCTGCCTCATCACTTAACGGCTGGAGCTGAATCAGTTGAATCGGTATTGGTTGGTTGCTGGTTAGTCGTTCATAAATCTGTTGGCCGTCGAGGCTGGCATTCAAGGAAATAATTAAACACAATGGGACTTGTTGAATCCGCCCAATAATCCTGCGCACCACATTAAAACTGGCATCGTCAATGGCTTGTAAATCGTCGATAAACCAGACCGCAGCAGGATGTACGCGCGTCATCCAGAGCAGCAAATCGGCCAGAATTGCATTAAAACGCTCATAATCAACTGCAATTTCTGGATGTTTGGCTGGGGGCAAAATTGGCTGCAAATCGGGAAATGTGCGCACCATCAATTCTTGGTAGCCTTGAACCAATTGGCGCAGTTGCTCCTCTGCATGGCGGCGCTGGCTTTCGGGCATTAATTCCAAGTAGTGTAAATATTGCTCAAACGGGCTACGCAACGCACTATAGGGCAAGGCCGTATCTTTGACGCAGGTTGAGCCAAAGGTTAGGCCTCCCAGCGAGCGGGCACGATGCAAAATCTCACGGCCTAATTGGCTTTTGCCCAAACCCATCGCGCCTTTGATGACAATCACGCTGCCATGGCCTTGGCGTGCGCTGTTCCAGCCTTGGCGTAGCACAGCCAATTCTGCGTCGCGGCCAATCAAATCGTTATCGTATAGCGCGCCAGTCCAAAGATCGTCTGCGCCCAGCCGAATTGGCCGCCCAGCAGCCAGCATTAAATTTAAGCTATCAAGTTGAGTAATATCCGAGAGCAAACCCTCGGCAGTTTGGTAGCGATCATCAGGATCTTTGGCCAGCAAGCGGGCAATAATTTCGGCCAAAGCAGGCGAGACATGGCCTGCCAACGAACGCACATCAGGCGCTGGCACCAAGGCATGTTGACGCATCAAATCGGCAATATTTGAGGAATTGAAGGGCGGCACGCCAACCAAACATTCAAACAGCACAGCGCCCAAGGCATACAAATCCGAGCGCGCATCGACCGTGCGTTTAAGGTAGCCGGTTTGTTCAGGCGAGCTATAGCGCAGCGTGCCTAAAACATGGATTTGTTCTGGGTCGAGGTTATTGTGAATCGCAAAACCAAAATCAATTAATTTAACCTCGCCTGAGGGCTGAATCAACATATTGCGCGGCTGAATATCGCGATGGGTGATGCCCTGGCGATGAACGGCGGCCAAGGCACTCGCCAAATCTTTGGCCAAGCGGATGACCATGCTTTCGGGCAATGGCCCAAGCTCCACCAAATCGAGCAAGGTTTGGCCTTGCACCAACTCCATAATGATATACGGCATCTCGTTATAGTGATCAACCTCGATCACTTCGGGCAAGCTGGGATGCCGCACAAGCGCCAAGGCACTGGCCTCGCGGCGAAAGGCAGCAGCGGCCATGGTTGGTGATTGGGTTCCATTTAAGCGGGGAATTTTTAGGGCATAGGTCTGGCCATCGCGCACACAGCGATAGACGGTGCTATGCAAGCCCCGTCCAATCTCGCCCAAGATGCGCACCTTGGGAATCGCAGGTAATTCTGATGTTGATGGCCATGTTGATTGTGTCATATGGGTTCGAGAATGCCAAACAGTGGATCACACCATGCCACAGCTACCTACCATTGTTCATTCGCATTGGCTGAGATGCAGTGTACCATGAAGCCCAATTAAATGAGGGTTCTTGATTGTTAAGCTGTGGGTAGCTGGCGATCATGCAGCGCATAATCGCCAGCTAAAGCTCACTTAGGCTTGCAATTTTGCGATAATTGCATCGGCCATTTCGGCAGTCCCAACCGCGGTTGGGTCATTGCGATCATCTTTCAAGTCGTAGGTAACATCTTTGCCTTCGGCAATGATCGATGCTACCGCAGCATTGAGCCGATCGGCAGCTTCAGTTTCGCCCAAGTGGCGCAACATCAACTCGCCAGAGAGAATCAATGCGGTTGGATTGACTTTGTTGAGGTTTTTGTATTTTGGTGCTGAGCCGTGGGTGGCTTCAAAAACGGCACCATGTTCGCCGATGTTGCCGCCAGGCGCAACGCCTAAACCGCCAACCATACCAGCGCACAAATCGCTCAAAATATCGCCATACAAGTTTGGCAACACCAGCACATCGTAAAGTTCTGGCTTTTGCACCAACTGCATACACATATTATCGACAATCCGATCGTCGAACTCGATATCGGGATAATCTTTGGCAACTTCGCGGGCCACTTCCAAGAACAGCCCATCGCTGAACTTCATAATATTGGCTTTGTGGACAGCGGTCACTTTTTTGCGATTGTTGCTGCGCGCATAGTCAAAGGCAAAGCGCACAATGCGCTCTGAGCCTGGCACTGACATCGGCTTAATCGAAATCCCGCCTGGCTCTTTGATCAAGGCATTTGGGCGTTTTTGCAGCAACCAATTGCGCAATTCGGCAACTTCTTCCGTGCCGCGCTCAAACTCAATCCCTGCATAGAGATCTTCGGTATTTTCGCGCACAACTACCAAATCGATGTTTTCGAAGCGTGAGCGCACGCCGGGGTAGGAACGGCATGGGCGCACACAGGCATAGAGGTCGAGTTCTTTACGAATCGCCACATTGACTGAGCGAAAACCAGTGCCAACGGGGGTGGTAATCGGCGCTTTTAACGCCACTTTGGTTGAACGAATTGATTCGAGCACAGAATCGGGCAATGGAGTACCAAGTTGCTCCATCACATCGACCCCTGCATCCTGAATATCCCAATCAAAAGCCACGCCTGTAGCTTCTAAGACCCGGCGTGTTGCTTCGGCAAGTTCTGGTCCTGTTCCGTCACCACGAATCAAGGTAACCCGATGAGCCATTGATTGATCCTTTCGATTCAAAAGCCCCTGCATTTTTACGGTCGAACCGTAGGAGCATTATAGCATCCTGCGGCCTGTAGCGACAAAAAAAGAGATGAGCAGTTGCTCATCTCTTTTAATCAAGCCGCAAGCCAACGCTTACTTCTTGAAGAAATCAAGCGGGCCTTCGCTGGCTTGGCCATCGCCACGGCTGAAGCTAAGCGCTGATTTTCCAGCTTCACGCATGCTTGCGGTTGATAAACTGGTTACGCTATTGCTGCGCATGCGCAAGAAGGCATAGGCCTCGCGACCACTTTCGCTGGTCGAATAGATTTCATAAATGCCTGGTGGCAAATTATTGTTGGGTGCAAAGTAAACATTGGCATAGTCAATCGATCCATTGCCATCAGCAATGACCCCAAGGACTTCAGTTACCAAATCACCATCTTCGTTTAACGCACCAACAGCTACTAATTCGCCTGGCACAAAGCCTGAGGCATAGAAATTGTAAACCGTATCTTGGCGACCTTCGCGAGGATCAACCCGCGCGTTGTAATCTGCTGGCAGTGGTTGCTCTGGTGCTGGCGTAACTTCAAAATAGCCAACGCTCGCATGACCGCTGCTTAAGCCTTGAGCAGTAATCGCCCATTTGCCAAGCTCAGTCCCATTATCGCTACCAAAGAAAATTTGTGATGACGTTAATGAGCCATCAGCATCAGCATTGGTCGTGCCGTTAGCTGGCATAACTTGACCACTCGGCGTGGTTGCCCAGAGCGCAACTTCTTCGCCAGCTACAAAGCCAAAGCCATTGTAGACAAAGATTGTGCCTTGTGGGCCTGAGCTTGGGTTGACCGTTGCATCTTTGTTGCCTGGGTTGCTTGGTGGTGGCCCTGGCGGGCTGCCTGGTGGCAATGGTGCGGTCAGCTCACGTGGAGCCAAGCGGCGACCTAAATCGCTCACAACCACCCGTTGCCCAGCAGGATACTCAGGCCAGAACTCAAAGCGCGCCCGTTCAAAATATTGAACCGTATGCCATTTGTTATCAGATGAAAGAATTTCATCCATTTCTTCGCTGATTGGGAAGCCGAATACACCTAAACCACCTTTGGTTTCCCAAATAGTTTTAAAACCCCACATAACCATGTGGCTGGTTTCAGGGAAGTAGCGATGGTTTGCATCGTTTGGCTGCGGTGGAATTTGCGGAAACACCCGATTCACGGTTGCTTCACGGCCCAAAAGCCCCAACTCAATCGAGCCATTGCTGGCTATTTCAAAGCGTGCCCGTTCAAACCATTGAATGGTTTTGCCGCGTGCATCGCGATATTCTTCAGTAATCGGGTAACCAAAAATTTGCAAGCCACCATTGGCAGCCCAGTAATCGCGGAAACCACCACTAAGATAGTGACCGGTTTCAGGATAGTAGGTTGGCGGATCGGCAGCATTAGAGGCGTGAGGTCGGGCAACAATCAGAGTTAAAAGCATCATGACGATGATTAAACCCATGCTGCGCCGCACGGTCGAACGTGGGAGCATACCTCCTCCTTATGGATTAATTTAAAATGAGAATCCCTCCTGAGTATACCGATAATAAGGGCTTTTTGCAAGTCTCGATTAGGCATTTTAGGCCTTAAAATGAGGATTAAACGGGGTTAAACGCTGAAAGCTTGTGCTGATAAATCAGCATTATCCAGATCTTGTATCATAGCTTTATCGTACCAACTAGGAAGTGTCCAACCAGCCTAGTCTAGTTCCAAGGAGTTGCCATGACGGTCGATCTCGCTCCATTTCGTAGTCACTTTCCTTCATTAAGCCAAACTCACGCGGGGAAACCCTTAGTTTTTTTTGATAATCCTGGCGGAACCCAAGTGCCGCAACAAGTTATTGGTCAGATGACCGATTATTTGCGGCGCTCGGTTGCCAATACCCATGGCGCGTTTCTGACCAGCCAGCGCACTGATGCGGTGATTGATGAATGTCACGCTGGGCTAGCGGCCTTGCTTGGCGGTGAGCCTGATGAGATTGTGCTCGGGGCCAACATGACATCGCTGACCTTTGCGCTGAGCCGTTCGTTGGCTCGTGAATGGCAAGCTGGCGATGAAATTATTCTGACCATGCTCGACCACGATGCCAATGTTACGCCCTGGCTGTTGGCCGCTGAAGAGCGTGGCGTAACCGTGCATTTTGTTGATTTTAACCCTGATGATTGTACGCTGCTGATGAGCGATTTCGAGCGCTATCTCTCGCCGCGCACGAAGTTGGTAGCAGTCGGCTGGGCTTCGAACGCTTTTGGCACAATCAACGATGTGCAAACCATTGTGCAGCAAGCGCATGCGGTCGGCGCGTTATGCTTTGTCGATGCAGTCCAAAGTGTGCCGCATCTTCCATGTGATGTTAAAGCCTTGGATGCTGATTTTGTGGCATGTTCAGCCTATAAATTTTTTGGCCCGCATGTTGGTGTACTCTGGGCCAAACGCGAACATCTGGAACGACTATTTGCCTACAAAGTGCGGCCTGCACCCGAAACCCTTCCCAGCCGTTGGGAAACTGGCACCCAGAATTTCGAAGGCCAAGCTGGCATTAACGGCGCGCTGGAATACCTCGGTGGCTTGGGCGTGGGCTATATGGAGCGCTACGATGCCCAATTGGGCGATATTTTTGGCCAGCGGGCAGTGTTGTTGGCGGCAATGTATGCCATTGCTGAAGCTGAACATAGCCTTGGTCAATATCTGATTCAAGGTTTGCAAACCCTCAAAGGGGTGCAATTGTATGGGATTGTGCAACCAGAACGTGGCTATATGCGTGTGCCAACCGTGGCTTTTCGCCTTGCTGGGTTTACGCCGCAGGCGATTGCCCAAACCCTCGGCAACGAAGGCATTTGTGTTTGGGACGGTCATTATTATGCCTTGCGCGCTGTTGAACGCTTGAAGTTGCTTGATCAAGGTGGCATGGTGCGGGTTGGCTTGGCCCACTATAACACCCGCGCTGAGATCGATCGCATGCTAACTGTGCTTGAGGCACTGTAAGTTTTGGCGTTACGCCAAAACCCCCGCTCAGCTTTTGCAATGAGCGGGGGTTTGCTGTTTAGTGCTTAAATGTGTTTGGTTTTGGTTTGTTCTTGTTGGGCTAATTGGCTGCGCACCGCAATCAATTCGCGGAAAGCGCGCAAAATAACCGAGAGTTTAGCGCCAGTTGGGTTGCCAGCTACCCGTGGGCGATGGCCATTAATCGCCACTTCTTCAAAGCGAAAGCCTGCCCGTTTGGCGCGTACCAAAAATTCAGCGCTAAATGTTGCACCGCGTGATTGCACTTGCTCTTTGAGTGTATCGACCACATGGCGTTGCATCAATTTAAAGGCACAATCAATATCGCGTGCGGTGTAGCCAAATAATAACGTGACCAAACGGCTCCAGCCCCAGCCATTTAATCGCCGCATCAGTGGGTCGCGCCGTGGCGAGCGATAGCCAACCACCAAATCTGCTTGATCAATTTTGGCCAACAATTTGGGCAACTCGCCAAGGTCAAATTGGCGATCTGCATCGGTAAAAAAGACCAAATCGGTTTTGGCGCTGGTGAGGCCTGTCCAGACTGCCGCCCCATAGCCTTGGTTGACCTCATGATCGACCAAGCGCACATGGGGATAGCGGGCTTCTAATTCACGCACAACTGCCGCAGTGTTATCACGGCTGCCATCGTTAACCACAATCACTTCATATGTACGGCCAAGGCTTTCGAGGGTATTGACAACTTCCTCAACCATGGCTGGAATGTTTTCAGCTTCGTTATAGGCGGGTAAGGCCACCGTGATGCTTTTCACGTTGAGAACTCCCATTGTTCGCAGATAGGGTTAAGTGCAGCCCTCCACGCATGGGCTTGCAAGCGACTATTGTAGCATAAAGCTTTTTATTGCCTTAAAAGCGAACATGTGTGTTTACTTTTAGAATTTTTAACGGTATAGTTAAGCTTGGGTAACCGATAGTAGCTTTTGGGTGATTACCAAGGAGTGAAACCAATGTGTGGACGCTATTCGATCACTGCTGATGGTCAACAGGTTGCGATGCGTTTTGGGGTGCAAGTGGCGGGCGATTGGCAAGCGCACTATAATGCAGCGCCAAGCCAGAATTTGCCTGTTATCCTCAACCGCGATCCGCAGAGTGTGCAATGGTTGCGTTGGGGCTTAGTGCCGCATTGGGCCAAAGATCCCAGCATTGGCAACAAAATGATTAATGCCCGCGCCGAAACTTTGCTCGAAAAGCCCAGCTTTCGCGAGCCATTGCGCAAACGGCGTTGTTTAGTGCTTGCCGATGGCTATTATGAATGGCAGGCAACCGCCAAGGGCAAACAACCAATTCGCTTTGTGCTCGACGATGGCCAACCATTTGCCATGGCCGGTTTGTGGGAAGAATGGCACGGCGGCGAAGCACCACTGGCAACGTTTAGCGTGATTACCACCTCGGCCAATGCCATGGCTGCCGCAGTCCACAATCGCATGCCGGTTATTCTTGCGCCCGAAACCGAACGTGATTGGCTCAACCCTGAGATCGATGTTGCTGATTTGCTGCCACTCTTAACGCCATTCGCTGGCGAAAAAATGAGCGTCTATCCGGTTTCAACCAGGCTCAATTCGCCAAGCAACGACGACCCAAGTTTGATTGCACAGGTCTAAACCATGGTCAGGGGATTTGCATAGGACTATAGTACGGGCTATACTAGCAGCGAGCGTAATAAGCGCGATGATTTAACTGGGCGTAGGAGTTGCTCTATGCAAGCACGCTGGTTTGCTTATTTGCCGCCGTATATTGTTCCCCGATTGCTCGACCAACGTGCCTCCGCTGCCACCCAAACTACCAAACATGGGCAAGCAGTCGTGCTTTTTGCTGATATTGCTGGCTTTACGCCGTTGAGCGAAGCACTTGGCCACCATGATCAGCATGGCACTGAAACCCTGACCCGTTGGTTAAATCGTTGTTTTGCGCCGTTGATCGATGTGATTGAGCGCTTTGGGGGCATGATTAGCAATTTTGGCGGCGATGCAATTACTGCCTTGTTTCCGATCAATCAGCCTCAGCGGGCGCAGCGCGTAGCCGCCCGCGTCGTGCGCTGTGCGCTCGAAATGCAACATTTAATGCAGCAATTGGGCGCAATTGAGATTCAAGCAACCAGCTGGCGTTTAACCCTCAAAATTGGCATTGGCGCTGGCCATGTGCTCTATACCACGGTCGGCGATCCCAGCAAGCGCTGTGTTTCGGTGGTTGGTGGCTCGGCCTTGTTGCGCTCTGCCGAGGCCGAAAATCAGGCCCGCTCTGGCGATGTGGTGGTCGATTGCGACTCACTAGATTGTAATTTATTCACCGTCGAGCCACTTAATCAGCGCTTTAGCCGCGTGCTTGGGCTAGAACAGACGGTGCGCGCTCAGCCAATTCGCTGGCCCGAACCAATTACGCCGCATCCGCCCGCTCAATTTGATGCCTATCTCCACCCCACAATTGCCCAACAAGTGCGTGAAGGTCGCACGGCGTTTATCAACGAACGGCGCTCGGTTAGCTTGTTGTTTGTTAATTTCGATGCCCCCGATTATGATCGCGACCCGTTTGCTGCCGAGCGCCTCAACCACTACTTTCGCGAGGTGCTGCGCATCGTCGAGCGCTACGCTGGCTATCTGAATAAAGTTGAAGTTGGCGATAAAGGCAGTAGCTTTTTGGTCTTGTTTGGTGCGCCAGTTGCCCACGAAAACGATAGCGATCGAGCGGCGCATTGTGCTCTAGAACTGCGCGCATTGCCTGAATTCGAGGCCAGAATCGGCATCAACACGGGCTTTGTATTTTGTGGCTTGATTGGCTCGGAGCGCCGCCAAGAATATACGGTCATTGGCGATACGGTGAATTTAGCGGCTCGTTTGATGCAGCAAGCAAGCCAAGGCCAAATTTTGCTCACCGAAGCCACCCAAGCCACGCTTAGCTCCACGTTTCTAACCGCGCCATTGCCAGCAGTGCGGGTCAAAGGCCGCAGCGAATTGGTCGAACTCCACGAATTAACCGATTTGCGCCAAACCGCAATTCGCGGCCAAGAGCCAACCTATGCCTTGCCAATGGTTGGCCGTAGCCAAGAATTACAGTTCGTCGGCGAATTGCTGAGCAAAATTAAGCAAGGCCAAGGCCAGGTTTTGGGCATCACTGGCGAGGCTGGCATGGGCAAATCGCGGCTCGTGGCCGAAATTCGGCGGATTGCGCGGGCGCAACGGGTGGCGGTTTATAGCGGCGAATGCCTCTCGTATGGCACGACAATTAGCTATTTGCTTTGGCATAATTTGTGGCGCTCATTTTTTAATGTTGACCCAGAGTGGCCTCTTGATTTGCAAATGTTGCAGTTGCGAGCGCAATTAGCATTAATCGATCAAGATTTGTTGGATTGGATGCCGCTGCTGGCGAGTGCACTTCGCTTGCCAATTCCCGATCAATCATTAACCAAATTACTCGATATTAAGTCGCGCAAAATGTTGCTTGAATCGTTGCTGGTGGATTGTTTGCGCTATCGCGCCAACGAAACGCCGCTTTTGCTGGTGCTCGAAGATTGCCATTGGATCGATTCGCTCTCGAATGATTTATTGGCCCGCATTACCAAGGCAATTCGCGATGTTCCAGTGCTGATTGTGCTGGCCTATCGCCCATCAGCCGAGCGCGATCAAACCATGTGGCACGAGCTACGCCAGCTTGACCATTGGACCGAAATTGAGCTGCAAGAATTTACCTTCGATGAAACTGCCGAATTGGTGCGGCTGAAAATCAAACAACTTTTGGGCAATCGCCAAGTGCCTTCCGAGCAATTGGTTGGCAAATTGACCGAACGTGCCCAAGGCAACCCATTTTATATCGAAGAATTGATCAATTTGGTGGTTGAACGTCAGCCCAATTTGAGCGACCCCAAAGCCATGGCCCAGCTCGATTTGCCCGACAGCTTACACCGCCTGATTATCAGTCGCATGGATCAGCTTGAGGAGACGACCAAACATACGCTCAAAGTGGCGAGCGTGATTGGGCGTTTGTTCAAGGCCAATTGGCTGTGGGGCGCATACCCCCAACTTGGCAGCGCCGAGCAAGTGAAACAGCAACTCAACACGCTGAGCCGCATGGATCTTACGCCGCTTGATCGAGCTGAACCAGAGCTTGAATACCTGTTTAAACATGTTGTAACCCAAGAAGTTGCCTACCAAAGCCTGCCGCTGGCAACGCGCGCCGCGCTCCACGAGCAGGTTGGCGATTATTTGGTCGAAACCTATGGAGTTGAAGGCGCAGCCGATTTGTTGGCTCATCATTATGGCATGAGCAACAATCTCGATAAACAGCGCAACTATTTTCGCAAGGCTGGTGATGCGGCGGCGGCCCGTTATGCCACCGATGTCGCCTTGAGCTACTACGAGCGCTGCTTGCCCTTGCTCGAACCCCACGAAAGCTTGGATATTTTCTTTGCGATGGGCGAAATTTACAGGCAAATTGGGCGTTGGAATGAGGCCGAAGCAATCTACCAGCGCTTATTGAGCCACGCCCAACCCCAAAACCAACTGGCCGCCTTGGCCCGAGTTTGGTACGAAATTGCCGATGTGCAAAGTAGCCAAGGCCTGCACCACGTGGCTATGCAAAGCATCGTATCAGCCTTGCAATATGCCAAACAAGCCAATGATCAGCGTGCTCATTGCAACATTCTCCAGCGTATGAGCTGGATTGCCAGCTTTCAAGGCCAACTCCACGAAGCTTGGCAAACCAGCGGATCGGCAGTCACAATTGCTCGTGATGCTAATGATTTGCATAGTTTGGCTTTGGCGCTCAAGACCCATGGCTATATGAATGTGTTGCAGGGCCAATTTAGCAGCGCCGAAGTGTTGTTTGAAGAAGGTTTGGCCTTGCACCGCCAACTTGGCCAGCGCGAAGCTGAAGGCCGCATGTTGAATGTGATGGGCGAAGCCGCCCGCCATCGTGGCGATTTCCAACACGCAGTTGACTTGTATCAACAGGCTTTGGCGATTGGCCGCGAGTTGCGCAATCCCGAATCTTTAATCATGTATTTGAGCAATTTGGGCGGGGCGCTGGTTGGGCTTGGCACCTATGAAACCGCGATTGCAACCTTGAACGAAGCCTTTGATTTAGCGCGGGCAACCACGTGGTATGGCATTGCCGAAACCCATCGTTTTCGGGCCGAGGCTGCGCTTGGTTTGGGCTATCCTGATGAGGCGATTCGGCATATTCTCCAAGCGCATCATGCTGCGCGCGAGCGCCAACAAAGCCTCGAATTATGCGCCGCCTTGCGGGTTTTGGGCAGTGCGTTAAGCCAATTGAATGAGCCAATCCTTTTGCCCCCCAGCCTGCCTACTACCGCCCAAGCCTGCTTTGAACAAGCCTTGCACATGGCCGAAAGCAGTGGTTCGCAGGCAGAAATAGCCGCAATTCAAGTGGCTTTGGCCGAAGCTTTGCAACGTCAGCAACAGTTGGATAAGGCCCGCCACGCATTTCAGCACGCCTATCAAATCTACGGCCAATTAGGCATGGATGCGCTGCAACAACGGGTAGCCCAATGGTTGATCTAGCACAAGCAGATGTTAACCACAACAGCCGAGATTTTGTCTCGGCTGTTGGCTTTTAGCTTCAAGATGCTTATTCAGCTGAACGAATTGCGATTGGCAAGAAGGCTCGCCATAGGCTTGGGGTTGGAGTATTGGTCGTGGTGCTGGTTGGAGTATTGGTCGTGGTGCTGGTTGGAGTATTGGTTGGGCTACTGGTTGCAGTGACAGTATTGGTTGGCGTGCTCGTTGCAGTATTGGTTGGTGTGTTGGTTGGCGTGCTTGTGGCCGTATTCGTCGGTGTGTTGGTTGGCGTGCTTGTGGCCGTATTCGTCGGTGTGTTAGTTGTCGTATTGGTTGCGGTTGGAGTTGGCGTATCGGCAACCAACGAAGTGATCGCTAAAATCAATCCCCCAACAAAATAGATATCTCCATTAGAGCTGGCGGTAATGTTAGCAGTGGTTTGGCCTGGGCTAGTCAAGGCTGATACATCAAAGGTATCAAGGTCAAAACCGCCCATACTATTGGCTACTCCAGTTAGTTGTGGCAAATCACCTGGTCTTGAAACTCGATAACCTAAATATGAGAGAGTGCTATTCATAATATTATCGGCAGGGTTTTGCGCATTGCTGACGCTATTACCATTAAACAGCAATTGGTCACCTGCGCTTGAGTTATCGCCCTCGTAGCCCACAATCGCAAGGTTGGTTGTGCTGCTGCTGGGAATATTGAATCCACTCAATGTGTTGGTAAGTGGCAGACCAATTGCAACCCGATCTAGGCCATCGTGGAGAATGATTGTCCGATTGGGTTGGCTTGGATCAGCATAGACTACTACTAACCACCAAGCGGCAAAGTCGAGGGTATCATTGGCATTACCAAACACGTTGCTTTGGACACCACTAATGCGATAGGCTCCAGAGCCATGATTTTGAACGTAGCTGGTGACATCGGCAACTGATTGATAAAACGAGTTTACGCTTACAACGGAGTTTATGGCTGTAACTGTTTGACCATTGCCCCGATTAAATTCGAGCGTAGCATCAGGATCGCCTGTGGATGGGACGCTATCCCAATGGGCAGCCCAATAGAGGTAGGCATGGGTTACACTAGCCCCGACTGGAATATTGAGCCTTGCACTACTCCGAGCCTGTGTATTCGTGATTGCGGTATTAGCTTCGGCTTGGCTTGTGGTAGGCGAATCGGCTCGCCAAAAAACGTCAATGCCAGAATCGCTCGTGTTTGTACCACATGCCCCAACCGCGCCCACTATTGTGGCGGGAACGCCCGCCGCACAATCATGGCCTAGTGTATTACCAATCATGATAACCCCGCCCCGTTGGGTCAGATTAAACCGTGGCTCAACTGCTGGCACTCCTTCCATTGCCGCCGAAGGCTTGAGTAAACTGCTCGTTAGTCCAAACGTACTAAGTAGTAACAAGCCGCCAATCAGCCGAATGAATCGATTTGATGAATATTGAGTTGCTTGTATCAACGAAAACTCCTATGTGACCAATATCTGACTGGATAACTACTGCTAGATTATCAACGAATTGGTGATCAATTGCCATAGTCGAATCTTCGTGCTCCTGTAATTTTCACTCTTGACAGCCTCTAAAAGCGCTTTATACTCAATAATATACCGACTAGTCAGTCAATTATTGATGAGGATAGAACGATGCAGCACAAACGCCGAATTTTGATTGTAGGTGGGGGGATTGCGGGCTTGACGCTGGGTTATTGGCTGAAGCATCATGGTGCGCAACCCACGATTATCGAGCAAGCAGCCCAACGCCGCGCCGAAGGCTATGGCATCGATCTTAGTGGCAGCGGCTGGGATGTGGCGCAACGAATGGGCATTTTAGCTGAGCTTGAGCGCCGCCAAATGCAAGTCGAAGCACTGATTATCAAAAATAGCCATGGCCAAACGATTGTCAAACAACCCTTGGCTCCTTTGCGCGAAGCCTTGCCCCACCCAATGTTGCACCTGATGCGCCCCGAATTAGAGGCAGTTTTGGCCGCTGCCTTGCCGCCTGATCTACCAGTGCGCTATGCCACCACGATTGTCGATTTACACCAGCATGCTGAGTATGTTGACGTGGGTTTTAACGATCGGAGCAGGCAGCAATTTGATTTGGTGATCGGTGCAGATGGAATTCATTCGCAAACGCGCCAGCTGGTGTTTGGCCCCGAAAGCCAGTTTGCCCGACCGTTGGGCTATACCTTTGCCACCTTCAAAATTCC
Source organism: Herpetosiphon giganteus (assembly GCF_016907925.1). Classification (GTDB taxonomy): domain Bacteria; phylum Chloroflexota; class Chloroflexia; order Chloroflexales; family Herpetosiphonaceae; genus Herpetosiphon; species Herpetosiphon giganteus. The sequence goes on along the minus strand of NZ_JAFBCZ010000015.1, from coordinate 106,704 downwards.
AACGTTGGCCGACTATGGCGCAAATGCCACGATGTTGATCGAGCCACAGCGCCAAGCAACAATCTATCCCGATCGGCAGGGTGGTTTTTTAATGATGTTGGCCTATCGTAGCCCGCAAACCAGCTTGCCAACCCCCGATCAGCGCAAGGCGATGCTCCAAGCTGCATATCACAATGCTGGCTGGATTATTCCACAATTGATCGATTCAATTAACCATGAAAGTGCCTTTTATTGCGATGTGATCAGCCAAATTCGTATGCCGCGCTGGTCGCAAGGGCGAGTGTCGTTGGTTGCCGATGCTGCCCATTGTCTGACATTAATTTCGGGCCAAGGCGCAGCCACAGCCATGGGCGGAGCCTACGTGCTGGCCGAGGAGCTGGCCAAAACCGCCGATCATCAAGCATCTTTCCAGGCCTATGAGCAACGCATGCGCCTGTTTGTTGAGCGCAAACAGGCAGGCGCTCGTCGAGTTGCGTTAACCTTTGTGCCACGTACCCGCTTGGGTGTGCAACTCACACGCTTGATGATGCGCGCCGCATTTAGCCCCCGTTTGGCCCGCTCAATTGGCAAACGAATTGGCTTCGATAGCGTTTTGGCGATGGCCTAATCATTCGTAGGGCTGAATTATTTTCAAAAACGTTTCAGTATGCTAGTATTCAAGCACTATAATTATTAAGGATGCACATAATGAGCAAAACTGAACGTGAGAAAATGTTGGCAGGTGAATTATATGTGGCGGCTGATCCTGAGCTTCAAGCGCTCTCGTTGCGTAGCCGACGCTTAAGCCGCCAGTTTCACGCCATTGAGCCGGGTAATCCTGAGCAATCACGGGCCTTGTTGAAGGAGTGGTTTGGCGAAATTGGCGAGCATGTTTGGGTCGAACCTCCGTTCTTTTGCGATTATGGGGCACATATTCGCTTAGGCAATAATGTTTATTTCAATGCCAACTGCGTGATTCTCGATTGTAACTACATCACGATTGGCGACAATACAATGTGCGGGCCGGCGGTGCAAATTTATGCAGCCAGCCATCCGTTGCTCGCCAGCGAACGCATTAAAGGCCCAGAATTGGGCTTTCCAGTGACGATAGGCAAGAATGTTTGGATTGGTGGTGGCGCGATTATCTGCCCAGGCGTGACAATTGGCGATAACACCACAATTGGCGCTGGCAGCGTGGTAACCAAAGATATTCCAGCCAATGTATTTGCGGCGGGCAATCCCTGCTGCGTCATCCGCGAATTGGCTGATCCCGCAGCCAGCGAATAGGCGTATAATACAAAAAACGGCTTTTTCAATGCCAGCGTCAGTTGATGCTGGCGTTGTTGTCATATTAATCAAATCACATGGATGCAGCTTATGACTGATACTCTGACTCAAGCATTGCCCGAATCATTTCAACTTGGCTCAATGCGCATTTTTCCAAACATGGTGCTAGCCCCAATGGCGGGTGTAACCGATTCGGTTTTTCGGCGGTTGGTCTTGTCGTTGGGTGGCTGTGGCTTGGTTGTTTCCGAAATGACCAACGCTGCCAGCGTTTCGCCCAAAGCCATGAAACGCCATCGTTTGCTCGATTATATGCCAGAAGAACGCCCAATCTCGATTCAGCTTTCGGGCAACGACCCAGATTTGGTGGCCACTGCGGCGCGCTTTGTCGAAGAGCTTGGCCCTGATGTAATTGACATAAACTGCGGTTGCCCTTCGCCGAAAGTTACTGGCGGCGGCCATGGCTCGGCGTTGCTCAAAGATTTGCCCAAAATGCAACAAATGCTCAAAGCGGTGCATGCTGCAATCAAGATTCCGTTTACGCTCAAATTTCGCGCAGGCTGGGATGAGCAAACGCTGAATTATATTGATACTGCCAAAATTGCCGAAGATGCTGGCTGTGCAGCGATTACTCTGCACCCGCGCACCAAAGTGCAAGGCTATAGCGGCGATGCTGATTGGTCACGGGTTGCCGAAGTTGTGCAGGCGGTTTCAATTCCAGTAATTGGTTCGGGCGATGTGCGCACGCCAGCCGAGGCTTTGGCTCGGTTGGAACAAACCGGCGTTGCGGCGGTGATGATTGGGCGGGCTGCTATGGCCAATCCATGGATTTTTCGCCAAATTGCCCAATTGCGCGCTGGTCAAGCGATGTTTGTGCCAACGCCGAGCGATAAGCGTGATTTGCTGGTGCGCTATGTCGATATGTGTGCCGAAACCATGGTCGAGCGCCAAGCGCTGGGCAAACTCAAGCAATTGATTGGTCAATTTAGCATTGGCCTGTATGCGAGCAACCAATTGCGCCGCGATGTGCAACGCGCCAACGAAATTGAGGCCGCCAAAACGATTATTCATGGGTTCTTTGAGCCATTTATTAGCGGCGCGGTCGAGGCCGTCGAAGTGCCCGACGAAATCGCCGTGATCAAAGAAGGCTGCGAAAACGGCGCGAATAATTAGGTCGAGGGGTCAGAGGCTAGTTTTTAGGGGTCAGGAGCGCAACATGAAGAACATAGAGCATAGAACATAGAACATAATCCTACGAATCTGTGCCAATCTGTGGGTAAAAAACGGAGCCTTCGTGCCCTTCGCGCTCTTCGCGGTTCCATACCCTTCGTGTTCTTCGTGCTCTTCGTGGATCGAATATTTAACGCAGAGGCGCAGAGCACGAAAGGATGAAGGATGAGGGATGAGGGATGAAGAAGGATCAGGGCTCAGGGGCTTGGCTATTGACATTTGGGAACACAATCCTACAAATCTGTGGGTAAAAAACGGAGCCTTCGTGCCCTTCGCGCTCTGCGTGGTTCCATACCCTTCGTGCCCTTCGTGGATCAATCTTCGCGGTTTAATCCCTTAAGCAGCAGGGTTTATGCACTATGCTCGTGAATCAAACAAGCAAGTTGATAGGCAACTTCTTCGATTGAATCGCCATAACAAGCCCACTGCTGGCCTGCAAAGCTGGCGCTTGCCTCCCACTGCCCACGATCAGCGGTAAGATAGCGTTTGGGGGTAAATGAAAAACCAAATTCAGCCCGTTGATTGTTATGGCGTGGTCGTTGCACAAAATAGGGAATCAACTGTTCGATGCTGGTATCCAAGGCAGGAAATATGCGAGTCATTGTGGCTGCTCCTTTAATCCAAATCAATCGGCGGCGGATTACGAAGCATATGGAGCAAATTCTGCGCAGCTTCGGCGATGCTATTGCCATATTCGATCCAACCCCAGCCATGGAATGAGGCCCCGCTTTGCCATGCATAAACCTCGTTTTCCGCTACACTCCCAGGTTCTGGTGAAAATCTGAATCCGAAGCTGGTTGGCGCATTAAGCTTTAACGGCGGTATATGTGGATACAATGGTGGATCGTAGCAGATTTGGATGAGTTCTTCTAGGGTCTGATTGAAGTCGGAACTATTGCTCAAAATACATCTCCCTTGTGGCTTATTGCGGTTGCTGAGTATTATAACTAACCCTCGTGGCTATTGGCTATTGGGGAGCAGAAACATAATCTCAAGTATCTGTGCCAATCTGTGGCTAAACATACTCTTCGCGTTCTTCGCGCTCTTCGCGGTTCCATTCTCTTTGTGCTCTTCGTGCCCTTCGTGGATCAATTTTCGCTGCTTTTGTAGTTTCTGACCCCTTATGTCCTATGCTCTATGTTCTATGTTCTATGTTCTTCTGCGACAAGCGTTGACACAGCCGTGTGCGATACTAGCAGCACAAAGACCAATGACATGCACAACCTGCTCAGGTATAATAGCAACGAAACCGGTGTAGCACAGCGACGCTGTGTGTTATGCTCAATGCGAGGTGGCTCATGGAAGAACCAGAATACGCTCCTGAACTTGATCCTGAACATGAACAGGCCGCTGGCTGGCGTGGTTTCAGCACTTTAGGGCTTTTTCTCGAAGAAGATGGCTGGTATCCGCAGCGCGTCGACGATCGGCCTGCCTATCGCATGCACTATCAAGGCGCAAATGTCGATATTCGCTGCTTGGCCCAAATTAAACTTGAACAAGAACAATTGTTGATTTATGCCTATGCGCCGATGAAAGTGCCTGAAGATAAACGCCAATTGGTCGCCGAATATTTAACCCGTGCCAATTATGGCTTGCATATCGGCAACTTCGAGCTTGATTTTAACGACGGCGAAGTGCGCTTCAAGAGCAGCCTTGATTTTGAAGATGAAACATTAACCTTTATTTGGATTCGCAACACGATTTATCCATCAGTCCATCTGATGAATCGCTATTTCCCAGGCCTGATGATGGTGATGTATGGCGAGAAAACGCCTGCTGAAGCCATTACGGTCATCGAACAATAGTCAACCGAACCCCTTGCCCAAATGATTTGAGCAAGGGGTCGTTGGTTTAGCCTGCTTGTTTGGCGATGTTCAAGCGTTGGTTAATGACTTCCAAGGCTTGTTGGTCGGCCAACATCAGAATTGTGTCGTTGGCTTGCACCCGCGTGTTACCACTGGGCACAATCGTTTCACGCCCCCGCCGTATCAACACCACTAAAGCGCCGCGCGGCAATTGCAATTCCATAATGTTGCGCCCAGCTAAGCGCGCGTCATCAGGCACAACCACCTCGTACACGGTACTTTCGGGGCTGATCTCAGGAATAAAATCCAAGGGCTTGCTATTGATTTGAATCTCGTGCGACTGCAGTTTTAGCTTATCAGCCACCCAACCAATGCTCATGCCTTGCACCGTAACCGAGGCCAGCACCACAAAGAAGATAATGTGGAACAATTTGTTTGCCTCGGGAATTCCCGCAATCAGCGGGAAGGTTGCCAAAACAATCGGCACTGCGCCCCGTAAGCCAGCCCAAGCAATCATCAAGCGTTCGCGGATGTTGAAACGCGTAAAGCCTAAGGCAATAATCACGCTGAGCGGGCGGGCCACAAACATCAAGAACAGCGCCAATAACATGCCGCTGCCAATCAACGGCGGCAGTTGCGATGGAAACACCAACAAACCTAAGGTCAAGAACATGGCAATTTGCATCAACCATGCAATCCCTTCGTGGAAGCGAATTAAGCTGCGGCGGTGGATAATTGGCCGATTGCCAACCACCAAGCCTGCTACATAGACGGCCAAAAAGCCGTTGCCATGCACCAAAACTGCCGCCCCATAGACCATAATGGTCATGGTCAAGGTCAAGACTGGGTAGAGGCCATCTTGCAGGGGTAGCCGATTGATCAACCATGTGATCAGAAAACCGCCTAGCCCACCGATAATCACCCCCAAGACCATTTCCATTACGAATTCAATCGCTAATGCGCCAACCGAATGGTCGCTAGTGGTCAGAAAACTGGTCAAGCCGATCGTCAAAAATACAGCAATTGGGTCGTTGCTGCCCGATTCAAGCTCGATCAGCGATTCAACTGGCTCCGGCAGGCGCACGCCGCGCGTTCGCAGTACATTGAACACAGCAGCAGCATCGGTCGATGAGATGATTGCCCCAAGCAGCAACCCAACCAATGGCGGCAAATCGAAGAGCCAAACGGCAACCGCAGCCACCATACTAGCGCTAAGCATCACCCCAATATTGGCCAGCAATAAGCCTGGCCCAATAATCGGGCGAATTCTGTTCCAGTGGGTTTCAAGCCCGCCAGAGAACAAAATATAAATCAGCGCTACAATCCCGACAACTTGGGCAATTTTTACATTATCAAAATAAATATCACCAAGGCCATCAGAGCCAGCGAGCATGCCAATTCCCATAAACAGCACCAAGGCTGGAATACCCCAGCGATCGGAAACGGTGCTGACCACGATGCTAATTAGCACCAAACTTCCTGCAATGACAAAAATACTTTCTGTGCTCATTGGCCTCCTTTTGAGCATGATGATGCTCGACGACTATTCTTCTCGCAAGGCTAAGGCTGGCGAGGTACGGCCCATCTTCCAGGCTGGGTACAACCCTGCCAAGAGCGCCGCAACCACTGCTACAAGCAAGGCTTGCAGCAACAGCTGGGGATCAAGGATGAGTTGCATGGTCCAGCCAAATGATCGTTTGTTGATCACATAAACCAAGACGACTGCCAAAATTAAGCCAACTGGCAACGCCAAGAGTCCAGCAGTCAACCCCATCAAACCAGTTTGGCTGAGCACACTCAACCACAATTGGCGCGGGGTCATCCCATTGGCGCGTAAAACTCCAAGTTCGCGGCTTCGTTCTAATTGTAAGGCCATTAAGGCACTTAAAATGCCGATGAAGGCCACAATTGTTGCTAATAGCTGCAAAACTGCGGTAATTGCAAAGGTTCGGTCGAAAATTTCGAGGGTGCTTTGGCGCAAAACTTGGTTCGATTGCACTTTCAAATCTTGAATTGGCGCAGCCAAAGCCTGAATTTGACCAATCGTGGTGGCACTCTCTGCATTCTCAGTTAGCCAAATGGTGATCGAATGCACGGTATCAACATCCCAATATTTGGCAAAATCACGCCGATTCATCGAAATATAGCCTTGATCCGAGGCGTAATCGTAATAAACTCCAGCAATCGTAAATTGCTGTGGGCCACGCTGAGTCTGTAAGGTAATGCTATCGCCAAGCCCTCGCCCATAGCGATAACTAAATGGCTCGGAAACCCAGACTTGGCCTTGTTCGGCAAAGCCTTGCCATGCCCGCTCAGGATTAGTGATAAAGCTCAAGGCGCGTTTGCTCAATTCAGGGTCTTGATAATTGGCAACGGTTAATTGAACCGGCCCAAGCTCACTCTCCACCCGCAAATTAAGCAACGTCGTCAGCGAGGCGATATTTGGCAATTGGCTGATTTGCTCAACTAAGCTCAAATCAATCGGCGTATCGGCGCGATTGGCACTCAGGCTGGGCGCAGAAACAAAGACATCTGCTTGCAACGATTGATCAAGCCAGCGCACAACTGTCGTGCGAAACGAGCCGATCATCGTGCCAGCACCGACGGTTACCGAAACTGCGACCATCAAGGCGGCAATTGCCACGCCAGTGCGGCTGAGCGCGGCCACTACATCGCGGGCGGCCATCTTGCCAAGCAGGCCAAACATACGGTTGAGGGGAATTTGCAGCAATTTCATCATCTGCAAGGTTACGAACGGCGTAAACAAGGCACAGCCAATAATGATGCCAAACATGGCTGTAAAACTGAGGAATAAGCTGCGCGATGGCAATTGCAGCAAGCCAACACCCAAGCCTGCCAAGCCCAAGCCTGCCAAAGTCAAACGTGGCACAATTTGCTTAATGCGCTCCTCGATTGATGAGCGGCGCAGCACGGTGCGCGGCGGCGAGAACATGGCTTCGAGCGCTGGAATACTGGCCGCAATTAACGTCGCACCCAAGCCCAGCCCAAAACCTTTGAGCAATTGCATTGGGTCGATGCTAATATTTTGCACATTGACGCTGAAATAGAGATCGTTGATCGTTTGAGTGACTAAGCGTACCAAGCCACGCCCAAGCACAATCCCCAACAACACACCAAGCACAGCGCCGATGAGGCCAATGGCGGCGGCCTCAAGCAAAATTTGGCTGAATAGCTCGCGCCGTGTTACACCCAACGAGCGCAAAATGCCAAATAAGCCACGCCGTTGCACGACCGAAAAGGTCATGGTGTTGTAAATCAGGAAAACACCAACAATTAACGCCAATAAACTCAGCGCTTGTAAATTGAGTTCGAAAGCCCGCGTCATCTGTTGCAGGGTTTCGCTGCGCGCTGCGGGCGTGCTCAGGGTCGCATCAGCAGGCAATAAGGGCTTGATCTGCTCCAAGATTGCTGTGCGCTGTTCCTCAGGCAAAATCAAATCGATCCGGCTAATGCGATCGGGCTGGCCAACCAATTCTTGCGCGGTTGAAATATCGACCAGAATCAAATCGGCCAGCGCTTCTTGGCTCAATTGATCGTTGCCAGTAATCAAGCCGATAATCGTGATGCTGCGGCGTTGGCCGTCAATGCGGGTTTCGAGCGTTTGGCCGACGGTCAAGGCCAAGGTTTGGGCGGTTTGGGTCGAAATTAGACCAGTATTTGGCTCGGTCAAGAGCGCTTGCAGATCAGTTTGGTTGTTGAATAAAGTTGCTAGATATGGACGAAACGGCATCTCAGCAAATGGATCTATCCCAAATAGGCGAAATGAGCGCCCAGGCTGGTTGGGCAGGCTAATCGTGCGATCAACCACGGGTGCGACGGCTTTGAGTCGCAGGTCGGTGCGCAATTTGGCATAGAGATCGCTGGGCAGGCCATTTTGTCCGGCCAGAATTTGATCGGTAGTTTTGCCGGTGACGCTCTCAGTCGAAAGCATAAAGGCGCGTTGGGCGCTGCCATTGGCCAAATCGATGGCGATGACGACTGCAACGCCCAAGGCAACGCCTAAAATTGCCAACAACACTTGGGCGGGGTGGCGCAGTAAATAGCGCAAACTACTGCGATAGAGCAATTTCATAGCGCAACCTCGGCCAACGAATGCTCAACCAACTGGCCATCGACCTTGCTCAACACCCGATCGGCGCGGCGGGCAACTTCGAGCGAGTGCGTGACCATCAACAAGGTTTTGCCAGCTTGACGGCTCATTTCATCAAGCAAATTCAGCACTTCTTCGCCGGTTGTGGCATCCAAATTGCCGGTTGGTTCATCGGCGAGAATCAAGAGCGGGTCGTGGGCCAAGGCACGGGCGATCGCAATCCGTTGCTGTTCGCCGCCAGAAAGTTTGTCGGGGTAGACATGGCGACGATCAAACAGATGCACGCGGCGCAATAATTCATAGGCTCGTTCACGTTGAGCTGCGGTTAGTCGTCCGGCCAATTCAAGCGGCAGCAGCACGTTTTCCTCGACGCTGAGGGTTGGAATCAAATTGAAAAATTGAAACACAAAACCAATGTGTTGCCGCCGAAAGAGCGTCCGTTGATGCTCGTTAAGCTTGCCTAGATCGATCGCATTGATCGTAATGTTGCCAGAACTAGGCGCATCAATTCCGCTTAAAATATTCAATAAGGTTGATTTGCCCGAGCCAGAACGCCCAAGCAAGGCAATAACTTCGCCCTGCTGAATCTGGGCGTTAATATCGCGCAGTACTAAACGTTCTTGGCCAGCCTCTTGAAACGATTTTGTAACATGGTCAAGATTAATTAATATTTTTGGCATATGTTCCTACTTAATCGGCACCGAATGTGCTATGCTAGTGCGTAGGGAGTTTGGGCGATTGCGCTTAAACTGTAACACTGATTTCGCTTCATTGCCCAAATTTTCACAATGATCTTGATCGGCGTGGTATAATCGCCGAGAACCACCAGCGAACTGAGGATAGTGCTCGTGTACGATTTTGAACAGCTTGACTCCTATGAACTGCTTGGAGTGGCGCGAACTGCCACGCCAGAGGAAATCAAACGGGCGTATCGCCAAGAAATTGCCAAATATCACCCTGATCGTTGGAACAGCGCGAGCGCCAACGAACAAGAGTATGCCCGCAAACGAGCTTCAGCGATTACCGAAGCCTATAGTTTGACCCAAAAAGACAAGCCTGTTCGGCGTGCAACCCCGAGTGCAGCGGCAACGCCTGAGCCAACCAGCAACCCTGAGCGTTTGGCTCAGTTGTATGAGCATGGCCGAGGTTTGTTGGCTGCCAATGATTTTGCTGGTGCTGCAAATGTTTTTCGCCAAATTCAAAATGCTGATCCGTTTTATCGCGATAGCGCCGATTTGCTGTATCGGGCTGAATTTGCCTTAAAACGTAATCAGCCAGCCAAAGCCAAGCGTCCAATCAATAAAAAAGCCGTAGCGATTATTGGCGGCAGCGTTGGGGTTGCGGCCTTGGTTGGGGCTGTCTGGTTTTTTGGTGGTTCAAATAACGGGGCCAACAACCCCAATGCTACGGCAACCGCGCCGATTGTGGCCGAATTGCCAACTCTCACGGTTGAAGGCGACGTAGCAATTAATCCCACTGCGACCAGCGATGAAGGCGTAATCGTTACGCCGAGCGTTGAGCCAACGCTTGCAGCGACGAGCGAACCCACTATCGAGCCAACCATCGAACCAATGCTTGAGCCAACCATTGAGCCACCCATCGAACCAACCGTCGCACCAAGCCCAACCACTGAGCCAAGTGCTGTACCAAGCAATACGCCTGCCGCCTTGCCCGACGATCTGAGTGGGCCGGTGCTGGTGACCGATAATTTGGATGGTGGCACGTGGCCTGTTGGCAATGGTGGCAACTGGAATTTTGAGTTTATCAATGGCCGCTACCATATGACCATGGTGCCGGGCGTTGGCTCGGTTTGGTCGTTTGGCCCAGCCTTGCCCGCCCAAAATGTGGTTTTAGCAGCCGATGTTGAGGCGGTCAGCGGTAGCGGCGGTTTGATGATGGGTTTTATTGATGGCAATAATTACTATCGCTTTCTGATTGCCTCCGATGGAACGTGGGCTTTTCAGCAGCGTTTTGCTGGTCAAACCAATTTGCTGGCTTCTGGCGAAGGCTTGGGGCCTGGGCGCTTGGTCATTGCCCAACGTGGCGCTGTAACCCATCTCTATTGGAACGATACCTATCTTGGAGAAGTTGTGTTGCCTGCGTTCCCTGGTGGAGCGTATGGCTTTGTATTGGCTGGCAATAATGGTGCTGATGTCTATTTTGATAACCTACGACTTCGCGCTTTGCCATAGCTGCTAGAAGGTTTGCGCCATGGTGCCATTCGTCTATTACATTGTTAGGTTTATTTGCCGTGTGCTTATGGGGATGCGAGCGCGCTTGGTGGTTGAAGGCCAAGAGCATTTGCCCGCAACTGGGGGCTATATTTTGGCCTCGAATCATGTGAGCAACTGGGACCCTGTGGCCTTATCGTTGGGGTCGCCTGGCCATCTGATTGGTGCACTCGGTAAGCAAGAGTTATTTGAATTGCCAATTCTGGGACGCATTGCCAGCGCAGTTGGCGGGATTCCCGTGCGCCGTGGCGAAGCTGATCGCGAGGCTTTGGCGCGTTGCAAAGCAGTGTTGCAATCAGGCCAACCATTAATTATCTTGCCCGAAGGCACGCGCTCGCGCTCTGGTGAGCTGCTCGAAGGCAAACATGGCGTGATTGCCATGGCCCAGTTGGCAAATGTACCGATTGTGCCAGCCGCGGTGATTGGCACCAAAACCATGGGTTGGCCATGGCGACGTTCGACCGTGATTGTGCGTTACGCTGCGCCAATTGTCGTTGATCGCAAAATTAAAGGCCACGAAGGCCGCCAACTTGCCTTGGACACAACCATGCATCAAATTGCCTCGATGCTACCGCCAACCATGCGTGGCTTCTACAAACAAGCCCTTAGCGTCTAAATTGCACCGCTCGCAATAAGAAATTGCGGGCGGGTTTTTTAATCGCTGGCTCATTTGTTTGTGCTAAGCTCTGCTCGATGAACTTAGCCGTGAGGAAGAATGATGGTTTGGCGATTACTATTTGGCTGCTGTTTGGGGTTGCTCTTATTAAGTTGTTCAGAACAAACCTCCATTTCTCCAGTTGCTACCCCATTTGGCGATTTAAGCGCAATTACCGCTGGTAGTGGTCAGATTGCAATTTTTTCGGGCATGCCGAATCCTCAATGGCTCCTTGATGCCGATGCTGTCGCCCATATTCAGCAGGTGATCCAAACTGCAACTACGCTCAATCCTTCAACGCTTGCTGAACCACCGGGCCTTGGCTTTGCTGGAATGTCCTTGGAGTTGCGCGGCGCTGGCGAACCCCTGAATGTGACAGTGTTCAACGAGGCTATCACCATTCGACAGGCAAGCACAATCACCTATCTATCCGACCCTGATCGGGTATTTGAGCGTTGGTTGCTTGCGAATGCTCGTCCTCAGCTTGAGCCAGCAATCTACGATTTGGCCAAGCATAACTTACCATAAGATTTTAATTCGTAGCGTTTGTGATGCTCGCAGCGCTCAACACGCCAGTGATTTGCGCACTTGGTTCGTTGAGCCATACCCCGCACTTCGTTGCTAAACTCCCCCCTTTTGAGCGTGATCCTACCCTGTGAGCACTAGCCTAAATAGGACTGAAATCGTTTTCATGACGAGCAAATCGTAAGGTTCTCCGTTGGTTCTCAACCGTACTCTAGCGACAGAAATGCACGCTTGCTTTGCTTGGCGTATGCAAAATGCTTCAAGAGCGTGTTGAGGAAATTGCTGTTATGACCTGTTATGCCAATGAATCGTTGCTGGAGTTGCAATTAACCCAGCAAGTGCGCCTGCTTGAGGCCGAATTGCAGCACGTCCGCGGCCATACTGCCAAACTCCAAGCCTTGATTGATCATACCGAGAGCCTGATTTGGTCGATTGATACTAATTATCATTTGATTATGAGCAATCGCACGTTTCATGAATATTTGCATCAATGGTACGACCAACACATTGAGTTAGGCCAGCCGATCAGCATGTTGCAACTGCCCAAAGCAATTGCCAAACCGTGGAATGATGCCTATCGCCGTGCCTTGCAGGGCGAAGCATTTGCCCAAGAATTTGTGCATCAATATGCTGGCGCAACCCGCTATTATGAATTTCATTTTGCGCCAATCCTCGATGCGCAACGGGTGGTGCAGGGGGTTAATATTTCGGGCCGCGATAGTAGCAGCCGTCGCTTGGCCGAAGTGATGTTGCGCAGCAACGAAGCCCGCTATCGGGCGATCAACGAAGCCGCGCCTTATGGTGTGTTCTTCTGCGATACCGAGGGCCAATGTGTCTATGCCAACACCGCGCTCTTGCAGATGCTCGAAGTTAAGCTCGAAGCGGTGCTCGGCGATGCCTGGATAGAATTTTTGCACCCAACCGATCTCTCAAATAGCACGAGTTTTTGGCTTGATTTAGCCTTGTTAGTCAAGCAACTGCCGATTCCCGCTGTTTTGTTTGACCAAACCGTCCGTATGAACACCAACCTGAATCAATTAATCTGGCTGCGCTTGCGTATTTCGCCAGTGATTGAGGATGGCGTGTTGTGTGGCTTTGTTGGTATTACCGACGATCTCAGCGCCTTGAAAAAAGCTGAAACTGCGGCCCAAGATAATCAACATTTTATTCAGAAAATTGCTGATACGCTTCCATCGCAATTATTTATCTACGACCGCGATTCCGCCTCGATTATCTATACCAATGAGGTGAGTCGTCAGTGGTTTAAAAGCTTTAATATTGATCCTACAGACATTAGTACTATTCGGTCTCTCTTCCACCCTGACGATCAGGCTAGCATCCATCAAGCTCTACGAGGTAGTATAGTAGCTAACGATGGTCAACCACTAATTCTGGATTTTGAGTGTCGTTTACGCTCACCTGAAGGCCCATATCGCTATTTTGCCCTGCGTATCACCCCCTTTACCACCGATGCTGATGGGAGCGTAGCCCAGTTGCTTGGCGTAGCCAGCGATATTACCGAACGCAAATTGCAAGAGCAACAAATTCGCCAATTGAATGAGCAGCTTGAACAACGTGTTATCGAACGAACCCAAGAGTTAGCTCAATCGTATCGATTTCAGCGCACTATGATTCAACACGCACCCTCCATTATTATTTCGCTCGATCCAGGCGGCGTGGTACGCGGCTTCAATCAAGCTGCCGAATTTGAGTTTGGCTATCAAGAATCCGAGTTGTTGGGTCGGCCCTTCCCTACCAAATTATTCGATCGCTCCGATTTGAGCTATCGCTGGGAGATGGAGCAACATCGTAATCAAGGTTTCTTCTACTCCGATTTGGATATTTTGCTGGCCGAGGCGCGACGCGGCATTTCCGAGCCACACGAATGGCAAGCGGTGCATCGCTCAGGCTCACGCTTTCCAGTCGAATTAACTATTACGCCACTCTTGAATGCAGATGTTTTAGAGGGCTTTTTGCTAATTGGCAACAACATTGCCGCGCGCAAACGCTCCGAAGAAGAATTTCATTTGCTCTATCGTACAACCCGCTCGGTGAGTGAGGCCGTCGATTTCAACAGCGCGCTCGAAGTGGTGTTGCGTAATATTTGCGCCGCGATTGGCTGGGATCTGAGCGTGGCTTGGGTTCCGAACGCCAATCAAGACTATCTCGCCTTAGCTCCAATTCGTTGGAGCAGCAACGAGCGCTTTCAGCATTTTTATCAATATATGCAAAACTTGGAATTACCCCAAGGAGCTGGCATGGCTGGGCGGGTCTGGCAAACCAAACAATCAGCGCAGTATTTGCTTGAGCAGCAATATTGGGCTGAATGGAATCTCAGTCAGCGTGGCTATGAATTGGCGCAGCAGGTTGGGCTGCAATCGGCGGTGGTTGTGCCAATTTTGGCCAACGATCAAGTTGTGGCCATCCTTGAGTTCTTCCGTAGCAGCAAAGGTGCCGATAATGAACGCACCAGCAGGTTAATTTCGGTCATCGCAACCCAACTGGGCACGCTGTTTCAACGCAAACAGGCTGAAATGCAACTGCGCCAGAGCGAAGCCAAAAATCGCGCACTTTTGGCAGCCATGCCCGATTTAATGATTCGCTTTACTGCCAAGGGCGAAATTTTGGATTATCACACCAATGATCCATCCGATCTCTTTTTGCCTCAAGATGCGATGATCGGCGCGAATGCTCACAACCAGCTGCCGCAACCCCAAGTCGTTAATATTTTGAGTGCAACCCAACGGGCGATTGAAACCAATAGCACCCAAAATGTTGAGTATGAACTTACGCTGCCCAAAGGTAACACCGTGTTTGAGGCGCGAATTGCGCCGAGTGGCGGCGATGAGGTTGTGATGGTGATTCGCAATATTACCGAACGCAAGCGCATTGAGCAGCGTCTTCAGCAACAAACTGATGAATTAAGCATTGCCAATGCCGAATTAGCCAAAGCAGCGCGGCTCAAAGATGAATTTCTGGCCAGCATGAGCCACGAATTGCGCACCCCTTTGACTGGTATTCTGGCCTTTAGCGAGGCCCTGCGCTACGAGCAATATGGCGCTTTGAACCAAGAGCAAGCCCAAGCCCTCAGCCAGATTGATGAAAATAGCCGCCATTTGCTCGATCTGATCAACGATATTCTTGATCTTTCAAAAATCGAAGCAGGTAAGTTGACGATTAATTATCAAACGATGATTATTGACGAAATCTGCCAAGCAAGCATCCGGATGGTGCAAAAATTAGCTCACAACAAAAAAGTTGAATTATTGTACGAGCCATGTGCCGAAGATGCGCTGATTTGTGCAGATTCACGCCGATTGAAGCAGATGTTGGTCAATTTATTGAGCAATGCAGTGAAGTTTACGCCAAATGGTGGCCGAATTGGGTTAAGCGTCAAGCTTAATAGCCAATTACGTCAGGTTGCATTAACGGTTTGGGATACAGGAATTGGTATCAATACTCACGATATTCCCAAGCTTTTTCGGCCATTTTCGCAACTCGACAGCAAACTTTCACGTCAATATGCTGGAACTGGCTTGGGTTTGGCCCTAGTATATCACATGGCCAATTTGCATGGCGGTCGGGTTGAATTGCAAAGCGAGGTTGGGGTTGGCAGCCAATTCCGCCTAATCTTGCCTTGGTATGGCATCGATCACGCCGAAATTGAACCAGTTCAACAGCCAATGCTCTTAGCTGTCACTGAAGATCGCACGCTCACTATTCAATTGGTGGCCTACGCTGAGCAATTAGGTTGGGATGTGCGTTTCTGCAAGCCCTATTTCGATTTGCAACCATATTTGCAGCATGCTAACCAAACAATTCTTTATGATCTACGCCAAATCGGCTTATCACAGCAAATTTTTGAGCAATTGCGCCAGAAAACGAACAATCATCCGGTGATTTTGTTCTGTGATCAAGATTTCAAGCTCGATATGACGCTTCCTGAGCATTGGCATTGTATGTATCAACCAATGAATCAACAGCGTTTGTTCAACACCCTGAAATATATTGATTCGACGTATCAGATGGCCCAAAAATTGCCAGTTAATAGCTCAAAGCAAATTCTCTTTGCTGCTGATAACTTGGCTAATAGCCTGTTGATTCGTGATTTTTTGAGTGAATTTGGCTGGGAAGTGACGCTTGTTTACAATCAACACGATGTTTATGAGGCAATTGCCAATCAAGCAATCGATTTGTTGGTGCTCGATTTACAATTGGCTGGTGGCGATGCAATTCAGATGATTAGCACAATTCGTCGCCATAAACACTACCGTGATCTACCAATAATTGCCTTGAGTGCACTCGCCATAATTGAACATCAACATATTGCCGAGCATGCTGATACAGTTTTATATAAACCATTAAATTTAGTCGAGCTTGAACGATTAATCAATGGTTTGTGCAATCCATCAAAGGAGGCTTGATCGTGAATTCTGCTGCTACCATTTTGATCATTGACGATCTCGCCGTTGCGCGAGCAAGTATGAATGCAGTGTTGCAAGGCGAAGGTTATGAGCTGGTTTTTGCCGAAAATGGCATCACTGGAATTGCCAAAGCCCTAGAACTTTTGCCAGATACAATTTTACTTGACGTAATGATGCCTGATATGGATGGTTTTGAAGTTTGTCGCCAAATTCGCGCCAACCCATTGCTGGCCGAAATTCCGGTGGTAATGGTAACCGCCTTAGATGATCGCGAATCACGCTTGCAGGGCTTGCGCGCGGGGGCCGACGATTTTTTGAGCAAGCCGATTGATAGCCTTGAAATCAAAACCCGTTTGCAAACGATAACGCGCCTGAATCGTTACCGCCGCTTGCAAGATGAACGCCGCCAAGTCGAGCGCTTGAATCAAGAAATTATCGATGCCTATAACGCTGGGATCGAGGCTTGGTCGCGGGCGTTGGATCTGCGCGATAAAGAAACTGAAGGTCATAGCAAGCGCGTGACCGAAATGACCGTGCGCATTGCTGAAGCCTTGGGGATTACTGGCGACGCTTTGGAGCAAATTTGGCGCGGCGCATTGCTGCACGACATTGGCAAAATGGGCATTCCCGATGCGATTTTGCATAAACCAGGCCCATTAACCAACGAAGAATGGCTGGTGATGCAAAAACACCCAACCTATGCCTACGATTTGCTGCGGCCAATTCATTATTTGCAGCCAGCGCTGGATATTCCCTATTGTCATCACGAAAAATGGGATGGCAGTGGCTATCCGCGGGGATTACAAGGAACCGAAATTCCCTTAGCGGCGCGAATTTTTGCTTTGGCTGATGTGTGGGATGCATTGCGTTCCGACCGACCATACCGCTTGGGCTGGCCGGTCGAACGAATTCGCGAACACATTGCAAATTTGGCGGGCAGCCATTTTGACCCTGCGCTTGTGCCACTCTTTTTGCAGCTGGTTGAGGAGGCGAGTGAGCCGCTATTACTGGACCACTATGCCTCGGCTACGCTTCGGTAGTTTGCGGCTTTTGGGCTTCGTATTCGCGGTGTGCCAACTCTGAAATCAGCATATAGCGCTGAATGATGCTGGCAATTGGGGCTAGCACCGCAATTCGACGGCTGGCTTCTTGGCTGACCCGAATAAACTCATCGACATCGCTTGCTTGCTCAAAACGGCGCTGCAAGCGTTCGGCTTCAACCTTCAACTGTTCGATGTACAGTGGTTCTGTTCCAAGCATCCCTATGACCCTTTCCAAACAACGACTAGCGAATTTGGGGATGGCGTGCAGTATAGATGATCCGCGAAATATCAGCGAGTAAGGGGTCGGAAACCGGCGTTTCAATAAAATCGGTATCCTGCCAAATCCACATACTTACGATATATTCATCGCCGTTGGGGTCGCGCACGTAGCCTGCATCGGCGCGCGCATCATCGACCCAGCCGCTCTTGTGGGCCACAAAACTACCTTCAGGCACGCCCGCCACAATTTTGTTGGTATCGCGATTGCGGCTGAGAATGGCGAGAATTTCGTTACAGCGTTCGACGTTGAGCAACGTATCTTCCATATCGAGCAACACCCCATGGCCTTGGCTACATTCGACAATTGCCCAAACCACTTGGGCCATTTCGCGTGGCGAAGAACGCACATATGGGTCGGCATTGGTATACGGCTGTGCGCCTTCTTGGCCGCGTTTCGGCACTTCTACGCCCTGCACCAGCGAAAGATAGTCGATCGACTCAAACGGTGCTGCCAAGGTTGTATATTCTAATCCTAGAATATCCGTCAGGGTTTGGTCGAGGATTTTTGCACCTTCTAAGCCATCGCCATCGCCAATCATTGCCAGCAAATCATTGGAGGCCTCATTATCGCTATCGCCAATCATCAGATCGATCATGGCATATTGATCGTCGGTGAATTCTTCGCGGCTGATGAACGATTGCACCAGAATCGGAATTTTCAGCACGCTCATGCCTGAGAAGACCGTATCGCCGCGATAATCGTACCATTGCTCGTTTTTAATATCGTAGACTGAAATACCAAACACACCCTCCCATTCAGCTTCGCGTTCGGCCAAGGCCGCCGTTAGTTGCTCAGGGCTGGCTTGCAGATTGTTGGTTACAACTTGGGTTGGAATCAACAGGGTTTGGCTGAGCTGCAAGGTTTGGCTAATTTCTGCTAGCAGCGCTGTCCGATCAAGGGTTAAGCCTGGAGTGAGCACAAATGCTGAGCGTTCGCGATCGTAGCCAACCGTGGGCGAGATTGCAATTGCCTGCTCAATTTCAGCAAATGTTTGATTGAGCAATTGCTGATCGAAGCTGCTATTGATTGCCAAGCGCACCGGAATTTGCTTGTCGGCCAGATCGCGGGCATCGAGCAAGGCTTGGCTAAAATCATGCTGATAGCCAAGTTGGTGCATGCTCAGTTCGATTGGTGCTAGCAAGTTTGGGTTGGTCAAGCTGAGCGTGGCATTGGGATAAGCAGCTTGGAGCGCAGTTAGGGCTTGATCTTCGCTGAGGCCACCAATCTCAATGCTGCCAATTTTGGCGCGATCAGGAAAAACCCATTCGCTTGAGGTCAGCATCGAAAGCGTCGGTGGCGCATCAAACTCGGCAGGAGTTGCAGCAGTGCGTTCAGGATGTGAATTCGAGGGAGTGACTGCTTCGGTGGCAGGAAGATAGTAAATTGCTATCCCACAGGCCAGAATTGAGAGCATCGTCACCCAAAAGAGCAAAAAAGCTTTTTTCATTGATGCATGTAGCTTAATAAGTGAATAGAATTGTGTACGATACGGCTAACCAGCACAGTGAGAACCCCCTAAGTATACCGCAGGTTGCGGCTTTGCGGGTATCTAGAGTTCGCTGTTTAAAATGAAGATTGTATGAGAATGTTTAATCTCTTTAATCTTACCATTTGACGCAGCCCTTGCGAAGCCTGCTACAATACAGCCAGAACCATTGCATCATTTTGCACGTTGCCTCGTATAGGCTGTATGGCATCGCCAAGGGAGGTACGATGAGACAGCTTCGAATAGTAGCGTTAATTGTTTGGCTCAGTTTGGTAACGCTGCCAAGCTTTAGTTATGCAGCTGCGGATAATGCGCTGTGTATGGCTTCCGTCAGCGGCATTATCAACCCAGCGGTTGCCGATTATCTGCAACGCAGCGTGATTCAAGCAGAGCGGCAAGCTTGCCAAGGCTTAGTTATCAAGCTGAATACTCCAGGTGGCCTGACATCTTCAACCTGGCAAATTGGCGAGACCTTGCTCAATGCCAAACTGCCAGTGATTGTGTATGTTACGCCGCAGGGAGCGAATGCAGGCTCGGCAGGCGTTTTCATTACCTACGCTGCCCATATTGCAGCAATGTCGCCCAACACCAACATTGGGGCGGCCCATCCAGTTGATGGTAGTGGCTCGGATATTGATGGTGATCTGCGCGATAAAATTACCAACGATGCCGTTGCGCGCATCACCACTTGGGCCAAATCGAATGGCCGCGACCCTGAATGGGCTGAGCAAGCGGTGCGCCAAAGTGTTTCGATTGGCAGCAGCGAAGCGCTCGAATTGGGCGTGATCAACTTGATTGCCCAAGATGATGCTGATTTATTGCGTCAACTGAATGGCCGTCAGGTTAATTTGGCCAATGGGACGCAAGTTACCTTGCAAACCCAAGCCAGCGCCTTTCAAGCCATCGAAATGACATGGCTCGAACGCCTCTTGCATTTTTTGGGCGACCCGACCATTGCCACGATGCTGATTAGCTTGGGCAGCCTAGGGATTTATTTCGAGGCGGCTAACCCAGGTTTAGGTGTAGGTGGCTTTTTGGGCGTTATTTCGATCTGTTTGGGCTTGTATGGCCTGAGCGTGTTGCCGCTGAATACGGTTGGGGTTGTGCTGCTGATCTTAGCCTTTGTGCTGTTTGCAGTTGATATTTTTGCAACAGCGCATGGAGCTTTGACGGTTGGCGGTTTGGCCTCATTCGTGATTGGCGCGTTGTTGCTGGTTGATCCAGCAGAAGCCCCGGGGATTATCGTCTCGCGCGCTTTAATCACTGGGCTGAGCGTTGGTTTGGCAGTGATTATTGGGCTAAGCCTTTGGATTATCCGGCGCAGCAAGCTCGTTGGGCGGGGTGCTGGTGGCGAACGCCTGATTGGCACGATTGCTAAAGTTCGCTCAGCGGTTGCACCTGAAGGCATGGTTTTTGTTGATGGAGCCTTGTGGCAAGCCCGTTCGGACGATGCCTTGACCGTCGGTGATCAGGCTGAAATTGTTGGTTTAGAAGGATTAACCTTGATTGTGCGTCGTGTGGCGCATAGTGGGCGCTAATGCGCGGAGGTAAGTACAATGGGTGAGTTTGGCGGTATTGCCTTGATTTTCATTGCCGTGATCTTATTTTTCTTTTTGATTTCGGCAATCAAAATTATTCCTGAATATGAAAAAGGGGTCATTTTTCGCTTGGGTCGCTTGGTCGGTGTGCGCGGGCCTGGGTTATTCTTTGTGATTCCCATGCTTGAGCGCATGTTCCGCATCGATACCCGGGTGATTACGATGGACGTGCCGGCCCAAGAAGTTATTACCCGCGATAACGTGACCATTCGGGTTAATGCGGTACTCTACTTCTTGGTGATTGATCCGGGCAAAGCAGTGGTGAATGTGATGGATTACATTCGCGCGACCATGCAAATTGCCCAAACAACCTTGCGTTCAGTCGTTGGTCAATTTGAGCTTGATGAAATGCTTTCACAACGTGAGCAAATCAACCATCGTTTGCAACAAATTATTGACGAGCAAACGGAGCCTTGGGGCATTAAAGTTAATATCGTTGAAGTCAAAGACGTTGAATTGCCCCAATCAATGCAACGGGCAATGGCGAAACAAGCTGAAGCCGAACGTGAAAAACGCGCCAAAATCATTCACGCCGACGGTGAGTTCCAAGCTTCAAAGCGCTTGGCCGAAGCTGCCGATGTGATTTCACGCGAGCCTGTCACCTTGCAATTGCGCTATTTGCAAACCTTGACCGAAATTGCAGTGGAAAAGAACTCGACGTTGGTCTTCCCATTGCCAATCGACTTGATTCGGCCATTCATTGACCGCGCCTATAGTGGTCTGAATAATGATGGCTATTCGGAAGGTGGTAAAAAGCCAAATGAACCACGCCCTGCGAATCCTGAAGCGCGGCGCGGTCTGTTTGATCCAATGACGGGCTTGCCACTCGAATAATGAGCGCCAAATCCGGCAATGTGCCCTGCTCTTTTGAACGAAGGAGCAGGGCTTTTTGATTTAAATTGCTGCCGTTGAATCTCGCACCACAAGTTCGACCGCCAGCCGTTGATAGCTGGTTGGGCTTTGGCCTGCGAGCAATTCAATTAAGGCTTGGCCTGCCGATAACCCTTTTTGGCGGTGATCTTGGCGAATAGTCGTAAGTGCTGGCGTGATTCTGGTTGCTTGCGGAATATCATCAAAGCCAACAATTGAAAGCTGCTCGGGTACGTTGTAGCCAGCTTGTTGCGCCCCAGTGATTGCGCCCAAGGCCAAGCGATCGGTCAAACACAGAATTGCAGTAGGTCGAGGCGTGCGCGCCAGCAAAATTTGAATTGCGGCTGCACCATCGGCTTCGTTATTATCATTGCAATCGTAAATTGGCACATCGCTCCAGGCAATGCCCGCTTGTTCGAGTGGCTGGCGATAGCCTTGCAAGCGCAATTGCGTGACAAAAAAGGTTGCTTCGCTGTGCGTCTGCACATTGATTGGCGCATGTGATGGCCGAACGTGGGTCTCGATTAGGCGATCGGTGATGATTGCAAAATGGCGATGGCCGAGGCTTAATAAATGTTCGGTTGCCATGCGCGCGCCAGCCTCATCATCAACAATAATTGATGGCACATCGGGCCGTGGCGGTTGGTCAAGCAACACCGTTGGCAAGCGCCGCTTCAAGGCTGCTTCAACCAAGGGATCAGTGTCCATCATCGAATAGACGATAAAGCCATCGACCAAGGCCTGTTGGACGGTAGTTGTATCGTCGTCGCGGCCTGGCACAAGCAATAAGCCAAGTTTGGCTTGTTCAAGCGTGCTGGCGATGCCTTCGAGCACCATCAAGGCCGCTGGGTCGCGAAAAGCATAGGGCAAGCGTTCGGCAAACAAAACGCCGACCGCGCCAGCCCGTTGTTGGCGTAAGCTGCGCGCCACAGGATTTGGGCCGGGGTAGCCAAGCTCGGCGGCCACCGCGAGCACCCGTTCGCGCAGTTCTGCTGAAAGTTGGTCGGGCCGATTGTAGGCGTTGGAAACAGTTGAGACGGCGACACCTAAAGCAGCGGCAACGGTGCTAATTGTGATGCGGTGCGGTTTGGCGGATTCGTGCTCGTTTGCCACAGATCTGCTCCTTTAGACTGATTGTCAGGCTGTATTATACATGCTATACTTCTGAAACGTTACAGAAAAAACGTTTCAGAAAGGCAATAGGTTGAATTGTGTCATATTCTGTACCTTCGCTTCGGCGGCATTCGACACTTTTAGTTGGCTTGGCCTATGCAGCATTTATTAGTTTAGGCTTGCCAGATGGCCTAACAGGAGTTGCATGGCCATCGGTTCGGGCGGAATTTGGGTTGCCGCTTGATGCACTGGGAGCGTTAATTACTAGCGGCACAATTGGCTATTTGATTTCGAGCTTCAGCAGCGGGCGAATTTTGGCCAAAATTGGCGTTGGTTGGCTGTTGGTGCTTAGTTGTTTGGCAACTGCGGTGAGCCTACTGGGCTATGGCTATGCTCCAGCCTGGCTATTTATGGCTAGTTTGGGTATTTTAGCAGGTTTGGGTGCGGGCGCGATTGATGCTGGCCTCAACACCTATGCTGCCGACAATTTCAATCCACGCATGCTGAATTGGATGCATGCCTCGTTTGGTTTGGGTGCAGCCAGCGGCCCAGTCATTATGAGTAGCATTATCAGTGCAAATCAATCGTGGCGCATTGGCTATGTGGTGGTTGGCATTGCCCAATTGTTGCTCGCTAGTGCCTTTGCCATCACCCGCAAACAGTGGCAAACCAATCAACCTGAAACCGTGGTGGAACCGGTTACAAGCGCAACGATGCTGCAAACCTTGCGTTTACCAGTCACCTGGCTGAATATTCTGCTGTTCTTTCTGTATACGGGCTTAGAATTTTGTGCTGGCCAATGGTTGTATACGTTGCTAACAACCTCGCGGGGCATGGAAGCAGGCATCGCTGGCATTTGGGTGAGCATTTATTGGGGCAGCTTAACCGTTGGCCGCTTGCTTTCAGGCGTGATTGTTGGCCGTATGAGCGTGGTTAGTTTGTTGCGTTTGAGTATGCTAGTGGCAATTATCGGGGTGGTTTTGTTTTGGCTGAATCTTGCGCCATGGCTCACAGTAATTGGGATTGCCTTGCTTGGTTTGGCGCTGGCCCCCATGTTCCCATCATTCATTGCCTTAACGCCAGCGCGCATGGGGCCACGCCACTCGGCCAATACGATTGGCTTCCAAATTGCCGCCGCAACGTTGGGCGGGGCTTCGATTGCAAGTAGCTTCGGCTTGTTTGCCGATTGGATGGGCATTGAAGTGTTGGGCACGTATTTGTTTGTGGTGGCGTTGGCGATGGCACTCATTTTCGAGGCTTTGAATCGCCTAAAGCCTGCTGCCTAAGGATGAATCCAAAAGTCAAAAGTCAAAAGTCAAAAGTCAAAAGTCAAAAGTCAAAAACAGAATAGCCGTTTAACGCAGCGGCGCAGAGCCACGAAATTATGAAGGATGAGGGATGAAATGCCAAATCAGAAGTCAAAGGTCAAAAGTCAAAACGGCCAAGTGTAACGTAGCGGCGCAGAGGAAGCATGGCTATAGGCTATGGGTTATCGGAAATTAGGTGGAAACTAAACATCAATAGCCAAAAGCCAATAGTCTAGAGCCTCATTTGGTGTCCTTCGTGTCCTTCGTGGATCGAATAGCTAACGCAGAGGAAGCATGGCTATGGGCTATGGGTTATCGGAATATTCAGCTGAGAAATAGAATCTGTGGCTAAACATAAGCCTTTCATGATTTCTGGCCCCTGACCCCTTATCCATTGCCCCTTCGTGCGCTTCGCGTTCTTCGCGGTTTCAACGTGCCTGATCCCTATACGCCCTCAGCTGTATCGAATGATGCATTGCGAGCAGCGAGCAGCCTGTTAGACTAGCACTAGCACCCTTGATTAATGCGCTGGAGGTCTGACCATGATTGCTGCTCGCCGCCCAAGTTTTAGCCGTTTTTTGCTCATGAGTAGCCTTCTGACGGGGCTTTTGATTCTGCTGTTTGCGATGACTCGTTGGTTTGATATTCCTGCTGGCGATGTGACCGATTGGTTGGTGGGGATTATCAGCGTGTGGTGGCTGCTGGCGATTACCATCATTCCTTGGAATATTTATTTTGATGCGCGCACGGTGATAGCTGATGCTGAAATTTCGCAGCAACGGGGAATTACCGTTCAAGCTAGCCAACAGCACTATGCTGCCAGCATTGCCAAACGCTCATTGGTTGGCGCTGTGCTTTTGCATCTGGTTTCGGCAGGCGTGTTGTATGCGATTGCTGCCAGCAATATTAGCAGCGTGGGCTATGTTGCAGCGGGTGCAGCGATTTTGTTGACTGGTTTGCGCCCTGCTTTGCGCGGCTACGAATATGTTGCCCAACGCTTGGCAACCATTCACGAGGAAGTGCGCTTTCCTCGCGATGATATTCAGTTGCTGAAACATCAAGTAGCCAGCTTGGAATCTAAAATTGAGCAATTAGACCTTGAAGAAGCCGATTCATGGGCCAGTCAGCAGGTCAAACATGCCAAGCAATTGGAGCGCCAAATTGAGCAATTAAAAGTTGAGTTGCAAAGCCTGAACACCAATAACGAAGCGGCGCATCGCCAAATTAGCCGCGAGATTGAGCATGCTGTGGCCCAAATTTCGACTGATGGCCAATTTTTGGAGCATGCCCGCGAGCTGATTCGCTTCTTCAAACAAGCCTAAATCAAATGCGAGCGATCCAGAAAACTGGATCGCTCGCTCGCTCGTTGTGGTTAATTATTGCTGCTGGCTGGCAATTTGGCATCGACGGCGGCCATCAAGGTTTTGGCAAAATCGGTTTCGAAATTGACTTGCTGGCCATCAACAAAGACGGTTGGCGTTTGTTGCAATTGACGTTCAATGGCTGCATCATAGGCATCGTTAATCACATCAGTATAGGTTCCTGCTTCGATGCAGCTTTCGATTTGTTGGCGATCAGCGCCAGCCTGCTCGACAGCAGCCATAATTTGGGTTTTTGGCCCAAGGCTTTTGGCCCATTGGGTTTGGCTATCGAATAAGGCATTGTGAATTGGCCAGAACAAATTTTGATCACCAGCACAGCGGGCAATCTCAGCAGTTAATTGGGCCGATTTATGGATGGTTTTCAGTGGAAACTCGCGGAAAATCACTTGGGCCTTGCCAGTTTCCACATACAAGCCATCGAAATTGGCTTGCGCCAATTCAACTTCTAGGCTACGGCAAGCAGGGCATTCATAATCGGCATAGATTTCGACTTTAACTGGCGCATCGGGCTTACCTTTGTACCAATAATTATCGTCGGTTTTGCCAACGGGAGCATTGAGGCCAGCTTGGTTGGGCATTGGGCCGGTGTTGCTGACACTGGCGGGCTTGCTCAGGGCTTGAAAGAGCACAAAGCCAATTCCCAAAACAGCGATTAAGCCCAAGCCAAGATAAAACATTTTGAATGAAGGGGTTGGTTGATTGCGGCGCTGGCCTTTGCCAGAACGAGTTGAGCTAGCCATAGTTCACATCCTCAATAAACGCTGTAGCCTTACAGCATTAACAACACTTGAATCGCGAATAAATTTGGATTCAAATGCTTGAACGAGGAGGTGGCGTGATTGGCAGCATAATATACGAGCAAGCCTTTTGCCGCGGGATGCGCCATTGGCGGCGCTGGCTTACAAGGCTTTGCTTGAGCCGAGGCACAATCAACACCATTGGAAACCAAGCCACCAACTGCACAACCGTGTTGGTGGGTGTGCTTGGCTCGAGCGCTTGGCTCGGCAGCAATTTGCGCTGACTTGGACAATCCAAGGCGCTTGATTGATCGCTGCGTGGAATGGGCTGGCCAAACTGTTCTTGGGCAACCCCGTTGACGACGCAGCCAACTGGACAGCCAACGCCAAGGTGCAACACCATTGCCCAACAGAGCAATGGCTGCCATAAAATTCCGAGAACGCTGGTTATTTGGCGTAATTTCAGCACACCCAAACCCTTGATCGACCAATCTAGCGCGATCATACCATAGCTTGGGCCAGAAACATCAGGTTAAGTGCCTATTTTGGGGCAATTGCTTGAATTTTTAATCAGCGTTAATCAAGCGTTTCATAATAGCCAATTTTGCGGGTAACTGCTTCAAGGTGTTCTTTTACCTCAAGCAATTGTTGCTCAACCCGCTGGCGATGGGCTTTCAAGAGATTCAATCGGTCTCGCACGGTGTGGTCGCCTTCGTATAACAGTTCGGTATAGCGCCGAATATCGCGAATGGGCATGCCAGTGGCGCGCAAACATTTGATAAAGTGAATCCATTTGATATGACGTTCGTTGTAGTAGCGATAACCGTTTTGCTGATTGCGATCAACCAGATCGAGCAAGCCAGCGCGTTCGTAATAGCGCAAGGTATGGGCGCTCAAGCCCGTAACTTGGGCCATTTGTTGAATGGTTAGGTTTTCGGGCACTACTTGTTGCATCACCATGATTAAGCTCCTGCACAATAACAATCAGCTACGACCTATGGTATAGCCTAGAGTGCGTTCTAAAGCAAGTAGCAATTTTGCCAAAAATCAGGGCTTGACTTAGAGCGCGCACTAAGGTTTAGACTAAGCTGGTGATTTAGTGTGAAGGATGCTTGTGATGAGTTTGATAACCACACCATTTGGCTTTGCCAGCACCGCCGCCGAGGTTGCCGCCGGAATCGATTGCCGTGGCCAGCGCATGCTTATAACGGGCGCTTCGTCGGGCATTGGGGTTGAAACTGCGTGCGCCTTGGCTAGCACTGGAGCCGAAGTTACTTTGGCCGTGCGCGACACTGCTGCTGGTGAAAAGGTTGCTGCTGAGCTGCGGGCCAGCACTGGCAATGCTGCGATTTTGGTCAGCCAGCTTGATTTGGCTGATCGGGCTTCGATTGCGCACTTTGTGGCTCAATGGCAAGGGCCGTTGCATGTGCTGGTGAATAATGCTGGGGTGATGGCTTCGCCTGAGCAATATACCAACGAAGGTTGGGAATCGCAGTTTGCGGTTAATCATCTTGGCCATTTTGCGCTCAGCCTTGGTTTGCAGCCTGCTTTAGCGGCGGCTGGCGGCGCACGGGTGGTTTCGGTTAGTTCTAGCGCGCATATGCGTTCGCCAGTGATTTTTGATGATTTGCATTTTGCCTTTCGTCCCTATGATCCATGGCTCGCTTATGGCCAAGCTAAAACCGCCAATGTTTTGTTTGCGGTTGAGGCTGATGCGCGCTGGGCTGCCCAAGGCATTCGAGTTAATGCCTTAATGCCAGGCGCGATTTTGACCAACTTGCAACGCCATGTTGGCGGCACAATGCGGGTTGCGCCGGAAATTCAAAAAACTGTTGCGCAAGGCGCGGCAACCTCGGTGCTGCTGGCAATTTCGCCGTTGCTGGCCGAGGTTGGCGGGCGCTATTTTGCCGATTGTAATGAGCAACCAGTTGTAACCAGGCGTTCGCTGCAAAACCCGTTGTTGGGCGTTGCTGGCTATGCACTTGATCGCCAGAATGCCCAGCGTCTGTGGGATGTTTCGTTGGAGCTACTTGGTTTAGCCTAATTTATTGGTTACGCCACGTTGAATTAGCTAAGGTTCCGCCGATCAGATTTTCAAGCGTTGCAAAAGGCCGCTGCTCGGCGGGCACTCGAACACAAAAATCCTTAAAATGAACAATTGCTTGGCGTTGTCCCCCTGCAATAATTGCGAGATCGAGCCTGCTTGCGGGGAGCCGTGGCATTTCCCAACTGGCCTGATGATAATTGTTGATAAAGAGTGAATGCTGTTGCTCATCAACGAGCAGAGCGATTTTATTAAATTGCCCAGATCGATAGCCATAGATTGGCCGCCGCTGCAGATAAATCTTCCAAAAATCGCCCCCGTGAAAGCCTTGAATAATCGAAAACTCGCCCGTTTGATCGCGAATCCTAACTAAAGCATGGCAAGCATCGCTGATCTCCTCGAACACGAGTGCCAAGCCATCATCAGGCCCAGCTTCGCTGACAAATTGCCCATAAACTGAGCAGTAATAGCGATCTGGTGTAAAGCATTGCGAATCAGCACCAATAAACATTTCACTGACAAATCGATTATTTAACCGCAGTTCGAGGCATTGATTGCTGAGCGAACGTTCGACTTGGCCTGAGTCGTCATCCTTAGTTCCCAACCCCCAATGCTGAGCATTTGATTCAAATCGATCGCGAAATAAAATTGGCCATGTGCTTTCGATACGATTTGGATGAGGAAGATCGTTGGTGCTGATGGTTGGATCAGAAATGCGTTGTTCAACCCGCCGAATTACCTCAGCGGTTTGCAATTGATCAACTGGTGTGTTGTACCGTGACCAACGTGGGTTAATTGCATAGAGCATGAGATCGATCTGAAATCCAGTAAGACCCAACATATCACCTAAGCGCTCAACTGCTTCCTGCTTACGCGGAGCATAAGCGCCAGCAAACCAATGAGCCAATGAACGGCGCGAAATGCCAGTGGCAGTGGCAAGATCGTCATAGGTGCGAATGCGCTCAGGGTTAGGGCGTAGAGCAAAAAAGATGTGTAACAAGTCGGCAAACGTGTAGTTTGAGCTATGCATGGGTGAATTTCCTCAAATGTTAGGCCGAGTTGCGCAAACATGCAACTTGGTCAGAGCGGCTTTGCTAGTCTGCTTGGTATGGAATAGCGACTGCAAGGGGGAAGACCAATGTCAGACTTAACTCCAATCGAATTGCGAATTGTGTGCTTGATTGCTGCTGGCAATACTGACCGTGAGATTGCTGAATTATTGAATTTGAAAGAAAACACTATTGGCTGCTATTTACGCGAAATTTATAGCAAACTTGATGTGGGCAGCCGTACCAAACTGATTAATCGGGTTTTTAATCTCCAGCTTAAACCCGAATTTACTCATGGTTGCTGCTAGTTTAACACGTTCGTGTATTCCCAAATCCTGACACATGGCTATATGCTTGATAGAGATTAGTAAAAATCAATTGTCAATAGTGGTTTTGGAGACTCAATCTACAAGGCAATTGATCAAGCTAAATTGGTTTATTAATTTGTGAGGTGAATATGGATGCAAAGCGAATGATGGCTTGTTTGTTGGTTGCTCTTTTCGTAGGTATGGGGCTTGTAGCTCCTCAGGTGAGTTTTGCGCAAGAAGTCCAGCAACATCAAATCATGGTTGATGGCCTAGAATTAAAAATGCCGTTTCAGCCAGGTGTAGAATGGCGAGTAACTGCGGGGTGGGAAGCTGGTAATCATCAACAAGCATGGAATTATTATGCGATTGATATGGTTCCTGCTGACCGACCATGTTTAGGCCAACCTATTTTGGCAGCTGCCAACGGAATTATTATTGCTAATAATGGTCACGAACTTCAGATTGATCATCGGGTTAATAACTATCGTTCGTTATATTCCCACTTAAATACAGTCAGCTCTGGCTTAGCTGTTGGAACTGAAGTATTTCAAGGCCAACAAATTGGTACGTGTGGTGGGTATCCTAATTTTGCTCCGCATTTGCACTTTCAAATATATCAAGGCCAACGAACCGCTAATGCTGGGGTAATTCCAGTACCGATTGATGGGATTACTGATGCCAATCGACTACGTTCAGGCCAACGTGGCTTGTATTCGACCAATCAATTACCACCATTGTTGACAGCTCCCTATCGACCACTACGGCTATTTTGGAAGGGTGATCGGGAAGATAACTTTACAACAGCTTCAATCCAAGCAGAAATTTCTGCTGCTGCCAATGGCTATACTTCGGTTAGAACTGAAGGATTTGTATTTACTCATTCAGCATCAGAGAGAGTACCGCTTCAGCAATATTGGCACAGTGGTCGAGGCGATAACATTATGGTTGCTACCAGTGCAGGTATCAATGATGCACTTAATGCTGGCTATAGTTTTGTGCGAACCGAAGGTTATATTTATCCTACACAACAACAATATACGGTTCCATTGAAACTCTTTTGGAATGATGCTCGCCAAGATAATTTTACAACTTCAACCGTTGAAGGAGAACAATCAGCATTGGCTGCAGGTTATCGTTTTATACGAATTGAAGGCTATGTTTTTGTTGCTCAGCCACTACAACTTTACTGGCACTCCGACCGTGGCGATAATTTTTCTACTGCAACGGCTGACGGAATCTCTTCGGCGCAAATATCAGCCTATGGTTTTATACGAACTGAAGGCTATGTTTTTGCTGATCAATTACCCGGAACCGTTCCACTGAAATTGTTTTGGAGTGATGTCCGCCAAGATAATTATATTACTGCAACACAAGAAGGTGAAACATCTGCGGTAACAGCAGGATATCTTTTAGTACGAACTGAAGGGTATGTTTTACCAACACCTGGTGAAGGAATGCGGCCTTTGGAGCTATTTTATCATGATGGACGAGGGGACAATTTTACAACTGCTACACTCTCAGGCGCAACCGATGCACTTAATCATAGTTATCAGCTGATTCGACATGAAGGTTATATTTATGGTACACTGCCTGCTGGATACTAGGATAAAATCCTTGTTACTAGCAAGCTTCACCTTTTGAAATAATGGAGAAACTTAAACAGAACCTCATGGAATTATACCGTCCATGAGGTTCTGTTTTAATTACTTGTTAAATAATCGGCCCCACAAACACCGTATGCCCGTTTGGTTGGCTACGATCGGCGGCGGCATCGACAATTGCTTGGGCAAATTCCTCGATCGTAGGAATTGGCTCAGGGCTGTGTTCTTTGCGGGCAGCTAAAAAGCCAGGCTGAACCCGATCAAGCAATTTGGGCGTAATCGTGCCTTCGATCATATCGCCGCTCACAACATAGAAGTGAATGCCGCGTTGGCTGAATTCGGCGATGCGCTCGCGCAATGCCATTTCGCCAGCTTTTTTACTGCTCGCTACTGGCTCGTAGCCGGCGATAATTGGCCGTTCGCCATAAAAATGTGCCCAGTGGCTGGTGACGAATACAATGCAACTGCCAGCCTGCATCAATGGCAGCATTGTTTCGACAGTTTGCACTTGCGCGGTCAGATTCAGATCCATGGCATAGGTTGCTGGCTTATCTTTTTCGAGGCCGCCACTAGCGTTCAGTACCAAAATGTCAAGCTTGCCAAAGCGTTGCTGAATTTGGGTTTGGGTTGTTATGAGATCGTTGATTTGAGTTAAATCGGCTTGGGCTAGCAACGCTTGCCTTCCTATGGCGGTTATTTCGGCAGCAACCGCTTCGGCCCGGGCAGCCTTGCTGCGATAATTAATGACAATATCGGCTCCCCGTTGGGCCAGTTGGCGGCTAATTTCGGCTCCAATGCCGCGCGATGCTCCAGTTATCAGGGCAACTTGCCCAACAAAATCCTCTGGCACACACGATCCTTTCATGTCGCTTGGTTGGTTTTCCCATTGTGAGAAAAGCTAGCACGATTATACATAGGCTTGCAAGCGGCAAAGTCAGAAGTCAAAAGGCAGAAGGCAGAAGGCAAAAATTATAGCTTTAACGCAGCGGCGCAAAGGAACCGAAGGATGAAGGATGAAGTCAAAAATCAGAAGGCAAAAGGCAAAAATCAAGAGCCAGAAGCCCATAGCCCTTCTTCATGCACTTCGTGTCCTTCGCAGTTTCAGTCCTTAACGTAGAAGAAAGAGGGCTATTGGCTAGCAAACCAATAATCAAAACAATTTGTGGAAACTGTGGCTTAACAATAAACATTCGGGCAATTCGTGGAATTTGTGGTGAAAAGATGTGGCTAATGGCGCTTGGCTAGCAAAACAATAATCAAAACAATCTGTGGAAACTGTGGCTTAACAATAAACATTCGGGCAATTTGCAGTTGCGATTACAAGCGCAGAGAAACTGAATGTTGGTTTTAGAAAATATGCTCGAATTCTCGTTACGAAATTCACAATAATCGTAGCGAGGCTGCAACGCTGCAAGCGCGATGATTCGGCTATGCTAAGATGGCATCGAGAGAAACAGCCTGCTGGCTGTACGCTGCGAAAGGAATGTTATGTTGGACTTGCTAGCGTCGAATCCTCTATTGCTGCTGTTTGTGGTTGCAGCAATCGGCTATCCTTTGGGGCAATTGAATCTCGGCGGTGTGCGCCTCGGCGTTGCCGCCGTTTTGTTTGTGGGCTTGGCAATTGGCTCGCTTGATGAGCGGCTGAAACTGCCCGAAGTGCTGTATCAATTTGGCTTGGTGCTGTTTGTCTACACCGTCGGGTTGAGCAGCGGGCATCAGTTTTTTCGCTCGTGGCGCAGCAAAGGCTTACGCGATAATCTGTTTATTGGCGGGATGATCGTCATAGCCTATGTGTTTGCAATTCTAGCCCATTCGTTCTTGAGCATTAAACCAACGTTAACTGTCGGCCTGTTCACTGGCACAATCACCAATACGCCAGCCTTAGCAGCAGCCATTGAATATTTGAAATCGGCCTTGCCTGAGCAACAATTAGCTGCTGTGGTCAATGATCCGGTGGTTGGCTATTCGATTGCCTACCCAATGGGCGTAGTGGCAATGATGTTGGCAATTGTATTGGTGCAACGTCTGTGGCGGGTCGATTATGCCAAAGAATTGGTTTCGCGCCACGATTTAGAAGGCAATCACCACGATATTACCAGCCGCACGGTTGAAATTACTAATCCTGAAGCAACCCAGCTTTCAGTTCAAGCCTTGATTGCCAAGTATCATTGGTCGATGGTGTTTGGGCGCTATCGCCGTGATGGCCATGTGGCAGTGACGACTGGCGCAACCCAATTTATGCTCGGCGATCACGTCAGCATTGTTGGCTCAAGCGAGGTTCTAGAGCAAGTTATTGCGGTGCTTGGCCAAGAAACTGAAGATATTTCCAACGATCGGCGCGAGCTTGATTATCGCCGCATGTTTGTCTCCAACTCCAAAATTGTGGGGATTCGGCTGGAGCAACTGAATTTGCCGCAAGTGCTGGGTGCAACGATTACCCGCATTCGCCGTGGCGACGTGGAAATGTTGCCAACCGCAGATACACGCTTGGAGCTTGGCGATCGAGTGCGGGTGATTGCTCGCCGCGCCGATATTCCCCAAGTGAGTCGTTTCTTTGGCGATTCGTATCGCGCCTTGAGTGAAGTTGATATTTTGACCTTCACCTTGGGCTTGGTGATGGGCTTGGTGATTGGGTCGTTGGTCTTGCCATTACCTGGCGGCGTGAGCATCAAACTTGGCTTTGCTGGCGGGCCGTTGGTCGTTTCCCTGATTTTGGGGGCGCTTGATCGGACTGGCCCGTTGGTTTGGAACATGCCCTATAGCACCAATCTAACCTTGCGTCAAATCGGGATTGTGATGTTCCTCGCTGGAGTTGGCACGCGCGCTGGCTACGATTTCGTCAAATTCTTATTCAGCAGCAATGGCTTGCTCTTATTTGGGGTTGGCGCTGCAATCACCTTTACAATCGCGATGCTGATTCTGACAATTGGCTATAAAGTGTTGAAAATTCCAATGGGCATTCTCACGGGGATGTTGGCTGGTTTTCAGACCCAGCCCGCCTTGCTCAGTTTTGCCGTGCAACAAAGCAATAACGAACTGCCAAATCAAGGCTATGCAGCGGTCTATCCACTAGCATTAATCATCAAAATTATTCTTGCCCAGCTGATGCTCATTCAACTGCTATGACAGCGGTTGACACATACCTACATATACTAATGGCAGGCCAATCACGGCCTGCCATTCATATTTGCGAGGTTGGGATGATCTTTGAATGGAAAAACCACTATGGTGAATTGGCCGTCCACAATTCAACTGGATGGGAGCACTTTAAGCCCAATGATGATCTGATGCGTTTTTATGTCGAAGATGACCACAATTACGAGCCAGAGCCATGGGAGATTTTCTTTAATGATTGGCTGTTGAGCGATGATCCAGAACGGATCAATGGCATCTTGCTTGATCGCTGGTGGCATTGGGATGATCCCGTTGAGCGCATGAGTGCTGATTATGTTTTAGCTCAACTTGCTGCTGCCCGCGAACGGATGCCATTGCTTAGAGCGCTGTTTATTGGCGAAGTTACTGATAAGAAATTCGACCTTTCGTGGATTAGGCAAGGCAATTATGGGCCATTTTTAGCAGCCTACCCGCAACTTGAATCGTTGGTTATTCGCGGTGGCCCTGGTTTGAGTTTTGGTTCGCTTCAGCATCATCAGCTCAAAACTTTGGTGATTCAAGCCAATGGTTTATCAGCCCAAGTGGTGCGCGAGCTTGCTGCTGCCGATTTGCCAGCGCTTGAGCATTTGGAGCTGTGGCTGGGCTGCGCTGAGCATGGTGGCGATTCGACAATTGCCGATTTGCAGCCAATGTTGAATGGCGTAGGCTTGCCACAGTTAAAAACCTTGGCCTTGCGCAATTGTGATTATGCTGATCTACTGGCCCAAGCCCTTGCCAATGCCCCCATTCTTGAGCGGATTAAGGTGCTTGATCTTGCGCTGGGCAATTTGAGCGATGTTGGAGCCGAAGCATTATTCGCTAGCCCAGCGATTCGCAAACTCGATATGCTTGTGCTGCACCACCACTATCTGAGCGATGCAATGCTTGATTGTTGGGCATCGATTGAGCTTGCGGTCGAAGTAAGTTATCAACAATTTGTGCCAGACGACGACGAAGAAGAAGCCTACCCAATCGCCATCAGCGGCTATCTTGCCTAGACTTATTGCGGGCTTCGCTGGCTTTTATTGCTATTTGGGAGCTAGGCTATGGTTTTTGAATGGATCGGCTACTTTGGTGACTCAACGCTGGCCAATTGGGATGCTAAAGAGCAATTTGCGCCAATTGGCCAGCCTGTGCGCCTGCATTTGGAATACGATTATACGGCCAAAGCCACGACCAAAACGTGGGACGAGTATTTCAATGCGTGGCTGGCAACCGCCGAACCAGCCCAAACCACAGGCTTGGTGCTTGGGCGCTGGTGGCACGATACGGTTGATCCTGGCGATATTGACCGCGTTTTAGCTAGCATCATCAATGCTCGTGAGCAGTTGCCCTTGCTCAAAGCCTTGTTTGTTGGCGATTTTACCTACGAAGAATGGGAAATTTCGTGGATCAACCAAGGTGATTATGCGCCTGTGTTGGCTGCGTTTCCGCAACTTGAATATTTAGTCATTCGTGGTGGCAATGGGCTGAGTTTTGGCACGCTGCGACATCAACAGCTCAAAGGCTTGGTGATTCAGACTGGCGGTTTGGCGGCCCAAATTGTGCGTGAGATTGCTGCTGCCGATTTGCCAGCGCTTGAGCATTTGGAACTCTGGCTCGGCTGTGATTATTATGGTGGCGATTCGACGGTTGCTGATTTGCAACCAATTTTAGATTGCAAAAACTTTCCAAATTTAGAAATTTTGAGCTTGCGCGATTGTGAATATGCCGATGAACTGGCCCAAGCGCTGGTGAATGCGCCGATTCTTGAGCAAATTAGCATGCTCGATCTTTCGTTGGGCAATTTGAGCGATGTTGGAGCCGAAGTGTTATTTGCCAGCGAGGCAATTCGCAGCCTCAACTTTCTCGATTTGCATCATCACTATATGAGCAACGACATGCTTGAATGCTGGGATACAATTGGGTTATGGTGCGATGTGAGCGAGCAACAAATTGCCGAAGAACACGCGGGCGAAGAACATCGCTATGCGGCGGTTACTGAATAAGCGCTTGCATGGCTTGTGACAGTCTTTGTCGCATCGTCAGGTATCCTACTCGTAGGCTTCAATCGGCCTACGCTGGTTGTTTGTGAGGTTTGCATGATTGTTGAATGGATGGGCTATTTTGGCGATTCGACGATCGCTAATTGGGACGGACGAAAAAACCTTGCGCCGCTTGGTCACCCTGTGCGCCTGCATTTGGAATACGACTATAGCTCGAAAGCGCCAGCCCCAACTTGGCAAGATTATTTTAATGCGTGGTTGGCGACCGATGAGCCTGCCCAAACCACGGGCTTGGTGATTGGGCGTTGGTGGCACGACTCGCCAGAAGATAATGATATTGAGCTTGTTTTAGAAGGCATCGTGAATGCTCGCGAACGCTTGCCCTTGCTCAAAGCCTTGTTCGTCGGCGATTTTACCTATGAAGAATGGGAAATTTCGTGGATTATCCAAGGCGATTATGCTGCGATTTTGGCAGCTTACCCACAGCTTGAGTATTTGGCAATTCGCGGTGGCTCGAACTTGAGCTTTGGCGCGATTCAACATCAACAGCTCAAAGGCTTGGTGATTCAGACTGGTGGTTTGCCGGTGCACGTGGTGCGCGACGTGGCTGCTGCCAATTTGCCAGCGCTTGAGCATTTGGAACTCTGGCTGGGTAATGATGAATATGGTGGCAATTCGACCGTCGATGATCTGCAACCGATTTTAAGCGGTGAGCGTTTTCCAAGCTTAATCAATTTGGGTTTGCGCGATTGTGAATATGCCGATGCGCTGGCCCAAGCAGTGGCCAAAGCCCCAATTCTTGAACGAATCAAAGTGCTCGATCTTTCGCTGGGCAATCTGAGCGATGCTGGTGCTGAAGTGCTGTTTACCAGCGAAGCCATTCGCAAACTCGAATTTCTCGATTTGCACCACCACTATATGAGCGATGGTATGCGCGATTGCTGGGCCACGATTGAACTTAAAAGCGAT
Source organism: Herpetosiphon giganteus (assembly GCF_016907925.1). Classification (GTDB taxonomy): domain Bacteria; phylum Chloroflexota; class Chloroflexia; order Chloroflexales; family Herpetosiphonaceae; genus Herpetosiphon; species Herpetosiphon giganteus. Next base: position 69,535 of record NZ_JAFBCZ010000015.1, on the reverse strand, counting down.
GTGAGCGGCCAAGAAACCGCCGATGAAGATGGTGACGAAGAATATCGCTATATCGCCGTTAGCGAGTAAGGAGCACAAGAATGGCTCAATTGCCATGGATGGCGGAGCTTTTGCCATCGAACATTGCCGATTGGGATCACCCTGGTATTTTGCAACCAAGCGGCGTGGTGCATCGGGTTGGGCTGAGCTACGAAGATGATTACGATAGCAAGGTAGTGTGGAGCGATCGCTTTGCTGATTTTTTGGCTTTGCCAGGTGTTGAAAAAACCACTGGTTTGGTGATTGGAACTTGGTGGGAGCTTGATGATGGCAACGGCCCAGTTGATGAAGTCGTTGAAAGTTTAGTCAGCGCTGCCCCGCAATTGCCCAATTTACGCGCCTTATTCGTTGGCGATATTATGAGCGAAGAATCGGAAATCTCGTGGATCGAGCAGGATGATCTTTCGCCATTGCTTTCGGCGTTTCCCAACTTGCAGCATTTTGCCATTCGCGGAGCCAACGGCTTAAGCCTTGGTTCGTGCCAGCATGCTCAGCTCAAAACCTTGGTTATTCAAAGCGGCGGCTTGGCCAATCGGGTTGTGCAAGAGATTTTTCAAGGCAAATTGCCAGCGCTGGAGCATTTGGAATTGTGGCTCGGCTCCGATTGGTATGGCGGCGATGTGACCTTGACTGATCTTGAACCATTGCTCAACGGCGAATTGTTCCCGCAACTCAAGGTGTTGGCGTTGCGCGATTGCTCATTTGCTGATGATTTAGCGATTGCTCTGAGCCAAGCGCCGATTATTAACCGCATTGAGATCCTTGATCTTTCGCTTGGCAACCTTGGCGATGAAGGTGCAAAGGCCTTGTTGGCCTGCCCTGCGATTAAACAGCTGAAATTGCTCGATTTGCACTATCATTTTATCGATAGTGAGCTGGCCCAGCAATTTAAACAACTGGGAATTGAGGTTGATATTTCCGAGCCGCAAGACCCTAATCGCCATGATCGCCGCTATATCGCGGTGAGTGAATGATCGTTATTGGCAATCCGCGTGATCGGCGGGTGGCGCTTTGGCAGGCGGCATTGGCTCGTCAAGGCCAGCCGCCCGCGCGGGTCATCAGCTATTACGATGTGCTGGCTGGCACGCTTGATTTAGCGAGTTTGATCAAGCCCAACGAGTTGGTGCGGATCGAATCGCCGGGCAAAGATGAGCAGCTGTATCGAGAATTAGTGTGCTTTGCTGCTGAACTCGCGCCTGAGCCGGATTTTGAGCATTGGCCAATCGATGCTGATTTGCCGCAAGAACGCGGGCGTTTGTGGGGCAATCGCCAGTGGTATCGGGGTTATCGCCATTTGTTGGGCCAGCTCGAACGACAATTATCTGCCTTGAATGCGCGATTGTTGCAACACCCCACAGACATCGCCGTGATGTTTGATAAAGTAGCTTGCCATGCGCGTTTAGATGCGGCCAATGTGATCGTTCCAAGAGCGTTGCCAGCGGTCGGCTCGTTTGAGCAATTGCAAACGGCGATGCAAGCCCAGCGCTGGCAGCGGGTGTTTATCAAACTAGCCCATGGCTCAAGTGCCTCAGGCGTGGTCGCCTACCGCACCAATGGCCGTCAGATGCAGGCCATTACCACGGTTGAGTTGGTGCAAACCAGCGCTGGCTTACAATTGTATAACTCGCGCAATTTGCGTACTTATACCCATCTGCATGAGATTCAACCATTAATCGATGCTTTGGCGCGGCAACGAATCCATGTCGAGGAATGGGTTCCTAAGGCGCGGCTGGCTGGCAAGGTCTACGATCTGCGCATGTTGGTGATTGCGGGCAAGGCTCAGCACACGGTGGTGCGCACCAGCACTTCGCCAATTACCAACTTGCACCTGTTGAACCCGCGTGGCGATTTGGCAGCGGTGCAAGCGCAGTTAGGTGCTGAGTTTTGGCAAACCGTGCAGCAGCAAGCTCAAGCGGCGGCAGCATGTTTTGATCATTCGCTGTATGCTGGGGTTGATTTGCTGATTGCCAACAGCCTCAAGCATTGCTTGGTTGGCGAAGTCAATGCCTTTGGTGATTTGCTACCTAATGTTTTGGTTGATGGGCTTGATAGTTATGAAGCAGAAATAGTAGGGGCTAGGGATCAGGGGCTAGTGGTCAGGGTTTAGGGATACGATCTGTACTGAAAACAGATTCTTTGTCTTTCCTAGAATTCAACTATGCTGACCCCTGACCCCTGAATCCTAAACCCTCGAAAGATACAATGAAACAATACATTCCAACGCACGATATTGTGCTCGTGACCTTTGATACCTTGCGCTACGACGTGGCGTGTGCTGAGTGGGCCAATGGCGGCACGCCCAATTTACGCGCACTTTTGCCGCATGGTTGGCAGGAACGGCATAGCCCAGGCTCGTTTACCTATGCATCCCATCAAGCAATGTTTGCTGGCTTTATGCCAACCCCAGCCACGCCCGGCCCGCATCCACGCTTGTTTGCAGCGCGCTTTGCTGGCAGCGAAACCACGGTTGACCAAACCTTTGTGTTTGATGCTCCCGAGGTGGTAACTGGCTTGGCGCAGGTTGGCTATCGCACAATTTGCATTGGCGGCGTGGGCTTTTTTAATCGCCAAACCGCCTTGAGTTGCGTACTGCCCGATTTATTTCACGAAGCGTATTGGGAGCCGCGCTTGGGCGTAACCGAGCCACGTTCGACCGAGTTTCAGGTGGCCTTGGCAGTTGAGCGCTTGCAGGCGATTCCTGCTGAGCAACGGATCTTTTTGTTTATCAATATTTCAGCGTTGCATCAACCAAATGCCCATTATTTGGCTGGCGCTACGGGCGATACGCTGGCGAGCCATGCTGCTGCGTTGCGCTATGTTGATAGCCAATTGCCTGCGTTATTTGCTGCGTTACGCCAACGCAACCCAACCTTTATGATGCTCTGTTCGGATCATGGCACGGCCTATGGCGACGATGGTTTTTACGGCCATCGCTTGGCGCATCCCAGTGTTTGGACTGTGCCCTATGCTGATTGCTGCTTGGAGGAAGCCGATGCATCTGCGTGAATATGCCAATGCTACGCCCTATATGGGCTATAGCTATAGTTACCCGCACAAATCGGCCTATCGCCAGCTCGCGCCACGTTCATTGCGCGAAGTTTGGGCCAGCGAGTCGCACGCGCAATTATTTTTATATTTGCACATTCCGTTTTGTGAAATGCGCTGTGGTTTTTGCAATTTGTTCACCACCACTAACCCACAAGAAGTAGTGGTGCAACGCTATTTGGCAACTTTAGAAACTCAGATGCAGGCAGTGCATAATGAGCTTGGCCCATTGCAGTTTAGCCGCATGGCGATTGGCGGCGGCACGCCAACCTACCTTGATGCAGCCGAGTTAGAGCAACTATTTAGCATGAGCCAACGCTGGCTAGGAGTGAATTCGCGCGCGATTCCGCTTTCGGTTGAAACCTCGCCGCATACCGCAACCGCCGATCGCATGGCAATTTTGCGCCAAGCAGGGGTTGATCGGGTGAGCATTGGGGTGCAAAGTTTCCTTGATCATGAAGCGAATGGAGCTGGCCGTGCCCAACGCCGCCCTGAGGTTGAGCAGGCATTAAATACAATTCGCGCTGCCCAAATTCCCACGTTGAATATTGATTTGATCTATGGCTTGCCCAACCAAAGCGTGGCAACCTGGCTCGAATCGTTGGAAATTGCCTTGCAATGGCAGCCAGAAGAACTGTATTTGTATCCGTTGTATGTGCGACCGTTGACTGGCTTGGATCGGCGTGGCACGGGCTGGGAACAGGATGTGCGCTTGGAATGCTATCGAGTTGGCCGCGAACGCTTGTTGGCGGCAGGCTACCAACAAATTTCAATGCGTATGTTTCGCGCCGCTCACGCCCCCGACGATAGCCAAGGGCCAAGCTATTGTTGCCAAACCGATGGCATGCTGGGCTTGGGCGCTGGCGCTCGTTCGTACACCCGCGCTTTGCACTACTCCAGCGATTATGCGGTCGGAGCCAGCTCGGTACGCCAAATTATTCAGAGCTACAACCAACGCAGCCTGTTTGATTTAAGCCAGGTTGATTATGGCTGTGAGGTGTCGAGCGCTGAGCAACGCCGCCGCTTTGTGATTCAATCGCTGTTGCAGGTCAGCGGGCTGGATGCGCAGGCTTATCGAACGCAATTCGGCAGTGAGCTTTTAGACGATTTAGGCCAAATCAACGAATTATTGGAATGTGGCTGGGCTGAATATCATAATGGCAGCTATCAACTAACCGCCGCAGGCCTAGAACGCTCGGATCTGATTGGGCCGTGGCTTTACTCGCCCCAGATTCGTCAGCTTAGCGAGGAGTTTATTCTGCGATGAATTTAGCAATTCTGTATCGTGGCCCCTTATCAAGCTGTAATTATGGCTGTAGCTATTGCCCGTTTGCTAAGCACCAAGAAACTGCCGCCGAGCATGCCCACGATGAAGCTGCACTACAACGCTTTGTAGAATGGTCTGCTCAACAAACTCAGCTTCAACTAAGCATTTTCTTTACACCTTGGGGCGAGGCCCTGATTCGGCGGCGCTATCAACGGGCAATCGTGGCGCTGGCCACCATGCCCCATGTGCAAAAAGTCGCGATTCAGACCAATCTTTCGGCGCGGCTCGATTGGGCCGAGGATTGCCCGAAAGAGCGGCTTGGTTTGTGGGCAACCTATCATCCAACCCAAACGCCGCGCGAGCGCTTTTTGGCCCGTTGCCACGAAGCAATTGAGCGCGGCATTCCAATTAGCGTTGGTGTGGTCGGCATGCATGAACATCAGGCCGAAATTGCGGCCTTGCGTGAATTGCTGCCCGAGCAAATTTACCTTTGGGTCAATGCCTATAAACGCGAAGTTGGCTATTACAGTCCTGAGGAAATTGCCCAACTGACAGCGATTGATCCGCTCTTTCCGATCAACAATACCCGCCATCCTTCGGCGGGGCGGGCTTGTGCCACGGGCGAGAGCGTGATTTCGGTCGATGGCGATGGCACGATCCGGCGTTGTCATTTTGTGCGCGAGCCAATTGGCAATATTTACAATCCCGATTGGCAGGCTGCGTTGCAACCACGAGTTTGTGCCAATGCCACCTGTGGCTGCCATATTGGCTACATCCATATGCCGCATTTGGGTTTGCAACAGGTCTTTGGTCAAGGCATGCTCGAACGCATTCCGCAAATTCCGCTTGAAACCTTGGGCTAAATTTCAGCAGTTGATCCCTCACATCCAGCTCTTACAAAGCTGGATGTTTTTTATGCCTCGTTTGATATTGACATAACTATTTGCAGATACGATTGGGCGGCAATCAATGGTAATAGTTGGATAATATCTGCTGGTAGGGCTAGGCCACTACTGCGCTATACAATGCTTTTGTGTGCTGAACACAACGCCACGGCTTGTTGATTACTCCCCAAGCGCATCCAGGTGCTCAGCAAACATTCTCTTCACAGCTACAGCATAATTTTAAATTGACATAATTTGTATGGCGATGATGATCAAGCTTGATCGTTGCGCTAGGTACTTAATCCAAATTGCCCAACAAGGAGCGTTCCCATGGCTGAATCAAGCTCAGCACAGCCCAAAAAACGTGGCTACAAATGGTTTGTGATTGGCGGGGCGGTGATTTTAGTGTTGGTCTTGCTGCCGTTTGTGCTTGGCGGCAAGAATTCTGCGACCGTCTCGGCCAGCACGACTACGACCATCCAACGTGGCCGTTTGGTTTCGTCGGTGCTTGGGAGTGGCACGATCAACCCCAAGCAAAGCCTTGATTTGAGCTTTCAGACCACGGGAATCGTCAGCACGGTCTTGGTGAGCGAAGGTCAAAATGTGGTTGCAGGCCAGATTCTGGCTGAGCTTGATGATCGCAATTTGGCATTAAGTGTGCTTTCGGCAGAAGCTAATTTGCAAAGTGCTCAAGCTCGTTTGCGCCAAACCCAAGATGGCAATGCCCGACCAGAAGATTTAGCGGCCTCGCAAGCAAGCGTTGATAATGCTAAGGCCAATTTGCAAAAAACCGTGACAGGCAACACGACCGCTGCCGATATTGCTGCCGCCCAAGCCAGCGTTGCCAATGCAGAAGCCCAATTGCGCAAGGCCAAAAATGGCACTGCCACGCCTGCCGATTTGGCCAATGCTGAAGCCTCGGTGCGCTCTGCCCAAGCCAAACTCGACGATCTGCGGGCAGGGCCGAAGCCAGAAAAAGTCTCAAGTGCCCAAGCCACGCTCGATCAAGCCAAATCAAGCCTAGAGCAAGTTAAATCCGATGCCTCGAAGGCCAAAACCCAAGCTGGGCTTGACCGCGATACCGCGGCGAATGCGGTGCGCAATGCCCAAACTAGCCTCAGCCAAATTTATTGGGAAACCCACGATGAGGCTGGCAATTGGAAGAAAAAGCCCGACGATGCTGGCTATCAAAACGATGTTGATCGCTATACCAATGCCCAGCGCGATGAGCAAGATGCCCAATCCAAGCTCAACGCCGCCCAACTAGCCTACGACAACGCAGTAACCCAAGAAGGCTTGGATATTGCCAACGCCGAGGCCAAAGTGCGCGATGCTGAGGTGCAATTGCAAACGGTGTTGAAGGGCGCGACGGCACTCGAAATTACTCAGGCAGAGGCTGCGCTCGACCAAGCTAAGGCCAATCTGGATAAACTCAAGCAAGGCGGCACGCCCGATGATGTGGCAGCAGCCCAAGCCAACCTCGACCAAGCCAAAGCCAATTTGCGCAAATTGACCCAAGGTGGCACGGCGGCTGATGTGGCTGCGGCCCAAGCCAATGTTGATCAAGCTGAAGCCAATCGCGATAAACTCACCGCGCCGCCAACCGATACTGATTTGGCAATTCAAGCGGCGGCGGTCTCGCAAAGCGAACAATCGTTGAATCAAGCCCAATTACAACGTGATAACGCGACCTTGCGCGCCCCGTTTGCTGGCGTAATTACCTCAGTTTCGATTGTGCCAGGTGGCTCGTCGAGCGGCGTGGTGATGCATATTCTTGATCGCAGCAACCTCTATGTTGAACTCAACTTGAGTGAAACCGATGTTGCCTTGGTTGCCTTGAATCAAAAAGTTGAATTAACAATTGATGCGCTTGATACATGGAGCGCCGAAGGCACGGTCAGTTATATCTCGCCAGTTGCTGAAGTTTCGAATGGCGTGGTGATTTATCGGGTCAAAATCAGCGTGCCCAGCAACGATCCGCTGGTTAAAGTTGGCATGACGGTTAATACGAACATTATTCTCAGCGAAAAAAGCGATGTTTTGCTGGTGCCTAATTCGGCATTGTTGCCCAAAGGTAGTGGGCGAGCGGTGCAAGTGCCCGATGGCGCTGGTGTGCGCGAAGTCGATGTCGTAACGGGGATTAGCGATGGCTCGTTTACCGAAGTGCTGAGCGGCTTAAACGAAGGCGATACGATTATTGCCGTGCCAACCGCCGCCTCGGATAGCGGCAGCCGTGGCTTGTTCGGCGGAGGCCGCTAATGATTAGCTTGCGCGATATTCACAAAACCTACCAAATGGGCGATGTGCTGGTGGCGGCGCTGCAAGGCGTGAGTTTCAGCATCGACAAAGGCGATTTTGTGGCGATTATGGGGCCAAGCGGTAGCGGCAAAAGCACCGTTATGAACTTGATCGGCTGCTTGGATACGCCAACCTCGGGCGAATATGTGCTTGATGGCGTGGCGGTGGATCAGCTTTCGAGCAATGATTTGGCGCTGGTGCGTGGGCAAAAATTAGGCTTTATTTTTCAGCAATACAATCTCTTGCCACGCCAATCGGCCTTGCGCAACGTCGAAATGCCCATGATTTATCGCGGCGTTTCGGGATCTGAACGCCAACGTCGGGCTTTGGCAGCACTCAATCTGGTTGGAATGGGCCAGCGCGTTGATCACCGCCCAAACGAATTGAGCGGCGGCCAGCAACAACGGGTGGCGATTGCGCGCGCTTTGGCTGGCAGCCCTTCGGTAATTCTGGCCGACGAGCCAACCGGCGCGTTGGATAGCAAAACCAGCAGCGAAATTATGGAATTGCTGCGGCGTTTGAATCGTGAACAAGGGATTACGGTTGTGCTGGTGACTCACGAACACGATGTGGCGGCCTATGCAGCGCGGGTGCTGACGATGCGCGATGGCCAGTTAATCGGCGATCAGCGTAACTAAAGGATGCAACGATGACAACGCTTGATGTGCATGCTGCCCCTGAATCGACCCCAGTTGCTGCCGATAGCATTTTGTTTCAGCCGATTACTGCCAGTTCGAGTGGTTTTGGCAGCCTCTGGGAGGTTGTGCGAATTTCGTTTGGCAGCTTGCTGGCCAATAAAGTGCGCTCATTATTGACGATGCTGGGCGTGATTATTGGTGTGGCCTCAGTGGTTTCGCTCTTGGCACTGGGCAATGGCGCGAGCGCTTCGATTACTGGCGAAATTGAGGCGATTGGCACCAATATTCTGACAATTTCTGCTGGCTCGCAAAATCGCGGGCCTGGCAATGCAACCGCCGCCCAAAACCTGACGATGGACGATGCCAAAGCGATTGAAGCCTTGCAATTGCCAGTTATCGGTGTGGCTCCGCAGCTGAATTCAAGTGCGCAAATCGTAGCCAAATCTGCTGATAAAAATGCCCAGGTTATTGGCATTACGCCAGCTTTTCAAGTGGTTAATAATTTGACCATGCAGCAAGGCAGTTTTATTAGCGATGAGCATTTGCAAGGCGCAAACACCGTAATTGTGTTGGGTTCAACCTTGGCCAAAGATTTATTTGGTAATGGCCAAGCCTTAGGCCAAACTGTGCGGATTAATAACCAAACCTTGCGTGTGGTTGGAATACTTACGCCGCAAGGTGGCAGCGCCTTTGGCTCGGAAGATGATCGCGCCTATATTCCAATTACTACGGCTCAAAAGCGTTTGTTCAATGCGCGCACGCCTGATGGCAATGGCTATCGGGTTGGCTCGATTACGCTTTCAGCGATTAATGCCAGCGATCTTGATGCCTTGCAATCGCGGGTGAGCATGCTGCTGCGTGAGCGCCATCACCTTAAACTTGATGGCAGCGCTGATGATTTTAATGTGATCAACCAAGCTGAAATTTTGGGCACGCTCAATACCATCACCTCGATGATGACCCTATTTTTGGCGGCGGTCGCAGGCATTTCGCTGCTGGTCGGCGGAATTGGGATTATGAATATTATGCTGGTGAGTGTGACCGAGCGCACCCGTGAAATTGGCTTGCGCAAAGCGGTGGGCGCACGCAGCCATCATATTTTGATGCAATTTGTGGTCGAGGCCGCAGTTTTGAGTATGACGGGCGGGATGATTGGGCTGATGCTGGGCAGCATTATTCCTATTATAGTGACCCAACTTGGCGTGCTCGATGCGCCGATTGATGTGCAAACTGTGGGCGTGGCAATTGGCTTCTCGCTTGGGGTTGGCTTATTCTTCGGAATTTACCCAGCTCAACGCGCCGCAAAGCTGAACCCAATCGATGCTTTGCGCCACGAATAGATTTTCCTCACCCCAACCCCGCTCCCATCCGATGGGCGAGGGGCTTTAATTCCATGGTTTTTGCGAAATTCGTGGTGAAAACCCAAGGTTCCCCCTCGCGCGCGTTTTCGTGGGCGAGGGGGTGAGGGAATCAATCAATCAGCCCTTGCTCGCGGGCCTTAACGATTGCTGCTGTACGATTGTGTACATCGAGCTTGAGATACAAATTGCTAATATGGCGTTTGAGCGTGCTTTCAGCAATCACCAAGGCTTCAGCAATTGCCCGATTGCCCAAACCAGCTGCCAAGTAGCGCAAAATCTCATGCTCGCGCGGCGTTATCGCCAAATCATCGGTATCAAGCCGATTATGGTGCAGCAAGCGCACAACCATTGGGCTGCTTGGCAATTGTTGCAGCAAGGGAATCAAGCCAGCATGTAAATCAAGCAAGGGCTGAATAATCGACTCTGGCTCGGCGATTGCCAAGGCATGCTGCAATTGGCCAATTGCCTTGGGCAGCTGACCCTGACGAGCTAACACCATGGCGATGGTTGCATGAATGCTAATCAACAACGGTACATAATTGATGCGCTGGGCAGTTGCCAACGCTTTATCAAGCAACGCGCTGGCCTGATCGAACTGGCCTTGACGCAAGGCCAACAAGCCACCAAGCCATTGATTGCTCGGATTATTAATTTCCTCTTGGTTCGTGTTAATCAGGGCTAGCCATTGAGCTGCTTGGCTCAAATCATGTTGCTCGATCGCAATCAAGCAGCGGGTTTGTTGAATAATTAGCCGCACCTTTTCGCTCTCTTGGCCGATTGCTTGCTCCTCAAGTTGTTGCAGCGCTTGCAAGGCTTGGGGATATTCGTTGAGCGATTGCAAAATTGCCACGCGCTGGGCTTGGGCAACACACCACATATAGCGATTATCCATGGCTTTGCTGTTGGTGAGGCTTTGCTCAGTCGCGGCCATAGCTTCGGCCAATTGATTGCGCTGGTGATAAATGCGGGCCAACATCCAATGCATGCCAGCCATAAACGGGCGCGGCGTTGGCAAGGCCTGCGATTGTTCGATCAAGCTCAAACACAATTGTTCAGCCCGATTAAAATGGCCTAAATCGGCCAACAAGCCTGCCCGATTGACCGCGCCGACGGTTGATAAAAAGCGACTGTTGATTGTTTGACCCAAGGTTTCGGTTTGCTGATAGAACATTTCTGCTTGCTCTGCATCGCCTTGAAAATGGGCGACGACCGCCAAACAAAAGGTCATCACGCCTTGAATCACTGGATCGTTGCTGGTATTGAGCCGCTTGGCCTGTTCGCCCCACAAGGTTGCTTGCTCTAATTTCGAGGTAATCGTGGCGGCTAACGCACCTAAGGCCAAGGCTTCTGCGGCCAAGGGATTTGGCTCGCTGCTATCGACCAATTGGCTAATCCGTTCGATGTAGCCTTGTACGCCTTCGCCATTGCGCAGCGTAATCAAAATCCACATTTGGGCAATGCACAAGCGCGGTTCGTTCCAAATCACATGGGTTGGCAATTGATCAAGCCATGGTCGCAAGGTATAAAATGCTGCTTCACGTACAAATTGGCCAACCCATGGCGCAAGAATATTGGCGGCCAATTGATGGGCTTGGGCTTGCAACGCATAATGCATCGCATCGTGAATATAATGCTGCTCGCCACACCATTGGGCTGCTAGCGCTAACACGTTGTTGCGCAGCGCTGGCTCAACCAAACTGGCGTGTTGCAGCAGAAAATCGCGAAACAGCGGGTGTAATTGCCACCACTCTTGATCAAGCGCCCCAATAAACAACTGACGCTCGATAATCGCCTCAAGCTGGCTTGGGCCAAGCGCTAAGGCTTGTTGAATAAACTCGGCCAGCGAACGATTAAAACGTTCAAGCGGGGCCAAGGCCAACAAGGCTTGCTGAATCGAGGTTGGCTGTTGCTGAAACACTTCTTCGAGCAAATAGACGCTAATATCGCTGGCTTGACCAGAATTGAGCGCGCGCAGGCCTTGTTCAGGGCTGGGCGCTTCGGATAAGGCTAAGGCTGCGAGCTGTAATCCGGCAATCCAGCCAGCGCTTTGTTGCAAGACTTGGCTTTCGACGTGCTGATTGAGCCGCATATGCATGACTTCGCGCAAAAACTCGCCGCCTTCATTATCGGTGAAGCGCAAATCGTTTACGCCAAGGGTGGTGAGCCAATTGCGGGCGCGCCAACGTGCTAAAGGCAAGCTTGGCTGTTGGCGACACGTCAATAAAATGTGTAATTGTGGCGGGCAATGCTCAATCAAGGTGCTGATGGCTTCATGAATCACTGGATGATCGATCATTTGATAATCATCGAACACCAGCACCCACTGCTCGCTTTGCTCGTGCAGTTCGTTAATCAGGGTTGTGATCAAATTAATCACGACCTGATGGCCCATCATTTCGAGCCATTGCCAATTGAATTGCGGCAATTGGGCCTGAAAACCACGTTGCACATATTGGGCAAAGCGTAATGGATCATTATCGTGATCATTGAGGGTGAGCCAAACGTTGCGGGTTTGATTGTTGGCGTGCAGCCAGGCGCTGACTAAAGTTGTTTTGCCAAAGCCTGCTGGCGCGCTGATCAAGGTAAGCCGTTGTTTGCGTCCATGGTCAAGCCGTTGATATAACCGCGAACGCTTGACGACTCGTTCACGCGGTGGCGGGACAACTAATTTGGTTTGAATAAGTTGGAGCATATGAAAATCCCTCAACACGTGTCTTTTAGTCTACCATAGCCAACTACACCTTGTGGCTACACCTTTTGAATGAAGCTTGATTGCTGTGATTTCTCTACAATAGCGTCAAACGTGCTGTTACCAAGGAGATAAAAGAAATGCCGCGCATCGAAGCCCTACTTGCCGCCCGTCAATTTGTTGTGCCCCAACGCTCGGGCGAGTATTTGTATTTTATTAGCGATTTGAATGGTCGCTTGAGTTTGTATCGAATGTTGTTAACTGGCAGTGTGCCTGAGCCGCTGTTGCCACCAAATATTGCCTTGCAAACGCCGCACCATATGGATGGTAAATCGTTCGTGGTGCTGGCTGAATATAATCAAATTGTGGTTATGATTGATCAAGATGGTGACGAAAATTATCAGCCAATGCGCATTCCCCTCACTGGTGGCTTCCCTGAGTTGATTTTCGGTGATCAATTTGCCGGAATGCAAACCACGATTGCCAAAATCGATCTTAAAACTGGGATTGGCTATTTGACGGCTAGTTCACGCACGCGGCCTGAATTTAGCGGTTATCAAATTAATGTGCTTGAAAGTAGCGCAACCTTACTCGCTACTGCCGCTGAAGGCCCATTCTATGCCACTTCTTCGCCCGATCAACAAACGATATTGACCATCGATGCCTATGGCATTGGCGATACCGTGGTCTATCGGCAGAAGCTGGGCAGCACCGAGCGCAGTGTTATTTTTGGCACGCCTATGGAACAACGCACAACCACAATCGAGCCAAATGGCATGGGTTTTGCCGAATGGGTCAACGCTGATTATGCCTTGTTTAGCACGAGCTTATTTGATGATTGCTATAGTTTGGCCTTGTTGCGGCTTGATGGCTCGCAAAGCTTAGATTCAGTTGCGATTGAAGGCTTGGTGCATACCGGCCAAGGCGAGTTTGATCGTTTGACCAAGCTCAGCGAGCAGCGCTATTTGCTTGGCTACAACATCGATGGCTGTTCGTGGTGCTACGAAGCTGAGCTAGATCTCGCAACCAAGCGCATGCTGGTTACTAAAGTATTGTGTGGTCAAGCGCCGCTTGATAATGGCGTTTTGGAATCGATTGCCTATGATTCAGATAGCGATAGCTTTGCGCTTTCGTTCTCGACCGCCATCGCTCCAACCCAAATCTACACGATCAAACCGAACCAAGAGCTGCAACAACATACCAACGAACGGGTTTTAGGCATTCCAGTCGAACATTTATCAGCTGGTGAAGATGCCTCGTTCAACTCGCACGATGGCTTGCGCATTTCCGCGCGATTGTATCGCCCAGCCCCAGCCTTAGGCTACGAAGGCCCGCGCCCATTGGTCTATTACATTCATGGCGGCCCTCAAGGCCAAGAACGGCCTGATTTTGCTTGGTTCTCGATGCCATTGATTCAATTTTTGGCCTTGAAAGGTTTCGCGGTGTTTGTGCCGAATGTGCGCGGCAGCAGCGGCTATGGCTTTAATTATATGAACCAAGTTACCCACGATTGGGGCGGCCAGGATCGGCTTGATCATGTGCATGCTATGACCAAAGTGCTTGCCAACGATCCCTTGATCGATACCAAACGCGCTGGGGTAATGGGCCGTTCGTATGGTGGCTTTATGACCTTAACCTTGGTTGGTCGCCATCCAGAGCTTTGGCAAGCTGGGATCGATATGTTTGGGCCGTATGATTTGCACACCTTCTCGGCCCGCGTGCCCGAAACCTGGAAGGCCTATATGGCGACCCAAGTTGGCGACCCTGTAACCGAATCGGATTTCTTGGTCGAGCGCTCACCAAAAACCTACATTCACAATTTGGCGTGCCCCTTGTTGGTAACCCAAGGAGCCAACGATCCACGGGTGATCGAGCAAGAATCGCGCGAAGTCGTCCACGAGTTGCAAGCGCTGGGCAAAAATGTCGATTATCTGTTGTTCAACGATGAAGGCCACGATGTGCTGAAATATGCCAACAAAGTGACCTGCTACAACCGCATCACCGACTTCTTTAGTCAGTATCTTTAGGCTTTGCTGCAAGAGTAGCTTAAAGATTCTTATCGAAAGTAAGCAACGGAACTAGATCTTTGTGTTATGGGTAATCCAAATATTAAACTTTAGGGGGTGCAGGGGGATGAAAACCCCCTGCGTTTCCCGCCTTGAGGCGGGACGGAAGGGTGGTGATTAACTATTTTAATCAATAAATCCACCATGTGAGCATGATTGATTTGAATGAATTGCTGCACCATTATTTGAAAAATATGGTACTATACACTCCGGTGAGAAGGGCCATTAGCTCAACGGTTAGAGCACGCGGCTCATACCCGCTTGGTTGGGGGTTCGAATCCCTCATGGCCCACCATCAACCCCCTCGCTCACCAAATCTCCCAAACCAATCACCCAGTAAAAATTGTATTCCTAACATTTAAATAAAGCTTATCGCCAAGAAAACTATTACTAGCGGATTAGTTTATTATATTTTTGGTATAAAAACGTCCTATTCAAAGCTCTCCCTAGGTAGTATTCTTTAATGTTATATATTCTATACATATTGACAAAAATAATTTACATGATGTATAGTATTTTTAACATAAATTAGTTGAACTAGCTTGGAGGAGTGTTCGATGGCGTACCGTGAAAAAACTGCGTGGCTCTCGTTGATTGCGTTGGCAGTGGCATTTGGCCCTTATTTTGCACTTACAGTAATTTCTCCGCCCGATGATACGCTGCCCAATTTGAGCCAACTAGGCTTTTTTGGCATTGCCAGCGTGGTTCGCATGCTGATTCTTGGCGGTGGCTATCTGTATTTGCGCTACAATTCGCCCAAGGCCGATCGCATGCCGCTCGACGAGCGCGATCGGGCGATCTCTCAGCGTTCAATCACTGCTGCCTACTATGTGTTGATGGTGGGCATGCTTATCGTAGGCATGATTATGCCGTTCAATCAAAGCGGCTGGACCTTGGTCAATAGCGCTTTGTTGATGATTGTGCTTGCTGAAGTTGTGTGTGGCAGCATTGTTGTGCTGAGCTATCGCTGGCAGCGTGCATGAAAGCAACGCTTGTCAATCGAATTCGCCTCTTGCGCTTTCAGCATGGCGAAATGTCGCAGGCTGAGCTTGGCCAGTATATCGGCGTAACTCGCCAAACAATTGCCGCCATCGAGGCTGGCAAATATTCACCATCGCTTGAGGCGGCGTTTCGGATTGCCTATGTGTTCAGAGTTCCCTTGGAAGAGGTTTTTCAATGGGAAGTTGACGAACAGGCTGATTAATTGAAAATGCAGCACCCTTATTTTGTCGCAAGGGTGCTGCGTTTTTAGCATTATTGTGGGGTTAAGAAAATTGGCGCGCCAGTAAGTTGAATATTATTGCCGCTGATTGTGCTGCTTGTACCATTCCACGTTACTTTGCTGTAGCTTCCGCTCAGGTTGATGCTTGCGCTGGCAGTTTCGTTACGATCAAGCGTGGTTTTGGCCCAAAGCACATAGCGCAGTTGGTTGTTTTTGCGAAAGGCCGCGCCATCGATGGTATTGGGCAAATTGAGCGCTGTCGTGGCTGTTGCATCGTAGCGCCAGCCATACAGCTGATTATAGGTTGTGCGATTGGCAATGCCTTCACTTGTCACAATTTGGTTATTTGGCGCATCACGTTTGAGATTTTCGTAAAATCCCATTAATTGATATTCATCTTGGGCAGTTGCATAATCTGCGCCTTCACCAGTTGCGAACCAATAGATTTGCAAAATACCAAGCTGCTGACCTTTGATAATCGCCTTAATCAAATAATTGCGCTGAATTTCCTCGCCGCCTGCATAATTATTGAAAGCTTTACGCGAAACATTGGTTTCAGTGATGATGCTTGGTTTGTGGGGAAAGGTTGTGCCATTGTAGTTGCGATTAACTAAGGTTTGGTTCATTCCATGATATTGATCTTGGAAAACTTGGCTCATACGGTCGCTATGCCGCACATAGACAAAACCACCAGCATTATTATCCCAATATGAGCCACCATACTGTGGATAAATATGGTAACTCAGAGTATCAAAATAGGCTCCGCCAGTTAATGGATATTGGCTAGTAATTTTGCCGGCATCAGGATTATCACTATAACGTAGCAATGCATCCAAAAATGAAGCATAGCCAATCCCACCTGGAGCAACATAGCTGTCAGGATCAGTTTTTTTGATCACAGTATAGGCAATGCGCAATAAACGAATGTAGTTATAGATTGGTGCGTTCAGATTTGGTAATTCATTCGGCGTTGGCGCACTATCCCACCAGCTGCCGCCGCTTGCTCCTGGGTTAGCATAGGCTCTAGCGCTGCCAGTATAATCTGGCTCGTTAATAATTTCGTAGAAGCGCATATATTTGCCATAAGTGCTGGCAATTTGCCATGCATAAACTGCAAATTTATTTGCATCATTAACTGGTGTGCCATTTTCGCCATTATCCCAAATTGGCTCGTACATGCCTTGCCAAAGCTTGCTCTGGACTGGCGTGCCATTGTTGCTGAAATAGCTGGCTGGATCGCGCCACGCCGCCCGTGGCTCACCTAAAAAGACCGTGTTTTCGCGAAAATTAAGCGTCGTGGAAATATACTCAAAAACTGGAACCCGAATTGCTGCGCCCCATTGGCCAATAAAACTATCGGGCAGCGAAGCTCGCGCGCTGTGTGCGCCAGCATCAGCGCCAATTGCATAAATTTTCTGGTCGTCCCAGCCGTTGCCATAGTAGCCAGGGTTTAGCCCAAATTGAAAAAGTGCTGAATAACTTGGCACAAACGTATTTGCCGTAAACTCGGAATTGCCTATCACAACTGGCAAATAGGTGCTGCTTGGCGGCAAATAATTCGCCCCAAGACTTGAAACCGATCCCAATAGCAAGCAAACGAGCACGAATCGCCGTAAGGCATGCAGAGACATACAACCTCCTGAAGGTGTTGGTTGTTAATTGTCGAAACGCTTGGTAGCAGTGGATTTGAGGTTGAAGTGGACAGCACCATTAATTGGCTCATTGGTTAGGCGTGGAATAATGTGCATATGGACGTGCTGAATCACCACGCCAGTAACCTCGCCACAATTCCAGCCAATCGTATAGCCAAGGGGTTTATGGCTGATGTTGATGAAAATTTTGACCAGGTTGAGCATGTCTTGCATCGCATCCCATTCGTCGAGATCCATTTCGTGGCGGGTTTCGCAATGGCGTTTGGGAATAATTACGCCCGAACCAGCGAGGACTTTATGGGGTTGTTGCAGAAAGCGGCAAAAGTGATTTTCGAGCATGGTTTCGATTTCGAGGGTGGCGGGATCGCAAAATGGGCAAGCATTCATGGCGTTTCCTCATCCGCTTCTTCTTCGTTGGATTTCAACATGTCGCCAAGCCGCATTAAGGCTTCGATCAAACTGTGGTCATGGGGTTTTTCGGCTTCTTCCAAGGCCCGAACCATGCCCTCACGCACCGACGTACCCCAAGTTGTTTCAACCCGTGGGTCTTCGTGGAGCAGCGCTTCTTGCAAATGGGTGATTGAATCGGGCACGTGGAGCGCGGCCAAGGCCACAGCAGCTTCGTAGCGCACATCGCTATCGGGGTGGCGCAAGGCTAGCACCAAGGCATGAAACGCCCGTGGATCACCAATTTTGCCCAGCGAGCGAGCAGCTCGGGCGGCAATTTCGGGGTCGAAATCAGTTAATGCAATTAATAAGTGATTGAACACCCGTGCTTGGCCAATTACGCCTAAAATTCGAATTGCCTCGATCCGCAATTGGCGGTTTTTTTGCTCCATCAGGTCGAGCAAGGCTGGCACGGCGGCAGCGCCGATTACGCCCAGGGTCCATGCAGCGCGCATGCGAATTTCGCGCTGTGGCGAACGCAACAGTGGAATCAAAAATGGCACAGCTGGTTCGCCAAATAACCCAAGGGTAAACGCCGCCTGCGAACGCACAAACTCATCGGTGTGTTGCAAATCGGCGACTAATTGAACGATCGATTCAGGTGTGCGCTCCATGCGTCACCTCCTTGTGACATCATCAATGCTTCGAAGAATAGTGCTAAGTTGCGATTGGGTTGCGCGATTATCAACGACAACCCGCGATGGGCGACGTAAGCCACTGGCGCTTGTGCTGCCAGCGGGCAAACCCGTGGAATCAAGGCCATTCCACGTGAGCAAGGCTTGGCCAAGCTCAAATCGACTGAGAATTTGTGGGCCTACAAGGTGAAATATACCATAAAGCCTTGGTTTTTGTGCAAGTTCCAGCAAGGCTTGGGCCACATCTTCAACAAAGACAGGGCAACGCATTTCATCGGTAAATAGTACGCCATCACGCTCGCCGCGCAACATCGCCAAGGCCATGGTGGTGTTGGGGTCAAGCGGGTTTTGGCCATACAACAGCGAGGTGCGGGCAATCGCTGCCTCAGGATTGAGCGTCGCCACCAGCGCCTCGGCAGCGGCCTTCGATGCCCCATACGGATGGATGGGAGCTGGAACATCACTTTCCGTATACGCCGCATCGCGCCCACCCCAAACTGCATCCGATGAAACATGCACAAAGCGGGCCTGATGCTGAGCCGCCCAAGCTGCCAAGCTGGCGGTGGCCTGCACATTAACTGCCCACAAAGCCTCGTTGGTCATAGCAGCGCCCATGGCTGGCGTGACCGCCGCCGTATGAATAATTGCGCTTGGCTGAATGCGATCAAGCAACGCTTGAAGCTGCGTTTGATCAGCCAAATCGCATGCCACATGTTCGCCTGCTAGCGCTGGGTTGCGCCAACTTTGGCTATATATTTTATTCCAAATTGTTGTCTGCTGAGCAAAATAAGCAACTCGCTGGCCGAGATAGCCCGATGCTCCGGTGATTAACAAGCGATTCATTGCCCTACCATTGCTAAAAAACTGATTAATCGTATTGTAGCCGAGCTTGCAAGCCTCGCAAAGGCAATTATTGGCTTATTCGCTTGCTTCAGCTGGTTCAAAAACCGTGAGCGTTGCCAGTGGTTGATAGCCCAATTTTTGGTAGAGCGGTAGCCCAGCCTCGGAGGCTATGAGCACGCTCCAGCATTCGCCAAGCGCTGCTGCTTGCTGCAAAACAGCGATCATCAACGCCTGAGCAATGCCGCGTCGCCGATAGTTGGGGGCAGTGTATAAATTTGTCACATAGCTATGCGCTGGATCAACCTGGCAAACCCGTACTCGCGCCACCACCTCAGCATCAAGCCGAATAAAACTATGGCGCAACCGTGGCTCCAGCAGGCGAGTGACTGTGAGCCAAGCCCGCTTGGCAGGATCGTGCGTGTTCAGCCATTCCATATCGGCGATGGTTGTAGCTTGGGCCACCGCATAGCGTGGATCAGGTGCTGGTAGATTGTTGAGGGAGCGGGCAAGCAGCACTTCGCTTGCGCTATGGCGATAGCCTGCGGCATGGTAGGCAGCATGCTCGCTGGTTGGCCGATCAACCAGGGTAATTCGATGATCGACACTTGGCTGATAGTCTGCAAGCAGCGCAAGCACCTCAGCAGGCGCATGGCTTTGTACAATCGCTTCATCAGCAATCTGGCGCTGCTGATTCCAAACATCATCACTATGCAAGATGTCGAGGCCAGCTAGTTGCTGGCGACTTGAGCGATTTTCAGCACTAGGAATACCAATTTCGCCATGCATAAAAATCTCCAAGGCTTGATTAAGCTGCATGTTCTGCTCCATAATAATTGCTTGAACGCTTGCAATAGCCTATTCCACAGGCCCAAATATCCTATACTATGCTAATTGACGCTTGATCGGCCTAACGAGGGAATATATGACTGAATTATTTGATCAGGGCCTAATTGAAACCTTGCGGGCAGCTCGTTCGCTCACGATTTTAACTGGCGCAGGGATGTCTGCTGAGAGTGGCATCCCAACGTTTCGTGACAGTTTGACTGGGCTTTGGAATACGTTTGATATTGAACAAGTGGCAAGTTTGGCGGGCTACTTGCAGCAACCGAAGGCAGTCTGGGAGTGGTATCACACCCATCGCCAACAGATTTTGGCGGTTCAGCCCAATGCCGGCCATCGGGCTTTAGCCCAACTTGAGCAATATATTCCCAAAGTCACGCTGATTACCCAAAATATCGATGCCCTACATCAACGAGCTGGTTCAAGCACCGTGATCGAGCTGCATGGCACGATTGATACTATTCGTTGTAGCGCTGGCGACCATGGTATTTCCGCGTGGCCAGATAGCTCAAGTTTGCCGCTTTGTGCGATTTGTGGCGCGCCATTGCGGCCTGATGTGGTCTGGTTTGGTGAGCGCTTGGATCTGGCTAAACTTCAGGCGGCAGAAGTAGCCAGCCAAACTTGTGATGTGTTTTTGGCAATTGGCACATCGGGCCTTGTGGCTCCCGCCGCGACCTTTCCGATGACAGCCCGAGCGCATCGTGCCCGTTTGATCGACCTGAATCTTGAAGATACGCCGTTGAGCCGCCATGCGCGCCATCGTTTGCGTGGCCCAGCAGCACAGCTATTGCCAGCTTTAGTTGCCGCAACCTGGCCTGAGGCCTAAGTTTGTGCAATCTGCTCGAATAGGGTTTGGATAGTTTGCCTAGAGTTGGCGATTTTCTGCTCGGCTATACTGGCGTGATGATGTTAAACGCTGCTTTGGCCCAACTCAAATTATTGCAACTTGCTGATAGCGCCTTGCCGATTGGCTCAACCGCCCATTCGTATGGGGTTGAGTCGTTGGTGGCCGAGGGCCAACTTGGCGTGGCTGGGCTGGGCCAGTTTCTGCGCGCTTTTGTACAGGAGAGCGGCCAGCTCGAAGCCTATTTGGCCTATCAGGCTTGGCAATTGGGCGCTGCTGCTGAATTTGCGCAGCCATGGCTGGATGTGAATGATCATGCAGCGGCCTTCAAGCCAGCCCGCGAGAGCCGTCATGCTAGCGCTGTGCTTGGTCGACGTTTGTTAAGCTTGGCCTTGCAACTAGAACCCTTGCCACGTTGGCAACAGGCCAACAGCCTTGCCCAAACCCAGCAGATCGAAACCCATCATAGTTGTGTGTTTGGTTTGGTGGCGGCTGGCTTGGCAATTGAGGCCGAAGCGATGCTCGCCGCCTTATTGCAACAAATGACATTAAGCCTGATTTTGGCATGCCAGAAAATCTTGCCGCTTGGCCAAGTGCAGGCCCAGCAATTGTTGTGGCAGTTGAATCCAACGCTTCAGGCAGTTGTTGAGCAAACCCCAAGCATCACATTTGCTGATCTCGCGCCATGTAGCATCGGCTTGGATGCTGCGAGTATGCGTCACCCGTTGCTGGGGACGCGCCTGTTTATAAGTTGATGCAACCATCAGCGCGCCTTGAGCGAATGCATGGCCATCTGGCGCTTGATTTTACGCTCAAGCAGCAACGCACGCGCTTGACGGTGCGCGAACATCGGCCACCGTTGCAGGTTGTACGCGATTTTGGGTTGGCCGATGGCACGAGTTTTGTGCATTTACATAATATTGCTGGCGGCGTGTTGGCAGGCGATCAGCTGACTACTACAATCAATTTAGCCGTAGCGACCAAAGCCCAACTGACGACCACGAGTTCAACCCGCATTTATCGCAGTGCTGGCGAGCAGGTGGCTTATCAAGCTATGCATGCCAATTTGGCTGAACATAGTTTGTTGGAATATTGGCCCGATACGACGATTCCGTTTGCTGAAAGTATGTATCATCAACAAACACGAATTGATTTGGCTGATGCTGCTGGCTTGTGTTGGTGGGAATTTCTTGCGCCTGGCCGCGAAGCCTATGGCGAGCGTTTTGCCTATCGTCAGTTGCGCTTGGATTGCGATATTTATGCCTTGGGTCGGCCATTGCTGCTTGATCGCATGCGTTTGCAACCAAGTCTACAACAACTCAATAATCCACTGTATTTTGGCAACTACAGCTATTTGGCCACGGGCTACATCTGTCGGGTTGGGTTGGATGCTGGCCAGTGGAAAGCCCTCGAAGCTGAATTAATGGCCTTTGCGTCCAGCCAAACCAAACTTGGGCGCTGCCTCTGGGGCGTGAGTTGTTTGGCTGCTCATGGCCTAATGATTCGCGGCTTGAGCACCAATAGCCGCGATTTGCTGACAACGGCGTTTGACTATTGGCGCATCGCCAAACAAGCTTTATATGGCACAAGCCCAAATCTGCCGCGCAAAATTTATTAGGATGAGGCTTAACCAATGCATTTAACTCCGCGTGAACAAGAAAAATTGTTGATTGTCGTGGCCGCCGATTTGGCGCGTCGTCGTCAGGCGCGTGGCCTCAAGCTGAATTATCCCGAAGCGGTGGCGATTATCAGCGCCGAATTGCTAGAAGCTGCCCGCGATGGCAAAAGCGTCGCCGAAATTATGAGCTATGGCACGACGATTTTGAGCGTTGACGATGTGATGGATGGCGTTGCCACAATGATTCACGAGGTTCAAGTTGAGGCCACGTTTCCCGATGGCACCAAACTTGTGACCGTGCACGACCCAATTCGTTAAACAGGAGCCGCGAATGCAGCCAGGCGAATATCTAATCGATCAACCAAACGAGGCAATTGCCGCTAATCTTGGCCGGGCAAGCTTTGAAATCCTTGTTGCCCACACGGGCGATCGGCCAATTCAGGTTGGCAGCCACTACCACTTTTTCGAGGTCAATCGGGCTTTAGTCTTTGATCGCAGCCTTGCGTATGGCATGCATCTCAATATTCCGGCGGGCACGGCGGTCCGTTTCGAGCCAGGCGATAGCAAAATTGTGACTGTGGTGGCGTTTGCTGGCTCGCGCCAGATCTATGGCCATAATGGCTTGGTCAACGGGGCTTTAGATGCAGCTGATCAGGTGCAAATCAGCCTCAATGCTGCCCAAGCCCTGCAATTTGGCCATCGCCCGGAAGGAGATTTGGAATGAGCCTCTGGATTCCACGCCAAACCTATGCTGATTTGTATGGCCCGACCAAAGGCGACCGCCTGCGTTTGGCCGATACTGAATTGATTATTGAGATTGAGCACGATTTTGCCCACTATGGCGATGAAATTACCTTCGGCGGCGGCAAAGTGATTCGCGATGGCATGGGCCAAAGCAGTAGCGCCCACGCTGTGCTTGATTTGGTGATTACCAACGCGATCATTATCGATCATTGGGGCATCGTCAAAGGCGATATTGGCATCAAACAAGGCCGAATTGTCAAAGTTGGCAAGGCTGGCAATCCCGATACCATGGCCGGAGTTGACCCAGAATTGGTAGTTGGCGCTAACACCGAGGTCATTGCTGGCGAGCACTTGATCGTCACTGCTGGCGGCATTGACAGCCATATTCACTTTATTGCGCCTGGCCAAATTCCCGAGGCGCTTTCGAATGGCGTGACCACGCTGCTTGGCGGTGGCACTGGCCCAGCCACGGGCACAAAGGCGACGACCTGTACGCCAGGCATTTGGAATATGGCGCGCATGCTGCAAGCCGCCGATGCTTGGCCAGTCAATATTGGCTTTTTGTGCAAAGGCAATGCTGCCCAGCCAGAATCGTTGATTCAGCAAATTCAGGCTGGCGCATGTGGCTTGAAATTGCACGAAGATTGGGGCACAACGCCTGCTGCAATCGACATGTGCTTGCGCGTCGCCGACCAATACGATGTGCAAGTGGCAATTCACACCGATACGATCAACGAAGCTGGCTTTTTAGAAGATACGCTGCGGGCGATTGCTGGCCGTACTATCCACACCTATCACACTGAGGGCGCGGGCGGCGGCCATGCTCCCGATATTATCAAAATTGCTGGCGAACGTTATGTGCTGCCCTCATCAACCAACCCCACGCGCCCCTACACCGTCAACACGATTGCCGAACACCTTGATATGTTGATGGTTTGCCACCACCTCAACCCGCAAGTGCCCGAAGATGTGGCCTTTGCTGAAAGCAGAATTCGGCCAGAAACGATCGCCGCCGAAGATATTTTGCACGATCTCGGCGTAATTAGCATGATTTCGAGCGATTCGCAGGCGATGGGGCGGGTTGGCGAAGTTGTGACCCGCACTTGGCAAACCGCCCACAAAATGAAAGTTCAACGCGGCCCGCTGCTCGGTGATTCGGCGCGCAACGATAATCAACGGGTCAAGCGCTATATCGCCAAATATACGATTAATCCGGCATTGGCCCATGGCATTGCTCACGAGGTTGGCTCGCTTGAGCCTGGTAAATTAGCCGATTTGGTGCTCTGGCAGCCAGCATTTTTTGGCGTAAAGCCCGAGCTGATTGTCAAAGGCGGCATGATTGCCTGGAATGCGATGGGCGATGCCAATGCCTCGATTCCCACGCCGCAACCAGTGCTCTATCGCCCGATGTTTGGGGCCTTTGGCGGGGCGATTGGCGCAACCAGTTTGACCTTTGTTTCGGCGGCAGCGCAACAAGCAGGGATTGGCCAACAGCTAGGCTTGCAAAAAGCAACCGCTGCGGTGCGTGGTTGCCGCAGCGTCCAAAAAGCCGATCTCATTCACAACAACGCTACCCCAGTGATCGAAGTTGACCCTGAAACCTATGCTGTGCGAGCTGACGGCGAATTATTGACCTGCGAGCCAGCCAGTAGTTTGCCCTTGGCTCAGCGCTATTTCCTATTCTAATTGTGAGGAATTTATGGCGGAAAACCTGTTGCGAATTGGGATTGCTGGCCCAGTGGGCAGTGGCAAAACAGCCTTAGCCCATTGTTTGAGCGTGCATCTGACCAAGCGCTATTCAGTGGCTGTGGTTACCAACGATATTTACACCAAAGAAGATGCCGAATTTTTGCTGCGTCAAGGTGTGTTGCCAGCCGAACGAGTACGCGGGGTGGAAACTGGCGGCTGCCCACACTCGGCAATTCGCGATGATGCTTCGATGAACCTCGAAGCGATTGCCGATTTGTGTGCAACCCTGCCCGATTTGCAAATTGTGTTTGTTGAAAGCGGCGGCGATAATCTGGCGGCCTCGTTTAGCCCAGAGTTGGTCGATTATTGGATTTACGTGATCGATGTGGCTGGCGGTGATAAAGTGCCGCGTAAAGGTGGCCCAGGCGTGACACGCTCCGATTTATTGGTGATCAACAAAATTGATTTGGCCGAGTTGGTTGGCGCATCGTTACAGGTGATGGAGCACGATGCCAAGCACATGCGCGGCGAATTGCCGCTGGTTTTTACCAACCTCAAGGCTGAAACTGGCTTGGATCAGGTGGTTGCTTGGATTGATCAGGTGTATGCAGCGCCACGGCCTGAGCCAATTCAGATTCACGACCACCATCATCACTAGGCTTTACAGGCAGCAATAGTCTTGATTGCGCTGTTGCTGCCTCAATCTGCTCTAACTACCGACTATTGAGGCGTAAAATGCTGGGCCTTAGCTGTGTATAAATGCAATGAACATAATCCTAGCGATCAAATGTCATTAACTACTGTTTGAAGCCAAATGCTGAGCGTAAGCTGCTACGCTGTGTGATGATATGTTAACATAATGCTGATTGTTATTAAGCGCAATTTCTAAACAAAAACCTCAGGTTTATTATACTGCCTGCCTATACCATGCAGGCAGAAAAAAGCATCTTGCAGAAAAAGTTAAAAATTGGTATAATTCGCCTCGCGATCATAGCCTACATTCCAACTGCTGATTTACAGTCTCGCAGGCCAGAGAGAACAGCCATCCACGCCGATAACTGCTTTCAGCGCCAATGCCTGCAACGAATGCTCGCGAATGTTCAACATTGCGCAGCAATGGATTAAGTAACTCCAAGATTGTTGGGCTAAGGGTTCCACGCTGAAACTCCCATGCACACGATTGCACACTATTTAAGCTGAGCAAGCCAAATGTGGGGAGGTTGCTCAGCGTAGCGCGAAATTGTAGGAGGAAGCATGACCTCAAGTACCTCGGAGAATGGTTTATTTCGGCCCTTACAACAACGCTTGTTTGCAATGCTCTGGACGGGGCAAACGATTTCGCGTTTGGGCGATACGATGTATCAGGTTGCGCTCTCGCTATGGGTTTTGGATCACACTGGCTCGGCTGCTGCGATGGGCTTAGTGTTAATCTGTTCGTTTGCGCCGATGATCGTCTTCTCATTGCTTGGCGGGGCAGCAGTTGATCGCTTTTCGCGTGGTTGGCTGATGTTTAGCTCCGATATGTTGCGAGCCTTGATTGTTGGTGGCGTTGGGATTCTGGCCCTGACGAATACCTTGCAACTCTGGCATATTTATGCGGCAAGTATCTCATTTGGCTTCTTTGATTCGT
The DNA here is from genome assembly GCF_016907925.1 of Herpetosiphon giganteus. GTDB lineage: Bacteria > Chloroflexota > Chloroflexia > Chloroflexales > Herpetosiphonaceae > Herpetosiphon > Herpetosiphon giganteus. Next base: position 43,084 of record NZ_JAFBCZ010000015.1, on the reverse strand, counting down.
TTTTTCAGCCGGCCTATAGCGCTTTGGTGCCCGATGTAGTGCCAGCAGAATCGCTGCCTGGAGCCAACTCGCTGACTGCTTTGAGTGCCCAAATGACCTTGATTTTGGGGCCATTGATTGCCTCTTTGATTGTCGGCATTGGCGGCGCGCCAACCGCATTTTTATTCAACAGTTTCTCGTTTTTGGTTTCTGGCTTGTGCTTAATTCCGTTGCTCTCAACCGATGCGAGCCGCGCGAAAGCTCGACGCTCAACTGGCATCTTGAAAGATGTTGGCGCGGGCCTGAGAACGGTCAGCATGAATCCTTGGCTATGGATGACGATTATTCTTTCTTCGATGGCCAACATGCTGTTGGCTGCTCCAGCCCAGACCGCCTTGCCAATTCTGATCAATAAATTTTTGCTGTTGCCCAGTGAACGGCTTGGCTGGGCGCATGCCAGCATTGCGTTGGGTGCGGTTTCGGCCTCGATTTGGCTGAGTAAAGGCAATCGGTTGCGCCGCCGTGGCCTGATGGGCTATGGGGCCTTGTTTTTGGCTAGCTTGGCAACCTTATTAGTTGGCGTGATTGGCTTGAATGTTGGGATGTTTGGGAGCACCATCGCCTTAGCAGCTTTGCTTGGCGTGTTGGTCTTCCGCGGGATTGGGATTGCAACTTTTGGCTTGATTTGGACGCATACCATGCAAGAAATGGTTGAGCGTGAACAGCTCGGGCGGGTTGCCAGCATTGACTTGCTTGGGTCGGTTGCGTTATTGCCAATTGGCTATGGCGTTGCTGGTTGGGCCGCCGACTATTTTGGTGCGCCAGCAGTGTTTGCCACCTGTGGCATCATTATGCTGGTTATGACGACCGTGTTTAGCTTCCACCCTGCCGTCCGCAAATTAAATTAATTGTCCAACAACAGATAAACTACAACCACGGCTCACTGCGAGTCGTGGTTTTTTTGCGCTATAATCGGCTATATTTGCAAAAGGAGCATTCATGAATCGCCAATTAGATTCGCAGGCATGTTTTGTCTGTGGCAAAAATAACCCGAGTGGCTTGCAATTAGATTTCTTCGAGGAAGAAAATCGGGTTGTGACGCGCTTTACCTCCACCTCGCTCCATCAAGGCTGGCCGGGCTTTGTCCATGGCGGCATCATTGCGACGATTCTTGATGAAACCTTAGGCCGGGTTGGCTTTTTAATCGATGCCTGGACGATGACTGGCCGTTTTGAAGTGCGCTATCGTCAGCCAGCCCCAATTGACCAAGAAATTACCTTTACTGGCAGCATCGTGCGCGATCGCGGGCGCGCGCTTGAGGTCGAGGGCTTTGCCCAATTGCCCGATGGCACGATTGTGGCCGAAGCAACCGGCTTATATATGCGGGTTTCGCCCGAATTGCGCGCCACACTTTCCGAGCAAATTGCCGAAGGCTATTAATTCCGTTTTCCTAAACATCGCGTTTGTTGAAGCCCTGCATCCATGATGGAAATGCGGGGCTTTTTGTTAATCACCTCTACCTAAATCCTCATCGCAAGCACGTCAGATCCTAACAGTTTTATAACAATTGCTGGCTACACTCTTAACCAGAAGCTAACACAGATTGCCGATCGCTTTTGGCGTTGCGGCGTGCGAAGGAATGAGCTTATGCTGCAACAACTGCGCTATCAACCAACTCTGATCTGGCCAACTGAGCCAACGCCTGCTTGCGAACCAGCGCAACCAGCTCCAAAGCCGCTGCTTGACCAACACTTGGCGCGTTTTGAGCCAATTAGTTTGCAACAGATGGATTCAGTGGCCTTGCTGAATCGCACCGATAGCAAATATGTCTGCTCAATGCAGCAATTGGCTGCAATCTTCCCCGATTTAGCGGCGGATTATTGGGTGCTGGAGATCGCTGGGCGGCGCATGCATCGCTATCATACGCGCTATTTTGATAGCGCTGATTTTGCGCTTTATCGGCGGCATCATGCTGGGGGGCGCAATCGCTACAAAGTGCGCAGCCGCACCTATCTCGATACCCAGCAGCACTTTCTCGAAGTCAAGCACAAAATTAATAAATATCGCACGATCAAGCATCGAATGCCAACCCCAACTGGCTTAGAAACGCTGAATCCAGCCAGCAAAGCCTTTGTGCAACGACATGTGCCGTTCGATGTGAGTGTATTGCAGCCAACCCTGACCAACGATTTTAGCCGCATCACCTTGGTGAATATTGCCGCCCACGAGCGAGTAACCCTTGATATTGGGATTCAGTTTCAGGCCAATCTGCACACTGTTGAACTGACAGGAGTGGTGATTGCCGAAGTCAAACAAGCTGGCATCAACCGCAGTTCGCCCTTTATCCAAGGCATTCGCGGCCAGCATTTGCACACAATTGGCATGAGCAAATATTGCAGCGGCGCAGCCTTGCTCTACCCAGAATTACCACGCAACAGCTTCAAACCAACCTTACGCTATTTGCATAGTTTGATGGAGTATGCTCAATGACAACCGAATTAACTCAATTTTTGCTCGGCGCGGGCTTTAATTTATTCGTAACGCTGCTAATTGTGCGCGGCGTGTATTACCCCGTGACCCAAGATAAAAATTTCGTTTTTACCTTTATTGGCTTCAATATGATCATCTACTTTGTGCTGGGCTTTCTGACCAGCGTCGAAGTGGGCGTTGGCGTGGGCTTTGGATTGTTTGCGATTTTCTCGTTGCTGCGCTATCGCACCGATGAGATTCCGATTCGTGAAATGACCTATTTATTTATTTTGATTGCCTTGGGCGTGATGAATTCGCTGATGCATAGCGGCAGTTTGCTGCAAATTGGCATCGCCAACGCCGTGATTTTAGTGATTTTGTTTGTGCTTGAAAAAGGTTGGGGCTTTCAGTTTGAAGCCAACAAGCGCGTTGCTTACGATAAAATTGAGCTGATCGGGCCTGCACGTTCCGAAGAACTATTGGCCGATTTACGCCAACGCACCGGCATTTTGGTCAAGCGGGTTGAAATTGGGCGCATCGATTTATTGCACGATATGGCCGATTTGAAAATTTTCTACGATGAAACGCCACGCTTGAGCGCTAAGCATAAACCAAGCAATCCCCGTGTGTTGCGCGATCAGCATCAGTTGCCCTAAGCGGAATTCGGCTATTGGCTCGCTTTTTAATCTGCAAAATTGTGAGGTTACGATGAAATATTGGCGTTGGCTGTGTTTGCTGGCTGTTGGATTAAACTTGGTGGCATGTGCGACTTCGAGCACTGCGCCCGTTGTGCCTGCTGAAACGACCGTTATTGATGGTGTGACGCGGCCTGCTGGCTGGAATGAAGCCTCGCATGGCGAGAGTGCTGAGCCAAATTATGCTGTGGTTTTTCCGCAGGATGCGGTCAATCAACTAACGATCACGATCGATTCGGCTTCGTGGCAAGCCATGCAAGCGAATATGAGCGAGCTTTTTGGCGAACCTGGTAGCCGTCAGCTGGGCGGTGGTTTTCCTGGTGGCGTGTTTACCGATACCAATGGCTTGCCAATGCGCCCAGTTGGTGCTTTTACTGATACCAATGGCTTGCCAATGCCGCCAACTGGAGCCTTCACCGACACCCAACGCATGCCTGGTGGGATGCCAAATATGGGCGATTTGGTGACCGAAAATCCAATGTGGGTAACGGCAACTCTGAGTTTTGAAGGCCAAACATGGACGAATGTTGGCGTGCGCTACAAAGGCAATTCCTCGTTGATGAGTGCTTGGAATAGCCAGCAAGCCAACTTGCCCTTCAAGCTCGATTTTGATCAATTTGAAAAAACTTATCCCGAAATTGATAACCAACGCTTTTATGGCTTCAAACAATTGGCGCTGGCGAATAATTTAGGCGATCTGACGGCGATGCGCGAGACACTGGCCTACGATCTCTTTGCTCAAATGGGCTTGCCCGCCGCCGAAACCGCAACCTACGAAGTGCTGCTTGATCATGGCAACGGCGTTGAGAGTTTGGGGCTATACACCGCGGTTGAGGTGATCGACGATACGGCGATTGCTCGCGTGTTTGGCGACGATAGCGGCAATATTTACGAAGGCGATGGCAGCGCTGCCAGTTTGGCCGAAGGCACCAAAGGTGCGATTAATGAAAGTTTTCAGAAGGAAAATAACGATGCAACAGGCTGGGCCGATGTTGAAGCGCTCTACGATGTGTTGCACTCAAGCGAACGCACCAGCGATCCGGCGGCATGGCGGGCCAAATTAGAGGCCGTGTTCGATGTGCCGATTTTTCTGAAATGGCTTGGCGTGAGCACCTTGTTGGAGCATTGGGATACCTACGGGGCGATGACCCATAATTATTATCTTTACACTAACCCTGCAACTGGCAAACTGACGTGGATTTCGTGGGATCATAATTTTGTGTTGGGGGCGAGCATGGGTGGCGGTCGCAATCAAGCGCCTGCTGGAATGCAGAATAATCCTAATCAACCAGCCAATGGCAACAACCAAGCCATGCCCAATAATCCTAATCGGCCAGCTAATGGTGGCGGAATGCGCGGGCCTGGCGGCGGCTTTGGCGGCCAAAACAACAGCTTCGATAAAGCCAGCGTAACCAGCGATTGGCCTTTGATTCGCTATTTGCTTGATGATCCGACTTACTATGCGGCCTATATCGCGGCGCTGCGCGAAACCAGCAGCCAATTTGATGCAGAGGCTTTGGTGCAAAAATACACAGCCTTAGCCGCGACTATCAGCCCAAGTGCGATCAAAAAAACCAGCGTTGACGAGTATAACGCTGCTGTTACGAGCCTCATGGAGCGGATTCGCACTCGTAGCAACGATTTGAAGACCTTCTTGGCAACCCAATAAAAACCAAGGCCTGTGAGTTTGCAATGAACTCACAGGCCTTGGTTGTTTAGGCGCTTAATCCGCCGTCGACGTTGATGGTCGCGCCGGTGATAAAGCCGGCGGCTGGACTGGCCAAGAAGGCCACGGTTGCGCCAACTTCTTCGGCCTTGCCCAAGCGTTTGAGCGCAATTGCTTGGGTAAATACTTCCAGCATTGGGCTATCGCCTGGTCCCATATCGGTGTCGATTGGGCCTGGTTGCACATTATTAACTGTGATGCCACGTTGGCCTAGCTCGCGTGCCCATGCGCGGGTGTAGCTGGCAACCGCCGCTTTCGAGGCTGAATAATCGGCTAGCCCAGCAAATGGTGAGCCATCAGCGGCTACCGAGCCAATCGAAATAATCCGCCCGCCATCTTGCAACAACGGCGTTGCGGTGCGCACGGCGGTGGCAACACCTTTCACATTAACCGCAAACATATGCTCGATCGCTTCAACATCGGTATTGGGATCGCTCAAGACTGCGCCCTGAAATACGCCAGCGTTATTGACCAAAATATCGAGCTTGCCAAACTGCGCTACGACGTTATTGACCAAACTGGCCACTTGGTCGCTATCTGCTTGGTCGGCGTGGAAGGCTGCGGCTTTTACACCAAGGGCTTGTAATTGTTCGACCACCGCTGCTGCTTTGCTGGCCGAGGCGACATAACTAATCGCAACGTCTGCGCCTTGTTCGGCCAACGCCAGCGCGCTGGCTGCGCCAATTCCGCGTGAACCACCAGTGACCAAGGCAACTTTTCCGGCTAATGGCTTGCTCATGGGCTTCCTTCCAAGATTCAATAAAAATAATATAGTACCGATGAGTACATATATTTTGTACTGATCGGTACTATATAGAAGGTGGCGTAATTTGTCAAGCCCGAATTTGATCCACGAAGCACACGAAGAGGACGAAGGTTTAGAAACCGCGAAGGACGCGAAGCGCACGAAGCTTAGTTTTTTAGCCACAGATTCACACAGATTATTTAGATTTGATTTTTCTCCACGAAGGGGCCGAAGCTTTATTTTAGCCACGAATTGCACGAATTACACGAACGGCTATAGGCTTTGAGCTATGGGCTATTGCCTTTTGCTTTCTGCCTTTTGCTTTCTGCCTTCTGCCTTCTGCCTTTTGCTTTCTGACTTTTGACTTTTGACTTTTGACTTTTGCTTTCATCCCTCATCCCTCATCCTTTATCCTTTCATCTGGCTTGTGTTATCGAGCTGTTTGGCGTATGATCGTTATGGTCAATCCAGACTAGATTGGTTAGCAACGATGAAAGCAATCACAGAACAAAAAGTTGGGCGACCGCGCGCCTTTGATCGCGATGAGGCCTTATTTCAAGCCTTAAATGTCTTTTGGCGTTTGGGCTACGAAGGCGCGTCGCTCAGCGATTTAACTGAAGCGATGGGGATTAATCGGCCCAGCTTGTATGCAGCATTTGGCAATAAAGAGCAACTTTTTCGCGAGGTTTTGGCGCGCTATCACGAGCTGAGTGTGCCTTCGATTGCGGCGGCGTTGGAGCATGCTGAAATTTATATGGCGCTTGAGCAATTGCTGCGGATTAATATTCGCCAAATTACCAACCCAAGTGTGCCTACTGGCTGTTTATTAATTCGCGGCGTGCCGGTTTGCAATGATACAACTGCGCCAATTTATCAGGCAGTGGTTGACCAACGTCTAGGCCAAGAAAGCTTGATTCGCGAGCGTTTGATGCAAGCAGATCGGGCGGGGCAACTGGCTGAGGGTGTTGATCCAGCTGATCTGGCACGCACGATTATGGCCTTTTCCAATGGCTTATCGATTCAAAGTGTCAATGGGGCAACGCATGCAGAGCTAGAACGCTCGGTTGAGCTGTTTTTACGTGGCTTGAAAGTATTGTTGATCAATTAGCAGGGTGGGTTTAGCGGAAGGATTCTCAATGGGTCGTTGGTTATTGATTATTGGCATGATGGGCTTGTTGCTTAGTAGCTGTGCTACTACGACCGAGACGGTATCATCAAATAACCAAAATGCAATTCGAGTCGAAATTACTGGTGGTGATGCGACCGATCCGCGTGATAAAGGCCGACCTGTGGTGTTAATTGCAGCGGCATTAGGCGTGCCCACAACGGTTTTTCGTGAAGCTTTTAGCCATGTTAGCCCTGCGCCTGCTGGTCAAGAACCTGATGCTGAGCAAGTGCGCCGTAATAAAGCTGAGCTTTTAGCCGTTTTGGCTCCCTACAACGTTACCAACGAGACTCTTGATCGAGTATCTGATTATTATCGATTTAATGCCAGTGCTGGTGAAACGTGGCCCAAAACTGCGGCGCAAATCGAAGCGATTGTTAGCGATGGTGTGGTTACTGGCTTTAAATTGATTAACCCAGGGGCTGGCTATAGTTCGCCACCAACCATTACGTTGATTGGGGCGAATGCTCAAACGGCAACGGTTAGCCTCAATTTTGGTCCAGATTTGGCAACTAATGGTTCGATTGCTGAAATTCATTTGAATCAATAAATGAACGAGTTTGCGCATGATTGCAGAAATTTCAATCATGCGCAAACTCGTTAATCGTTCGTTGCTTGTTGATTATCGGCGTTAGGCCGCTCGAAAATTTGCTCAATCGCCAGCTCAAACAGATCGGCTATTTTGAAGGCCAGCGGTAAGCTCGGGTCGTATTTGCCGGTTTCAAGCGCATTGATGGTTTGCCTCGATACCCCCAAGGCTTGGGCCAAATCGGCTTGTGACCAATCGCGTTCGGCGCGCAAGACACGTAAGCGATTTTTCATTGGTAGCTCCGATGAGCGAAGGCTAAGCCAAAACTCCAACAGGTTGTCAACAGTGGCAAGATCCACAGCCACGACAATTGCGGTACATTGACCAACACTTGCAGCAAGCCATAGGCGCAGCTAATAAAGCTGGTAGCTCCCACGGCAAACGTAAAAGCCAGCAGCTGAACGTGGCGCTGAAATTCATCCATGTTGCTAACTGCCCGATACATCGCCTTAATGCCAAGCCCCACCGGAACCAACGGCACGATTGCCAGCGCCGCGCGCCATGGCGATTCTGGCAGCTTGGGCAGCACCAAAATCACGGCCATCAACAAGATTGGGAACAACACGAACGCGATGATCAATTGGCGAATTGCTGATGATTGAGCTTTCATTGTAAAGCATCCTTGACTTAATCATTGAACTGGCGTGAGTATACACCCGTTTTTTATTTAAGTCAAGGATGCTTTACAAAAAGAAATGTCTGCTTTACAAAAAGACATCGACCATTGACATATGCTTAGAATAAACCAATCGTCTGGCCGTGCTGATCAATATCAATATTTTCGGCGGCTGGATGGGCGCTGAGGCCGGGCATGGTCATCATATCGCCAGCAATTGGGTAGATAAAGCCAGCGCCAATGCTTGCACGCACCTCGCGAATTGGGAAGGTATAATCGCTTGGTGCGCCTTTGAGCGCCGGATCATGGCTGATGCTTAGATGGGTTTTGGCCATACAAATTGGCAAATTGCCAAAGCCATTGGCTTCAAGTTTGGCCAATTGTTCGCTGGCCTCAGGGCTATAACTGACCTCGGCAGCGCCATAAATCTTGGTGGCGATGCTGGCAATTTTGGCGGTTAATGGTTGCTCCAGTTCATACAAAAACTTGGCTTGGCCTGCTTGTTCAATCGCGGCCAGCACTTTTTCGGCCAATGCTTCGCCGCCAGCGCCACCTTGGCTAAATACTGTGCTCACCGCCACATCGAACGCGCCTGCACTCATGGCAATTTCCTGCACGGCCTCAATTTCCGAGGGATGATCATCGGGGAAGGCATTGAGCGCAACCACAACTGGCAAGCCGAATAATTGGGCATTGCGAATGTGTTTTTGGAGATTTGCCCCGCCAGCATACACCGCATCAGGATTTTCTTGCAACAAATCGGCTGGCAATGGCCGACCTGGCTTGATGTTCCAGCGCCCGCTGTGGGCTTTGAGCGCGCGAATTGTTGCTACAAGCACCACCACGGCGGGTTTGGCATCAAAGGCACGGCACTTAATATCGAAGAATTTTTCGCCGCCCATGTCCATCGCAAACCCTGCTTCAGTCACCACATAATCGGCGATCCGCAGCCCAACTTGGTCGGCAACCACGCTAGCGTTACCATGGGCGATATTGGCAAATGGCCCGCCATGCATCAACACTGGCGTGTTTTCGATCGTTTGCATCAGGGTTGGGTGAATTGCGTTGCGGAGAATAACCGTCGCTGCACCTGCTGCCCGAATGTCATCGGCAGTGATCGGTTGGCCTTGGCGATTGAATGCTACGACCATGCGTCCGATGCGCTGACGCAAATCGCGCATCACAGCGGCGTGAGTTTCGCCGCTCACCAAGGCCAAAATTGCCATTAATTCGCTGGCTGCAGTAATATCAAACCCAGTTTGGCGCGGAATGCCATGCTGCGCCCCGCCTTGGCCAATCGTGATTGAGCGTAAAAAGCGATCGTTAACATCAAGCACGCGTCGAATCTGAATCTGCTCGGGGTCGATGCCAAGTGGATTTTTCTGATACCAACTATTGTCGGTCATGGCGGCAATTTGGTTGTGGGCTTGGGTTACGGCGTGAATATCGCCAGTCAAGTGCATCAAGCTATCTTCCAAGGGAATAACTTGCGAATAGCCGCCACCAGAGCCACCGCCCTTGATGCCAAAAACTGGACCGAGCGAGCTTTGGCGCAGGGTGCAGATAGCGCGTTTGCCTAAGCGATTGAGTGCCATGCTCAGGCCAATGCTGGTGGCAGTTTTGCCCTCGCCAAGCGGCGTTGGAGTCATGGCAGTTACTAAAATCTGCTTGCCGCGAGGCCGATCATGGCTGGCATCAAGCAGATCAAGGTTGATTTTGGCGCGATACCGCCCATATGGCTCGACAAATTGCTCAGCAATCGCAAGCGCTTCGGCAATTTGGGCGATCGGGCGAGGTGAAGCCTCGGCAGCGATTTGTAAACTACTTTTCATGAACGCTCTGTCCTTTATTAATGATCCGCACCGCCGTTGGTGTGGTTGCCATTGCATGCAATAGCTGGCGATTAACGCAAAGCCACCGCTTCTATTATTGGACGTTTTTGCCTTAATCATGGCTATTGTAGCGGTGTTTTGCTGGCTAAATTATAGTTATTTTTATGGAGCGAGGTTTACAAATCGCAACCCAACTTAGGCGCGCCCGAACATGCGCCCAAGCACGCCGCGCACCACTTTGGGTCGGAGCAACGCTTCTGGGCCTGCCAACAGATGCATCACATCTAAAAAGGCTTGGTAAATTTCGGTTGATTGCGCGCTGAGCCAAAACACATGCTCGGTATACCATTGTAAAAAGCGAATTTTTGGGCTACGCGAGCCTGGCATTCCTTTGAAGCGTAAGGCCTCGGCTTGGGTAATGAGCCATGGAACTTCGATGATTTTTTGGGCCTGTTTGAAAAAAGCTTGGGCTAGGGTTGCAGCTTGTTGACCTTGGGCTGAAGCCAGCACTTGATCTAAAGCATGAGCCTCTTTGCAAGCCAAGGTCATGCCTTGGCCAAACACTGGGTCAACGCTACATAAGGCATCGCCAAGCACCAAAAATCCTTGCGGAAAGTGTTCTAGCTTGTCATAACGATGAAAAACTTGTTGTGGATAGCCAAACCGCACAGGCTCGCTGACCGCTGTAGCTTCGGCCAAGGTGGTATAAATATCGGGCACTGGCAGATTTTTGACAAACTCCAACACATCGGCATTGGTTGGGGTTGGGTGCTGGCCGAGATAGCCAAACAGCGTCACAATCCAATGTTCGTCGTCGATTGGCACAATAATCGCGCCGCGCGGCGAATTTTTCGAAGGGTGGCAGGCCAAACATTGCCAATTGCGTGGCGCAGCAGTTTTTTTGAAAACTTGGCTCACATAGACCAAATCAATCGGCATTACTTCTTTGGTGGGCGTTGGATAGCCAGCAGCTTCGAGCCATTGGCCAGTACGCGAGCCACGGCCAGTTGTATCGACCACCAAGTCGGCAACAATTTCGCTGCTTTGCTCGGCTTGATTGACCAACACGCCAGTTACCGTGGTTTTGCTGGCATCGAACAGCAATTGCTCGACCTTGGTTTGGCCGCGAAACTCAATTTTGGGATGTTGGCGCACATATTCGCGAATGCGGCTTTCGAGGGTTGCCCGCGCTTGGGGATAAAAGCTGATGCTGCATGGTTGGCGGGTTTTCCACGAGCCAGCTTGAAACCATTGCACATCGCGCGACCAATTGAGTTCTGGCACGCCAGCAGCATGTAAATCGCTGGTGAAGCTCGGAAAATAATGTTGAAGCACATTAAAGCCACCAGTTAATAAAATATGCACATGATTGGCTTGTGGTACGCCCTTGCGTGGCTGGGTTGCTGGATCCAAGCCATCGCGCTCAACGATAATCACGTTTTGAAAATGATTGGCTAAGGCACGCGCTGCGACTAAACCCGCGATACTGGCCCCGATCACGACTGCCTGTTGTCGTTGCATAACACTCTCCTAAAAGCGTTTGATACTTGCTAATGCTGCTGAAAGACGTAAAAACTAACAGTTTCTTTCTTCAGTGATAGAACCTGCTGGAATAGAAGAGGAATAACACAGATCAGTTGGCTTCATAAAGCTGTATTGATCTGGGTTAACACGTATTTATGCTCAAATTGCTATACAATGTAATGTATTGATAGGATGTACATGGCTATAACGCTTCGTTATTCCATAGCTAATTTCTAGTAGGATAACAACAATGCGTTGGTTAACTCAATTGTTTTTGCTCATGATTTTTTGCAGCGTTTGGATTGGCTGTGCTCAACAATCCGAAAGTGGCTCATCCATGGCAACGCATGATCCAGTAAGCGTGCAACTTGACATGACTGCGGGCGTGCCGCCACCAACGTGGCAGCTTTCAACGGCACAACGCAGTGAATTTTTCACTATCCTTCAGCAACTTACCCCGCTAGAGGCTAAAAAAGCCGTTGATAATTTAGGCAATCGCGGGTTTATTGTTACCACTATTAATCCAGCCCGTACAATTCGGGTTCAACAAGGATTTGTTTGGATAATAGGCGATAACTACGAACGGGTGTTTAGCGATCCTAATAATGATCTCGAACGTTTTTTGCTGCTAAGCGGCCAGCCAAGCTTGGAGCCTGGATTATATACAATACTGGAAAAAGGGATTGGCCAAAACTAAGTCGAAACGCTTTGTAACTATGACCTAGCCATAGTAAATTACTTTGATTAAAGGAATCATCGAATGAAGCGACGAACATTCCTTCAAGCAACGATCGCTGGAATCGCAGCGGTAATCATCCCTAATCAAACTCACGGTTCGACATTTACTCAAAGCAAGGACATCCACCAAGTTGCAATTCCATCAGCCTTAGATTGTGAGCAATGGTTGTTACAAACAATGCCTCAGCAATTTGCCTCAATAACCGATATTTTAGCCAATCCAACTGGGTCGTACAAGAATAAAAAACCATAGGATTATGGTTCACCAATTAATAAGCATCCTCAGCATGCAATTCGTAAGGCGACTCAAGGTCGCGCGAGCCTACGCTGTAGGCGCGATAGGTGACTGATTGGCTTGGATTGAGCATGGTCAGCAAACGGGCACGAATTGATGGGCGTTGAACCAAGTTAAGCGCTTGGCTTGGTTCAACCCATTGAACTGCTAAACTCTCAGCGCTAGTGGTTAATTGACCAGCTTGGTATAAACAGCGAAAATCAAGATTAACGCTGCCCAAAGCCAGATTTGATGATACCCCGACCAAGCGTTCAATTGTGGCATGAACTCCTGTTTCTTCAAAAATCTCACGTGCGAGTGCTGCGGGCAAGATCTCACCAACCTCAACTTGGCCGCCAGGAAATTCCCAGCCGCTGCGTGGGCTTTGCAAGAGTAAAATCTCGCCAACATGATTAAACACACAGCCTGCAACCGTCACAATATGGCGTGGAATCTGTTGCATCCAAGCTCCTTACCAAACTATTCTGGTGCAACAATAGCCGATTGCGTATCCCTACGACAATGGTGCGTAGCTGATAGTTGGCTTACTGCTGGATTTGGCCACTTTAGCCTATGGGTGAGCGCTAACAACCCATAAGTTAAGCATTTGGATAGGACAAATGGGGCTTGGGTGAACTAAGCTAGTGACCAAGATAGATGGTATACTCAGGCTACTCATGGCTTTACGGAGATTCGCTGCATGGCTCGCATGTTTCAAGCTCTGATTCCGCGCCTGCGGCTACATGCTGGTTTGGCGCTCTTGCTCTACGTTACCACCCACCTGCTGAACCATGTTTGGGGAATCTTTGGGCTTGATGCCTTGGAATCGGCGCGCCGATTTTTTTTGGGTTTTTGGCGGCATCCAGCGATTTTTTGGGTTGTGCCTGCAAGTTTGCTGGTGCATATCGTCTTATCCGGCTATAAATTACTAACGATCACCAATTGGCGGCGCTTGCATTGGAACGAATGGCTGCAACTGAGCTTAAGCCTGATTATGCCTTTGCTCATTAGCTCGCATGTTTATGCGACTCGTTTTGCCACCATATTGTATGGCGTGCGCGACACCTATAGCTATGTGCTGCTTGGCCAAATGACAATCGCGATCGATTTGTATTTGCTGCTGGTGGTGGTTTGGTTGCATGGCAATCTTGGCTTGCTGAGCTATTTATGGCATAAACCATGGTTCCGGCGCATCAAACAGCCCTTGCTGATTGTCCAAATTGTGATTCCCTTGCTGGCCATGGTTGGCATCATCGTCGCCCATCGCGAGGTAAACCAGCTTAAACAAGACCCCGCATGGATTGCCAGCGTTATGCAATTTACCAATCCAAACAATGTAGATTTGCTGGCTGCTTCAAGCAATTTTATGGCGCGATTCGGTGCCGGCTATGCAGCCATCTTGCTGGGTTTGGGTGGCGGTCGGGCTTTGGTGTTGCGTTTGCGGCGCAAGCATTATCTGATTACGGTGGAATATAAGGGTATTGCCACAGTCACAATTCCGCCTGGCACGAGCTTGCTTGAAGCCAGCCTTGCCAATGGCATTCCGCATGCCCATAGTTGTGGCGGGCGCGGGCGCTGCTCAACCTGCCGAATCGAAATTATCGAAGGCGCTAAAGCATTGAATCCGCCGAATGAAACCGAGCAACGTCTGCTCAAGCGTTTTGGGGCTGGCGGCGATATTCGCTTGGCATGCCAAACGATTCCGACTGGCGCGTGTGTTGTGCGGCCATTGTTGCACCACCACGATCGCGCCCAACCAGGCACGCCAACCATGATTAGCCATGGCGCTGATAAGCAAATTGTAATTATGTTTGCCGATTTGCGTGGCTTTACCACACTCTCCGAGGGCAAATTGCCCTATGATACGGTCTTTATTCTGAACCAATATTTTCAATCGATGGGCCAAGTGATCGAATCCAACGGTGGGTATCTCGATAAATTTATTGGCGATGGGATTATGGCCTTGTTTGGCTTGGAAGGTACTCTCGAACAAGCTTGTCATAATGCGCTGGCAGCGACCCAAGCCATGGCCCATCAACTCGATGTGCTGAATCAGCGCTTGCAAGATGATGTGAGCGAACCGTTGCGCATGGGCATTGGGATTCATTGCGGCCATGTGATTGTTGGCGATTTGGGCTATAAACGGGCGAAACATCTGACCGCGATTGGCGACGCGGTAAATATTGCCGCCCGTTTGGAAGAAGCTACCAAAACTTTGCAAACTCAACTCGTGGTTTCGCGGGCCGTGATGCAACATAGCAGCTTGGATTTGCACGACCTCGTGTTGAGCGAAATTCCGATTCGTGGCCGCATCCAACCCTTAGAAATCTATTCATTCGAGAGCGCCAAAAGCCTTGTGCTGGTGCCATTGACCTTGAATAGCTAAATCTCGATCACCACATTGCCTTTTTTGCGGCCTGTCTCGACATAACGATGAGCTTCGGCCAAATCGGCCAAGCGATAGCGGCGATCGATCACTGCTTTGAGCTTGCCAGCAGCGATTAATTCGGCTAAGAAGTTGAGATTGGCTGGGTTTTGATTCAGTCCCGTGGCCGCGAATTTGGCTTTTTTGCCTTTGCCAAGGCTTGTCCACGCCATGTTGAGCATAATGCCAAGGCTTGGCACGGTCATTAAATAGCTGCCGTTGGCTGTAAGCAAGCGCTTGCAACGGCGATATGAGCTTTTGCCAATTGCATCGAACACCACATCATAGCGCTGTTGGCTTTGGGTAAAATCGCTGCTGGTGTAATCGATCACATGGTCGGCTCCATAGTGGGTTACCAATTTGTGATTGGTGGCGCTGCACACGGCAGTAACCGTTGCGCCATAATATTTGGCCAATTGTACGGCGTAGATGCCGACTGCTCCCGAAGCGCCATTGATCAAGATGTGTTGGCCAGCTTGGAGCTTGGCAATATCGCGCAAAAAGATCAAGGCTGTGGTTGCACCATCGCAAATTGCCACAGCTTCGGCATCGCTGACATTGCTTGGCTGTTTGGCGATTGGCTTATCTTCGGGGAGACATAAATATTCGCCGTAGCTGCCAAAGGTGTTGGGACTCATGCCAAAAACCTGATCGCCGACCTTGAAGCGCTGAACTGCTGGGCCAATCGCCTCGACCGTGCCCGCGAATTCAACCCCAAGAATTGCAAATTTTGGCTTGCGCAGGCCATACATCAGCTTGATGATGAAAGGATCGCCCTTGCGAAAAGCACAATCCGAGGGCGTGACGCTGGCTGCTTGGACACGAATTAGCAGCTCGTTGGCCTTGGGCGTTGGCTTACTGGCCTCGCTAAATTGCAAAACCTCAGGCGAACCGTAGCCAGTACATAGCATCGCTTTCATACGTGTTGCTCCAAGGCTTGTTCAGCGTGCAGATTGATCAGGATTTTGCCTTTGGCGTGACCTGCTTGCAAATAGCGCATGGCAGCAGGTGCTTCGGCGAGCGGATAACTGCGATCGATCACGGCTTTAATCGCGCCAGTGGACAGCAAATGGCCAATTTCTGCCAAATCTGCTTGATTGGTTTTGGCTGTCACATTACTGAGGCGTTTTGTGCTGCCGATTGACAGCAATTTACCCAAGGCGAGGGCTTGAAAAATTTGGGCCATGTCGCCACCAACCATCACATAACGGCCTTTGGGCGCTAAACTGCGTTTGTAATCAAAGATTGAGCGATAGCCGTTGACCCCCAGAATTAAATCATAGAGCTGCCCGCTTTTGGCAAAATCGTCCTTGGCATAATCCAAAACCTGATCCGCGCCCAACGACCGCATCAGCTCGTGTTTGGCGGCACTGGCAACAGCCGTGACCGTTGCACCAAAATGTTTCGCAAGTTGGACTGCGAATGTCCCAGCTCCGCCCGAAGCACCATAAATTAAGACCTGTTGGCCAGCGGCAATCTGGCCCTGACGCAGCCCTTGGAGTGCTGTAACTGCCGCCATCGGCGTGGCAGCTGCTTGCTCAAAACTAACATTCGCTGGCTTGAGCACCAGCATATGTTCTGGGACACAGATATATTGACCTAAACCGCTAGCGCCGCTGCCCCAAATATTGCCAGTCACTGCATCGCCAACTTTAAATTGGCGAACATTGCGCCCGACTGCCTCGATTACTCCGGCGATATCGGTGCCAAGAATGCTCTGTTTTGGCTTGAATAGGCCAGTTACGAAGCGCAAAGGCAAGGGCTTGCCATTCATTAATCGCCAATCGGCAGCATTCAAGGCAGTAACATAGACTTTAATCATTACTTGGTTATCGCCAGGGCTTGGGCGAGTCACATCGCTGAGTTGCAACACATCAGCCGAGCCATAATCACGATAGATAATTGCTTGCATCGGAAAACTCCAGTTTATGCTTGTTCATGGGAAGTACATTTGTTGCTGGTTGAGCTGATTGGCAGCAGCGAAATTAAGGGCATGCCCAAATCGCGAATTTTTTTAATTAGGCCATACAAGGCTGCTTGATCAGCAATTAGGCCAATTAAAAGCGTATCGCCATTAGCCAGCGCAACGATTTCCAAGCCTGCAAACCATTCGGCCCACGACTGATCAAGCTGGCCACGCAGGCAAATTTGATAGATCATTGCTTCTGGTGCTCGTTGCTGGTGGTTGGTCATCATTGCCTCTGCTGGAACAAGCGCCGCGCTCAATGCCAACGGCTCAACTGCTCACTAGCATACGCAATTGCGCTAATGTTGGTTAGACACCAAAGTGTTGTTGTGCACGAGTTGAGGATTATTGGCTGAGCAAGCCTAAGTCGCGGGCGCGAGCGACGGCCTCCGTGCGGCGCTGAACCTGAAGTTTTTCAAAAATGCGCCGATTGTGACCCTTGACGGTATCCAAGGCAAGGTGGAGTTGCTGGCAGATTGCCTGATTTGAATAGCCTTGGGCGATGAGTTGCAACACTTCACGCTCGCGTTGGCTCAGCAGATCAAGCAAGCTTGGGGCTGTCGGATAAAGGTGCTTGAGATTCTCGCGGGCAAATTGGGCTAGCAATGAATCGCGATAGGCTGCTTGGGCTGATTGAGGATTGATGCTGGCAAGCAGGGTTTGCATGGCACTGCCATGATCAAGAAAAATGCGCACAAACCCCTCGGCTTCGGCAGTAAGCAACATTTTTGTGAGGATTTGCAGGGCTTGACCATGCTCGCCGAGCGCTGCTAAACTTAAACATTGGATTGAACTCAACCATAATTGTTGGTCGAGCCAATCGTTTGCTTGCGCCTGTTCAAGCGCGGGTTTGAGCACTGCCAAGGCTGCACTTGGCTGTTGTTGAGCCAAAAACACTTGCGCCTGACCAATTGCCAAACTGTAGCTTTGGGCAAGCTGTTGGGCTGCTTGAATTTGGCCGTGCAGCAAATAAATTCGCACCTGTTCGGCAGCAATTTTGGCGGGCTGAGTGGTATGGCGATGCTGTTGGGCCGCGATCTGCGCTTGCTCCAACAGCAAACTTGCTTGCTCCAGCTGGCCTTGGGCAATTAATAAGCGTGCTTTGACCACCTGACAGGCGACTTCGCGATCGGTGTGCTGCAATAATTGGGCTGCTTGCAACGCCCGTTGATAATGCTGCTCAGCGAGATCAAACTGATTCGATTGATAATAGATTCGGGCAAGGCCAAGCTCTGCGCCACAATTGGCCGCAGGCAATCCGAGCTTGCTGCACCCATTGAGCACCTGCTGGTAGGTCGCCGTCGCAAGTTTGAGCCGATTATCACTTTCGTGCAGATTGCCCAAGCCGATTGAAGCCAACAGTACCGTGACCAAGTTACCTGAACGCTGGCCGATGCTAATTGCTTGCTCGTAGGCATGTTTGGCCGCACCGCGTTGGCCTTGTAACTGATAGGCATAGCCCAATTTCCAAACTGTCGAAGTTCGAAACGAAAGATTATCGGGCGCAAGGTGGGCCAAAGCGCGTTCTGATTGAACGATAATTGTGTTGGCATCGTTTTGGCTGAGCGCCAGCGTGCCCCGAATTGCCGCGATTCGCCCGATTAAATCTTGGAATTTGGGGGTTATTTCAAGATGAGTTAAGGCGTTTTCTGCTGCTTGCAAGCGTTGCTCAATGCCATTAACTTGGCCTGTTGCTAGCCAAACCGAGGCTGCAGTGACCCAAAGCGACGGATGTTGATTGAGCACGTCGGTTGGCAAGCCTTGCAGCCAATGCATAATCGGCAGTAATGCGCCTTGAAATTGCAGCGGCACCCGTTTGCCTTCGATTAAGCGTTCAGCACGTTCGATTGCGTTGGCAACGGCGGCATGTTCAAACGCTTCAATTTCTAAATCATTCTGTTCAAACCAGCTGCTGGCGTGAATATGCAGCGCTTCGAGGCTGGTTGTTGCTTGCTGGGCCAAACTGCGTTGCAAGCGTTGACGCAGCAATTCACCAAACAAATGATGATAGCGATACCAACGCCGCTCATTATCGAGTGCTACAATAAACATATTGGCTTGTTCGAGATATTCGAGTGTGCTTTGGCCGGTTTGTTCGTTGTTTGGCAGCAGCGCATCGCACAACGAGCCGCACATCCGATTAAGAATTGAGCTATGCAATAAAAATTGCTGAATTGCTGGCGATTGGTGTTGCAGTACCTCTTCCAGCAAATAATCCATCACAAAATGGTGGCTGCCGGTGAACGAAGCGATAAACCCTTGGCGATCAGTTTGGTGCTGCATCGAAAGCCCTGCCAATTGCAAGCCTGCAATCCAGCCTTCGGTGCGTGCTTCCAAGGCTGCAACTTCAGGCTCACTCAGCTCGAGGTGCATGGCATGGTTGAGAAATTGTTGGGCTTCGGCGAAGCTAAATCGCAGGTCGGCGCTGCGCAATTCGTGGAGTTGGCCACGGGCACGTAGCCGCGCCAACGGCAAATTCGGATCTTCGCGAGTGGCGATGACTAGGCGCAACGACGTTGGTAAATGCTCAAGCAAAAAGCTCAGTGCTTGGTCAAGCGCATGGTTTTCGATCACATGATAATCATCAAGCACCAAATTGATGCTTTTGCTGCTGCCACTTATTTCATTGATCAGACTAATTAGCGCTTGTTCGATCGCCTGTGGCTGCGCTTGAATCGAGGCCAATGCTGCGCCGCCCACCGTTGGCACAATCGTTTGGATGGCATGCACAAGATAGCTGAAAAATCGACTGGGATCGTTATCGCCTTCATCGAGCGCCAGCCATGCAACCTGCTGCTGGGTGCTGGCCTGCCATTCGCTGAGCAAACTACTTTTACCAAAGCCAGCTGGAGCCGAAATCAAGCGTAAGCCGTAATGTTGGGCAGCCTCCAAACGGGCGATTAAATGCGGACGGGCCACCCCATTTGGGCGTGGTTGCGGAAGATGCAGCTTGGTTGCTAGAATGGGTATTGGCATAGCTCAATTATAGAGTGCGCCGATTTGCCGCGTCAATCCAACCACACCCAGCAGAGTGTTAGCGTTGATGAACGGCCTAGCAGTGGAGCAGCCATGGATGCAACTCAATGGCAATCGCAGGTTTACGTAATTCTGTTTGATGCTCAATCGCATCGAATTTTGATTGAACAAACTGGTCTAGGGTGGCGCATTCCTCGCTTGCCAATTGCCCAGCTTTGGCTGGTTCCGCTCCAGACGATTAATCAGCTGGTGCTCGAACACTATGGCGTAGTGAGCACGATTCTCCAATTGCTGCACCAAATTATCGATCGAACCAGCCAGACGGTTAAGTCGCTGCGTGTGCTCGAAGTACACGAACAACAATCGGTCTTGCCAGTCAATTGTTGCTGGCTGGCGCTGGCCGATGTGGATGCAACCTTGTTTGTTAATGATGAGCATTATGCTGCGGCCCAAGCATTTTTTGGTGCGTTGGCTGGGCCGGAATTGCAACATGTGGCTTGGATGCGCTTAGGCTGGTATCAACCTTGGGCAACATGGCTGGGCCAAACATTAACCGATTTAGGCTATCACTTAACTGGCCCAATTGAGCAAGTTAAAACCTCGAATTTATCGTTTGTGGCCCGAATTGCCAGCGATCAAGGCTGGATCTATTGCAAAACAGCGTTGCAAACCCGATTAATGCTTGCTGAAAGTCGTGTATTAACGACGCTCGCCCGCTATTTGCCCAACCATGTGCCAAGCCCAATTGTAGCGCCGAATGCACCAGAATATCTGTTGCTCGCCGATTTGGGGCCAGATTTAGGCCCAAATGCGAGTGTTGCAACTCGTGCTGATGTTTTAGCCAGCTTTGCTCAGCTTCAACAAGCCTCGTTGGGCTTTCTTGATACGTTGGCTGCGCGTGGTTTCGTGCAACGCGATCTCGCTGTGCTAATCGCAGCAATCGACGTTTTTGCTGCTGATCGGTTGGTAATCGAGGCGCTTGGTCCAGAATTACATACGCGCTTTGTGGCTCATAAGGCTGAGTTGATTACCCGTTGTGAGCAGGTCCAGAGCTATACCATTCCAACCACATTGACCCATGGCGATTTGCACCCGCGCAATGTTGCCAAGCATGCGCAGGGCTATTGCTTTTTCGATTGGGCTGGTGCTGGTTTGAGCCATCCATTTTTCGATTTGCAGGATGTTTTTCACGAGCCAGATCCAAGCATCAAGCGCCAACTGCGAGCTGCCTATTTGGCCCAATGGCTCGATTACGAGCCAATCGAGCGCCTAGAAGCGCTGTTCGAGCAGATTGAGCCGCTGTATGCGCTGCATCAAGCCTTAACCTATCAAGCATTGCTGCATGCTTTAGCGCCAACTGCGCGCTTAGAATTTGCTTGGGCCTTGCCGTTTTGGGTCAATCAAGCCCTTGCTGACCTCGCATAATTAATTATTAGAAGCTGTGAATGCTGCTATTATAGCTATGTCGCTGGCTGCAATTGAGTGATTATATTGCATAGGAGTGATTATTCATGAGTCAACATTCAACGTATATTGTATTTGATGGCGACGACGAACCATATTTTGATTGGCTTTCAAAATCCACAGGGCTTTGTTTTAAACGTGGCAAAAGCTCCTTCAGATCCGATTGTATTGCATCAGGCAACATGTCGAACTATTGGACGTAATTCAGGCAGGAAAGATGGTTCATCTACAGCTAATACTCAATATAAGATTGTTGCGCTTACGATTATTGAATTAAAAGCATGGCAAGATCCTCATCGATCTAATAATGAAATTCATCTCTGTGGTACGTGTCATCCACTATAACCATTGACCAATTTCGCACCTTAATTAATCGTTAGTGCCGATAAAGGGAGTAGTTGGTTTGACTACTCCCTAGTGGTATTAGCCAGCCAGAAATGGATTGATGATTGGCAGCAAAAGATCGACGCGATCAATGATGTCAAAGTGATTAGTATTGGGCAAAATTGCTAACTGCGATTGGCTGCGTTGTTGCGGATCATCACTTTGTGCTCCGCCAAGCAACGCAAAAAACTCAACAGCATGGCTTGGTGGAATACTATCGGCATCGCCTTGGATTAATAAACATGGGCTTTGGAGCTTAGCAATATCGCTACTCCAATCATAACTTTGATTGCCCATTGCCCCTGTTTTGCGCACGAGCTGGGGCCAATTGGCTGGATTTGGCGCATATTCTTGATAGAATTTGTAGGGAATTGATTCAACCATTGCTGCCGCCACCCTCTCATCGAGCTGGCGGATAGCCGCTTGAACCGCCGGATACCAACCAGTATCACGAAATGGCGCGGAGATGATAATCAATTTGCGCACCAAATGCTGATGGCGAATTGCGGTTTGCAGCGCAACCCCACCACCAAACGAGAAGCCTGCTATATCAACCTGGCTCAAACCGAGGTAGGCAATCAAATCCGCCACATCATCGGCCAACGCGCTATAACTGAATGCGCGTGGGATATCATTCGTTCGGGCATGGCCTTGGAGTTCAACCGCAATCACTTGAACATGTTCGGCGAGGGCTGGCAATAAATCGGTAAACATTCCAATGCCGCCTAGGCCGCCGTGCACCAAAATCAACGGCTGGCCGCTGCCATGAATTTCATAGTAGAGTTGTAAATCATTAATCGGGGCATAACCACTTTTTACCAGCATTTGCATTGCTCCATTTAATTCAATAATTCACTCACATTAATTTAGTTACTCGGTTGGATTTGCGTTCGTGCTGGCATAGAGATCGTCGGCGTGCCCTTGGGCGATGCGTGACCATTGAGCAATTGGGCGTTCGACCAAAGGATGCTCATTTGGCAGGCACATGGTGTTGAAAAACTGCTGTGGCCAGCCGTTTGGTGCTGTTTGCCAAACCTCTTGGCGGCCATAGACGGTCAAGTCGAGCATGGCAAATGAACTGCCCATCTGCTCACAGCCACGGTCGGTCGTCCAATAGGTTTCAAACACCCGCTCGCCTTGGCGCAGATAACAAGCCCACATGCCAAAATGGCGACCAGCAATCAGCGGCTCAACCGAGCTACTCGGAACCGAATACCACGGCATTGTCCAGCCCATAAATTCGCGATAGCGATTGCTTGGATCAAACGGCCCTTGGCAGAAGACGGCAAGCGTCACATCGCGGCTGTGTAAATAGCCGAGTTCGGGGATATGGTTGATAACCATTGTGCAGCCTTGGCATTGTTCGGCTGCCGATTTGCCTTCGTGCCACATCATATAGGCGACCATCAGCTGTTGGCGGCCCTCGAAGGCCTCAATCAGCGGAACCATTCCCTTTAGCCCAACCAACGGCGTTAAGGCATCCACCTCGACCATCGGCAACTGGCGACGTGCTGCGGCAATCGCATCAGCTTCGCGGGTAAGTGCCTTTTCGCGAACGCGTAACGTATCGATGTTGGCTTGGAAGTGCTGACGATCAACAATTGTAGGCGTGGTTGATGCTTCGTTGCTGACAAACGCGATTGACTGTGGTATCCCCTTCGTCATACTAGGCTCCTTGAATCACGAAAATACAAGCGCTCAATGCCATGAAATACCAATGTTGTGCTGAAATGAAACATTTGTGCGTTGATTCTAGCAGCTTAACTATAAAAATACAAGTATTGACTTCAAAAAAGCAAGCGAAAAATTGTGACAGCAATTGGGCATGCTGCCAGCTATAATTCTGGCTCAAAAGGCGGTACAATAACGCCGAATCCGCTATAAAGGAGCCTGTGTGCGTATCGCCTTAACTGCAATTATGCTGCCGATTGTGCTGCTGGCCTTGGTCAGTGCTGCAATGCTGGTCTTGCCAGCGCCCAATTTTATCTTTTTTCAGCTTGGCATTGCGGCCCAAGAGTGGGCACCGTGGTTTTTACTGGTTCTTTTGGTTGGGGTTGGCGTATTATTTGGGCTGGCACCACCCAACGGTTTATGGCGCTTGATCAATCGTTTGACCGGCTTGGTGGCGATTATCAGCTTTTTTGTGATTGCAGGCATGCTGGTGCGCGGCTTGTTGACTGATTTGCGGGTGCGCTCGAATCAGCCAGCGGTGGTTGATGCTGGGCCTGGCACGTTTCGCCTAAACCAATTTGCCCTCGGCGATGCTGCGCCACAAGGCGTATTGCGTGAACAAAATACGGTTTATGCAGAGGTAGCAGGTGAATCATTGTTGGTTGATATTTATGTGCCGCCAACCGCGCCAGTGAATGCTCCGGCGTTGGTCGTGGTGCATGGCGGCTCGTGGCGTGGTGGCGGCAAAGGCGATATTCCAGCTTGGAATCGTTGGGCGGCGGGCCAAGGCTATGTTGTGTTTGATATTAGCTATCGCTTAGCGCCGCAAGCACAGTTTCCGGCGGCGGTGAGCGATGTTAAATGTGCAATTGGCTATGTGCGGCGCAATGCAGAGCGTTTCGGGGTTGATCCGCAGCGTTTGGGCTTGGTTGGGCGTTCGGCAGGGGCGCAATTAGCCTTGATCGCAGCCTATTCCGATGCCACGATTGCTCCCAGTTGCGACGCGCCCGATACCAGCGTGCGGGCTGTGGTCAGCTATTATGCGCCGACGCGGCTTGATTATTACAACGTGATCAAGCCTGAGCTTGCGCCGGGAGCGTTAGATGATTATCTTGGTGGGCCGCCCGAAGCGCATGCTGAAGCCTACCGCCAAGCGCGTCCGGTCACATGGGTCAACCAAAATACGCCAGCAACCTTATTGCTGCATGGTGGGCGCGATCAATTTATTCGCCCGCTTGATGCAGATGTTGTCGCCGATGCCTTGGCCCAAGCAAATCGGCCCTATACCATGATTGAATTGCCTTTGGCAAATCATGGCTTTGATTTCAATTTGCATGGAGTCAGCAACCAGCAAGTGCAGCCCTACGTGATGCGCTTTTTAGCCCAAGCGTTGCAATAATTAGGAGAATGCCTATGAGTGGAAGCTTTGAATTGCCAAAACCGCTGGATTTTAGCCAGCCAGTCGCTTTTGAAATGCTGCTGGAGCATGCGTGGCGATTGATTGAACATGGCGTGCACGATCGCCATGATCCATTGCATACCCCAGTGCTTGGCACCAGCGACGAGCATGGCAGCGATCAGCGGGTGGTCGTGCTGCGCGGCTTTGATCCAACAACGCGGCGTTTGTGGTTTCACA
This sequence comes from Herpetosiphon giganteus, assembly GCF_016907925.1. Classification (GTDB taxonomy): domain Bacteria; phylum Chloroflexota; class Chloroflexia; order Chloroflexales; family Herpetosiphonaceae; genus Herpetosiphon; species Herpetosiphon giganteus. The sequence goes on along the minus strand of NZ_JAFBCZ010000015.1, from coordinate 18,210 downwards.
GCGATTTGCGTTCGCCCAAAATTGGCTTGATTGAACGTGATCCACGGGTGAGTTGGTTGTTGTATCATCCTGCTGCGCGTTTGCAATTGCGTATTCGCGCGTTGGCCGAAATTCATACCAACGATGGGTTGGTTGAGGCAGCGTGGCAAAAAAGTGCAGTTTTGGGGCGACGCTGCTACTGTGGCCTAGCACCAGGCCAAATCAGCAACCAGCCAAACAATGGCCTGAATCACGATCTGCTTGACCGCGAACCGACCCTCGCAGAAAGCGAAGCTGGGCGGCCAAATTTCTGCCTGATTGCAACCACAATTCACAGTTTAGATTGGCTGCAATTGCAATTTAATGGCAACTATCGTGCTCAATTTAGCTGGGCTGATGATGGTTCGTATACTGCCCAATGGGTAACGCCTTAGAACGATTATGCTATAATAACGAGCTAGATCATTTAGTGATGTAGCAATCTTATCGTTGCCGCATCGCGGCAAGGAGATCGAGTTTTCTATGCGCCTAGCGTGTCTTCAAGAGAATCTAAAGCGTGGTTTAGCCTTGGCAGGCCATGCTGTTGCAGGCCGCTCAAGCTTGCCTGTACTTGCAAATATTCTGTTGGCAACCGAAAGTGGTCGGCTTAAATTGGCTGGCAATAATCTCGAAATTGGAATTACCGCCCTCGTCGGCGCAAAAGTCGAGGAAGATGGCGCAATTACGATTCCAGCCAAATTATTATCGGATTTGGTGGGCAACTTGCCCAATGATACCGTCGAATTAGAGGTTGATCCGCGCACGCAGACCTTAACGGTGACCTGTCGCGGTACCAAAGCCAATATCAAAGGCATTGATGCTGATGAATTTCCGGCGATGCCTGCGCTTGGCGACGAACCAGTTTTGGCCTATATTCCCGCTGAGCTATTGCGCAAAGTTGTGGGCCAAGTTGTAGTTGCAGCTGCTGCTGAAAATACCAATCCCAACCCAATCTTGCAAGGGGTGCTGATTCGTTTGAGCGGCACACAAGCAACCTTCGCGGCGATTGACGGCTATCGCTTGGCGGTGCGCACAATCGAATTGCCCGAACCAGTGGCCCACGATGCCGAGTTGGTGATTCCTTCCAAGGCTATGGCCGAATTGGGCCGCACCCTTGGCGATAGCGAAAACCCGATTGCCATGAGTATTACGCCCAATGGTGGGCAAGTTATTTTTCATAGCGATACTGTTGATTTTGTTTCACGGGTGATTGATGGCAAGTTTCCCGATTACGAGCGTTTTGTGCCACCAGCGAGCAATAACGCCACCCGCAGCGTCATTTCAACCGCCGAGTTTAGCCGCGCCGTCAAGCGGATTGCGCTGTTCTCGCAGGCTGCTGGCAACATCGTTACTTTGACAATGGAGCGCGGCGATGGCAGCGAGCCAGGTCGTTTGCTACTTAACGCCAATGCTGCCGAAATCGGCGAATCGGTTGAGGCGATTAGTGCATTAATCAATGGAGACGATGGCAAATTAGCCTTGAATGTGCGCTATTTGCAAGAAGCACTTGGGGCAATTGATACCGATCAAGTGGCCTTGGAAACCCAAACCCCCAATTCGCCGGGCGTGTTTCGGCCCATTGGCGGCGACGAATATCTGCACTTGGTTATGCCCATGCGCATTCCCTAAGCTCGCAATTTGCTTCATCAAAAACAGGCAAGCCAATTGATTCGTGGCTTGCCTGTTTGGTTTTAGGGTTAGCGGGCTTCGGGTGGCACAGCAAGGGTGATGATATAATCTTTGTCGCGTCGGCATGTATTCTTGGGATCATAGGCAATCACGGCAATCTGGCTGCCATCGGGCGACCATGCGGGCCATTGATAGCGACCTGGTGGGGTGAGCGGCAAGCGTTCGCCAGTGGTTGGGTTAAGCAACCAAACGATTGTGTGGCCACCGTCTAAGCGTGCAACCAAGGCCAACCAGCGGCCATCAGGCGACCATTGCAAGCCCGCAATGTTATAGGCCGTTTCGAGAATAATCCGCCGATTGTCGGCATTGGCATCCATGAGATAGAGATTGGCCGGGCTTGATAAGGCACTGGTTGGGCCACCCGAGCCAATTTGCGGTTTGCCAAAAAAGGCAATGGTTGCGCCATCAGGCGACCAAGCAAAATACTGAGCGACGGCCACATCGAGATCGAGTGGCGTAAATCCTTCTGCCGCCGTCCACCAATAAAAACGCGAGCCAAGTTCTTGCGCATCAGTTACTAAGGCCCGATCCAAGCTTGGATTCCAGATCACGCGTCCATGGCCCAAAATTTCGCGCGGAGCCGGGCGAGGTATGAGTTCGGTCAACGTATTGTTGATTGGATCAAACGCAACATAGCCCTGTTGATCGGTTGGCGCGCCAATGACCTTCATACTCGTCTCATAGATCAACCCTAAGCGTCCATCAGGCAACCGCTCTGGACGATGGTGGAACGTTAGATCTGCATCAGTGGCATCAGGAATTGCAACTAGGTTGCTGAGATCAATCGATTGTTGAACCCAAAAGAACCGAAATCCTGATGGTGCACCAGCTATTGTAGCCTGAACGACTAAGCCTTGATCAAGCCATGCCAAGCCACTATATTGGCCAGGCGTGCCTTCTAGGGCGGGCAACGGTTGGGGCGTATACGGTAGAATAGTTGTTTCACTCGTCTTCATCGTCGTGCATCCTGCCAAGAGGCTCAGGATCATGCTCGCAGACCAAAGCCGGCGAAAAAATTGGCGGTTCATGGGTGGATACTCTGCTTGAGCATAATCGTTGTTCGAAGCCGACTTCTTTCAAGTATCCATTGCTTAGGTTGTAACTGGGTGCTGGGATTTTGCATATGGTTGCTCCTTAGTGAAAGCTATCGCTGCATGATTCTCTAAGATTTGGATAGAAGCCATAGCGAATCATATGTCCTCACTAATAAGTATAGCTGAGAATATCGGGCGCTCGATGATTGGTTTATCCAAAGGTTACGATTCGCTATTAATAATCGAGAGAAGCGAGTTATTTGACGCAAATATGGGATAATCCTGCTGATCTTAGAGTTGGTTGCCTGTAGCCAAACTGAGCAATTAAACCCAACCGCTAAATTGTGATTACAACGCGTGCTAGTTGCACAATTGCGCTGTTTTGGTACAATCGCAAGCGTTGGCTAACGAATTGGGGTTTTTCGCGTGAAGTCATTGCTGGCTGGGTTATGTGGTTTAATGTTGTTGGGTGGCTGTGGGGCGGTTTCACAGGCAGCGATTGCTGATCGTCAGGTGCATTTGCAACAAGCACATGTTGCGCCGAGTGCGACTTCAACGCCCAAGCCAACGCGCACGCCTGTGCCAACTCCAACGCGCACGCCGCGCCCAACCCAACCCCCAACCCCCACGGCTGTGCCGTTGATTCCGACGCTCGCTGCCGAGGCTGAATTGCTCGATTTGCGCTTGGCTGGAGTGCGTGGTTCGCGTTCGGGCCAATTGTTGCGCAGCGAAGCGGTTGCCGATCTCAAAGCGTTAATCGATGCTGCCCGCCGTGATGGCTTTGAACTCGAAATTCGCTCGGCCTATCGTTCGTATGCAGAACAAGCCAATACCTTCGAGGGCTGGGTCCAATACGAGTTGAGTAGCGCCGCCGAAGCTGGTAAACCAATTAGCCGCAAACAGGCGATTGCCTACGCCGCAACCTATAGCGCCAAACCTGGTACCAGCGAGCATCAAACTGGCTTAACGGTCGATCTTTTGCCCCAAGGCGCACCCGAAATTGGCTTTCGCATTCCCGATCCGTTGAAGGATTGGCTGAACGCTAATGCTTACAAATATGGTTGGGTGCAATCCTACCCAATCAAATATCGCGATGGCGAACTCATTACTTATGAATTAATGGGCTATACCAGCGAGCCATGGCATTGGCGTTGGCAAGGCCCTGCTTCGGCCAAAGCCTTGTATGATCAAGGCTATTTGGATACCGATTCGTTGCTGGTTCCGCCTGAATTGCCACGAATTTGCGATGCAGCGCATGATCCATGTACGATTCTGAGCGTTGCCCCAACTGAGCTTGTGCCACTGCCAACTCGCACGCCGATTGCGGTTGCAGAATAGTAGGGATCGGGGGCTAGGTGTCGGGAATCGGGGAGATTTTTCGCCACGAAAGCTAGCAACCACGAAGAGCGCGAAGAGCGCGAAGATGCGGCTATGAGCTATAGGCTTTTGGCTTCATCCTTCATCCTTCATCCTTCGGTCGCTCTGCGCCGCTGTGTTAAATTTAACTCCCTATGTTCTTTTTGACTTTTGCCATTTGGGTTCATCCCTCATCCTTCATCCTTCATCCTTCATCCTTACAGAAGGCATGGCCCGTTTCGTGGTATGCTGATGGCAGAAACCACACACGGGAGGTAGCTGTGCGCCGCGTTGCAATGTTGAGTGTCCATTCAAGCCCTCTGGCTGCTTTGGGTGGCAAAGAAGCCGGCGGAATGAATGTCTATGTTCGTGAATTAAGCCGTGAGTTGGGTCGTCAAGGGGTTGCAGTCGATATCTACACCCGTTCGCAAGACCCAAACACGCCGTTGATTACCAATCTCGCGCCGAATGTGCGCGTTTTTGCGGTGCGGGTTGGTCCCGCCGCACCCTACGATAAAAACTGGGTTTTAGATTATCTGCCAGAGTTTGTGCATCGAATTCGTTGCGTGGCTGATGGCGAAGATATTCATTATGATGTGGTGCATAGCCATTATTGGCTCTCTGGCGTTGCCGCGCTGGAGTTGCGCCATGCGTGGGGAACGCCAGTCATCCATATGTTTCATACCTTGGGCGCAATGAAAAATACGATTGCCCGTGGCGATGAGGCCGAAACCGAGCAACGGATCGAAATTGAACGCATGTTGTTGCACGAGGTTGATCGGGTCGTGGCGGCCACGCCGCTTGATCGTGCCCAAATGCTCGAACATTATGCAGCCGACATGGAACGAATTGTGGTTGTGCCATGTGGGGTTGATGTTGAGCATTTTCACCCAATTGATCATCATGTTGCGCGTAAAGAGTTGGGCGTGCCACCCCATCCGCATCGCATGTTGCTGTTTGTTGGCCGCATCGAGCCGCTCAAGGGCATTGATACGTTGTTGCGTTCAATAGCCTTGTTGGCCGAGCAACAGCCAAGCTTGCGTGGCGATATTTGTTTGGCAATCATTGGCGGCGATCGGCGTGAAACGCCCGATCAATGGGGCAGCGAGATGCGCCGTTTACGCCGTTTGCAAGGCGAATTAGGCATTGGTAATTTGGTCACGTTCCAAGGCTCGCAAGATCAGCGCAAATTGCCCTTGTTTTATAGCGCCGCTGATATGGTCGTGGTTCCATCGCACTACGAATCGTTTGGCATGGTTGCGCTCGAAGCCATGGCCTGTGGCACGCCGGTAATTGCTTCGAATGTTGGCGGTTTGCGCTACACGGTGCGCGATGGCGAAACTGGCTTGCTAGTGCCGCGCGAAGATCCTGAAGCTTTGGCCGAAAAAATTAGTTTGCTCTTGAATGATGAGCCATTGCGTTTACAATTAGGGCGCAACGGCGTGCAAGCAGCCCAAGGCTATAGCTGGGCCGCCGTCGCGCACGATATTCGTGAATTGTATGATCATGTTGTGTGTGGCGAACCATATGCCGATGTGGTTGGAGCCATGTAGCGCCAAGTGTCGACAAAGGAGTGACTATGCCAGTTTTGGCGAAGGCAGCATTGCAACAAGCCTTAGAGCAACGCAGCGATTGGACGATCGTCGATGGCCAAATTAGCAAAACTTACAGCCTCGCAACCTTCCCATTTGCAATTGAGTTTGTACGCCAGATTGCCGATGCTGCTGAGGACGTTAATCATCATCCTGATATTGACATTCGCTATAATAAAGTAACCATTGCCCTCTCGACCCACGATGAAAAGGGCATTACCGAAAAAGATTTCGCTTTGGCCGATACGATCGATCAGCTGTTTGCCGCAGCCCAATAAGCCATTTGCTACTGACCTAGAATGGCACGAAGGGCGTTCTTCGTGCCATTTGTGTGTACTATAATAGTTCAACCGTCGCTTGTGGACGGGATCTGAGCGAGGAAGTGCTATGTTTAAACGTCTCTCACTTGTGGGATTATTGCTGACCAGTTTGGTTGGCTGCGCAGTTGGCAATAGCCCAACTTCTGTGCCTGCACCTGTGCCAACTCCAGCCGCCCAAAGCCAAGCTGGTGGTGGTGGCAACTTTATTCTGACTCTAGGCGACGATCCGGCCACGATTGACCCTGCTTTAGTTGGCGATACGACCAGCGGCTTTATTGCGCGCTTGATGTTCAGCGGCTTGGTAACGCTCAACAACGATCTTGAGGCTGTGCCCGATTTGGCCGAAACAATCGATGTTTCTGCTGATGGCACGGTCTATACCTTCAAGTTGCGCAGCAATACCCGCTTTGCTGATGGCACGCCGCTGACTGCCGAAGATGTGCGTTGGAGCCTCGAACGGGCGACCGATCCTAGCATTGGCTCGATTGTTTCGCCAACCTACCTCGATGATATTGCTGGCGTGCTGGAAAAAGTAACAGGCCAAGCTAGCTCGCTCAGCGGGGTTAAGGTTGTTGATGATCAGACGATCGAAATTACGCTGCGCCAGCCAAGCTCGCTGTTTTTGCTCAAATTGACCCACCCACCAGCCTTTGTGCTCGATCGGCGCACGGTTGAAGGTAATAGCGCTTGGCTCGAAAAGCCCAATGGTTCTGGCCCGTTTACCCTCGATTTGTGGAACCATCGCCGCCGCATGGAGCTTGTGCCAAACCCATACTACTATGGCACTGCCCCCAAATTGGATCGGATTACCTATCTGATCGGTGCTGAAGGTAGCAATCCGTTGGGTTTATTCGAGCAAGGCGAAATCGATGTAACCGCGATTGGCACCTATGATCTTGATCGGATTAATGATGAAGCTGATCCATTACACGCCGAATTGCGCGTCACACCTCAGCTGCAATTGAGCTACATTGGCTTGAACGTCAACCAACCGCCATTCGACGATCCCAAAGTGCGCGAAGCCTTTTATTTGTTGATCGATCGGGTCAAATTGGCCGATGTTTCCTACAATGGTTCGGTTGTGGCTGCGCGTGGGATTTTGCCACCTGGTATGCCTGGCGCTGAGCCAGAGCGCTTGCCTGAGCCACGCGCCGATATTGCCCGCGCCAAACAATTAATTAGCGAATCGAGCTATGGCAGCGTCGATAAATTCCCGCCAATCATTGGCTATAGCAGCGGCAGCGGCGTTGGTTTGCTCGCCCAAATTGCCAAAGATGAGCTTGGTGTGACGATTGAAATTCGTAGCCAAGATCAATTTGGCGATTATTTGGCAGCGCTCGAACGCGATAACTACCATTTGTACGACCTCAGCTGGATCGCCGATTATCCTGATCCCCAGAACTTTTTAGAGGTGTTGTTTGGCAGTAATGGTCAATATAACCGCAGTAATTACAGCAATCCAAAGTTTGATCAATTGATTGAGCAAGCCAAGGCTGAAGCCGATGCCGACAAACGTGGCGCACTGTATCGCCAAGCAGAGGAACAATTGCTCAGCGATTTTGTGGTTATTCCGCTGATGCATAGTGTCGATTATTCCTTGGTAAAATCGTATGTTGATGGCTACACCATTACCGCCTTGGGCGAGCTTGATTTAACTGGTGTTTCGCTCAAGCGCTAGCGCTGTTGGGGCATTGTGCCCTTGAAATAAGGAATTGAATTTATGCCAATTACTCCTCGCGCCTACAAAGGCATGCGCGACCACCTGCCAGAAGCCATGCGCTTGCGGCGTTTTATCACTGACACCTTGATTGGTGTTTTAGAGCGCTATGGATTTGAACCACTTTCCACGCCAATCGTCGAATACTCAGATACGCTTGAGGGCAAAATTGGCGACGAAGAAAAATTGCTCTATCGTTTGAAATATGGCGATGATGCATTAACCCTGCGCTACGACCAAACCGTGCCCTTGGCGCGGGTGGTAGCCCAAAATGAAGGCAAATTGACCATGCCCTTCAAACGCTATGCCTTGGGCCAATCCTTCCGTGGCGAACGCCAAGCTCGAGGCCGCTACCGTGAATTTTGGCAACTCGACGCTGATATTGTCGGCGTGGATAGCCCAATCGCCGATGCTGAAATTGTCGCGGTGGTGGTTGAAGGCTTGCGTGCGATTGGCTTTACTGGCGCAAAAGTGCTGCTCAATCACCGCGAGATTTTAAGTGGTTTAGCTCGGGTAGCGGGCGTTGCTGAAAACGAGGCCGGCGGCGTGTATCGCGCAATCGACAAGCTCGATAAAATTGGCAACGATGGTGTGCGCAACGAATTGCTCAAAAGCGGTGTGAGCGCCGAAGCTGCCGAGCGGGTTTTGCATTTTGTCGGCATTAGCGGCTCAGTTGACGCAGTTTTAGCCGAGATGGAAAGCGTGCTGGCCAATGATGCCCCTGCGTTGGCCGCCGTATCAGCGTTGCGCACTATTTGCGATGTCTTGACCAGCTTTGGCGTGCCCGCCGATAGCTTTACAATTTCGCCCAGCTTGGCCCGTGGCTTATCGTACTATACGGGCTGCGTTTTTGAAGCAGTGCTCGATTCGCCGCCGATGGGTTCATTGTTGGGTGGCGGGCGCTACGACAATCTGGTTGGTATGTTCAGCAAGCGTTCATTGCCGACCGTTGGCTGTGCCTTTGGGCTGGAGCGCTTGTTTGATTTGATGCTTGAGCTTAATATGGGGCCACGCCCAGAACGCACCATCGATGCCTATGTAACACTGTTTGCCAGCGATTTTCAGAACGAAAGCTTGCGCTTGGCTGGCGAATTGCGCGCCGCAGGCCTAAGTGTGCTGACCGCCTATAATCCAGTCAAAGTAGCCAATCAATTCAGAGAAGCTGATCGCAAAGGGGCCAATTTTGCCCTTGTGGTTGGTCCCGACGATTTGGCGGCAGGCGTGGTGCAATTGAAAGATTTGCGCACTGGTGAGCAGCAAGCAGTGGCCCGTGATGCGATCGTGGCGGCGATCAAAACCGCTCTCTAATTCAGCCTTTGGCGGCAGGTGTTGGCTTGCCGCCCCAACAGGAACCATCAATGAAGCGATTTCGTGGCTTTCGTCCATCGCGGATGTCGTTACAACCAGGCCGTCCGTTGCGTTGGCTTGCCCAAGCGTTGCTCAAACTCGTCGGTTGGCAAGTCGAAGGGACTGTGCCAACTGAGCCAAAATGGATCGCGATTGGAGCTTATCACACATCCAATTGGGATTTTGCGGTGATGTTGCTGGCAACATTTTCGCGCCAACTGCCAATTTATTGGATTGGCAAGCATTCGCTGTTTCGCTTTCCCTTCAAAACGTTGATGCGCTGGTTGGGCGGCATTCCGATTCGCCGCGATAAAACCTACAACGCGGTGCAGCAAGTGGTCGATGAGATCGAACGCCACGAAAAATTGGTTCTGGTGGTTGCCCCTGAAGGCACACGCAAAGCAACCGATCACTGGAAAACAGGCTTTTACTATATCGCCTTGAATGCCAAAATTCCGATTGGTATGAGCTATATCAACTACAAGCGCAAAGTCTTGGGTTTTGGGCCGTTACTGTACCCAACCGGCGATATTGAGGCCGATTTTGCGGTGTTGCGCGAATTCTACGAACGCATGTCTGCTGGTCGCTTCCCTGCCCAAGAAGGCACCGTTCAAATTAAAGCCCCCAAAGCCGAATAAACGTTTTTGCAAGCGTATGTTTGAAACGCAGGGAGGCTTGAAAACCCCTGCGTTTTTTGTTGGCGGGAAGTATATCCGCTCTGCTACCTCATACTTCACGTTGATAAATCCTAACAAGAAGAACCAATAAAAATTGTATCTAAACAGCTATTATAGTGCTAAATTATTGACAATCAATTACAGTTTTTGGTATATTCGTTTGTGATTGATTGAGCATCTTTTTCCTCCTCCTTCCTCATCCAATCCTGATTCATTAACGAATTCCCCTCAATTTGGCTATGAATATGATGCATTAGTACCTTTGATGAATTTAAAGCTAATTATCAGCAAGTTGCAGTTAATGAAAAGGATTAAAGTCCCATGCAGCAGCTTTTACAACGGATCTTGATATTAAGTTTGTTAGTGATAGTAGGAGCATGTGGTATGACTACCGAACCAACCTCAATTACCAACCCAGCCCTGCCAGTTTATGCGCAGACCAAGCCCGATAGTTTTATTTTGAAGCGCGGCGTACCACCAAGCGAGTTTCAACCAGGGGTTTGGCTGCATTTAAGCAGTTTTCGGCGCGGCGAAACCACGGCAATTATCGAGGTTCGCCCACAACAATTTGAGGTCGCTGGTGAAAAACAAACTGTTTCGTTGGAGCAACCATTGCTGATTAACGGCCAGAAATTTGCGATTCTGGCCATGATTTTCCCCGACGATCGCGGTGCTTGGCTCGAAATCGATACCCAACCTCAACCGTAAACCAAAGGATAACCGTTGAGGTATCAGTAATCATCAATCCAACCACGAAGGTTAGGGTCATAAAAAGCCCATTCAATATTTTAGAACATAACTATTTGGACCTATAAGGGGCAGGAAAATCTCCTTCATTTAGTTGCTGAAATCGGAAGAGACGCAACCGCGAAGGCCCGCGAAGCGCACGAAGGTTGGGATTGGAGAAACACAGCAACAGTCCAACACATACATATTTGGGGGTGCAGAGGTTTTCAGCCCCTGTATTTAGTTGCTGGAATCGGAAGAGACTCAACCGCGAAGGCCCGCGAAGCGCACGAAGGTTGGGATTGGAGAAACACTGCAACAGTCCAACACATACATATTTGGGGGTGCAGGGGGCTGAAAACCCCCTGCGTCTCCCGCTGGCGGGACGGAAGGGTGGCGATCCTCCAAATCTGAACATAAGGATCGCAGCCTAGACATCCTCAAGCGGCGCGCTTTTAAACACTTTGAACAAAAACCACAACGACGGCAACAAAATTAACAAGCCTAACGGCAAGGCAACCAAAATAAAGATTAAGCTTGCTCGTGGAGCTGCCGCCGCTGCCAAAGTCACATCGGGATAAATAATGTAGGGATATTGGGCAATGCCCCAGCCTGCCAACAAACAGCTAATTTGCACAATTGCTGCACCTCGCGCCAGCTGAAAGCGCCAACGCAACAAAGCCCAACCTGAAATTAAAGCTGCAATAACTCCAACCGCAAGTACTGGCGCAGCCCGCAAGCTAATCAAGCCATCCCACAAATGTTGGGCCTTGAAATACAGTAAGGGCAAGCTTAAAACTGATAATCCAACGACTGCCGTGCCTGCAAGCAGCGCTCGCTGGCGAAAATCGGCTTGCAGCTCGTCGCGGGTTTCAAGCGTCATATACACAGCGGCGAGGTAGGCGCATAAGGCCAAAGCTAACAAGCCCATGGCAATTGCCAACGGCGTGAGCCAAACAATCCCTTCGCTTTGCACAACGCCATCAATCACCCGTAATTGGCCTGCCGAAACTGCACTCAACGCCATGCCCAAAATTACCGGCGTGATGACGCTGGCCGCACCAAAAATCGTACCCCAGCGCTGGCTGCTTTGGCTTGGTTGTTCGGCTTTTTGCGGGCTATACGCCCGAAACACAAAGGCCGCGCCACGTAGAATAATTCCCAAGAGCGCAATGTGGAAGGGTGCAAATAAGCCAACGCTCAAGGCCGCGAAGGCCGTCGGAAAGCCAGTAAACAGCAACACAATAATAAAAATCAGCCACACATGATTTGCTTCCCAAACTGGGCCAACCGCATGCGCAATGGCATCACGTTGCTGTGCGCGTCGCGGCCCCCACGCGAATAAATCCCAAATGCCGCCACCAAAATCGGCTCCAGCCAAAATCGCATAGGTGATGACCCCTAGCAAGCCAATTGCGGCCACAATCACTTCAAGCGGCATTGGTCGCCTCGCTTTCGTTGGCTTCAGGTGGATAGCCAGTTGCAAGTTTACGTAATAAATACACCAGCACACTTGCTAGCCCAATATACAACAAACTAAACAGATAAAACACCTGTGGCACGCCATCCACCGTGGTTACTGCATCTCGGGTGCGCATCACTTCGTAGATAATCCACGGCTGGCGGCCAACCTCGGTCACAATCCAGCCAGCTTGCAAGGCTAAAAAGCCTAGTGGCGAGCCTATCACTAATGCCCATAATAGTTTTCGACTCAGAACAAGATTGCCACGCCAGCGTCGCCACCAAAACCACAAGCCCAAGCCAATCAAGGCAAAGCCGGCTCCAACCATCACTTGAAAAGCAATGTGAGCGATCACCACATTCGGTCGTTCATCTGGCGGAAAGCTATTCAAACCGCGTAATTCTGCATTAAAATCGTTGGTTGCCATAAAGCTCAGCGCTTTGGGAATTTCGATTCCAAAGTGAATTTCGCCAGTCTCTGGGTCGGGAATGCCGCCAATCAACAATGGTGCGCCAGCTTGAGTTTCAAACAAGGCTTCCATGGCTGCCAACTTTGCTGGCTGATCTTTGGCGACACGCTGAGCGCTAATATGGCCGCTAATCGGTTGCAACAAGGCAGTTACGGTTGCCAAACCAAGGCTAATCGTTAATGCAGAGCGATGATAACGGTCGTTGCGGCCTTTGAGCATGCCCATCGCATACACGCCTGCCACTGCAAAACCAGTCGCAATATAGCACGATAAGGTTGAGTGCAAGGCCATATCAAGCCATGCAGGCGAGAGAAACGGCGCAAGCGGATTGACATTAACCGCTTTGCCATCCACCAAATCAAAGCCAACTGGCGTTTGCATCCAAGCATTGGCCGCAACAACGAGTGCTCCCGAAAGCATGCCACTAATCGCCACCGGAATGCCAGTAAGCCAGTGCGCTAGCGGCGAAAGTCGCTTCCAGCCATACAAATAAAGGCCAAGGAAAATCGCCTCGATAAAAAAGGCAAAGCCTTCAAGCGTAAAGGCCGAGCCAATAATGCTGCCAGCAAAACCCATAAAAGTTGGCCACAGCAAGCCCAATTCGAATGCGAGCGCTGTGCCTGAAACAGCGCCAATTGCAAAGGTGAGTGCCGTTGCTTTAGCCCATTTTTTTGCCAGAGCAAGATAATGAGCTTGCCCCGTTTTCAAGCCCAAACCTTCGCTAATGACCATCAGCAAGGGAAAGCCAATACCCAGTGCCGCAAAGACCATGTGAAACGCGAGCGAGACTTCCATCTGCGCCCGTGCTGCGGTCAACGTATCCATGTGTATTCCTCCGCAAAATGTTGGAGAACCCCCTAGCCATAAGCGTACCCAGAATTGTTCAGCCAACCATCGGATCACGATTGGAATGGTTCTAAGGTCTTAACCGTATTATAGAAGTGTAAGGGTACGCTTAATAGGGATCAGGGCCAAGAAACCACGAAGTTTTGATCCACGAAGTCTACGAAGGAGGAGAAACCACGAAGAGCGCGAAGAATGCAAAGCACACAAATCGAAAAAAGGGGGAAGCAGAAACATAGTAACAATCCATAAAACAAATAGTAGTCAAGGACAAATCAGACAAAGAATTGGCGGATGATAGAAACATAATAACAATCCATAAAACAAATATTAGGGGTGCAGGGGATGAAAACCCCTGCGTTTCCCTCCAGCGGAGGGACGGAAGGGAGGAGAAATCTTGTTGAGGGATCAGATTTCAGGGGTCAGGGTCAAGAAACCGCGAAGAACACGAAGAACGCAAAGCAACCAAATCGAAGAAGGGGATATAGAAACATACACACAATCCACCGCATGAATATTAGGAGTGCAGGGGATGAAAACCCCTGCGTTTCCCTCCAGCGGAGGGACGGAAGGGAGGAGAAAAAACCTGGTTATTGAAACAACCCTTAGAATAGCCCCAAAAGCCAGGTATGGTATACTCGCTGAAGAATCGCTCGTTTGCAGTTTTAGAAATTGAGCCTATGCATTTTACAATTAATGGTCATCTCCTCTCATTTGATAGCTCTTTTCGCCAAGCTGGGGTCTCAAATCACACCCGTTTTTTGATTGAAAACCTCGCGAAGCTCGACCACGATAATCAATACACGCTGTTTGTTGGGCCAAACGTGCGCCAACACCTCAATTTGCCCGCCAACTGGGAAATTGTCGAATCGCGCTTGCCCACAATTCAGCCCAAATATCGCATTCCATGGGAGCAATTTATTGCGCCTTGGCTGCTGGCCAAACGCCGCGTCAATCTCTTTCATGGCTTGTTAAATATCACGCCATTGCTTTCACCAGTGCCAACCATCGTCACCATCCACGATTTAGCTTTTATGGATGTGACAGGCTCGCACCGCAAGGCCAATCGGCGGTATTTGGCAGCGGCAACTCGCCAAGGTGTCCGCCAAGCAGCCCATCTATTTGCGGTTTCTGAATATACCAAAGCTGCGATGGTCGATCGGCTTGGGCTTGACCCCGCCAAAATTAGCATTGCCTATAATGCTGCTGGCGCGCAATATCACCCTCGTTCAAGCGCCGAAATTAATGCTTGGAAACAGCAAAAACAATTGCCTGAGCAATTTTTGCTTTATCTTGGCACCTTAGAGCCACGCAAAAATATTCCCAATTTGCTGCGTGCCTATGCCAAAGTTAAGCACGACGTTGGCATGCCATTGTTAATTGGCGGTGGCAAGGGCTGGAATTTCGACGAAATTTTCAGTACCTATGAGCAATTACAATTACACGATAGCGTGAGCTTTTTGGGCTATGTGCCTGGCGAAGATTTGCCGCTGTGGTATAACGCCGCGACTGCTTTTGTCTATCCATCGCGCTACGAAGGTTTTGGCATTCCGCCACTTGAGGCCATGGCTTCCGGTACGCCTGTGCTCACCACCAATGCCACCAGCATTCCCGAAGTGGTCGGCGATGCGGCGATCCAAGTCGATCCTGATAATATCGAGCAGCTGGCGCAAGAATTGGTGCGCATCGCCAATGATGCGAGTCTGCGTGCCGATCTGCGCGAACGGGGCTTGCTTCGTGCTCAAGCATTCTCGTGGGAAAATTTGGCCAAAGCGACGCTCGACGTGTATCGTAAGGTTGGGAGCTAAGTAGAACGATGATTGATCTGAATCAATGGCAACCACGCTTTGCAAGCTGGATTGAGCAAGAGCTTGGTCAAGCAGATGTTTCGCACGATCCTGAACATATTCGACGGGTCGTGCGCAATGCCCAATTAATTCAAGCCCAAGAAGGCGGCGATTTGGCGGTAATTATTCCCGCAGCTTGGTTGCACGATTGCGTGGTGGTTTCTAAGGCCTCGCCATTACGCAGCCAAGCCTCGCGCATGGCCGCCGAACACGCAACTCAATGGCTGAGCAGCCAAGGCTATCCAGCAGCCTCTTTGCCAGCAATTGGCCATGCGATTGCGGCTCACAGTTTCTCGGCCAACATTCAACCAGAAACTATCGAGGCCAAAATCGTGCAAGATGCCGATCGGCTTGATTCGCTGGGCGCGATTGGCTTAGCCCGTTGTTTGATGCTCAGCGTTGAGCTTGGCCGCCGACTCTACGATCCACAGCAGCCGATTCCGCGCACTCGCCCAGCAGATGATTTGACAAACAGCATCGATCATTTTTATACCAAACTTTTAAAGCTGCCTCAAACAATGCAAACAGCCACAGGCCGTGCATTAGCAGAACAACGAACCGGTATTTTAAACCAATTCTTGGAGCAATTAGCGCATGAAGTTGGGGAATCGTAGCAATGATTCTCTCGTTGATTAGGTTTTAGTTTCGTTTCGCAACTGTGGGTAGAACACAACACAACCCGTACTACCCACACTTGCTAATTGAGAATTTTGATTTTCAAGCGAGCCAATTCTTCAATCGGAATACGATCGAATAAGACAAAGCCATCGGCATCGGTTGTGCCGTTGTTCTCGTAGCTTGGCGAGACGACCTTGACTTCAGTTCCAGCTTGATCAAAAGGATCGCGTTCTGGCACTTGAATGTAGCAGTGTAAAACAGCATGTTTTGGTTGCATGCTCTCATACATTTCAATCGTCACATCGGGAATACTCACCGACGATTGACGATAGGTGCCAATCAGCCGCTGGCCACGCATTTGGCCTGTGTATTGCAATTGAATTTGCATCTGCTGAAGCATTTGGTCAGAAAACTCGATCATAAAGCGATAGCCAACCGTTTCAGGGGCGGCGGTGACCAACGAATGCTGGCGCAAGAACTTCAACGAAGGCGCTGGAATGTTATCTGCCATTGCAAACGACGTGCTATACAAGGCATAACTAGCATCCAAGGCATCAAATAACTCGGCGCGGCAGCCTGAACATGTTTCAACATGGTCGGCGACGACTTGCAGCGCAGCATCTATTGGCGCGCCGAGGGCAACAGCATGGGCATACTCAACAAGGCGTTGACGCATAATCTCGTGAGATGCGGTCGGAAGTGACGTGTTCATGGTAGTTCCTCACCAAATAGTTATTCGTAAGCAATCCCTAGATCAGTGGCAACAGCTTGCCAGCGGGGATCATCACGCAGCCGCTTGATTGCGCGGCTCCGCAGGGTATGTACATGGCTTACGGTAGTTTCCAACGTCCGGCTAATCGCATTGTCATCTAGGCCGGTAATATATTTCAGCCACAATGCGGCTAATTGGTTATGTGAACGGGGATGTTCCCGTAAATAGGCGTTTAAACAGGCCGAGATGCGCTCCTTAGTTTCATGTTGAATGACCACCGTGGCTGGGGCAATGCTTTGGGTATCTTCCAGCACATCGTAACGATTTTGACCCTCGTCATTCATGCTTGGTTGATCAAGCGAATCAGCGGGATATTTTGTCCAACGGCGCAAACTGCGCAAGGCATTGTTCATTTGCAAACGCACAAATTCCCAAAACGCCCCAGGCTTGCGGCAATCGTCAAAATGTTTGAGCACCCGCTCAATCGTTGCCTGCGCAATTTCCTCAGCTGGTTCAAAACGTTTAAGCATGGCATAACTATAGACCATGCGGAAAAGCTCCGTATAGCCATCCTCACGTCGACCGAACCCTTCGCGGCCAGAACATGCATCGTATAACGAAATCATGTACGAGCAAATCAGGGTTTGATCAAGCGTGCCTTGAAAATCGGTCTGGCGACGGCGCATAGTTCGTTGTACCAGCTCGTCGATTGAGAGCAGTGTCCATCCATATTTCTTGATCAGAAGAGTTGCACGTTCGGTATAGAGCTGCTCGCTATCAGATAATTGGGTCTCGAACATGGTGCGCACCTTTGCTTTCAGGCGTGATGCTTCGAGAAGCATCGTAAACAGTTATACAATGGTCGAACGAACAGTGGTTGCTTACACTTTAGGCTTTACCGATCACCATAAAGCCAGCCCAAAAGCGTGGATCTGCCAAAGGGCTGTCATTGTGCTGGCCATCAAGTTCAAACGGAATCGCGCTCGTCGGTAACTGCCAAATTTGGAACTGTTTAATAATATCAACCCGCGTCAAGTCTCGTACAGCAATAACTGCGTGTTTGAGTGCTAGCGCAATCCGTACTCCGGCCTGTAATTGACGATAAAAGCGATCCATCACGAACAACGCTGCCACGTCTGAGGCGTTCCACAATGAACAGAGCAAGCTGCGGGTTCCAGCATACAGAAACGCTCGTTGCAAGCCATATTGATCGTCGCTGACTGCCACAAAACTGCGCCCGCTAACACAGGCACTCAACACCACCAAATCGGTATCGATCTGCACATGATCCATAATTGTTTGGGCACTCAAGGTTTCGTTGCCAAGAATCAGGTGCGAATTGAGTGGTTGCTGGGCATCATAGACACAATGCGAGGCAATGTGAATAATCCGTGCGTCGTGGGCATAGCGCAAAAATTGATCAGTGGCTAATGCGCCTGTCCAAGCCTGGCCGCCCACAAGTTTGGCAATTTCTTGAGCTTCGTGTTCTGCATAGGTCAGGGCATCGTCGCCAACGCTATTGTAGCCAAAACAATAGTGTTGCTGTTGGCTGCTGGCTGGGCGACCCAAGGCATAGCGCACCAAAATCGTGGCACTAGGAGCCAAGGCGATGGCTGGGTTTTCATCGCGCACCAGCCAATTGCCATCGCTGGTTTGCAAGGCCATAAACGGCACATCGTGCAACGGGCGAAACTCAGCAATGACATAGTATGCCTATGTCTGTCGTTTGGATGGCACAAAAATGAGCCTTATGCAGCGGTGTCTTGAGGCGCTTCGAGTAGGG
>NZ_JAFBCZ010000014.1 GCF_016907925.1 Herpetosiphon giganteus | reverse complement strand
ACGATGGGCAACGACCGTGACGCGGGGTGGCCGGCTCGGGACGGCCATGCCCTAACATCCATTAATACCCATTTCCCAACCTGTCCGCCCTTAAACCCGCTAGGTGGGAGAGGGGTTGGGGTGAGGGATTCTCACATTTATTATTTTTTGGTGGCG
This sequence comes from Herpetosiphon giganteus, assembly GCF_016907925.1. Classification (GTDB taxonomy): domain Bacteria; phylum Chloroflexota; class Chloroflexia; order Chloroflexales; family Herpetosiphonaceae; genus Herpetosiphon; species Herpetosiphon giganteus. Next base: position 138,199 of record NZ_JAFBCZ010000014.1, on the reverse strand, counting down.
GCGGCGATCAAGGCGTGTACGCCGCTGATCAACTCGCTGGGATTGGGGTGCAAACCTTCGCCCAACAAGGCCGTGCCATACAATTGCTCAACCGCAACCTTGAACAACTCGCCTTGATCTGGCTCGTCGAGCAATGCTGCCAAGTTGTGCACAATCGCGTGGCGTGGGTTGAGTTCAAGAATCCGGCTTGGTACGCTATATTCTTGGCCCATCAAACGCCGGATGCGATCCATATCGCGGCCCATATCATCGCCAGCTGCGGCCAAACGCACAGGATTGCTGCGCAGCAACTTCGAGCCACGCACTTCGCTAATTTGCTCGCCCAATAATTCCTTGATGCGGTCGCCAAGTTGGCCGAGGGTCGCAGCTGAGAGCGCGCCTTCCAGCTCAACATCGTCACCAGCAATATCGGCATCATCGACTGAGCGCAGTTTTTTGCCTTGGAAATCGCGCAAGCTTGAGATAACAAAGCTATCGATTGTTTCATGCATCAACAGCACTTCGTAGCCGCGTTCGTTGAAATAATCGAGGTGCGGCGAGCGACGGGCGGTTTCCACATTGTCGGCAATCACATAATAAATATCTTCTTGGCCTTCCTTCATGCGTTCGACATACTCGCTGAGCTTGGTCAAGCCCTCGCTGTTGGTCGAGTGGAAGCGCAAAAGTGGCTCGATTTGGCTGCGCGTGCCAGGATCAGTGACCAAGCCTTCTTTGAAATATGGGCCAAATTCACGCCAGAAATCAGCAAATTTATCGGCATCGTTATCGGCCAAGGTTTCAATTTCTTTGGTGATTTTGTTGGTGATAATTTTGGCAATTTGGCGCAACGTCCCGCTGCTTTGTACCGTTTCCCGCGAGACATTCAACGGCAGATCTTCCGAATCGACCACGCCTTGGACAAAGCGCAAATGCTTGGGCAACAATTCTTCATTGCGATCTTGGATGAGCACCTTGCGCGAATAGAGCTTCAAGCCTGGATCAGGAATTTGGCGCATCATACCTTGCTCGCGTTTGGCGGGCAAGAACAAAATTGCATGCAAATCGACTGGCGCATCGGTGCTGATGTGAACAGTGCTCAAAGGCTCGCTGAAATCCATCGTGGTTTGGCGATAGAAATCATTATATTCTTCTTGGGTAACTTCGCGTGGTTGCTTGCGCCACAGAGCGGTGCGTTGATTGAGCACCTTCTTTTCGTCGCCCTCAGCTGAATAGATTGGGAAGGCCACGAAATTCGAGTGTTGGCGCACAATTTGTTCAAGTTTCCAGCGTTCGGCGTATTCTTCTGCATCTTCTTTGAGCACGATTTCGATCGTTGTGCCGCGTTCGCTGCGTTCGGCTGCTTCCAAGGTGTAGGTTGCTTCGCCGCGCGAAGTCCAGCGCCATGCAGTTGCATCGGGATGGTGCGACAAGGAAGTAACCCGCACTTCATCGGCGGCCATAAAGACCGAGTAGAAGCCTACGCCAAATTGACCAATAATTTCGCTGCTATTGGTTTGGTTGGCTTCGCCCAGCTTTTGCAAGAAGGCTTTCGCGCCTGATTGGGCAACCGTCCCCAAATTTTTAATCATATCATCGCGGGTCATGCCGATGCCAGTATCGCTAATCCGAATGATGCGGGCATCTTTATCGGTTTCGAGCGTGATTGCCAATTCCAACTCAGGATCGCGCACATCTTGGTTGGTCAGCATCTCGAATTGCACCCGATTCAAGGCATCGGAGGCATTCGAAATTAATTCGCGCACAAAAATCTCGCGGTGCGTATAGAGCGAGTGAATCAAAATATGTAAAACTTGTTGGATTTCAGCTTGAAATTGAAACTGTTCGCGCTCGTTGGCAACGTCGTGTTGCTCAGCCATAGGTCGCTACTCCTTTTGCAAACTTCTAAATCGGAATTTAACCGCTAGGCCGATTGTAGCATAGCCAAACCCAGCCCGAGAAGGCTTCTACGTTAGCATTGTGTTGGAGATACAACATCCGACTGAGTTCAAGCCAGCCAAAACTTGGTATACCTCAACTAGAATTTTTTATGGGAGGTATTTCATGCAAATCCTATTGCACACTGCTGGCCTTGTTCGGGTTGAGTATCAGCAACTGTAAACTTCTCTTACCCCCAGACCCCTCGCCCACGAAATGCGGGCGAGGGAGAGCATTTGTGTTTCGCCGACGAATTGCGACACAACCATAGGGTTAAAGCCCCTCGCTCGCTCCGTGGGAGAGGGGTTGGGGTGAGGGAATATTAACAAGCGCGCTGATACTTGCCATGCTGGGTTAATCGTTGTTCTAGCAGGAGTTGCATGTGCAACCGCAAGCGCGTTTGATTTATCTGATTTTGGAATTTAGTAGCCGACTGTTGTTGAGTTGTATTTTTACCGCTTCAATGCTGTATCGGATTCAAGTGCTTGGGCTTGATCCATTGCAATTGGTGTTGGTGGGCACGGTGCTGGAGGCAGCAGCCTTCAGCTTGGAAATTCCGACGGGAGTTATCGCCGATGTCTATAGTCGGCGTTTATCGGTGGTGCTTGGGATAGCATTTTTGGGCTTGGGAGCGCTCAGCGAGGTTTGGCTCGGCAGTTTTATTGGCAGCTTATTGGCCCAAGTCGTTTGGGCTTTGGGCTATGCCTTGATCAGTGGCGCAACCGAAGCGTGGATTACCGATGAAATTGGCGTTGAGGCGGTCGAACCATTGTTTCTCAAGGCTGCTCAGCTTAATAGCATTGCTAGTTTAGTAGGCATTGGGTTCGGCGTGCTACTTGCCAAGCTTGGCCTACGTTGGCCGATGATCAGCGGTGGAGTTGGCTTGGTTGGCTTGGCTGTTGGCATGCGTTGGTTGATGCCCGAAACGGGGTTTGCCCCCGCGCCTGCCACTGAACGTCAAAGTTGGGGCCGCTTTGGAGCCACCCTTCGTCATGGCTGGCAAGCAGTGCGTGGGCAGCCAGTGCTGATGAGTTTATTGCTGATCAGTGCAATTGCTGGCGCTGCGTCCGAGGGCTACGATCGGCTGTGGGAAGCGCATTTGCTGACCACTATTGGCCTGCCAACATGGCTGAATTGGCAGCCAGTCACCTGGTTTGGCGCAATTGCAGCGCTTGGAACCTTGGCCAGCTTGTTGGCGGTTAGTATCGTGCAACGCTTGGCCAGCAACACCACCGAACGCAGCATGTGGCTCTTGCGCTGGCAATATGGCTTGTTGGCGGTGGGCTTGCTCGGTTTAGCATTCTCCCAACAATTTGCTATAGCCTTATTTTGGATTATGTTAATTCGAATGCTACGCCAAAGCATTCAACCCTTGTATAGTGCTTGGCTCAATCGGCTGATTGAAAGTCGCAGTCGCGCGACAATTATCTCGATCAACAGCCAAGCTGATGCCTTTGGACAGATTTTAGGTGGGCCAATCATTGGCTTAATCGCTAGTCGCATGGGCCTCCCCGCAGCGTTTGTGGCCGCAAGCTGCTGTTTATGGCCAATGCTGGTGTTATTACGACGGAGGCAGCTAACCAATCAATAAATTAAAATAAACCTGCTTAAATCGATCAGTCATGAGCGTCGTTCGCGATGCCATGGCTGATTTTTTTAATTTTTAAATTTCAGATAAAACCCAACAATTAAATACATCTAAAATAATTGTCGCATGCGTGTCGCAGGCCTTTCACAGGGTTGTCGCACCGAGAAAACGAAGCTGTGTCCAGACCCAAATTGATACAGCTTAGGAGGCTCTCAGTGTACAACTCATCAGCAATTAGTCGCCGCATCCTACTCGCCTTCGCAACCTTCGGCCTGATTTTGGTCAGTTTTGTTTACACTGCCCTCACAAGCAGCCAAACACTTCAATTTGATACACCAGCGCCAGCTAATACTACGTGGCAATGGGGCGATATTGAAACCATCACCGCCACCCAACACCTGCAAACTGCGCCGCTCAACACGGCTTGGCAATGGGGTGACATCGAAACTATCACCGCCACCCAACACTTGCAAGCAGAACCACTTAACACCGCTTGGCAATGGGGCGACATCGAAACCATCACTGTCACCCAGCAATTACAAACCGCGCCATTGAACGTTGCATGGCAATGGGGCAATATTGAATCAGGCAGGCTTTAGCCGAGAAGGAGAACGCGGCATGGACACAACAGCTTTTCCGGAACTTTGGCATTCCATTCCGCGTGAGATTGCAGCCTTGATGCCAAACTCATTCACCTTGCCCTACGAAGCCCACTTGATTGTGCATTCGATCGCGCGCCATTCGTACCAACTTTATCAACATTCGCTGAGGGTTAGCCACATGGCATGGCATATGAGCCAAACGCTGGGATTGCCACAATACGAACATCAGCAGCTTTGGCTGGCAGCGCTTTTGCACGATTGTGGCAAAACCCGCCTCCCGCGCAGTGTGGTGGTTCGCCCAGCGCTTGGCAGCCCACATTGGGAAGTTGCGCTCTATCAGCAGCATGTCAACGAAGGCATTGCGATTCTGCAGGCCTATCCAAGTTTGCATAGCCTGATTCCATTGCTGGCTGAACATCATGAGCGGCTTGATGGCACTGGCTTTCCGCGCGGCGGCAAATATCCAACTCGCAGCGCGCAAATTGTCGCCTTGGCCAATGCCCTCGACCATCTGCGGGCACAACCAAACAGCCTTGGCAATAATCTGCAAGGCTTGATCGATCAAGCAATCGGCCAAGATTGGGATTCAACGGTAGCGGCGACGGCGCTTAGTGCTTGGCGGCAAACCAATCTGGCTGAGGTTGGATAAGGTGCTCATGCCATTCGGCGGCCTGCTGACGCAAGCGCGTGCGTACCAAAGCCAAGGCATCAGCCGATTGATCAGCAGCAATCCAGCGTCGCCCTAAGCGTTGCGCCACTGCCGCCGTCGTGCCAGAGCCACAACACAAATCGGCAACCAGATCGCCTGAATTGCTTGCAGCGAGAATAATTCGCTCCAACAAGCGTTCAGGCTTTTGGGTGGGGTAGCCCAAACGCTCGGCGGCCATCGGGTTGAGCATGGGAATATCCCAAACATCATCAACCGGCGTGCCATCTGGATGCGGCAAATAGCGCTTGCCCGCCGCCGAACGAATGCCCGCCTTGGCAAAACCACTGCTTGCTTTATAGGGTTGGCGCATTGCCTGCAAATTAAATGTCCATTGTTGGGGATGCTTGCTATACCAAAGAATTGTATCGTGCTTATGCGAAAAGCTGCGCCGTGCGCGCCCGCCCCCAGTGTAATGCCAAATAATTTCATTGCGAAAACAATCGAAGCCCCAAATCCGATCAAGCAGCACTTTGGCATAATGCACCGCCCGCCGATCAAGGTGCAAAAACAACGAGCCATGCTCAGCCATCAGCTGGCGCGCTGCGAGCAACCGTTGCTCAAGCCAAGCCAAATATTCGTTCAAACCACCGTGCCAACGATCATCAAACGCACCAGCGCTATCGGCAAACACTCGGCCAGCAGCAAACGGCGGGTCGAGATACAACAAATCGATCGATTGTGGCGCGATTGTGGCGATAACGTCGAGCATTTCGCCCTGAATAAGCTGATTTGAGTGCTGCAAATTCACGCCCAGTCCTTCTAAAACTATGCTAACGATTGAAGCAACAAACTGGCCAAGCGTTCGCGGCTGGTTGTTTCCAATTGATAGAGGTCTTGCTCGATATTGGTTTGGGTCATCAGCAAAGCCTGATCGCCTGCCTGCAACAACGTATATTCGCGGCTCAACACCTGCTGGCCCTGATACACCACCGCATTGAAAATCGTGGTGGTGTGATTTTGGCTCAGCATATCAATAAATACGCTGGCTGCTTGCGCCGAAACCCCAGAATCACGCAAGGCTTGCAAGGCTGCTTGTTCCTCGCTGCGTTCGATCAGGCTACGGGCGGCGGCCAAAACCGCGCTTTGAATATGAAAACGCAGCGGCGTTTGGGCAGCCCCAGCATAGCCACACCAATCAAAGACAAGGCCTACCAAATCCTCCAACGAGCCAAGCGCCTGCAAGCGTTGCGCATCGGGATTGATCAACTCATGAAACACCACCGAATCGGCGTGTTTGTGGCCAAAGGCTTGCAACAATGCGCCATTGCTTGGCAGATGATGCAGAATCAGGCTGCGTTGGGGATAGGCACAGGTTGCGACCAGCGCCAAGGTATTACGAGCGATCATCAGCATGCCATCGTGATCAGATTGGGCGAGATTGCGTTGGCGCAAACTGGCTTCGCCGCGCTGCAAGAGCTGGGCATGCTCATTCGGATTGGCCGCTGGCTCAACGCCCATAATCGTTGCGGCGCTGACCACCGCGCAAATTGCCACAAGTTCGGCACGATTTAACTCAACAACTGCACTCATTCCAACCTCCAACAATCAACAAAGCTCGCTCCATTGTAACGGTAAAAGTGCTTGGGCCATGCTAAAATGCTAGCTGCACTCGATTTTTTGAATGGGCTACTAAGGAGTGGGTTTGATGCAATTGACAATTTTGGGCTGTGGCGGCTCGATGGGTGTGCCAATGCTGGCCTGTGACTGTGCAGTGTGTACCTCGACTGATCCGCGCAACCAGCGCACTCGCACCGCCGCATTAATTCAAAGCCCAACGACCACAATTTTGATCGATCCAGGCCCTGATTTGCGGATTCAAGGCTTGCGTCAAGGCCTCGCGCAGCTTGATGCGGTGTTGGTAACCCACCCCCATCAAGACCATATTGGTGGCATCGACGATTTGCGACCATTTACCTTAAACACTCCACGCAGCTTGCCGCTGTATGCCAACCAATTTACCCTCGATCGAATTCGCTACCAATACGATTATGCCTTTGCGAGCGGCGAATCGGCCTCAACGCGGCCAAGTTTGAGCCTCAACCAGCTTGATGGCACAGCCTTCAGCATCGGCGACGTGGCGCTGATTCCCTTGCCAATTGAGCATGGCAGCTGGCAGATTTTGGGCTTTCGGATTGGCGATTTGGCCTATATGACTGATGTGAGCCATATTCCAGAGCCAACCTTTGATCTACTGCACGGCGTTAATCGCTTGGTGATTGGGGCCTTGCGCCATGAGCCACACCCGTTGCATTTTACGGTTGCGCAAGCCTTGGCGGCGGTTGAGCGAATTCAGCCGCAACAAGCATTTTTCGTGCATACCAGCCATAGCCTCGATTATACAACTGAGAATGCCAACCTGCCCAGCCATGTGCAACTTGCCTACGATGGCTTAGTCTTGCCGATTCACGTGTGAGACTTTTTGCTCGTGAAATGAGACTTTTGCTCAGCATCGCGCTGCTATGCTACACCCATCGAAATCAAAGAAGGAGTGTAGTAATGAAACGCAGAACCCATCACCTTTGGCGCTCGACGCTGAGCTTGCTTGGCACGGTTGGCCTCTTGGCTGGCAGCTTTTCAATGACCAGCACGTCAGCCTCGGCCCAAACCAGCAGCGCCCAACCATGTTTGACTGGCGATCCATTCCAGTTGAACGCGCTCAAGACCAAGTTGAGCCAAGCCAATCCACCAAGCGGGGTGCAACGGGTCAATCGCAACTTGACCGTCGAATTTATTACGACTGGCGTGTTGACCGATGAAGCGCCAATTATGCCGAATGAGCCATTTGAAGCTGGTGATGATGACCCTTACGAACGCGAGCCAGTGCCAGCTGCGACCGCCACGTTTCGGGTGTTCAACACCTTAACCTTAAACGAATTTCGGGTGGTGATGCAAGCCAATGCAGTGAGCAGCATCCGTGATTGCTACGAGCGCAACAATTTGCTCAGCGGCAACGCGCCAAGCGATTACACTGGTAACATCGATGCCCCAGCGCCCCAGCGCAGCAAGCAAAGCGAAGTTTTCACGCCCTTTGGCTGGAGCAATAGCGATGATAACCGCCAATTAAAAACCAACACCAGCCAATATCCATTGCGCACAATCAGCCAATTTTCTGGATTGGGTAGCAACCAAGATTCCAATTGTACGGGCACGTTTGTTGGCCCACGCCACCTCATCACGGCGGCACACTGTATCAATCGTGAAGCAACCAACGTTTGGTATACGACCAAAGTAACCCCAGCCCGCAATGGCACGGGCAGCGGCTCGGCACCCTATGGCTCAAGCGTGATTAGGCTCAATCCATCGCCACCAGTTGAATCGTGGTATTGGACCTTTGAAGAATGGCGCGACCCCAACCAAACCAAGCGCACCCGTTGGGATATTGGAATGATCGTTGTGCCCGATCGCTTGGGGGATACGACCTATTGGATGGGCGTTGCTTCGCGCACGGCCAGCTATTTGAAGAACATCGACAGCTATAATCGGGGCTACCCAAATTGTAATGGTGATGGTGCGACTCGGGGCAATGCGCCAGCAGGCTGCCAAGTAGCTCGTATGTATGGCGATCCTGGCAATTGTGGAGCACGCTGGTTCAAAAATTTGGATAGCGCTGGATGGTCAATGCGCTACGAGGTTAAATGTGATATTAGCGCAGGCCATAGTGGCAGCCCAGTCTACCATTATGAATATAGCGCCCAGCACAGCCAAGAAATGCCAGTCCTTTCAGCTGTGATTATCACCGAAGAATGTTTCACCTGTTCCAATAGCAGTTATTATGTAAATCGGGTACGTCGAGTAACGCCTTCAGTGATCGATAACTTCGTTGCTTTACGCGAAATCTTCAACTAAGCAATCAAGCATCCACAACAAAGCCCGCTGCAACCAGTACAGCGGGCTTTTGGTTTTATTGACGGCCTTCTTTTTTGCGCTGACGATGATATTTCGCCATTGCCCGACCCCATTCCTTGGCCTTTTGTTGACGCGGATTAGGCGGTGGGCGATCATCATTTTTGCGTTCTCGGCGCTCAGCTATTTCTTCTACTTCTTGATCTTCAATCCAGTCTTCATTTAAATAATTTCGGGTTTGGCCTTTCATGGCGACAGCTTACTCCTCAATAGAAATTGATTCCGCAACGCGAGCGCTACGGGGAGTCTGTCCCAGGGCCGATGTTTAAGGATATCGAGCCCTAGCTACTATAGCTCCCCGTTTGAGAAAACAATCACGGCAGCCATATATACCCTCCTTGGTTTCAAAATGTATCTGGTCGATAGTGTAAATAGCATACCAATTTTTTTGCTCCATCGCAAGACTGAATTTTAGCCAAATTGGTGGGATATTTTCTCCCCAATCAACAAAAAACCACCCCTATGCAAGGCATAGAGGTGGCTTGAGCGAAGTAATTGGGGCTTATTCGACGGTAAATTCACCATCGACAACACCATCATCGGCTGGTTTGCTATTGGCGGTTGCGCCAGCAGCAGCAGCTTGGTCGCCGCTATACTGGGCTTCGCCAATGCTCATCAAGGTTTGTTGCAAGGTGGTCATGGCTGCTTGAATCCCTGCATCATCGTCTTCAGCAATCTTGCTGCGCAAGTCGGCAATTTGAGCTTCTGCTTGGCTCTTGACGCTTGGGTCAACCTTGTCACCTAAGTCGCTGAGCGTTTTTTCAGCTTGATAGGCAATGTTATCAGCTTGGTTTTTCAGCTCAATCTTGGCCCGACGAGCTTGGTCAGCTGAAGCATTCGATTCAGCATCACGCACCATCTTTTGCACATCGTCCTTGCTCAGGTTAGTGCTGGCCGTAATCGTGATCTTTTGCTCTTTGTTGGTGGCTTTATCTTTCGCCGAAACGTTGATAATGCCGTTGGCATCGATGTCAAAGGTCACTTCAATTTGCGGCACACCCCGTGGCGCAGCGGTAATGCCTTGCAATTGGAAGCGAGCCAAAGTCATATTGTCGCCAGCCATATCGCGCTCGCCCTGCAAAACGTGAATATCAACTGCGGTTTGGCCATCAGCCGCTGTGCTGAACACTTCCGACTTGCGGGTTGGGATGGTGGTGTTGCGATCAATCAACTTGGTCATGATCCCGCCAAGGGTTTCTACACCCAATGACAATGGCGTAACGTCAAGCAAGAGCACATCTTTGACTTCGCCGCCAAGCACACCAGCTTGGATAGCAGCGCCGATGGCAACCACTTCATCAGGATTCACACCCTTGTGTGGGTCTTTGCCGGTCAGCTTGCGCACCAATTCTTGGACCACTGGCATCCGCGTTGAACCACCAACCAACACGACTTCATCGATTTGAGTTGCTTTCAAACCAGCATCTTTGAGTGCTTGGGTGAAAGGCCCTTTGAGCCGTTCGGTCAAATCGGCGGTCAATTGCTCGAACTTCGAGCGGGTCAAGTTGGTGACCAAGTGCTTTGGTCCGCTAGCATCTGCCGTGATAAATGGCAAGTTGATTTCGGTTTCCATGGTTGTCGAAAGTTCCATCTTGGCTTTTTCGGCAGCTTCTTTCAAACGTTGCAACGCTTGCTTGTCGCTGGTCAAATCAATGCCTTGATCTTTTTTATACTCGTCGATCAACCATTTTACAATCCGATGGTCATAGTCGTCGCCACCAAGGTGCGTATCGCCATTGGTTGCCTTGACCTGAATCACGCCATCGCCAACTTCGAGCACTGAAACGTCGAACGTACCGCCACCAAGGTCGAATACGAGGATCGTTTCGTCGTTCTTTTTATCCAAGCCGTAGGCCAACGCAGCAGCAGTTGGCTCGTTGATAATCCGCAGCACTTCCAAGCCAGCGATTTGGCCAGCATCTTTGGTTGCTTGGCGTTGCGCGTCGTTGAAATAGGCTGGAACCGTAATCACAGCTTGGCGCACTGGCTCGCCCAAATATTGCTCTGCATCATTTTTGAGCTTTTGCAAAGTCATGGCCGAAATTTCTTGTGGAGTGTAATCTTTGCCAGTGCGTGGAACCCGCACCCGAGCATCGCCACGGGGGCCGTTCACAATTTCGTATGGAACGGTGCCGCGTTCTTGGTTTGCTTTATCAAACTCCAAGCCCATAAAGCGCTTGATTGAGAAAATTGTATTTTCAGGGTTGACGGTTGCTTGGCGCTTGGCAGTTTGGCCAACTAAGCGTTCGCCGTTTTTCGAGAAGGCCACAACTGATGGTGTGGTGCGACCGCCTTCAACGTTTGCAATAACCGCTGGATCGCCACCTTCCATAACAGCGACTACCGAGTTGGTTGTCCCCAAGTCGATCCCTACAATCTTTGCCATAGCGGTTAATCCTCCAAAAAAATGTCTGTATTGATATGTCTAAATCTGTTTGCGTATCTATTGGAACAGGCGCTGCATCGCTGCTCGACCTGTGTATGGAGTATAGCCGATCATCCACTAGAACAATATAGATGGAATGTTAGTTTTGTGTAAGAGATGGTTAACAGGGATGAAGAATGAGGGATGAGGGATGAATAGGAAGTCAGAAGTCAAAAGTCAGAAGGCAGAAATTTAACGCAGAGGCGCAGAGGAACGATGGCTATGGGCTATGTGTAATAGTTCATTAGGTTGGCAACATGTTTCATGCCCTCACCCCCCGCCCCTCTCCCACTGAACGCGGGCGAGGGGAGCACTGGATTCGTGGTTCCCCCTCGCTCGCGGGCGGGCTAGGGGGCTAGGGGGGAATCGAGGTTAACGCAATGAATCAGTATAGCTTTGGGCTATAGGAGAAGAATCAAAACAATCTGTGGAATCTGTGGCCAACGGGAAGGAGGAAATTTGAATCCTAAAAGCCGATACCCGATAGCCCATAGCCTATCGCCTTCATACCCTTCGCGCTCTTCGCGGCCTTCGCGGTTTCCGTCCTTCGTGCGCTCCGTGGATCAAAATCGGGATCAGTTGCCTGATCCCAATAATTGCTCTAAATACGGCGTAACGCCCCAAAATTGTTTCAGCGCTTCGTATTCGGCCACAGCTTTGGGGTCGGGTTTGGGGCTGCGGGTGGCTCGAATCATTAAATTCTTGCCAGTGTGTTCTGCATCAACAAACTCGATAATTTCGCTGCGATAGCCATTGATCCGCAGAATTTGCGCCCGCAAGCTATCGGTCACCAAATCGGCGGTGCGTTGGCGAATGCTGCCATAGCGCAACATCGGGTTCAGCACAGTGGCCTGAATCTGATGGGTCAGATGTTTATGACAGCATGGTACGCTCAAAATTGCCTGGGCTTGGCTACGCAAGGCTAAGGCCAAAGCATCATCGGTGGCGGTGTCGCAGGCATGCAACGAAAAAACCACATCTGGCTGCTGCGCTGGTTGCCAATCGGCTAGCGGCGTTGCAATAAACTCCATGCCCGTGTAGCCCAATTCTGCTGCTTGAGCACGACATTTATCAATTAAATACTCGTTTGAATCGACACCGATTACCACCGCCGCCAAGCCCTTAATATTGACCAAATAATGGTAGGCCGCGAAGGTCAGATAGGCTGAGCCACAGCCAGCATCAAGAATCCGCAACGGTTGATCGGCGCTGGGCTTCAGCTCAAGCTCATCAAACACCCGCAAAAATTCGTTGATTTGGGTGTATTTTTTGCTCATGCTGGCGCGAATCACCCCATCGTTGGTCATAATGCCAGTTTTTTGCAAATAGGCATCTGGGCGATCGCTGGGCAAGGGAAGGGCTTTAACATGATTATGGCGCAAATCTGGCGCGGCAACTTGATTACGAGCGCGACTCAGAATGACTTTGCCTTTTTTGCTGCGCTGCACTTGAATCCGTTCGCTGGTGGTTTCTAAGGTGATGTTGCTCAGCGGAATATCGATAATCTCGCCCAGCGCTTCGCTGGCTTGCTCAAGCGCATAATTTTTGGTGATATTTTGGCGCTGATCGAAGTAGGCTGCTTGCCATGCCCGCCCATTTTTCAGTTGCACAGGCCGCACCACCACGCGCTGCCAGCGCAAATCGGCGGCGCGGGCCGCGCCACTCATGGTCAGGCGCACAAAATCGTCAGTTAATGCCAAAGCGATCAATTGATCGCGGTAATTTTCTGCTGTTAGTTGCATAGGTTAACCATTGTAATAGTTTAAAATCTGATCGATTTGGCGACCGTATTGCTAGCCAAACAGAGTTAAATGCACTAATAACCAATACAGTTGATAGAGCGGCTGGCGCTCGTGATACTCGTTCGGCAGCGGCCACATAGCCTGATAGGCTGACAAAAATTCGCTGCCAAAGCCACCAAACAAGCTAGCAAAGGCAATATCGGTTTCGCGGTCGCTATAACTGACCGCCGGATCGATTAAGCCTGGCTGGCCAGTATTGGTCGTAATTACGTTGCCAGCCCATAAATCGCCATGCACAAGGCTTGGTTGCGGCTGATGCGCCAACAAACGATCAAGCTGATCAGCCAAACGCAGGCATTGCTGCTGGCGTTGTTTAGGCATGTGGCCTGCTTGAGCCGCCAATTCAACCTGCGGCCACAAGCGTTGATCACGCCAAAATTCGGCCCAGTTGGTACTTGGTTGGTTGGGCTGAGCCAAAGCTCCAATAAAATTGGCCCGTGAATAGCCAAAACTTGGGCCAAGGTTACGATGCAATTGCGCTAAGCCAGCGCCAAGATCACCAGCCTGATAACGGCCTTGAGCTTCAAACCATTCGAGCACCAACCAACTTTGGCTCAGGCCCAAAACTGCTGGTACAGCCAAGGTCTTGGCCGCCGCCAAACATGCTAAGCCATCGGCTTCGGCCACAAAAAAATTGTTGGCTGGCTGCACGCGCCATTTGAGCAATGCCGTTTGCTGGCCAATTTGAATTTGCACAGCATGGTTAATATCGCCGCCATAGATTGGCTTGATTGGCCGAATAGTGGCGGCGAAGTGTTGCTCAAGGCTGTGTTGGATACTGGCGGGCAGCATTAGCTCGCGGCTTGGCGTTTTTTGCGCCAAATTTTATAGCCAATAAAAACCACTGCCAAAGCAACCAAGGTTGCTGGCACGGCAATCACCGCCGCCTCGCCAATCGCCTTGAAGACCGAATCAACTTGAACCTTGCTGGTAAAAACCATCTCGCCTTCGGGCGCGCCTAAGATCAAGCGCAAATTCCATTGGTCGCTGATCGTAAAGCGCAGGCGTTCGCTGGTGTAGCGGCCAGCGTTACGATCTTGGTTTTCGGGCACCATGATAAACAATTCTTCGCGGCCAATGCTTTCAGGCGCTGCATACAGCTGCACCAAATTGAGCGGCGAAGGCTGGCCCGAGGCGGCATCGGTAATCACCACCCGCAACAAGGCATCGCCAACAGCTGGTGGATTGGGGGCAAGCGTAGCAACAACGTGATACGCGCCGCGCACTTCGTCGATTAACACTTGCTCGGTTGGATTATCCGCGAAAGCGCGGTTGGGCAGGAGCACCAGCAACGCTAGTGCCACAATCATAAAACGTAGAATGCGCATACTTCCCTATGGTACAATGCTTCAGCCTGCGCCATTGGCGGCGCATTGCGTGTAGTATATCGCGATTTTAACCAAACCTGTCGTGGGGATGTCATGTTTTTAATTGTTGGGCTGGGCAATCCAGGCGAAAAATATCTGAATAATCGGCATAACGTGGGCTTTCAATGTGTGGCTGAATTTGCCCGTCGCCATGGCTTGAGCTTCGATGGCAAGCGAGCCGATGCCCGTATCGCCGAGGGCAACATTAATGGTCAGCGCGTTGCGTTGGCTCGCCCGCAAACTTTTATGAACGATAGCGGCAAATCGGTCGTGGGCTTGGTTAATTGGTACAAAATCGATCCCGCCAGCGAATTATTGATTATTTATGATGATTTGGATTTGCCCTTTGGCACGATTAAGCTGCGCAATCAAGGCAGCTCTGGCGGCCAGCGTGGCATGAATTCGATTATTCAATTGCTCGGAACTCAAAAATTTGCCCGCTTACGCTTTGGGATTGGTCGCCCGCCAGAAGGCTGGGAAGTGATCAATTTCGTGCTAGGCAATTGGAATGCTGCCGAGCGCGAAGAATTGCCAAAGTTATACGATCGCGCGGTTGAAGCCTGCGAATTGAGCATTCGCGATGGCATAACCAAAGCCATGAACGCGGTCAATGGCGAAGCACCCAAGCAAAAAAAGCAACCGAAGGATCAAGCAACGCAGGATAAGGAGCCAGCCAATGAGCAACCACGTTGATTATGCCCAAGCCCGCAGCTATTGCCTAAGCCTTGATGATGTGGTCGAAGATTATCCATTTGGGCCTGAGGCATTGGTATTTAAAATTGGCGATGAGCGCGGCAAAATGTTTGCCTTGTTGACCCAAGGCGAGCTAGCCAACATTAGCCTAAAATGCGATCCTGATCGGGCTGAAATGTTGCGCGAGCAATATCCGGCAATTACTGCTGGCTATCATTTAAACAAGCGCCATTGGAACACGATTGTGCTTGATGGCAGCGTGCCCGACGAAGAATGTTTGGCCTTGATTAGCCATTCGTATGATTTAGTGCGGCCAAAACGGCGTAAAGCCAAAGCCTAGCGTTTGAGGTTGATCAATGGTGCCGTTGCAGATTGTAGCCGTGCGCAATGCCAAACAGCGGCAGCAGTTTATTCGTTTTCCCTGGCAGGTTTACCGTGGCGCGAACCCCGACCCACTGTGGGTTCCGCCGTTGTTGCTCGAACGCGAGCGTTTTTTCAACCCCAAACATGGTGGCTTCTTTGCCCATGGCGATGTGCAATTGTTCCTCGCCCAACGCGGCACTGAAATTGTTGGCACCATCTCCGCCCACATCAATTTTCTGCACAATCGCACCCACAACGAACAGATTGGCTTTTTTGGCTTTTTCGAGGTGCTCGACGACCCCGAAGCTGCCGCCGCACTGTTACAAACCGCCTGTGATTGGGTGCGCGATCGCGGCTACAAGGCAATTCGCGGCCCAATGAATTTTTCAATCAATGATGAATGTGGCTTGCTGATCGAAGGCTTTGAGCGAGCGCCCGTGATGATGATGACTTACAATCCCCCGCGTTATGTTGAGTATATTGAGCAAGCAGGCTTTGGCAAAAAGATTGATCTCTATGCGTGGGTCGTTGATCAACAGAGCTATGCCGAAAAAGGCCGTGGCCCGAAAATCGAACGGGTAGCGGCCTTGGCCCAAGCCCAAACTGGCTTGACCTTTCGCAAGCTCAATATGCGGCGTTTTAGCGAAGAAGTTGAGGCTGGTTGGCATGTCTACAATCAGGCATGGGCCAACAATTGGGGCGCAATTCATATGACACTGGCCGAATTTCGCCATTTGGCCTATAGCTTCAAGCCCTTTCTCGACCCCGAAGTGATGATTGTGGCCGAAGATCAGGGGCGGATGGTAGGGTTACTGATCGCCGTGCCCGATATTAATATTCCCTTGCGCTACAGCGATGGACGTTTATTGCCCTTTGGCTGGCTCACGATGCTACGGCATAAACGAGAAATCAATCAAATGCGGGTCTTGATTATGGGCGTACTGCCCGAATATCGGCGGCGCGGGATTGATGCAGTGTTCTATCGCGAAGTACGCAATGCTGGCCTCAAACGTGGCTATCATACCGCCGAAATGTCGTGGATTCTCGAAAACAACGATGTGATGAACAATACAATTGCGGGGCTGGGCGGGCGGTGCTACAAAACTTACCGAATTTACGAGAAAAAGCTTACTTAAATTGGTCAAATTCCCCTCACCCCAACCCCTCTCCCACGTTGCGGGCGAGGGGCTTTTCGTTTGGTGGTTTTGGCATAATTTGTGGTCAATTCATGGGTGTTGGGCTTGGCGGGCGGCGCTACAAAACCTACCGAATTGATCAGAAAAAACTTGCTTAAATTATCGAGAGCAACCGTAATGGTTGCTCTCGTATTACAAGGCGCGGCTAGGAGTTAGCCGCTGCTCTTAAAGCCTCACGTTGCTGCTTACCAAGTTGCTGGTGGATCGCTGGCTGGAAAACTGGTATCAACGGCTTTATCTTCGTTCTCCAACGATTCTTCTTTATTGGTTTTAGCTTCGACCTTCAATTGCTCGGTGTATTGTGGGTCGTTGGCAGAAGGCTTTTCGCCGACCACATTCGACTTCACCGCCGTGCGTTCTTCCTCGTCCTCAATCACCTTGCGGAAGCGTTCGAGGTCTTCGGTAATAGCTTTTTGGGGATCATTGCCAAACAATTTGGCAATTGCTTCGCCAACAGCGCCAGCTGGTGGTTGATAATCGAGCTTAACCCGAACTTCGGTTTGCTCATCGCCCAAGGCAGTAAATTCGACGCGGCCTTGGTTGGGCAAGGTTGAATTGGGCAACGAACGCCAAGCAATATATTCATTGAGCTTGGCATCGGCAATTTCAGCATCCCACGAGATGCTCAGGCCTAGCGGAGCTTTGGCTTCCCAATGGCTAGTGCCATTTTGAAACATCTTAACACTATTGAGATAGTGCATAAATTTAGGCAGATTTTCGAAGTTGCCCCAGAAGCGAAACACCTCGGCGACTGGTTGTTCAACCGTTACGGTATGTTCAACGCTAATCGCTTTGGCTTGATCAACGCCTGCTTGATCAGAATTGGTGTGATTTGTTGGAATCGGAATCCGTGGGGTTGTTGGGGCAGCAGGCTTGCTCCACGTCGATTCAGCTGCTTGGCCAGCAGTATTAATATTGAGTGCGCTATAAGCTGGACAATGGCCAGTCAAGCCGCGCCACAAGAGCGGTGCGCCGCCAGCAATTGCTGCCAAACTTACTGGCAGATGCCGTCGCATAATCCCAAATGCAACCAGTGCGCTGCCGCTTGCTACCGAAAGCAAGCGCTCAGTTTGATGCACATTTTTCTCAGTAGCCATATAGAACTCCTTCAACTAGGCTAATGCAAACTACTGAGCACTATCGCAAGTTACGTACCACAAAAAAACGCCCTCGGAATTTCCGAGGGCGTTTGAATCTAGCTTTTTTTAGATTGCGTTTAAGTTGCCGCTTGGGGTATAAACAGGTGAACCATTGGTGCCATTTGCTGAAGTTGGAGCTGCGTTTGCCCCAAAAATAATAATTAAGGCGAAAGCGATTGCGGCAACGAATTTAGCGACAGTTTTCATGGAACTCTCCTTTGTCTCAATAGAAGTCAATAGCGCTAATCATATAACCAAGTATCTGGATGTCAAGGGTGATTTTTGAGTGATAGGTCACGAAGTTTGATCCACGAGGAACACGAAGGTCACGAAGCGGGAAAGTTTTAGAGGGCAGTCAGCAGGGATTAGCCACTGGAACCGCGAAGGACGCGAAGCGCACGAAGCAGTATTGAACCAAATAAGCTTTTAACGCAGAGGCGCAAAGCATAGATACATCTCAGGCAATAGCTTTGTCGCAAGTATACTAAATAGATAGCAGCAACTTAGGTTGTTCGAAGTTCAGCTCTGATCGGGCATTGTGGTATCGAGTATTTTTACCCATGAACATCATTAGCTATAAGGATGGAATGCTATGCCACGTGATATTCGCCAATTTACTGTTAATGGCCATGCTTTCGATGAAGCGATTCGGCATGAGGAAAATGAGATTACGCGCCGATTGTTGATTGCGGTTCGCTTTTATCTGTTTCGTCGTCTGTATCATGATCGCTATGAGCCGCCCGCATATCCCGTTGATGTTGCGTTTTTCATGGATGTTATGCACGATTTCTTTGAAGGCCATGACGATATTCGTGACATTTTAGCAGGCAAAGAGATTAATTCCTTTGAGGCTGATTAACTTATTTCAGAAATTTCGATTTGTGCATTGACAGCCTTTTGATTTTGCCTATGCTGAAACCACAAGCGCTGTTTTTAAATTGAGGGAAATTGATGCCTAATCACGGCTTAAATATCCAGTTAACCCCGATCGCAATCACCTGTTATCAGCTTTTTGGCTGGACTCCGACGCGTCATATTGATCCTTCAGCGCACTTGGCGGCAATTCAACACGCCACCTATCCCAGCTTTCCGCTGGCTGAAGCCTTTTTGACCAGCTTTGGTGGCCTAACAACGCGGATCGCTGCTGCTCAAGCAGGTGAAACCCCGCTCTATTATCACGATGCAATTCCCTATATTTTCGATCGCAATCGGCTGTTTGAAGATTTTATTCCCGCCAATGCCCAGCATTGTGATGATGAAGCAGCGCCTGGTTGGCTTGAGCATCCGTTTATTAAGCGGCAACAACGGCAGATTTGCCCCATTGGTTCCTATGATAATGATGCAACAATCTTATTGACCGCGGATGGATTGGTGCTGCTTGGAAAATATTATGGTGTTCCGGGAGAGAATAGTCGAAAGCCAATGTTGCGGCTCGTCGGTCAAACGCTTAGTGATGGGCTTAATCGGCTTATTCAACAAGCAACCTATTATTATCCCTAGGAGCAAAATCTATGTTTCCACCTGTTCTACAAACGATCATGGCCTCTGCCAACTGGAAACCTGCGATTGATCACGATCCAACGCCATGGCTCGATGCCTTGGCAACGCACCACTATCCGCTGTTTCCGGCGGCAGAGGCACTATTGGCAAGCTATGGAGGATGTGCTTTCACGACCGTCGCTTGGCACGATACGGCATTTGAACTGACGGATACACTCGATGGAATATTTGAATGGACTTCATCAGAGATTGAACTTAGCATTGATCCCTATCGTGCGCTGGCTTTAACAGAAGCAACGATTTGGCAAACGCATCCCTATATCCTTCATACGCGCCTACAGCTTGCCCCAATTGGCCAAGTCAGCTACCCAACCCAGAATAACGCATCGATTTTTGTGTTGTCGAATGGTTCTATTATGCAGGGCCAATGGAGATTTAATCGGCTTGATTGGAAGCTTCCTAGTGTTCCAGTATTAAGTATGCTAGGAGCAAGTCTTGAGCAGGCCATAGAAAAAATTCTTTATGATGGGTTGTTAATTATGGAGCGTACCACAAATTTGATCCACGAAGAACACGAAGGTCACGAAGCGGAGAGGTTTTAGGGGCAGTCAGCAGGGATTAGCCACTGAAACCACGAAGGACGCGAAGAGCACGAAGCAGTATTGAACCAAATAAGCTTTTAACGCAGAGGCGCAAGCATATATCCATCAGTAGTGTTAGGGAATTCGAATCGTGCGCACATAGAGTACGAAGGCGATTACAACAAAAGCAGAGTGGTTGAAATGCAGACTCATGAGCCATAAATCCTAAGTTCCCCCGATTCAACATAGATCATTGCTGCAAGCCCGATAAGGACGAGTGCAACGATATAGGGAATCGGGAGCAAAGCGGAGGATCTGCGTCGAGTGCTCAGCATCCAGCTATCACGCACGAGTCCTATCAACACGCAAACCATCGCGAGGGAGAGTGGCAGCAACGCCCAGAGAAAAGGTCGAATTGAAATATATTGTTCAAATGTCCCACCGCGGGCTATATAGTCCTGATACAACGTAAGACGGTAGTACATAAAGAATCCATAATACACTTCGATGCCCAGCGCAAGCACAATGCGGATGATCATTCGCCAGCGATAGGGCGACCGATTGGCGGGAACATGATATTCTGGTTGCATACGTTCGTTTATTCCTCACGGTTAATCAGCAGCTAAAGCTCGGTAGGAGCACATCGCTAGGTACAAGAATTGGATGTGTTGAACGAGCCATACTCGTTAAATATGATTCGTGCAATGGTTATGAACGGAAGAGTTTAATGAACTCATAAATAACTAACCAACTGAATGAACCGCCAATAAATAGGAGCGCGCTTAGGTACAGTTTCCATGGAGGTTTGCGCCACAACCGTCTCGATCGCATGTCCATGAGTATGGCCACGAGGAGAATGAAGAGTCCGATCATAACCGGTACTACGACATACAATTCATGATGATAGCTGGCTATACTCAGAATGGTTGCTCCCCGTGCATGCTGTTTCAGAACATAGGTGATGTGATAGTGCAAAAATGCTGCACTCCCTGCCCAGCTCATGAGCGAAATCACTATTCTCAGCACCATCCATCCATACGATGCTTTCTGAGTAGGAACATGATATTCTGGTTCCATACGCTTATTCCTCAAAATTAATTAGCAGCTGAAGATCGATTGGAGCACATCAAGCATTATTATTTAGGTACAAAATAGGTACAAAAATTGTATGCTTGAAATGCGCAACACTTGTTAAATAAGATTATGGAATGCTGGGCTTCATGAAAATTCCTCTCATCTATTTCAATAGGCAGCAAAGATACCGAGCAAGAAGATTAAAAACGAGATTAAGAGCAGCATCCCACAGATCAGATACCAAAGTCCTGTTTTTAATCGTTTGTTATATTCGATCACCAGATATTCTGTGCAGATGCAGACCAATGAGAACGGAATATAGGGAATCAACGGAATCAGCGCTTTTCGTCCATAGGAACTCGTTATTTCCTTCGAGAGGAACTTCATCCATTCATGCAACGGATAGCTGAACAGATCGATTAAAATAAAGTAGTAACCCACAATGAATACGATAATGAATGTGAGAAAGCAAAAACTATTAAAGAGGAAGATTCTTGCTCTTGATATGTATGGAGTATCATCCGGTACTTGGTAGCTCATGGGCATTCCTCCCTTATTCTTCGAAGATGATATAGAGGGTGACAATCTCGGTGCAGTGATTTTGGGCCACAAGATGCCAGCGAAAGCGTTGGCCATCCTTCACAAAAGAACCATCAGATTGCCCAATATCGCTATCGCTATATACGACTTGGAAGCCATGTTTTGGTAATTGCGATTCAAAAAAGGCCGCCGCCTGATCAGTATTCCCAACAACGCCGCCAACAAACATAAGATCTCCATGTGGACGTTCAAAACGATTGGTAATGCGCGTCGTAGGTGGTAAGGGAATCGTCGCCAGTTCTGGTTGGGGTGGCAAGAAGGGAATCTCGGTAAAACATTCAGGTAGCACTTGGGTTGGAGTTGTTGAGGTTGGGCCAGTCGCAAGTTGGGTTGGGGCAACTGATGACGAGCCACAGCTGATTAATGAAACCACAATTAACCCGTAGCCGAAGAAACCAATTCTCATGGCCTATCCCCTTATCTCTCTAATGTTGCAGGCAGCGGTGCGGCTCGCTACAACACCGCTGCCATCGAGGTATCAATTACAAAACAGCCGATTGCTAATAGTTTTCGTTCAATAATGCTCACATAGTGGGTGCGAACATGAGAATTTACTCAATTTGGCTCAATTGATTATCTTGCCATTTGATATGGCCGCGCAGCAGCAACGAGGCTGAGCGCAGCTTGTAGATCATATCGTTGATGAAGTTGCGCATAATTCGGTAGCCAATCGCGGTGTTGGTATCGCAGAGCGTCGAAAGCTCAGGCCCGTTGATCACTAACAAGGTGGTTGGATTCATGCTAGCAACCGCTGTAGCCGAACGACTGCCGCCGCCAAGCATGGCAATTTCGCCAAACGCTTGGCCTTCGTAAGCGGTGTTAATCGTCGATAAGCGGCTTTGGCCGTCGGAGCCGCGGGTCTGCACTTGAATTTCCACCGCGCCATCGTGCACAACATACAAATCGTCGCCGTCACTATCTTCGCGGAAGATAATTTGGCCTTTTTTGGCTTTGGCAACTTTGCAAAGCTGGGCAATCTGGCTCAATTCAAGATCGCTCAGCCCAGCAAAAATATCGACGCGACGTAACACTGCAATGACACTACTGTTCATCGTTCCTCCGGCCTGGTTGGGGCGAGAATAAAAATGCATCGAGATCGAGGGTGGTTTGGGTGGTGTTGGTTTCGTGTTTTTCGGGAATATAGCGCGGGATGGCGATGCAGAAACGTGCGCCGCCGCTCGGTGCGCTATCAACCCAAATCCGCCCATTGTGCAGTGTAATAATTTCGCGACATAAATACAAGCCTAAACCTAAGCCTTCGGTGCTTGAGCCTGTACGCCGAATCCCCGGCACTCTGTAGTAGCGTTCAAACAGGCGTTCGCGTTGAGCTTGGGGAATGCCAGGTCCTTGATCATCAACTTGCACATAGCCAAAATGTTCATCGCTAAACACCTGCACCCAAATCTGGGTTTGTTGCGGGCTATAGCGAATGGCGTTGGTCAAAAAGTTGGTGGCAACTTGGCGCAATTTCAGCGAATCGCCATAGACGACGCTGTGGTTGAGCTGTTCAAAATGCAGGGTATGATGGTTGGCTGTTTGGCGGGCATGAGTCACAACTGAATCAAGCAAAATGCCCAAATCAACAGCATCAAGCTGAATCGTATAGCGCTCGGCATCAATTCGCGACACATCAAGCAAATTATCGACCAGTTGCACCATAATATTAACTTGCTGACTGAGCGTGATAAAGCCGCGTAAATCGCGGCCCTCGGTGGCTTGCTTCAACTCGCGGCGCAACAGCAAATCGCTGTAGCCTTTGATTGCGGCCAATGGCGAGCGCAACTCGTGGGCTGCAACCGCCAAAAACTCATCTTTGGCCTCTTCCAAGCGGCGTTGCTCGGTAATATCGCGAAACACGATTACCGCGCCATCAAACGAGGTATCGCCGCTATCAATTAATACTGAACGGCGCAAAGGCGCGCCGCTAAAGCTCAGCACCACATCTTGATCTTGGCTGCCAGGCACAATCAAACGATAATCGCGAAAAACTTCGCCAGCCAAGGCGCGGGCAAACGGCAACATATCGGCTTCGACAACACTGCCATCGAGGTAGCGCGCACCTGCCTCGCTACTGGTAGCCATAGTTGGCAAAATCGAAATTTCCAACAAACCAGCGGCGGTTTCGTTGGCCAGAATCAACTCGCCAACTCCGTTACAAATCGCCACGCCATCGGCGATCGATTCGATCACCGTGCCCAGCCGTTGGCGTTCGCGTTGGCTTTCTTCATATAAACGAGTATTGGCAATCGCAATGCCAATTTGCGAACCCATCGAAACTAGCGAGGGCCAATCGATATTCGCCGCAAGAGTTTGATAATTGCCATACAACACCAAAACGCCGACGATTGTGCCGCCTGCCAAGAGTGGCATCGCCGCCCGCCCCATAATATCCTCGCCAAGATCGCTGGTGTTGATGACTGGGCGCAAGGTTGGCTGGCCATAATAAACCACATCCTCAAGCACGCTATTGGCTTGGCTCGAACCAAGCAGTAGCGCCTCACGCGGCGGAAGTTGATGTTGGGCGGCAAGCGACATGCTGCGGCCACCAGGCGAGGCCAAACAAATCGCCCCACCATTGGCACTGACGACCTCAATCACCACCAACAAGGCGACATTCAGCAAGTCGGGCAAATCGGATGATGTGCTGATTGCCGTCACAACTGCATCGAGCGCAGCCAAGCGGCGGCGTTGGCCACGGGCATCGGCCTGTTGGCGCACCAACTGCAACAACGAACCCAGTTGATCAAGGGTTGGTTGCAACCAAACTGCCGAATTGGCGTTGAGGCTAGGTTTGCTGCAAAAAAACTCAATTACGCCGCTGGGCCGCCCATTACCGCCCAAGGTAAACGCAGTTACTTGAAACGAAATGGGCAATAAGGCGCGCCAACGATTAAAAAGCGCCTCGCGGCGACGACCCAACGCCCCAAACATGGCCCGATATTCATCGACGTTGCTCGCGGTAATCGCATGGCCTTCGCTGATCACGCGGCCAGCCAGCGCCTCACCGCTGCGCACTTGCAAGGCACTAAGAGCCTCGCGATCGTCGGCGCTAAAATCCTCGTGGCTCGCACTATTGAAGTGGCTTAGCAGGTAACGATGTGAAGTAGCACTATAAAACCACACTGCAATCGCATCGACAGCTAAAACGTGGCGCAATTGGGCACTAGCGGCGGTAATCAAGCGCGCAGGATCATCAACATTCATAATATCGTTCATGATCCGCGAAAGCGCTAAAAGCCGAGTTTGAATCCGTTTGCTAGCCAGCGTTTGCAGCTGTCGATGGCCGCGTTGCCGTGATCGTTCTGTCATCGCCGCTGTTCCTCATCCCACGCAATGTTCCACGCGACAGCTCGCCGTAAGCCTTCGGCTAAAGCAACTTGGGGCGTGTAACCCAAGAGTTGGCGTGCTCGCCCGATGTTGGCCACATAGTAGGTGACTTCACCGGCGAGTTTTGACGGTTGCACGTTAATCGTTGCTTCAATTTGCAACGCCTCGGCGATCAATTCGGCCATACGAACCAGGGTATTGCCTTCGCCATAGGCTAAATTAAAGGTCTGATTGGCAACTTGGCCACTGACAATCCGCTCGATTCCGCGCACAATCCCATCGACACAATCGTCGACGTAGGTGAAATCGAGGGTTTTTTCACGCCCAAAGACGGTCACAGGTTGGCCGTCGCGAATGCGGCGAATGAACAGGGGAATTACCCGTTCCATACGTTCGATGTCGTTATCGTAGCGCCCATAGACATTCGAAAAGCGAAAAACCAAATAGGGCAGGTTGTAACATCGGGCATAGGAATAGATAAATGCTTCGCCGCTGATTTTTGAGGCTGAATATGGGCTTTCGGTATACACAAAGTCGGCTTGGGCTTCTTCGGTTAAGTAGCGATGAATATCACCATAGACTTCACGTGATGAACTAAAAATGATTGGCACTTGTTGATGGCGACAGTATTCCAATACGTTGTAGGTGGTCATCACATTTTCCAACGCTCGGTGCGGATAGGTCACCAATTCGTGAACTTTGGCGTTGGCCGCCAAGTGGACCACGACATCGGGCTTGGGATAGGGCACGCCGCCAATGCCGCCTTCGAAATCGCGGTAGGGTGCGCCCAAATCCTGAATCACATACTCAAAGGCTTTTGTCCACGTGTTGACCCGTTGATCAACTCCAAACACTTCATGGCCATCTGCGAGAAGGCGTAGCGCCAAATTGGTGCCAATCTGCCCACTGGAACCTGTGATCAAAACCAACACGGGAGACTCCTTGCTTAGTATGGTGTGGCTGCGATTATAGCATGCGGATTTGGCCCTGTGAAAGCTGCAAGCCCGCTGCATGCCGCAAGTAGGCTTGCAGCAGCGGTTTAGGCTTGTTGGTCGAGATAGGCAGCGATCAAGGCCTCAACTTCGCCTGCCTCGGCATGGCGTTCGGTCTGAAGTTTGCTATAGAGCAATTGCCCATTAACTTCAACTTCAAAACAGCCACCCTTCGAGGGAACGAGGCTCAGTTGCTGAATCGCTTGGCGATGAATGTCCAACAGTTGGGCTGCCAAACTGACAGCACGCGGGGTGTAGTTTCAATACATACAAAAGGTAATGGTGATCTGCATCAGCAGCCTCCTAAATTCAATAAACCATTGGTTCAATTATACTCAGAACAGAGAACATAGAGCATAGAACATTGGGAATTAGGCTATAGGCTTTTGGTTGTTGAAGATGCCCTCACCCCAACCCCTCTCCCGTGGCGCGGGCGAGGGGCTTTAGACGGTAGTTTTACCACCATTTTTTGGTACACAACAGTCAACTCTCCTCTCCTGCGTTCAGTGGGAGAGGGGCTGGGGGTGAGGGCATGCAACTGATTACCAATCCAATGAACCATTCGACGTAGCCTCCTCGCCTTCGTGCTCTTCGTGGATCAACTTCGGCCTTGCATTGATCATCAATTCACGTACACTCTGATTAGAACGATTAAGTAGATGGAGCAATGAATATGCCAAATCAAATGTGGTGGATTGTTTTAGCAGTCTTGATTGGGTTGGCGATTTGGATTTGGAGCAAACGCTCAGAACGGCCAAGCAGTAGCATCAATCTCAATCAGACCCCAATCAATCCAGTCCACACACCAAACGTTGATGCAAATCCAAGCGCTCAATTTAGCTCTGGCTTCGATTCAAAACCAATCGATCAAGCAGCTATTCAAGGTTTATTGATCCAAGGCAAGAAGATTGAGGCGATTAAGCAGGTTCGCGTACAAACCAACCTTGGCCTCAAAGAAGCCAAAGATTATGTCGAGATGATTGAACGCGGCGAAAACCCAAGTCAGCTGATGAGTGCAAATCGTGCTGCTCCTCAAGCTCAAGCCTTACCAGACGATCTACTGCGCGAAGCCCAAGCCATCGCCCGCCAAGGCAACAAAATTCAGGCGATCAAATTGGTGCGTCAAGCAACCAACTTGGGCTTGAAAGAAGCCAAGGATATGGTTGATCGGTGGTAAGCGCAAAACCACGCTGGGCCAGAATCCAGCGTGGTTTTGAAGCATGGTTGCGTCAAGGCGACGCGAAGAGGTTCGACAAGCGAGGCTTGTCCGCTAATCAGGCTTTGTTGGCACGCACAGCTAAGGCATGCTCAATTGCCCAAATCGATTGTGGCCGCATATACATACTGGCGCGGAAGGTTCGCTCCACGCCCCATGCTTCTGGGGTACGGAACCACAAACCAAGTTCGTTATAGGTGGCGTTATAGGCTCCCCAAGCGGTTTGCCAGCCTTCCACATCCAAACCTTCTTGCAACATCATGGCCGCAATGGCATAGGTTGTGCCGCTCCAAACTTCGCTGGCTTGGTTCGAGCTGGTATCAACCGTGCCATCTGGATGCATGCCGTTGACCGCGCCCAAGGTTCCATTGGCATATTGCATGACGTTGAAACGATAGACCGTTTGCAAGGCCGAGCGAATCATGGCGTGCGGGGCGACCGCTGGCAAGCCAATTGCGCCTGCATACCATTGACCAACCAATTGATCAGCCATAATCACTTCGCGCAAATCGGTATCGGCAGTGTGATAGCGGAAGTAGCTGCCATTCCAAAGCTTGGTTTCGAAGCTTTGGCGGGCTGCTGCCAACCATTCGCTCCACGTGTCGGCTTGCGCTTGCTCGCCCATGCGTTGGGCCAAGCGAATCGCCGCTTCCAAGGCACAAATCAACAAGCTGGCTGAGTAGCTAGCAGCGCCGCTCATCGCCCAGGTATCGTAGGTTTGGTCGGCTCCGCTATGATCAAGCAAACCATCGCCATCGCTATCAAATTGATGCACATATTCCAAGGCGGTCGGAATCGTTGACCACGTTGCTTCAAGCATGGCCTGATCGTTCCACAACGTTACGTCGCGATAGATGCGCAAAATATACTTGAGGTTGAGATCTTTCCAATTGTTGATGTCTTGGAAGTCATAGGCGTTGGTTTTGATCAAGGGTTGCTCTTTGGGCGCGCCAAGATCGTGTGGCAAGGCTCCAGCTGCTTTGCGAATCGCTTGCACTTGGGTTGCCACAATCGTCACGACAGTATCATCAGCATCGTTGACGGTTTTGGAGAAGGCAATAATTTCGCCGCGTTCAAGCTCTGGCCACAAAGCCAAGATGCTCCACGAGCTATAAAACGACACATCGAGCGTACCATAGAATGGATAATCGTAGCATTCGAGGTAGCTAAACAAGCCCACCGAATCCTCAGCAGGCTCAGGCTCGCCCACTGCGCGATCAACCCACAACGTACCACCATCAACCAAATAATAAAGTTCGTTAAAAAGAGCAGATTTATACCATTGTGGCCGTTGATCGTCGTTGAGAATTGGGTTTTGCCATGCTTCAATTGCGTTGCGCCAAGCATCGGCGTTGTTCAAACTAGCGCTTGCCAAAGCTTGGGCTTGATCGCCGTTTGTGCCCCAAAAATGGGTATAGCGCTTGTACCAGCGGCTTTCATCAGCAAACTCAACGATTGGAAAATCCCAAGCAAGGCTGAACGGAATCACGGCGCTTTCGCCAGGTGCAAGTTCGAGGGTCACAGCAATCGCAGTTGCGCTGCGTTGGTCGGCGGCAACCTGTTGGCTGGTTGGATATTCGGCCAATTGACCATCGCTGGCAAAATCTTGCCACAATGCGGCGGCATCTTGGGCCACATCCCAACACGTCCATTGACTCACGCTGGCAGCTTCTGGCGCTTGCACTGCCAACGCCCATGTGCCATTGTGGCTGCTCAAGGCTTGGTCGCTGGTTTGGCTCAAAGTTACGCCAGTTGTGTTGCCATCGTGCCATGCGTTGTGTTGGCGTTGCAACGTCAGGCCTGCTGCTTCCACTGCGCGGGTATGTTCCCAAGTCAGCATCAAGCCCAAGCGTAGCGTTTCGCTGCCACGGTTAGTCACGCGCCAAGTAAACACGCCAACAGGGAAGCTACTTTCCTTGAGATTACCAGCCAAAACTGGCGAGAATTGCTCTTGCACCAATTCAAGTGGCCAATCTGGGTGTTGATAATCGAACCAAGCGCGGGGGAATAGCGCATGATACTTGCCAGCGCCAACTGGATAATTCCAATTCCATGTGCTGAGTTCATCGCCATCTGGTTGGGTTGTGCACAACACTTGGGCTGCTTGTTGGCTGGCGGTTTGCCAGAAAACACTCCATTGGTTGGGCCAAACGCTGCGATTAACGTGCTTGCCAACTTCTAAATGCCAGCGCGACCAATCGCCGCGAAAGTTACGGCCAATCGCCCCGCTGCCCATGCCACCAATTGGCAAGCCGTGAAAGACACCATCGTCAATGATTGGCCCATGATCGTGGGCGGCAATCGCCGCATTCGGATAATCGAGGCCAAGCGGGCGTTGCCACGCTGCGAGAGGAATTGAGGGGTGGTGGCGTTGTTCGGTCATGATCCTGTGCTCCTATGTTTGGGTGCGATTGCCAAACACTGCTCGATAAATAACAAAGCGACGTGCAGACCTCAGCAACGCCAAAGTCTGCACGCCTTTGTCCCGGTTGGTGAGAAAATAAATCTATTTGACAGCGCCAGCGGTAAGGCCAGCGATAAATCGCTTTTGTAAAAGGAAGAACATCGCGGCAACTGGCAGAATAATCACCACCGACGCTGCCGAAAGCAACTCGTAGCGATTTTGCGAGCCAGCAACGCCCGTAAATTGGCGAATCCCGACCGGAATCGTCTGTACGTTCAAGATCCAGGCGAACAACAGTTCATCCCACGCGGTCAAGAACACAAAGATTGCGGTTGAAATGACACCTGGGCCAGCCAACGGCATAATAATATACAAGAAGGCTTGGAAGCGGGTTGCCCCATCGACCATGGCCTGTTCTTCCAAGTCGATTGGAATCGTCGCAAAGAAACTGCGTTGAATCCAGAGTGAGATTGGCAAGAAGAAGCCAACATACAGCACAATCGCGCCAAAATTGGTGCCAATCAAAGGAATGCCAAGGTTATTTTTCAACCAAAGAAAGGTCATATACAACGGAATCAGGAACAAGGTGCCAGGCACCAATTGGGTTCCCAAAATCGCCATACTAAACCCACCAGAGCCAGGGAAGCGGAAGCGGGCCAAGGCATAGCCCGACATCGAAGCCAAAATGGTTACAACGAGGGTCGTAATGCCACAAATAATTAAGCTATTGCTAAAATAAGTGCCAAATTTAACCCGCGTCCACATTTCGCTATAGTTGCTAAATTTCCACTCGCTGGGAAAGAAACTACTAGCAGCTGCGAACTCATCGCGCGATTTGAACGAGCCAAGAATCAAGAAGAGAATTGGCAACAACATAAAGGCAATCAGAATCAGCAACAGAATATCGCCACCACGATCAAATAACCAAGCTTTGTAATTGATCGTCGCGCGTGCTGGTCGGGCCGATTCGGCCTTTTTACTGAGCGAAACACCCATAAACGGCCTCCTTATTCAGCCCGCAAGCTATCGCGGAATGTACGATACCAAATGCCAACAAAGATCAACAGCATGCCCATCAGAATCACCGAGGCTGCCGAGCCAAATCCATACAGGTGGCGTTCCCACGTCTGACGCGTAATTGCAGGAACCAGCAAGTCGGCATATTCGCCTGCGAAACCGGTACCACCGCCAAACATTTGGACAGCGATATTATAGCCGCCGTAGAAACCATTAATCAAGCCAAACAACACTTGAGTTGCCGCAATTGGCTTAATCAAGGGCAAGGTAATGTGACGAAAGCGCTGCCAGCCATTTGCGCCGTCAAGTGAGGCCGCCTCATATAAGTCGGTTGGAATCACCTGAATTGCGGCGAGGAACATAATGGTGGTGAAGGGCAACCCACGCCAAACCGTGGCAATCACCAAGGCATATAGCGAGTTAGGGCCAATCAACCAGGTTATTGGCGTATCAACAATGTTCAAGCCAAGCAAAATGCGATTGGCCAAGCCACCTTGTTCGAGCCAAATAAAGTTGAAAATCGTGCCAGTGACGAAGGTGGGTACAACCCACGGCAACAAGACCAAGGTTCGGGCAATCCCGCGCCAGCGGAAATTACGATTCAGCAGCATGGCCAGAATCAAGCCCACGCCCAGCGTGCCAATATTCGTCCAGATTGTATAAACTAAGGTATTTGAGGCTGCATTAATTAGGCCAGTTACCCGCGAGCTTGTGCCATCTTCGCCGATGCCAAAAATCGCGTTGAATACTTCGATGTAGTATTTGAGCCCAACAAATGGAGCTTTGAGGTAGAGGGTCAGGGTGGTAAGGCGAACGTCGAGGAGTGAAAGATACAAGCCTTGCACAATCGGAATCAAGTGTACAACCAGCATCGCTACAATGGTTGGAGCGATAAATTTATATGCTAGGCTGTTTTGCCGAATCCGTTGCCACAATGAGAGTTTATTTTTTTTTGGTGCCAGAGCCATAAACGTCGCTCCATTGCGTGGATGCTGTCGATACTGGGATGCAAGCAGCAAGCCACATGCATCCCAGTATCAGTCCGATTAGTTACCCAACAATTCGTTGACGGTTTGAGCAGCTTGATCCAAGCGGGTCTTGACGACTTCAGCGCTGACTGGGCCGCCAGCGGTTGCTACATCGTCCCACAATGAACCAAGTTGTTCGTTGAGAACGCTCTCAACTTGACCCCATTCAGCGATAGGTGCTGAGGTCTTGCCTTTAGCGGCAGCTGAGATGAACACGCTGTACAACGGATCGCTGGCGATGCTAGCATCTGCTTGAGCGGTCTTGGTTGCTGGCAACATCCCGATGGCTTGGCTGTAGCGCAATTGTGATTCGTTACCAGCCAAGAATTGAACGAACTTGACAGCAGCTTCGACGTTTTCGCAGCTCTTCAAGATGGCCAAGTTGCTACCACCAACGAAGGTGTATGAGCCACCTGGGCCTGCTGGGAATTCGGCGTAGGCCAAGTTGTCGGCCACGTCGCGGTTGGTCCAGCCACCAGCGTCAGCAGCAGTGCGAGCATTGCTGATCAACCATGGGCCAGTGATGGCGCTGAAGGTGCGGCCATCGCCGAAGCTGGCATCAACTTGAGCTGAGTTCAATTCCAAGGTGTTGGTGACGGTCAATTTGCTGCTGTAGAGGTTAGCAAATTCTGAAACGCCAGCCACAGCTGCATCTGAGTTGAAGGTTGCTTCGCTGAGGTCGCTGCTCAACAAATCGCCACCGCTGTTCCAGATCCACATTGAGCTATTTTGCCAAACGTTCCAGTCGTTGCGGCCTGGGAAAGCGATCCCAGCAACGTCAGGATTTTGTTCTTGGATGGTAGCCAAGGTGGTTTTGAAGCTAGCCCAATCCTTGAAGGCATCTTCTGGCTTCAAGCCAGCTTTTTCCAACAAGTCTTTGCGATAGGCCAAGGCGCGCACATCAGCAAACCATGGAATCGAGAACGTGCCTTCCATACCTTGCAATTGTGAGGTTGCCCATGAAGCGGCTACGAAGCTGTCGCTGCCACCCATGGCGGTGATTTCTTCAGCGGTGAATGGGCGCAAACCACCCATTGCAGCAAAGGTTGGGTTCCAGGTCGTGCCCAATTGGGTCAAACATGGGCCTTCGCCACCTTGAACTGAGGTTTGGATGCGTTGGAAAGCTGCACCCCAGTCGAGCATTTCTGGCTCAACGTTAATGCCTGGGTTGGCTTTTTCGAACGCATCAATTTCTGCTTGAATAGCGTCTGCTGGAGCAGCACCGTTTGGCATGTGCCACAGCTTCAAGGTTACTTCGCCAGCAGCTGGCTCAGCGGTTGCTGGTTCGGTGGTTGCTGCGGTTTCGGCAGTTGCCGCAACGGTTGGCTCAACTTGGGCCGCAGTCGTTGCGGTTGCAGCTGGAGCAGTTGTGGCAGTGGGAGCGGTCTCAGCACCACCACAAGCAACTAAGATCATTGAGATCAGAGTTAAGAGGGTCAGCCAATTAATAAACGGACGGCGTGAGCGTTGCATACGAATCCTCCTTGATTCCGGCGTTGAGTGGGTTGAACATCAGTGTCCAATGCGAACGCATTTGGGATCGCTCCCAAAAACTCCCGTGTTCGATCAGACCATGCGATCTAGTGAATCCGGCGGGTTTATGAAACCCGTGGTCCGCACGATTGGCGTAAGACTAACGAAGGTGAGAGACGAATGTGTTGCTGAAGCGGTGGTCGCCCTTCGAGATGGTCAAGCAACATCGTAGCGGCGGTACTTCCGAGTTTTTGAATCGGTTGGTGAATTGTGGTCAGGGCGGGGGTTGTGTAGGCCGCGCCTGGCACATCGTCAAAGCCGATCAACGAAATATCATGTGGGGCATGTAAACCGGCCTCGTAAATAGCCCGTAAGGCTCCTAACGCCATGGTGTCGCTTGCCACAAAGACAGCGCTTGGTCGATGCTCAAGGCTCAGCAATTGACGCATTGCAGCATAGCCACCCTCTTGGGTAAATTCGCCTTCAATCATCAATTGATGCTCGATTGCGACTCCAGCTTGCAACAGCGATTGCTTGTAGCCATCACGTCGATCAATGGCGGTTTTCATCTGAAGTAGGCCTGTAATTGCCCCAATCCGTCGATGACCAAGTTGCAATAAATGATTGACTGCCAGCACTGCGCCCGCCCGATTTGCCACGTCAACGGTATACATTGGTTGCATATAGGGGTGTTCGCCGATTAAGACCAACGGCATTTGGTCGTTAATCAACAAGGGCAACACTGGGTCATCAATATCGCTCGAAAGCATCAACAGACCGTCGGTCATCCGACTGCGTAATACCCGCTGATAGAAATCCCGTTCTTGCAGCCCCGTTACCATCGAGAGCATCACCGAATAATCCCGTTCTGAACAGGTTTCGGTAATTCCTTGAATAATTAAAGGGAAGAATGGGTCGGTGAAGATCACTGCCGAGCTGCGTGGGATCAACAGGGTCACCACATTGGTTCGGCGGCTTGCCAGACTGCGTGCGGCTGCCTGCGGAACATATTCTTGTTCGCGAATAACTTCCAACACCCGTTGTCGCACTTCAGGCCGCACGCTGGGATGATTATTAATTACCCGCGAAACGGTTGAGCGTGAAACATTCGCAAGTTGGGCTATTTGACGAATCGTGAGTTGTTCCACGGTGAAACCCCACAAACTGATTTAAAATACTTTGGAACCGGTCTCAGAAGTCTTGGGGAGAGGATAAAAGATCTTATGTATTTTGTCAAGCTGTACTTTGCCAAATCACTCTTTTAGTTTTCTTTATAGTGGTGTAGTAGCTTTTTAGACCATTCTAATAGCCTAAACCTAAATCTAAAAAATTTGTAAAATTTACGCTTGACAAGTTGCAATGAATCATTTACGATATTTTTACTTTCATAACAATCTGTGCTTGGGAGCGATCTCATCTCACTACTCCATCACTCTCCTTCCTCCTTGAATGCACGCAGCAAACGATTGATCTCAGGCAATTGGGAGCGGTCTCAATAGCTTGAACAAGCCAAGCTGAAGCCACAGCGACCATGATCGTCGTGCTGTGCCACGCAGCACACCAGCACATGCAATCAACATTAAAGCCTTCAATGTAGGAAGGAGTGTCCAATGATGAGTACACCGCTCGAACGATCGAGCCAACGCTGGCGACTTTTCGCCGGAATCGTTGCTTGTTTGATGATTGCAGGGCTAGTTCTTAGCCCCACCACCCCCACCAAAGCAGCCGCGCCGCTGTATGCCTACGGCGAAGCACTGCAAAAGTCCTTTTTCTTTTACGAAGCACAACAGGCAGGCCCAAAACCAAGCTGGAATCGCGTCACATGGCGCGGCGATTCAGTGCTCAACGATGGTGCTGACGTTGGCCTTAACCTCAGCGGCGGCTGGTTCGACGCTGGCGACCACGTTAAGTTTGGCTTTCCTATGGCGGCTTCGGCCACAATGTTGGCTTGGGGCGCGGTTGAATATCGCGATGCCTATGCCCAAAGCGGCCAGCTTGACGAATTGCTGAACAATTTGCGCTTCGTCAACAACTATTTCATCAACGCCCATCCCTCGCCCAATGTACTCTATGGCCAAGTTGGCAATGGTGGCAAAGACCACGCCTTCTGGGGACCAGCCGAAATTATTCACCTCGATGATCAAGCAGGGCCACGCCCTTCATACAAAATCGATGCAACCTGTGGTGGCTCGGATTTGGCTGGCGAAACCGCCGCTGCCATGGCAGCCTCGTCGATTGTGTTTCGGCCAACCGACCCTGCTTATGCCGACACCTTGCTGAGCCATGCCCGCCAACTCTACAGCTTTGCCGACACTGTGCGCGGCAAATACAGCGACTGTATCACCGATGCCACCTCGTTCTACAACTCGTGGAGCGGCTACAACGATGAATTGGTTTGGGGCGCAATTTGGTTGTATCGCGCAACCAACGAAGCCAGCTACCTCAACAAGGCTGAGCAATATTATGCCAACCTCAGCACCGAACCCCAAAGCACCACCAAATCGTATCGCTGGAGCATCGCATGGGACGATAAATCCTATGGTTGCTATTTGTTGCTGGCCAAATTGACGGGCAAACAACAATACAAAGACGATACCGAACGCTGGTTGGATTATTGGACGGTCGGCTATAACGGCCAACGCATCACCTATTCGCCAGGCGGTTTGGCACAGTTGGATACATGGGGAGCCTTGCGCTACTCGGCCAACACCTCATTTGCCGCCTTTGTCTACAGCGATTACATTACTGATGCAACCAAAAAAGCACGTTATCACGATTTTGCGGTCAGCCAAATCAACTATATGCTGGGCAGCAATCCCCGCAATAGCAGCTATGTCGTCGGCTTTGGCAACAATCCGCCAGTCAACGTGCACCATCGCACTGCCCACGGCTCATGGACCGACTCATTGAGCAATCCGGTCAATCAACGCCATATTTTGTACGGCGCGTTGGTTGGCGGCCCAGCCAAGGGTTCGGGTGATGCCTACACCGATAGCCGCAACGATTATGTGGCCAACGAAGTTGCCACCGACTACAATGCTGGCTTCACCAGCGCCTTGGCTCGCATGTATAGCGAGTTTGGCGGCGCGCCACTCGCGAGCTTTCCACCAGTTGAAACCGCCGAAGATGAATTTTTCGTGGAAGCCAAAGTTAATGCTTCAGGCCCACGCTTTATCGAAATTAGCGGCGTGGTGCATAACCAAAGTGCATGGCCTGCTCGCAACAGCACCAAACTCAGCTATCGCTACTTTGTTGATTTGAGCGAAGTCTTTGCTGCTGGCTATGGCTTGAACGATATTACGGTGAGCAGCGCCTATACCCAAGGCTCAGGCGTTTCGGCGCTCAAGCAATGGGCTGGCACAATTTACTATGTCGAAATCGCCTTTGCTGGCATCAACGTCTACCCGGGCGGCCAATCGGAATCACGCAAAGAAGTGCAATTCCGGCTTTCACTGCCAACCAATACCAACGCCCAACAATGGGACAACACCAATGACTGGTCGTTCAATGGTGTTGGCACGAGCACTGATCGGCTCAAAACCCGCCGCATCCCAGTCTACGACAATGGCGTAAAGGTCTTTGGCGATGAGCCTGGTGGCAGCAACGTCACGCCAACCGCAACCGCGTTGCCAACCAACACAGCTACGCCAACCGTGCGCCCAACCAATACCGCAACCCCAACCACGGGGCCAAGCCTTACGCCAACGACCCGTCCAACCAACACCGCCACCCCAACCGTTGGCCCAAGCTTAACCCCAACCATCCGCCCAACCAACACTGCAACGCCATTGCCAAGCGCAACCGCGTTGCCAACCAACACACCACTGCCAACCAACACGCCTGTTGCTGGCGCATGCCAAGTCAAATATCGCGTTGCCAACGATTGGGGCAGCGGCTTCCTTGGCGATGTGACCATCACTAACGGTGGCGCAGCCATCAACAGCTGGACGCTGACTTGGAGCTTTGCTGGTAATCAACAAATCAGCAATCTCTGGAGCGGCGTGGTCAGCCAAACTGGTCAAAACGTCACGGTCAGCAACGCTGGCTGGAACGGCAATCTTGCCAGTGGCGGCTCGGTTAATGTTGGCTTCCAAGGTACCTACAGCGGAACCAATAACATTCCAACAAGCTTCAACCTGAACGGCGCTGCTTGTACGATTGTGCCATAACCAACTAGCAAATCCTCGGCAATGGTTGCAGCAAACGATCCGCGCTGTTTGCTCCAACCATTGCCCTAGGCTCGCACGCTAGTTGTATGGAAATAGATAGCTCTGCCGTCGATTGGGCAGAGGTTCGCTTCGTATTGTCTCTGAACTTTTCATTTATCCAAGGAGCATGTATGTCTCGACACTATTATGCCCGTGGGGCGATGTTGTTAGCGCTGCTAACAATGATTGGTGGTCTGCTGACCACTCAGAATGCCAAACCAACTGCTGCTGCTGCCAGTTGTGTTGTCACCTATCGCGTACCCAACGATTGGGGCAGTGGCTTCCTCGGCGATGTTAACATTCAAAATAATGGTGCTGCACTCAGCAGCTGGACGGTTGGCTGGACGTTTGCTGGCAATCAGCAAATCAGCAACCTCTGGAGTGGCGTGGTCAGCCAAACTGGCCAAAACGTCACGGTCAGCAACGCTGGTTGGAACGGGGCAATCGGCAGCGGTGGCGCTGTAAACTTTGGCTTCCAAGGCACCTACAGCGGAGCTAATGCCCTGCCAACCGTGTTTACCTTAAATGGTGTGGTTTGTGGCGAAAATAATCCAAATCCAACCGCAACGACCCGCCCAACCAACACAACCGTGCCACCAACCGCAACCACGCGGCCAACCAACACCGCAGTTGTGCCACCAACCAACACGGCTGTGCCGCCAACCGCGACCACGCGGCCAACCAACACAACCGTGCCGCCAACTGCAACCAACGGCCCAACCAGCACGCCACGGCCAACCAATACGCCAACCGTGGTGCCACCAACCAGCACGCCAACCATTCCAGGCGATGATACGTATGATCAACGCTTCTTGGAACTATATGCTGAGCTGAAAAACCCAGCCAATGGCTACTTCAGCCCAGAAGGCGTGCCCTACCACTCAATCGAAACCCTGATTGTTGAAGCCCCAGATTATGGCCACGAAACCACATCCGAAGCCTATAGCTACTGGTTGTGGCTCGAAGCCATGTATGGCGAAGCAACTGGCAACTGGCAACCATTGGCCGATGCTTGGCGCAATATGGAAATGTACATCATTCCAACCAGCCAAGATCAACCAAGCAGTGGTTCATACAACGCCAATAGCCCAGCCACCTACGCTGGCGAATGGGAACAGCCAAACCTTTATCCATCACAATTGCAAACCAACGTCTCAGTTGGCCAAGACCCAATTGCCGCCGAATTGCGCTCGGCCTATGGAACCAGCGATGTTTATGGCATGCACTGGTTGCTCGATGTTGATAACTGGTATGGCTATGGCCGCCGTGGCGATGGCACCAGCAAACCATCATATATCAATACCTTCCAACGTGGCGCGCAAGAATCAGTGTGGGAAACTGTGCCCCATCCATCGTGGGAAAGCTTCAACGATGGTGGCACCAACGGCTTCTTAGATTTGTTCACTGGCGATGCAAGCTATGCCCGCCAATGGCGCTACACCAATGCTCCCGATGCTGATGCCCGTGCTGTCCAAGCGATCTACTGGGCTAAAGTATGGGCCGACGAACAAGGCGGCTCGCCAATCGTCAATGGCTTGGTAACCAAAGCCTCCAAGATGGGCGACTACCTGCGCTACGCCTTCTTCGACAAGTACTTCAAGCAAATTGGCTGTAAATCAACCTCGTGCCCAGCAGGCTCAGGCTACAACAGCGCTCACTATCTGTTGTCGTGGTACTACGCTTGGGGCGGCTCGATTGGCAACGGCGGCGGCTGGGCATGGCGCATTGGCAGCAGCCACAATCACTTTGGCTACCAAAACCCAATGGCAGCCTGGATCTTGGGCAGCCAACCAGCCTTCAAACCAGCTTCACCCAATGGCGCTCGCGACTGGAACACCAGCTTGACCCGCCAAATTGAGTTCTACACCTGGTTGCAATCAAGCGAAGGCGCAATTGCTGGTGGTGCTACCAACAGCTGGAATGGCCGCTACGAAGCAGCTCCAGCCGGCACCAGCACCTTCTACAACATGGCCTACGACGAAAAACCGGTCTATCACGATCCTGCGAGCAACACCTGGTTTGGTTTCCAAGCTTGGTCGATGGAACGGGTCGCAGAATACTACTACGCTTCAGGCGATGTCAAAGCCAAAAACGTGCTCGACAAGTGGGTAACGTGGGCTTTGGCCAACACCACCTTGACCAGCAATGGCAGCTACGAAATTCCATCAACCTTGGCATGGACTGGCCAACCAGCAACTTGGAACGCCAGCAACCCAGCTGCCAACACCAATTTGCACGTTACGGTTGTCGATAAGACCCAAGACGTGGGTGTTGCCGCCGCCTACGCCAAAACCTTGATGTACTACAGCGCCGCTACCAAGCGCTATGGCACCCAACACGTTGCTTCACAAACCATGGCCAAAGCATTGATCGACCGCATGTGGACCCAGTATCGCGATGATAAGGGTGTTGCTAACCCAGAAACCCGCCGCGACTACAACCGCTTCGATGATCCAGTGTCTGTGCCAAACGGCTGGACTGGCACGATGGCCAATGGCGATCCAATCAACAATTCATCGACGTTCTTGAGCATTCGCACCAAGTACGAAGATGATCCAGCGTTCCCAGCAGTGCAAGCCTACCTCAACGGTGGCCCAGCACCAACCTTCACCTACCACCGCTTCTGGGCCCAAGCCGATATCGCAATGGCGTACGCCGAATACGATCGATTGTTCCAATAAGCATCACGACTGCGCGTTAGTGCCGGCTAACGCGCAGTCATTAATAAACCTTAATTGCAGGACTTTTAGGCTATCCATTAAATATCTTAATAAAGAGTAAACTGAGGGCGGCAGTTAATTGTCTGCCCTCTTTTTTCTGAATTGTTCTTTTCGGAGGTTGTTTGATGTTAAAGCATCGCAAAATGCTGCTGCTCGTGGCATTACTCGCGCTGATTAGCGTGCCATGGCTGCAATCCAAATCTGCCCAAGGCAATAATGTTAGCCCATTGTTGTTTCCCTATAACCAACCCTCAGGCATTAACTACAATGTGACCGATCTCACGCAGGCTTGGAACGAGTGGAAAAGCAATATGATCACCGCCAACAATGCTGGCGGCGGCAATCGCCTACGCGTGATGGGTGGGGTCGATAGCTCATCGACGGTTTCCGAAGGCCAAGGCTATGGCATTCTGTTCGCCTCGATTTTCGACGACCAAAACACGCTTGACGGTTTGTGGTTGTTCACCCGCGATCACCTTGACCCCAACGGCTTGATGCACTGGCACATTGGCAATCCTGGCCAATTGCGCGGGAGCTACGCCGCCACTGATGGCGACGAAGATATGGCCTTGGGACTCGTCAATGCCTGTGTCAAGGTGCGCAAGGGCGTTTGGCAACCAAGCAGCAATGGTCTCGATTATTGTAGCTTGGCAACAACGATGATCAACAATATTTACACCTACGAAGTTGATCACCCAGGCTCAAGCCCAATCGCTGGTTTGCCCAACAACCCAGGCAACGAATTATTACCCGGCGATGGCTGGAACCTGACCCGCGATTATCCAGAAGGCATCGTCAATCTTTCCTATTTCTCGCCTGGCTATTTCACCGTCTTTGGTAAATTCACAGGCAAAACCAGCGAATGGGAAGCGGTCAATGCCCGCAATTATGAAATTACCAACTTAGCTCAATCGCGCCCGGGCAACTGCTCCAAGCTCGTGCCCAACTGGAACCAATATGATGGCGATGCCCAACTCGTTTCGTGGCAGCCAGAAGAATACGCTTGGTGGAGCTATGACGCAGCACGCTTTGCATGGCGCGTTGCCGTCGATAAAGCGTGGTACAACACCGCCAGCTCACGCGAAACCATGAACGAAGTTGGTGGTTTCTTCAGCAGCGTCGGCATCGAAAATGTGCAAGCCCGCTATCGCATGAACGGCACCTCGGTCGATAATTATCGCGGCGTGTTCTTCGTGGCCAATGCTGCTGCCGCAATTTGGGCCGCTCCTGCTGCGCAAGCTGTCAATTGTGGCGCTGCCACGGGCCAGCTCAAAACCACGCCGCAACAAGCGTATAACATGGTTTTGGCAACCAAAGATTCGCCAAATTCATATTATGTCAATGCTTGGCGTTTGATGAGCATGTTGCTGCTGACTGGCAACTTCCCCAATATTTATGAATTGGCCAACGGCGTTACGCCAACCAGCACGCCAGTGCCAACCAACACCACCGTGCCAGCAACCAGCACGCCACGCCCAACCAACACCACTGTGCCAGCAACCAACACGCCAGTGCCAACTAACGTCTTGCCAACCAATACCACCTTACCAGCAACCAACACGCCAGTGCCAACTAACGTGTTGCCAACCAATACAGCGGTTCCAACGATTCGCCCAACCAACACGCCAGTGCCAACCAGCGCGCCGCCAACCAATACGCCAATTGCTGGCGCATGCCAAATCAGCTACACCATCAGCAACGACTGGGGCAGTGGCTTCACCGCCGATGTCAGTATTCGCAACAACGGTGCAGCGATTAATGGCTGGAATGTGGCTTGGACATTCGCAGGCAATCAACAAATTAGCAATCTCTGGAATGGCGTTGTCAGCCAAACCGGCCAAAACGTCAGTGTCAATAGCGCTGGCTGGAATGGCTCGATCGCCAGCGGTGGCACTGCTAGCTTTGGCTTCCAAGGAACCTACAGCGGTAGCAACCCCAAGCCAAGCAGCATTAGCTTAAACGGCACCGCATGTAGCGTCGCGCCATAAGATTCTTGGTATACTAGCCGTCGGTTTATTGCAAGGATGCAGCCCACAACTGCATCCTTGTTTTTGTGTCTAGGAGCAATCACGATGAAGCAAGCATTCCACTCGCGTTGGCTTATTTTGGCAATTTTAGTCGGCCTCGGCTTTACGTTGCCACGTGAGCAAGCAGCCAAGGCTAGCCCGCAAGGCTTTACTTTTCCCTATAATCAAGCTTCAGGCATTAACTACAATGTGACCGATCTCACGCAAGCATGGAATGAATGGAAAAGCGCCCAAATTACCAGCAACAACGCTGGCGGCGGCAATCGCTTGCGGGTGCTGGGTGGGGTCAGCAATAACACGACGGTTTCCGAAGGTCAAGGCTATGGCATGCTGTTCGCCTCGTTATTCGATGATCAGACGACCTTCGATGGGTTGTGGCTGTTTACCCGCGACTACTTTACTACTCGTGGCTTGATGCACTGGCACATCGGCAATCCAGGCCAAATTAATGGCAGTGGCGCTGCCACCGATGGCGATGAAGATATGGCCTTGGGCCTTGTCAATGCCTGTGTCAAAGTGCAACAAGGGGTTTGGCCCGCCAGCAGCAATGGGCTGAATTATTGCAGCTTAGCCACCACGATGATCAACAATATTTATACTTACGAAGTTGATCATGCTGGCAGCAACCCGCCCGCTGGTTTGCCCAACAACCAAGGCAACGAGCTTCTTCCAGGTGATTCTTGGTCGACCGCGACCGAATATATCCAAGGTATTGTTAATCTCTCTTATTTTTCACCTGGCTATAGCACGGTCTTTGGCAAATTTACCAATAAAAATAGCGAATGGGCCGCCGTCAATACCCGCAACTATGCAATTACCAATTTGGTGCAAGCCAAAGCTGGCAATTGCTCCAAACTGGTGCCAAATTGGAATCAATATGATGGCGATGTACAGTATGTTTCGTGGCAGCCTGAGGAATCGGCGTGGTGGAGCTACGATGCAGCCCGTTTTGCATGGCGAGTCGCAATCGATAAGGCTTGGTACAACACCGCTAGCTCGCGCGAAACCATGAACGAAATTGGTGGTTTTTTCAGTAGCGTGGGCATCGACAACCTGCAAGCCCGCTATCGGCTCGATGGCACCTCGGTTGATAATTATCGCGGCGTGTTCTTCGTGGCCAATGCTGCTGCCGCGATTTGGGCCGCGCCAGCTCCACAAGCTGTCAATTGTGGCGCTGCAACCGCCAGCCTGAAAACCACGCCCCAACAAGCCTAC
Source organism: Herpetosiphon giganteus (assembly GCF_016907925.1). GTDB lineage: Bacteria > Chloroflexota > Chloroflexia > Chloroflexales > Herpetosiphonaceae > Herpetosiphon > Herpetosiphon giganteus. The sequence goes on along the minus strand of NZ_JAFBCZ010000014.1, from coordinate 95,116 downwards.
AACGCCGTGCTTGCAACCAAAGATACGCCCAACAGCTATTATCCCAACGCTTGGCGCTTGCTGAATATGTTGTTGCTGACTGGCAATTTTCCCAATTTGTATGAGATGGGCTTGGCAGGCAATGGCGGTACCGCAACGCCAACCGCAAGCAACACGCCAACCAGAACGGCGACTGGCACGCCTACAACCAGCACCACCACGCCTGCGACGATTACCATCACCCCAAGTCGCACGCCAACTGCAACGCCAAGTCGCACACCAACGCTGGTGCCAAATTTGAATTTTCGTATGTATTTACCGTTTGCTAAATCCAATCGCTAATTAAATACAAAACGGCGGCAGTTCCACCCAACTGCCGCCATCCGCCACAATCAATTAGACAAGTTTTGGTTTACGCGCAACAAAGACAATGCTCGTGACAAATAAAACCAAGCTTGCAGCTAAGAGCAACCAAAAACCTAAGCCTGCCACAATATCGCGTTTTTCCGAGAAGCCAATTGTGAGCAAGCCATGGAATGCAGCAATCAAGAAACTTGCGATAATACTAAAAATTCCAAATACTTTTTTGCCAGTCAGGCTCAATAAAGCGAATAAACCACCAATTGCAACAGCAGCCCCGATAACCAGATAAATGGTTTTATTTGCCGCTGGAATTAAATCGCTAATTTCGCCACCAAGTACTTGAAACACGCTAATCTTTAAATCTGGCGAGCTGGTGCTTTGAATATAGGGCAAGAATAAACCAACCAACATAATCAAACCCAAAACTGCCATTACGATTGTTGAAATCCGTCGTGTAGCCATAATTACGTCCCTCCATAAACAATTTTCTGTTGATGGAGATACTATAATTGGCTTATGTGTCATGTTCTGTCACGAATTGAGCAATTTTAGTGTGAATTAGCTCACAGCTGATTTAGCGCCGTTTCAGCCGCCCCAAAATGCGTTGTTGCCAAACTGCTGCTTCGGGCGCACCCAAGGCGCTTGAGCAAGCAAAATAGATTGCAATCGCCAATAAGCCATTAAACAGCAACGAACCGAGCAAGCCAGCCAAACTTTGGGCTTGTGGCGCAATTTGCACCCAAGACTTTAGATCAAATAAGTTGGTTTGCCACGCCAAGCCCAAACCGCCAATCGCTGCAATGGCAAAGCCCAGCCATTGAGGCAGCGGCTCGGCCTTCAAACGTCGCCACCCATAATTTAAGCCAAGTAAGCCAACAATCAACAGGCTAAATATCGGCGCTTGCAACACCAACGCCATCGCCAACGAGCTAAGCAGCGTAATGAGCAACGAACGCTGCAATTGGCCAGCAGCATCAAGATTGCCATTGCGCCGCCGCCACATCACCAGCAGCAACAATAATTCAAGATTGTTGGTAACGCTAAATGCCCCCGCCAGCACAATATGGCTGGTGCTATAACGAGTCAGGATCCAACACAGACCAATATTCAACACCACGGTCACAATCCCAATCAGCACCGGAATCGTGGTTTCTTGGCGGGCATAAAAGCCACGAATCAAGATTTCGGCAGCACCAAAGGCTGGCAGCGCCGTGGCATACATCATCAAGGCTTGCACCACCCACAAGGTCGATTGGCTATCGAAGTTGCCGCGTTGGAACAGTACCTGGACAATTGGCGTGGCCAGCAGCATCAAGCCAACAGCGGCGGGAATAATTGCCCATAATACTGTGCCCAAGGTGCTGCGCGTCGTTTGATTAAAGCCTTCCTCATCGCCTGCCGCATCCAAGCGGCTGAGTTGGGGAAACATCACAGTCGCCAAGCTGAGGGCAAAAATGCCATGCGGCAGCAACATCAACGTTAATGCGTTGCTCAACGCCGTGGCGCGGCCATCGCCAAGCAATTTGGCAAAGCTAAAAATTGCGATTGTGTTGATTTGCATGGCTGCTTGGCCAAAAACCCGCGGCCCCATCAACAGGCCAATTCGGCGCAAGGCAGCATCGCGCCAATTAAACAACACTTGATAGCGAAAGCCCGCCCGATAGAGCACCGGCAATTGACAAACCAAATAGAGCAACGCACCCAGCACCACGCCCCACGCAGCGCCTTCAATCGAAACCGATTGGCCATTATGCTCAACCACGCTGATCGGATGTTGCACCAAGCCAAAACGCACCAGCAACGGCCCAATCAGCACAATTCCCGCAATAATCGCCACGTTATAAATCACCGGAACTAAGGCTGGCATGGTGAAATGATCAAGCGCATTCAGCGTTGCCATTGCCAAACCACCCAAGCCAAGCAGCAACGGCGAGAGCATAAACAAGCGCACCAAATATATCGCCAAACCGAGTTGTTCGGGCGTATAAGTCGGGTTAAGCCAACGTAGCAGCGGGTCGGCTAGCAGCAAAATCGCCAACGAAACCACACTTAGCACCGCCAAAGCTGCGTTAATCACCAAATTGGCAACTTGCCACGCTCGTTCATGAGTTTGGTTGGTATAGGCTTCAATAAAAATTGGAATAAAGGCTGTGCCCAACGCGCCGCCAATAATCACCAAATACAACAAATCGGGAATTTGAAAGGCTGTGGTATAAATATCGCTGACAACATTGGTGCCAAAGTAGCTCGACAAGACTGTTTGGCGCACAATCCCAATCACGCGACTTAATAAATAGCCCAACATCACAATTGCGCTATTGAGCACTGCACTCATCGAGCGCTTGCGTAATGGGCTGGAAGTGGGCGTGGGAGTCGGCGATAATGACTCGTTGCTCATTTTGATTCTTTCTGGTATAATCCATCGTCGCGAATCCAAATTAGCCGCAGGCTGCGTGGCCTCGGCGTTTTCTTATGATACCAAACCTTCGAGGAGGTCACGTTGGCTAATACAGCTTCAGCCCGCAAACGCATTCGGACAACTGCTCGCCGCCATGCACGCAACGTTATGGTGCGCTCACAACTCAAAACCTTGGTCAAGAAATCAGCTCAAAGCGTCAATGCTAAAAACGAAGCTAGCAAAGAGTCGTTGGCAGCAGCGTTGAAAGCCTTGGACCAAGCAGCCGCTAAAGGCATCATTCACAAAAACCAAGCAGCCCGCCGCAAATCACGGTTGGTTCGCCGCTTCAACATTGCTAATGGCATCGGCACCCGCACCACCGTGCAATAAGCTCTGCCATTTTTAGCACTGTTCTGCAATGAAAGCCCCATCTGTGGGCTTTTTTGCGTTAACAGAGAAAGAACAGAGAGCATAGGGGTTGGGGATCGGGAAGTAAGAACATAGAGCATAGAACATAGAACATAGGGGATAAGAGATCGGGGTTTTAACGCAGCGGCGCAGAGATAAGTATGGCTATGGGCTATGGGCTATAGGTGTACTGGTTCGTTAGATTGGCAACGAAATTCATGCCCTCACCCCCCAGCCCCGCTCCCACTGAACGCGGGCGAGGGGAGCACCGGTTTTTACCAACGTATTGCGCAAGAACCACGGGATTAAAGCCCCTCGCCCGCCACGTGGGTGAGGGGTTGGGGGTGAGGGGAAATCGATGGTTAATGCAATGACCAGTACATATAGGCTCTAGGAATAATTCCCAGAGCCTACAGCCCGAATTTTCATCCTTCATCCCTTCTTTTCGCCACAAATTTATTGATTACGTTCCCAAAGCCTATAGCCTATAGCCATTCCTCCCTTCTTTTGCCTTTTGACTTTTGATTTCTGCCTTCATCCCTTGGTTCTCTGCGCCTCTGCGTTAAATTTTTGACTTTTGACTTCTGCCTTCATCCCTCATCCTTCATAATTCATCCTTCAGTCGCTATTCATCGTCGTCGTGGTGCTGCTTGGCATTGGCGATGATGGTTTGGGCGACGCTGTGCGGCACATCATCATAATGATCAAGCCGCATCACAAAATCGCCACGGCCTTGGGTAATCGAACGCAAATCGGTCGAGTAGCGTTGGCATTCGGCCAAAGGCACATGGGCGGTAATCAAGGTGCGGCTATGGCCAATTTGCTCCATGCCTTGCACTCGCCCCCGTTTATTGCCATTCAAATCGCTCAAAATATCGCCAACATATTCATCGGGAACATTGATGTTGAGCACATAAATTGGCTCGATAATTACCGGATTGGCTTTGCGCGCAGCCTCGCGGAAGGCAAATTTACCAGCAGTTTTGAAAGCAATTTCTTTGCTATCAACCGGATGTTCCTTGCCGTCGTAAATCACGGCCTTCACGTCAATCACTGGGTGGCCAGAAAGCACGCCCAAAGCCATCGATTCGCGAATGCCCTTTTCAATCGCTGGCCAGAACGAGCGCGAAACCACTCCACCTACAATTTCGCTCGCAAATTCGAGTGGATCAGCGCGATCAGGATCGGCTGGCAATGGCTCAAGCCGCAGCGAAATTTCGGCAAATTGGCCAGCTCCACCAGTTTGCTTTTTATGGCGATAGGTTGAGCTAGCGGTGCTGCTGATGCGTTCGCGATAGGGCACGCTAGGAATTGCCAAATCGAAATGCACATCGAATTTGCGCTTCACTCGTTCGGCGACAAAATTCAAGTGCGTTTCGCTCAAGCCTGCAAGCAAGGTTTCGCCAGTTTGGATGTCGCGCCCAAGCTGCAAAATCGGGTCTTCTTCAATAATTCGATGCAGTGCATTGCCTAACTTGTCGAGGTCGTTTTTGGAATGTGGGGTGACTTTGGCGGTAAAGGCGGCTTCGGGGTAGCTAATGCCGCGCAAGCGCAGCGGATTGTCAGCGCCGTAGAGTGTGTCGCCGCTCAGTGTGTCGGCGAGCTTGGCCACAGCTCCCAAATCGCCTGCATGCACCACCGAGACTGGCGTTTGCTCCTTGCCGCGCAACTGGAAGAGTTGACCAATGCGTTCGTCGCGGCCTGTGCGCGCATTGCGCACCACCGAGTTTGAGTGCAGCTCGCCGCTAAATACGCGGAAGCAGCTCAAACGGCCAACATATTGATCGACATGGGTTTTGAAAACCAGCGCACTCAGCGGCTCGTCTGATTTGCCTTCGAGAAAATAATCATCATCATTGCGCAAATCGTGGGCAGTGGTCAAACGCTTGGCCGCGGATGGAATCGCATCGAGAATGCCATCGAGCAACTGGGGAATGCCCGAAAGCGTAGTTGCCGAGCCGATAAACAGCGGCATAATTGTATGCGCATTGATTGCAGCCTGAAAGCCTTGGCGAAGCTCTTCATCGCTAAGCGCTTCTGCGCCGCCTGCCAAATATTCCTCGATCAAGTGGTCGTTGGTCATGGCAATTTTTTCAATCAAACCATCGGCCATTTGCAGAGCTGCAGGGCGAATCTCAGCAGGAATTTCGGCGATCTCATAGGCTCCATCTTTGCCATTGTGATGCAGCCATGCTTTGCGTTTGCGCAACGAAACAATGCCCTTGAAGTTCGCTCCGCTGCCGATTGGCATATGCATTGGCGTGATTGCTTCGCTCAGCAGGCCTTTGGCTTGTTCGACGGTGCGTTGAAAGTTGGCATTTTCGCGATCAAGCTTGTTAATAAAAACAACTCGTGGGATATTCGCCTCACGAGCCATTTGCCACAGCAATTCTGCACCAACTTCGACCCCGCCAGCGGCATCAAGCACCAGCACCATCCCATCGATCACCCTGAGCGCCGCAGCAGCTTCGCCGCGAAAATCTGCATAGCCAGGCACATCGATAAAATTGAACTTGTTGCCGTTCCATTCGATTGGAATCACCGAGAGGTTGATTGAGGCGTGGCGTTTGACTTCATCGGGGTCGTAATCGCTCACGGTTGAGCCATCTTCGACGCGCCCCATGCGTGGGAGGGCTTTGCTGGCGAAAAGTAGGGCTTCAGCGAGGGTCGTTTTGCCAGCACCGCCATGGCCAAACAGGCCAATTGTGTGGATACGATCCGGACCGTACTCTTTCATAGAGACTCCTCCTTTGGAGTTACTTGAAACGACGACGGAATCAATGTGAGGGTTGATTGTCTGTCGATTATAGCGCCGTCGCGAGCGAACGGCAAGCTTAATCCTTAAAGTACCTAAACCATCACGCTTGGGCGATCGCGGTTTAGGCTTTGAGCATAACATGCGCCAAGTGACAGAATGTTACAGTTTCGCTACCGTTGGAGATAAATCAAAAATTTTTAAGCGCAAAAGCAAAGAGTTTTGGTTTGAGGAAAATAAAAAAACGTTTTAAACCACAAACGGCTCGCATAATGGAGCCGCTTGTGGGAGAGAAGAGAGAGGAGAAGGTTTGAATATATAGTACACCACCAATCACTCTCTGTCAAGAGGGTCTTTGGTGTTTTAGTTGGGCAATTTTCGCAACCTTTGTAGTAGCTATTTGTAATGGTTTATTACGTTAACAACGGCCTGATACCCTCACCCCCTTGCCCCCTCTCCCGCCCGCGAGGCGAGGGGGAACCACGCGCCCCTCGCCCGCGTTCAGTGTGAGAGGGGCTGTGAGGGCATGCTCTGGTTGCCAATCCAAAGAACCAGTATAGCTAGTTGCTTTGGGTTTCCATGCCAGCCCAAAAGGCTTGGAGTTTTTCGCGAACCTTGGCATGCTCAGGCAATTCTAGCTCAGGGTCAATCTTCAAGATGCGTTCAGCCTCGATTCGCGCCGCGTGCAACAAGCGCGTATCGGTCAGTTGCGCCACTTTGAGATCAGGCGTGCCGCTCTGGCGAATGCCAAAAAACTCGCCAGGCCCACGCAGTTCAAGGTCAACCTCGGCCAAGCGAAAGCCATCTTCGCTTTCTTCCATCGACGAAAGCCGCGCCACCGTCACATCGTTATCTTCTTTATCGCTGACCAAAATGCAGAATGATTGATGGCTGCCGCGCCCAACCCGCCCACGGAATTGATGCAATTGGGCTAAGCCAAAGCGCTCAGCACCTTCGATCATAATTGTTGTAGCGTTGGGAATGTCGATGCCAACTTCAACTACCGCCGTTGCCACCAAAATATCAAATTCACGGTCGCGAAACTGCGCCATAATCGTGTCTTTTTCGCTCGCCGTCATGCGGCCATGAATCAAGCCCACTTTCAGCTCAGGGAAAATCTCGTGCTGCAAATGCTCTTGCTCGACAATCGCCGATTTCACATCTTCGAGTTTTTCGCTTTCCTCAACCAACGGGCAGATCACAAAGGCTTGGCGACCAGCAGCAATCTCTTTGCGCATATGTTTGTAGGCTTTGCTGCGTTCGCCTGAGCTAATCCATTTGGTGCGAATCGGCTGGCGGCCTGGTGGGCGCTCATCAATCACCGAAACATCAAGATCGCCATAAATTGTCAAGGCCAACGAGCGCGGAATTGGCGTGGCCGTCATCACCAAGAGATGCGGATTAAAGCCCTTGCGTTTGAGCGCCTCACGTTGCTCAACCCCAAAGCGATGCTGTTCATCGACCACCGCCAAGCCAAGCGCCTGATAATCGACATTGGCTTGAATCAGCGAATGCGTGCCAATGATAATGTCAACTTCGCCATCGGCAATTAATTTGAGTGCTTCGCGGCGTTGGCGAGCCTTTAGGCTGCCAGTCAACAGTGCTACCCGAATGCCACCTGGCTCTGGCTCTGGCTCATCGGCGAGCATCAGCAATTGCTTAATTTGCGCCAGCCGATTACGTTTTTCTTGATCAAGATCGCTGCGCCAATCGCCATTCGTCGGCGTTTCGCGGCCAGGAATTTTAACATTCGCTAGCAGTTTTTTCAGGCCGCGATAGTGTTGCTCGGCCAAGATTTCGGTTGGAGCCATCATCGCGCCTTGAAAGCCAGCCGCAACGGCCTGCACCAAGGCTGCTGCTGCAACCGCCGTCTTGCCCGAACCAACATCGCCCTGCACCAAGCGGGTCATCGGTACGGGTCGCTCCAAATCGCGGCAAATTTCGGTAAAGGTGCGCGCTTGAGCATTGGTCAACGCAAAGGGCAACGAAGCCAAATAGGCATCGTGAATTGCTTGATTAAAGGCGATTGGTTGGCCTTGCACCCCTTGATAGAGCCGTTTGCGCTGCAACACGCCCAGCTGAATGTACAAAAATTCATCAAAGCCCAAGCGTTGGCGCGCCCGTTGCACCATCGCCCAGCTATCAGGAAAATGAATTTGGCTGACTGCAACGCCCAAAGGCAACAAACTGGCGCGTTCGCGTAGCTCAATTGGCAATGGATCGGGCAAAGTTGGCGTAAGTACATCGACCACTCGTTTGATCACTTGGCGAGCATTGCGATCTTGCAGGCCTTTGGTTAGCGGGTGAACTGGCACAAGTCGGCCAGTATGCACCAAATCGTCCTCGACAAATGGCTCCCACTGTGGGTTGCTCATCGATTTCATTTCGCGAAACATACTCACTTTGCCGCTGAGCACAATCCGCATGCCTTCACGAAATTGCTTGGCCATCCATGTGCCACGAAACCACGAAGCCTTGAGCACGCCAGTATCGTCGCCGACCGTAATTTCAACGCCTTGGCGACCTTTGGCATTGAAGCTTTTAATCGCATCGACGGTCACAATCACGGTATCAGTTTCGCCCACCACCAAATCGCAAATCTGCTTGCGTTTGCTAAAATCGTCGTAGCGATGCGGCACGTGATAAAGCAAATCTTCGAGGCTATGTACGCCCAGCTTAGCAAACGAGCGCGCGGTACTTGGCCCAATGCCCGCCAAATTTTTCAGCAAGGTATCGAGCGGCGGTACGGCTCCAACTGGCTCGGTCGGCGCTTTGGGCTGTTTACGAAACAAATTGCGCAGCCGATCAAGCGCGACACTCAAACGCGCCTCGCGTTCGGCATGGCCCAAATCGGAATAGCCATCGAGCGCATCAAGCACGCCCTGCACAACTGGTTCGTGCAAGGCTTGGGGATGCTGCGCTTGCCATTCGCGCAGAAAGGCGCTAATTCCCTCGGTGGTTGCAGTATCGTCGCAACCGGCTTTTTCCTCGGCGGCCAAGGTTTTGCCAAGGTCAATAATATGCTGATTTGCTTGCATAGCCATCAAAACAAAGAACATAGAAATTTCTATGTTCAAATCTAGTCGCTCACCTGTGCGTATATTGTACCAGAATAAGAACAGAGAACAGAGAGCAGAGAACAAAGGATGAGGGATGAAGGATGAAGAGCAAAAGTCAGAAGGCAAAAGTCAAAAGTCAAAAGTCAGAAGCCTATAACCTTCGTGGATTCATTTTCTTGGCGCAGAGGGAAATATGGCTAAGGATGAAGGATGAAGGATGAAGTACGAAAGGCAAAATCAAAAAGCAGCTGTGTCTGTGCGCATAGAAGAATAATCAAACAAATCTGTGGCGAAAAAACTTAACCTTCGTGGTCTTCGTGGTCTTCGCGGTTTCAGCCTGCATGGCTAATTTCAACCACGCCCCGATAGCCCAAAGCCAATAGCCTCATCCAATGATTAAATCTTTTTCAATTGCAAATACCACAGTGCTCGATCCCAAGTCAACAGATGTAAATTTTCAACAATTTTGAGCGCATCGGCCAAGAGATAGAAGTTTTGCGAAAAAACTTGCTCGCCTGTATGAATATGTTGAATCATCACCCAAAAATTCTTGTCTTTGCTGGTTTGTTTTTTAACCGGATCATAGGTGTTGGTTGGATACAAACAAATAATTGGTTTATCGGATAGCAATCGCTTCGAAGCAGTTACAAGTTCATGGCCTTTGGGGCAAGAATAATCGTCTGGCAATTCCCAATCATCATCGTGAAACTCTTGCCATGCTAAACAATAATCACAATGAAAACTCCAAATGACTTTCATTCTTCACTCCTTGTTATGTAGCGCTCATTATTATAAGTAAAATCGAACATTCCATTAGTTGGGCTATAGGCTGATGGCTATTGGATGGAGCAATCATTGAAATCCAAAAATTGTTCCGCATCCTTGATCCATTCATGCTCTGCGCCGCTGCGTTAAAAATCTAATCCACGAATATTAGGAACATTCTGTTTCCATAGCCTAACGCCTGTAGCCTAGAGCCTCATCCTTTGCGGCATTCGTGGTCTTCGCGGTTTCAGCAGGCATGGGTATTTCAATCATGCCCACGATAGCCTAACACCTGTAGCCAATAGCCTTTATGGATCAGTGCTGAATCCAGCGGAATGGAACCAAATTGCTACTTGTAACTTGGCATGAATCCACTACAATAGAGCGAAGCATCGGATCGTGGTAGCTACCACGTGGCATTTTGGAGGAAACCCCAATGACTGATAATGAACCAGGGTTTTTCGAAAATTTGGTTGAAAAAGCCAAGGATGTTGCCGAGTCGGTTGGTGAATTTTTAGGCGATGCCGCTGAAAAAGCTGGCGACCTTGCAGAACAAGCAGCAGAAAAAATTAGCGATGCTGCTGAAGTCGTTGGCGATAAAGCTAGCGATGTCTATGAAGCCGCCAAAGATAAATTGGGCATCGACGGCGACGAAGCTCCTCCAGCTGCCTAAATTGCGCTCAAACACAAAAAACCACCCTCAGCACCTAAATATGCTGAGGGTGGTTTTGTTTAGGATTCAGTTATCAGGGGCGAGGGATCAGCTTTTAGCTAAAACAATCACAAAGCATAGAATCTCAGCTACTGCTCCCTGGCAGCTAGCCCCTGACCCCTCAACGCTACTCAGCATCAAACAATGGCGTGCTGAGGTAGCGTTCGCCGTTGCTTGGCACAATAAAGACAATCGTTTTGCCAGCATTTTCTGGGCGGGCAGCTACTTGCAAAGCGGCCCAAGCGGCAGCTCCAGAGCTAATACCCACCATCAAGCCTTCTTCTTGGGCCAATTTGCGCGCCCATTCAAAGGCGTGTTCATTGGTCACCTGAATAACTTCATCGATCAAGCTGGTATCAAGCACATCGGGGATAAAGCCCGCCCCAATGCCTTGGATTTTATGCGGCCCCATTTTGCCACCAGAAAGCACCGGCGAGGCAGTTGGCTCAACCGCAATGGCCTTGAAGTTTGGATTGCGCGCTTTGAGCACCGAGGCTACGCCAGTCAGTGTGCCGCCAGTTCCAACGCCTGAAACCAAAATATCAACCGCGCCATCAGTATCATTCCAAATTTCTTCGGCGGTTGTGCGTTGATGTACTGCTGGATTGGCTTTATTTTTAAATTGTTGCGGAATAAAGCTGCCAGGTCGTTCGGCGGCTATTTCTTCGGCCTTGCGAATCGCGCCAGTCATGCCTTCTGGCCCTGGGGTCAGCACTAATTCAGCACCAAAGCCTTTGAGCAATTTGCGTCGCTCTAGGCTCATCGTTTCTGGCATAACTAGCACAATGCGGTAGCCTTTGGCTGCTGCCACGAAGGCCAAGCCAATGCCAGTATTGCCACTGGTTGGCTCGATAATCGTAGTTTCGCTTGGGTTGATCAGACCGTCGGCCTCCGCTGCCTCGATCATCGCCAAGCCAATGCGATCTTTGACGCTGCTCGCTGGGTTGAAGAACTCAAGCTTCGCTAATACCGTCGCCCCCGTGGTATTAACTTTGCCCAAGCGAACCAGCGGCGTGTTGCCGACAAGTTGGGTAATGTTTTCGTAAATCCGCGCCATCGTTTGGGTCCTTTTGTTAACTAAGTTAAACGATAAACCTAACAATAATAGTAGCATAGCTTAGGTTTGTGTCAATGTATCATGGCGCACAGAAAGGAGTTATATGGATGCACATAGTTTGCTGTTGATGGCGGGAATGGTAATTTGTTTTGGTATTGCCACCTTCGTGCTGGCCGAACGGATTGGCATCCCGTCGATTGTATTGTTGCTGTTGGTAGGGGTGCTGGTTGGCCCCGAAGTTTTTGGCTTGGTTGATCCATCGGCCTTAGGGGTTGGGCTGCGAGTATTAATTCCATTGTTTGTGGCGATTATTGTGTTTGAGGGTGGTTTGGTGCTCGATATCAACGATTTGCGCCGTTTATCCTACCCATTGCAGATGTTGATGAGCGTCGGAGCCTTGGTGACATGGGGCAGTGCAACCCTGGTAGCACATTTTGTGGCGGGCTTATCGTGGCCACTGGCAACCTTGTTTGGGGCTTTAATGAGTGTGACTGGGCCAACCGTGATCACACCCTTGATGCGGCGTAGCAATGCCAAAGAGCGCTTAAAAGTGTTGTTACAAGCTGAAGGCGTGCTGGTTGATGCGGTTGGCGCTATTTTGGCAGTGGTTGTACTTGATGTTTTGCTTACCAGCGGCACAACCATTAGTGGAGCCTTCGATTGGGCCGAACGCTTATTGCTTGGTTCGTTGATTGGCTTGGTTGGCGGCATTGGTTTGGCCTATGCCTTGCGCTTTATTGGCTCGAAACTCAATGCTGAAACCACCCGTTTGAGCGCGTTGGGTGGCGCAATTGCGATCTTTATTATTGCCGAAGCGATTTCGCATGAAGCTGGCATTGCCGCCGCAGCAGTTTCAGGGATTGTCGTTGGCAATATTGATTTTCCTCATGAAGAAGAAGTCGTGTTGTTCAAGGGCGACCTAACCATGCTGGCAATTACAATTATTTTTATTTTGCTAGCTGCGCGTTTGAAATTTGCCGATTTGGCCGCGCTTGGCTGGTGGGGCGTGTTGGCAGTGGTGTTGATGATTGTGGTGGTGCGACCATTGTGTGTCTTTGCCTCGACGCTTGGCTCAACGTTAACCTGGCGCGAACGGGCATTTATTGCTGCGGTTTGCCCACGCGGAGTTGTGGCCGCTTCGGTCGCCACCTTTGCCTCGATCTCATTGGAAGAAGCAGGATTTGCTGGGGGCAATTTGTTGATTGGCTTGGTCTTTATGACCGTGATCGGCACAGTAGTGTTGCAAAGCTTCACTACCCCACTATTTGCCCGTTTATTAGGAGTTGAACCGATGACCACTTTAGTTATTGGCGCGAATGATTTAGGCCAGCTCTTTGCCCGCCAACTACATAGCCAACATCACGATGTAGTCGTGATCGATACTGACCAACAATTGATCGATCGGGTGCGCCAACACGGCATAAGCACAATCACTGGCGATGCGACAGATCTGCAAGTGTTGCGTAAAGCTGGCGTTGAACGGGCCAAAGCGGTTGTAGCCTTGACCCCGAGTGATAAACTCAATCTGTTGGTAAGCCAAGTTGTGCGTTCGCATTTTAAAGTTGTAACCATTGTGGCTCGGGCTGAAAATGAAAGTACTAGCAGCGTTTTGCGCGATCTCGGAATTATGGTTTTGAATCCCTTACAAGCATCAATTGATGCTTTGACTCAATTGGTTCAAGGCCCATCAGCCATGAGCATGCTTTTAAGTCATCAAGCTGATCAAAGCATTTACGAAGTTGAAGTATCCAATCCGCGGGTTGTGGGTAAGCCGTTGAAACAGCTTAATTTGCCAAGTAATGTGTTGATTGTGGCGATTCGGCGGGCGGGCAATCTATTTGTGCCCGATGGCCAAACCGAATTACAAGCAGCAGATCAACTAACCTTAATTGGGACTGCCAGCACAATTCAACAAGCTGATCAACAACTGCGTGAGGGAGCGAGCGAGGCAATGTATCACGCATGAAACGAGCCAAAGCCCCTAGTCGCAAAGCCCGTTGGAAACGCTTGGTCGCTGCCTCGTTGCGCGACGGCTGGATTGTGTTTCGCGATTCGTGGGTCTGGTTGGGCTTGTGGCTCTTGCTGTGGCTGGGCTTTACGATGGCAATTTGGGCGGGCACGCGCCCGGCGCTGGCGTTTCACGAAGCGCTGTATCAAGCATTTAGCCAAATAACCCTTAACCCTGTGCCGTTGCCTGAGCCATGGTGGTTGCAGCTTTTGTTTTATCTCGCGCCAGCCTTGAATATTATTTTGCTGGCGCGAGGTGCGCTCAACATGGGCATTTTGCTCTTCGATAAACGCAATCGACGGGAGGCATGGCAAATGGCGTTAGCATCAACCTATCGTGATCATATTATTGTGTGTGGTTTGGGCAAGATTGGCTATCGAGTTGTTGGCCAATTGCTGGCCAGCGGCTGCGATATTGTGGTGATCGATGCCCATAGCGATGGGCCGTTTCATGAATTGGTGATGGGCCAGCATGTGCCAGTGATTATTGGCGATGCGCGCCAGCCAGAGCTGTTGCAACAAGCGGGTCTGCATCATGCCACCTCGCTCACTGTCGTCACTGGCGACGATTTGACCAACCTTGATATTGCGCTGACCGCGCGCGAACAACACCCCGATATTCATATTGTGATGCGGGTGTTCAACGATTCGTTGGCGGGCAAACTTAGCTCGGCGTTTAACATTCAGACCGCATTTAGCACCTCGGCCTTGGCAGCGCCAACCTTGGCCGCAGCAGCCTTAGGTCGCGGCATTACCAACGCCTTATATGTTGCGGGCAAATTGCTTTCGACGGTGGAAATTGTGGTTGAACGTGATGGCATTTTTGATGGCCGCTTGATTCAGACGGTCGAAAATCAACACGATATTTCGGTGCTCTATCGGCGTGGGCGTAATGGCGAAGATTTACGCCCACGTGGCGATGAACGCTTGACCAGCGGCGATCAACTGGTGATTATTGGGCCGCTGGCAGCTATTAATCATATTCAAGCCCAAAATAAACCAAATGCAGCGCCACACGCGCCATATCGGCTTTAGGCTTGATCGTTCGGATCTTGCCACATGCCCAAGGAGCGGGTTGGCGTGCGTCCGCCATACTCGGCAGGCGTTGAGCCAAAACTGGTTGGCTGTTCGTAGCTGGTGCTTGGTTGATATTCAGCAGGCTTGGGTGCATACGGCGCAACGCTATCGCTTGGTTGATATTCAGCAGGCTTGGGCACATACGGCGCAACGCTATCGCTTGGTTGATATTCAGCAGGCTTAGGTGTGTAGCTTGGCGGAGCTAGCGGTGCGGTTTGGCTGGCTGCTGGATAAGACGCAGTGCTCGGGCCAGCAGTTGCTGAATCATAGGGCTGATAGCTCGCAGTCGGCTTGCGGCGGCTCAACCCGAAGCCCACCCCCACCAAGATCAGACCAACCCCAACCAAGCCACCAACAACCCAAAGCGCCCATTGTGGCACAGCCGGGCTGAGTGTGCCAACGATTTCAAGCTGATAATCACGGGTCAGCGGATAAGGAAACTCATAGGTCAAGGTCTTTTTATCTTCGCTGATTGAGGCAATTTCGCGTTCGCTCCACGAATCGATGCTTTCGGGGAAGCGAATTGTCCAGCTCGTGGTTGGGCTAGCGATCAAACCAGAGCCTAGCACATCAGCGCTTTCTTGGCTATCGAACATGCTATTTTCGCCATTTTTGACTGTCGCACGCATGCGAACTTCGCGGCCATCTTGGATAACTTCAACATCCTCAAAACGCACCAAACTATACAATTCGTTCAAGTCAGTATTCGTTAATTGATCACGCAGCATCGCCGCATCGCGAAATTGCATGCGAATTACTGTGCCGCGATATTTGCCATCATCACTTTTCCAATTTTCGCTGCTTGCTTGCCATTCGGTGGGTAAGCCATTGGCAATTGAGCCTAACTCAAGCATTGCATCATCAAACACATCATCACTTACCCCAGAATTTCCCATCATGGCAAAATCGAGCATTTGCTGCGAAAAGCCCAGCCGAATTTCATACAAACCACTTCCATCGGGATTGAATTCAGTTTGTTGTTGCTGACTCACACACCCGCTCAACAACACCAGACCGAGAAGCAACAACCAAGCACGCATATACAAGCCTCCATTAATCAAAAATCACTCACTCTAATCGTACCGCAATTTTGCCAGCTAAAACGCCAACACTCCGCCCTAAAGACGGAGTGTTGGCCAAAATGTTTCAAGTTTGGTTATGGTTTGCGGTTAGGGTCATTGGGATCTGAATAATTTTGTTGGGCGTTCGGGTCGTAGGTTTGGCCACCATATTGTTGATAACCAGCGGCCACTGGAGCTGCTTTGCGGCGATTCATCACAAATAAGCCGACACCTGCCAAAACCACCAACAAACCAATGCCGCCAATAATCAACGGCAAGTTACTCCCGCCACCCTTCGACGAAACAGCCTTCAAGCTATAGGTTGCAACCTTGTCGGCAGGAATCTTCCACGTAACGGTATTGCCATTGACAGTGGTAATTTCAGCTGGGCCTGATTCGGTAATTTCGCCAGGCAAGGTGATTTGCCAGACAATCACAGCACTTTTTGGATCTTCAACTTCGCTGGGTAATTCACCCATTTCGCCGCCACTTTGGGCTGCAAGGTCAGCTGCCAAGTCGGTAGCGGTTGCATTGCCAGTAACCGTATAGTTATCGCCATCATCAGTCACTTTCAAATTTGATAATGACTGGGTAGCTGGAATTTGTTCGCTATCCGAATCACTCATAAATTTGTTCAGTTGCTCATTGAGCATAGCAAGGTTATCAAACTTCATGTCAACCTTCACGCCTTTGAAGGTCGTGCCATTGATGGTTTCTTGCCAATCAGCAGCAGTTGCGCCCCATTCGGCGGGATAGGCAGCTACACCTTCTTTAACATCAGCGAATGGTTCTTGAGCATCGTCGCCACCAAGCTGTTGGAGCATGGCCAAACCTTTTTCGCCCAAGCCCGCTTTAAAGGTGTTTGTGCCAGTGCCATCATCTTTAATCGAAGTTTCGATTTGTGAGGCAACACAGCCGCTCAGGGAAAGTGCTAAAACGCCGACTAAAATACGGCTCATCCATTGTTTCATGGGTTTCGCTCCTTCAATAATTATTCTACCGGAGGATACTGCGATTATAGATGGCAAACCATGCCATGTCTACCGAAGTTCTGTGCTATCCTGATAGCAAAATTGCGATAAGGATCAATGGTATGCGTTGCTGGCAAATCTGCCTTTTGCTTTTGATGTTGGCCGGTTGTAGCACAACCACCCCTGCAAAGCCCACCCAACCACCAACTACAAGCTCATTAACGCCAACTCAGTCACTCAATCCGACGCACGTTGTCGCCACAACCCTTCCAATAATTGCTGATGAAGCAGCCGTGGAACAAGCCAACCAACAAGGGCTTGAGCGCGATTTGGCTCAATTGGCAGTTGATTGGCGCTTGATTGAGGCCAAATCACCAGCCGTGCTGCCCAAAATGCCACCTCCATACGAGCAACGCAGCTTTTGGGTTACCGACTTGACGAGCAATCAACAGCGCAATATCAGTGCCACCCTTCAACTCAGCACAACCCACTTGTTAATCTATGTGGCTGATGATTTGCCAGTTGACCAAGCAGCGCTGAGCAATGCTGCCCAGCAATTTGAGCAAGTTGGCTGGCCGCTGCTTGCCAAATGGTATCCGCAACAGGCTTGGCCCAAAGTGCCCGTAACCGTGCTCAATACCAATATTAGCGGAGCTGGCGGCTACTATGCCAGCGATAATGAACTGTCCCAAGCGATCAATCCCTTTTCGAATGAACGTGAGATGGTGGTGATTAACGCTGCGGCCACGCCACCAAATGATCCGAGTTATGTTGCTACCGTGATCCACGAGATGCAGCATTTATTGCAACGCAATGTGCTGAGCCACCCAGCAACATGGATCAACGAAGGCGCTTCGATGCTCAGCGAACAGCGCTCAGGCTATGGCAACGATAGCTTGGCGCTCGATTTTCTGGCCTCGCCCGATACCCAACTGAATGCATGGGCCAGCAGCCCGGGCACTGCGCTCAAGCACTATGGCGCGGCCCAGCTTTTTCTGAGCTACCTTGATCAGCAGCTGGCTGGCTTGCCGATGGGAACCTTGGCCGCAGCCGATGCTGGCGATAATTTAACCAGCATTACCAGCCTGATGGCCACCCGCTACCCCGATATGAGCAGCTTTGACCATGTGTTTGCTGCTTGGGCGGTGGCCAATTTGGTTAATGATGACAGTTTGGCTGATGGCCGTTATGGCTACGATCTGCCCCGTGCTGTGATGCCAGAACCAGCCCAAAGTAGCAAACAAAACCTCAGCATTCAGCAATTTGGCAGCGATTATTTGGCCTTTGAGCCAGCAGCCTTCGAACGAACAGTTGAATGGCAGGGCAATAACACTGTACCTATTTTCGCTGCTGATGTGACAAATAGCGCCACATGGTGGAGTGGCCGTGGCGATGCCCGCGTCAGTACATTAACCACGGCAATTCAGGTGCCAAGCACGGGCAGCACATTAAGCTATCAACGCTGGTTTGATTTAGAGCAAGATTACGATTATGCCTATCTCAGCGTCTCGCTTGACCAAGGCCAAACCTGGCAGGCAATCGCCACCTCAGCCAGCACTGGCGCTAATCCGGTTGGCTTAAATATTGGCGCTGGCTGGACAGGCCAACAAACCAGTTGGCAAGCAGAAAGCGTCGATCTCACGCCGTGGGCAGGCCAAAACATTCAACTGCGCTTTTGGGTTATCAACGATGAAGCCTATAATGCTCCTGGTTTGGCCTTGAGCGATCTGACAATCGCTGGCCTAACCCCAGAATGGCAGGGCGCTGGTTTTGTGCCGGTACACAATCAACTAGCTCAACGCTGGATGCTCACGGCGGTGCTCTATGATCAAACTGGGGCAATCAAAATTATGTCAATTCCAACTGATAATGGCAAGGCACGCTGGGTCATTCCGGCCAATCAGCGCGCGGTTTTGGTGCTCAATGCAACGACGCAAGGCACAACCGAAGCAGCCGATTACAGCTATAACGTCACACCGTAGTATAATTGGGCAGCCCTAGCTTAGATGGATTGAGGATTGGCTCATGACTGAAAGCGTCGCAATTGCCGAGCAGCCTAGCCAAATGGCTGCCATACCCAGCCCACGTTCGCCCTTAAGTCGGTTGTTATTGCCAATTGCCTTGGTTGTCTTGGCGCTTGGCGCAGGGCTTGCAGCGTGGAGTGGGCTTAATTTTGGTTCGCAACCCATGCTCATTGGCGCAATTGCTGGCGGGATTGGCGCACTCGCCGCCTTGGTTGGCTTGATTGCTGGCCTGCGTCGACGCTTGCCCTTGAGCGGTTGGGCTTTGGTCATTGGCACACTAAGTATTGCCCTCGGCGCGACTATGGTCTTTCCCGACCAGCGTGAATTGGCGATTATCAGCGCGGCCTTGCCGGTGTTGTGTGCAGCTTTGACCTTGCGCCCCTTGCACACTGCTATTGTTACGGTTGTTAGTTTAGCTAGTTTGTGGGCCGCAGCCTATTTCGCCGCTGCCGAGCCAAGCAGCAACCAATTAATTCAATGGGGCGTGCTGAGCGCCTTTGTGTTGGTGATCAGCGTTTTTGGTTTGGTATGTAGCGCAGCCTTGCGCGCCTTTGACCGCCAGCAAACCGTTGGCCACGAATCGACGACCCAGCTCAACAAGCAGCTTGGCGAAGAACAAGAGCGGGTCGAACGCGCCGCCCAATTATTGGTGCAAGAGCGCGATCGGCTGGCGGCGGTGCTTGGCGCAGCGAGCGATGGCGTGGTTTTGGCCGATAGCAATGGCGTAATCGTCCAGGCCAATGCTGCTGCCCGCCAGTTGTTGAATGAAACCTTTGGCGGCACGCTTGAAGGCCAAGCGCTCAACCAATGGAGCCAAGAAAACACAGGCCGCCTGCGCGTGATCAGCAACGAGCGCGAAGGCGAACGCCAACGAGTGGTTTTTGAGCAACAACAAGGTACGCGCAAGCCCGTCATTGGCCTGAATCAAGTGCCAATTCGCAGTAGCGCTGGCAGCGTTTTGGGTTATGTTGGGGTGTTTCACGATAAAACCACCGAATTGGAAGTTGAGGAAATGCGCTCGCAATTGCTCGATTTCTTGGTGCAAGATATGCATGATCCGCTCAATTCAGTGTTAGCGGCCCAAGATACCTTGTTGGCTGGCGATTTGGGCGATGGCAACGAGCGGGTGCTATCAACCGCCCGCCGCACAACCTCGCGCTTGGTCGAATTGACCAATACCTTGATGGAAATGAGCCGTTTGCATGGCGATGCCAACAGCTTGCACCGTTTGGCCAACCCTCTGCGGCCACTCATCGAAGGCAGCATTGCTCAAGCCACGCCCCAAGCCCAACAACGTGCAATCAACCTTGTGTTGGAATATGGCGCTGATAGTGGTGGGCTGGCGTTTGATGCCGATAAGATGCGCCGCGTGATGAGCCATCTGTTGGATAATGCCTTGCGCCGCAGCCCAGCCTATAGCACGGTGCGGGTGCAGGTCAGCAACACTGGCGGCAATGCCCAAGTGCGGATCGCCGACCAAGGCCCAAGTATTCCGGTCGAGCTGGCGGGCCGCATTTTCGACCGCTTCAGCAAACAGGTTGGCGAGCAACGCATCGGCGGGGTTGGCTTGGCCTATTGCAAGCAGGTGATCGAGGCCCATGGTGGCCGCATTTGGGTCGATAGCACGCCTGGCAAAGGCAGTACTTTTATCTTTAGCATGCCCTCAGCAGCATAATCTAGGAGTAGTTCCATGGCAAAAGTAGGCCGCAACGATCCATGCCCATGTGGCAGTGGCAAAAAATATAAACAATGTCATGAAGCAGCTGATCGAGCACAAGAAGACCAGTTGCGCTTATTGCGCCGTGCCCAAGATCGCTTGTTTCCCAAATTGATCGATGCCAGCCAAAACGACGATTTAGCGCCCAAAACCCCTGCTTTGTTTGAGCAATATTGGGGTGGCCGCTACACTGCCGCCGATATGATCGACCTTGACGAGAAGGAAGATCGCGGCTCAGAGCGCTTCTTGACTTGGCTCGCCTTCGATGCCCAAAGTGGCGACGACGGCTCAACCTTGGTCGAACGCATCGCTGCCAATCCGCCAGCAGAGCTTGAGCTTGACGAGCATGAACTTAATCTGCTGCCAACGTGGTCGGGCATTCGCTTGCGACCATACCTAATCGTCGAAATTATTAAGGGCAAAGGTGCGTTGATTGAAGAGGTTTTAACCAAAGAAACCTTCACCCTGCGCGACCATGCCGCCGCCAAACGCTTAGAAGAAAACGAATTGATTTTCGCCCACCTTGTGCCAGTTGGCGATGAATACTACATTGCTGGCGCTGCGGCCCAAACCACTCCCGACACCGTGGAAAAACTACACGAGTTCTTGGCCGTCAGCTTGGAAGATTGGCAATTGCGCAATCCTGATGCAGATTTGAACCAGTTTGTGCGCGAAAATAGCCACTTGTTCAATCATTTTATCTCGGTGTTGCCACGCGAGGAAAAAGAGCCATCGAAATTTGACGATTTGATGTTGCGTGGCCGTGCAGCCTTGTTAATGACCAAACAATCGTTGGGTTTGGGCAAGGATGACGACGACGATGATGATGACGATTTCGACGACAGTGATAATGACGACGCTGACGACGCTGACGATTTTGATGACAGCAATGATGATAGCGACACTGATCAGCCTGAGAGCGACGACGATGCTGATCAAGCAGCTGATTCGAGCGAACAGCCAGCCAAATAAACAGCGTTAAGAGAGCGATCAGGGGTAGGAATCAAATCCTGATTCCTACCCCTGATTGTTGATTAACCCTTTGACTTTGCTTCTGCGTTCAGCTACCATGCAAGCGATCGAGAATTGGCTCAGGAATTGAGGAATATGTCTGAACAATCACCACTTAGCGAGCGTGAAATTGAAGTCTTGCAACAGCTAGCGCTGGGGGCAAGCAATAACGAAATCGCCAATACGCTCGTCATCAGCCCCAACACGGTTAAAGTACATATCCGCAATATCTATGCTAAGTTAGGGGTGTTATCGCGAACAGAGGCAACGCTCGAAGCAGTACGTCGGGGCTTAATTGAGGTTGCAGTTAACCCAACCCTCGCGCCAGAGCCAGAAATTGTGCCAACTGAGCCAGAACCGATTGTTACGCCCCCAAGCAGCGAGCCAACCCCACCCGAACCAGTTCAAGCGACCACGATTGTGCAACCAACAATAACGCCAACGCCCGATCCCATTACCCCTGTGCTGACCCAACCAACCAATCAAATTACGATTCCGCGCGGCTATGCGTTGGCGATTTTGGGCGTGTTGGGTGGGCTGATTGTAGCGGTAATGGCGATTGGCTGGTTTGTTGTGCGCAACAACATCACGCCCACAACCCAACCTGCGCCAACCACCGTTGTGAGTAATGTATGGCAACCATTAACTGCCTTGCCCCAACCAACCTATCAACATACCGGGGTCTTTTTGGCCGATAGCTTGATTGTGATTGGCGGCAATACCGAGACGGGCGTGGTAGCGCAAACTTGGCAACTCAACCTTGCGACCGGAGCATGGCGCGAGCTTGCGCCCAAGCCAACCGCAGTCGTAGCCAGCGGCGCAGTGCAGATTGCCGGCCAAATTTATGTGGCTGGGGGTCGCGATAAAAACGGCAATGCAAGCAAGAGCTTTGAGATTTTTGATCTGGCACAAAATCGCTGGCAAAGTGGGCCAGCCATGCCTGAAGCACGCGCCAATGCCATGGTTGCAGCAATTGATGGCAAAGTGTATGTGTTTGGCGGCGAAAGCGAAAGCGTGATTGCCAACACCACGTTTATTTATAGCCCCGACAGCAAAAACTGGAGCCAAGGCACACCCATCCCATTGCCATTACGCGATGCGGCGCTTGCCCAAAACGGCAGCGATGTGGTCCTGATCGGTGGCCAAACCACCACTGGCCCAAACCTCAAAACCTGGCGTTTGCAAACTGGTGAGTGGCAAGCCTTGGCCGATTTGCCAGCTCCACGGATTGACGCTGGCGCAGTGTATATTACCAATCAAATCTATCTGGTTGGTGGCGCGGAAGGCGATCAGCCGGTGCTGGTTTTGCAAAACAACCTGTGGACGACAACCGATTTACGCACAGGCCATGCCCTCAGCGAACACCTCGTGCTTTCAAATGCTCGGGATATTTATAGCATTGGTGGGTGGAATGGCACGAATGCGCTCGCTGAAACTCGCAGCTGGACACCAATTACCAACATCTTTTTGCCTGGCGTGGGCCGATAGCTACATCCCAAAGCTCAAACGGGCAGCCAAAATATTGGGCAAGCCATGTTCAAGCATCAAGGTTTGGGTGCGCCGAATATTGTAAGTTGTGCGATGGAACGTGACCGTTTGTTGCTCATCGTCGTAAATCGCCCAGCCAGAGCGGGCATCGCCATCGCGGGGTTGGCCTACGCCCCCAGCATTGATGATATAGCGCTTATCTGGTTGCAGCTTCAGCACCAAGTTATCGGTGGGAATCGTGGCGGTACAATGGTCGCCAAGCATATCGGCAGTAAAAATAACTGGCTGATGCGTATGGCCAACAAAGCAAATAGGTGTGCTAAAATGATCAAACGAATAGGTTGCCCCCACCGTATCAAGTAAATATTCCCAAACTGGGTCGCGTGGGCTGCCATGCGCCAACGTAACCGTATCGTTCACCTGCTGCATGGGGCTAAGGCTAAGCAAAAACTCGCGATTGTCCTCGGTTAATTGCGACCCATTCCATTCGTTGGCAATCCGAGCATCACGATTAAAATTGTTCAGCGAAATTGAGCCAAGGCAACCAAGGTCGTGATTCCCGACCAACATCGCTTGCTGGCGTTCACGCATGAGCGCAACACATTCATTTGGTTGAGGCCCATAACCAACCGTATCACCCAAACACCAAACCGAATCGACCTCGCCTGCTGCTCCAAGAACAGCTTCCAGTGCGGCTAAGTTAGCATGAATATCAGCAAGAACCAGAACCCGCATGTGTTACCTTTCTGCAATCAAGCGCTGTTTCTGTGGCAAGGGTTGGTAGAGTATAATGGCGGTCAGAAGCCTTTTGAGCTTGAACGAGGAACGTCGTGGAACCAGTGCATCACTGCCCATATGTGGGCCTTAAACAAAATCGTGCGATTCGTTTCGCGAGTCCTACGTCGGAGCACCGCTGCTACATAACTGGTGAGGCCCACGATATTCCAGTGCCCCAAGCCGCGTTTTGTTTAAGTAGCAACCATGTGCGTTGCCCATTATATACTGGTGAAGATCTGCCGATTGAGCAGGCGGTTAGCCCGCCTACGCCGGTTGGGGTTGGTGGTTGGCGCGGTTGGCTCGCTGGCTTATCTACCCGCGATCGCCGCATTTATGCCACCTTAGTTGGCTTGCTCTGCTTAATTATTGTGGCCTATGCCATTAGCGGGGTTGTGTTATTTAGCAACAACTCCAGCCCTACGACACCGAGCACCACATCGTTGGTCGTGCAACCAACCAACGCTGGTCCAACATTAACCGTTTCACCATCGCCAAATGCCTTTGCCACAGCAGCGGTTCGTCAAACTCAAACAGCCGAAGCCATCGCTCTAACCACTACCGCCACTCCCTCGGTCTCTGCTACGCCATCGGCTTCTGCAACCACTCAGGTGATTCTTGCATCGCCTACATTTGTTATTGTACCGCCAACTGAAGATGTGATTGTTGCTAGTCCAACTCCTAGCATTCCGTTTGCCACCGATCTGCCGACGTTCGAGCCAACGTTATCGCCAATTGCAACCGCTGTACCAACCGTGGAACCAACAATCGAGCCAACCGTACAACCAACGGTCGAGCCAACCGTACAACCAACGGTTGAACCAACAATCGAGCCAACCACCGAACCGCTGCCAGAACCAACTGCCCCGCCAACCGAGGAAACTGGTGGCCGTGAGGTCAATCAAGTGACGCTGTTTTATGCAGATAGCAGTGGTCAAGTGTTAGTGCCGGTGTCGCGCCAAATTGCAACGACGCGCCAGCCACGCACTGCTGCGATCCACGAGTTGATTGCTGGAGCACGCAGCGATTTACGCAGTTTGTTGCCCAGCGATACCCAATTGCTTGGGCTACGGCTCAACAGTGGCATCGCTACGGCTAATTTTAACCGTATCCCGACGTTTGGCAATTCAGGTGTGGAAGATTTGGGCTTGCGTTCGATCGTTTTGGCCTTGACTGAACAACCAGACGTTAGCCAAGTGCAGCTTCAAGTCCAAGGCCAGAATCTTGGGGGCTTGCGTTACCGACCCAACGTCAACCCCGATAATCCGCAGGGTTTAAATGGCCAGTTTAACACAACTTCGTTCTTACCGTTGTATTTCCAAGCCAGCACTGGCCGTTGGGTGCGTGTGATGCGCCTCGTGCCAAGCACCAAAACCGAGGCCCGCGCCACTGTCGATGAGCTTATTCGCGGTGCTGGCCGCTATAGTAATGTGGTCAGCAGTGCAATTCCTAGCACAAGCCAAGTTCGGCGTTTGGTGATTGTCGATGGCGTGGCCCAGCTCGATCTCAGCGCTGAATTCACCCAAACCAGCAATCCCCGCGCAGCCGTTGATGCTTTGGTATTGGCATTAACCTCGTTCAGCAGCGTTCAACAGGTCTTGATCACAATCGAAGGCCAGCCGCTCAGCGCTACTTGGGGCGAAGCATTGAGTAATCCATTTACGCGCCCTCAACTCAATCCTGAGTAGGATTAGTAGGGGTCAGGGGCCAAGGACTAGGGTTGAAGATACCTATGAATTACCGCCAAATAGCACAATAAATCTATACTTCATGTTCTTCGTGCTCTTCGTGGATCGAAATGTTAACGAAGCGGCGCAGAGAACCAAAGGATGAAGTATGAGGGAGGAAAAATAAAATTCCGATAGCCGATAGCCATACCCCATAGCCTCATCCCCCTTCGTGCGCTTCGTGTCCTTCGTGGTTAAAAACTCTTCGTGGTTTCCGTCTCCCTAGACCCTGAACCCTTATCCCTCATACCACTTCCCCCGTGTCGATCAAACCTGCTATGTTAAAATGAAGCTATTGGTTTAGCTAGATTGGGAACTTGTATGGATTATGCTCATTTAATTGCCAAAAGCTTGACGGTGCGTGCCGACCAAGTTACTGCCGCAATTCAACTGTTTGATGCAGGCAATACCTTGCCGTTTGTCGCTCGCTACCGCAAGGAGCAAACTGGCGGCTTGGATGAAGAACAATTGCGCAGCATCCAAAGCCAAATTGCCCGCTTGCGCGAGCTTGATGAACGTCGCGAGGCGATTTTGAATACCCTGCGCGAACAAGGCACCTTGACTGATGCGCTGGCCCAAGCCTTGGCCGCAGCCAGCGATAAAACGACGCTCGAAGATTTGTATGCACCCTTCAAGCCCAAACGCCGCACCCGCGCCAGCATCGCCCGCGAACGTGGCCTCGAAGGCTTGGCCGAGATTATCCAGATGCAGCCCAACGACGCAATCGAGGCCACTGCCCGCCAGTTTCTCAACGACCACGTTGCGAGCGTTGAAGATGCCTTGGCCGGAGCGCGCGATATTGTGGCCGAGCAGCTGAGCGAGCATCCAGAAGTGCGCCGCCAAACCCGCGAACGAGCCTTGCGTTGGGGCGTTGCCCGCAGCGAGTTGATCGCCGATGCCGACGATAGCAAAGGCGTTTACCAGACCTATTACCAATTTGAGGCCATCGCCAATCGGCTCAAGCCCTACCAAGTGCTGGCGCTCAATCGCGGCGAGGCCGAACATATTTTGCGCTTCAAAATTCAGGTCAGCGAACGCGATTGGGCCGATGTTGCCGCCAAATATTTTCCGCTCGATCAACGCTCACAATGGTCTGAACAGCTGCGTTTGGCGGTTCACGATGGTGCTGAGCGCTTGCTGCTGCCAGCAATCGAACGCGATGTGCGCCGCGCCTTGACCGAACAAGCAGAAAGCCATGCGATCACCGTTTTTGCCAAAAACGTGCATTCGTTGCTGTTGCAAGCGCCAATTGCCAATAACGTCGTGCTTGGGCTTGACCCGGGCTTTCGCACTGGCTGCAAAGTGGCGATTATTGGCCAAACTGGCAATGTGCTCACCACTGCGACAATTTATCCCCACAGTGGCGCGGCAGCTCGCGAACGAGCCTTTCAAGAATTACAGGGCTTGATCAAACGCTATGCTGTAAGTTTAATTGCCATTGGCAATGGCACAGCCTCGCGCGAAACCGAGCAATTGGTTGCCGATGTAATTCGCCAAAATGCTGGCCTCAAATATTTGATTGTCAGCGAAGCAGGAGCCAGCGTCTATAGCGCCAGCACACTTGCTCGCAACGAATTGCCCGATCTCGATGTAAGTTTGCGCGGCGCAGTTTCGATTGCCCGTCGCGTGCAAGACCCGCTTGCAGAGTTGGTCAAAATCGAGCCAAAAGCAATTGGCGTGGGCATGTATCAACACGATGTTGATCAAACTGCGCTGGGCAATGCTCTCGATGGCGTGGTTGAAAGCGCGGTTAATAATGTTGGCGTTGATGTCAACACCGCCTCGCCTGCGCTCTTGCGCTACGTTGCGGGGATTGGCCCCAAACTTTCGGCCCAAATTGTCAGCCATCGCGAGGAACATGGGCCTTTTCGTTCGCGCGTCGCACTCAAAAAGGTCAAAGGCCTTGGGCCAAAAGCCTTTGAACAAGCAGCAGGCTTCTTGCGCATTCGCGATGGCGATGAGGCCTTGGATGCCAGCGCCATTCACCCAGAAAGCTATGCTGTAGCACGAAATTTGCTAGCCAAGCTCAATATCAATGCCAAAACAGGCCGCAACGAACGCATCAAACGCTTGGAAGATCTGAAAAACCAGCCATTGCATGGCCTTGCAGCAGAATTAGGCACCGGCGTGCCAACCTTGAGCGATATTATCGACCAACTTTTGCGCCCAGGCCGTGACCCACGCGAGGATGTACCAGCACCGATTTTGCGCAGCGATGTGCTAGCTTTTGAAGATTTGCAGCCAGGCATGCAGCTCAAAGGCACCGTGCGCAATGTCGTCGATTGGGGTGCATTCATCGATTTGGGGGTCAAACACGATGGCTTATTGCACCGTTCGCAAATTCCTCGTGGCCTGAGTTTGAGCGTTGGCGATATTGTGGATGTTAGTATTCAATCGATTGACCAAGAACGCAAACGGATTGCCCTCGTTTTAGCGCAATAATCGGGGCAGCCTGCGGTACAATAGACGGCGGCGCTAGCCCAATCTAGCGCCTTAATCTTTGCATTATCAATAAAGAGGTAGCTTGTGAGCACAACTCCTATCAGCGATTTTTTGCGCCATAACTTTCGCCACTTCAATGCGGCAGCCTTAATCGATGCCAGCGATGCCTATGTGCAGCACCTTGCCAATAATGGCAAAATGATGATTACGCTTGCAGGCGCGATGAGCACCGCCGAATTGGGTCTCTCGTTGGCCAAAATGATTCGCCAAGATAAAGTGCAGATTATTTCGTGTACCGGAGCCAATCTCGAAGAAGATTTGTTTAACTTGGTGGCCCACGATTACTACGAACGCGTGCCACATTATCGCGATTTAACCCCCGATGATGAAGCAGAACTCTTGGCCCGCCACATGAATCGCGTCACCGACACCTGTATTCCAGAAGAAGAAGCCATGCGCCGCTTGGAGCGGGCCTTGGTCGATGAATGGACAGCAGCCGATGCCGCTGGCGAGCGCTATTTCCCCCACGAGTTTTTATATCGGATCTTGCGCAAAGGTGTGTTGGAAGAATTCTTCCAAATCGACATCAAAGATTCGTGGATGTACGCCGCGATGGAGAAAAACCTGCCAATCATCGTGCCAGGCTGGGAAGATTCAACGACTGGGAATATGTTTGCAGCTCACGTTATGCAAGGCGAAGTCAAAAATGTGCACACCGTGCGCACGGGCATCGAATACATGACATATTTGGCCGACTGGTATATCGAAACCAGCAAAACCCATTCAATTGGCTTCTATCAAATTGGCGGCGGTATCGCTGGTGACTTCCCAATTTGTGTTGTGCCAATGTTGCACCAAGATATGCAGATGGGCAATGTGCCAGTCTGGGGCTACTTCTGCCAAATCAGCGATTCGACCACCAGCTATGGCTCGTACTCAGGCGCTGTGCCCAACGAAAAAATTACCTGGGGCAAGCTGGAGCCAACCACACCGAAGTTTATCGTTGAATCCGATGCCTCAATCGTGGCTCCGTTGATGTTTGCCTTGATTTTGGGGCAATAAACAGAGCATAGAACAGAGAGCTAGTGGCTATTGGCTTTGGGCTATTGGCTATCGGAATGATTGATTCTGGTAGTTCCAAGATATTTAGTTCCAAAACCGATAGCCCATAAACTCATTCCTCTGCGTCTCTGCGTTAAATTTGATCCACAAAGAGCACGAAGCCTGAAACCGCGAAGAAAACGCGGCTATGGACTATCGGTTTTTGACGTTACCAACAAATGCCCGATAGCCCATAGCCTATAGCCATGATCCCTCTGCGCCGCTGCCTTAAGTTAAAGCTGTTACGTTTCATTCCTCATCCTTCTATTTTGCCTTTTGACTTCTGATTTTTGACTTTCATCCTTAAACCTACAACTATACATATATAGCCATGGCTCGATATTTGCTTAGCAGAAGCCCTCAAGGAAGCACCGACAAATACCTAGCTCAGCTTGGTTAATCGCGCTTACTGTTGGGCTAAATTCTGGCCCAATTGACCAAAACACTCAGCATTTAAACCTAAATTGCTGGCCAATCCAACCTAGATGATAGTGTTCGCAGGCGACATAACCATTATGCTTGGGGCAAATCGTTCCAGTATGTTGGCAAAGCAGGCTCAAATTCTCTCACCTTTGCCAGCAATGGCCTAAGCACGTTCGCGCTGCGAGGCTGTGGTCGATGCGCCCCACGATTGTGGGAAAACTGCGGCAGAGATTTATCCTGGTAAGCGTCAACGTTAAGCCTAGCCCAACGAGTAACTACTGTTAGCGCAATGTTAAAGGGTAGCCAAAAGGAATTTTTCTAGGAACGTTCGGCGTTTTCAAACGTTCTACTTACATCGAAAGCAAATTGGGTAAATTAGTTGGTTAACTTGAAATTGTAGGCTGAAACCATAGTTTTCTTGCTGGAGAAAACGTTTCCAACCAGCAAGCGAGGCTATTGGTGAATAGTAGAAACGAAAGGGTAGTAGCACACAAATGAGCATGGTGATTGAAACCCAAACATATACAATCAAAATTTCGCCTAATGCTGATGAGCAAAGCATTTCGATCGTGCGCTCTGATGGCATCGAGGCTACATGTTACCAACTTAACGAAGTGATAACCGTTGTTGAAGTGCTCGGCGGGCGCGGCTGGTGGCAACAACACCAAACTCAAATTCGCACCCTGCTTGAAGCCTGCTTTGGGGAAACAGTCTGTTAAACTCCAAGCCATAGATCAAACAGGGCGGATGTAACATCCGCCCTGTTTTTATTTAGCCCAGTTCGCCATTGGCATAGCGGGCACGCAAAACTTTTTTATCAAACTTACCAACGCTGGTTTTAGGAATTTCGCTCAGAAAAACAACCCGCTCAGGCAGCCAGAATTTGGCAACCAACGGCTCAAGATAATCCAATAATTCGCTTGGCGCAACCTCGCCAGCATCGTTAGTTAAGACCACACACGCCAGCGGGCGCTCGCTCCAACGCTCATCGGGAATCGCGATCACCGCCGCTTCGGTCACTTTGGCATGGCCCATCAAGGCATTTTCCAATTCGACCGACGAGATCCATTCGCCGCCGCTCTTGACCAAATCTTTGGTGCGGTCGGTAATGCCCAAATAGCCTTCGTGGTTGATTGTGGCCACGTCGCCAGTACGAAACCAGCCATCGGCGGTAAAATGCTCGGCAGTTGGCTCAACTTTGTAATAGCCAGCAGTAACCCACGGGCCACGCGCTTGCAACTCACCCACTGTTGTACCATCCCACGGCAATTCCTCGCCTGCATCGTTGACGATGCGCAGCTCGACTCCACCAATTGGATAGCCTTGTTTGGCGCGTAAATCCCAGCGCTCGGGGTTGCTCAAATTGCGATGTTGCGGTTGCAAACTAGAAATTGTGCCTAGAGGCGAAAGCTCGGTCATGCCCCACGCGTGCAGCACTGGCACACCAAAATCGCGTTCGTAGGCTTCGATTAAGCCGCGTGGCATGGCCGCGCCGCCCACAGCCAAACAGCGCACATGCGAAAAATCGCGTGGTCTAGCCCGCATTTCTTGATACATCGCCGTCCAGATCGTGGGAACGCCAGCAGGAAAGGTAATTTTTTCGTCAGCAATCAAATCGGCCAAGGCTACTGGATTCAAGTGCAAGCCAGGCATCACCAAATCTGCGCCTGCAAACATGGCCGAATAGGGCAAGCCCCACGCCATGGCATGAAATTGAGGGACAACTGGCATCACAATATCATCGGGGGTAAAGGCCAAGGCGGTTGCCTGATTTTCGCCCATCGTATGCAAATAGAGCGAGCGATGGCTATACAACACGCCTTTGGGATTGCCAGTCGTGCCGCTGGTATAGCACAAACCCATTGCTTGGCGTTCGTCAGTCACTGGCCAAGCGAATTCTGCCTCAGCAGCAGCCATCAAATCTTCATAGTGCACAACATTGGGGAAGGGGAGTTCGATGCCAGGTTGGCCATTGATCAAGACAATGGTTTCGACCGCAGGAATGTTATCGGCTAGCTTGGAGAACAACGGCAGCAAGGTCGCATCAACAAAAATCACCTTATCTTCGGCGTGATTGATGATATAGGCCAATTGCTCAGCCGAAAGCCGAATGTTGAGCGTATGGCAGACAGCGCCAGCACAAGGGATTGCATAGTAGAGTTCAAGATGTTGGTAGTTGTTCCATGCAAACGTACCGACTCGATCACCTTGGTTGATGCCAAGTTTGTGGATCACATTCCCTAAGCGTTTAACGCGGTGGTATAAATCGGCGAACGAATAGCGGTGGAGTGAGCCATCTGGTTGCTTGGTTGTCACACGTTTGTGGGGGTAGAGCTTATAAGCGTGGTCGAGCAACCGATCAACGGTCAGCGGATAGTCCATCATCAGGCCACGTAGCATGCAAATGCCTCCTTGCACTCCGAAACGGGTCTGGCTCTCAGCTATAGATTTGCGCCATCATACCATATTGGTAGAACATAGAACAAAGAGCATAGAACATAGGGGGAAGGATGAAGGCAAAAATCAAAAGTCAGAAGTCAAAAGCCCAATCCTAGAAATCTGTGGCGAAAATAGTCCTGCGTGGATCACAATTTTAACGCAGAGGCGCAGAGACACGATGGCTTTGGGCTATTGGCTTTGGGCTATGGGAACGATAATCAAGCCAATCTGTAGAATCTGTGGCGAAAATAATCCTTCGTGTTCTTCGTGCTCTTCGCGGTTACGCTCCTTCGTAATCTTGCTTTAACACAAAGGCGCAGTCGTAACTTTGTTGCTCTGCGCCTCTGCGTTAAAGCATAGCCCAAAATACGCTCTATGTTCTATGTTCTATGCTCTATGTTCTATGCTCTTCGTCCGTGGCTCAGGTAGGCGGCGCGAGAGCAACCAGCCGCCAAAAGCACTGGCAGCGCTGATCCAAAATAATGGCAAATAGCCGAATTGAGCCAGTAGCAAGCCACCCAAAACGGGAAAGAAGGTTGCTACACCCATCAGCGTATTACAAACGCCCACATAAACAGGCCGTTGCTCGGCTGGAGCTAGCTCCATCACATAGGTCAAACTAGCGGTGTTCGAGCCATCAACGCTCAAGCCAATCAGCAAAAAGATTACGCCAAACAGCCAGCCCAAGGCTTCTGGGCCTAAAACATTGGCAAATGGCATAATCAGCAAAGCCCACGTTGGCACGGTAATAATCAACGCGCCAGTTAATACAATCAACAAACGATTGCCACGTTGATCGCCGATGCGTGACCAAACCAGGTTGGATAGGGCTGCGGCGAATACCCGCACCGCCAAATAGACCCCAATCATGCGCGGCGAGACATGCAGCACTTCGCGGGCATACAAAATATAAAATGGGTCGGCCAAGCCACCCAAGCGCGTGACCATGCGCGAAAGCACATATTGGCGAAAGTTGCGGTCGTGCTTGAGCAGCACCGGAATTTTGGCAAACATCTGTCTAGCCGAGATTGCTGCTGGCGGGTTGGTCGTTGGCGGCTCGGCAAATAAGCTAAACGAAATAATGCCAAATCCAATCAGCACAAACGAAATAAACAGCAAAATGCCGTAGTTATGCGGAAAAACCAACGGGCTAGTGCGACTGAGAAGCCAGCCAACCAAGGGACTAACCAAGGCAAACGAAAGCAAACCGCCAATCAAATTGCGCGCGCCAAAAAATTTGCCGCGCTGGCGGGCTGGAATCGTTTTGGCCACCACTTCTTGAAACGCCACCGAGCCAGAGCCGCCAGTAAAGTTGTACATGGCGTAGCCCAGCAAAAACAACGGCAGCAGCACCAAAACCGGCAGACTGGTGGCGTTCCACACCACGAGCACCATCGCCAACCAAATAAAGAAGCGCACAATGCCAACTTGGCGATACACTGGCAGTTTGTAGGTCATGCCTTGCAAACGCCCAGCGCTCAACAATTGCGGCAACAACCAACCGCCCGATTTGAGCGATGGCAATAGGCCAACTACCCACGGCGCAGCACCCAACTCCCGCACAAACACGGTCAAAACCAAATTCGCATCGCTAAATGCGTCGGCTAAAATAAATAAAACTCCATTGGCCACTCCTAAGCGCATGTTGCGGCGCAAAGTTTCTTCATTGCTCGCTCGGGGAGCAATTGGCCGATGAAGTGCTAATTTCCATTGCATAGCACGTTTGTCCTTCGCAACGGGCCGTTTCCCGCTACTTACAAAAAAACGCTCAAGAACCCAGTTGTTCCCGAACATTTGCTGCTGTACGGAGCTGCCGTACCAGATTCAATTAGCGCCCATTCTACTGCGATGTGCTGCGCTATGCAAGTATGCGAAAATGACCATATTGATCCACGAAGCGCACGAAGAGCACGAAGCCTGAAACCGCGAAGGACGCGAAGAGCGCGAAGGGAAATGGCATTTGGCTTTTGGCTAGCGGAAATTCGTTGGAAATATCAATAGTCTTTCGTCTACAACTCATAGCCAATAGCTGTAATGGTACATTGGATGAGCAACTATCCCTCACCCCCAGCCCCTCTCCCACTGAACGCGGGCGAGGGGAGCAGATCCTTTTTTACCATCCAGTGCGGCAGAACCATGCGCTTAAAGCCCCTCGCCCATCGGATAGGAGAGGGGTTGGGGTGAGGGGATCATGCGGTGGCTAACGCAATGAACCAATAGCCAAAAGCCAAAAGCCCTGGATCCTACTCCCTCATAATTCATCCCTCATCCTTATGTTCTATGTTCTTTGCTCTATGCTCTTTTCTGCCTTTTGACTTTTGCTTTCTGCCTTTTGCCTTCATCCTTCGCAAGCCCGATCTTGGGGTGGATGCAGTTGTGCTACACTGAAGTTATTGATTCATTTATGGAGTTACACCAATGAAAATCACCAGTTTGATGATCCTGAATCGCCCTTCGGCCCAAAATAGACTACCCGGGAGATCATCGAACATATGTTATTGCAGATCAACAACCTCAACAAAGCCTATGGCCCACACCAAATCCTCAGCGACATTGCGCTAATCATCAATCGCGGCGAACGAATTGGCTTAGTTGGAGCCAATGGCGTTGGCAAATCAACCCTACTGCGTTTAATTATTGGTCAAGAGCAAGCAGATACTGGCTCGATTCGCTGGGGCGAAGGCTGCGAATATGGCTATTTAACCCAGCAATTAACCAGCCCCGCTGATGTCAATGTTGAGCAATTACTGGCCGCCAGCCAACAACAGCTGAGCGCGCTAAGCCAACAACTTGAGCAATTAAGCATCCAAATGGCAAGCACCGACCCCGATCAACTTTCAGCGATTTTAGAACACTACGGCGATGTGGCCCAACGCTTTGAACTGCGTGGTGGCTACGAGCTTGATCATCGCATCGATCAAGTGCTGCAAGGCCTTGGATTAAGCCATATTCCGCGCAAACGCTCGGTGCAAGAGCTATCTGGCGGCGAGAAAACGCGGCTTGGTTTAGCAGCATTGCTCATTAGCAACCCCGATTTATTGTTGCTCGATGAACCAACCAATCACCTTGATCATCAGGCCAGCGCATGGCTCGAAACTTGGCTTCAATCGCATCTTGGCGCAATTTTGGTGGTTTCGCACGATCGGGCCTTTCTTGATCAAGTGGCAACCACCATTCTTGAGCTTGACGAACATAGCCATCAACTCAAAACGTATCCTGGCAATTACAGCGCTTATTTTGCCGCCAAACAAGCAGAACGCGAACGTTGGGAAGCTGATTATGAGCGTCAGCAGGCCGAAATTCGTCAATTGCAACAGCGCGCCAAAGCCCAAAATCAACAAGTTGCCCATAATCGAGCGCCACGCGATAACGATGGCTTTATTTACCATGCCAAGGGTGAAAATGTGGCGACGGCTGTTTCGCGCAATGTGCGTTCAGCCCAACAAGCGCTCGATCGGATTTTAGCCGACCCGATTGCCGAGCCACCCAAACCACTCACAATCAACCCAACGTTTAACCCCAGCCCCGATGGCAGCCAACAACTGCTCTCAATCGAAGGCCTAGGATACCAACGCGAGCAACAAACTATCCTTGAGCAGATCGATTTGGAATTACGGCCCCGCCAACGGATTCTGATAACCGGAGCCAATGGCAGCGGCAAAACCACATTGCTCGATCTAATCGCAGGCGATTTGCAACCGAGTAGTGGCCAAATTCGCCCTGGGCCAAATTTGCAAATTGGCTATTTACGCCAAGAATATCAGCGCCCCAAGCCTGAGCAAACGCTCTTTGAAGCCTATCGCGAAGGCTTAATTGGCTTCAACAAAGACTTAATCAACGAGCTCGTGTGGTCGGGCTTATTTCGCTATGCTGAGGTTAATCGTCCGGTTGGGGGCATTAGCACAGGCCAGTTGCATAAGTTACAATTAGCCCGCTTGATTGCCTTGCGCGCCAATTTGCTCTTGCTCGATGAACCAACCAACCACCTCAGTTTTGATGTTTTAGAGCAATTCGAGGCCGCGATCAATCAATTTGCTGGGCCGATCATTGCCGTTTCGCACGATCGGCGCTTTATCCAGCAATTTGCTGGCGAGATTTGGCACTTACACGAGGGACGGTTAACGCGCCTATGTTGACATCTTTTGAACAAACAATTATCGAACCAGCCCGCTATCAACTAGAGACGTTGATTATTGGCCAAGAATTGCTAGGCCTCGAACAAACTGCTTCGACCAACAGCCTGATTCGCGAACGGGCCTTTGCTGGCGTAGCCGAAGGCTTGGTGATTGTGGCCAACGAGCAAACCGCAGGCCGTGGGCGACGCGGGCGCAACTGGAGCGCTCCCGCTGGCAGTAGTTTGTTGTTGTCGCTGCTTTTGCGGCCAACCTGGCTGGTGCCAAGCGAAAGCTTTTTGCTAACAATGTTGGCTGCGGTGGCCATCAGCGAGGCAATCGAACGCGAAACTAGCTGTACGGTTGAACTCAAGTGGCCTAACGATCTGCTGATTAACGGGCGCAAACTAGCTGGCATTTTGGTCGAGCTAGAAACCGCTGGCCCCGAACGGTTGCGCTGGGCAGTGATTGGTAGCGGCATTAATGTCAATTGGCAGCCAAGCGATGATCCTACAATTAACCAAGCGGCAACCTCGTTGGCAAGCGAATGTGGCCATGAAGTTGATCGCGCTGGCTTGCTGCGCGCAATTTTGCACAGCTACGATCGCCATTATCTCAATTTGCGCAGCGGTCGCCGCGAAGCATTACGGCAAGCATGGCTGGATCGCTTAACCACCTTGGGCAAAGCGGTCGAGATTGAACTAAGCACGCATAGCTTTGTTGGCGTGGCCGAAGCGGTTGATCAGCATGGTGGTTTGCAGGTGCGCGACAACACAGGCCAACTGCAAACCGTCTATGCAGGCGATGTTAAAGTACGGCCTTTAGCCCAAGCCTAACCACGCTAAAACCCCACAATAGCCTAGCGCTGGCCAAGCCTTAAGGTTTGACAGCGTTTTAGGCTATTGTTATACTCGCCACGTTGTGACACCTGTCACATGAATTAAAGGCCACGATGCATGCAGATCGAATCCCATCCTTCAACTCAGGCGAAGCAATCAGGTTGGCAGCGCTATCAGCCATACTTAACGATTGCCAGCGCAGTGCTAGCCATCATCTTGGCATTGTTCAGCTTTGGCTTTGGGCGCAGCATCAATTGGTTAGCGCTTAATCTCACGCCGATCGTTGGGGTTAGCAGCTTTTTGCTCTTTGTGATGTTAATTCCTGGCTGGGCCGCCATTCGCTGGCTTAGCCCTGCCCAATTGCTCAGCAGAAGCGAACGCTGGGCCTTGAGTTGGTGCGTTGGCATTGCCCTGCCGCCAATCAGCTTAAACCTCTTTGCGCTTGTTGGGCTAGCGATTAATCGCTGGGTTATTTTTGGCTATGCCTTGATCGGGCTACTCGCTGCAATCTGGCCCGCGCCACGCTCAACTTGGACGATGCGGCTTAATCAGCTTAAAACCATCAGGATCAGCGGCCATGGCTGGCTGCTTTTGAGCATTGCCTTGGTGAGCTTGCTGCAACGCATGCTGGCAGTGCGCAATTTAAGCGTCGCCCAATGGAATGATGCCTATCATCATACGCTCATCACGCAGCTCTTTTTAAATAATGGTGGCATTTTCGAGACATGGCAGCCATATGCAGCGTTAAATACATTCAGCTACCACTATGGTTTTCATGCCAATAGTGCCTTTTTGGCCTGGTGGAGCCAGCTCGCCGCCACAACCAGCGTGTTGTATACCGGCCAACTCCACGGCGTTGCCACCACAATCATGGCCTATATGCTTGGGCGACGACTCAGCGGGCGACCTAGCGTGGGCATGATCGCCTTTGCGCTCACCAGCTTCTACAATCTCATGCCTGCTTTTTATGTTAACTGGAGCCGCTTTACTCAATTAACTGGCCAAATTATTTTGGTGGGCTTGGTCGTCGTTTGGTTTATGGCCTTGGAATACCCGCGCTTTTCGTGGAAGTTGCTTGGTTTAGCCACCATTCTGACCACTGGCTTGTTATTGACCCATTATTTGGTAACGCTGTTTGCAGTGGTGATGGTTGCGATGCTAATTTTGGCATTATTAGCCTTGCGCCCTACATTTGAGCAGTTAAAGCAGCTGAGCTTACGCGCAAGCGTCATTACAATCGCCAGCGCGCTGATTGCCGCGCCGTGGCTGTATACGATTATTCAGAGCAAACTCACGGCGATTGCTCGCAACTATGTGACTGGCTATAGTTCGGGCTATGCGGCAACTGTTGCCACGCTCGACCAAATTGTGCCAACCTATATCAAAGCGCCAATTATGCTTTTGGCGGTTATCGGTATTTGGCTGGCTTTTGCCCAACGCGCTTGGCGTATGCTCTTGCTGGTGGTGTGGAGCCTTGGAATCGAGATTTTAGCGGTTCCCTATGTCTTTAATTTGCCGATTAGCGGGATTATTAGTGGCTTCGCAGTCTCAATTATGTTGTATATTCCGATCATTCCCTTAGCCGCCTACCCGCTGGGGCTGTTGCTCGATCGATTCAGCAGCAACTGGTATCTCAAAGGTGTGGCCGTGGTTGGTTTGTATGGCTTGATCGTTTGGTCGACACCATGGCAAACCGCGATTGTGAATGAACAAAATCGGCTATTAACCAGTGCCGATGAGCAAGCGATGGCTTGGATTCGCACAACAACCGAGCCAGATGCACGCTTTTTGATCAACGGGCTATCGAGCTATGGCGATGCCTTGATTATTGCCGATGATGGTGGCATGTGGATTCCCTTCCTGACTGGTCGCCAGACCACCATTCCACCATTAACCTATGGCTCGGAAAAATCCAGCGATCCCAAACTTGATCGCGATGTGTATATGCTGTATGACGCGTTGCGTTCGACAGCTTTAGAAAGCGCCGAAGGCATCGCCTTGCTTCAGAAAAATCAGGTTGATTATATTTAT
Organism: Herpetosiphon giganteus; assembly: GCF_016907925.1. Classification (GTDB taxonomy): domain Bacteria; phylum Chloroflexota; class Chloroflexia; order Chloroflexales; family Herpetosiphonaceae; genus Herpetosiphon; species Herpetosiphon giganteus. The sequence goes on along the minus strand of NZ_JAFBCZ010000014.1, from coordinate 56,376 downwards.
ACTGGCCCGCATATGGGCCAGAATGCTCAAAATACCCAGCTGAACATTCAAGCCCTTCGTTATCGGCCAGAGCAATTTCCAATTGTCTACGAGCGTGATGGAGTGGTGATCTTTGCAGTAAAGGCGCAACAATGAAACTGTGTGTGGTTGGACCAACCTATCCCTACCGTGGGGGGATTGCTCATTACACCACGCTTTTGGTCAAACACTTGCGCGAGGTTGGCCATCAGGTGCGATTTTATTCGTATACCCGCCAATATCCGCGCTGGCTTTTTCCAGGCAAAACCGATAAAGACCCGAGCGCAACCCCGTTGCGGGTTGAATGCGAATATGTGCTCGACCCAACCAACCCAATTACTTGGTGGCGCTTGTGCCGCAAAATTCGCGCCGATAATCCCGATTTGGTGGTGTTGCAATGGTGGGTTCCCTACTGGACACCATCGCTGAGCTATATTTCGCGCTGGCTGAAAAAACATACCAAAGCCAAGGTTGTGTATATTTGCCACAACGTCATGCCACATGATGGCGGTGGCTTTTTGGATCGGCGCATGGCTTCGACGGTGCTCAAGCAGGGCGATGCATTAATTGTGCATAGCGACCAAGATTTGCATCGTGCCCAAGCGCTGTTGCCGCAAGCAGCTGTGCTTAAATCGCAGCTGCCAACCTTTGAAGAAGTTGCCAAGCACACCGATGCGGCGGCAATTGAAGGTTTGCGTAGCCAGCTTGGCATCTCCAGCGCGCACGATATTTTGCTATTTTTTGGCTTTGTACGGCCCTACAAAGGCCTCGAATATTTGATTCAAGCCTTGCCATTGGTGGTTAAAGAGCGGCCTGTGCATTTGCTGGTGGTTGGTGAGTTTTGGGCTTCGCCCGAATTTTATCAGCGCTACACCCGCGAGTATGGCGTTGAAGCCAATGTGACCTTTGTCAATCGCTATGTGCCCAACGAAGAGCTTGGCCCCTATTTCGATCTGGCCGATGTCGTGGTCTTGCCCTATATTTCGGCAACCCAAAGCGCGGTAGTGCAATTGGCATTTGGGCTTGGCAAGCCAGTCATCACCACCCGCGTTGGCGGTTTGCACGAAGTTGTGCGTGATGGCGTAAATGGCTTAGTCGTGCCGCCGCAAGATGAAGTAGCCTTGGCCAAGGCAATTGTGCGCTATTTTCAGGAAGAACTTAAAGCGCCGATGACGGCAGCGGTTCAGGCTGAACGCGGCCAACAATTGCATGGCTGGGAAAATCTGATCAGTTGCATTGAACAAATTGGGGCCAAATAATGCGGCGGATCGTGTTTCTGATAACAATGGGCATTGAACGACCGTCGGGCCAGCGCTACTTTAATCTGGCCCGCGAGTTAGTGCGCAATGGCGATCAGGTGCGCATTTTAGCCTTGCACCCCGATTTGGCCCAGTGCCAACAGCGCCGTTTTAAGCAAGATGGCGTTGAAATTTGGTATGTTGGCCAGATGCACTCGCGCAAACGCCATGGTGAGGTGGTGCCATTTTCGCCCTTGCAATTGCTGTGGGTCTTAATCACCGCCACCTTGGGCATGCTTTGGGGCATTTTCTGCTCGCCAGCAGCCATTTATCACCTTGGCAAGCCGCAACCGGTAAATGGATTGGCCGCAGTTTTAGGCGTGCTGCTTGGGCGCGGGCAGCAGTTTTGGGTCGATTGCGATGATGATGAAGTTGGCAGTAATCGGCTCACCAACCAGGCTCAGCGCATGGTCTTTGCTTTTTGGCAATGGCTCTTGCCGCGCTTAGCCAAGGGCGTAACCGTCAATACCCAAGCCTTAGCCGCCCGTATGCTGCAAGCGCGCGTGCCCAAAATCGTCTATGTGCCCAATGGCGTTGATCATAGCTTGTTTCAAGCGCCAGAACCAACAGTTTTGGCTGGTTTGCGCAGCAGTTTGGGCCTTGATGGTAAAAAAGTGATTGCCTACGTTGGCACAATTGCCCTCCACAATCACCCAATCAATTTGTTGCTCGAAGCCTTTGACCTGCAATTAAAACACGATCCCCTGATTTGCGTGCTGCTGATTGGCGGCGGCGAAGATTTGGGCTATGTCCAAAACTGGATTCATGAGCATGGCTATCACGAGCGGATTATGTGCCTTGGCCATCAAGATCGGCGCACGATTCCGACTTGGATGGCGCTTGCCGATGTTACGGTTGATCCCGTGTATGATGATGCAGTGGCGCAAGCGCGTTCGCCGTTGAAGCTATTTGAAAGCTTGGCCTTGGGCATCCCCGCGGTCACTGGTGATGTCGGCGATCGGCGCTTGATTTTGAATTTTGTCGCCGATCGCTTGATTGCGCCTGCTGGCGATGGCTTGGGTTTAGCTCAAACCCTGCAAAGCGTGCTCGCAAGCTGGAGCGATGCAGATCGCCACGCCTGTTTTGAGCGCGCAGCTGACTATGCATGGTCTGCTTTAGCGCTACGTTGGCGCACAGGCTACGAGGAATAATATGCAAACGAGCCGCCTGATCTGGCCCCAACTAACCAGCGAGCAACGCCATGATTAAGGATTCCACTTCAAACCAAGCCACCGCGACCGAAACCCAAGCCACGGCCAAATTACCACGCGCGCGGCTTTTTCAGATTAGCTTTGGGGTGGGCGGCGTTATGTTGGCGCGGCTATTGGGGATTTTCACCCAAATTATTTTGGCCCGCCGCTTAGGTGCCGAGCAATATGGCTTGTTCAACTCGCTGTATGCCTTACTGAACCCATTAATTATTCTGGCCAATTTGGGCTTGGATAATTGGCTGCTGCGCCAAAGCTCCGATCGGGTGCTGCTGAATAAATCGGTAAGTCGGGTTTTTGCTTTGCGTGGCTTTGTGCTGGCTGGGCTATTATTGGCCGCCGCGCCGTTTGTGAGCATGCGCAACCCTGCCTTTACGCCGCACTTGATCGCCTTGGCCTGCGCAGGCATTATTGGCGATTTATTGGTTGGTACCGCCGATACCGCGTTGCGGGCTTCGATTCAGGTGCTCAAAGCCTCTAGCCTGCAAATTGTCGTCGCGCTAAGCTTATTTGTGCCAATTTGGTTTACGCCCCAATTGCCATTCTCAACCGTGGTGATCTATCGCTGTATTGCGGTGGCGCTGGGTTTTGGCCTCAGCGTGTACTATTTGCATGGCATTTTGCGCTGGGTTTGGCAACCGCGCCAATGGATTAATACGATTCGCGAGGCCCGCTTCTACTTTGTTTCCGAAGTTATGGCCTATTTGACCTTGCGCGTCGACCTCTTTTTGGTGGCCTTGCTCTTACCAACGATTAATTCAGGGATTTATGCACCGCCGCTGGCAATTATCAACAACACATTTTTAGTGCCGAGCATTACCGCCCAAATTTTGCTGCCAATGATCGTCAAGCATTCGCCAAAATCGCCACTCTATCGGCGGGTGATTCGCTTGGCAATTGGCTTGAGCGTGCTCTATGGCTTGGCATGGTTCGCCTTGCTCACATGGTATTCCGATTGGATTATCAACCTGATGTATGGCGCGCAATATGCCGATGCAATTCCATTGTTGCAGATTATGGCGATAATTCCCTTGCTCAAGAGCCTCAATTTTTGCTGGGCGACCTTTATGGTTTCCAACGATCAGCAGCCATTGCGGGTCAAATTGCAAACCATCGGCGCGACTATTAGCATTCTCGGTAATTTCGTGGTGATTCCGTTGTATGGCTTGCAAGGCGTGGCGATTATTAATATGATCACCGAAATTGCCCTGTTTATTTCGTATGGATATGGTGCTTGGCTAACCTATCAGAAAGTGATGCGATGAAGGTTTTGTTGTTAAACGCCCATTCGCCGCAAAATGCTGGCGATTTGGCCTTGCTTGAGCAATCGTTGGCCCATTTGCAAGCGGCCTTTCCCCACGCCGATTTGAGTTATGTGATCAATCAGCCAGAGCCAGCCGCTTGGCTGCCAGCCAATGTGCCCTACATTCGTTCGATTCACGAGCATAAAACCAATTTGATCAAAGATGCGCCCAAGCCCCGGCGCAAATGGCTGATGCTGGGCTTGGCAATTTGGTTGGTCAGCATCAGTTTAATCTATCGCTGGACAGGCCTCAAACTCAAGCCACGGGCAAGCAGTGCGTGGCGCGAATTACTTGATCATTATTTTGAGGCCGACGTAACTGCGGCAATTGGCGGTGGTTATTTGTATGCCACCAAAGCCTTTGACCTCAACTATATTTGGGTTTGGTTGGGTGTGGCCTTGCCTGTGATGATGGGCAAGCCGTTGGTGCTGTTGCCGCAATCGTTTGGGCCAGTTACTGGCAAGCTCAACCAACTACTTTTGGCGTGGCTGGTCAATCGCTCGGTGCTAGCCTATGCTCGCGAGGAGCGCTCGCAGCAGTATTTGTATAGCATCGGGGTTAATCAACCAGTCCATGTTGTGCCCGATGTAGCCTTCAATTGCCCAACTGTCGAGCCAGCCCAGGCCGAAGCCTATTTGGCAGAATGGTGGCAACCAGCCAAACGCCCAGCGTTATTGGTTGGCATTACAGCGATGGATTTTGGCATTCAGCATCCAGGCTCTGGCTTTAGTCATGGTCAGCGCTACGAACAAGCATTGCTCGATTTGATTCAGCATATCAGCCAGCGCGACGATGTGCATATCTTGGTGTTTGCCCAATGTGTGGGCGCAAGCGAGGCCGAGGATGATCGGGTGGTGGCGCGGCGTTTGCTGGCCCAACTACCTGCTGAAACCCCAATTACCTTTATTGATGATCGCTTGCAACCAGCCATGCTCAAGCAATTGTATAGCCAGCTTGATTTGCTGGTGGCAACTCGTTTGCATTCGGCAATTTTTGCCTTGAGCAGCAACACACCAAGTTTTGTGATTGGCTATTTGCACAAATCGGCGGGCGTAATGCAGATGCTCGGCTTAGCAGATTATCAAATTCCGATTGAATCGATTGCGAGTGCCAACCTTATCAGCGCATTCGACCAAACCGTTGCCGCGCGCAGCTTGATTAAAACCCTGATGCGCAGCACGATTCCCAGCCTGCAAAGCCAACTAGAGCGCTTGCCCAGCCAAATTCGGGCAGCGGTTGGCGATTGGTTAAGAGGAGCAAAGTAGCAAAGTATATGGATAAAATAACTGTCGCTCATGTGATTACTGGTTTTGCCAGCGCCGAAGGTGCTGGTGGCTCAGCGCTATTTGGCATCGAAGTTGCCCGCGCCTTAGATAAAAGCCGCTTTCGGCCAATTGTCTGTGGCATTCACCGCTACGATGCGCCATCCGAGCAGCGCTGGCTCGAAACCTTGGCTGCTGAAGGCATCGAAACCAGAATTATGGTGCCAGAACGCAGAAAATTGCGCTACGATATGGTGCGTTTTAGTGCCCTCTTCAATCAACTCATTCAAGAACAAGCAGTTGATATTATTCATACCCATGTCGAACGAATTGAATTTTTCATTAGCCTGCAAAAACTGTTGCACCCAAGCTACTACCCCAAATTAGTACGCACCCTGCACATCAATTCGATGTGGGTAACGAGGCCGTTGGTGCGGCGCTTGATGAACATTGCCTACACCCAATTGTTTAGCGAAGAAATTGCGATTTCGCAAGCCACCAAAACGATGCTTGATAACCGCATGGCAGCACGAGTTTTTGGGCGTTCAGCGACGCTGATTCAAAATAGCCTCCCTTTGGCTCGCTTGCAAAAATTCGATTTACCAAAGCAGCACACCCCGTTTAGCCCACCACGCTTCTTATTAATTGGCCGCCTAGAAATTCAAAAAGCCCAAGATATTTTTATTCAAGCGGCGGCCTTGGTGCTGCAACACGCTCCAGATGCAGAATTTTGGCTCGCAGGTGAGGGCACGCAAGAAGCCAATTTCCGCCAGCTTGCAGCCAATTTAGCGATTGAGCATGCCATAACATTCCTTGGACCACGCGATGATATTCCCGAAGTCTTGAGCCACGTTGATGTATTGGTTTCAACGTCGCGCTGGGAAGGCTTTGCAACCGTTATTTTGGAAGCAATGGCTGCGCGCACCCCAATTATTGCCAGCGATATTGGCGGCAACAACGAGCAAGTTGTCGATGGCGAGACGGGGCTATTGGTCGAGGCCGAAAATGCGAGTGCTGTAGCCGAAGCCATGATTTGGATGCTGGAACATCCTAGCGAAGCGGCACTCATGGGCCAGCGCGGCTACGAGTGGGGGCAGCAGTTCACGATGGAACGCACTGCTGCCCAGTATGAGGCAATCTACGAACGGCTGATTAGGGAGCAAAAATATCGACCTTGATTGCGCCGAGATCAAGCTTTTGATCGCTTTTCGGATCAATCACCATCGTTACCTGATCGGGGCCAAGTAACACCTTATAGTTGCCAAAGACATCGCCGACCACCACAACATAACGATGGGGTGGAATATTTTCAAAGACAAAATCGCCTTGATCATCAGCAACGGTGATTGGGCTATGAGCGGTATTGAGCACAAAATTGGTTTCGCCCTTTTCATTATCATAGGCTTCAGCCAATTGAATAGGAACTTGGCTATAGGGTTGATTGTTGGTTGGGTTGCTGACATTGCCAAAAACCGTAGTCCGGCCACTTTCAGGATCTTTAATTTGGCTCAAATCGCGATCTTCGGCGATCATGAGGGTTGGGGTTGGCAAGGTTCCAACCGTTGGCAAGGAACTGTTAGCGGTTGGCAATGGGTTGGTTGTAGCAGGCAAACTACTATCGCTACAGCCAGCCAACGCTCCAAGGATCAAGCCTGTCAAAAGAATTTTGCGCATAGACAATGTACCTCTTTCCTAAAACATGAAATTAGCGCCGAGTAATATGCAAGCGACTTTTATGCTCAAAGCGAAATTCAGCTTGGCGATTACGGAAGAAATCATCGATCGCCTGGCGACAACCAGACCAACTCTCATAATCGTCGATGACCAAGATGCCACCTTGAACCAAATACGGCACAATTCGTTCAAGACAAACCATCACTGAATCGTACCAATCACAATCAATATGGGCGAAAGCGACCGGCTGATCGATGTGTAAGCTATCTTCGTATAAGCCCTTTACGAGGCTTACATGATGTTGCTCAATGGGGTAGCCTGCTTCGGCAAAGGCCGCAATTACCTTTTGATCAAGCGCCTCTTCGTAGCCATAGTAGCGCCGATTCCCCAGCCCAGGCGATTTGCCGGTACTAATCACTTCGTATCGTTGATGCACATCATGGCCATCACGCTCTGAAGGTGGCGGAATCATGCCAAAAACATCGTAAATGGCAAATGGACGTTGTTTGGCTTTGACACTGGTAATCACAATCGCCGAGCCACCAGCAGCACAGCCCAATTCGAGCATTTGGCCAGCGATGCCCGCTTGTTCAAGCTCACGTACTGCCAAGCCGAGATCGATCAAGGCTGCTTGATCAAGATAGGTTAAGTGCTGTTTTTGGACATGGCTGATTGCACTTACCAGCTTTGGGTGTACCCGATTGAGCGTACTCAAGCGCCATGAATTGATCAGTTTTGACGAGCTATTCTTTAATCGTGCTTTGATTCCCAAATCTGGCAACTCCTCGTTAATCGCGCGAAATTAACCCCTCTAAACAGCCTTAAACCAGCTAATTAACCCAAAAGGATTAGTCGGTTTTAAGCGGGTTTACGGGCGATTAGCGCATAATTTTTGCACATTCCAGCCTCAGTAAATTTATATTGCAAATCGAGGCGACTAAATAGTAACGATGTAGCGACGAGGATTGGGCGCAACAACAGTGCAGTAAAACTACCGCCTAAGCCTGCCCAACCGCCGCCATAAAAGCGAGGATTGAGCCGCAAACTGCGCACCGCTAAATCAGCTTGATAGGCCAAGGTTCCATAATAGCCTTCAAGCCATTGGGTTTGCTCAACCTGAAAGCCAGCTTGGGTTAACTGCTGCTTAAAGCCAAACTGCGTATAGCGATAAAAATCAAACGGCACTTCATGCTCTTCATAGAACAAAGGAGCCGAAAGCCAAAGGGTGCCATTCGGCTTGAGCAGCCGCAGCATCTCAGTTAATACCAGCTGAGGATTGGGCAAATGCTCCAATACTTGGGTCAGCAAAATCAAATCGTAACGCTCATTTTCAACCGGAACAGCGGCCAAATCGCAGACATACGTCATTGGAGCGTAGGCTTTATCAACTTGGCAGAAATCGGCTGATTCATAGGTTACGTGCTGAAAAAAGCGCTGATAGGCAGCATCGCCAGCACCAGCATCGAGCATGCGTTGGCCTGGTTGCAGGCTTTTGGCGGCCTGCTGAACAAATTGCTCAAGGTAAACGCGCGATGAGTTTTTGGCATAACGGCGCAGAATTTTTGGCAAAATTGCCATAGCAAGTTCCTAAAACAATATTTAACGAAATCGCTGCCAAGCATACCATGCTGTCAAGGCCACAGCAAACCTAGCGAGGAACGATTAAACCGATCAATAATCCCCGATTAGCCAAGATGGAGTATTGCACTGAACCTATGATCTTGTGATACTATAGCCAGCATCCAAGGGAATACCTACGAAGTGTTTAGGTAAATTAACGGTCTTATAAAGGAGTTCATCCATGACGTTTGCGAAGCTGCGTGTCCGGGCAATGATGGTTGCCTTGTTGCTTTCAATCTTTGCAGTAGGCGGTCGGGGCGTATCAGCTCAAACCAATGCCTATGCAACCGCCTTCACTACCTCAATTACCTACCAAAACATTGGTGCTGGTGTAGCAAACATTAACTTGGTTGTTTACAGCTCAACTGGTACTGCATCACCAGTTCCATCATCAACCTTGGCTCAAAATGGCGCTGGCTCGTTCTTCGTTGGCTCAGTTAGCAGCTTCGGCACGAGCTTCAATGGTTCAGCAGTTATCTCAGCTGATCAACCAATTGCTGCAACCTTGGTCCAAATTCCAGCAGCAGCCTCAGTTGTGAAAAACCGCCCATTGTCGAATGGTTTCTCAAGCGGTTCACCAACCGTTTTGATTCCAACCGTTTTGAAGTCATTTGCTAACTACACCAGCAAATTTGTCATTCAAAACACCGACTCAGTTGCGAACGATTTCAAGATTGAATTCGTGACCCCAACTGGCGTTGTTTACACCGCTAACCCAACCAACATCTTGCCAAACGCTTCAGTCTATTATGATGCTGGCACGATTGCTGAATTGACCGCAACCTTCAATGGTTCAGTTCGCGTAACCGCCACCAAGAATGGCACCAGCAACCCTGGTAGCGCTGTTGGTACGGCACTTGAATTGCAAACCAACGGTGCTGGTGCATATGCTTCACAAGCATTCCCATCAACCGCTGCTGCAAACAAAGTCTACATGGCAAGCGCCCTCTGTAACTTGGTGATTCCAAGCGGTGCAACCACCTCGTTCTATGCAGTGCAAAATGCTGGTACTTCAGCAGCTAGCGTTACCGTTACCTATGTTGGTACCGCTAATGGCACACCAGTTAACGTAACGTCACCAGCTGTATCGATTCCTGCTGGCGCTAAAGCTAGCTTCAATCCATGTAGCCAAGGCTCAACCACGTTGGCACCAAACAACTTCAATGGCTCAGCAACCATCAACTCAAACCAACCAATCTTGGCGATTGGCAAGGTTACTGGTGGTGGCTTGTACACCGCATTCGAAGGTGCAACCGCTGGTAGCGCCAAGATTGCATTGCCATACGTTCGCTGGTTGAGCGCAGCTCAAGGTGGCCAACAAACCTTCATTGCTATCCAAAATGTTGGTACCACTGCTGCAACCAACGTCACCGTCAAGTACTACAACGCAAGTGGTGCATTGATTGGGACCCAAACCATCGCAAACATCGCCCCTGGCGCTAAAGCTAGCTCAAACCCAACCTTGGCAACCCCAAGCGCTGCCGGTATGGGTGTTGGTGGCGGTTCAGCCGTGGTTGAAGGCGCAGGCGCTAGCTTGATTGTTGTTACCCGCGTAACTTCACCAGTTGGCACAAGCACCACCGGCGAAGACTACAACGGTATTCCTTTCAACTAGGCTAAAACCTTTGAGGATTCCCTTGGGCCTGCTCCAGCAATGGAGCAGGCTTTTTTGTGCATATAAAAACGCCAGTTCACATGAACTGGCGTTTTTGCTTGGTTCGCTGAGTTTATGCCAAGACAGAACTATAGACTGGGCTGCACCATTCGCGGCGCTTGGCATCTTGGCCATGGGTTGCTGCATAATACAAGCTGCGAAGTTGCGTGAAGATTGGGCCAATCTCGCCATTGCCAACCGCCCGATGATCAACCTCGACCACAGGCGTAACTTCCACACCCGTGCCACAGAAGAAGATTTCATCGGCTGCATAAAGCTCGGTACGATCAATCGTGCGCTCAACAACCTGCAAGCCAAGCTCCTCAGTGGCGAGTTGCTTGATGACATGGCGGGTAATGCCTTCCAGAATGTTGTCGGTAATGCCTGGGGTGTACAATACGCCATTGCGCACCACATAGATGTTTTCGGCGCTACCTTCGCAAACATGGCCATCTTGGGTCAAAACAATGCCTTCATCAAAGCCATTTTGCATGGCCTCGCTCTTAACCAGCGCTGAATTGACATACGATCCAGTAGCTTTGAGGCGGGCTGGAATCGCATTATCATCAATTCTGCGCCATGAGCTAATGCCAACTTTCAAGCCAGCTTCTTTTTCAATATATTTGCCGAATGGAATCGCCCAAATCGTAAAATCGTCGCTGATGTCGTGCAAACGCACCCCAATGCCTTCAAACGATTTGTAGGCCAATGGGCGGATATAGACATCGCTGCGAAATTCTTCGCGCCGCAATAATTCGAGCGTGGTTTCAACCAGTTGCTCCACCGTGTAGGGCAAGCGAATTTGCAGCACTTTGCACGAGCGCAACAAGCGTTCGTAGTGGGCTTGCAAATGAAACACATATAATTGCTCGTCGGCTTCGTTCCAATAGGCCCGAATGCCTTCAAAACAGCCAGTGCCATAATTCAAGGCATGGTTCATAACACTGACTTTGGCATCAGCAATCGGCACAATTTCCCCTTTGAAAAAGGCAAAACGATTGGTTGACATAGCTACTCCTTAATTGTAGGCAAGAATTAATTAGCTGCTGGAAGCGGCCACGCTCTGACGACGAAATGGCCATTTGCCATTGACAATGATCACGCCCAGCAAAATCAAACATAAACCAATCAGCATATCACTGCGAATGGCTTCATTCAAAAACAGCCAGCCCCAAAAAATCGCGAAGATTGGCAAAATATAGGTCACTTGCGAGGTACGCGCTGCCCCAACCTGTTTAACCAACCAGAAATAGAGAATCTGGGCAATTGCAGTGCCTAAAATGGCCAAGCCAAACAGCGAGCCAAGCGAAACTAAACTCGGCGTTTGCCAGCTGTTATGGTCAACTACAATTGCGATTGGCAAGAGCATCAGCGCGCCACTCGCCATTTGGCCAAACGCTGGAATCAGGGCTGGTAAGCCGCCAAAAGTGCGGCGCACATACAACGTGCCAATCCCATACATCGCGGAAGCAATAATACAGGCAATTTGGCCCCACGTATCCAAGCTATCAATGTTGCCAATTGAGCGCGAAAATAAATACACGACCCCAGCGAAGCCCAGCAAAATGCCAAAGGTGCGCACCCCGGTCAGGCGTTCTGAGCGTACAAAGCTAAACGCCAGAATCACTGTCCATAACGGTGTCGTCGCATTATAGATCGAAGCCAGCCCACTAGCGTTGGCACCCATTTTGTGCTCGCCCCAGGCAAAGAGGCAGTAGGGCAAGGCGGCGTTGATAAACCCAACAAAGCCCAGCGAATACCAAAGCTTGCGCTCACGGGGCAAACTAATTTTTTGCCAGCGCAACACTGCATAAATTAACACCGCAGCAATTGCCAGCCGCAGAAACACAAAGCTAATTGGCGGAATTGTTTCTACGCCCAGCCGAATGAATAAAAACGACGCTCCCCAAACTAACGCTAAAATCATCAATACGCCCATTTGCCGCAGTGTCATACCACAATTTCCTTCCTTGCAAGCCAGCAATCTATCGATGAACCAAGGCGGAGCAGTGCTGTTCCAGCATTGTTTTGGAATTCACCAGATTACATGAGTGGTGTGGTTTCGCGCCAAGCCCGCGCAGCAAGTTGGCCGCAACGCAAGACATGGCGGGTCAAAACATCGCCCAATAGGCGAATTCCACGATCAATTAATTCTGGTGATTGGGTGGCAAAACAAAGCCGCAGGTGCGCATTGCGCGGCGGTTGGGGAAAGAAGACATTGCCGAGCGTTACGCCAACGCCTGCTTCAATCGCCTCGGTATAAATATCGGTGCCATTCAATCCAGCAGGCAAGGTCAGCCAATAGCATAACCCGCCGCGTGGATGCGTCCATTGAATATCACGGGGACAATAGCGGTTGAGCGCCCGTTCCATAGCATCGCGACGCTCGCGATAGAGTTCGCGCACATAGCGCAGATGGGCTGCCAACTGGCCGCGCCCAAGGTAATCGGCCAAGGCCCGTTGCAGCAACGGCGAGCAATGCAAATCGTTGCCACGTTTGGCAGCAAGCAATGGGTGCAACAGCTCATCGCGGGCAACCAAATAGCCCAAACGCAAGCCAGGGGTCAAAATTTTGGAGAAACTGCCAAGATACACCACCCGCCCATTGGTATCGCGGGATTTGATTGGGTGCGGTGGCTGGGTATCATAGCTCAACGGCCCATACACATCATCTTCTAAAATAATCAGATTATGCTCTTCGGCCAAGTGTAATAGCGCTGCTTGGCGTTCTGGTGCAAGGCAAACGCCGGTTGGATTGTGAAAGGTTGGCACGGTGTAGAGCAAGCGTGGTTTGTATTCGCACAAGACCCGTTGCAAAATATCCAGCCGCAAGCCTTGCTCATCCAAGGGAATGCCGATCAGACGCACGCCCAACGCTGTCGCTTGTTCGATAAAACCTAAGTAGGTTGGTTCTTCGACCAACACCACATCGCCTTGACGCACAAAGGCCTTTAATGCCAACGCCACGCCTTGTTGCGCGCCAGTCGTAACCAGCACATGATCGGGCGAGGTCACTACATTGCGATCAAGCAACCACGTTGCAATCGCTTCGCGCAAACATAATTCGCCTTGGGTTGGGCCATAGCCTAGAGCACTTGGGTCTCGCAGGGCTTGTTGAATTGCCCGACCAATTTCGCGCACTGGAAAGGTTTCTTCTGCTGGTGAGGCTTGGGCAAAGGAGATCAGGTTGGGCTGTTGGGCCAAACGCAGCATATCAGCCAGCATGCCTTGGCTAATCCATGGGGTTTGCAGCTCGTCAACAGCGCGTTGGCGTAGCTCGTATTCGGGAATAATTGGCTTCGAGCGTTCGGCGACGAAGGTTCCACGGCCAACGTAGGCCTCAACCCAACCACTCGCTTGTAACTCACTATAGGCATTGTGGACAGTCAAGCGAGTAAGGCCAAGGGATTCGGCTAAATCGCGCACTGGTGGCAATTTGGTGCCAGCTGGCAAAGAGCCACTCCGAATCCGTTCTTGTAATTGTTCGGACAATTGGATGTAGAGTGGCTTGGCATGTTGGCGATCGAGCTGAAATTCCATGGTTGGCCTTTCTGTGGAAGGATTGGCAATTAAAGACAATGGCGTAGAACTCTATTGTACCAGCCCTACGCCATTATTGTCATTTAGGCCATAACAAGTGAAAAGACAAGTAGGACAATTGGTAGGACAATAAAGACATTCAGCGGGTTTTTGATTGTCCAATGACTTTCTGTATCGATTGGCATCCATGATTGTTGACTTGCTGGGCTAAATATATTGGTTGATTCTTGCTTATACATCGCATTAGTTCCTTTTTGTTGTGACTATTGTCTGCAACTAATGTACCATTTAGCCAACATATTGTAGAGTGACAATTCTACATTGTACCCTAGGACATATTGTCAACATTTGTTAATAAATGAGGATAGTTTGAGGTATTTTAGGCTTGTAGGGGCAAATAAATCGTGAAAACACTGCCTTGACCAATTTGGCTTGTCACGTCGATAGTGCCACCGTGGAGATCGACAATTTCTTTGACGACGAAGAGGCCAATGCCCAGCCCTGCCACATGGCTGCGGGCTGCATTACTGGCGCGATAGAAGCGGGTAAATAAATTTGGCAAGGCTTCCGCTGGAATGCCAATCCCATGGTCGCGAATCTCGACAATCGCTTGCTGCGCATTGCGATCAACTCGCACCAGCACTTCGGTTTGCTCGGGACTATATTTGAGCGCATTGTTGATCAAATTGATAAATACTTGCTCCAAGCGCATTGAGTCGCCCGTGACTTGAATTGGTTGGCTAGTCAGGCATTGGTAGCGAATCTGATGATGGTCGGTTGTCAGCGCCAAATCATTGACCAAATTGTGCACCAGTTGGGCCAAATCAATCTGATCGTGCTGCATATCAAGCTGGCCCATTTCAATTCGTGAAACATCGAGCAAGGCCGTGACCATTTTGTTCATGCGATTGGCTTGGGCTTCGATTGCTTGCAACGAACGTTGAAGCCGTTCATCTTCATAGTTGAGGCGTTCTAGGCGGCGCAAGCTTAATTGCGATTGGCCAAGCAACGTCGTCAGCGGGTTTTTCAACTCGTGCGAGGCAATCGATAAAAACACATCGCGCAGACGGACTGCATCTTGGGCTTGACGATAGAGATGCGCCTGCTCAAGCGCCAAAATCATGCGTTGGCCAAGTTCTTCGGCCAATTCAAAATCAATCTGGTCAAAATCGCGTTCAGCATGCACAAAGACAATCGCCCCACTTAGTTGATGTTGATCTTTAAATGGGATGATAATTGCTGATTGATAGCCCTGTGGCAAGGCGTGATCGATGATTTGGGCTTGGCCGCTGGCAATTGCTGGGGCAAAAGCTGGGTGTTCGTGCCAATCGATCAATGGTTGCTCAGCGCTGCTATAACTGGTCATTGGCTCATCGTCGGGGTCGAGCACGAGATACAAGCCGCAGGCCGTGCTAAAACTTGGGGTTGGCACAGCAGCGCTGGTTGCTAAAACCTGGCTCAAATCGATCGTTGAGGCCAATTGATTATGTAATGTGCGGAGCAAACGTTGGCCAAATTCATCGCGATAGCGCTCGGTTACATCGCGAAACACCATCACCACGCCAATCACCTGTTGCTCGCGATCGTAAATTGGCGCAGCGCTATCCTCAATTGCAACAAAATCATTGCCTTGGCGCATCACCACCGAATTGCTTAAGGTAACAATTTCTTCGTGTTCCAAGGCGGTATTCACTGGATGAGCAAGCGCTTGTTTGCTGATGGGATCGAAAATCGCCGCTACCTCATTGATTGATTTGCCCAGCGCTTGGGCTTCGGGCCAGCCAGTGATGGTGCTGGCGATGTGGTTCATAAAGGTAATTTGGCCAGCGGTATCGGTGGTTAATACTGCATCACCGATGCTCGCGAGGGTTACGGCAAACCATTCGCGTTGGTTGCGCAACTCATTGGCGGCTTCGTCGCGCTGGCGTGCATCGCGCTTGGTCAACACCATGGTGCCAATCACAAAGGCACTGGCGATTAAAGTGGCGAAGGCCAAAGCAAACCCAGCTCGTTGCACGTTGAGTTTGGTTTGAGCAGCGCGTTCAAGTGCCCGATTATTTTCACGGATCAACAAGCCATTGACAATTTGACGAATTGTATCCATATATTCTTTGCCTTGATTTTCCAGCACAATAATTTGGGCTGCTTCAAAGCCTTGCGTGCGCCGCAACTCGATTGTTGTAACGAGCTCTTGTTGTTGCTGTTGAATCAAGTTTTTTAAATCTGGAAGCCGCGAATAAAAAATTGGACGGGTCGTACTATTAGATTCAATCTCAGCAATTAATCCAGGTAGCTCAATTTGGGCAATTTTGTAGGGTTCTAAATACTGCTCGCTGCCAGTAATAATAAAGCCACGTTGAGCGGTTTCTGCATCGGTCAACAAGGCTAAAAGCCGATTTAAGCGATTGGTCATCGTTTCCGATTCAATTACATTCGCATTATTGGCTTGAATGGTTAACAGATATTGCCATGACAGAAGGCCATTGACGATAATGATAAATGCTGCTAGCATGAACCAACGAGTTAACTTGTGTGATCCTACTGTTTTCATTGTAGACCATCTCAACACATTCCGACCCCACGTTCAATAACCATGAGATGCAAGCAGTTCTACCGAATCATCGCCTAGCGAGCTTTGACCGACGTTATAACTGTCGTCATAAAGCGCTGTTGCAGCGATTGCAACCTATGGAGTACTGGGTGTGTTTGAATTGTAGCATATTCATGCCACAGCAATTACCCCCTAGCGGTTTCAACATCCACTGATAACTGATCTGCGTAGCCAAGGCTAGCGCAATCACAGGAAGGAGCATTGTATGTTCAATGCCCAACAACGAACCGTTTTAGAACGCCAAGCAGTCAGGCTGTTTTGCCAACATGTTGAAAACTTCTGGCATGATTTTGTGCCACCGCAAGGCTATGGGATTCTTGATGGCGACTCGTTGCAACCACCACAATTTCCAGCAATTCGTCGCAACTCAATGGCAATCGAAGCCCATCCTTCTGATCAGCAATCATTCTTTGTGGTGTGTCAACGCCGCGATGCGATAAATGGCAAGTGGTATCGATTACAACGCTTGTTTAACTACCAAATTTTAGCCAATTTGGCTGTAAGTTAAGCAAAAATAGGCCAAAACGTGGTCTAGCAATTGCACAGCTTGATTAAGCTGTGCAATTTGCTATTGTTGCTTGCCAATGGATTTTAACTGGAGTACAATTTTTCCTTGGATAGAGCTTCCGTTCAGCCATTTAAGGAGTTGTGTCGTTTTGAGTAAGAAAATTCGCGTAGCCATTATCGGCGTGGGCAACTGTGCCTCGTCACTCGTTCAAGGGATTGAATTTTACAAAAATGCCAACGAGAACGACCGCATTCCTGGTTTGATGCACGTCAATCTTGGTGGCTATCACGTCAGTGATATTGAATTTACCGCTGGCTTCGATATTAATATTACGAAGGTCGGCAAGGATTTGTCTGAGGCGATTTTCGCCGAACCAAACAATACCTATAAATTTTCCGAAGTGCCCCACTTGAATGTGCCAGTCTATCGCGGCATGACCCACGATGGTTTGGGCAAATATCTGAGCCAAGTGATTGAAAAAGCACCTGGCTCAACCGCAGATATTGTTAAAATTCTGCGCGATACCAAAACCGATGTGGTGATTAGCTATCTGCCAGTTGGCTCGGAAATGGCCACCAAGTGGTATGTTGAGCAAATTCTCGAAGCTGGCTGTGCCTTCATCAACTGTGTGCCAGTCTTTATTGCCAGCCAAGAATACTGGCGCAAACGCTTCGAAGAAAAGAATTTGCCAATTATTGGCGACGACATCAAGTCGCAAGTTGGCGCAACCATCGTGCACCGCGTGCTGACCAACTTGTTCGAGCAACGGGGCGTACACTTGGATCGCACCTATCAATTGAATTTTGGTGGCAACACCGACTTCTACAACATGCTCGAACGCGAACGCTTGGAATCGAAAAAAATCTCCAAGACCAACGCCGTTACCAGCCAATTGCCCTATGGCTTGCCTGACCAAAACGTCCACGTTGGGCCAAGCGATTATGTGCCATGGTTGACCGACCGCAAATGGTGCTATATCCGCATGGAAGGCACAACCTTTGGCAACGTGCCATTGAACGCCGAAGTTAAGCTTGAAGTGTGGGATTCGCCAAACTCTGCTGGCGTGGTGCTCGATGCAATTCGCTGTGCCAAGTTGGCGCTTGATCGAGGCGTTGGCGGGGCTTTGTACGCACCTTCATCGTACTTTATGAAAACCCCACCAGAACAATACACCGACGACGAAGCTCATCGCCGCACCGAACAATTTATTGCTGGCGAATAGTTGAGGGAGAACCTAGAGCATAGAGCATAGAACAGAGTTGGCTAGTGGCTGATGGCTATTGGCTATCGGAATATGGTCGGATTAACCAATGATCCTCCATCATCAAAATTCAATTCCAAGCTTTTATGTGTACTGGTTCATTTGGTTGGCAACCATAGTTCATGCCCTCACCCCCAGCCCCCTCGCCCACTGAACGCGGGCGAGGGGAGCGCTGGTCTCGTGGTTCCCCCTCGCCCGCGGGCGGGAGAGGGGGCTAGGGAGTGAGGGGGCAAACCGTCGTTAATCCAATGAACCAGTACATTTATGCTCTATGTTCTATGTTCTATGTTCTCAAGCATTATGAACACACTACAACTGTATCGTTTGGCAATGCGCTGGTTGCCGCGCTTCCCCAATTGGCTGGTATATACAGCCTGCGATGTTTGCGCTCTCTTGGCGCTGTTTAGCCCCAAACTCCGCCGTAACACCAGCTCGAATCTGGCTCGGGTTGCGCCCAAAACCAAAGGCCTCGCCCGCTTGTATATGCAATCGCGGGTGGTTGCCAATGTTTTGCGCCATTATGCCGATCTCGTGCGCTTGCCAGCTTGGAGCCTAGAGCACATGCGCCAACGCTTCGATTACTCGGGCCTAGAGCATTTGCAGGCATTGGCCGAAACTGGCGGCTTGTTGGTGGTTGCCCACACTGGCGCGTTTAGCACAGGTCTTTCGGTCTTGGCCGCCCATGGTTTGCCCGTGGTGCTGGTTGTCGAGGCCATCGAGCCACCAGAATATTTGCAGTTGGTCAAAGAATTGCGCGAAGCCCATGGCGGCGAGTTGATTGTGCTGGGGCCAAATGCAGGCCGCGAAGTGCTCAAAGCGCTGCGAGCGAAGAAAATTGTCGTTTTAGCAGGCGATCGCGATTTGGCTTCGCAAGCGATCAAAATTCCCTTCTTTGGCGAGTTGGCTGATGTGCCGATTGGCCCAGCGCGCTTGGCGTTACGCGGTTGGCCAGTGGCGCTTGGCAGCTGCGCTTGGTTTGGTGCAAATGAGCCATTCTTTCGCGTTGATCCCATTCGCCATTTTCAGGCCTTGCCCGATGAAAACGCCGACCAAGCAGCAGAACGAGTAGCGCGTGAAATGCTGAGCTATTTGGAAACCTGGATTGTAAAGTGGCCCGAAAGTTGGGGTGTGTTGCAACCAGTTTGGCCTGAGCGCACCAACGATTGAATTTCGTGCTACTATTGGCCGATACAGGCAATCTGCTGATTCGCTGAATAACTAGCATACAAAGGAAGGCCACGCCCATGGCCACGATGCCAATGAGTGAAACCTATATTCAACCAAGCGAACCGACACGCAGCCATCCTTGGCGAGTGATTATTCAAATTCCCTGTTTGAACGAAGAAGAAACCTTGCCAGCAGTGTTGAATGATATTCCCTTGGATTTACCCAATGTGCATTTTGAAACCCTCGTCATCGACGATGGCTCGACTGATCGCACGGTTGAGGTAGCGCGTGAGCTTGGGGTTAACTACATTGTGCGCCATCGTGGGCGCAAAGGCCTGCCAGCCGCTTTTCAATCGGGCATGGATGCAGCGCTCAAACTTGGCGCTGATATTATCGTCAACACCGATGGCGACCATCAATATCCAGGCTCAGCAATTCCAGAGCTGATCAAGCCAATTTTAGAGGGCAAGGCCGATATTGTGATTGGCGACCGCCAAACCCAAAACGTCGAGCATTTTTCAACCCAAAAGAAATTACTGCAACGGGTTGGCAGCTGGGTCGTGCGGGTTGCCTCCGATACCGATGTGCCCGACGCGCCCAGTGGTTTTCGGGCCTACTCCAAAGAAGCTGGCTTGCGCTTATATGTCACCAGCGAATTTTCCTACACGATTGAAAATTTGATTCAAGCAGGCAAGCGTCGCCTGCATGTTGATCATGTGGCGATTACCACTAAACCAACCAGACCATCGCGCTTGCATCGCGGCAATTTCAATTTTGTGAAGCGCCAAGGTGCGACAATTATTCGAACCTATGCCCAATATGAACCGCTTAAAACCTTCACCTATTTTGCGCTGCCGTTTCTGCTAATTGGCGGCGGCTTGCTGCTGCGCTTTATGATCTACTACCTGCTTGATCCGAATCAGACCTATACCCGCTATTTACAATCGGTTTTTATTGGCGGCGTATTTATGATTGTCGGCATTTTGACCTTCTTCATTGGCATTCTGGCCGACTTAAGCGGCAACAATCGCCGAATCAACGAAGAAATTCTCTATCGTTTGCGCAACCTTGAAGTCGAGGTCGCCCGTCGCTCACCACCCAACGAAGGCCAAGAAATTCACGAGTAGTTACGCAAATCAGAAGTCAAAAATCAAAAGGCAGAAGATCCACGACCGAACGCAGAGGCGCAGAGCGGATGAGGCTCTAGGCTTTTGGCTATCGGGGATTATTTGGTAATTCCAACCATTGTTCCGATAGCCTATCGCCCATAGCCAATAGTCATCGACCCATTCATCCTTCATCCTTCATCCTTTCGGATTATAATAGGCCTATCGTCCCGCATTTGTTTTGGGAGGCTTGTGATGAATCAGTTTGATGATGTACGTGCCGTGTTATGCGATATGGATGGCGTATTAGTCCACGGCGCGCAAATTATTCCTGGCGCACCGGAGTTTTTGGGTCGGCTTCGCGCTTCAGGCCGCAAATTTTTAGTCTTGACCAACAATTCAATTTATACGCCACGCGATTTGCAAGCACGTTTGGCACGAATTGGCTTGCCCTTAGAAATTGAAGATATTTATACCTCTGCCTTGGCCACCGCCAAATTTCTCGATTCGCAACGGCCCAATGGCACAGCTTTCGTCATTGGCGAGGCTGGACTGACCAATGCGCTCTATGATGTTGGCTACACCATGACCGAGCATGATCCTGATTATGTGGTGATTGGCGAAACGACATCCTACAGCTTTGAACGGATCACCCAAGCTGTGCGTTTGGTTGCCGCTGGCTCGCGCCTGATCGGCACTAACCCTGATGTTTCGGGGCCATCGGAGCGCGGCATTTTGCCAGCATGTGGCGCAGTTGTAGCCTTGATTCAAGCTGCGACCAATGCCGAGGCCTATTTTGTGGGCAAGCCTAACCCAGTGATGATGCGCACCGCATTGCGCACTATCGATGCCCACGCTGCCGAAGCAATGATGATTGGCGACCGCATGGACACCGATATTATTGGCGGCACCGAGGCTGGCATGCGCACCGCCCTCGTGCTTTCGGGCATGATGACCCGCTTGGATGCAGAGCGCTATCCCTATCGCCCAACCGCAATTATTGAATCGGTTGCTGAATTGTTCAATTAAACAGCAAACGTCCGCTGTGTCTTAGCAGCGGACGTTTGTTTCAATCAATAATTTAGACGCTGACTTTGGCAGCTGTACCGAGGCTGACTGCCTGTTCACCGAGCGCTTCGGTTAACGTCTTAGCATCGATCACGCTGCTATTGGCGGCAGTTGGAAAACTCCGCTCGCGCACTTCTTGGGCATATTGATTCAGCGCTTGCTCAATCGTGCTGCCCAAATCGGCGTAGCGCTTGGTATGGCGGGGCAGATGATCGTTATACAAGCCCAAAATATCGTGCCAAACTTGGACTTCGCCATCACAGCCAACCCCTGCGCCAATCCCAATCGTTGGAATATGCAACCGCTCAGTGATGGCTTTGGCCAAGGCAGCGGGAATTAGCTCTAGCACAATCGCAAACGCCCCAGCAGCTTCCAAGGCTAAGGCATCTTCGAGCAACTGGCGGGCATGAGCAACGGTTTTGCCCTGTACCCGCATGCCAATTTGATTGACCGATTGCGGCGTAAAGCCCAAGTGACCCATCACCGGAATGCCCAAATCGACCAAGCGGCGCACAGTCGGAGCCATATTCACGCCACCTTCAAGTTTCACCGCGCCACAACCGCCAAGCTGCATCAATTTGCCAGCATTTTGGATGGCCTGTTCAGGGCTGGTATAGCTCAAAAATGGCAAATCGCTGACCACAAGGGCTTTGCTGCTGCCGCGCATCACGGCCTTGGTATGATAGACAATTTCATCGATGGTGACGGGCACAGTTGAGCTATTGCCCTGCACGACCATGCCCAACGAATCGCCCACCAAAATCAAGGGAATATCGGTGCGATCGATCAATTGGGCACTGGTGTAGTCGTAAGCAGTTACCATCACCAAGCGTTCGGCTCGATCTTTCATCCGTTGAATATCGCTCAATTGGGTTCGCATAGGTAGCTCCTTTGCTTGGTTGATAAAGAATTGTGTAACGTTCTGATCCACGAAGGGCACGAAGGGTAAGGCTATGGGCTTTTGGCTATGGGCTTTGGATCTAAAGTTTCTGACAAACCTCGATAGTCCAAAGCCACTGAAACCGCGAAGAACGCGAAGGGCACGAAGGGTAAGGCTATGGGCTTTTGGCTATGGGCTTTGGATCTAAAGTTTCTGACAAATCCCCGATAGCCAATAGCCTCCAGCCAAAAGCCATCCTTCCTCTGCGCCGCTGCGTTAAAAACAGACCCCGCTCTTTCGCCCCTATTTTGAATTCAGCCTTCTGCCTTCATCCATCATCCTTTTCTATGTTCTATGTTCTATGTTCTATGCTCTATGTTCTTACGTTCATCCT
Organism: Herpetosiphon giganteus; assembly: GCF_016907925.1. GTDB lineage: Bacteria > Chloroflexota > Chloroflexia > Chloroflexales > Herpetosiphonaceae > Herpetosiphon > Herpetosiphon giganteus. Next base: position 33,803 of record NZ_JAFBCZ010000014.1, on the reverse strand, counting down.
TCATCCCTCATCCTTCATACTTTTCTATGTTCTCAATAACGGTTGGGTTGCCTCAATGCAGGCTCGATACAAGCGTGCAATCTCGGGAGCATTGGCATCGAGCGCCTGAAGATGGCGTTCGACCGTGCCATAATCGCCGCGGGCCAAGGGGCCAGTTAATGCTTGCGGCAAGCCAAGCCGCGCCAAATTCTCGACGTTATCGCGCAGTAGGGGTACGAGTGCTTGCAAGGCTTCTGGCCCCGACCAACCGCAAAGTTGCAGCAAATCGACGGCTCGCGCCGCAAGGGTAATGGCATAATTAGCTGAAAGCACGGCGGCACTGTGATACAGCACTTTATGCTCGGCCTGCATTGGGCGTGGAATTCCGCCAACGGCCTGCACAAGCTCGGCCAGCACAGCATACAGCGCTGGTTCAGCCTCGATTGCCCAAGTAATTGCTTGCGGCAAGGGAGTGGTGCGGCTGGCAAACGGAGCTAATGGATGGCAACTAGCAACCTGCCAACCACGCAATTGCAAGGGTTGCAACACACTGCTAGTCAAAGCGCCCGAACAATGAGCCACAATGCCAGTGCTTTGCGGCAAGGTTGCGGCGAGTTCTTGGGCTAACGGGGCCAATTGATCATCGGGGATAGTCAGGAAAATGAGTTGGGCTTGGGTAAATAACGCAGCAGGTGTTAGCACCGAGCATTCAAGCTGCTGGGCCAACATCTGGGCCGACGTTGGTGAACGTGAGGAAACGCCAGCAATCGGATAGCCAGCCTGCTTTAAGGCCAAAGCCAAAGCAGTACCAACCTTGCCTGCGCCAAGCATGCCGACCGTCGGTCGAGCGGAAAAAGCCATAAAAAAACCTCCGCAACGCCGAATCGCGTCAGCCGAGGAGAACGAAGCACATCACTGTGTACTTACCATCTCGGTCGGTTGCGATCCAAGTGGTGTTTGAAACCAGAAAATGAACCAGTGCTTCCCGCCAACAATGGTCGAGAGCATGATCATTGTAGCACGTTCTGTTAAATGTCAATCAATCCAAGCAAAATTGGCTTGGTTTGGCTTTTAGCGCTGTGCTTGAATGATAGATTTAGCCCGATCTTTAGGATCTTCGCGGCTCCGATCGAAAACTCCTGCACTCCAAAAATTATTTCGCCACCCTTCCGTCCCTCCGCCGGAGGGAAACGCCGGGGGTTTTCATCCCCCAGCACCCCCTAAATCATATTTTGTGGAATGTTCTTGTCATTACTAATCCCCAATTCGGTGTTCTTCGTGCTCTTCGCGGTTCCGATCCCCAAACCCCAGCCTCCGATCCCCAGCTTACAACAACCACGCTATACTATAGACAATCAAGGCTTGGGCTGGGCCATAGGTAAACCAAACCACGTCGCCAATTCCGCGCCAATGAGCATTATTGAACAATTGGGTGGCCAACACTAAATCGCTAAGCAAAAACAGCGCAGCCCCAACTGCAAAGGTCGCCATCGGCAATTGCTCCAAGGCCACGCCGGTTGCAACCCCGGTTGTGCTCGCCAGCAAAAGCGCATAGGGCAAGGCAACTTGATGCAAACGGCTTCGCGAGCTATCGTGCCAGACGATCATATACCAGCCAATCGCCCCAACAATCATCCAAATGATCCAACTCAGCCAATCAAAGCGTTCGATGCGCAAGCCAGCGCTAATGTAGGCAACGTGGCCCAAGCCAAACGCGCTCATTCCACCAAGCACATAATTTTTAATTGGAAAGACTTTGGCCATAAATAAATCGCCTAAAAAGCCCAAACTCATGCCAACGGCGAGCAATAAGGCCGTCAGATTGTGGGTTTGGCGCAATTGCCACCACCAACTCCAAGCCGCCACAACTAAGATCGCCGACGATCCTAAACGTCCCCAAAGCGTCATGCGCCGCGTGCCTTCTGGATTGGGCCGCCCAAGCACAAACCCACCAACGAGCACAAGCGCCCAAGCAATCAATAATCCAGTCAACCAAAGCTGCATCGGGCCGGAGAGTGCGTCCATACTGGCTCCTATAGTGGCTACAAAATAGTAATTTTGCACCCTTGTCTGGTCTTTTGTGGCCTATTATACTAATTGCTGCGCTTTCTGCGCATCTTTCACGACCAAAGGAGATCATCGTGAACAATTTAATTGTGCTTGGTTCTGGCACGGCACTTCCCGATGCTGAGCGTGAAAATAGTGGCTATGTTTGGCAAAGCGAGGCTGGTTTGGTCTTGCTCGATTGCGGCGGCAGCCCATATCGCCGTATGCTCAAATATGGGCTTGATCCACGCCAACTGCGGGCAATCTTCATCTCGCACAATCACCCCGATCATCTGATGGGTCTGCCGAGTTTGTTGTTACACCTGTGGCTAGCGCAACACAACGGCGAATTATTGGTTTTTGGTAATCAACGCACAATCGCGACCGCTGAGGCAGTCATCCAAGCAGCCGATTTGGGAATTCATGCAATTGTGCCAAGCTTTCAAACAGTAGCCGATGCTGGCGGCACAATCGAGCTGCCATTCGATTTAGGCGCAAGTTTTACCAGCGCAGCAACCTATCATAGCCGCCCAACCTTGGCCTTGCGCATCGATCAGCCAGGCAAACGGAGTTTGGTCTATGGGGCTGATAGTGGGCCATGCGAGACACTGGTTGGACTAAGCCAAGGCGCACATACATTAATTCATGAATGCACGGTGTCAACACCGTTCGAAACTCATTCAACGCCTGAACAGGCTGCAACTGCTGCCCAAAGCGCTGGCGTGCAACGGCTGATTCTGACCCACTATAGCCCAATCAATACAGCGCCAGAGGCCGAAGTGTTGGCCCGCGTCGCCAAGATTTTCCAAGGCGAAGTTTTGATCGCCCATGATGGTGCTGTTTTTGCATTGAGCGAGGCATAAGCATGCTAAGATAGCGTTGTGGTTACGGCCACCTCTTTTTGTGTCACTTCCCAATAAGGAGCTACGCCAATGGTTGTGCGCTTAGTTCGGTTAAAATTTGCACCCGAACATGTAGCAGAATTTCTTGCATTTTATGCTGAATGCGAGCCAACAATTCGCCATCAAGAAGGCTGTTTAGCCTTATCGCTTTTACGTGAAACTGGCGACCCAACCGCCTTTGCAACCTGGAGCACCTGGGAATCAGGCCGTGACTTGCAACGTTATCGCCGCTCGGAGTTTTTCCGTGGTTTTTGGCCACGGGTCAAATCGTTGTTGCGCGAGCCTGCCGATGCAGTTTCTTACGATGCATTAACTGGCGATGCTATTCCCGATTTTCATCCGCAGCCAACACATGGTGCTCCGTTAACGCCGCTTGCAGCTGAGTAATCAAGCGCTCACGCACCGCCGGAGCCATACTATAACGAGCCTTAACTTTTAATGTAATCGTCGTCGTTACTGCACCAATCTCACCATCTTCGCTGATGATTTCAGGGGTTTCGATCACATCATCGCCTGGATCGCTGATCACTTGGTGCAGAACGACCATCGTTTCATCAAGTTTGGTGGTTGGTACGGTTAATTTAATGCTAGCTGGCGACCATTTGCCACGCGTAAAATTGCGAATCGTGCGAATATCGCCATTTGGCACCAGCCAAAGCTCGCCCGACTCACCACGAATATAGGTCATGCGCAAACTAATTCGTTCAACGCAGCCCACCACTTGGCGATCACCAATCTCCACTTTATCGCCTAAGGCAAATTGATCCTCGAACAGCAACGTAATGCCACCCAGAAAATCGCTCACATATGGGCGGGCGCTAAAGCCTAAGCCAGCGCTAAACAAGCCCAAAAAGGTAAACAAAGCGCTTGGCTGCACAAACATGCCCAAAATCAAAAACAACGAAATTAATATCGCCAAGCCATTGGTTAACGACGAAACCAAGGCCCGCAACGTGGTGCGGCGGCGCTCGCTCAGGTTATGCCGCAAGAGTTGGGCATTCGAGAGAAAAGCGCGCCGAATGATGACGCTAATTGTTCGAGCGGCTACAGCAACCACTAAAAAGGTAATTGTGCCACGAAGAAGGTAGTATGCAATGCTATTTGCTGGTGGTAAATAGGGTTGAAGCCAATCGAACATAGGGTTCCTCTGCTAAATCTTTGTGCCGCAGTATGCGGCAAGTCGCATGCCACAGAGTAGCATAGTATAAGGATGAAGGATGAGGGATGAAGGGTAAAGCAAAAGTCAAAAGGCAAAAGTCAAAAAGGCACTGGGAAGGATGAAGGATGAAGGGTAAAGCAAAAGTCAAAAGGCAGAAAGCAAAAATCAAAAATAAGAACAGAGAGCATACGAAAGGATGAAGCATGAATTATGAGGGATGAAGTGAGAACATAGAACATAGAGCAAAGAACATAGGAGTTGGAGTTTGGGGATTATGTGATTGGCATTGGGCTAGGAGAAATTAGAATCAAATAAATCTGTGCAATCTGTGGCTAAAAAATTATTCGTGCAATTCGTGCAATTCGTGGCTAAAATAATCTTCTTGTAGCTTCGTGTCCTTCGTGGATCAAAACGCAATTTCATCCTTCATCCCTCATCCCTCATCCTTCATCCTTAAAAAAAACGCTTCCCTGCCCTCAATGAATGAGAACAGGGAAGAATCGCGATGAATCGAATCCTAGAGGCTCTTGTTGAGCGTCAGCAAGAACTCATCGTTGGTGCGGGTTTTGGACATGCGCGTCAGCACCAATTCGGTGCCTTCGTTTTCGCCCAACATACTCACCATCCGCCGCAACGTCCAAACTTGGCGCAATTGCTCAGGCAAGAGCAACAATTCATCGCGACGCGTTGAAGAGCGGGCAATATCGACTGCAGGATAGGTGCGGCGTTCAGCTAAGCGCCGTTCTAAGTGCAATTCCATGTTGCCAGTACCCTTGAATTCTTCGTAAATCACGTCGTCCATGCGGCTACCAGTATCAACCAAACAGGTAGCGATGATCGTCAAGGAGCCGCCGCCTTCGATGTTACGGGCAGCACCAAAGAAGCGCTTCGGGGGATAGAGCGCAACCGGATCGATACCACCAGTCAATGTCCGACCTGATGGCGGCATATCCAAGTTGTAGGCGCGGGCCAAACGAGTGATTGAGTCCATCAAAATCACCACATCTTGGCCACCTTCGACCAAGCGCTTGGCTCGTTCGAGGGTCATTTCTGAAACTTTGGTATGGTCTTCGACTGGCTCATCGAAGGTCGAGGCAATAACTTCGCCACGCACTGAGCGCCGCATATCAGTTACTTCTTCTGGGCGCTCGCCAATCAACAAGACCATCAAGTGGGCATCTTGATAATTGGTGGTGATACCATTGGCAATCGCCTTCATCAACATCGTTTTACCAGCTTTGGGTGGCGAAACCAACAAGCCACGCTGGCCACGACCGATTGGTGCAATCAAATCAACCAAACGGGTTGAGAGAATTTGCGGCTCGGTTTCCAAAATAAAGCGTTCATTGGGAAAAATCGGGGTCAATTTTTCAAAATGGGGGCGCTTGCGAGCTTGCTCAGGGTCCATGCCATTAACTAATTCAACCCGCAGCAAACTATAGTAGCGTTCACTTTCCTTGGGTGGGCGAATTTGGCCGGAGATGCGGTCGCCAGTGCGGAGGCCAAAGCGACGAATTTGGGTTTGTGAGACATACACATCATCGGGGCCAGGCAGCATCCGATCGCTCCGCAGAAACCCGAAACCATCAGAAACGATGTCGAGAATCCCCGTGTTGAAAATATTGCCTGCTTGTTCAGTTTGAGCCTGAATTAATTTGTAAATGAGGTCTTGTTTCTTGAGGCGACTATAGCCAGAGATATCTAACTCCCGAGCCATTTCTTGGAGGTCGCTCAACGTTTTGTTTTCTAAATCAGCAAGGTTGACCACCGTGCTATCCTCCTACGATGAATTCTTACAGCGGGCGTGCATCATCCGACCTCTTCAAAAAATCAATGGCGTTGCGTGGCGAACTAATAGCATAGTTCAACCAATATGCCGCACTACCATGCGTTCACGGACGTGCCCACAATGGGAAGCGATCTTGTGAGGGGATGTAACAATGAGTTGTGTTTTAAATAGTTGGCTGCTGTTTGGAGATGTGTGAATGTGACGCTGGAAGGGGATTCCCAAATGCGTCGCACGCAGTATACCACGACTGACAAAAGCAAGCAACGCCATTTTTCGCATGACGTTGCCCAATTTTAAGCAATTTCTAACTTATGCAGCAATGATAGATTTAGTGCTCAGCAAACGGCAAATCTGAGATCCGCATCAATTTATCCCAACGGTGACGAGACTCGATGTAGCGCACTGTGCCAGAGGCCGAACGCATAACCAACGAGTGAGTGGTAGCACCCCACCCAAAAAATTGTACGCCTTTGAGAAAATCTCCGGTCGTAATTCCCGTCGCCGCCCAAAAAATATTGTCTCCTTGTACCAAATCGTTGGTCGTGTACACTTTTTCGAGATCCAAGCCATTCTGACGGGCTAGGTCGCGCTCACCATCATTGCGAGGCCAGAGCTTACATTGAATCTCGCCACCAGTACACTTCATAGCACAGGCCGAAATCACCGACTCTGGTGCTCCGCCAATGCCCATCAGAATATCTGCGGGGGCCTCAAGCATACTCGGCATGAGGCTCGCTGCAACGTCACCATGCAAAATCAGCTTAATCCGCGCACCCATTTCACGAATCCGCGCAATAACATCGTGATGACGGGGCCGATCAAGCACAATCACGGTTACGTCTTCGACCCGTTTTTTAAGTGCTTTGGCAACGCTTCGGATATTGTCCTCGACCGAAGCATTGATATCAATACTACCCTTGGCCGATTCGCCAACGGCAATTTTATCCATGTAGACGATTCCAGGTGGGTTGAACAGACTGCCACGTTCGGCTGCTGCGACGACCGCAATTGCCCCCGGCATCCCTTGCGCCAGCAAGGTTGTGCCTTCAACCGGATCGACCGCAATATCAACCTTTGGTTCGTTGCCGTTGCCGATTTGCTCGCCAATGTAGAGCATCGGTGCTTCGTCTTTTTCGCCCTCGCCAATCACCACAATCCCATCCATATCGGTGGCATTGAGCGCAAAACGCATGGCATCGACCGCCGCACCATCGGCTTCGTTCTTATCGCCCCGACCCATCCAGCGGGCTGACCGTAACGCAGCCGCTTCCGTTGCCCGTTGGAGATCAAACCCCAAATTACGCTCCAGCTTCATGCCAACCTCCTTGTTGCGCAATATCATCGCTTGCGAGCTTTACGATTATTCTAAAAATGCGATTGTACCATATTTCGCAAAGTCGGCAGCAATTGATGATTGCTAACGAGCACAATCAAATTTGTAGGATGTTGAATTAAGCGTGTGAGCCTTTGGTTCGCCTAACTGCGGCTGATAATACCATAGTTTTTTACCACAACGTAGTAGGTTCTTAGTCCTAGTGTCAATCAGCATGCGTGGGAACTATTTGGGGGCAAAACGGCCCACCAAGGGCAGCCAGCGCGTGGCTCGCACATAGATATGGCTGAGTGCGCCATTGCCACGCCAGCGCACCATCGCATGGGCCAAGCCAACCCACATGCCCAACACCGCCAGCCCAACCACAAGGCCCAACCATGAGCCAACCAAATAGCCAAGCAATACCGCCAGCGAAAATAAAATCAGCATAATCAAAAATTCGCTCGGGTCGTCGGCTTTGTAGGTGCGTGGGCGTTGCGGTTCTTCGGCTTTGGATCGTGGTTTGCTCGGCTGAGCAGGATGTTGCTTAACCTTGGTTGGCAGGGCTTCGCTTTCAATTGTTGTGCTATAGCCACCCAATCCATTACTGGCATGGGCTGCTTGCTGTTGCTGCTCACGAAACACTTGCTGCCAATCAAATCCCGTTGTCGCCTGCGACTGTGCCCACGTTTCCAAGGCCAATTTGATTGCAGCGGGATAGCCACCAGCCAAATTGATAACTTGGTTAATCGTGGCGGGATCAGGCTCAAGCTTGGCACTTTGGGTCAGGGTATCAATTAAACTGCGCACTTCGCGTTCAGGCATTGGCGGCAGCGTGATTTGGCTGAGCGTGCTTTGTAAATCGGGCGCAACGTGATCAAGCGCTTGGCTGCTAGCCGCTACAATTTGCAAAAAGCCTTGGTTAACCCAACCGCGCAACGCACTGCGCACAACGCCAATCCAGCCCAAGCCCGCTGCTTCCAAATCGTCGAGCAACAGCAACATTGGCGGGGTATTGGTTTCGTTGAAAGCTTGGGTAAGGCTTAGCTCATCATCGCCGTTGGCGCGCAAGGCCCGCAACATTGGCGAATACAGATCACGGGCATCGTTAACCCGCGTTAGGCTAAGAAAAACAACTTGGGGAGGCTCGTCGAGCACCATGGCCACTGCTTGGCCAATATGATGCAGCAACGAGGTTTTGCCGCTGCCTTGCGGGCCGATCACTGCACACGAGCGACCAGCCGCCAAGGCTTCGTTAATTTGAACAATTTCACGCTCACGCCCAACAAAGTCGCGCGGATCGTGGATGGGTGTTGTGGAAAAATAGCGTTGTTTCATAAATTAGAGCATAGAACAAAGAGCATAGAACATCATAAAGCGTTAGCTGAACATACGTCTATGATACTCGAAACTTAGCAAGTTCCAAAGAGCAATGTGTACTGGTTAATTGGATTTGCAATCAAGAACATGCCCTCACCCCCAGCCCCTCTCCCACTGAACGCGGGCGAGGGGAGCACGGGTTGCGTGGTTCCTCCTCGCCTCGCGGGCAGGAGCGGAGGCGAGGGGGTGAGGGGAATCGTCGTTAACGCACTGAACCATTACAGCTATGTTCTATGTTCTTTGTTCAAATTAGACAATCATCACTTCTTGATACACGCCAAAGACTTCGCGCAACACATCGCACATTTCGCCCAAGGTGGCATAGGCATTGACCGCTGCCAAAATTGGCTCCATCAGATTGTGATCGCCTTGGGCTGCTTGGCGCAAATCATTCATAGCTGCCGACCAACGTGCTTGATCACGTTCGTTGCGCACTTTGTTCAAACGCGCCATGTGTTTGCTCTCGCCGTTGGGGTCCATTTGCAAAATTGGAATTTCAATTGGGTCGTCAACGGTGTATTTGTTGACCCCAACAAAGCCGCGCTGGCCGCTATCGACCTCTTGCTGGAAGCGATACGACGAATCGGCAATTTGTTGTTGAATCCAGCCTTTTTCCAACGCAGCTTCCATGCCGCCTTGTTCCTCGATCCGCCGGAAATAATCGAGACATTCTGCTTCCATGCGGTTGGTCAAGGCTTCAACAAAGTACGAGCCAGCCAACGGATCGACGGTGTTGATCACGCCGCTTTCTTCAGCAATGATTTGCTGGGTACGCAGCGCAATTGTCACGGCTTTTTCCGATGGCAAGGCCAGTGCTTCGTCCATGGCATCGGTGTGCAACGATTGCGTGCCGCCGATGACCGCTGCCAGCGCTTGAATTGCGACCCGCACAATGTTGTTTTCTGGTTGTTGGGCGGTCAGCGAAACGCCAGCGGTCTGAGTATGAAAACGCATCCACCACGAGCGCGGATTTTTCGCGCCATAGACATCACGCATTTGGCGTGCCCAAACTCGCCGTGCAGCGCGATATTTGGCAATTTCTTCGAAGAAATCGTTGTGGGCATTGAAGAAATAGGAAATTCGTGGCGCAAAATCATCAATATTCATGCCGCGTTTGATACAGGCTTTGACATAGGCCAAACCATCACCAAGCGTAAAGGCCAATTCTTGGGCCGCAGTTGAGCCAGCTTCACGAATGTGATAGCCGCTGACCGAAACTGGATTCCACTTGGGCATGTGTTGGGCCGCAAATTCAATCGTATCAACGACCAAGCGCATCGATGGCGCAATTGGAAAAATATATTCGTTTTGGGCTGCATATTCTTTGAGAATGTCATTTTGGAGTGTGCCGCCCAATTTGGCGCGCGGAAAGCCGCGTTTTTCAGCCGCCGCAATATACATCGCCCAAACAATTGCCGCTGGCGAGTTAATCGTCATCGATGTGGTCACTTGATCCAATGGAATGCCATCGAACAAAATTTCCATATCGGCCAAGGAAGTGACGGCCACGCCACACTTGCCAAATTCGCCTTCAACCAAAGGATGATCGGTGTCGCGGCCATAGAGAGTTGGCATATCGAAGGCGGTCGAAAGCCCAGTTTGGCCTTGGCTCAGCAAATATTTGAAGCGGGCATTGGTTTCTTCTGCTGTGCCAAAACCAGCAAACATGCGCATTGTCCAGAGCTTGCCGCGATAGCCCGTTGGGTGAATCCCACGGGTATAGGGGAACTCGCCAGGAAAGCTAATATCCTTGGCATAATCGGTATCAGCAATATCGAGCGGCGTATACAACCGCTGAATCGGCTCGCTTGAGACGGTGCTAAATAACGCCGGACGTTCAGGAGTTTTCTGGAGCGTCGGAGCCAGCGTTTCATCGTTCCAGCGCTCCTGCGCCGCCCGCATTTGAGCTAACTGATCGGGACTAAACATCGTCGTTTCCCCCTTGGGTTATGAAAAATCTCAACGTTCATGCGATATGCATCCATTGTAGCAAAGAACCGCCAAGATAGAACATAGAACATAGAGCATAGAACATAGAGCATAGTGAAAGGATGAAGGATGAGGGATGAAGTCAGAAATCAAAAATCAAAAGGGATCAGGCTCTAGGCTATTGGCTATTGGAAATTTCTTGAAATGGCAACAATTGTTCCGCTAGCCCAAAGCCCAAAGCCTAGAGCCAATTTCCCTTCGCTTTCTTCGCGCGCTTCGCGGTTCCATCCTTCGTGCTCTTCGTGTCCTTCGTGGATCATATTGCATTTCTCATTAATTAGTGTATTATAGACACTAAGTCAATTTACAATTGTAAAGGACGTGATAGATGACAACGCGCTTTCAACATGGCATTCTCTTTACTGATCAATATCAGCTAACCATGTCGCAGGTTTATTATCGTTTGGGGCTGCACGAGCGACCAGCCTTGTTCGATCACTATTTCCGTGCCTATCCCAACTATGGCGCACATGCTGCGGGCTATGCGGTAGCCGCAGGGATGCAACCATTGCTCGAATGGATGGATACGGCACGCTTTGGCGAGGGCGAAATTGGCGCACTTTCGACCATGAAAGGTCGCACTGGCCAACCTTTGTTTAGCAGCGATTTCTTGGGCTGGCTGCGCAAATATGGTGATCTGCGCAATCTGACGATTCGTGCAATTCCCGAAGGCCGCGTGGTGCACCACACCGTGCCAATGACGATTGTCGAAGGCCCGCTGGTATTGGCCCAAATTCTCGAAACGCCGTTGCTTAATATGCTCAACTTCAGCACCTTGATTGCCACCAAAGCGGCGCGGGTGCGCGAGAGCGCTGGCGATGGCTTGTTTTTGGAATTTGGCTTGCGCCGCGCCCAAGGCTGGGGAGCCAATTTGGCCACGCGCGCGGCATTAATCGGCGGCGCTGACACCTCATCGAACGTTGGGGCAGCGCTCGATATGGGCGTGCAACCAAGCGGCACGCATGCTCATAGCTTGGTCCAAACCGCCATGGCCTTGGGCATGGGCGAATTAGGTGCATTCGAAGCCTACGCCGAAGCCTATCCCGACGACACCTTGCTCTTGGTCGATACAATCAATACCTTGGAAAGCGGCGTGCCGAACGCAATTAAGGTGTTTGAAAAACTGCGCCGCCAAGGCCACAAACCCGTTGGCATTCGGCTCGATTCTGGCGACTTGGCCTATCTCAGCATTCAATCGGCCAAAATGCTCAATAGCGCTGGCTTTCCCGATGTTTCAATTGTGCTCTCCAACAATCTCGATGAGCTGGTGATTTGGCAAATTCTGACCCAAATTCGCGCCGAAGCGCCGCGCTATGGCCTTGAAGCCGATGCAGTGATCAAGCGCTTGGTCTTTGGGGTTGGCACGCATTTGGTCACATCGTGGGGCGAGCCAGCCTTGGGTGGCGTGTATAAATTGGTTTCATTATTTGATCGCGATACTTGGAAGCCTGCAATCAAGCTCTCGGAAAACCCCCAGAAAACGCCAACGCCTGGGCGCAAAGCAGCATGGCGAGTCTATGATAGCCGTGGCCGTGCCAGCGCCGATGTTCTGACCTTGGATGACGAACATCCACAGCAAAGCGAAGCGCTGAATTTGTATCATCCAACTGATGCAGGCAAACAGCGCACGCTCACGCCTGCCGACCACACCATTGAAGCCTTGTATGCCACGGTGCTCGATTCTGGGCGGCGCGTCGTCGATGTGCCCGATTTGGCCGAGTTGCGCGAACGCCGCGTGCGCGATTTGGCGCGGCTTGATCCTGGCGTGTTGCGCTTGGTCAATCCCCACATCTATCACGTTTCGCTCAGCCAACGCTTGTGGGAATTGAAACAGAACTTAATTAAAGAGATGCGCAAAAGCTAAATCTGATCATATTAATGAGCAGATGCGTATTTGATGACGTATTTATAAAGATTTTTAATAAATTTATTATTCAATCAGCCAAATCGATACTGCCAGAGAATCCTGTGAGCAATACCATTGAGCATGGGTTGTTTGCAGGATTCGTGGTCGCTTGGGCAGATTGATCCCCGCAACAAGGATTTTTATGCTATGATTGACAATCGAAACCCAATGTACAAGGACAATGGTGTTTGTGCAATGTACCTTCCTCAAGCAACTCAACGCCTGATTGAATTGGCGTTAGCAGAAGACCTCGATGGTGGCGACTTAACATCATTAGCCACAATTCCGGCTGATTTAACAGCCAAAGCCCATGTTTTAGTTAAAGATCAAGGTGTGCTCGCAGGAATGGAGGTTGCGGCGGCGGTTTGCCGTTTGGTCGACCCAGCCTTGGAGTGGCAAGCAGTGCTGAACGATGGCGCAGCAGTTGAGTATGGCACGATTGTGGCCTACCTCAGCGGGCCAGCCCGTTCGGTGCTGATGGCTGAACGCACCATGCTTAACTTTTTGCAGCGGCTTTCGGGCATTGCCAGCAAAACAGCATTGTATGTTGCCAAAATCGCCGGAACCCAAGCCAAACTCGTTGATACCCGCAAAACCACGCCAGGCTGGCGCGCTTTGGAAAAAGCTGCCGTTCGCGCAGGTGGCGGAGCCAATCATCGGTTTAATTTGGGCGATGGTGTCTTGATCAAAGACAATCATCTGGCGCTTGGGGGCCACGATATTGTTGGCGCAGTGCAGCGAGCACGGGCTGTCGCGCCGCACACCACCAAAATCGAGGTTGAAGTTGAAGATTTGGCGGGGGTACAAGCAGCACTTGATGGGGGAGCCGACATTATCATGCTTGATAATATGTCAATTGAAGCCATGAGCGAAGCGGTGCAGTTAATTGCTGGGCGCGCTTTGGTTGAGGCTTCTGGTGGTATTACGCTTGAGCGAATTCGGGCCGTTGCCGAAACGGGAGTAAACCTCATTTCGTGCGGCGCGATTACTCACTCAGCAGTTGCGCTCGACATCAGCTTGGACATTGCAATCAATTCGTAACGTGCTCATCAGTAGGCTATAAGCAATTTATCAGGTTGGGCATGCTACTATTACGCAGTCAGACCTAAGCAATTGCTTGCGAACGATTTAGTGCTTCGATAAAAGGAGAATGCCATGCGACGACGATGGGTTCGTCTTGGCCTGCTCATGCTTATTGCCATGGGCGTAGTGCTACCTGGAACCAAGGCCGAGGCTACACCGCCGCCGCCTTTAGCCCAGTATTTCCCCGAAACCGGGCAATCAGCGGTCAACTATTTTTGGCAATTTTGGAAGAATACGCCAAACGCTATGCGCGTGTTGGGCTATCCTATTTCTTTGCCATTTGTCCAAGAAAGCTTTACCGAGCCTGGTAAATTCTATTTGGTGCAATATTTCGAACGTGCCATCTTAGAAGAGCACCCTGAAAACTTCAATCACCCAACCAATGGCAACAAATACTTTGTGCTTGGGCGGTTGTTGGGCAAAGAATTGGCCAAGGGTCGCGAAAACGAACCAGCCTTCAAGCCAGTTGCTAACCCCAACAATGGCACGGTTTGGTTCCCAGAAACCGAACACACCTTGACCAACACACCTGGCCCATTCTTGACCTTCTGGCGCAATTATGGCGGCCTGTCGGTGTTTGGCTATCCTTTGTCGGAGCCATTCCAAGAGCTGAATCCCGATACAGGCAAAGTCTATTGGGTTCAATATTTCGAGCGTAATCGCTTCGAATATCACCCAGAAGAAAAGCCTGAATATCAAGTATTGCTTGGTTTGTTGGGCAAACAATACTACAACGAACACAAAGACGAGCCAAAATTGGCAGTCAAGGAATGGTTCTTCCGCTATCACACTCGTGACGAAGCCATTCCAGCCGATTTTATCTATGGCTATAATGTCCAAGCGTTCTACCAAGAACGTGATCGCTTGTATCAATTGGTCAACAATGCAGCCTTCGGCTGGATTCGCCAACAAGCACCGTGGGAAGATCTCCAAGCTGCCGACGGTACAATCTACTGGGGCGAGTTGGATAAAGTCGTCAACGAAGCACACGCCAAAGGTATTAAAGTTCTGTTGAGTGTCGTGCGTTCGCCGGAATGGGCGAGCGAAAATGGCACCCACGGTTTGCCATCACGCCGCAACTTCCCTAAATTTGGCGATTTCATGCAGCGCATGGCGCAACGCTACAAAGGCAAAGTTCAAGCCTACGAAATTTGGAACGAGCAAAATTACGCAATTGAAAACGGTGGCGTAGTTGCAACCGCTTCATATTATGTCGATATGCTCGAATATGCCTACAAAGGCGTGAAAGCTGCCGACCCAGAAGCAATTGTCGTTTCTGGCTCGCCAACGCCAACCGCAACCAATCGCAGCGATATTGCAATTGATGAGCTGATTTACTTCAGCCAAATGTTTGCAATTCCTAAATTCTGGAGCAACGTCGACGTAATTGGGGCACACTTCGGTGGCACCTACAATCCACCAGATACCAAGTGGCCAGACAATCCAGGCCCAGGCCCAGGCTGGCGCGACAACTCAGAATTCTACTGGCGACGGATCGAAGATGTCTATCAAGTGCTGGCCAACAGTGGCAACGGCGACCGCCAAATTTGGGTAACCGAAATTGGCTGGGCAACCGCCAACACCAGCCCAGGCTTTGAATATGGCAACTCGAACACCCTCGAAGAACAAGGCGCGTACCTCGAACGAGCAATGTATATGGCTCGCTACGATTACGCTCCATGGGTTGGCGCAATGTTCGTGTGGAACTTAAACTTCGCGGTCACATCATTTGATCCGCTGCACGAAACCGCTTCGTTCGGGGTATTGAACCCTGATTGGAGCCCACGCCCAGCCTATACCCGATTGCAACAGTTTGCAGCAACCCATAAATAATTAACCGAGGTCGGTTTACACAACACGAAGATCACGCTCTGAAGCCAGTGTTTGATCTTCGTGTTTGTTGTCTGACGAGGAGTTTGATATGCGAAAATTACGCTGGTTAAGTGCTGCCATAGGCTGTTTACTCGCAGTTAATATCTTGGCAGCCTGTGGTGGCGATAGCGCTCCTACCGCCCAACCAACGAATCCTGAGGCAGCTACTGCTACGCCGGAAACTGCGGCCCCAACCACGGGCACGAACCCAGCAGTTACCAGTGGCAACCCATTAAGCTTGCCCTATTTGCAATATGGCGCAGCTGCCCAACTCTACTATACTGATCGGAACCGCGCCTTAACTTTGATGAACAACGCCAGTTTCGATTGGGTACGCCAACAAATTCAATGGAAAGATATTGAAGGCCCCAAGGGCAACTTTGGCTGGGGCGAGCTTGATGCGATTGTCGCCGATGCCAACGCCAAAAATATCAAAGTGCTGTTGAGCATTGTGCGTTCGCCTTCGTGGGCACGCGCCGATGGCACCAACGGCATGCCCGATAATATCAAAGATTTTGGCGATTTCGTCGAGGCCTTGGTGGTACGCTACAAAGGCAAAGTCCAAGCCTACGAAATTTGGAACGAGCAAAATCTTGATCACGAAAATGGTGGCTCACGTGAGTCAATCGACGCAACCAAATATGTCGATCTCTTGGTTGAAGCCTATAATCGGATCAAACCGATTGATCCTGAAGCATTTGTGATCTCAGGCGCGTTGACTTCAACCGGCGATTCGCCAGCAGCAGTCGATGATATGACCTACTTTGAGCAAATGTTCAGCTACAAAGATGGCATTTTCAAAGATCATATCGATGGCGTGGGTTTCCATCCCTCACCATCGTACAACCCGCCTGCGACCCTTTGGCCCGATATGCCAGGCCCAGGCCCAGGTTGGCTCGAAAGCCCAACCCACTACTTCCGCCATATCGAAAACCTCAAAATTTTGATGGATAAATATGGCATGAGCGAGTATCAGGTGTGGGTGACGGAGTTTGGCTGGGCAACTCAAAATACCAGCCCAGGCTACGAGTATGGCAACGAAATTAGCCTTGAACAACAAGGCCAATATGTGCTCGATGCCTTGCAAATGACCCGCCGCGATTATCCATGGGTCGCCACGATGTTTGTGTGGAACCTCAATTTCGCGGTAACCTCGCCCGACCCGCTTGATCAAACGGCCTCGTTCGGGATTCTCAATCCCGATTGGAGCCCACGGCCAGTCTTTGAAAAAATTCAAGGCTTTGTTAACGCCGTCAAGACCGAAGAAGGCCGCTAAACCATTGATTCGGCATAGAGCACACGCTGTATGCCGAATCAAACTCCTCACGCAATAGCCCCCCAGACTCTGGTATACTAGCACGCGGTTTCATACGAAATGGAGGTCAGCGTGATTGCGGTTTATCACCTAAATGCTGGCTCAACCGGCATCGAAGTTCGCATTTTAGCCGAGGCTATCCGCAGCGCGCGCAACCTAACCTGGGCAGCCACTCCGGCCCATGCTGATATTTTTGTGCTGACCGGGCCAATTCCACTCTTGTTGCGCCCAGCACTCATGAATGTTTGGCGCGATTTTATCGTTGATCGTGCGCCGCTGATTGCCTTGGGCCGCGCCAGCATCGATGGGCATCCGTTTGGGCGCGGCGGCTTGGCCGAACTGCCAGAAATTCAGGTTGCTGCGAAAATCGATGGCGATCCGCCGACAGTGACGGCAATTCAGGCTGGCATCGTTCAGGCACTCAACGCCCGTACCGCCAAACACTAAAGGTCGCTTATGAATACATTAATTGAACAATTGATTGCTGCGTTGCTCTACCCAGGCATGCTTACCACAATGCTCTTGACCCTCGCCGTGATTGGGATTACCAAGTTGCACGCGCCCGGGGGTGGCTTGAGCCGCGGGCTATTAGCGGCATTGCGAGGCAAAACCTCGCTTAGTCTGGCAATCGCAGCGCTCTTGGGCTTAATTGCACCTGCATTTTTGCCATGGGCTGGCTCACCGCTGGCAACTCCGCGATTAGGCCAATTGTGGCTAGCTTGGGCCTTGCTCGAAACCTCGTTTATGCTGGCGCTGATGCCTGGTTTGCAAAGTTTGGCGGCTTCGAGCGTGCGCGCAGCCATGCGTGAGGCCCAATTGAGTAGCGCAGGCCGGATTGTCTTGTGGTTGGCCTTGGGCGTTGCGCTCTGGACAGGCGATAATTGGCAATGGAACATTGTGCCAGCGCGGGTGTTGGCCTTGATTGCCGCAGCCATGGCGTTGCCGGTTGCACTGGGTTGGGGGCCATTTGCCCACGATTGGAGCTTAACGCCTGGCGGCCCCGAAGCCGAACTCAATCGCGCTAGCGCCGAGCTAGCCCAGTGGGGGCGGGCAATTCGTGCAACCGTCCTGCTCACATTAATTCCACTATTGGGCTTTCCAATTACGGCAGGCTTGCATTGGTCACTGCACATAGCCTTGACCGTTGCCACGACCTTGGCCTTGGCTGGAGTTGGCCGCTACATCAACGGCTCAACCGTGCGCCAGCCGTTGAACGAAAGCTTGCGTTGGTGCTATACGCGCGCCTTGCCAGTGGCCTTGCTCAGCGGCATTGTCTTGGTTGTCATGCAGCGTTGGATGTAGGGAGAAGGTATGACAGCACTCTTGCTTGAAAAGATTGTCAAAAGTTTTGATACAACCACGATCTTGCGCCAGTTGAATTTGATGGTCCAAGAAGGCCAAGTTTATGGATTGCTGGGGGCAAATGGCGCTGGCAAATCGACCTTAATTCATTTAATTATGGGCTTTTTATACCCCGATAGTGGCCGGATTGAGGTTTTTGGCAAAACGCCTGCCGCCATGCACGGCCAAATTGGCTATTTGCCAGAACGCTTGCGCTACCACACCCATTGCAGCGCCCGCGAATATTTGACCTATATGGGCAATTTTGGCGGCCAACGTGGCCCAAGCCTCGCAAGTCGGGTCAACGATTTGCTCGAATTGGTGGGCCTGACTGAAGCCGCCGATAAGCGCATGCGCACCTATTCCAAGGGGATGACTCAGCGGGTTGGGATTGCCCAAGCCTTGCTTGCCGACCCGCAACTCTTGCTGATCGACGAGCCATCATCGGGCCTCGACCCCCAAGGCCAACTCGAAATGCGCGATCTCCTGCTCGATCTACGCAGTCAAGGCCATACAATTTTAATTTGCTCGCACCAGCTTGATGAGATCGAGGCGGTTTGCAATCGGGTGGGCATTTTAGTCCAAGGCGCGCTGGCCGCCGAAACCGATTTAGCCCAACTAACGGGCACCAATGGCATCGTGCTGACACTGAAAGAAACTCCAACCGATGCGCTCGATTTTGCCTTGCGTTCGATTGACCCCAGCATTGTGCGCGATGATCGCTTTATCACCGTGCCCGAGAATAACCCAGCCTTGCAAGGGCGGTTATTGCAATTGCTGCTTGATGAAGGCTACACAGTGTCGAGCTTGCAACCGACGCTTGGCAATCTGCGCGACCTGTACCTGCACGTTGTATCGGGCAAAGAACCACCAGCAGAAATGCAGCCCCAAGCACCGCTGGCAATTCTTGATAGTTTGTTAGCGAACGAGGAGCAGCAATAATGGCAAAGCTTCGGCAAATTTGGGCTTGGACAGGCTTTATCTGGAGCGAATATAAACGCTCTGGGCGTTTCTTAATTGAGTTTGGCGCATTAATTATTTTTGCTTATGTGTTTCTGCGCAAACCAAATACAGCCGCCCAGCTCACCGCAACTCAATTCTTTGGCATGACCGCCATTTTTGTATTATGTCAAACAATTTTCACTACCACAATGATGGCAGGTATGGGCAATCGACCACAGGGCTATGTCGTTTTAGCGCGCTCGCTTGGGCGCAAAGGCTATTTGGTTGGCTTATTTTTAGTCGCTTTTTTAATTAGCCTAATGAATCTGTTGCTCTGCACGCTAATCGTCACGCTGATCAATAAACCTGTTTTGTGGGATGCAGTGATTTGGGGCGCTGGCGCGTTGCCGCTTATTTTAGATATTGCCTTAGTAACCGCGTTGGTGCTGTTGCTTTCCAGCTTGGTCTTATCGCAAGGCTGGCGCTTGAGCATTTTGGGCGTAGTTGCCTTGGCTTCGTTGAGCACCAGCGATATTTTTACCAATACCTTTGCCCCGAATGGCAGCTTGGGCAAAATTTTGGCCGCTATTCGCACCATCGTTGGCATTCCATTAACGCCGCTTTTCGCAGGCTTTGAGCTAGCCGTTACCCGCCAAGCCTACGAGAGCAATATCAATCAAGCCTTGGCAATTTTGGGTGGTCAAATGGCCCTGTTAATTGCGGTCAGCGCCTTTGGCTTTTTTGCCTTTGAACGCCGCGATATTATTCTAGGAGCCTAAGCGTGCAAGCTGATGTGTTGGTAATTGGCGCAGGCCTTGCAGGCTTGTGGAGCGCGATTCTGCATGCCCAAGCAGGCCGAAGCGTCACGTTGTTGGCCAAGGGCCATGGCACGTTGCCGTGGAGCAGTGGCTGCCTTGATCTTTGGCCGCACCAACCACCAGCCGAACCAAGCGCTCACCATCCTTTCTCGACCATTCAATCAGCGCTGGAACCAGCAACCCAAGCTTGGCTGCAATTCAGCGAGCAGCAGGGCTATCGCTTTATTGCTAAGCGCCAGCATGCGTGGTTGCCAACCGCAATTGGCACGTGGCGGCCAACCAACGCCGTTCCCTTAACGATGATCAACGCAGAACGCTCGATCATCAGCAATTATCGGGTCTTGGTGCTTGGTTTTCACGAATTGCGCGATTTCTTTCCGCCGTTGTTGGCAGCGCGGCTCGCAGAACAAGGGATTGCCGCTCGTGGCACATATTTAACGATGCCACCAAGCCAACGCAGCCGCGATTTCAATAGCGTCAATTTGGCCCGTTTATGCGAGCAAGCCAGTTTTCGCCAAGCGCTCATCAAGCAGATCGATCAGATTCGCGACGATGCACAACTCCTGCTGTTTCCCGCAATTCTTGGCCTCGACCAGAGCGCAAGTATAGTTAATGAACTGCAAACCAGCTTGGGCTGTTTGGTGGCCGAAGTGCCAACCTTGCCAACCAATGTGGCCGGATTACGCTTGCAACGCATGTTAATCAGCCATTTTGAGCAGTTAAATGGCCGTATTCAACTGAATGCAGAAGTTATTCGCGGCGAGTTTCAGCACCAACGGCTGGTTGCAGTATATAGCGCTGCCGCCGCCCGCGAACAACGCCACAGCGCCAAGCACTATATTTTGGCAACTGGCGGCATTGGCGGCGGTGGATTACGCGCCGATTATCCCAACCTGCTGCGTGAAACCGCGCTCAATTTGCCAGTCCAGCAACCAGCCGAGCGCGATCAGTGGTTCGAACCCAATCTTCACCAGCAACATCAGCTCTTTCAAGCAGGCATTGCAGTTAATCAACAGCTCCAGCCAATTGATACAGAGCACCAGCCAATTGCCGAAAATTTGCAAATTGTTGGGGCCGCTCTCGCCGGATGCGACCCGATTCGCGAGCGCTGGGTTGAGGGTTTAGCCCTTGCAAGTGCCACCCAAGCGTTTAAAGAACATAGAACATAGCGAAAGTCAGAAGGATGAATTATGAGGGATGAAAGTCAGAACATAGAACATAGAGCATAGAACATAATCCAAGGCAGAAGGCAAAAGGCAAAATAGGGGCGAGGGATCGAGTTCCGTTTTTAACGCAGAGGCGCAGAGGAACGATGGCTATGGGCTTTGGGCTATCGAAACCTTGTTCGTGCAATTCGTGGCATTCGTGGCGAAAAAGAACATAATCTGGCTAATATGTGGCGAAAAACCAGGGCTTTTGGATGAATGATTGGCAGGAAATCACACCGATCGTCCGCTAGCCAATAGCCTGTAGCTGTACTGGTACATTGCGTGACGGTTTTCCCCCTCACCCCCTAGCCCCCTCTCCCGTTCGACGGGAGAGGGGGAACCGCTGAATCCGTGCTCCCCTCGCCCGCGTTCAGTGGGAGAGGGGCTGGGGGTGAGGGGATCTTACAACCTAGCATCAAGGGCAGCAGAAACAGAATCTGTGGAATCTGTGGCTAAAAAACTGAGCCTTCGTGGCCTTCGCGATCTTCGCGGTTCCAATCCTTCGTGTCCTTCATGCGCTTCGTGGATCAACCTTATAGTGCAGCGGTATCGAGATGCAATTACGGCCTAAAATTCGCCTACCAACGCTGCTGATCGGCGTAAACTTAGCTGTGTTAATCATTGCCATCGTCGGAATTGCGACGGTGGCAATTAGCTTGTTGCTCGAATTGGGCGATGATCAAGGCTTAGCCCGAGTACGCCAAGGCGTTGCAATCGCTCAAAACGATGTGAAGCGTTCAGGCAACGAGGTATTGACAACCGCGCAACTGCTGGCCGAACGCCCAACTCTCGCCCGCTTGTTGCAAACCAATGATCAAGCTGCGCTCAGCACATTTTTGAGCCAATTTCAAGCCACCAGTGATCTCGCGGGCTGTGCAATCTATCAAGATGGCCAGCTATTAATCGCGGTTGGAGCTGAGGTTCCGGCCATGCCAGCCCTCGAAGATCGGGCATTATTGCTCGATGGCCCGTTGTTGCGCTTAGCTGCCCGCGTGCCACTCGCCACCGATCCGAGCGTCATTGTCGCGGTTTGGATCGAGCTTGACCAACAGTATCAAGCTGAATTATCGACTATTCTGAGTTTGCCTGTGGCGATTGTGCCGCAACAGCGCCTGAGCAACGCCAACGATCCATTAAGCCAAACCCAAACTGCGGCGCTCAACACAAACTCAACCACCGATAGCTATTTGCGCGCGCAACATCAGTACATCGCGAGCGCCCCGCTACTCGCCAGCACTGGCCAGCCAATTGGCGTTGTCAGTGTGACCCTGCCCGATACTCAAATTCGCAATTCGGCGCAGCGGCTCAGCGAAGTGTTGCTCACAATTGCCTTGGTTGGCGGAGTTTTGGCCTTTGGCCTCAATTTGTTGGTTGGGCGCTACGTTGGCGGGCCGTTGCGGCGTTTGACCAAAGCCGCCGCCCAAATTGGTCGCGGCGATTTAACCACGCCCGTGGCTCCCGCCAAAGGCGTTGAGGTTGGCACGCTTGCTGGCACCTTGGAAGATATGCGCCAACGCCTGCGCGGCCTGACTGCCGATCTTCAGCGCCAACAATCTGAGGCCAACGCTATTTTGGCGGGCATTGTCGAAGGCGTGTTTACCGTCGATCGCGATCGGCGAATTCGCTATTTGAATCAACAAGCAGCAAGCATGCTTGGCATCGAGCCTGAGCAGGCAATTGGGCGCTTTTGTGGCGATGTCTTGCAGCCACAGTTGATCGATGGCGTGCGGCCTTGTGAGCAAGCTTGCCCGATTATTCATGCCCGTTTTCGCGGTCAAGCCCAAGCCACCGAGCATTTACAGTTGCGCGATGGTCGCCGCCGCACCGTAATTATCACCAGTTCGGGTGATCTTGAGCACAATCATGTTCAAGTGATGCGTGATGAAACCGATATTGAAACTTCACGCCGTTTGCGCGATACAATTTTGGCGACTATTTCGCATGAGTTTCGCACCCCGCTCTCAGCCCAATTAGCTTCGTTGGAGCTGCTGCTTGATCAATTACCGCAACTTTCGACCGCCCAAATTCGCCAACTGATCGTATCATTACAGCGTGGAGCCTTGCGCTTAACCTATTTGATCGATAATTTGTTGGAAAGTGCGCGCATCGAAGCGGGCCAATTGACGATTCGACGCAGCGAAATCGCCTTAGATGCGGTCGTCGAGGCCGCAGTTGAGTTGATGTTGCCATTAATTCAACAACGCCGCCAGCAAGTCGAGGTCGATTTGCCCTATCCACTGCCGAATGTGGCTGGCGATGCCACCAGATTAACCCAAGTGTTTGTCAATCTGCTTGCCAATGCCAGCAAATTCTCGCCGCCCGATAGCACCATTGGCATTGGTGGTGAGGTAAGCGCCGAGCATTTGCAGGTTTGGGTCGAAGATGAAGGCCCAGGAATGCCGCCATCGCCCAGCGAATCGCCGTTTCGCCTGTTTGTGCGCGGGCGCAACGAGCCAGAGCAAAGCGGCGCAGGCTTGGGCTTGTGGATCGTTCAATCAATTATTGAGCGCCACGATGGCCGCATTCATGTACCAGCTCGCAGCCTTGGCACGCGGATTGTGATTGAATTACCCAGAGGAAGCGATGAAAATTTTAGTCGTTGATGATGATGCTGAATTACGCGGCTTAATTGGCTTTGCCCTGAGCCAAGCAGGCTATACCGTGGTGCAAGCTGCCGATGGAACCCAAGCCTTAACCCAATTTGCCAGCGAACAACCAGAATTGGTGATTCTCGATGTAAATATGCCAGGTTTGGATGGCTTTGAAGTTTGTCGCCGAATTCGTGCCCAATCGGCTGTGCCAGTAATGTTGCTGACTGTGCGCAACAGCGAAGATGATTTGATTCGGGGCTTGGATGGCGGCGCTGACGATTATCTCAACAAGCCATTTAGCCCTCGCACGCTCACCGCACGGGTGCGCGCTCTGTTGCGACGCGGTGGCGGCGAACGCCCAACGCCCTTGCAACAAGGCGATTTGGTGCTGGATACCGAGCGCCAAAGCGTTAGCCGCGAAGGCTTGGGCTTTGTCTCGTTGACCAATCGCGAATTTCGCTTGCTGCAATATTTGTTGGCCAATGCAGGCCGTGTCGTCAGCAACGAACAGGTTACCATCCACGTTTGGGGCCAGCATGGCATTGGCGATCGCACCCTATTGAAACAACTGGTGCATCGTTTGCGCCAAAAAATCGAGCCAAACCCCGCCGAGCCGCAATATTTGGTGACGATTCCTAGCGTTGGCTATATTTTGCAACCCAATGGCGCAAACTAAGCTGCATCAAAACCAACAACGCTGCGTACAGCGTTACAGAATATTTGGAGCCAGCGATGAAACCAAAATATAGCCTGTTGTATGCTGTGGTCGGGCTAGGCGGCGTAGGTATGAGCCTTGAGCAAGCCAGTAGCTTGGTCAATAGCGCATCGCTTGAAGCAAATTTCAAAAGTTTAGTCACGATTGCGTGGGGCTTATGGGTTGCGAGCAATGTTGGCTACTACTGGCTTTTTATGCGCCAATATGGCTATGAAAATGCTGCACCAAATCAACAGCCAACCCTAACCCAATTTAATGCGTGGCTCAGCCCAAGCCAACAACGGGTGCTGACTGGACTACAGCTTGGTTTGGTTGGATCTGGCGCGCTGTGGCTATTGAGCAAGCTGTTTTTCTAAACGCATAATCGGAGAGAACGATGAAATATTGGAAGCAGATTTTAGTGGGAATGATTGGCTTATTCGGCACATGTTTAGCCTTGATCGATAGCCCATTTTGGCAAACTGGCGGACTAAGCACTGGCTTGCGAATGTTAATCGATAGCATTCCAGGGGTGATGCTGATGCTTGCCAGCTATGTGCATGGCCGTTATCACCCGCGCTATCGCCAAGACCGCCAGCCAATTAAGCAAACTGCTGGGCTTTGGCCCGATTGGTTACCTGATGGCGCATTTAAGAGCTTGGCTGGCTTGGCATTGCTGCACGCAGGATTAGTGATTGTGCTGGCAATCATCAGCTAGCGCGATACAGGGCAGTACCGCGCCATTGCAATTTACAAGGTTTCGAGCACGTTCATCACTTCGTTTTGGTCGGGCTGTTGGCCAGGGTTGGTTACCGAAATATGGCGCACGATCCCAGCTTTATCAATCACAAATACGGCGCGATTGGTAAAGCCTTCTGGGCGCAACACGCCATAGGCTTCGGAAACCTGGCGTTGATAATCGCTGAGTAGTTGATATTCAAGCCCTAACTGATCGGAAAATGCTTTGTGCGACCATTTACTATCAGTGCTAATGCCAAAAATCTCAGTATCACGTTGATCGAATTCAGGCTTGCGGGCTTGATAACTGGGCAATTGCAACGAACAGACAGGGCTAAAATCTAAGGGATAAAACAGCAGCACAACGTTTTTTTGGCCTTGGAAGTCGGCCAAATGCACGTCGCCATCGGTGCCACTTAATGTCCAATCGGGGGCTTGATCGCCAACTTTAAGGGTGGTACTATCCACGCGCATCGCTCCTTAATGTACACACTCATCCTAAATACCGTATTGCATTATACTCCGCATTGGAGTGAATTGAGGGGAATTATGCCAAGCGAATCAGCAATCGAACCGATCGCCAAACACCGCGTTACCACAGTACACGCCGAACACATGCAGATTAATGGCACGCGGCTACGGATTGATCAGACACTTATTCCAATCGCAAACCTTGCCAAAGTTGCTCAAGTAAAAATCTACAAAGCTTTTCCGACCAAGCAATTATTGATTTTAGCCACAGGCTTAACAATTACGATGGGCTTAAGGTCAAACTTTTTAATCGAGGATGCCCAAAATGTGCTATCTGCAGGCCTAGTGCTAGCGATCACGTATCTCTTTTTCGATTATCTTGGCTGGCGCGACCAACATGGCTTGTTAGTGGTGCCAAACACTGGGCCGAATGAGGCAATTGTGTTCGTTCATGAAAATCCTGATTTTATTGGCCAAGTATTGGGGGCAGTTGAGCAGGTCATCGACAAGTCGGCAGCTGGCTATACCATCGATTGGACAAAACAAACGCTTGATGCCACATAAATTCCCTCACCCCCCAGCCCCCTCCTTTCAAGGGTAGGTTTTGAGCGATTGGTCGGCGATGGAGCGTTCCCTCACCCCCCAGCCCCCTCTCCCACAAAAATGCGGGCGAGGGGGAGCCGACCATTTTTCGCCAAGGAATTGTGGGAGAACCAGCGCGTTAAAGCCCCTCGCCCACGCCACGGGCGCGGGGATCTACTCAAAACTTACTGAATAGCAATCCAGATTTCGACTTGCTCAGGCTGGGCAAAATCGTAGTATTCAAAATCGGCAGTATAGCTGCGTTGATAGGTTTGGGGCTGGCTAAAATAGTCCCAAATCTGCACCCACAGCCCAAATACATCGCTTGGTTGGGCAATCGTTGCTTGCCAACGCAAATAACGCTGGGCAGGAATAGTAATTTGAGTTAAGCCAGCAGCAACTGGTTGCTCGCCGCTGACCGCATGGCCAACAATCAAATCGTACTCGCCCTGATGATCGCTGGCATAGTGGGTATAGACCGCATAGCGGCTGGTAAGATCAGCATTGGCGATCTGCTGGCTAATATTCTCGCTAAAAAAGCGTTGATACAATGGGCCGATTAAGCCAGTGTTGGGGTCGCTTTCTGCTTGATTGGTGGTGCGAGTTGCCAAGCCAGCAATTGTTACGCCAGCCCGTTCATAGACCTGCATAGAAAATCCTCATACAACACAACCAAGCAATTATACAAAACAAATGTGCTATTTTCAAGCCACAAAAAACCACGGCCAAGCCCATTGCCTAGCCGTGGTTGGGCCAACCGAGCATTATTTCTCGGTGACAGCTTTTTTCAAGTTGCTACCAGCCGAGAATGCTGGGGCGCGGGTAGCAGGAATTTCCAATGGCTCGCGGGTTTTGGGGTTGAAGCCAGTGCGAGCTTGGCGTTCGCGGACTTCAAAGGTGCCAAAGCCAGTCAAGACGACCCGATCGCCAGCTGCCAACGCTTCGGTAATGCTTTCGAGCAAGGCGTTAACTGCTTTGCCAGCTTGGGCTTGGTTCAAACCTGATTTTTCCGCAATGGCCTTGATCAAATCCGATTGATGCATTTGGAGTTACTCCTTACACTACCTGTCTTCACCAAAATAGAAAGACAGCCGCATGGCTTTAGTATCCTCGTAATACCTCAAGCATTCGCGATAGCACCTACCTTATATCACCCTTGCCAAGAATGCAAGTGCTTTTTGGCTCAGGGAGTAGGTTTTTGGCCTAGCAAAGAGCAAATGCAGTGCCATCAGCCTTGGATTTGGGCGATTTATTAAGCTTCTTTAGAAATTCTGGTTACAAATTGGCCATGGTTGGCCGCTTGGGGCGTGGGCTGCGCTTGTTCAGCACTAAGCAGCCAATAGCACGCCCAGCGGCTAGCGGCCAAAGATTAATCATCATAAGCTCACCATTGGCAGTAAAATCGCCGTATAATACGATGTATTGTGCGTCGTAGCGGAGGAAATCAAGACCAATGACGACGTTTTTATTAATTCGCCATGCTACTAACGATATGGTTGGTAAAGCCTTGGCTGGTTGGACACCCAACGTCCACCTCAATGCCGAAGGTCAGGCCCAAGCTCAACGCTTGGCTGAACATTTGGCCAACGCCCCGATCAAAGCGATCTATAGCAGCCCGCTTGAGCGTGCTGTCGAAACCGCCCAACCAATCGCGCAACAGCTTGGCCTTGAGGTTCAAATCTTGGCTGGCGTTGGCGAGATTCAATTTGGCGAGTGGACAGGCCGCACGATTAAGGAATTAGCCGATACCCCGACTTGGAGTAATATCCAGCGTTTTCCATCGGGAACGCGGATTCCAGGCGGCGAAACTTTGCGCGAGATGCAAAATCGGGTGGTCGATGCGCTCGAAGCGCTGCGTCAGCAACATCCCAATGAGGTTATTGCCGTTTTCGCCCATGCCGATGTGGTTAAAGCCATGATTGCGCATTATTTGGGCGTACATTTAGATTTGTTTCAACGAATTGTCATTAGCCCAGCCTCAGTGACGGTGGTTACGGTCAACGATAGCGGGCCGCATGTGCTGTGTGTCAATCAAACCAGCGAAATGCCCAGCTTTCCTGAAGCCAAGCCTGCTTCGAACGATCCAAACGAGGTTACGCCGGAAACTGAACGGCCTGTGGGTTAAGCTAAGCTCTCGCTTACACTGAATTGAAAGGTTCGGTATGTCAGATTTCGTCTACGATTTACGCCGCGTTAGCCATATTACGGCAGCAGCAGTTGGCCAGCCAGGCCAGCGCACGTTCTATCTTCAAGCCCAAAAAGGCAACGATCTGGTTTCGTTGATCACCGAAAAAGAGTTGGTTCGCGCGTTATGCTTACGCATTGACGATATTCTCGAAGAATTGGATAAGCGTGGCGTGGCGCGGCCCGATGCATCCGAGGAGCCAACCCCAGCCGAATTGTTGCTGCGGCCACCGTTAAATCCCTTCTTCCGCATCGCTCAAATGGCGCTCGCCTACGACCCAACCAGCGATCTGTTGGTCATCGAGGCCGATGAATTGCAGTTGGGCGACGATGATGAAGATGAAGATATTGATCCAATTTTGCAGCAACGCAGCGACGATGATGAAGAAGCCAAAAACGAGCCACGTCGCGTTCGCATTTCGGCAACCCGCGCCCAAATGCAAGCGCTAAGTCGCAACGCGATGGACATCATCACCACTGGCGGGCGGCCAATTTGCCCTCAATGTTTGCAGCCAATGGAAGATGAAGGCCATATGTGCGTCAAGAAAAACGGCCACGGCAATAAAAAAGCTTCCGAAATGTAGAAGTAGGGGGCGGGGGCTGGGGATCAGGGATCAGGTTTAGCCTAATTTGGGATTGAGCAACGTCCTGATCCTCAGCCCCCGCCCCCCATTTGCCAAATACTGAGGTAGCCCATGAGCGATAACGAATCAGAGCAACCCCTAGCGCTTGAGCTGGCAACGATCTTGCAAGTGCTGCGCGATGGCCGGATCGAATTGCAGGGCTTATTGCCATGGAGCAGTAACTATACCTTTTTAGTTGAAGTCCATGCTGATGACCCAAGCGAGCTGGTGCTGGGGGCGGTCTATAAACCCCAACGTGGCGAGAACCCGCTCTGGGATTTCCCGCAGGGCACATTATACAAACGCGAGGCAGCGGCGTTTATGATTAGCCATGCCTTGGGATGGCATTTGGTGCCGCCAACCGTTACCCGCCAAGGCCCCCACGGCGTTGGCTCGGTGCAATTGCTGATTCACGCCGATTACGAGCAGCATTTTTTTACCTTGAAAGAAGGTCACCAACGCGATTTTCAGCGTATGGCCTTGTTTGATATTGTGATCAACAATGCAGATCGCAAGGGTGGCCATGTGCTCGTTGATGATGATCAGCGGATTTGGGCGATTGATCATGGCATCTGCTTTCACGATGAATATAAGTTGCGCACGGTAATTTGGGATTGGGTGGGCGAGGATATTCCCGCAGAAGATTTAGCTGACCTCAAGCAACTGGCACAGGATTTGGAGCCAGACAGCAGCCTAACCCAAGCCCTCAACGCCATGCTCTATCCACGTGAAATCAAAGCCATGCGCCAGCGGCTCAGCCGATTGATCAGCAATGCCAAATTCCCCGCTTCGTATGGGCAGCGCTCAATTCCGTGGCCGCCCGTGTAGACAAGGATGTCCATTTATGGATTTGCTCGATGCGATTCGTTCGCGCCGCACCACCAATGGCCCATTTGAAGATCGCCCGCTCGACCCAGCTCATGTGCGAACTATTTTGGAGATGGCGGCTTGTGCACCCTCGCACTTTAATTCGCAGCCATGGCGTTTCGTCGTCATCCAAGATCAGGCGACGCGTATGCAACTAGCTGATATTGCTGGCGAATCGATGCAGAAATTAATGGCTGGTGGTCGCTTTTGGCAACGCTATCGCAAATATTTTCGCTTCTCCAAGAAGGAAGTTGATCAACGTGGCGATGGCATTTTGATCGACAATCTGCCAGCAGTGCTCAAACCCTTTGCCAAATATATTTTTACCGAGCGTGGCGGCGAGTTGATGGCCAAATTTCAAGTGCCCAAAGTGCTTGGCAAGGATGCCCGCAAGTTGGTGGCTGGTTCGCCCTTAATTTTGGGGATTACGCTGGATAAAAGCGAATACAAGCCCGACGATCTATCCGGCATGTACTCGCTGCTTTCGTTGGGCGCGGTGATGCAAACAATTTGGCTAACCGCCACCTCACTTGGCATTGGCATGCAGTTTATCTCGACTCCGATGGAAGTTGAAGGCCAGTGGGAGAAAATCAACAAGCTATTGCAGATTCCTGAAGAGCACAGTTTGATGGTGCTGTATCGTTTGGGCTACATTCCACAAAGCGCCGATCGCCCAACGATCGATTGGACCTCATCGCAGCGCAAGCGCACCGCAGCCTTGGCCTATGCCAACCGTTGGGACGAACCGTTTGAGCCAACAAACGAGGCTTAATTGTAGTTATGAATCCGTTGCAGGCCTTCTTGCAAGGTCGCCGAGGTGCTGATGGTATCCAATTCTAGGCCCAACGAAACCATGGCTTGGGCAACTTCGGGACGCACGCCAACTAGCATGGTTTCTGCGCCAAGCAAGCGTACCGCCCGCACCACACTAATAAAGCCTTGGGCAACTTGGCTATCGACCACCACAACCCCGGTAATATCCAGCACCAAATGTTTGATCGATTGACGCTGCACCGCTTGTAAGGCATTCTCTTGCAGGCGGCTAAGCCGTTCGCTATCAAGCGCCCCAACCAGTGGCATCACCAACACTTTGGCCGCCACTGGCAAGACTGGCACACTCATTTCGCGAATTACCTCGCGCTGCTGTTCAATCTCATCAAGCAAGCGTTCTTGGGTAGTGGCTCGCTCTTGCAACTTTACGAGTGCAGTTTCAAGGTCTGCTGTGCGCTCATTCACCTGTTGTTCGAGCGAGGCATTAAGTTCAGCCAATTGCCGAGCATTTTGCTCGATTGTCTGTTGACCATCAGACACTGCATCAAATGCCCCAACCGTAATTCGACTATTCACAAAGCTAATCACTGCGCCGATAAACGTCATGAGCAGGGCGTGGGTTAATACGCCGCCCCTTGTGGCAACGGTCTGCGCTGTAGGATAATTCAATTCCAACACCAAAATCATGACCCATATGCCCATCAAAACGCCGACAATTTGCCATGGCCGCAGCACGACCCCAGCAATCAAGACCGGAATCAACAAATAGGCCAAGGTATAGCTACTTTCGCCGCGTAAAATCATGGGAATCGAGATAATAAAAGCCGTTGAGATCACAACAATCCAACCAGCAAACGATACTTTGCCTCGGCGCGCCAGTGGAATAACGATCAATGACAAGATAATACCTAAGCCTAAGGCCACACCAGAGGTTAATGGCTTGGGATTAAAGATTAATGATGGGAGGGCAATTACTGCAATCACAAAAATCGCACACATCACGCTGATGATAATTTGGCCACGTCGCCGCACATCTTCAAGCGGATGATCAACCTGAGCTAACCACGCTAGTAGTGCTTTCATGAAAAAACCCTTTTTAGCTCAATCGGCTAAACCATTAATTATTGGATCGTTGGAGGAATAACAAGTTGCCCTACTATACCCTAGGCTATTCATGCGCGCAAACAGACAACAGTACTAGGCTCAACCGCTTTTTCATAGTACCCTAGCATAATTATTAATAGTTGAATATGATCGCATGTTAGGATTTTCCAGCTATGCAATTGTAAAAATTAACTCAGCAACAGTTGATTATCATCAGGATCGATCGCCACAATCAGATTAATCTGGCTACAACTAAACCGCCGTGCTGCCGCCGCCAACCAATGATCAGCATGCTCGCTCAAAGCTGCTTGAGCATGCTCAAGTAATAATGCCAATTCAAGTGTTCGGCCAACCGTCAATGCCCAACGACGTGCGCCCATTTCTGCCGCCGCCCGATCACGATTGCTCTCAGCCAGCCAGCGCTCACAGCGATCAAGCGAGGTTTGGGCTAGCTCAATTGCTTGGCTAAGGCTCGGATCATGGACGTTGCTCAGCCACAGGTTGACTTGCTGGCGCAAACTTGGCCAAATGCTCGGATCTTCGCTGATCGCACGCAAACTATCGAGCGCCAAAACATTGGTTGTGCCTTCCCACATCGAAAGCACCTGCGCATCACGCACGAGGCTTGGCAAGCCAGTATCTTCGACATAGCCAGCACCACCAAAGCTCTCAACAATTTCGCTGGTATGCTGAACTGCTTGGCGAGCAGTGGTTAATTTGGTAATCGAGGTCAGTAAGCGCAATAATTGGCGTTGTTGGGGCGTGCTCTTGCCAACTTCATCCAAGCCCAGCAATTCGATTAAATAGAACGTTAGCAGAAATGCGCCAGCATACTCAGCCTGCAAGCCAGCCAAAGTATCGATATGCAGCGGTTTTTGATTGAGCAGCGAGCCAAAAGCAAAGCGTTTTTGAGCATAATCTTGGGCCAGTGCCATGCCGCGCCGCATAAAGCCGACCGCCGAAACGCTGTTCCATGTGCGGGTAAGTTGCAACATTGGCACAATCGCCCGCACGCCATCCTGCAAGCCTGCGACAGGAATTGCTGGCGTGCCAAGCAGATTTAGCTCAGCTGTCGGCACTTTGCGCGTGCCCAATTTATCTTTCAGCCGATTGACTTCGATTTGATTGAGCCGCCCGTGTTGGTCGCGGGTTTCGACATAGAACAAGGCCAAACCACGCCCGCCAGCAGGGTTGCCCTCAGGTCGCGCCAAGGTCAAGGCCATTTGCGAGGTTGTGGCCGAGCTAAACCACTTGCGGCCATACAAACGCCATGTGCCATCAGCATCTTGGCGGGCAATCGTTTCTGAAAGCCCAACATCCGAGCCACCCGTCGATTCAGTCATCCACTGGCCGCTCGTCCAAAACTGCTTGGGATCGCGGCTAGTCAAATGGGGCATGGCGCGCTCGATCAACGCCTGATTGCCCGATTGAAGCAAGCTGCGGGCTGCGCCATCGGTCATCGCCAAGGGGCAACTATAAACATCGCTCGAAGGGTGAAAGAGATAGGCCAAGGCAAATTGGCAGGTGCGCGAATATTCAGCAAAGGTTTGTTCGTAGCCAGTTGCAATCAAGCCAGATTGAGCTGCGATCTGCTGGGCACGCTGCCAGAGCGGAGTCAACACAATCTGATCGATGCGTTCGCCCCAGGCATTCCACTGGGTCAATTCAGGCTCATTAAGCCGATCAGTCAATTGCAATTGATACAGTTCATTGGCGGCTAAATCGCCCATTTCGTGCAGCGCGGGGCCGATTTGGGCCAAGACCTCGGCGGGCAAACGGCGGCGCAGATACAATTGCAGCAGGCGATCACTTGTATATTGATTGGTAAGCTGTGGTGCTGGTTGATTAAAGGGTGGCATCGTTGCAACTCCTAGCTATTAGATGTAATGGTACATCAGATTAACCACGGCTAGATTCCCTCACCCCAACCCCTCTCCCGTGGCACGGGCGAGGGGCTTTAATGGCGTAGTTTTTGCATGATTTGTAGTGAAATTGGTGCTCCCCCTCGCCCGCGTTTTCGTGGGAGAGGGGGCTGGGGGGTGCTTACAAGGGTAGGTAGTTAATCGATGCGATGTACAAACGGCAGAGAATCCGCGTATACTGGACGTGTCAGCAGCCAGTGATCCGAGGAATTCTA
>NZ_JAFBCZ010000013.1 GCF_016907925.1 Herpetosiphon giganteus | reverse complement strand
TAGAATTCCTCGGATCACTGGCTGCTGACACGTCCAGTATACGCGGATTCTCTGCCGTTTGTACATCGCATCGATTAACTACCTACCCTTGTAAGGAGAGGGGGCTGGGGGGTGAGGGCATGTCCTTGGTTTTCAATCCAATGAATGAGTAATATAGCCTTTTGACTTTTGACTTTTGCCCTTTGACTTTTGCCTCATCCTTCATCCTTCATCATTTCGCTGGGTGTTGGCTGAATAAAGCGTTGCTGCACATTCTTGCGGGTGAGGCCGATGCCTGCAATCGAGCAAAGCAAGCTGATCAAGACTAAAACAAGCACGAGGCGCAAGGCCCATGGGTTGGGCGGGGTTTTGGCTTCGCTTGGCTGGCTATGACGTGGGGGAAACAACACTTTGGGCGGGGCTAGCAAGCGCAATAATTCAGCGCGGGCTGCATCGCCAAGCTCGCCGCTTGGGTCGGCAAACGATACTTGCTCAAAATGGGCTTTGGCTTGTTCACGATCGTTTAATTCGGCATACAATCGCCCACGCTCAACCAGCGCCGCCAAATCAGCCTGATCGGCAGCGAGTAATTGATTCAAAATCCGGATTGCGCTGGCATAATCGCCACGCAAGCGGGCAGATTGGGCAGTTTCGAGCTTCATCATTTAAAAAAGCGCTGTGGTTTTTAGCCACAGCGCTGCTTGTAAGCAAACGAGCAATTAGAATTCGATCAAGGTGCGCAAGGTATCGACTGAGCTGCGAACCAACTCTGCTGATTTGGCCATCAAAGCCTTTTCGTCGTCGCTCAATGGCAATTCGAGAATCTTTTCTACGCCACCAGCGCCCAAGACCACTGGCACGCCGAAGTAGAGATCGTTGATGCCATATTCGCCTTCGAGGTAGGCTGCTGCTGGCAAAACGCGTTTCTTATCCTTCAAGATGGCTTCAACCATTTGGACGGTTGCAGCTGCTGGAGCATAGTAGGCTGAGCCAGTTTTGAGCAAGGAAACGATTTCGCCGCCGCCCTTTTTGGTGCGTTCGACAATTTCGTTCAAGCGTTCGGCGCTGATGAATTCGGTTACTGGAATGCCCGAAACTGTGGTGTAGCGTGGCAATGGAACCATTTCATCGCCGTGGCCGCCCATCAACATGGCTTGAATGTCTTCAACTGAAACATTCAATTCTTGGGCCAAGAAGGTGCGATAGCGCGCTGCATCCAACACGCCGCCTTGACCCATCACCCGTTCTTTGGGGAAGCCTGAGGCAACCCGGGCGAGGTAGGTCATCGTGTCCATTGGGTTGTTGACTACAATGATGCAAGCGTTTGGTGAGGTTTTGGCCACTTTTTCGATATTCGATTTGGTAATTTCAGCGTTGATTTTGAGCAAATCTTCGCGGGTCATGCCAGGTTTGCGGGGCGCACCTGAGGTCAAAATCACCACATCTGAATCGGTGGTTTCTTCATAGCTGTTGGTGCCGATTACGCTAACATCAAAGCCTTCGACTGGCCCTGATTGGAGTAAATCCAAGCCCTTGCCTTGAGGAATGCCCTCAACAATATCGACTAAAACAACATCGGCGAGTTCCTTGCTTGCCAACCAGTGTGCACAGGTTGAGCCAACGAACCCAGCGCCGATGATGGTTACTTTCTTACGATTAGCCACACATGCCTCCAAATATAAAGCTGTGGTTACGATTCAAGTGTCGGAGATGCGTCTACGACCCATCTCTCACGCTTGCTCCTTAACCGATTTTTTATTTAACCACGAAGGACACGAAGCGCACGAAGGTTTATTTGGCACAGATTTTTAGATTGATCATTTGGATTAAAGATCCTGATCCCTAACCTCCGACCCCTGATCCCGATTCGTGTTCTTCGCGCTCTTCGCGGTTATGGGTATTTATGCTTCAAGTGTTGCGAGCACGCTGCCTGCTTCGATGCTCTTGCCGACCTCGCCATTCAGTGTAGCAATTGTCCCAGCTCGTGGCGTTGCGATTTCGTTCTCCATCTTCATTGCTTCGACGACAAACACCACTTGACCGGCCTCGACGGTTGCGCCGACGCTGGTTTTAATCGCCACAATTGTACCTTGAATTGGGCAAATCACTGCATTCGGATCGCTCGCTACTTCGCGCTTTTTGTTGGCGCTCCGTCGCGTTGGCGCGGCGGCCTTGGTGTTGGCAACTGGCGCATTCAAGCCTTCGCCAGCAACTCGCACTGTAAAGCGCCGTCCGTTGACCTCGACCGCCAATTCGCGGCTTGGTTGCTCAGCGGCTGACTCGGCAGCGCTTGGCGTTGCGCTTGGCAATTGCTTGAGTTTTGCTTCCAAATAGCGTGGAATAAAGCTCACCGTCACATCGCCATGCTCAAAGGCTGGCTCGGCCAAAGCCAATTTATGAAACGGAATCACCGTAGTAATGCCTTCGATGGTGTAATCGTTGAGCGCACGCCGCATCCGTTGCAAGGCCTCGCTGCGGGTTGCACCCCACGTCACCAATTTGGCCAGCATCGAATCATAATATGGCGGAATGACTGTGCCTTGCTCAACCCCAGCATCAACCCGCACGCCATAGCCTTTTGGCTCGCTGTAGGTGCTAATCGTGCCAAGCGCAGGCCGAAAACCAGCTACCGCATCTTCGGCATTGATTCGGCATTGAATTGAGTGGCCGCGCAACTGAATTTCTTCTTGGCTGAACCAGAGCTTTTCGCCTTGAGCGATCCGAATTTGGGCTTGCACCAAATCGATGCCCGTCACCATTTCGGTCACAGTATGCTCAACTTGAATCCGCGTGTTCATTTCGAGGAAATAAAATTGGCCATCGGGAGCAAGCAAAAACTCCAATGTACCAGCGCCAACATACTTGGTTTCGCGGCACAAACGCAAGGCGCATTCGCCCATGGCGCTACGCAATTCAGGTGAAACTGCTGGCGAAGGCGTTTCTTCAATCAATTTTTGGTGACGACGTTGCACCGAGCAATCGCGTTCGCCGAGATAGACCACATTGCCATATTGGTCAGCTAGCACTTGAATTTCAATGTGGCGGGGATCAAGCACATATTTTTCAACAAATAATTCGCCATTTTTGAAGGCTGCTTCGGCCTCACGGCGCGCGCTTTCAAAGGCAAATTCAACTTCTTCGGCGCTATAGGCGACTTTCAAGCCGCGCCCGCCGCCGCCTGCACTGGCCTTGATGGCAATCGGGTAGCCATATTCTTCGCCAAGGCGCAAGGCTTCGGCAACAGTTTCGACCGCTTCGGTTGTGCCTGGCACGAGCGGCACATGGGCGCGCAAAGCCACTTGACGAGCGTGAATCTTCCCGCCCATCAAATCCATGGCATCAGCGGTTGGCCCAATAAAGGCAATTCCCGCTGCATCGCAGTTGCGCACAAAATCGGTATTTTCCGAGAGAAAGCCGTAGCCAGGGTGAACCGCGCCAGCGCCACTGCGCCGCGCCACATCGAGGATGGTTTCGGTTTGCAAATAACTTTGAACTGCTGGCGGGGGGCCGATCAAAAACGCATCGTCAGCATAACGAACGTGGAGCGCATCGCGATCCGCTTCTGAATAGACGGCGACGGTGCGTAAACCTAATTCCTTGCATGCCCGCATCACGCGCAGGGCAATCTCGCCACGATTGGCGACCAGCACTGTATCGAAACTCATATGCCGTTGCAACTCCATTGTGCTATGGCAAGTCTTTAATCATTGCCGTATGCGAAATTAGAGCCCCGTAATGCCGTAAAAACCGCCAGCTGCGCGGCGGCGCAGGCGTTCGATGGTGGCCCAGCGTGGTTGAATTCCAGTGCGCGCTGGGCGTAGGCCTTGGCGTGAAAGTTTGGCTGAGGCATGCCACGTATTAGCCGCGATTGCAATCGCAGGCTCGGCTTCGGCAGCGGCCAAAACGCTCACGACGGCCACACTGAGTGCCGCTAGTTCTTCATCGCTAGGCATTGTTGCGCTTGTCACAATCATCTTCATAGGGCTATTATACTGCACTCGGCGGACGCTGCCAATATACATCCAATGGCACAGGCTTTGCGTTGAAGTAATCAGAGCAAGTAAAAAATAGCGAAATAAGGAGTCTCTGATGAACAGCAAAGTTTTGCGCTTTGCCAATGTTGCGGCGATTATTTCCACAATTATTGTCAACGCTTTGGCCAATATCCTGCCGTTCAATGGCCTTGATACTGGCTCGATCTCCGATGGCTTTCCGGTGCGCTTTGTACCTGCTGGCTATGTGTTCAGCATTTGGGGCTTGATTTATTTGGGCCTCAGCGCGTTTGCAATCTACCAAGCGCTGCCCAAGCAGGCCAATAATCCTGCTGTGGCCAAAATTGGCTGGTGGTTTGTGGCTTCGTGTGCGTTTAATTGTAGTTGGCTTTTTGCCTGGCACTATTTGCAATTCCCCCTCACAATCGTATTAATCGTTGGCTTGCTGGTGTCGTTGATTACGATTTACCGCCGTTTGAGCAGCCTGCGCGCCAATGCTAGCACCGCTGATCGCTGGTTGATTCACACGCCGTTTTCTATCTATTTGGGTTGGGCAACGGTCGCAACCATCGCCAATGCCACAATTGCGCTTTATGATGCTGGCTGGCGCGGCGGCCCGCTCAGCGATTCAGTTTGGACAGTGATTTTGCTGGCAATTGGGGTCTGTTTGGCAGCCTTCATCACCTTGCGCCAACGCGACGTTGCCTATGATGCAGTATTGTTGTGGGCATTCATCGGGATTGCGGTCAAACAAGCAGATTTTCCGGTGGTGATGGGTGCTGCAATTGTTGCGGCTATGGCAATTGCGGTGTTGATTGTGCTAGCGGTGATTCGTAAATTGCCAACGCAAGGTCGTAAAGCACTGGCCTAATTGAAACCACGAAGAACACGAAGAGCACGAAGAAATCTTTGCATGAAGATCCTTCGTGCTCTTTGCGATCTTAGCGGTTCCTAGCTCTTTGGCAAATCCAAATCGCTGAGCCGCACGGTTTTGCGGGTGCCAAATTTGATTGTTTTTTGGCCTGCTGAGGTCATTTGACCATTCTGTTGCAAGTTTTCGATTTCTTGCTGCATGGTTTGGGCGAGGTCGGTTTCGCCTTGATTGAGCAAGCGCGTAACCGCGCCTTGCAACTTTTGGGTGGCCGCGCCAATGTTGCCCTCGGCCAAATCTTCTAAGGCGCGGGTTTGTAGCTTGTGGGCGCTGACTTTTTCGACAATGTTCATCACTTGCGGCACGACGGCAGTTGCTTGAGTTGGGTCGGCCACAAAATTCAACATCACATCGTAGCGGGCTTTTTCGCCCACAATTTGCATTTGGGGAATATCGTAATTGACTTCGATTTGGCCCAGCCGATATTGGCCAGCCTGCTTGGGATCAACCAGCATTTCGATCAACACCATGCGATGTTCGTCTTTGGAAACGTCGCCAAGGCTCACGCCAACCGCCCGATCGCTAATTGGGCGATAGGCTAATTGCTGAATTAATGGCGTTACCTGCCAGAGCGCCCGTGGCTCAACGCCCTGCACGAAGCGCAAGGTCAAAGCGGCGTTTTGCACCACTGCCGATTGGGCTTGCTGCACCGCACCTTGGAAGAACGACGCAATATCGTTGGGATTGCTGAAATACTCGGCGACCCCGCCCGAACGATTGGCCATTTCGATCAACAGATCTTCGTTCCAATCGTCGCCAACCCCAAGCGCGGTTAGGGGCACGTTGGCCTTGCCAATTTCTTCGGCCAAGCGCAAACAATCGCGTTCGCCCTCGGTTTGGCCGTCGGTCAGCAAAATAATGCGGCTAATCGTATTGGCATTTTGGCTACGGCGCACTTCGTTTAAGGCTGCTTCAAGCGCAGGCGCGATTTTCGTGCCGCCTGCATCCTTGATTTTGCCAACTTCTGCTTGAAGCGCGGCCACGTTATGCACTGGCTGGGCACTGATAATGGTTTCGCGGCGATGATCGAAAATCACCACCGAAACAATATCTTGTGGACCCATCAGGCCCAAGGCACGTTGGGTGGCTTCGCGCACACAGCGCATTTTATCGCCCTTCATCGAGCCGCTATGGTCGAGCACGAAGCCCACATTGACCGGCATTTGAACGTGGGCAACCGCTGGCGTTGCCGTAATATCCAGCAGCAAATAGACAACCTGCTGGGTTGGGAGCGCTGGCAACGCCGGACGAGCCAACGTACCAGTCAATTGAACTTCACCAGCCATGGTGATCTCCTTATAGAGAACAGAGAACAAAGAGCATAGAACATAGATTAATGGTTTATTGGATGCATGCCCTCACCCCCAGCCCCTCTCCCACTGGACGCGGGCGAGGGGAGTACGAATCGTGTGGTTCCCCCTCGCCCGTCGAACGGGAGAGGGGGCTAGGGCATCACACTATCGTTAACGTAATCAACCAATACACATAGGCATACGTTTAATATGTTCTATGCTCTATGCTCTTTGTTCTGCTTTAATCTTCGAGTTTTTGGGTCAGTTTGCGGGTGGCGTAGCGCAGGGCTTTTTGATCGGCAGCATCAATTTGGCCACCAGCCTCAAGCTGTTGGGCGCTTTGCTCCATCGTTTGGGCCAACTCGGTTTCGCCCAAATCGAGCAAGCGCGTTGCTGCAGCCCGCAGTTTTTGGGTTGCGCTGCCAATATTGCCCGCCTCGGCCTCGGAAAGTGCCCGCGTTTGCAATTTGAAGGCGGTAACTTTTTCGACCGTGTTCATAATTGGCGGATTAACCACGCTGGCCTTGGGATCGATGCTGAAGCTCAATGGAATGTCGATTTTGAGCTTGGCTTCTTTGATGCCCAGCACTGGCGCATCGTATTGCAATTCTGCTTGGGCGATGCGAAATGTGCCTGCTTCACGCTCTGGCAGCATCAAATCGACCAAGACGCTTGCGCCGTCGCCAGCGATTTCGCCGATACTGACGGTAACTTCGCGCTCGCCAATTGGCTTATAACCAAGGTTCGAGATGCTTGGCTGCACACGATAGACCGCTCGTGGTGTGACCCCGGGCAACAAGCGCAGCAACAAACGCGCATTGACCACGGTGGTGGTTTGGGCGCTTTGCAAGGTTTGTTGGAAATATTTGCCAATTTGGCTGGGGTCGGCAATATAATCCGATTCACCGTTAGATGCGGCGGCCAAATCGTCGAGCAAAGCTTCGTTCCATTCGGTGCCCAAGCCCAGCGCTGTGATTGAAACGCCGAGGTCGCCAATTTGCTTGGCAATCGCGCGGCAGGTATCTTCGTCGCCCCAAGTTTGGCCGTCGGTCAAGAGCAAAACCCGCCCAACCCGATCGGCGGTTTGGAATTTTTGCAACTCGGCGAGGCCTGCTTGCAAGCCCAACGACATTGCCGTGCCACCTTGTTCGCTGATCGATTCGATCGCGTTTTGCAAGGCTGGCAGATCGTCGGCCAAACGGGCTGGCACCAACACTTCGAGCGCATCATCAAACAGCACAATGCTGACCGCATCGATTGGCCGCAAATTGGCCACGATTTCGCGCACAGCTTCGCGCAAATGTTGAATTTTATCGCCAGCCATTGAGCCAGAGCGATCAAGCACCAAACAGAAATTGAGTGGCGGAGCCGCTTGGACAGTTGGCACATGCTCGGGCTTGGCCTGAATCAAAACATAATTTACTTGGCTTGTGCCGCTTGGCAATGGCTCGCGGCTCCAAACTGCTGAAAGTG
Organism: Herpetosiphon giganteus; assembly: GCF_016907925.1. GTDB lineage: Bacteria > Chloroflexota > Chloroflexia > Chloroflexales > Herpetosiphonaceae > Herpetosiphon > Herpetosiphon giganteus. The sequence goes on along the minus strand of NZ_JAFBCZ010000013.1, from coordinate 153,982 downwards.
CTACAGGTTCAGTCATTATTTGGTCCTCAACTTAGTGTTCTACGCTTGGAATGCTATCAAAACGTACCACGACCACGCTAATGTTATCTTCGCCGCCGCCAGCATTGCCCGCTTCAATCAAGGCATCGCAAAGGTCGGCGGGGTTGGCATGTTCAGCGAATAGCTCGGCCATTTTGGGGTCGCGCACCATCTCCCACATCCCGTCGGAGCAGAGAAACAGCGCATCGTTTGGCTGCAATTGCACCTCAAAGGTGTCGGTGCCAGGGTCGCCGCTATCGCCAAGCGATTTGAGAATTGCATTGCGTTGCGGGTGATTGTAAATATCATCAGGATCAAGCTGGCCAATATCAATCAGGCGTTGCACCAACGAGTGATCTTTGCTGATGCGCTGCAATTTGCCATCGCGATAGAGATAGGTGCGGCTATCGCCAACATTGCCCACAATCGCCCGATCGCCGACCACAACGGCCATCGTCAGGGTTGTGCCCATGTCGTTTTTGCGGCGCACGCTTTCTTCATAAACCGCTTGATTGGCTTGAAACGCCGCTTGTTTGACCAAATCGGCCAAATGTTTGCTCGAAACTGGGCCATTGTGCAATTGCGGGTCAAGCAAAGTTGTGACAAGCGTTTGGGCCGTAGTTGTGATGGCCAGACCGCTGGCAACCTCGCCGCCTTCGTGCCCGCCCATGCCATCAGCCACCACATACAAGCCAACATTGACTGGTTTGGCATCCCAGTTCAGGCGCAAATCCCAGGTCAGCACGCTATCTTCGTTGTGGTCGCGAATCATGCCAACATCGGTGGCATAGCCTGTGCGCACCCGCAAGCTGATTGGCGTGGCTTGTTCGGCCAATAAGGTTTCGAGAGCTTGGGCCAAAATGCTGGCATCGTTGATGCGTTTGGCCCGCAGATCGCTCAAAATTGTGGCAAACCCGCTATCGAGCGGCGAAGGATTGTTGGCATCGTCGAGGCGACGGGTATGGCGCTGAATGCCAGCCATTTTTTCGAGCACTAAGCCCAATTGCTCAACATCATCAAGCTGATCTTCTTTGCCTTGCGAGCGGCGAATTGCGCCAGCATCAGCGAGCTTAATTTCGCGCTTGTTGGTCAAGGCCAAATCGGCCAAGGTTACTTGGCCCAAGGCTAAACCATTGCGGTGCAAATAGGCCAACGCGCGCGAAACCTGAATTCCAATCTCAATGGCATCGGTTTGATCAACAAAGGTATTTGGCTCGCTGAGTAAGGTATCGAAGCGCACAAGGCTGGTGCCATCGGGCAGCACCGCAAAGCGTGAATCTTCGCCCACAAAAACCTCGCGCACAGTTGGCAGCACCGAGCGAGCGGGATCGTCTGGTAAATCATCGAGCAAGGCTGCGCCTATTGGCTGGGCGGCGGGAGTTTCTTGCAACAGAGCAGTTTGTTCTTCGACCTGCGACCCACACTCCTCGCAAAACTGATCGTTCGCTTGCAGGGCCGCCCCACAGCGAGCGCAATGATCCCATGGTTCCAGCAGCGCAACCCGATAAACGCGCAGGGTTGGCGTATCGGTCAACAAGGCGGTTACCCGATACACATCCTTCAAAATCGTGCCAATTGCAAAAGGTTCGTTCTCCTCTGAAAGGTTGGCAGGATTGAGGGGTTGGGTTCCACCAGTCATTGGTTCAGTCGGCTCAGACACAGGTCAACTCCTCTGAATAGGTCTAGAACAACAAAAAATTCCTTGTTCTTGGACGAATAAGCTTATCCGAATGTTTCTGATTATCGTTCTTCTGTCAATCTTCTGGTTGCATAGCGCAAGATTTTGGTTTGCTCAGGGTCAATTTGGCCAGTTTCTTGGAGTGTTTGTTGGGCTGCGGCGGCTTGTTCGGCCAATTCATGCTCGCCTAAATCGACTAATCGAGTTACTGCCGCTTGCAATTGGCGAGTCGCTCCCGCTTGATCACCTTGGGCTGCTTGCTCAAGCGCTTTGTTTTGCAAGCGCCATGCCGTCACCCGCTCCAAAATTGCCACAATCTCTGGGTTGAGCGCTTGGTCAGCCCGTGGATGATATTCGATCACAACATCACGATTGATTGGCTCCAAGCTTTGGCCTTGCGGATCGTCGGCCTGCAACGAAAGCCGCAACAAGCGATAAATATTTGGCACATGGTTAGGGATGCGCAGTTCGAGCAGCCAAGCTGCTTTGGCTCGTTGTTCGATTGAGCCTAAGCTTAAACTCCCCGATCCAGCCTCGAACTCGGGAATTGGCACGTCGCCCAAGGCTGGCCGAATGCGCAAAATCCGTCTGATTTGCACATCGTGGGCCAAACGTAAATCAAGCCGCGCCTTTTGGGCAATAATTGCATGCGCTCGGCCAAATTCAAGGTCAAGCAAATTGGGCAAGTCGCTGGGGTCGGTGATAAAGCTCGATTGACCGCCGCTCTGATCAGCAAAACTCATCAACAATTGCTCTTGAAACTCGACTCCCAAGCCAATTGTCGAGACGGGAATTGAACGGGCTGCCAGATGACGGGCATAGGCCAACGCTTGCTCATCATCTTCAACAAAGCCATCGGTGAGCAGCACAATTCGTTGCGAAAGGCCAGTGCTGGGCATGCTATCGAGCAGCTCAATCGTGTTGCGCAAGCCTGGAGCCAACCGCGTGCTGCGCCCAAGATCGCCACGTTCGAGGATGGCGACCGCGCCTTCAAGCCGCACCACATCGCTTGGCGATTTGGCTTTGAGCACGGCATGGGCTTTTTCAGCAAAGCCAATAATCGTAAGCTGATCATCGGCATTCAGCCGCTCAGCAGCTCCGCGCACTGCTTGACCAAGCCAACGGCTGGGGCTTTGTGCTCGTCGCCGCACTTCATCCATCAAATCGTCGCGAATTTTCCAAACTGGCACGCCATCGAGCATCACTTCGTGGGCGGCTCCACGGCGCATTAATTCGCGAAACAGCGTGCTATCGGCAATTGGCACGCGCATCGAAGGCGAACAATCGACCAACAAGACACAATGCACCGGAATGCGTTGATTGGCCTTGCCTTGGCCAAGCACTTCGGCCAACACATACAACACTTGCTCGCCGGTGTTGGCGGGTACGCTACTGCGCGAAAGGGTGAGCCTGAGATCTAAGCTCGTCATAGGCTTACTCGATTTCTAAACATTGCCGAAGCTTGGCAAAATCTGCTGGATCGCCACTGGTCAGCCATTCGATGCTGCCTGCTTCGCTTTGGGAATTAAGCAGATCATCGGCGGCCAGCAGGCGTTGGGTTTGGCGCGCCACTGCTGCCCCAGTATCAAGCAAGGCAATGTTTGGCCCAGCAACCTCGGCAATCAAGGGGCGCAAAAATGGATAATGGGTGCAGCCCAACACAATCGTATCAGCGCCTGCCTTGAGCAATGGCTCAACATAGCGCGCCACAGCATCGCGCGTTGTGGCACTTTGCAATTCGCCAGCTTCAATTAATTCAACTAAGCCAGGGCATGCCTGTGGCACAACCTGAACATCGCCTGCATAACGGGCAATCAAGCGCTGAAATCGTTCACCTGCGACCGTGGCTTGGGTGGCCATCACGCCAACTACGCCTGTTTTGGTTTGGGCAATTGCTGGTTTAATGCCTGGCTCCATGCCGACAAAGCGAATACTAAACTGTTCGCGTAAATAATCAACGGCATGCAGGGTTGCAGTGTTGCAGGCTACGACAATAATTTTAACCTCGCGTTCGAGCAAAATATGAGTAACGCGCTCGGCCAAGGCCACAATTTCGGCGTGCGAACGCCCGCCATACGGGCAATTGCCAGTGTCAGCGTAATAGATAATATGTTCATTTGGCAAGAGCGCGCGCACATCGCGCAAGGTCGATAAGCCGCCAACACCTGAATCGAACATGCCAATTGGTCGCTGTTTCATGCCTGAATCGCCTCGTTGCGGTTGGCGCGGGCAGCCTCAACAAAGGCCGAAAAAATCGCTTGCCAGCGCAAATCTTCGCCGAGCACCAGTTCTTCTGGGTGGCATTGCACGCCGACAACCCAAGGCCGTTGCGGATCTTCGACTGCTTCGATCAGGCCATCATCCGACCAACCAACTGCTTGCAGCTCAGCACCTAAATCTTTGACTCCTTGGTGGTGCATGGTGTTGACCGCAAACGGCGTTGTGCCAAGCAATTCGGCCAATTTAGAATCGTCGCTGAGGCGCAGTTCGTGGGCTGGCAAATCGCGTTGTTGGCGTGCAAACGACTCGTCGTGGTTGAGCTTGGGCTGGTACTGCGAGGGTAAATCTTGGTAGAGCGTGCCGCCATAGGCCACATTCAACAACTGAAAACCGCGACAAATTGCAAAAACTGGCTTGTGATAGTGCTTGGCCCACGCCAACAGCTGCATCTCAACCCGATCTTGCTCGCGGTTGACCGTCCCAAGCGCTGGGTGTGGCTCTTCGCTATAGTAGGCTGGGTCGAGATCAACGCCGCCTGCGAATAATAATCCATCGACAGCCTGAAACGCCGCAAATAACGCCGCCTCTTGCTCCACCAACGGAATCAAAAGCGGCACGCCACCAGCAGCCTCAACTGCGCGAATATAGGTTTGGTTGTTGCCATGAGCGAGAGGGTAGGGATGAGGACGGGCATAGGTTGCGCACGGTATCCCAATAATCGGCAAGCGTGATGGCATAGGACACTCCTTGATTGTGTTGCTCTTGCCATTCTAGCACGACCGCAAAAAAGCTGACGATTATGGGACGCTGATAACCAGATTACGCCCGGAGTTTTTGGCCCGATATAAGGCTTGATCGGCCTGGTCGTGCAGCGTATGCGCATCCCAATTGTTGTTGAGGGTCGCCACGCCAATGCTTACCGTAATATGGCCTTGGCCAAAAAGATGCTCGGCAGTGCAGGTGCGCAGGCGTTCGGCCAATAACACTGCGCCTTCTTGGTCGGTTTTCGGCAGAATGATGGTAAATTCTTCGCCGCCATTGCGCGAAACAATATCAACATCACGCACATTATCGCAAACCAAGCGTGCGAAATCACGTAACAATACATTACCAACCAAGTGGCCATATTTATCGTTATATTGCTTGAAATAATCAATCTCCAAGGCTAATAATGATAATGGATACTCATAACGATAGGATAAGGCAACTTCACGATCAAGCATGGTGATGAAATGGCGTTGATTAAATAAACCAGTCAAGCCATCAGTTATTGCTAATTGCTGCGTAATTGTATACAGATGCGCATTTTCAATTGCAATTGCCGCCTGCGTTGCAAAAATTTCGAGCACTTGCACCGATTCAAACGATGGCTTGCGCCGATCGCGCGGGTCATCAACTGAGAGAATGCTAATTAAATTATTATCTGAATCGTACAACGGCACAAACAACGCATCATCTTGATGCCATTCATGCGGTCTTCGTTCGCCCAAATCAGCGCGATAGGTATCATCGCTGTTGCCCCAAATTGCTGTATAGCTGGTATGGCTGTGGGGAATATAATAGGAGCGACTAATGCGAAATTCCTCGCGCATCACGCTGCGATACCAATTAATTTCTACTAATTGATCACGTAATTCAAACCAGCGTTCATCGGGCACACCAGCCACTGCTCGCCGCCGCATAAAGCTTGGTCGTTCTTGATCGACTAAACTGAGCAAGGCAATATTAAAACCTAAGCTGGCTTGAATCGCCCGCACAATTTCGGGCAGCAAATCATTTAAATTGAGGTTGGCGCTTAATGCTTGGCTAATGCGTAACACTTCATTGAGTTGTTGTGATCGTTGCGCCAACAAAGCTTGTTGTTCAACTGCCTGTTGATGAATATGGGCATTATGAATCGAAAGCGCTGCATGATCAGCAATTTGGCTGACAAAACGGGTTGTATCCTGATTAAATGTACCAACCCGATCACTTTCCAGAATCATCACGCCTAAAACTTTGCCACTATGGACAATTGGCACCGTCATTTGGCTTAATGTGGTTGGTCGTGAATTAACATAATAGCCAGAATTGCGAATATCAGCAGTCCAATCGGGCTGGCCAGTGCGGGCAACTAAGCCAGCAATCCCGCGATCAATTGGCCAGCCCTCGAATTGAAAGCGCCGAATTTCAGCAGGATAGCCCTGAATCGCCCGAATATACAAGCGTTGCTGCTCGGGATCAAGCAAACACACCATGCCAGCCTCAGCGTGCATGATTGGCTGAATGCGGTCGAGCAATCGGTTGAGAATCGTATCGACATCGAGGGTTTCGTTTAAATCGCGGATGGTTGCTTCGAGGGTTTCGAGTTGAGCCACGCGAGCTTGGAGCTGTTGATCAACCGCTGCAAAGCGTTTGGCGTGGGCAATTGCCACCGCTGCCTGATCAGCGATCATACTCAAAATTTGTTCGTCGTGGGAAGAATAGGCCTCAACTCGTTCGACTGATTGAACGCTAATGACCCCAAGGACCTGCTCGCCAAGCACAATTGGAACCCCTAAAAATGATTGCACAGGCTGGCCAACAATAATCGGCGCAACCGTAGCATTGTGATCATGGTCGTTAATGCGGAGAGGCCGCCGATGCTGCAAAATCCATTCGGTGAGGCCATCGGCATAGGGTCGTGAGGGCCACGAAACCCGTTGGCCGTTTTCGACCGCCAAGGCAAACTCAATCAATTGCAACTCAGGCGAGTATAACGCCAAATAAAACTGGCGGGTATCCATTAATCGCGATGTTTGACTATAAATCTCCTCAAGCACCGTATCCAATTCCAAGGCTTGATTAATCGCATGGCGAATCTCGTGGAGCGCATGCAACTCGGTAATCATGCGTCGAATTCGCAAAGGATTGGCTTGAAAGTGAGTTCGTTGCCGCGAAGAAAGCCGTAGCACGGGTCGTCGCTTGGTCATGTCGCGTCCAGGTCGTTTTGTGCGATTAGTAAACACCGTTGTGGCCTATTATAACAGCTTGATTTTCTGCTTGTCTATGAATGTCCATCGGCGATCGCAGCTCTTCTCATGGCTGTATTGTAGCCTACCATGCAAGTGCCTAAGCTGCTTGGCTTGGCAGCGTTACGTGGCTAAAGCAGGCTTCATACCACTGGTTGCGGCCCAAAAATCGGCAACGATTGGCTTTTGACCAAGTGTAGTAGCACTATTGATTAAAGCTTTTAATTACTATGGCCTATTGTACACTAGGTCACGTAGTACATTCGCGTGCTTAAGACAGTACCAAAGTCATAACCCATGTGGTGAGTTTGCTTGCTGACATAGGGCCGCTCTAGTAGCCAAATAAATCGTGGTATACTGCCCGACGTATGAGTACTGATGGTTCTACAACCGAAGATGACCCACAGCAAGCGGAATTACCTCTGATTGGCTAGACCAGTGAGCGGGAATTCCCGCTCGTTGTGTGTTTGCCACATGGAGGTGTCCGATGACCAAAATCCTCGATATTCGGCCAACCTTAGATGACGTGCGGGCTGCGCTCGATGCTGGCGCAATCGACCAAGCAAGTCAACTGGTTGCCAACCTACACGCTGCCGATGCAGCAGCGATCCTCGATGAACTCGAATCCGATGAGCTGTACGAAGTGTTTGCCCGCCTCAACCTTGAGCATGGTGCAGATGTTTTAATTGAGCTTGATACCGATTCGCAAGTGGAGCTTGCCGAAACCCTCACCAGCGATCAGCTTTCCGATTTGCTTGAGCAAATGGAGCCAGATGATGCAGCTGATGTCTTGGTTGAGCTAGAGCCAGCCCAAATTGCCGCCACCCTGGCCGCGATGGACCCAGAAGATTCTGACGATGTACGTCAACTGATGGCGCACGACGAGGAGAGCGCCGGCGGTTTGATGACCCCGCATGTCGTGACCTTGCGCGATCGATTAAGCACCCAACAGGCAATCGAATTGCTGCGTGGTTTGCAGCCAGAAGATGAGTCGGTCTACTATTTGTATGTGGTCGATGCCAACGATGCCTTGGTTGGCGTGGTCAGTTTGCGCTCGTTGGTCATGGCTCCGGCCCAAACCCAGCTCAGCGATATTATGGATCGTAACGTGATTACCGCCAGCGTTGAAACCGACCAAGAAGAATGTGCGCGCTTGCTTGCTCGTTACGACTTGTTGGCCTTGCCCGTGGTTGATGCGCAACGGCGGATTGTCGGGGCGGTTACTGCCGACGATATTATCGACGTAATCGAAGAAGAAGCTACAGAAGATATGTATCGTTTGGCCAACCTGCCGCAAGACGAAGATGTTGAAGATTCGTTGTTTCGCTCATCGCGGCGGCGCTTATTTTGGTTGTTTGTCAATTTGCCAACGGCCATTTTGGCGGCTTGGGTGGTGAGCAACTTCGATGGTACGGTCGAAAAAGTGACGGCGCTGGTGCCATTTATGCCAATTATCGCTGGCATGGGCGGTAACGCAGGCATTCAGACCTTGACCTTGATTGTGCGTTCGATTGCGTTGGGCGAAGTGGCAACTGGCCAAGGATTTCGCGCCTTAGGCCGCGAGGTTGGCATTGGAGCAATTAATGGGGTTGCATTTGGTAGTGCAATTGGCCTGCTTGGCTGGTTGTGGCAGGGCAATCCAATGTTGGGAGTGGTTGCAGGCTGTGCGATGTTGCTGAATTTGGTATCGGCGGCAATTGCTGGTACGGTTGTGCCTTTGACGCTGAAGCTGTTTCGGGTTGACCCAGCTTTGGCCTCGGGTGTGATTGTGACCACCGTGACCGATGTAACTGGCTATAGCTGCTTGCTTGGCTTAGCTACAATCTTAATTCGCTATTTAATCTAGGAGCGTCTATGCCTACTGATAACGACCCGCCAGACCAGTAGAACGGCACGAGTTGCAAGATCAATTGCCTCGTGCCGTTCGTGTTTTTAGGGCCTTATTGGGTTGGCACTAAGAACTGCGCCGAACACCACCCCTCAACTTGGGTCTGAACCTCGCGGACTTGGAACCACAAAATTCCATCAATATTTTGCTCGGAGAGCTTGGTTAATTGAGTTCCCTCAGGCATCGTTTTCACGATATTGCCACCAGGCTGATCGCGTAGGAACAAGCCATCGACACCAGTGCCAGTGACCGCAAAGACTGGGCCTTCGCTGGGAATTGTTCCGTTATCGGGCGGAATCAAGCCCTCTGGAGTGGGTGATGGCCCAACGACAATTTCCGAAGTTGGTTGGTTAGGCAGATTCAAGCCTTGGTTGCCATTGGGATCTTCAGTTTTGCCAGGCCGATTCGAATATAAGATGAAGATGATCAGCACAATCACCACAACCGTGGCGATTACGACATAGCGATAGCCACCTTTGCTGAGCCACGAGGCGACACCTTGGGTATTGAATGTGTCGATTGGGCTAGTGCGGCTGGTGTTAACGCGGCGGCGCTCTGAGCGCCAATCATTGTTAACCATGCCTTGCCACGACTGATCATCTTTGCGTAACTCGGCTGGGTCAATCCGACGGGTAGGGGCGGTTGGGCTGGTTTCGTCATCTTGACGGTCATAGGGACGAAAGCGGTTTTGGCTCATCGCCGTCATCCTTTCATCGCTGCAACTACTCTAGGTCGCTTTTCTAGTGCCTATTATCAATGAAGTTTGGTGTTTGGGCAAGAAGCAGCATACTATAAGGATGCAGGTAAAAGGCAAAGGTCAAAAGGCAAAGGTCAAAAGGCAAAAACTTACGGCCAATAGAATAGCCATCACTTCTCTGCGCCTCTGCGTTAAAAAATAAGCTATTGACCACAGTCAAATGCCGATAGCCTATAGCCTTCAGCCTATAGCCTTAGCTTGGTACTCTTCGTGCTCTTCGTGGTTAAAAACTTAAATAGGAGCAACCATCATGCGGTATCGCAAACTAGGCCGAACTGGACTCAAAGTTTCTGAATTGTGTTTGGGCACAATGACCTTTGGCTGGAGTGTCGAGGAGCCAGAATCGTTTGCCATTATGAGCCAAGCGCTTGATGCGGGCATTAACTTCTTCGATACTGCCGATGTCTATTCGCGTTGGGACCCGCGCTCGTATGCAGGCAAAACTGAGGAAATCATCGGGCGCTGGCTGGCCGAAGATGCAAGTCGGCGCGATAAAGTTGTGTTGGCAACCAAAGTGCGCGGCCAAATGGGCGACCAACCAAACGACCAAGGGCTTTCGCGCAAGCACATTATTGCGGCGGTCGATGCTAGCTTGCGACGTTTGCAAACCGATTACATCGATCTCTACCAAACCCACTTTCCCGATGGCGAAGTGCCAATCGAAGAAACCCTGCGCGCGCTTGATGACTTGGTGCGAGCTGGCAAAGTGCGCTACATTGGCTGCTCGAATTACCGCGCATGGCAATTGATGGAAGCCCTTTGGACCAGCGATAAACTGAATCTCGCCCGCTACGATTCGTTGCAACCGCATTATCATTTGCTCAATCGCGAAGAATTTGAGCGCGAACTGCAACCAGTGTGTTTGAAATATGGCGTTGGCGTAATAGTCTATAGCCCATTGGCTGGCGGCTTGTTGACTGGCAAGTTTCGGCGGGGGCAGCCAATTCCTGAGGGCACGCGGGTTGCTGAACGTGGTCGTGACGACAAACGCTTAGGCGAGCCACTATGGAAATTGATCGATCAGCTCGAAGTGTTAGCCGAAAAGCATCAGAAAACCATTCCCCAACTGGCAGTTGCTTGGGTCACTGGCGCACCAGCAATTACCTCGGCAATTATTGGCGCAACCAGCAGCGCCCAACTGCAAGACACCTTGGGCGCTGCCGAATTTGAACTAAGTGCCGAAGATCGGGCAACTTTAGACAACCTAAGTGCTTGGGAGAACGTCTAAGTAGCATTCGGATGGCCGACGTGGCTGCATCGTAAGCTTGGTTTTTACTGAGAACCGTTGCCAAGGCGTAGGGGCAATGATACAATACCACGGGCAACTACATCGCATCTTCCATTTCGAAGGAGTCTGATCGCGATGAACTCTCCCGTACTCGTCCTCAACCATAATTACGAGCCACTCAATATCTGCTCTGCACGCCGTGCCTTGATGCTTGTGTTGGGTGGTAAAGCCGAAGTGTTGGAACACAACCACGCCGTGTTGCACACGACCAACGACACGATTGCTTGTCCGTCGGTCATACGATTGGGCCATATGATTCGTCGTCCCTTGCCAAACGTCAAGCTTTCTCGCCGTGAAATTTTCCGTCGCGATCACTACACCTGCCAATACTGCAACCGGATCAGTGCTGATCTCACGCTTGACCATGTGTTGCCCCGTCACCGCGGCGGCGCACATAGCTGGGAAAATCTGGTAAGCGCCTGCCGCACGTGCAATCATCGTAAGGGTGGGCGTACTCCTGAGGAGGCACGAATGCGCTTAATTCGGCCACCCTTTCGCCCGTTTGCAAGCCCATACTATTTAATCGAACGCCGGATGCATGGGCTCGGTCTTGAAGAATGGCGTAAATTTCTGCCTGCGTCCTTTCAAACAGTGGAGGACGATCAATAAGGAGTTTTGGTATGTTACAGCGCATTGCAGTGGTCGATGATTCGAGTGAATTTCAACAGTTAATTGATGTGATGTTGCAATACCTTGGAATTCGCGAAATTCACCACTGGGCTTCGAGCCTCGAAGCGTTGCCAAAATTGATCCAAAATCCGCCAGAACTCCTGATTCTTGATGTGATGATGTCGGGGATGGATGGGTTGAATGTGTGGCGTGAGTTACGAGCTCAGCCCACCACCAAAAGCTTGCCAGTGATCGTCTGCACTGCCGCAATTAATAGTATTGTGCATCAAGAAGCCCAGCTCAATGCTGACCCATTAACCGTGATTTTACCCAAACCATTTACGCTTGATGAATTGCGCCATGCGATGAGTCGGGTCGCGCCACTTTGGCAAGTGGTGGTCTAACGACAAAAAGCCGTAGTTAATTTGGCCTAAAAATGCGAATTAGCGCACTGTAATGCTGTTTCTGCTTGCATAGCATCGGTGGGTACGCTATAATACTTTCGCATTTTACGCCATTATTCTTTAGCAATTCGCCCAAATCCACGATCGTCATTCAGTGATCGACACGGATTATCAGATGCGCTGGATGCACAGCGCAGGGAGGAGCGGCATGGCTCTCACCACGATCCAAGCACTCTACGATGAAGCACGGTCTGCTCTCGAAACAGGGAAGGAGGAGCGTGCCATAGGTGCGAGTGAGCATCTGCTTGAATCGTTTCCCTATTATCTTGAAGCGTACCGTATCCTCGGCGAATCGTATCTCAACCGCCAAGATTTAGCCAAAGCCGTCGAAGCTTTTGAACGGGTCTTACGTTCTGACCCCGAAAATATCCCTGTCCATGTTGGCTTGGGGGTAACCTACGAGCGCCAAGGCAATCTCGCAGCGGCTATCCGCGAATTTGAGCAAGCTTTTGAAATTAAGCCCGATTTGCCCGAGTTGCGTTCGCAAGTCTTGCGTTTGTATACCGAAGCATGGGGCAGCGAAAACGCTCGCATTCTGCTGAAAAAAGCGGGCCTTGGGCGCATGTACGTGCGCGGACGACGCTTCGATAAGGCGATTCAAGAATTTAACGATGTTCTGGCCGATGATCCCAAACGGGTTGATATTGCAGTTGCGCTCGCCGAAGCACTCTGGCGCAATGGCCAAGAGGCCGAGGCCGCCGAAGTCGCCAGCGATATTCTGCGCGACTATCCCGATATGCTCAAAGCCAATCTGATTTTGGGCTATCACCTGTTGTCCGCCGGCGATCCCAAGGGCCGTACGTTGTGGCAACATGCCCAGCAACTCGACCCCAGCCAAGGCGTGGCCTATGCCTTGTTCGATGGAATGCTCCCCCCAGTTGAAGCCCCCGATACCAAAATTGAAGCCTTTGACGAAGCTGCTTGGAAGGCCAAAAAGGCCGATAAAGAACGACTTGCCCGCGAAGCAGTCGAACAAGCTGAACGCGCTGAACGCGAGCGTTTGGCCGCCGAACAAGCAAGCAAAGCGCCTGCCGCCTCATGGCTGGCCGAAGTCGAAGCCGAACCAGTCGCGGTTGGGGTTGCTGCCCACGGCGATGACGATTTCTTGCGCAGTTTGTTGTTTGGCGATTTTGGGGCCGCGCCTGCTAGCCCACCCGCCCAAACCACCAGCGCCGAACCAGCCTACGATGTCGATTTCAATCTCGACGATTTGGGCTTGGATATTCAACCATTCTCGCTTGATGAGGTCGATGAAACCGACCCATTCAGCAACAAAGCCCCAACTCCTGCCATCGAACCAGTGCTTACGCCAGTTATGCCCGAACCAGAACCCGTGGCGGCGAATACTACTGATCCTGATGATTTTGAGTTGCCAAGCGATCTCACGCCATTCAGTTTTGGCGATTGGGACGAAAGCGACATCGATGATATTCCAGGCATTGGCTCGGATACTGGTAAGCTGCCAGAACAATTGCAGCCATTCTCCTTGGAAAACTTCGACGATGTGCAACCTGAAACCAATACCAAAGCCCAAGATGATGATGTCGTGCTGCCAAATACGCTCAAGCCGTTCTCACTCGATGAACTGAGTTTCGACGAAATCGACACGCCATCAGAGCCAAGCATGCCATTTAGCCGTGATTTACCGCGCTATCCCGATAGCGAGGAAGAATCAACCGGCTTTAGCTGGCAACAACCACGCTCACGCTCACGCTCGATCTTTGGCGCACAACCTGAGCCAGAGTTCAATCAAGACGAAGCCGATGATGCTGGCATCTTCAATCGCATGGTGATCAAGAAGCAAACTCAAACTTTGCCACCATTGGTCGAGCCAGTCTACGATCCAAGCGATTCAGACGATGAAGCGATGAACTTCTTCTCGAATGATAACGTCGATTTGCGCAATTATGATGAGCATGATTTGCACACGGCAGATACCGAGCCTGCAATCACGCCATTTTCATTAACTGATTTGGGCTTAGATGCAGGCGAAATTGCCGATTACAACGCAATGGGCAACCTCGACCAACCGCAAATCCAAGCCGATGAAGAATTGGAAATCAAACCATTCTCGTTGGCTGAGCTTGGGCTGAGCGACGATGAGATTGCGCAGTTGCAAGCCAGCGACGATAGCGCCTTGCCAACCGATCCAACCAACGACGAATCAGGCTTAACCCCGTTCTCGTTGAATGAATTTGGCTTCGATGCTCCCGCCGCTAGCGATGAACAAGCATTTAGCTTCGATGAGCCAAATATCACCCCATTCTCGCTTGACGATTTGGGGCTTGATGCTGATGAGCAAGCGCTCTACTCAGGCGAGTTCAACCAAACCCCTGTGGCTGAACCTACGCCAAAGGTTGAAGAAGAGCCAAATATGACTCCCTTCTCCTTGACCGATTTGGGCCTCGATGCTGACGAAATTGCGCAATTCGAAGCCATGAATCAAGCTCCAGCCGCCGATGATGAATTCAATTTCGATGGCGGTTTGCAGCCGTTCTCACTCGATGATTTGGGCTTCGATCAAGAGCCACAAGCCTACGAGGAGCCAGTGCGCGAGCTAAGCGATAGCTCACAACCGTTCTCGTTGAATGATATTGGCTTGTCGGCTGAAGAAATTGCTGCCATCGAGCAAGCTGGCCAAAATCAAAGTGATGACCCAATTTTCGATAACCTGTTGGGCATTGGTCAACACCAAGGCTATGTCGATTTGACCGACATCATCAATCAATTTGATGATCCAGAATCGCAAACCGAGGAAATCGACCGCATCGCGTTGGCCTTACACGATAATGGCATCCAAATTCGCGATGGCGATGAAGTTATCAATATGGACGAGGAGTTCTCTGGTGACGAGGCCGATGGCTACGAAACCGAAGAACCACTTGCCAACTTCATTGCTGGCGATTTCGATCAGCCTGTGAGCTACAACCAACAATCAACTGATTTGGAGCCAGAAATGACTCCGTTCTCGTTGACTGACCTTGGCTTGAGCGCCGAAGAAATTGCGGAACTCAATGGCGAAAGCAGCGAAACCGCCGCAGAGCCAGCGCCATTCTCGTTCGATAATTTCGAATTGGATACGCCAACGACCAACGAAGCCGAGCCAGAAATGACTCCTTTCTCGTTGACCGATTTGGGCTTGAGCGCGGAAGAAATCGCCATGTTGAATGGCGAAACGGCAGAAACACCAGCCGAACCAGCACCATTCTCGTTCGATAATTTCGAATTGGATACGCCAACGACCAACGAAGCTGAGCCAGAAATGACTCCGTTCTCGTTGACGGATTTGGGCTTGAGCGCCGAAGAAATTGCGGAACTCAACGGCGAAAGCAGCGAAACTACTGCTGAAGAGCCAGCGCCATTCTCGTTCGATAACTTCGAATTGGATACGCCAACGACCAACGAAGCCGAGCCAGAAATGACTCCGTTCTCGTTGACCGATTTGGGCTTGAGTGCCGAAGAAATTGCGGAACTCAACGGCGACACAGCAGAAACGCCAGCCGAACCAGCACCATTCGCATTCGATAACTTCGAATTGGATACGCCAACGACGAACGAAGCCGAGCCAGAAATGACTCCGTTCTCGTTGACGGATTTGGGCTTGAGCGCTGAAGAAATTGCGATGCTCAACGGCGAAAGCAGTGAAACTACTGCTGAAGATCCAGCGCCATTCTCGTTCGATAATTTTGAACTGGATACGCCAACGACGAACGAAGCCGAGCCAGAAATGACTCCGTTCTCGTTGACGGATTTGGGCTTGAGCGCTGAAGAAATTGCGATGTTGAACGGCGACACGGCAGAAACGCCAGCCGAACCAGCACCATTCTCGTTCGATAACTTCGAATTGGATACGCCAGCGACGAACGAAGCCGAGCCAGAAATGACTCCATTCTCGTTGACGGATTTGGGCTTGAGCGCTGAAGAAATTGCGATGTTGAACGGCGACACGGCAGAAACGCCAGCCGAACCAGCACCATTCTCGTTCGATAACTTCGAATTGGATACGCCAACGACCAACGAAGCCGAGCCAGAAATGACTCCGTTCTCGTTGACGGATTTGGGCTTGAGCGCTGAAGAAATTGCGATGTTGAACGGTGACACGGCAGCAACGCCAGCCGCCGAGCCAGCGCCATTCTCGTTCGATAACTTCGAATTGGATACGCCAACGACGAACGAAGCCGAGCCAGAAATGACTCCGTTCTCGTTGACGGATTTGGGCTTGAGCGCCGAAGAAATTGCGATGTTGAACGGCGACACGGCAGAAACGCCAGCCGCCGAGCCAGCACCATTTTCATTCGACAATTTCGAACTGGATACGCCAACGACGAACGAAGCCGAGCCAGAAATGACTCCATTCTCGTTGAGCGACCTTGGCTTGAGCGATGAAGAAATCGCAATGTTGAATGGCGAAAGCAGCCAGCCTGCTGCCGAAGAGCCATCGCGCTTTGGGTTTGATAACTTTGAGTTTGAAGCACCAAGCAACACTACAACCAACGAAACCGAGCCAGAAATGACTCCGTTCTCGTTGAGCGACCTTGGCTTGAGCGACGACGAAATCGCCAGCTTGGAAGGCACTCCGAGCGAGCCTACAACTGAAATCGAAGCCGACGAGCCAGATATGTCGCCGTTTACCTTCGACCAATTGGGGCTAACCGATGAAGAAATTGCCGCCTTGGAAGGCACCGATGCGCCAGCAGTTGAAACAACGAGCGAGCTAGAGCCAGATCTCACGCCATTCTCGTTGGCCGACCTTGGCTTGAACGAAGAAGAAATTGCTTCCTTGCAACAAGGCGACGACGATCGCAGCTTGAAGCTTAGCGAAGAAGAATTGATGGGCATCGATTTTGCCTTGCCAAGCGCCGAGCCAGAACCAGAGCCAGAGCCAGTCGTTGCTGAAGTTCCCGCCGAGCCAGAGATGACCCCATTCTCGTGGGAAGATCTTGGCTTGAGTGAGGATGAAATTGCCTCGATTGAAGCTCCGGTCGAGCCAGTCGTTGAGGCTGCGCCAGCGGTAATTGCACCGGTTATCGTGCCAACTCAGCCAATTATTGCTGAAACGCCTGCACCAAAAGCTGAGCCAGAACCAGAGACCAAACGCGCACCGTTGTATCCAGTTTCGCCTCGACCACGCGAAGAAGATCAACGGCCACGCGATCGTTTATACAATGTCTCGCCACGGCCTGAGCCAAAACCAGTGACGGAAACGCCAGCGGTCGAAGCCCAGCCAGTGGTTGCCCAAACACCGCAGCCTAGCGCCAGCCCAGCTGTAACCAGCGGCAGTGCAGGTGGCGATGGTCCCGACTTTAGCGAATACTATCAACAACTCGAAGCTGATCCAAGCAACCATGGCTTGCGAATGGCCTTGGCGCGCATGATCAGCCAAACCGCCTCGGTCGATCAGGCATTGACCGAATACAAACGGCTGATTAAACAAAATCAACTGATGGATCAAGTAGTTGATGATTTGCAAGATCTGATTGAGTCGCACGATGACCCAGGCTTGCTCCAACGGCTGCACCGTGCCTTAGGTGATGCCTATTCTAAGCAAGGACGCTGGCGTGAAGCGATGGATGAGTATGGCTGGGTGCTAAATAAACCACGTCGTTAATGCACCAAGCGACTGAAGAAAGGCTAGACCGTATGCGTCATATCGTTGAGGACTTAATTCGGGTTGAAGGGGTTATCGGCAGCCTATTGGTAGGCCGCGATGGCTTGGTTATCGCCAGCACCTTGATCGAAGATGAAGATGCTGAAGTATTGGGCGCGATGTCGGCAGCAGTGTTTGGCGAAATTGATAAAGCAACCAAGCGCATTGGCATTGGCACGCTGGTTGATGCAATTATTGATGCAAAAGATGGTTCGATTCTGCTGCTCGAAGCGCGTGATGTCATCTTGGCAGTTGTAACTCAACGCATGGTCAACCTTGGCTTAGTCAAGATTGAAATGCGCCGCGCTGCCAAAAATATTAGTAAGGCTGTGCCAATCTAGGCCGAATTGCTTGCTTATTGCTCAGCGAGTCACCGTAGCTGGTGGCTCGCTTTTTTATGCCGCGCTGCAAGTATGCTACAATGCCCACGATCGGATCAACGATCCTTATTTTTTTGATTAATAATGCATAATGGAGGCATTTCCCTGTGGAAAAGTCATTGATCATCTTAAAGCCTGATGCAGTTCAACGTGGCTTGATTGGCCCAATTTTGACCCGCTTGGAAGCTCGCGGCTTGAAATTCATCGGCATCAAGTTGTCGCAAATCAGCGGCGATTTGGCTCACAAGCACTACGGCGTTCACGAAGGCAAGCCTTTCTTCGCTGGCTTGGTTTCGTACATTACCTCAGGCCCAGTGCTGATTGTGGCTGTTGAAGGCAAAGATGTGATCGAAATTGTGCGCTCAACCGTTGGCGCGACCAATCCCGTCAAGGCTGCTCCTGGCACCATCCGCGGTGATTTTGGCGTAAATATCGGGCGCAACTTGATCCACGCCTCAGATTCACCTGAAAATGGCGAAAACGAAGTGGCGCTGTTCTTCAACAGCGAAGAATTGATTCGCTCAGAACGCTCAGTCGATCAATGGATTACCGAGTAATCTGATTTGCTTGATTGGCCTTGGGATGTTTCGGCATCCCAAGGTTTTTTTATGTTAATCAAGCCTCGCTTGGTGTTTTTCGTAGTTGCGATGCAAGGGGGGCAGGTGCTGAAGATCGGTCATGCTAGTCAAGAGCCGATAGCCCAGAGCCATATCCCTTTTTGATTTTTGATTTTTGACTTCTGATTTTTGATTTTTGATTTGGAATTCATCCCTCATCCCTCGTTTCACCACCCTTCCGTCCCGCCTCAAGGCGGGAGACGCAGGGGTTTTTGGACGAGGGGTCGGGGGTCAGGGGCTGGGGATCAGGATCCTGTGCTGTGCTGTGCCACCCTATGTTGCCAACCCCAATGATTTTCCGATAGCCGATAGCCAAGAGCCTTCTCCCCTTCGTGCTCTTCGCGTTCTTCGTAGTTGCGATGCGAGAGGTCGGTTGTCAGGGTGGTTTGTCTGTGTAAACCGCCTCGTGCCAGCCCTAAACCTACAGCCTGATCCCTGAACCCTCATCCTTCATCCCTCATCCTTCTATTTAATCTCGACCCGATCGAGCTGAAAACCGAGTAGGCGCAAGGGATCAGATGCCCGCGAACTAACCCGCGTCGCTAAATCTTCGGGGCCGCTGACAAAGGTGCTGCTAGCAAATTCAAGCAAGAGATCGCTACCTTGAGGCTGGGCTGGCAACGGAATTTCCAACCACTGCCAATCTGGGCTAAGTTGATAATTGTCGATTAATTGGCCATTCAAGCTGACGCTAATCCGCGTTGGCTGCCAATCGTTGGTGAAGCCATTCAGGTGCAGACGTAACGTTTGGGCTTGGCCATTCGCTGCTTGGGGCAAGCGCAACGCCGAGGCTTGGCTACTCCAACGAAAATCTGGCGAATTGTGCTCGCTTTGATAAAACCCGCGCACATAGCCATAATCCAAGCCGCTGCCAAGATCGATCGTCGTGGTCGGCACAACGGTCAAATAATCCCAAGCCCAATCCAAATCGTTGATAATTTCGACATCGCGGAAGTTGAAACGAGCCAGCGCTTGGGCAATTTGGCCTTGACGTTGCAATAAATTGCCTTCAAGCATCAAAATGCGCGCCGATTGAATTGGGTTATTTTTGGGATTTGCCTGTTGGTAGAAGGCCAAAGCTGCCGCTGGTTTGCCCTCGGCTTCGAGCAATTGACCATTGATTAAGGCCAAACAGCGCCGCCCAGTATAGGCGCTGATGCTGGTGTTTTCGCTGCGACCTTCCGCATCGATTTGGTCGTGCAAGGTTCGTGCTGCTGCTAAATCGTCAGCTTGCAGCAAACCGCGAATTTCTTGGCATTGGTTGGCTTGTTGAACTCCGGCAAAGCCCAAGCGCACATCTTGCCAAACGCTGCGCACGCCCACCGCTTCCGGCAAATAGAGATACGATGGCAACACGATCAGCCAAATCAGCCCTGCACTGGCCCAAGCGTAGCGCTGTTGGCGAATACTGGCCCAAGCCTCGCGCCATTGCACCACGCCACACGCAGCATAAATCATGATGAACGGGAGCAGTGGTTGGCGAAAACGAGCAATCGCAAAAATTAACGAGCCAACAATAATGTTATAGCCAAGCCAGCCAAGCACCAAGCCTTTGCCAGCAAGCGGCTGTTTGCGCCACAAACCAAGCACCGCCAAGCCCACAATCACAACATACACAGTATCGTCGAGCAACAAACCAAGCAGATGTGGCACTGGCACGCGACCATCAACATAGCCATCGGTCAGGTGTTCGGCGCTATCAAAACGCACCTGCAAAATATCCAATAATTCGAGCACCGTTTTGCTGATGAAGCGTTGTGGATATTCGCCCAACCATTCAAAGCCTTGAGCATAAGCCTGATTTTGGCGGGCTGCCTGCGAGCCTTGGCAAACTAGCCCATTGCCGCCACACAAAATTTCGGCGAGGCGCGTGCCATTGCGGCCTTCAGGCGTGGCAATTTGCGCACCAAGGGCAAAATTATAGCCCCCAGTCGTATCGACCAAAATTAAGCCATCGCCATTGCTCCAGCGATTGGTTGCAAAGGCCGTCCACGGCAAGACAATCACGCAAACGCTGAGCGTAAAGCCGAGCACAGGTTTTATTGTGGCTTGCCAGCGTGGGCGTTGGTCGTGCCAAATTTGCCAAGCAATCCACAGCGCTGGCAGTGGTAGCCAAGTTAAAATAATTGCCCGCGTTAATGCAGCCAAGCCAAAGCCAACTCCTGCCAACAGCAAATCACGCCAATGGCGCGTGCTGGCCCAGCGCAGCAAGAACAAATTAGCAGCCAAAAAGATGCTCAAAAACAGGGTTTCTGAAAGCATAAAATAGCTAAATGCTGCAAACGAATAGCCGAGCGCCATCAACCAGCCAGCAATCAAGCTGACTCGTGCTTGCTGTTCGGCTGGGGCTAGGCGTTTGGCGATGCGCATGGTTAGCCAAACGCTTAGAACACTGAGCAAGGCTTGGCTGAGCCGTGGTGCCCAGAGTGCACTATTGCCGAAGAGTTTAATATGTGCCGCCAAAAAGCTAATGTAGAGCGGTGGTCGCGTCCAGATCCAGCCATCGAAAAACTGAAATTCGCGACCTTGAGCCAGCCAAATCGCTGCGCCCCAGTATTCGCCTTCGTCGCTAATCCAATCTTTATAGGGTAGCAGCCACCACGTTGCGAGGCGCAAACCAAGCGCCGCCAGCAAAATGATCAGCGTATGCAGAGTGTATCGTTTCATCGTGTGAAATAGACCATCGAAGATCGTCTATGGCTAAATTGCATTTCAAGGCTGCAAGCGTAGACGAGTTGGCTAAAATATGCAAATTATTTATGCACGAAGTACACAAAGGGTAGATTTTTCGTTCGATAACATGTGTCTGTAATTCAGGCATCGACTAAATATGCAAATAGGAGTTTTTGGCTATAGGCTTTGGGCTGAAAGATTATGAGGCTAACAGCTTTCGATAGCCAATAGCCTCTCACTCAACCTATTTCGTTTTACATATGATTTCATCCTTCATAATTCATCCTTCATCCTTTTCTACCGCTTGTCATAGCTTAGACTAGTGCTTTTGGGAGTCAGCAAACCTTACCATGCAAGCGCTTGACATCTGCGTAGGCTATGCTATGCTGTTTAGAACAAACGTGCTACGACGTATGGAGATGATATATTACGAATGGGGAACCGAGTATGCAAGCAAGACAACAGCTAAAATATGCCTTAGTTGAATACACCACCAACAAAAATTTTTGCAATGTTTACGATGCGATGGGCATTGAACGGCTTGAATGGGAAGTTGTGAGCTACGATCGCACGCGGCGCGTGCATCTTGATCGGGCCAATGCCTACTTGCCGATTTTGCGTTGCAAATTGTTGGTGCATCATACCTTAACTGGCAAGGCATTTGAGCCTGGTTGGAAGCTTGAGGTATTTGGTGGCTCAGTTCGCGACGATGGCATCGAAAGTCGTTTGTTCAAGGTCGAATGCGATCCTGGAGCCGATCAAAAGTTTGCGCGCTTTCCAATGCGCTTATCGATTACAATCGGGCCTGGCAAACAAACCGCCACTGGTGGGATTGCCCCTGATGGCAAGCCAACAACCCAACTGGCAATGCGCTTTCCTGCCGACGATTGGCTCGGCATTTGCCTCGAAATTCGCGACTTTTTGCAGCAGCATCAAGCCCAACTCGAAAGCTACCGCAAAAATCTGCAACGTGAGCGCCAAGAACAACGCCGCAAAGATATTCCTGCTCACAGCGCTGCTGCTTGAGCATCGATATAAATATGACGAGTTTTTACGTTAAAACGGAGGATCTACCACAATGGCCAAGGATTTAAACAAAGTTCAATTGACCGGACGCTTGGGCGCAGACCCTGAAATGCGTTTTACGCCCCAAGGTACCGCTGTCACAACCTTTCGGGTTGCCTCAAACCGCACTTGGAAAACCGCCGAGGGCGAACAACGCGAAGATACCGAATGGTTTTCAATTGTAGCTTGGAACAAACTTGCCGAAATTTGTAACCAATATTTGAATAAAGGCACGCGGGTCTATGTCGAAGGCCGTTCGCAAACTCGCTCATGGGTTGAAGAACAAAGCGGCCAGACGCGCTATAAAACCGAAATCGTCGCCAACGATATGATTATTCTCGATGGCCGCCGTGAAGGTGTTGCCTATAACGCCGAAGACCCAGAAGAAGAATGGGCAAGCGCTCCTGAGCCAGCTCCGGTTGCACGCCAGGCAGCCCGTCCAGCGCAACCAGCGCGCACCAACGGCAATGGCAATGGTAATGGTGCGAGCAGCCCAGCCAAAGCTCCTGCCCGTAGCGCTGCCCCAGCCGCAACCCAAACTCGGCCAGCTTCCCGCAAGCCAGTCGTCACCGACGAAGACGATTTGCCATTCTAAATTGGCTCGTAGGGCATAACGACAAACACCATCATTCACAACGAATGGTGGTGTTTGTTTAAGCTCTATACAATCTGCACAAAGCTATTCACATATTTAACAATTGACAGCTATGCTAGCGCTTGCATGAGTTGCCACACTATGCCATAATTCAGCCTGAGATTGTGCAAATTGCTAGTGAGACGATTTTTAACCGAATCGTCGCCAAGTTTAGGTATCGATTGTGGCAACCCTGTATGAAATTTGGCGGCTGGCCTTACCGCCGACAACTAGCCTGCGGGCTGGCGAGGCCAACACTCTTGCAGTCCGTGCGGTTGTGCTGGCCCGCCCAACCCAACCAGCCCTGCCCGATCTTGCTGGCTCTGAAGTTGTGCTGGTCAGTACAACTGTCTTAGATTCGTTGCGCCTTTCGTTAGCGCGCTTGATTGAGCGTTTGCATGGGACTTCAGTTTTGGCTGTCGGCCTAACTGGAATGGTCGATGAGCGGGCTGTGGCAGCGGCAGAGATTGCCAACATCACCTTGTTTGAATTGCCACACAACGCCGATTTGCGCATGGTGCAGCGCGAAAGTGAACGCTTGCTCTCCGACCCCGAAGCTCAATACGAGCGCCGCGCGGCGCAATTGTATAGTGCCTTAACCATGAATGGCCTAAATGAGGGTCGAACTCCCTTGTTGCGGATGCTTGAGCTTTGGACTGGCCATAGCGTGGTTTTTCCTGCTGATGCTGGCATGCCAACCACCGTGCCCGTGCTGCTTGATGGCCATCGGGTTGGTTTTCTTGGCAGCATTGGCAGCCATCCTTGGGATGCTGGCGCGCTGGAACAAGGCTCTGCTGCCTTATCATTATTGCTCGATAAAGAACGGGCCATTGAAGCTACCGAGGATCGGTTGCGCGGCAGCGTGCTTGAAGCCTTGCTCGCTGGCATTCCCTTGGATCTGCCTGGCCAGCGCCGCGCTGCTGAACAGGGCATTTTGCTCGATTCGGCCTATGCCTTGGCTGCGTTACGGCCCCAAGATGTAGCCCAAATCGAGCGGGTGATGGCGGCGGTACGGCGGGCTTGTGACCGTTTGCGCTACCCAGCGTTTATTGCCGATCACGATGGCGTAATTGTCTTGGCCATGCCGATCGATAGCCTCGACAACCCAGAACAGCGCTTGCGCGAGGTGCATACTGCCTTGCATGAAGCTAGTTGGGTGCTTGATGGCGGCTTTGGCATTGCCTCGGAAAATGGCGCTTGGTCGGGGGCTTGGGCTGAAGCAATTGGCGCATTACGGCTTGGCCGCGAGCTTTTAGGCGCTGGGGTGCTGGCAGGTGGCGCTGAATTGGGCGTTTATCGGCTACTACTGAGCGTGGCAGACTCTGCTCGTGCTAGAATGTTTTATGATCGGACGATTGGCCCACTAGCTGCTCACGATGCCAAACAAGATGGCGATTTGTTGTATACCCTACAAATGTTTTTTGCCTATCTTGGCAACCATAGTCAGGCAGCAGCAGCTTTGCATATTCACCGCAATACCCTACTCTATCGGCTTGGTCGCATCGAAAATATTGCATCGCATCATCTCGACCGTGCCCCAGATCGGCTGGCGCTCCAATTGGGCTTGGCCCTGCATCGGATCTATCAGAGCCAAAAGCCTGATCTAAAAAAAGCGTAGAATAGAGGACAATCGAAGGAGCAGACGCTATCGTGGCGATAGCGTCCAACATTGTTGTACTCGACACACGATTGTTCGGAGGTATGTATGCGGCTCTGGCGTAAAACAGTGGTACGGGCAACGCTCTTATTCAGCGAATCTGGCGTGATGGTTGAAGCCTATGATGAATTTATGTTTAG
Organism: Herpetosiphon giganteus; assembly: GCF_016907925.1. Lineage (GTDB taxonomy): Bacteria > Chloroflexota > Chloroflexia > Chloroflexales > Herpetosiphonaceae > Herpetosiphon > Herpetosiphon giganteus. The sequence continues at coordinate 129,257 of NZ_JAFBCZ010000013.1, read as the reverse complement.
CGAAACCTCACCGCCGCTTGTGGTTGGCAAATATCGTGAAATTGCTGCGCCGCGTGGTGCCGCCGTCTTTGCGATTCAATTTACCCATGTGATTACCGACATTTTTCAGTCACTCCAAACCTTTAAATTGCAATACTACATGCCGCAACAACCAAACTCGTTTCTCGAAGATTATCTGAGCGGCCCGGGCGCTGATGCCGATTTATCGTTGCGCGCAGTTGCTACCGGAGCCGATTCGCTCAATCGCGATCAAAAACGGGTTATTTGCACCCTTTTGTCGAAAAGTGATCCCCAAGCATGGGAACGTTCACGCGAGTTTCGCCAACTGTTAGAAAAGTAGGTGCTCGATGCCTTTTGATTGTGCTGGCCTGCGCCCAAGCCAAATTGACAATGGCTCAAGATTTCACCATAATGGTGCAAGATTCACTCATTGGACAATGGTTTAAACGTTATGGCGCAACCAATAGATTTGCTGGTTTTGGCAGTATCACGGGTGAAAAAAGGCGTGGCCCTCGCAGGTATGAGTACCGAAGCCCATCCCGTCACTGGTCGGGTGTGGCTCGATATTGTGCGTGCTGATGGCCCGCTGCAACTCAGTGATATTACGTTTGCTGATGGTTCGTTGATTAAGCCTGGTGATGTGGTGCGTTGGGAAGGCCTCGAGCCGCATCCGCAACCGCCATTTGTTGAGCAATGGGCGCTAACTGCTGCAAGTAGCAAAAGCTTGCTGCGACATATTACGCCCGAGCGCTACGCCAAATTTCTGCCTGAACATCTTGACCAAGATCCAGCCGCTGTCTTCGAACGTCGCGAACGCTCGTTGTGCTTGATTCAAGCTCACGAAGTGCATGCGATGTTTGAGCGCGAAGAAAAACGCTTCAAAAGCTATATCTTGTTTGATTTGGCTGGCTTGGAAAGCGTCGATGAAACGCCAGTGACCGATGTGGCGTGGCGGGCCTTTGGCCAGCAATGGATGCAATCGGAAGATGTCGATGAACTCGCCTTCGATCCCGATGATTTGCAGGCTCGCTTTGGGCCAATTTATCTGGTGATTGGAATTCATGGCAATAGTTTATTGGTGCGTGGCGTGCACACAGTGCCAGCCTATGCGGCGAGGATCGACCCAAATCGGCTCTAAGGGAGGGGCATGATGGCGCTTAAGCCGTTTCGCCTAGGTCAATCGACGATTGTGCCATTGCCGTTGGCTGATGTTTGGGAAATTGCCGCCCAAACCAGCCAAATTAATCACGCTGTTGGCTTGCCCCCTATCACCTATAGCGAACGCACCCGCAGCGATGGGGTGCGCGAGATGATCGGCAATGCTCGCCAATATGGCCTGCCAGTCCAATGGGTCGAGTATCCGTTTGAATGGGTTTATCAACAGCAACTTTGGGTCGAACGGGTTTTTGAGCATTTCCCACCCCTCGATCGCTTGATTGGCGGTACGATTCTCACACCGCATACCTCAATTAGTACCGAAGTCGAAACCTTTGTGCAGGTTTTTCCCAAGCAGTTGCTGGGCTATCCAATTGGTTGGTTTATTGCCAACCAGATGATTGTTGGTCAAGCGGCTTTTTTTCGTTCAGTCGCCAAAAAGCCCAATGCCAGCAACTATTTTCCTCCAGCCCGCAAAGTTCGTGCCAATCGCACGGTGCTGCAAGAATTGCGCAACCGCATGCGCGATTTGCCCTGCGATCAGCAATTGATCGATCGTTTGTTTCAATTAATTCAGACCCAACGCGATGAAGATGTAGCAACGATGCGGCCATTTGTTTTAGCTGATGCTTGGGGCGCTGAACGCTTGAGCGTGCTGCGGGTCTTTTTATATGCCACCTGGACGGGTTTGCTCGATATGAATTGGGATGTGTTGTGTCCTAATTGTCGAGTTGCGCGCGAACCCACGCCGCACTTGCGCGATCTCACTGCGAGCGCTCACTGCGAAGTCTGCAATATTAATTACGATGTGAATTTCGATGAGTATGTGGAATTGCGTTTTTCAGTTAGCCCCAAAGTCCGCAGCGCCAGCGGCACAACCTTCTGTGCGCTTGGCTCGCCTGCCTTGAATGAGCATATTGTGGCCCAAGCGCGGCTTAAGCCTAACGAACAGCGCGAGGTCACGATGCGGCTTGGGGCTGGCGGCTATCGTATGCGCATGTTGGGGATTGAGCAACGCTGCACGATTCAGGCCCAGCCTACTGGCGCAACCAGTGCCCAAATCAACCTCACCAACGCTGGCCCCAACCAAACTGAGCTACATTTAGCAACGGAAGCTGTTGTTTTGAGCCTGCATAACACGACTGCACACGAGCAATTGCTGATTATCGAGCATGATGCTTGGGGCTTTGGGCGAGTTAGTGCCTCATTGGTTTCGACCTTGGCTGAATTTCGCTCATTGTTCTCGTCGGAAGTGTTGGCTCCTGGCTTGGGCTTGGGGATTAAAAATCTCACAATTTTATTCAGCGATATTAAAAATTCAACCCCGATGTACGAAGAACATGGCGATTCGTTGGCCTATGCGATGGTGCGCGACCATTTTGGCGTGTTGTTTCAGGCTATCGAGCAGCATAATGGCTCAATTGTCAAAACGATTGGCGATGCCGTGATGGCGGTGTTTGCGAATCCCGCCGATGGAGTTGCCGCAGCCTTGGCGATTCACCAGAATATGCAACAGGCCAACCAAGCGCGGCCCGATCGCCCGCCAATTGTGATTAAGATTGGCTTGCATACAGGCACCTGCATTGCGGTTAATGCCAACGAAGTGCTCGATTATTTTGGTACAACCGTGAATGCTGCGGCGCGCGCCCAAGGGCTTAGCGTTGGCGATGATGTCATTTTAACTGCCGATGTGATGGAATCGGCTGGTGTGCGGGCCATGCTCAGCCAAAACGATGTCTTGAGTGAGCACTTTACCCACAATTTTAAAGGCATTTCGCAAATTTTTACGCTCTATCGGCTTACGCCCAATCGATGATACCGTTTTGATCCACGAAGGACACGAAGAGCACGAAGGGGAGAAACCGCGAAGAACGCGAAGAGCGCGAAGATTTATTTTTTAGCCACGAATCTATAGTCTTAGCCTTTGACAATGCGCTACTATTAAATAGATGTTCAAAGGGAACTATAGTCTACTATAGTTCCCTTTGACACTAATCTCGTACTTAGATAAGGTTATTTATCATTGTTTTTATTTAGGGACTCAAGGGTAACCTGAAGAGATTTCCCTATTTGGCCCAACACTATTGTAAGAACTCCATAGCCCCATAAAGCATCTTGTTGCAGATATAGGAAAATGATGAAACAAACAAGCATACACACAACAGCACACTTAAATGCCGTCAACTTCAAATATGAATTGTCCGTAATAGACAACCTCCATTGTTTGTAAATAAGTATCCGACCAACCAATCGAGCTTGGAATTAGTCACTCATCCACATAAACGATGGAGTTTGACTATTCCTTTTTTATTCTCACAAAGGCTATTGGCTCTTTGGAGGCTTAAAGCGGGAAAATGGACAAAACTTCATAAAAACTCCTATGGATATAACAGTAATAAATTTACTGCTGCCTAACAGTATACAACATGTTATTGCCATATCAATACGTAGATGTTATACTATACGTTTCAGTATTTGACGAAACTGAGAAAAAGTTATACCATGAAATTGCTCCGCCCTGAGGAGTTTAAAACGAGACTGTTGACTATTCCTTTTTTATTCTCACAACAATAAAAAAGATATTCAACTAAAATAGAAGAGCTTGCCATCAAGGCAAGCTTTTTCTATTTAATCTAATTTTTTGAATATTTCTATCAAGATGCATAGATTGATAGTATGTTCATTCAGAAAAAGTTTCAATTATCTGATTTCTAGCTTTTATTTTTCTCCCCACTACACTACTTATTCTTTATGCTCTATGCTCTATGTTTTTCTAACTATTCGGATCGGTATAACGGCTCCATGTGCCATCGTTGGTCATGACCCAAATCCGGGCGGGGCGACCTTCGAGCGCAGGCGAGTGCAACATCAGCCCATTGGGGAAATATTGCACCACACCAGTGATTGGATATTCGGGGCTGTTGGCCCAGCCAAGCGCCTCGCGAATGCCGCCAAGCGTATGCCAAAGCGTCCCAAAACCACGAATTGGCTCCAATTTGCCAGCTGGTGCGGTTTCGCGTGGTTCGTCATAGGAAGGGTCGTTGGGATTGGCAAAGCCTTGCCACGCGCCGCTGGCGGCAGGGCTGTAGTAGACATAAATTTGGTCGCTCGTGCCAACCCAATACATCATGCCACCATCAAAATATTGAATTGAGGCCGTGCTTGCTGCTTCGCCAGTGGTTGGGCAGCCCAAGGCTTCGGCAACGCTTGGATTATTGCGCCAGAGACTGCCAAAGCCACCTTGCAATGGCCCAAGACAGAGGCTAATCGACGTTGGCGCGAGCGTTGCGGTTGGCAGATTATTGGTTGGTGGAGTGGTTGGCTCACTGGTTGGCGCGACTGGCAGCGCTTGCGTCACAGCTGGTCGGTTTGTGACTTGGGCAACTTGGCTTGGTGCTTCGCTGGCTGCGGTTGGGCTTGGTGCGCTGGCCTCAACGGTGGCCGTGCTGCTGATAACCAGCGTCGGCGTAGCAGTTTGGTTCATTTGCCCAGCCATGGCTGTCTGCGTTACTCCATTTTGAGCAACTTGGGTTCGAAATTGCTCCCGTTCGGCGGCTTCGGTGGCCAGAGTTTGGCGCGCTTCTTGGCGATTATCCAAAACTGTATCGGTGACAAACATCAGCACGCCAGTGATGATCGTGCCAATTAGCAACAGAATTGGCCAGGTTGCTGGACGTTTGCGCCGCGTTGTTGTTGATGGTTTGGTGCTCGTAGCTTGAGCCTTGGCCACAATTTGCTCGGCTGCAACGCTTGGAATAACCACGGCCTGCTTGGCTCCAGGTGGTGGCGTGGTGGCAACGCCAGTCGGCGCTCCAATTGCTTCATTCAAGGAGCGGGCAAATAAGCCAGCTGATTTGGTCCGCTCGGCAGGATTTTTGGCCAGCGCCGCACTCAGCACTGCATCGATCGATGGCGGCACATGCGGGTTGCGCAATGAAGCAGCTTCGGGAACTCGCGAAAGATGGGCCAGCAAAATATCGGTGGTCGAGCCATCAAAAGGCCGCACGCCAGTGAGCATGCGATAGGCCATGACGGCGAGCGAATAAATATCAGCGCGCGCATCAACTGGGCCAATTTTGCTGTCGATCTGCTCTGGAGCCATATAATCGGGCGTGCCAATCATCACGCCGGTCGAAGTAAGCCCAGGCGTATCAAGCGATTTGGCAATCCCAAAGTCGGTCAAAATAACCTGGTTATTGTCATCGAGCATCACATTGCCCGGCTTAATATCGCGATGCACCACGCCGCGACCGTGGGCATAATCCAAGGCGCTGGCAACTTGGCGCACAATTTCGCCCACTTGTTCAGGCGACATCGAGCTATCGATTAATAATGTATCTTGCAGCGAGCGCCCGCTAAGCAACTTCATGGCGATATAGACCACGCCATCTGATTCGCCAACATCATAAATTGGCACAATGTTGGTATGCTCCAAGCGAGCAGCCAAAATAGCTTCACGCCGAAAACGCTCCACCAAGTCGGCATCAGCAACATATTGGGCATACAACACTTTGAGCGCAATTGGGCGGCGTAAAATCGTATCGTCGGCCTCAAATACTGCGGCCATGCCGCCACGCCCAAGAATGCGCGTAATTTTATAGCGCCCAAGTTGCTTGCCAATTAAATCTTCGATGCGCATGCTTCCTCCAGCCACCGCTGTTTAGAATGAGCCATTGTTGCCAACCGTGGTTAGAACCGCCAATGTTTGTTCAGCGCAGCGTTGCCATGTCCATTGTTTAGCCCATACAAGGCCGCGCTCACGCAAATCGTGGCGTTGAACTGGGTTTTGCCAAAGGCTCACAATCGCTGCGGCAATCGCTTCGGTTTGGGTTGGCTCGACCAACAATGCTGCATTGCCAGCAACTTCGGGCAAACTGCTGACCTTGCTGGTGATAACGGGCACGCCGCTGGCCATTGCTTCCAACACCGTCATGCCAAAGCCCTCGTACAACGATGGCAACAGATAGATTGTCGCACCACTGAGCAGGGCTGGTAAATCGTTATCGTCCACATAGCCTAAAAAGGCCACATGCTCGCTGATTCCTAACTGTTGGGCTTGTTTGGTGATTTGCTCGGTCAGCCAGCCAGTTTTGCCGCCGAGGGCCAAGATCGGCAAATCAGGGCATTGTTGGCGGGCTTGAGCATAGGCTTCGATCAAGCGCAGCAGATTTTTGCGTGGTTGAATGGTGCTGATAAACAACAAATATTCGCCATGCAAGCCATATTTGGCGGCTGTGGCCTTGCTTTGTTCGGCTGGATGCTGGTGAAAACGCTCGTGCACGCCGTGATAGACCACGCTAATTTTTGCGGCGGGAATGCCGGTGTAGTGCAATAAATCGCGTTTGGTAGCCTCGGAGATCGCGATAATTTGGCTGGCCATGCGGGTGCTCCACAAGGTTGAGTAGCGCAAATACAACCGCTGGCGGGCTGGATGTGATTCTGGATGATGTTCGTAGCCCAAATCGTGAATCGTGACGACGCTTCGGCGCGGCGGCAAACTTGGCAACACATGGGCTGGCACAAACGCCACATCAGGGCGATCGATTTGCCATGTTGGGCCAAGCCGCAGGTGCGTCCACAAGCGTGGCGCAGGAATTGGCTTAATCCGCCAATTGCGGCCCAGTGCTGGCAACGCTGCGGGGAATTGATTGAAATACAAACAATAATCGTTGCTGCGATCGATTTGCGCCAACGCACGCACTAACTCGGTGGTATATGATTCGGTGCCAGTGCGCTGCCCAACCGCCAAGCGACTAGCATCAATTGCAATCTGCATACAGCCCTATTTCTCGCCAAAACTAGCTTAGGCATTGTAGCATATCGCATCTGCGCCTGTTCTGTTAAATACAAAAGCGATTAATGCTTGCACAGCGTTAATCGCTTGATCCACGAAGGATACGAAGGTTGGAAACCACGAAGGACGCGAAGAGCGCGAAGGTTAAGTTTTTTTGCCACAGATTTTTAGAATTATGCTCTATGTTCTATGTGTAATGGTACATTGGATTAACGACGCCCTGATCCCCTCACCCCAACTCCTCTCCCACGTGGCGGGCGAGGGGCTTTAATCCCATGGTTCTTGCGCAATACGTCGGTAAAAACCAGTGCCCCCCTCGCCCGCGTTCAGTGGGAGAGGGGCTGGGGGTGAGGGAATGAACCATGGTTGCTAACCTAATGAACCATTACATCTATGCTCTATGTTCTTAAACTTCCTCCCTCATACTTCATCCTTCATCCTTCCGTTTCCTCCCTCATCCTTCATACTTCATAATTTCGTGCTAGCCTCCGCAGCGCATATTGACATATTCGAGCCATTCGCTGAGGCTCATTGGTTTGGGTAAATCGGCGGTTGAGAGCGATTGACCTTGAGCATACAGCTCGCCATAACGATCGGTGATGAACCAGCCGCCTTTGGCCTCGCCCAAAAATTGGGCTAGCACCTTGGATTCAGGATCGTGGAGCACGGTCAAGCCTTCGGTTGGCGGCAAGGCTTCGGCAGAAATAACCAAGGCTTTTTGCTCGTGCGACCAGCGTTGGGCTGCCGTGCTGAGATTGGCCAAATAAGTGGGATTAAGGCCATCGTTGGCGGGCAAAAATACAATTACCAAAGCGGCTTTGCCTCGCAGATCGCCACGGCTGAAGCGTTCGCCCATGGCGGTTTGAAGCGTAAAGTTCGGTACGATAGTGCCTGCTTGCAGAGTTTGCATCGCTCGTTCCTCAATTGATCGTTGACTTGCTGCTCAATTCATTGCATAAAGTGTACCGTGTTTGAACGTTGTGCTGCGTGTTGGTTTAATCATCTTTGTGAAAGATTTAACAACCTTTATAGCACACAATTGAGGTCTAGGCAACTGTGCCGAGCAAATTGGCGAGCATTTCTTGTTCGTTAGGATTGGCTTGGCGCTCGAGGGCTTGCTTGATCAGGCGGCTTTTGTTGGGAGCTGCATCTTTGCCCCAAAACAGGCGCGCTACGCCGGCATAGCTGCGCAAGCGTTTGTGTTCGATGCTACATGCGCTACGAAAAAGCCCGTGCTCAAGCAATTGCTCGGGGCGATTGAGATATTGCAGCAACAGTTGCGCCAAATCATAACGATTGTAACTTTGGCTTGGGCTTTGAGCTAGCGCAATCAAGGGCTGCTCGGTGGCGACTGGTAAATTGGTGACCTTGCTGGGCGCAGCTTCAAGCGCTGGCAGCTCGGTTTGGCGGGTTGGCAACAGGCTGAGTAATTGTTGGCGTTGGGTTTTATCGATGAATGTGGTGCGCACGGTCAAGGCATTGCGGCCTTGAACACAGCTAAACACGCCTGCGCCAGCTGGTGGGCTAGGCAAGCGCGATGGTGGCAAGGCGCTACTGGGAAAGGCTTTGGTTGGCAAGGTCGTATTTGGCTCATCTGCATCATCGCGTGGCTGATAGCCTGCCACTGCCAAGCTAATTTGTGAACGAAAGCGCGTGCTCAAATTGCTAAATGTTTGAGTCGCAATGATATAGCGAATGCCAGCGGCGCGGCCACTGGTCAACTCGCTGTTAAGCCATTGTTCTAATTGTTTGGCTCCCAGGGCTTGCTCAAGCAAAGTCAATTCGCTAATAAATACCACCAGTAAGGGCAGATCGTGGCCTTGATATTCTTCCCAGCGCTCGCATTCGGCGGCTTTGAGGATTTTTTGGCGCTGCAAGCGTTGCTCGGTTAGCCAAGTTAATGCAGGCGCTAATTCATGTTCGGCCTCGGCGAATAACGCGACATGGGCTTTTTCGCGCCAGCCGAGCCACGACAAACCAGCTTTGCCATCGACCAAGGCTAATTGCAAGTGCTCAGCAGGATTGGTGAGACACAGATAGAGCAAGGCGGTGCGCACCCAGCCATCTTTGCCACAGCCAGTAGCGCCACTCACTTGAATATGGGTAAAATCGTCGATCAGCGAGCCATGAACCAACGAAACCACGCCCTGAACGCTACGCCAACCCAAAGGCAACACAAAGCGTTTCTCGCTTTGGCGCAGTTCGTGAGCCAGCACCCGCAAATCATCTGGTGGATTGAGCAAAGCCGTGCCAGCGTTGGGCAAGGTGCGCGCATCAAGCGCTGTTGCCAAGGGCATAAATTGGCTAATCTTGGTTGGTTCAGGCTGAATTGAGCGTTGTTGGGCTTGCCACAGCCGAAATTCACGCCAATCGCGGCCAAAGCGTTGGCGAAACATCAAGGCTACTAAGGCCATGGCCAATATTAATGCCCCAATTTGTACTGCTTCAGCATCCAAGCCCAACCACCTTTATCCAGATTCAGCTTCTAAAAATTGGTCCCATTTTGCTGATTAAAACTCTTGCTAAAATAGAACCTTTGTGCTATTATGGTGATGTTGATTGTTGATCCGACACGCCAACATTCAACGCAGCCTCCGATAGCTTTCTTGGTCTGGTCTCGAACAAACTACACCTATCCATAGCTTTTTAGCATGGGTAGGTGTGGTTTTTAATAGCTAGGCGTACTGGTTCATTGCGTTAACCAAGACCTGATCCCCTCACCCCAGCCCCTCTCCCACGGAGCGGGCGAGGGGTTTTAACACCCTGATTCTACCATCATGTGTTGGTATATACAGGTCGGCTCCCCTCGCCCGCGTTCCGTGGGAGAGGGCACACCACTCGTTGTCAATCTAATAAGCCATTATAGCTATGCTCTATGTTCTATGCTCTATGTTCTCTGATAGCTTTAGCGCCACAAACGACCCAGCTCGCCAACTGCGGCGCGGGCCAAGCGTTCGGGCCAAAATGCACACAGCGCTGCAATCACGACACTAAAAATCCAGAGCCATGCGCTAGAGAGCGGCAATTGTTGGTTGCTTAGCCAGCGCACACAGCCAATCACACTCGTAATTAAATCTAAGCCACCAACCAAGGCAAACACCGCCAGCACATGTTGGTTGATGGCGCGACGCGGCCAACATGCCACTTCAATGGCTGTGATGATGATTGGAATAAACCATTGGGCAGTGCCAAGCGCGGCTAAATTCAGGCCTAGCCCTGCCAAAAATGCCAAGGTAAACTGTGCCCCAATCCACCAGATTAATACTGCCAAGCCAAAAATGCTGAGATAGGCCAAGGTGCTTAGCCAGCGCTCGTACATGCCCATTGGCGCAGCGCGACGTGGCAAGTTGGCAATTGGGCTGCTGGGCACAGACTCATTGACCAATTCCTGCAAGAAATTGGCTGTTGATCGGGGTGTGGTTGCAGTCGGCATCAATGGCATCGACTTAGAATCTTTCATGCTTCGCCTCGCAGCCTGAACACAGTTTTTAACCTCAAGCGTAGCACATTTGGCGCATAAAAAATAGCCCATTTTGCTGGCCTGCAAACGGGCTAAAATACAGCAAGATTCTGGCTCAGGGCTGAGCTTCGACCCAAAAAACATGCAAGGTTTTTCCGCGCAACATGCCGACTAAACTCAGTTGGCCGTAGCGAATGTTGCCTCGCTGATTTGGCAATTGTTGAATGAGTGGCGATTGGCTGGGAATTTGCGCAACTGTGATTTGGGCTGCATTGGCTGTGGGAACGCCGCCGCTGCCAACTTCCTCGACCAACAAGGCTGCTTGATCTTTGAGCAAGAGCGTGCCGTGGAGCCGCAACACTTGGTTGTTGTAGACAGCGAGATTCTGGTTTAGCTCGCCAAGGCTGATGTTGGTTGGCTCAATTGGTTTAACCGTGATTGGCTCAAGTTCAGTTGGGCTTTTGAGCACACCATTGATGCGTAATACAGTAACATTGCTGGTAATTGCCAAGGTTTGCGCTGGGATGGCCAGCACTGGCTGGTAGGCAATTGGTTCGGCTCCAAGCTCAAGTGAGCCAGCCAAAATCGTGTTCGATTGGCTGATCAGCGCGGGTGCAAGGATAGTGATTGTGCTATTGGCCCCAATGCCATCAAGCTCGTTGAGCAGCAAAATTTGGTTGGCTTGGTTGGGCGCGACTGGTGGCAATGGTGGAGCACTCGCCCCGCAACTGCTCAAACCAATGGTCAACATCATCAGCCAGAGTGGCCAAAAACGCATGCAATCCTCCAAAAAATAAGGCTATCGGCTGCTGGCGATTGTACCATTTGATCCACGAAGGCCACGAAGGCCACGAAGCGCACGAAGGACGGAAACCGCGAAGGCCGCGAAGATCGCGAAGATGGGGTTTTGGCTATTGGCTTTGGGCTATGGCAACAGCAATCAAACAATCATTCGTGCAATTCGTGCAATTCGTGGTTAATTAGCTTTTGCCTTCTGACTTTTGCCTTCATCCCTCATAATTCATCCTTTGCCCAATACTCACACTCTAGTACCGCCGAATGTCATGGGGTCTGATTAGGAGTAAGGCACTATGGTTAATTGCGGCTAGGATCAGCATAATAATTTTAATGTTTTTTTGATCAATCGCGGAGGTGAAGTGGTGTTTGTGAATATCCAACTTCCTTTTACATCGAAACTTAACCCTCACCTAGAAGCCGTGTATGCTGAACACAGCCAATGGATGAGCCAATATACCCATGGCTTTAAAGGCCAAGCGAGCTTATATCAGCGGCAGCGCTTGCCACATTTGTTGGCGCGGGTCTATCCGCATGCCTGTGCTGAGCGCTTTCGCTTAATTCTCGATTGGGGCAGTTGGCTGTTTTTGCAAGATCAATGGTTTCGGTCGTTGACTAGCCAGCCGGAATTTGTTGCGAGCCTTACCAACGATCTGCTGCATATTTTCAATGGCGCAACGCCGCGTTATGCTCACGAGCCATTAATTGCCATGTTTGCCGATTGGAGCCAGCGCATGGCTAGCGTAACCTCGCATCAATGGCGCGAACGCTTTGGCCAAACCTTGAGCACCTATCTGCACGATTGGGTGTACGATGTGTATTGCATTACCTACCAGCCTTCGATCAATAAACAACTCACGATTGAGTTGCATCAACGGATTGGCGCTGCCACTAGCACGCTAGATTTTGTAGATTTTGCCCAAGCTGAACTCTTGCCACCCTCGGTTAAGTACGATGCAACCTTCCAACATTTGGGCGAAATTACCAATAATGTGGTGTGTTGGATGCACGATATTGCTTCTGTTGAGCGCGATTTGACCGCCGTGGAGCCGCAAAATATTGCCGTGCTGGTCAAAGAGCGCGAGCATTGCACTTGGAGTCGGGCAATCGAGCGGATTGAGCAGATGTGCTATACCGAGGTTGCTACCTTTGAACGGATTGTCGCTGAACGCCCACATTATGCTGAATTTGAATTAGATGTTAACGACTATATCGAAAATCTGCGGGCTTGGATGCAAGGCACAATTGATTGGTTGCGGATTGATTTAACATCGGTTAGTCAGCAAGCAAATGTGTTGCTGGCGGCCTAAATTGAGGCTTAAGCACGATAGTTTTTTGATTGGGCTTCGAGTATCCTCACTAAGCATACGCTAGCTTAGTGAGGGTGTTGTATGCGCGTCGAACGATATACTTCAGTTGACAAATTCTTAACCGATCACCGCGAATTTCTGTTGCAGCACGAGGCCGAGAATAATTTACCGCTTGGCTTGAGTATGCGCATTCAGAATGGCTGGATGCCTGCAAATGCACCTTTTTTGGCGGCGATTCGCGATGAGCAAGGCACGGTTGGCGTGGCAGTGATGACCTCACCGCATGCATTGACAATTTCGGCCTTGCGCGATGCCAGTTTAGCCAACCAAGCGGCTGAGGCCTTAGCTAATTACTTGGTTAGCCAGAACATTACACCATCTGGGGTATTTAGTGCGACTGCAACAACCACCGCTTTCTGCGCGGCTTGGCAAGCTAAAACTGGTAGACGACCGCTGTTGAGTATGCATGAACGCGTTTATACGTTGACCGAAGTTATTCCACCAACCCCGGTTGCTGGTTCGCTCAAACAGGCAACCATTGCCGATGTTGAATGGCTGGCTGAATGGCTGGCCGCGTTTCATGCCGAAGCCGTACCCAACGAGCCTGCCTGGGATAGTCGGGCAGTAGCCGAGCGCCAAATTGCGACTGGTAGCGCTTGGTATTGGGAAGTTGACGGCAAGCCTGTTTCTTCACTTGCTTCAAGCCGCCCAACCATCAATGGCATTTGCATTGGCGCTGTTTCCACGCCACCGCAATTTCGCAGTCGAGGCTACGCCAGTAATGCAGTGGCCGCGTTAAGCCAGCATCTGTTGGATCAAGGCTTTCGCTTTTGTATGCTCTTTACTGATTTAAGCAACCCAACCTCGAATAAAATCTATCAAGCTGTTGGCTTTAAGCCTTTATGCGATATTGATCAGTATCGTTTTGAGGATTGATGATGTATCAAGTACCACCAAGCTCGCCGTATATGCCCTGCCCGCGTTGCCATTACACCATGCCCACCAAAGTAACCATGAGTTGGTGGGGCGGTGTTGTTGGGCCAAAAATGACCAATTTGGTCAAATGCCCGCAGTGCAAATTGCAATACAACGGCAAAACCGGAGCTAGCGTCAAGACCTTTATTGCAATGTATATGGGAATTTGGATGATTTTAACTTTAGTGGTTTTAGCAGTATTGTTCTTTGCTCAAGGGTAAATCGGGAAGAATTTTTGCGTTGCTCCCTCACCCCCCAACCCCCTCGCCCACTGAACGCGGGCGAGGGGGAGCCGACCTTTGTTTCCCAACGAATTGTCCAAGGACCACGGCATGAAAAGCCCCTCGCTCACCGCAGTGGGCGAGGGGTTGGGGTGATGGAATCTTAACAACCTACCCTTGAAAGGTTGGGGTAAGGGGAAACGTAACTAATTAGCGCTCGGCGACATCAACCCACGTGCGGTTGCGTTCGCCAGTGTAGACCGATTGAGGCCGAATAATCCGGCCAACGGCGCGTTGCTCGAAGGCGTGGGCAATCCAGCCAACGGCGCGGCTGATGGTGAAGGTTGGCGTAAACAAATCGGTTTCAAAATCGATGCCATGCAACAGCAACGCGGTATAAAACTCGACGTTGGTTTGCAATTTGCGGCCTGGTTTGTGTTCTTCGAGCAAGCGAATTGCGGTTTGCTCAACGTGGCGCACCAATTCGTACAATTCGCGGTTGCCATCGTTGGCAAACAGTTGATCGGCAGCGCCTGCCAAAACCTCTGCCCGTGGATCGCGCACTTTATAGACGCGATGACCAAAGCCCATCAAGCGCTCGCCGCGAGCCAACTTGGCGCGTAGCACTTCCTCAGCGCGATCGGCAGTGCCAATTTCAAACACCATATCCAAGGCTGGGCCTGGTGCGCCGCCATGCAACGGCCCTTTGAGTGCGCCAATTGCGCCAGTTACCGCCGAAACCAAATCCGATTCGGTCGAGATGATCACGCGGGTGGTGAAGGTCGAGGCGTTCAAGCCGTGGTCAACCACCGTGTTGAGATAGGTTTCGAGGGCACGCACTTGCTCGGCGCTTGGCTCGTTGCCAGTCAACATCCACAAATAATTGGCGGCATGGCTTAAATCGCTGCGCGGCTCGATAAATTCGGCTTGGTTGCGGGCGCGCCAATAGGCCGCCACAATCGTTGGCAAAGCGGCGACAATCCGCTGCGCTGTAGCTTTTTCGTCGGCCAACGGGGTTAATGTGGCTGTGGCAGCGCGCAACGCATCCATCGGGTCGATCTGTTCGCGGCCAAGTTGCTGGGCCACTTGTAACGTTAAGGCTGGCAATTGGCGTTGGCTGGCAAGGCTTTGGCGCAATTCGGCTAGCTCGTTTTGGCTGGGTAAATGATCATTCCACAACAGAAAAATGGTTTCCTCGAAGGTAGCAAAGGGGGCCAAACGCTCCAATGGAAAACCAGCAATAATTAATTCGCCTGCTTGGCCATCGACACTACTGAGCCGCGTTGCTGCGGCAACGATGCCTTCTAAACCTACATGAACTTGGGTTTCAGTCGCCATTGACAATCGATCCTTTCCAGCGTGTTAGGCCTTGAGCGGCAATTTTGCCGCTTGAAATTCCTGCTGCTATCGACTATAAATAGATTTATCAATGTTGTCAATGTTGATTGATGAATCAATATTGGAATGGAGCAACGCAATGACGCGCTATTTGAGTGCTCGCGAAGTGGCCGAGCATTTGGGAATCAGTGTGCCAACCGTGTATGCCTATGTGAGCCGCGGGTTGCTGCACTCGGAGCCAGCCGGAGCGCATGCTCATCGCTATTTGTTCGATGAAGTTGAGCAATTGAAACTGCGTCGTGAAGGGCGACGCAATCCAGCCAGTGTGGCGGCTGGTGCACTGCACTGGGGCACGCCAGTGCTCGATTCAGCAATCACGTTGATCGATAATCAACTGGTGTATTATCGCGGGATTGATGTGCGCGATTTGGCCTTGAATGCGAGCATCGAAGAAGTTGCCAGCCTAATTTGGACTGGTGAGCGCCAACAGAGCAGCCAATTATGGGCCGATTTGCCAGCGATTAGTATCCCACAATTGCCTGATTTGGCGTTGATTGAGCAATGTGTTATTGCCTTGGCGATGGTTGGCAGCAACGATCATGCAGCCTTTGATCAACGGTTGCAAGGCTTGCAACGCACGGCAGTACGGGTTGTACAATTGCTGTTTAGTGTTGCCGCCAAACGCCCATTACAAGGCCCAATCGTCGCCCATTTGGCCGAAGCATGGCAGATCCCATCGCATTTGCAGCCGCTGCTCAACGCTGCGTTAATTGTGAGTGCTGATCATGAATTAAACGTCTCATCGTTTACTGCTCGCTGTGTTGCCTCGGCAGGCACAACCTTGTATGCAGTGGTGAGTGCTGGCTTGGCGGCGCTGGGCGGCGTGCATCATGGCAAGCAAAGCGAATTAAGCGAGTTGCTGTTGGATGAGCTGTTGCGTAGCCCCGATATGGCTGCTGTTTTGGCCCAAAAATTGCGCTTAGGCCAGCCGATACCTGGCTTTGGCCACCCGATGTATCCCAATGGCGATCCACGCGGCAAAGTGCTGCTCGATTTGATTCGTCAATTAGCGCCCCAATTTAGCAGCGATATTGATCGAATTATTCAAGCAGTTTATGAATTGTTGGGCGATCATCCGACGATTGATTTTGGCTTGGCGTGGGTTGGGCGAGTGCTGAATTTGCCGTTGGGCAGCGCGATGAGCCTGTTTGCTTTAGGCCGTAGCGTTGGCTGGATTGGCCATGCGTTGGAGCAATATAGCGATGCACGCTTGATTCGGCCACGAGCGCGCTACACTGGCGAACGGCCAACTATTAGCAAGCTTTAACCTGTGCTGCAATGCGTTATTTAGCCCATTAGAATCAGCTAAATACGCGTTGCAACCCCTACTTGACAAAATATCTAAATCGCACTATTATTCGCGACATTATGAAGAAACAAATGCTCACCAACCTTTTTTCGCCAGCATTGCGGCTGCGTCGTCCCCGTACCAACGAGGTTCGGTGGGCTTGCGCCGTTTGTGCTGGATAACAGGCAACGAGCAAGATCATAAACGCCCAAGCGTTTCCCCCCGAGCCTCAATTGATGGTTCGGGGGGAAACTTTTTTTAGCGCGAAATTATGAAGGATGAGGGATGAAGGATGAAACGGTTGAATGATGGAACACCCATGTGTTCATCCCTCATCCTTCATCTTTCATCCTTAACGATAGGGAGTTCGCAATGATTCGTGTTGGGATTTTTGGCGTAACGGGCTACGCCGGATACGAACTAGCTCGCTGGCTACAACGTCACCCAAAGGCCAGCCTCGTTTGGGCTGTCTCGGAATCGGCGGCGGGCAAGCGTTTGGCCGAGGTTGTGCCCGGCCCACTTGATCTGACCTTATTAGCTGCGAATCAGGTTGATTGGCAGACTGTTGATGTGATTTTCACGGGGTTGCCGCACGGTGTCGCTGCCAAAACGGTGGCAGAGGCCCGCCAGAATGGTGTCAAAGCCATTGACCTCTCCGCCGACCTTCGCTTGGACAGCCCCGCCGCTTACACCCGCTGGTACGACCACACGCATCCCCACCCCGAACTCTTGAACGCACCCTATGGCTTGCCTGAATTGAATCGCGCCGCGCTGGTTGATGTGCCAGCGATTGCCAACCCTGGTTGTTACCCCACCAGTGTGCTGCTTGGTTTAGCGCCATTATTGGAGCAAGGTTGGTGGCAAACTGGCCAAACTATCATCATCAATGCTGCTTCGGGCGTTTCGGGCGCAGGCCGCTCACCTAAGCAACACTTGCATTTCGTCGAGGCTCACGAAAACTATAGCCCCTACAACATTGGCCATACCCACCGCCATGTTGGCGAAATTGAGCAAGAACTGAGCAAGTTGGCAAACGCAGCAGTTAACACGATTTTTGCACCACACCTCTTGCCGACCCAACGCGGTATTTTAAGCACAATCTATGTGCCAATTCAGCCAGAGCTGGATTTGGCCCAGATTCATGCGCTCTATCGTGAGCGCTACGCCAACGAGCCATTTGTCAATGTGCTTGATCAAGGTCAATTGGCCAGTTTGGCGCATGTGGTGCATACCAACGATTGTGCAATTGGCCTGACGCTGGCCCAGCCTGGCATGCTGATCGTCACCTCGGCGATTGATAATTTGCTCAAAGGCGCTTCTGGGCAGGCAATTCAAAATATGAATATTATGTTTGGCTTGCCTGAAACCACGGGCTTGCGTTAGGAGTGGGTGATGCGAATCTTGAAGCTTGGCGGCAACGAAATTGATGACCCAACGTGGTTGGCGCGCTTGGTTGCGGTCATCCAAACCATGGTCAACGCCCACGATGTGCCAATTTTGGTCCATGGTGGCGGCAAAGAAATTGGCCAATTGCAAGTCGCGCTTGGTGGTGAGCCGCAATTTGTGGCGGGCTTGCGCGTAACCGACCAAACCGCGCTCAAAGCTGCCACGATGGTACTTTGTGGCAGTGTTAGCACCCGCTTGGTGGCAGCGCTGAATGCAGTTGGCGTGGAAGCCCTCGGCTTGTCGGGCATTGATCGCAACTTGGTCTATGCGACCCGCGTGGAGCACGAAGCTGGCGATTTGGGTGCAGTTGGCAAACCAGCGCGGATTCGGGCCACGATTTTATATGAGGCCTTGGCTGCTGATGTTGTGCCAGTGCTGGCCCCAATTTGTGCTGATGGCGCTGGCGGCACGTTGAATGTGAATGCTGATGTATTTGCAGGTGCGATTGCTGCCGCGGTTGGAGCCGACGAAGCCGTGTTTATCTCGAATGTGCCTGGAGTTTTGGTTGATGGCGTGGTTGCGCCACGGCTCAACACCAACGAAATTCAGGCATTAATCGCCAATGGCACAATCAGCGGCGGCATGATTCCCAAGGTTGAATCGGCCTTGAGCGGCTTGCAGGCTGGCGTGAAAGTCGTCCGCATCACTAACATCGATCAGCTTGAGGCTGGCACGATTATCGAGGCCGCCTAATGGCACGTGAGGATTCAGGATTCAGGTGCTAGGGGTCAGGAGATACTGAAACCGCGAAGAGCGCGAAGCACGCGAAGGCGGGAGTAACAGAAGCACAGCAACAATCCAACGCGTGAATATTAGGGGGTGCAGGGGGATGAAAACCCCCTGCGTCTCCCTCCGGCGGAGGGACGGAAGGGTGGCGAAACGAGGAATGAGTGGAACCGCGAAGCACGCGAAGGACCCGAAGGTGGGAGTAACAGAAGCACACTAACAATCCAACACGCAAATATGAGGGGGTGCAGGGGGATGAAAACCCCCTGTGTCTCCCTCCGGCGGAGGGACGGAAGGGTGGCGAAACGAGGAATGAGTGGAACCGCGAAGCACGCGAAGCACGCGAAGGCTGGCGCAATGCTAAGCAATGATCAACGAAATCAAGCCCAAAACTGGGCCTAAACATAGATAGCGACATTTAAACATTATCCGGCGCAAGCCGTTTTGGGAGTAACCAATCAATGGTTGCCATTCAACAAAGTACAGTTTTGGCTCCAATCGATCCTGCGGACATTGTGGTTCGGCCCGCCCATGAAGACGATGTGGCTGGCATGGCTGAGTTGGTAGCCGAAAATGTGCGGGCTGGGCATTTATTACCCCGTTCCGCTGACGAAATTCGTGCTTCTTTAGCAAATTGGGTAGTTGCCTGCCATGGCCAACGGGTGATTGGCATTGGCTCGTTGTTGCTGATGAATCCTGATCTGGTTGAGGTTCGCTCATTAGCCGTGGCAACCGAGTATCGCGCTGCTGGCGTTGGTGCCAAAATTGTGCTCGAACTGGTTGCTCAAGCCAAATTGCGCCAAATTCATACAGTTTTTGCCTTGACCCGCGCTGTCTCGTTTTTTGTGCGCTTGGGTTTTACGATCACCGACAAAGAACGCTTCCCCGAAAAGGTTTGGCGCGATTGTGTCAAGTGTCCACTCGTCACCTGCTGTGACGAAACCGCCGTCGTTTGGGAACATTAATCGTAAGGATGAATTATGAGGGATGAAGGATGAAGATCCGATTCCTTAGGTTTATCCTCAAATGTGTATGTTGTGAAATGAAGGATGGTTCAGGGGTTTCCTCCCTCATAATTCATCCTTCATCCTTTCAAATGTGTATGTTGTGAAATGAAGGATGGTTCAGGGGTTTCCTCCCTCATAATTCATCCTTCATCCTTTCAATAAGGAGTTCATTGGTCATGTCGAATGCGACTGCAAAGAAAGTTGTGCTGGCTTACTCTGGTGGCTTGGATACCAGCGTGATTGTGCCGTGGTTGAAGGAACATTATGGCTGTGAAGTCGTCTGCTATTGCGCCAATCTTGGTCAAGATGACGATCTGAGCGGCGTAGAGGCCAAAGCCATTGCTTCAGGCGCTAGTGCCTGCTATGTCGAAGATTTGCGCGAAGAATTTGTGCGCGATTTCTTGTTTCCAATGTTGCAATCGGGCGCAACTTACGAACGCACCTATTTGCTTGGTACCAGCATCGCTCGCCCATTGATCGCGCGCGGCCAAGTGCAAACCGCCTTGAAAGTTGGTGCTGATGCACTTTCCCACGGCTGTACGGGCAAAGGCAACGATCAAGTACGCTTTGAATTGACCTATATGGCTTTGGCTCCGCACATGAAAATTATCGCCCCATGGCGTGAATGGCACATTCGCTCACGCGAAGATGCGCTTGATTATGCTGCATTGCACAATGTGCCAGTTACCAGCACCCGCGCCTCAATCTACAGCCGCGACGGCAATATTTGGCACTTGAGCCACGAAGGCGGCTCGTTGGAAGATCCATGGCTGGAGCCAGAATTAAATATGTTCCAACGCACCGTTACCCCAGAACAAGCGCCTGATGTGCCAGAATATCTGGAAATTGGCTTCGAGCGCGGCATTCCAGTGAGCGTGAATGGCGAACAACTTGGCCCCGTGGCTTTGCTGCAAACCCTCAACGAGATTGGCGCACGCCATGGCGTTGGCCGTGTCGATTTGGTTGAAAATCGCTTAGTTGGCATGAAGAGCCATGGCGTATACGAAACGCCAGGCGGCACGTTGCTCTATCGCGCTCATCAAGGCCTCGAAGAATTGGCGCTCGATCGCGAAACCTTGCACTACAAAGATACCTTGGCAATTCGCTTCTCAGAGTTGATTTACAACGGCCAATGGTGGTCGCCGTTGCGCTATGCCTTGTCGGCGTTCTTCACCGAAACCCAAAAGAACGTCACTGGCTTGACCCGTTTGAAGGTCTTCAAAGGTGGCGTGCATTTGGTTGGACGCAAGGCCGAACGCAGCTTGTATGTGCCCGATTTGGCAACCTTCAGCGAAGATGCCGTTTATAACCAAGCAGATGCTGAAGGCTTTATCAAGCTCTTTGGCTTGCCCCAAAAAGTCGAAGCCTTAACCTCAGGAGCCGAATAAGCATGAGTATCTTTCGTTTTGCTCCTGGTTTCCGCAGTGCTGCGGGGCGATGTGGCTTGAAGGCCAGTGGTAATCCTGATTTAAGTTTACTTGTTGCTGATGATGTTTGTACGGCGGCTGGGGTTTTTACCACCAGCCTCGTCAAAGCCGCGCCAGTGCTCTACGATCAAGCAGTGTTAGCCGAGCATGCCAGCGAAATTCGGGCAATTATTGCCAACGCTGGTTGTGCCAACGCTTGTACTGGCGCACAAGGCGATGCTGCTGCTCGCGAAATGGCTCGTTTGGCGGCTGAGGCGGTTGGCTGCGAGCCGCATCAGGTTTTAGTGCTTTCAACTGGCGTAATTGGCCATCAACTGAATGTTGAAAAAGTGGCCAAGGGCGTTGCTGCAATCGCCCCAGAACTGGGTGTTGAGCATGCTCCAGCGCTTGCCGAAGCAATTATGACCACCGACACCCGCCCCAAAACCGCTAGCGCCAATGCGGTGATCGATGGGAGTTTGGTGACGGTTGCAGGCGTTGCCAAAGGCGCAGGCATGATCCATCCGATGATGGCAACCATGCTGTCGATTGTCACCACCGATGTGGCTATCGATGCTGATTTGGCCCAAAGCTTGTTACGTGAAGTTAGCGACGCATCGTTCAATTGCGTTACGGTCGATGGCGACCCAAGTACTAACGATACGTTGTTGCTGTTGGCCTCGGGCGCAAGTGGCGTGACGATCAACGCCAGCAATATTGCTAGTTTCCGCCAAGCGCTCGAAGCGGTCTGCATCGATTTGGCCAAACAAATTGCCGCCGATGGCGAAGGCGCAACCAAATTGGTCACCGTCACGGTTGCTCATGCGCCAAGTGTTGCCGCAGCGCGTACTGTTGCTCGCAAAATTGCCTGCTCACCGTTGGTCAAAACCGCGATTCACGGCGGTGATCCCAATTGGGGCCGAATTTTGGCAGCTGCTGGCGTAGCTGGTGTCCCATTCGATCCTAGCCAAGTTGAACTTTGGTTGGGCGAGGTGCAATTAGTTGCTGGTGGCACGCCCACCGACTATAGCGAACGCGAAGCTGCCAGCCAAATCAGCGGCCAGCATGTGGCAATTCGGCTTAATCTTGGGGCGGGCGCGGCCACTGGCTATGCTTGGACCTGCGATTTTAGCGCCGAATATGTACGAATCAACGCCGATTATCGGACGTAAACGAGGGTTCAGGGATCAGGGGTCTGGAACTAGATTAAACGTTTAACGCAGCGGCGCAGAGGTAATCTGGCTATGGGCTATGGGCTATAGGCTATCGGAGTTTCGTTGAAAAATCGAATATCAATAGCCAAAAGCCTATAGCCCAAACCTGATCCCTAGCCCCTGAACCCTAAATAACGAGGTAACCAAACCATGTGGGGTGGACGTTTTAGTGGCTCGTTGGCTGAGCATATGCGCTTATTCAACGATTCGTTTCCAGTCGATCGGCGCTTATGGGCCGAGGATATTCGTGGCTCGATTGCTTGGGCCAATGGCTTAGAGCGGGCTGGCATTTTGCAAGCTGATGAATGCCAAGCATTGATCGCAGGCTTGCGCCAAGTGGCACAGGAGTTTGAAGAAGGCCTGTTTTTGTCGTTAACCAGCGATGAAGATATTCACACGGCGGTCGAACGCCGTTTGGGTGATTTCATCGGAGCCTTGGCGGGCAAATTGCATACTGGCCGCTCGCGTAACGATCAAGTGGCAACCGATACCCGTTTGTGGACGTTAGGCGCACTCAAATTGGCCGATGATTTGATTCGCGATGTGCAAGCGGCATTGCTAGAGCAAGCCAAAGCAGTTGGCGAGGCAATGTTGCCTGGCTATACCCACCTACAACGGGCGCAGCCAGTCTTATTATCACACGCCCTGTTGGCTCATTTTTGGCGTTTAGATCGTGATCGCCAGCGTTTGCACGATGCTACCAAGCGAGTCAGCGTCTTGCCGCTTGGCTCTGGCGCGCTTGCAGGCACAGCGTTTGCGGTCGATCGGGCAGCACTGGCAGCCGAATTAGGCTTTGCCAGCATCAGCCAAAATAGCCTCGATGCCACCAGCGATCGCGATTATATTGTCGAAATTTTGGCGGCAACGGCCTTATTGGGTGTGCACATCAGCCAGCTTGCAGAAGATTGGATCATCTGGAGCAGCGCCGAATGGGGCTTTGTGGCGCTTGATGATGCCTATTCAACTGGCTCAAGTTTAATGCCCCAAAAGAAAAATCCCGATTCGCTCGAATTGGCACGCGGCAAATCTGGCCGTTTAATCGGCAATCTGGTTACGGTTTTGACCTTGCTCAAGGGCTTGCCATCGGCCTACGACAAAGATTTACAAGAAGATAAAGCACCCTTATTCGATGCGATCGATACATTAAACCTAACTTTGCCGGTGGTTGCTGGGGCAATTCGCACCGCCCGTTTCAACACCGAACGCATGGCGGCGGCCTTGGATGATGCGATGTTGGCGACTGATGTGGCTGATGAATTGGTACGCCGGGGAGTGCCATTTCGCGAAGCCCATCATATTGCTGGGCGCTTGGTGCGCGAAGCTGAACAACGCGGCGTTGGCATGCGCCAATTGCCTGCTGAAAGCTTCGTTGCAGCCCACCCAAGCTTGACCGATGTTGCTGGTTTATTCGATTTTGCTCGTTCTGTCGCCATGCGCGACGTACCTGGTGGAACAGCGCCCAACGCCGTGCGCGACCAACTGATTGCTGCTCAACACGTTTTAGCAGAAGGCTGAGGTTGCCCATAGCGCCCTCGCCCTGCCGTTACCCTTAACGGAGGCTTCCAAATGACACACTCACTTCTTGGTCGCGATTTACTGGCCTTGGCCGATTGGAACGACACTGAATTGCTCGACGTGCTCGAAACTGCTGCCGAACTCAAACTGCGCCAACAACGCCGCAAAGCGCATCCCCTGCTGGCAAACCGCACCTTGGCGATGATTTTCGAAAAGCCTTCAACCCGCACCCGCGTTGGCTTCGAATCGGCAATGGTGCAACTCGGCGGCCATGGCATTTACCTTAGCCCCCGCGATACGCAAATTGGCCGTGGCGAAACCATCGGCGATACCGCGCGCGTGCTCAGCCGCATGTGCGATGCGATTATGGCGCGGGTCAACGATCACGCTACCTTGGTCGAGTTGGCCGAAGCCGCCGATGTGCCAGTGATCAATGGCCTTTCCGATTGGCTGCATCCGGTGCAAGCCTTGGCCGATGCCTTAACGATTCGCGAGCATTTTGGCAGTTGCAAAGGTGTGAAATTGGTCTACCTTGGCGATCCGAATAATGTTTCCAATTCGTTGTTGGAGATTGCGCCACGCTTGGGCATGGATTTTGCGATCGGCACGCCATTTGTGGCGAATGTTGATCAGCAGTTGTTGGCTCAAGCCCGCTTGCAAGCTGCCGCCAATGGCACCAAAATCATCGTGACCAACGATCCGTTGGAAGCTGTCAAGAATGCTGATGTGTTGTATACCGATGTTTGGGTCAGTATGGGCCAAGTCGTGGCCGAAGGTCATTTGGAAGCGCTACAACCATTTCAAATTAATGCTGAACTGTTGGCCGCAGCTAATGCTGGAGCCAAAGTAATGCACTGTTTGCCAATGCATCGTGGCGAGGAAATTAGCGCCGATGTTGCTGATGGCGAGCGTTCGATTGTGTTTGATCAAGCTGAAAATCGCTTGCATACCCACAAAGCTGTGTTGGTTGCCACCGTTGCTGGCTTGGCTTTACGCCGCACCAAACGCCTCGCCGCCTAAAATTATTTAACCAAGCAACTGGCTTGAATTCAGCCCCGTGCCCATGCTGCGGGGCTGAATAGCCATCTTTTAGCCTTCGATAAACCGATAGCCAATGCCCCATTCGGTCTGAATCAAATTCGATTCGGGGTCGATTTCGCTGAGTTTTGAGCGCAAACGCCGAATATGCACATCAACTGTGCGCGCATCGACATATTCGTCGTAGCCCCAAACTTGGCCGAGCAAGACTTCGCGGGTAAACACTTGGCCTGGATGCGAAGCCAAATAGGCCAAAAGATCAAATTCTTTGGGCCGCAAGGTTAATTGCACATCGCGGAAGGTCGCACGACGGCGGGCATTATCCAGCTGCAAGCCATTTGAGGTTGGCACTGCATCGCCAATTTGTTGGCGCAACCGGCTGGCTTCGGCTGTGCGCCGCAACAAGGCCCGCACCCGCGCCACCAGTTCGCGTG
Organism: Herpetosiphon giganteus; assembly: GCF_016907925.1. Classification (GTDB taxonomy): domain Bacteria; phylum Chloroflexota; class Chloroflexia; order Chloroflexales; family Herpetosiphonaceae; genus Herpetosiphon; species Herpetosiphon giganteus. The sequence continues at coordinate 104,075 of NZ_JAFBCZ010000013.1, read as the reverse complement.
GCGAAAATGGCTTGACTACATAATCATCAGCGCCAAGCTCCAAGCCAACCACCCGATCAACCTCATCGGCCCGCGCTGTGAGCATAATCACTGGTTGCTCAAAGCCCTCGGCCCGCATTTGGCGCAACACCCCAAAACCATCAATCCCGGGCAAGCCAATATCCAAAATCAAAAGATCATAGGTTTCGTTGCGCAAGCGCAGCAAGGCATCTTCGCCAGAGCCAGTTTCGCCAACCGCAAAGCCCTCACGTTCAAAGCGCGAACGCACCACATCGACCACGCTTGGTTCATCATCAACAATTAAAATACGTTGCATTAGGCATCCTCATTGGTCATTACTTCGCCCAAAATCCAATTGATAAAGCGTTGCGAGCCATCGACAATCGGCAAAGCAATAATTTCGGGTAGCGCATATGAGTGCAATTGTTCAACCCGCTCGATCAGGCTGCCCAGCGCATCAGCACGCGTGCGCACAATCAACAAAATCTCGGCCTCTTCTTTGAGTATGCCTTCCCAATGATAAATCGAGCTAATTTGCGGCAAAATATTAACGCTGGCTGCCAGCCGTTCAGTTACCAAGGCTAGGGCCAGCGTGCGAGCCTCATCAGCATTACTTGTGCTAATCAAAACAACCTGCGCTGCATCAGACATAACGCCTCCAGATCGATTAACCGCTTGCTGTGTTTACTCTACCTTAAAGCCGTCGATCTGCAAGGGGTTTGGCTGTTACCACTTATGAATAGCGCAGGTTTAGCTGTTGGCTTGCAGCTCGGCTAGCACCTCGGCCAAACTCGCATATTTGGCCACTGGCGGAAATTCCAAGTATTTGGTGACGCTGTTGGGCACTGCATAAACCGTTGCCTCTGCCGCCAAGCCTGCTTGCACGCCTTGCGGCGAATCTTCGAGCACAAGGCTGGCTTTGGCCGTCACACCCAACAATTTGGCGGCGCGCAGAAAAATATCCGGTGCTGGCTTGCCGTTGGCCACTTCCTCGCCAGTGACGGTTGCGCCAAAACAATCGTTCCAGCCAAATTTTTGCAGCACCATGGTCAAATATGGGCGCGGCGACGAGGTGGCAACCGCAATTGGGATGTGCTGTTGATTGAGCCAACGAATAATTTGATCGGCGTAGGGCATGGCTTCGGCTTCGTGCTCGACCAGTTCAAAAATCAATTGGCGATGCTCGGCAATCGTTTGCTCGATGCTCAAGGGCAAATCGAAGCTCTCAATCATCGTTTTGGCATTATCATGCGCGCGGCGACCAACCATGCGATGGCCCCAATCGGGTTCAGCTTGCTTGCCGTAGCGGGCCAAAAATACATCCAAGGCCCGCATGCTCACCGGCTCGCTATCGACCAACACGCCATCACAATCAAACAAAATTGCTTCAAACTGTTTCATTTGGTTCCTGCTTCTTGAACAATGCTAAGGGCGGCAATTCGGCAATCACAATGCCAATCATCATTAATAAGCCACCCCAAACGAAGGTTGATGAAATGCTTTCGTTGCCAAATGTTGCGGCAAATAGCGCCGCAAAAACTGGCTCTAGTACGAAGATCAAGGCGGTGCGGGTTGGCGAGGCATAGCGCTGCACGATAATCTGAATCGCCAGCAAGACCGCTGTGCAGATAATGCCCAAATATGCGCCCGCCCAAAAAACATCTGCTGGCAAGGCGGGCACTGTTTCAAACAGCAGGCTACCAAGACTGGCAACGACCGCTACAACCGCCACTTGAATCATGTTCATGGCAATTGGCGAGGCCTTTTTGGTCCAATGGCCAATCGCCAAAATATGCCCTGCAAAAGTTACTGCGCAGATAAACACCAAGAAGTCGCCCCAAAGCGAAACTGGCTGCGAGCCTGCATGCGGAGTGCTATCAATCGAGAGCACATACAAGCCAGCAACGGCTAAAATTACGCCAGCCCAGACTTTGGCGCTAATTTTGCTGCGCCACAACACTGCGCCCATTAACGGCACAAAAATGACGTTTAATCCAGTAACGAAGCCTGCTCGCGAGGCAGTGGTCATGCTGATGCCAATCGTTTGGGTAATGTAGCCAACACATAGCAAACTGCCTGTGATCAAGCCTGCCTGCCAATCGGTGCGCGTCCATTGGCGCAGCGATTTGAGCGCCCATGGCAAGAGCGCCAGCGTTGCTAAAACAAAACGCAAGGCCACAAAGGCCAACGGCGGCCAATGATCGGTCGCATCGCGCACGACAAAAAATGTGCTGCCCCAAAGCATCACAATCAACAACAAAACTCCATCGCTTTGCCAGCGCTTCATTGCCGTACCCTTTCTAGAAATCAGACCATAGACATATAGTATACGGAGATTTGGCGAGCATATAATTGGTCGGTTGCATTTTTGATGGAGTACGAGGTTGCTACAATGCGTTTAATTGCCCTGCACGAACGGGAAAAAATTGCAGCATGGCTAAGCCAAAATGCTGACCTGAATATCTATCAAATTGGCGATTTGGATGCGTTTTTTTGGCCTTCGACGCTCTGGTATGGGCTTGAGGAAGCTGGCGAGATTGTGCAAATTGGCTTGGTTTATCTTGGCCATAGTATGCCAATTTGGCTGATGTTTGATGATCAGCGTCAGCAATATTCTGCTCAATTAGCGGCTGCGATGCGGCCATTATTGCCAGCAAAAATTTATTGCCACTTCTCGCCTGGCATCGCTGAGGGTTTGGCCGACCGCTACCAGCTGCACGATCATGGCCTACACCATAAAATGATCTTGCGCGATTTTGGCAAGCTTGATCAGGTGCGGTTTGAGCGCGAGGTCGGGCAACTGAGCAGCGCCGATTTGCCAGCGATTAATCAACTTTATGCTGAGGCCTATCCCGATACCGCCTTCGATCCGCGGATGCTCGAAACTGGCTGTTGCTATGGCATTTGGCAGGATGATCAATTAATCAGCATCGCTGGGATTCATGTCTATTCGCCAAGCTATCGCGTGGCAGCATTGGGCAATATTACGACCCATCCAGCCTACCGCGGTCAAGGCTTGGCCAAGCAAGTAACCGCCAAACTTTGCCAAAGCCTGCGCCACGAGATCAAGCATATTGGCCTGAATGTGCACAGTGCTAATCACATCGCCATCAAAACCTACGAAAACTTGGGCTTTAGCTGGGTTGCCGATTATAGCGAGGTGCTGTTGGCGCAAAAATCTTAATCAAAAGCCATTAATTTAACGCAGAGATGATGAGGCGCAGAGTATCGAGGGATGAAGGATGAGAGATTTTGGCTATTGGCTATTGGCTATCGGAAACTTGTTGGGTAATGCATACATTCCGTGAGCCAAAAGCCCTCAATTTTCTGCGCCTCTGGGTTAAAAATGTGATCCATGAAGATCGCGAAGGTTGGGAGTAACAAAAGCACAGTAACAATCCAGCAGACAAATATTTGGGGGTGCAGGGGGCTGAAAACCCCCTGCGTTTCCCTCTGGCGGAGGGACGGAAGGGTAGCGAAACGTTAATAGCTTGAAGCTTGGCTTGATTAATCAAGTCGCCGTTCGCTATATTCCTTGCCATCAAAAGTTAATAGGCGTTTTTTATCCTCAAGCACCGTTTCGAGGTTGACCGGACGTGTCCAGATTGTATGAATATGTTTGAGCGTGTCGCGCGCATAATCCAAGCGCAAATCGTTGCCTTCATGGCGATGGCGCAGATACAATTCGCCGCGATTGTTGTAATTGGCATCTTCAACATAGATATAGGGCTGGCCAAAGTTGGTCAAGCCGCTAAGCAATTGCGATTTGATCGCGCCAAAATCACGATTAACAATCTCATACAAATCAGTATCGTTGTTGTGCTTGAAGGTAAATAGCTTATTTTCAACGCAAAATTCGGGCGTAAGAAATTCGTCGAGAAAGGTAATATCGTTGTGGAACCGCCGCACCTCAAAGACTTTTTCCAAGCCCTTGCCAAGCTTCAGATCCCATTCGCGCTTTTCACGCATATCGTCGCATTGCTCCCAATCTTTGCCAAAGCGCCCGCGATTCCAGCGATCTTCGATGTCGCGCAGCAACAGCAAACCCAAGCGATAGGGATTTAAGCGCCCAGGATGGGCCGCCACAATCCCCGCGTGATGATCAGCGAAATCGACGATTTCCGAGGTTTCGGCGGCATGTGTGGTCATAATTCGGCTATGCCAAAAGCTGGCCCAACCTTCGTTGATGATTTTGGTCATGCCTTGCGGCGCAAAATAATAGGCTTCGTCGCGCACAATTTCCAGAATATTATGCTGCCAACGCTCAAGCGGCGCGTAATTCATCAAGAACAACAGCACGTCTTTTTGCGGATTCTCGGGGAATTTACGCATTTTCTGCTGTTCTTCTACTAATTTTTCGCGTTGCTGGCGTAGAAATTCTGGTGGATTAATAAAATCCTTCATATACGCACGTTCGAACGGCAAACCTTCGGCTACTTCAATATCATCATCTTCGACGATTGGCTGGCTGGTTTGAGCTTCGGGTCGATTAATATACGGCGAGTGATAATCGATCAAATTTTCAATTGATAAACACGTATCAATAAATGATTCGACAGCTTCGTAGCCATAACGATCGATATAGCGTTGTACTCGCCCAGCATGATTCGCCATCACATCAAGCATTTTACGATTGGTTGGAGCAAACCACATGTTGTTTTTGAAGAAATCAGCATGGCCTGCAACGTGCGCCATGACCGTTTTCTGATCAACAATCATATTGCCTTCGAGCAAATAGGCATACACTGGATTAGTATTAATCACCATTTCATAAATGATGCTTAATCCATATACATGGCCCTTGATTAATTGATCATATTCCATTCCGAAGCGCCAATGTGGGTATCGTCGCGGAAAACCACCCATGGCAGCAACTTCATACAACGTATTATAATCAAGGATTTGATAGACAATTGGGTAGTAATCGAGGCCATAATGCTTGGCATGGCCATCAATTTGCTCCCACGCTTTTTGGAGATTAAGCGGTAAATCGTTGTTGCTGAGTGGCATAGAACCTCTCTTTGGAAGTATGAAATATGAGGGATGAAGGATGAAAATATTCAAGAAATGAGGATTGATAGTACTTCCCTATCAATCTGCTTGATTATCAAAATCATAGGTTATAGATGGTTCTTTAAGTTATAAGCGTTTTTTCTTAACGATGGTTGTAAAAATAGCAAGTAATTGTGATGTTTCATCACGTAAAGGATTAATAACGATCGCTGTTTGAAAGTCGGCCAAAAGTAATAATTCTAGCCAATAGTCAGTTTCCTCTAATTCTTGTAAGCAGATGCCAAGTTTTGCGATAAACTCATTATCTGATCGTGAACGATGGGCTTCACGATAATTAGCCCCAACTGATGTTCCTGAACGCAGGAGTTGTTTACCCAAAATTGTTGCTTCGACTCTGGTTGGCAAAGAACCGTACAGTTGAATAATTTGGAGTGCAAAACGAGTGGTACGTTGGCGTAAATCATCACGACCAACATCCTTTTGCATGTTAAATCCTCCGAAATTAAGCAGAATGCTAGCTAAATTAGAAATTTTGATTGATTTCAGATTTAGCTAGCATTTTCATCCTTCATCCCTCATCCTTCATCCTTCTATTTGCCTTTGCCTAAAAAGGCCTTGATTGCATTGTAAATATCGTCGCGGTCGGCAATTTCTGAAACGACCATGGTTTCGTTGGCCCGAAAATTTTCGTTCAGGTCATGGGCAAAACGCCCTGATCCATACAACGAACGCACTTGGCCGTAACAAAAAAGGTTAACTTTGGGCAAAATCTGGTTGCGCAGCAACTCAACACACTCGCGGGTGTCGCCGCCGCCCCAGTTATCGCCATCGGAAAAATGGAATGGGTAAATATTCCATTCAGCGGGCGAATAATGCTCCTCAATTAGTTTCAAGACCAAGCGATAGGCCGAGGAAATTTTGGTTCCACCGCCTTCGCGAATCCGATAGAAAACGTCTTGGGTCACTTCTTTGGCTGCTGCGTCGTGCACGATGTAGCGCATTTCAAGATGCTTGTATTGGGAGCGCAGCCAGGTTTCGATCCAAAATGCAGTTACCCGCACCAGCTCTTTTTGCTCCTGACCCATCGAGCCAGAAACATCCATGCTGTAGATAATGACGGCGTTGCTTTCTGGCATTTCGGTGGTTTTCCAGGTTCGAAAGCGCATATCATCGCGAATCGGCACCACCACCGGATCATCGGGATCGTACTGGCCAGAGGCGACTTGGCGTTTGAGGGCTTCGCGGAAGGATCGTTTGAAGTGGCGCAGCGAATTTGGCCCAACCTTGGTAATGCCCGAATATTTATCCTTTTGCGAGATAATATTCTTGCTACCTTTGGGCTGAATATTGGGCAGTTGCAGTTCTTCGCCCAACAATTGGGCCAGTTCGTCGATGGTCATTTCGACATCAAGCGAATGCTGGCCTGAATCTTCGCCGGCCTCGCCTGCGCCTGGCTGCGAGCCATCACCACGCCCGATTGGATCGCCGTTTTCGCCCTCGCCTTGGCCAACGCCGCCTTGATTTTTGCCAAAGCGAAAGCGTGGTAAATCGATTGATGGCACAGGAATGGAGACCAAGAGTTTGCCTTGGCGACCAATCATCTCGCCATGAGAAATATATTTGCGCAGATCTTTTTTAATTTTGCCCCGCACAATTTGGCGGAAGCGATTAAGATCACGTTCAACTCGTTGCATAGGCTCACCGTTGATTGTTAGTGGAAGGAACGCACGCAAGCGAGCAGATGCGCCATTGAATCCGCTCGCTTTGTCCGAGCCTACTTGCGCTGAGTCGCATCGCCACGAGCAAAAATGCTCGCAACATAATTCAGCACATCGGTAGCACTTTGATCGTTGTAGCCAAAATCGCGAATTAAGCGCGTTTTGACGACATCGATTTTTTCTTGGGTATCTTTATCGACAACACTCGAAACCAAACTGGTCAGTTTGATGCTGTCTTTTTGATCTTCAAAGAGTTTCAGTTCTAAAGCTCGATGAAGTCGTTCATTCGTGCGATAATCAAACGTCTTGCCTTCGATTGCTAATGCTCCGATGTAATTCATAATTTCACGCCGGAAATCATCCTTACGATTATCGGGAATATCGATCTTTTCTTCGATCGAGCGCATCAGTCGTTCGTCTGGCTCTTCGTAGGCTCCAGTAAATTTATTACGCACTTTTTCGCGTTGCGTGTAGGCTTTGATATTGTCGATATAGTTGGCACATAAGCGCTTAATTGCTTCCTCGTCGGCAGAAATTGCTCGCTGTACCTCATTTTTGACAATATCAGCGTATTCTTCTTTGACGATTGCCAAGAGTTCGCGATAGCGTTTGCGATCTTCTTCATTGGTGATTAATGAGTGAGTTTTGAGGCCACTTTCTAGCTCATTCATCACCATAAATGGATTTATGCCACCATCGCTTTGATAATTAACCAAGGCATTGCTAATTTTGTCTTGAATATAGCGTGGTGAGATGCCTTCCATACCTTCGCGGCGGGATTCCTTGCGCAATTCTTTGATATTATCCTCAGTGAAGCCAGGCAAGGATTTACCATTATAAAGCTTCATCTTTTGTAATAAGGTCAAGTTTGCGCGTTTTGGCTCTTCGAGACGAGTTAAAATTGCCCACATGGCAGCAACTTCGATCGTATGTGGTGCAATATGCACGCGAACATTCTCCGAATTGAAATCCTTTTCGTAAATCCGAATTTCATCACGCAAACGCGTAATGTATGGAATATCAATTCGAACGGTACGGTCTTTTAATGCTTCCATAAACTCATTATTTTCAAGCTTACGGAATTCTGGTTCATTTGTGTGCCCAACGATAACTTCATCGATATGTGTTTGCGCGAACTTCTTGGATTTAATGCGATGTTCTTGCGAAGCACCAAGCAAATCGTATAAAAATGCTGTGTCGAGCTTAAGCATTTCAACAAATTCAATAATTCCACGATTAGCAATATTAAATTCACCGTCGAAGCTAAAAGCACGTGGATCACTATCAGAACCATAGATTGCAATCTTACGATAATTAATATCGCCAGTTAATTCAGTGCTATCTTGATTCTTTTCATCCTTTGGTTGAAATGTGCCGATACCAACCCGATCTTGTTCGGAGAAAACGAAACGGCGGACGCGGACATGGCGCAACACTTTGGCAAAATCGCCATTGTAACGGCGCATCAAATCGCGGAAATTATAGCGGCACGAAGGGTCAAGGTCGCCAGTAATCGTAATCTGTTCGTCTGGTTCGAGGTTGGCGTTGAATTCCTTTAAAAATGCTTCACGCATTTCGAGCGGAATCAAGTGCAACGGATCTTCGTGCATTGGGCAGGGGTCCCAATCAGCATCCTTCACCTCGCCAGCGTCGAGATCTTCAATATCGCCCAAAAACCAATCGAACGTATACAGCGCGCCATTCTCACTGCGCGAATAGCGTTCGAGGCCACGTTTTAGGCGGCGAGCGATGGTTGATTTGGCTGAGCCGACCGGACCATGCAGCAGCAGCACCCGTTTTTCCGTGCCATAGCCATGGGCAGCAGCCTTGAAAAAATTAACCAAGCGCATTAATGGAATTTCCAAGCCAAAAATGGCATCTTGCTCGTCGAATTCGTTGGTGGTAAAGAAGTTATAACGAATTAACTTCTTTTTGGCATCGATGAACTCTTCCAGCCCATACGACATAATCATGTCGTAAATTCGTTGGAAGGCATTGCGGGTGACTTTTGGATTATTGGTCACAATATCCAAATAATCCTGAAAAGAGCCAACCCAATGGAGATTCTGATAGTTTTGCTGGTCTTGTAAGGTACTCAGCAAGGACATCAGTTGCGAGCCGGAGGGAGTCGTCATAGTTGGCCTCCTACATCACCGCCACGCGGCGGGAACAGAGCGACGACGGAGGGGTGGGGTCCGCCGATAGATACCGAGGAACGCAGACAAAGCCGACTGAAAATGAGCCAACACCAAAGGACGGCGATTGTTCTGGCAGGTTGATGAAATTTGAGAATGGTCGCTGCCAGAGGATGGTGAAAGAGGAAGCGCCGTTGCAACTTCGGCTTTTCAATTATAGCAATCGCAAGATTCAGCGTCAAGAAACAAATGTGCCGCAAAAGTCCCATCTGCGTTGATCAGCAGAGGTGATTTAGCCGCTCGTTTGCTTGCTTTGTAAGCGTGCTTGCAGGGCTAAAATCTGCTGATAGAGTGCTTCGGCATTGGGGATGCCTTCAAAGAAAGTGGCAAATCCACTATTTACGCCAAGAAATAAATATGGGGATAATGCGCGTTTATTAGTGAAGATAATACTTTGCTGGCCATTGGGCAGGCGATCAAGTTTAATGAAATCGAGCTGCGCCAAATTGTAACTATGTTGATAATCGCGCTTCAGCCAATGGATGTGAATCATTGCCCGCCGATTGGTTAATGTATAAAAGGTATAGCGGCGCAAGTAGCGCCCAAAAAGCAACCGCCCGATGAAGAGGTAGCTCACATACAAGAGCAATAAGCTCAATATGATCGAGAGCATTGGTGTTGGCCACGGTTCGCCATTCTCGACAAAGAGAACTTTCGTAATGCCGAAATAAAGCCAGAGGCTGCCAAACATAATGGGTGCTAAATCAATTGGATAAAATTTAAAACCTTGGACTGGCTGGCCTTCCCACAGAATTTCTTCGCCAGGCTGGAGGGTTAAGTGCTGATTGTTTGTTGGAACACGATAACTCATTGTATTTACTCCACATATGTGAAATCGACTCCAATAATACGTTCAAACATGGTTCTAGTTCTAGTCGGCTGCACCACATTTCTCTTAACAATTGTTCATCCAATGCTGCTTGCTTTTGGCTATGCCGATGGCGTATTATTTATGAACGGAATTCATAAATGTACATTGCGGCGTATCAACCGAATCAATAAACAAACAATACAGCATATTCAGCTTGGAGGTAGTCGATGACGGTTAAAATGTTACCCGGCCCCAAAGGAACGCGCCTTGGGGGCAGTCGGCGCGATTTACAAAAATACGGCCCGTTGGGCTTTTTCGAATATTTGGCCAGCTACGGCGATTTTACAACCTGTCGTGTGGGGCCGTTTCGCGTCTATCTGGTGAATGATCCCAATGGGATTCAAGAGCTGTTGGTGACCAATCGCGATAAAGTGCGCAAAAATGCTGGCGATCGCGAGTTACTGTCGCGTTTTTTGGGCAATGGCTTGCTCAGCAACGATGGCGCTGATCATCAAAAGCAGCGCAAACTGGTACAGCCCGCATTTCACATGAAGCGGATTCAGGCCTATGCTGAAACCATGGTTGAGCACACCGAAGCCATGCTCAAACGCTGGCACGATGGGGCGATTCTCGATATGGATCAGGCCATGATGGAATTGACGCTGACGATTGTGACCAAAACGCTGTTTAATGCCGACATCAGCGAGCAAGAAGTTCGCCAGGTCAGCCAAGCCTTAGAAGATATTCAGGTCAACTTCACGATTATTTCCGAGCAAGCTGTGCCCTTGCCGCGCTGGGTGCCAACTCGCGCCAATCGGGCCTTGGAGCATGCCAGTAAGCAAATCGACCAAGTGGTACAGCGCGTGATTCGCGAACGCCGAGCAAGCGGCGAAGACACAGGCGATCTGTTGTCGATGTTGTTGCTTTCGATTGACGATGGCAACGGCCAAGGCATGACCGACCAACAAGTGCGCGATGAAGTGGTGACGCTCTTCTTGGCTGGCCACGAGACGACCGCCAATACCTTGACCTGGTGTAGTTATTTGCTTGGCAACCATCCTGAGGTGCGCCAACGCTTGCAAGCAGAGGTCGACGAGGTGCTGCAAGGTCGCTCGGTAACGCTGCAAGATTTGCAAAAATTGCCCTATACCGAAATGGTGATCAAAGAAGTCTTGCGCATGTATCCGCCAGCCTATGCCTTGAGTGCCCGCGTGCCAACCGAAAATATTACGGTGCTTGGGCAAACGATCACGCCGCGCCAAGCAGCCATGGTTTCCCCTTATGCAATGCACCATAATCCACGCTATTGGCCTGAGCCAGAGCGCTTCGACCCTGAACGATTCAGCTCGGAGCAAGAACGGGCACGGCATAAATATGCCTATATTCCGTTTGGCGCAGGCTCGCGAGTGTGTATTGGCAACGTATTTGCCATGATGGAAGCCCAATTGTTGTTGGCAACAATAATGCAGCATTATGATTTCACCCTTGACCCAACCCAGCGCGTCGAGTATGATCCGCAAATTACGCTTGGGGTGAAGCATGGGCTGCGGGTGCGCTTGGCCCAACGTCAGTTAGCCGAGCAAAGCCTTGAATTTGCAAAAAGTTGAGAGCTATGGTAGTATACGCGGGCGCGTGGGCAGTTAGCTCAGTTGGTTAGAGCGCCACGTTGACATCGTGGAGGTCACTGGTTCGAGTCCAGTACCGCCCACCACTCGCAATCGCCCTCAACGAGGGCGATTTTTTTTGTGTATGGTTTTGCGGTGGTTTTGCCCTTTGAGAGTAGCAATAATCTAGCAAGGAGTTCTGGCATGAGTTTGAAAATTGACCCACGCGATTGGGCCACAGTTCAGCCCTACTACGATGCACTTGCCGCTGAGGAGCTTTCGGCTGACAATGCAACCGCGTGGTTAAGCCGTTGGAGCGCGTTAGAAGCCCATCTGCAAGAATTTGGCTTTAGTGCCTATCGCGCGATGACTGAAAATACCCAAGATACAGCTGCTGAAGAGCTGTATCTTTACACCATCGAGGAGTTGACTCCCAAATCCAAGGTGGCTGGCCAAGTGCTGAAAGAAAAATTATTGGCGCTTGATGCAGCAATCTTCCCCGTCGAAATGCAGGAAATGCTGCGCCGTGTTCGGGCTGAAGCCGATTTATTCCGTGAAGAAAACGTGCCTTTGCTGATCGAAGTCGATCGCTTGAGTGCTGAATTTAGCAAGCTGATGGGCGCAATGAGCATCGAATGGCAAGGCGAAACCTTGACCATGCAAGCAGTGGTTAAGCTATTTAGCGACCCTGATCGCAGCGTGCGTGAAGCTGCTTGGCGGGCCTATCACAGCCGCTTCTTGCAAGATCGGGCTGCCTTCAACGAAATTTATCTCAAGCAACTTAAGCTGCGCCGCCAAATTGCCACCAACGCCAACAAAGCCAGCTATTTGGATTATGTCTGGGATTTGTATGGCCGCTTCGATTATACGCCTGCCGATTGCCGCACCTTCCACGATGCGATTGAGCATGAAGTTGTGCCCTTGGTTAAAAAATGGTTGGCCGTACGTCAGCAAGAGTTGGGCGTTGAGAGCTTGCGGCCTTGGGATATGATGGTCGATTCGCAATCGCGCCCGGCCTTGACCCCGTTCCAAAGTGCCGATGAGCTTGAAAGCGTCTGCCAAACCATCTTCGATAAGGTTGATCCAGAGTTGGGTGCGCAATATACCCGCATGCGCGATGGCTGGCTCGATTTGGCATCACGGCCTGGCAAAGCGCCTGGTGGCTATTGTGGCGGCATGTTTGTCTCCAAAGTGCCCTACATCTTTATGAATGCGGTTGGCACCCACGACGATGTGCAAACAATGTTGCACGAGGGTGGCCATGCCTTCCACTTTATGGAATCATCAGCAACCAACGACATCATTTGGAATTACGATGGGCCGACTGAGTTTTGCGAAGTAGCTTCGATGGCGATGGAATTGTTGGCAGCGCCCTATTTGGCCAAGGATAAAGGTGGTTTTTACAGCGAAGCGGATGCCCGCCGCGCTCGCTCAGAGCACCTTTGGAGCATGCTCAACTTCTTACCGTATATGGCAACCATCGATGCCTTCCAACATTGGGTGTATATTGAAGCGCCAGAAGATGTGACTGCCGAGCAGCTTGACGCAGTGTGGCAAGACCTCTACCAACGCTTCATGAGCGTCGTTGATTGGAGTGGCTTAGAAGATGTGCATACCACCGGCTGGCATCGCAAGCAGCACATTTTCGAAGTACCATTGTATTACGTTGAATATGGTTTGGCCCAATTGGGTGCGCTGCAAGTTTGGCGCAATGCCATGAAGGATCAAGCTCAAGCAGTGGCGCAATATCGTTCAGCTTTGGCGTTAGGCAATACCAAGCCGTTGAGCCAATTGTTTGCCGCAGCTGGCGCAAAATTTGCCTTCGATCGCGAAACGGTTGGTGAATTGGCGCGATTAACTGATACGCATCTGACCGCATTACGCGACTAATTGAATAGAGTTTCCCCTCACCCCAACCCCTCTCCCACTGCACGCAGGCGAGGGGCTTTTTGTTTAAGCTATTCCAAAGCCGCTGAAGATTTTTCGCCACGAATTTCACGAATGGCTGTTGGCTATAGAAACCGCGAAGGACGCGAAGGACACGAAGAATTGTTTTTTAGCCACAGATTGGCACAGATGTATTTGATTATTATTCCCCAAAGCCAATAGTCATCCGTTCTCTGCGCCTCTGCGTTAAAACCTGCCCCCTGATTGCTGGCCCCTGACCACTCTTTTGGCTATCGATTTATGTCTTCTGCCTTTTAACTTTTACTTCATCCCTCATCCTTCATAATTCATAATTCGATAACTAGTCGCTCGGCATATCATGGGTATAATTACTGATTAATAGAACGAATTAATTAAATGACGAGGCCGATATATGGAAGATAAACCTCAAGGCTGTTTATGGTGCGACTATCGCGGGCCAGTCGTTGCTGGCGAAATTATTAGCGTGGTCAATCCGCAAGTGACCTTACAACATGAGCTACGGCGTTGCCCAGAGTGCAAGGCGACCATGGTTGATATTCGCTGGCCCGACCGAATTATGCGGCGCAAAGTGCGCGAATCGCCGCGGCGTTTTCGGCGCTCGTTATGGGTGATCGTTTATCCGGTGGAATGTGCTTGGTGTGGCAGCCATAACACTGATGCCTACGAAGTTAATGCGACAGTCTCGAATCCGGTGAGCACGCGTTTTAAGTATGATATTTATCGCTGCCTTGATTGCGAGCGCCCGAATGCAATTTCCTATTTGGGTGAAGTCTATGTGCATCGTGCTGATCAAGACAAAGAATTCTTTTCGTTGTGGCATTTAGACCCCGATGTTGAATAAAGCAGCGCAGGCGAGGAGCTGAAAAAACTGCTAAAGTAGCTAAAAACTGGCATGGTCGGATTGCGAAATAGGCCTTTATAAAGGCAAAAAATCGCTGTGGTATGCGTTTGACGCTCCTTTGTGCAATGTGTTACAATACCGAGTGACCCCGCCTCAGCGTCTGTGCGCGGTATTTTTTTGACATTGCCACGATATCCAAACGACAACCAAGGCGGCTAGGAGAACCGAATAATGGCTGAAAACCCGAAACAATCTGGAGGGCGGCGGATCGTCTCTCAGGCCGAAGCAGAGGCGGTGGCTGCCAAAGCAGGCGTTAGCCCTGTTACGCGTACCAAAGTTGGCAAGCCGGTTGGCGAGCGGCAAGGACTCAATCGGCGCGAATTTATGGCCTATGCTACAGCTGGCTCAATGGCTGTGTTAACGGCACTTGGGCTTGGTAGCATTATTGCGCCCAACAAAGACGACGAGTTAATCAGTGAATTGACTGGTGGTGCCGACTGGGTTACCGGCGGCTTTGCTTACCCACGGATTAAGGCAGGCCAGTTTGGCGGTAAATTTACGCTTGCCCGCGCTGGCGATAGCTACACCGCTGAAGAAGCACCAGAATTAAATGCTGCTGGTAAATTTTACATTGTTAAGGTTGATAAAAGCAAAGGTGCAGCTGAAAACGGGATCGTCTCAACCAACGATAACGAGGTTGGAGCCGAAACTAGTGATGGCGCATATTTGATTGCAATCTATCAAGTATGTACCCACCTGGGCTGTTTGATTCCGTTCCAAGCTTCACAAAATCGCTTTATCTGCCCATGTCATGGCTCGACGTTTGAACGTAACAGCCATTACGTGCTTGGCCCAGCGCCTCGGAACCTTGATCAGTTTCCGATTACTTTAGAAGATGGCGCATTGGTAGTAGACACTGGGAAAAAGAAGACGGGTCTAACTCACGGCTAGTTTACCCAGTCACGAAGGAGTTTCCGTATGGCTGTATCGCCTGAAAGCAAGCGCAAGGGCTTGGGTGGCTGGCTAACCGAGGTAGGCCGCTCGTTCTTCCCTTCGATGGGAGCACGTGAGTGGCGCGAAACCCTGCGTGGGGGGCCAGCACCACGTCCCAACCCACGGATGCGGGTGCACTCGAATAGTTTTTGGTATCACATTCGTCCCCGTTCGTTATCCGAAGAAGCAACCGCATGGTATTACACCATGGGGCTTGGCTGGATGTCGTTTTTCTTCTTTGTGCTTGAGGCGATTACTGGTCTCGTTTTGATGATCTATTATTCGCCATCGCCCAACGAAGCCTACGAAACCATGACCAAGATTATGAACGACGTGCCGTTGGGTGGCCTGATGCGGAATATTCACCGCTTAGGCGCGCACTTTATGGTTGCAG
Organism: Herpetosiphon giganteus; assembly: GCF_016907925.1. Classification (GTDB taxonomy): domain Bacteria; phylum Chloroflexota; class Chloroflexia; order Chloroflexales; family Herpetosiphonaceae; genus Herpetosiphon; species Herpetosiphon giganteus. Next base: position 88,577 of record NZ_JAFBCZ010000013.1, on the reverse strand, counting down.
TGGTGATTTTGCACATGCTGCGAACCTATTTTACGGCTTCGTATAAAGCTCCGCGCCAGTTTATCTGGTTTACGGGCATGCTGCTGCTCTTTATGACGCTGTTGTTGTCGTTCTCTGGCTATCTCTTGCCATGGGACCAATTGGCGTTCTGGGCGGTGACGATTGGTTCGTCGATGGCTGACGCAGCACCTGGGGTTGGGCCAGCAATTGGCCGCTTGCTCCGTGGGGGCGCAGAAATTGGCGCTGGCGCACTCTTGCGCTTCTACTTGCTGCACATCTTTATGTTGCCAATGCTGACGATTATTTTCATCAGTATTCACTACTATGCAGTGCGCAAGCAAGAAATCTCGCCAATTCACGAATTGTTTGAAAACAAAAAACCAACCAAGCGCAAAATTCCTTTCTTGCCCGACCAAGTGTTCTTTGAGTTGGCAGTGATTGTGGTTTTGACCTTTACCTTTATCTTTATCAACAACTTCTTCTGGGATGCCAAGCTGGAAAACCATGCCAACGCCTTGGAAACGCCCCAACACACCCAAGCACCATGGTACTTCTTCTGGTTGCAAGGGATGTTGAAGCTTGGTGATAAGATCGTTTGGGGCTTGGGCATCGCTGGGATTATCTTCGGCGCATTGTTCCTCTTGCCATACATCGATCGCAACCCTTCACGCCGTTTCAAAGATCGCAAATTTGCGGTTGCTGGCGGGATTATTTCGTTGATCGTCTTTGTGGTTGTTTCGTATGGGGGCTTGCCTGCCTTCGGGATTCAAAAAGTCGGTTCGAACGAATTGGCCGTTTCGTATGTGCCAGTTGAAGGCGAAGGTCGCGTGATGGAAGTGCCATTCGACCAAGTGCCGCAAGAAAAATTCGTTTATAAAGTCTATTACGATTCAGCAGTCAATGAATTCAAAGAAGGCGAATTTGGGGTAGCCGAAGGCCCAGCGCCAGAAGCGCTCTCGCCAGTCTTCAAAGAAATGCTGCTTGAACTCAAACACGACGTGCAAAAATGGGCCGAATATGACGTGCTGTTTGTTCGCCCAACGGTTACCTTGACGATTGAGCCATGGCTCTATCAACAAAAAACCGATGCTGCCGAATTCTCAACAGCAGTTGATGGGCTTCTGCAAAAACGTGTAACCTTGGATATGGAATGGACGACGGCGGGTTACGACAAAGAAGGTAATTTGGTCGAAACTCCCGAAAAGAGCCGCTATACCCAATATAAATTCCTCAACCGGAATGGGGTTGTTCACGTTGGCGATACGGAACCACGAAACTAAGTTTTTTATCCACGGCCTACGTTGCTGCGTGGGCCGTGTCGAATAAGGAAACACGTCCTATGACGAAAAACATTGCAGTTTCGCTGCTGTTTACCCTCGCAACAGTTGCCTTGCTTGGCTTTATCTGGATTGGCCAAACGAATGATCGTTTGGTTGCCACGAATTTGCGCCAAGATGCTTTGCAATTGGAGTTCGGGCAGCGCAACTACGAACAATATTGTGCCACCTGCCACGGTTTGGCTGGCGAAGGCCAAGGCCCAGGCAACAAAGGTGCTCCTAAGCTTTCCGATTTGCAAGGGCGCTTAGGCCCAGGCACCGAAGCGTTTACCCGCGAAAACGGGATTCAGAAAAAATATGGCTCATTGCGCAACTACGTTGAAGCCATTATTTCATATGGCAAAACTGGCACGGCGATGCCTGCCTGGAAATTGCAAGGCATGCGCGATGACCAAGTTAAAGCCATCGCTGCCTATGTCATGTCGATGCAAGGTGGCGCAATCTCGCCAGTCGCGCTTGATTCAGCCAAATCGTGGGCTGCAACTACCGAAGCAGGCTTGCCACCAACCCCAACGCCAAATGAGCCACCATTGGATGATCCATTGGCTGAAGCTGGCAAGCAAACCTTCAACACCTACTGTATCAGCTGCCACAATAAGACCGATGCTAGCGGCACAGGCCCTGGCTTGGCAGGTTTGTTTGGCGAAACTGGTACCAAAGCATTTGGCACAACCCTGCCCAACGGCAATCCAGTCAACGACGAAAATGTCTTAGATTGGATTACGAATGGTGGTGGTGGCCCAGGTGTTGGCCCAGATCCTCAAGATGGCGCTTCGTATGGGGTGATGCCACCCCAAGGCCAGATCCTTAGCGAAGATAAGATTCTCGAAGTTATCGCCTACTTGAAGACCTTGACTCGGTAAAGCACGCGCTGGCGATGGCATGCTGTCGCCAGCCTAAAAGCCTTCTAAGGAGGCCATTCAATGAAAAAATGGTTGAATAACATAGGCGTGAGCATGCTTGACCTAGTCATCTTTGTGCCATTTGCCTTGGTTTACACCATCTTTGGCGCAATCTGGACCACCAGCAGTGGCCCATACATGGCTGGCGATTTTGCTACAACGCTGCAAGAGAAAAAAGATATTATGTACTACTTGCTATGGGCTTGTGCAATCGGCTATGCCGTATTGGCCAATACCATTGCTTTGTGGGGCAAAGCTGCTCGCGGTGGCTTGATTGCGTTCGTCGTTACCTTGGTGGTGATGGTTGCAGCCTTCTTTGGTTTGACCTTCGGGACCCAAGCCTTATCGAATACGCTGCCAGCTTCGACCAAAGTGTTGAGCATCGCAATTGGCGATATTTTGGTCTTGTTGCCAGTCGTCACGGCCACAATCTTCTTCTTTATCGCTTGGATTGTGACGGGCTTTAGCAATCACTTGCGCGGCCAACCAGTTGCGCAAGGCTTTGTGCGCTTGGGCGTAGCCTTGATGGTTATTCCAGTTATCCAGTTCTTGGTGATTGTGTTCTTGCCACGCTGGGACGACGAAGTGCGCGGGGTTGTGTTTGTGCACGCTATGAGCTTGGGTTTGCTCTGGGGCTTGTTCCTCGGCGGTGGGCTTGGCTCGAACTTGCGCAAGCGCAGCGAAACACCCGCAACCGTCTAATATTAGTTGCTCGTTAGCATAAACCCCCTTGGATGTTTGTTCATCCAAGGGGGTTTTGGGTTAATTTGGACTTGCATCAAGCAGGTAGAATAATGCATAATATGCAATATTCTGCATAGAGTTCGTACTGGAGGAGCCATGCCCACGATCGATTACACGCGTTATTATCGTTTTGACGAGTTGGTGGCAGCCTTAGAAGGTTTTGCTGCCGAATATCCCCAACTGATTAGCTTGCAATCAATTGGCAAAAGCTACGAAGGCCGCGATTTATGGCTGGCAACCCTCACCAACGATGCCACTGGCGCGGCCCGCGAGAAGCCAGCGTTTTGGGTCGATGCTAATATTCACGCCAGCGAAGTGACTGGCGCAATGGCTGGTTTGCACTTGATCGATACCCTGCTCAAGGGCTATGGCAACGATCCTGAATGCACGCGTTTGCTGGATCGAACGACCTTCTACGTTTTGCCGCGCTTCAATCCCGATGGAGCCGAACGAGCCTTGACAACACCCTACGTTGTGCGTTCGAGCGTGCGACCTTATCCGTATGCTGAGCGTGTCGATGGCCTCTATCAAGAGGACATCAACAACGATGGTATTATTCTGCAAATGCGCTTGGTTGATCCCAATGGCGATTGGCGGGTTTCCGAGCACGATCCACGGGTGATGGTCAAACGCAAGCCCTATGAAATTGGCGGCACATACTATCGAATTTTGCCCGAGGGCTTGATTCAAAATTACGATGGAGTCAATATCAAGCTCAGCCGCTCGATTGAAGGCTTGGATATTAATCGTAATTTTCCCATCGATTGGCGACCAGAAGCCGAGCAATATGGCGCTGGGCCGTATCCAACCTCCGAGCCAGAAATTCGCGCTGTGGTGCAATTTATTGTTGATCATCCCGAAATTCATAGCGGCCTGACCTACCACACCTATTCTGGCGTGCTGTTGCGGCCCTACGGCGACCGCGCCGACGATCAGATGAACATCCACGATCTGGATGTGTTCAAGGCCTTGGGCAAGCGTGGCACCGAAATTACGGGCTGGCCGAGTGTTTCTGTCTACCACGATTTTCGCTATCACCCCAAAGATGTGATTACCGGGGTGTTTGATGATTGGGTCTACGATCATTTGGGCATGTTTGCTTGGACAGTTGAATTTTGGGATTTGGTTGGTTCGGCGGGAATCAAGGATCGCAAATTTATCGAATGGTTCAAAGAACACCCCGAAGAAGACGATCTGAAAATTATGCAATGGGTAGATGAGCATGGCGAAGGTTTGTGCTTCTACGATTGGACTCCGTTTGAGCATCCACAGCTTGGCGCGGTTGAAATTGGCGGCTGGCATCCGATGTTTGCCTTCCGCAACCCGCCACCAGCCAAATTGCTCGAAACAATTGCCCCTGTGACCCAATTTGCCTTGGAGCACGCCGCGATTGCGCCATTCACCACGATTAGCAGTTTTGAGCTTGAAAGCTTGGGCGATAATGTCTATCGCTTGCAGGCTGTGGTGCAAAATGAGGGCTATTTGCCAAGCTATGGCTCGCAAAAAGGCCGCGAACGCAAAGCCACCCTGCCACTTGAGGCGCTGTTGAAATTGCCCGAAGGCGCAAGCCTCAAGCTGGGCCAAGCCAAAACCACGATTGGCGATTTGGAAGGCCGTTCGGGGCGGGTTTCGTTCTTTGGATTCAGCAATGGCTCAACCACTGATCGTGCCAAAGTTGAGTGGGTGGTGCATGTGCCCAATCCTGGGGTGATTGAATTGACCGTTCAGGGCGGACGTGGCGGGATTGCCCGCGCCAAGCTCGAACTCTAAAATTTTGCAGGTTTAGCCGCTAGCAGCCTTGGCTGTTAGCGGTTTTTTTAATTCCTTCAGCAATAGAATGCGGTTATTGTTGCGATTGAGATTCATTGGCAGCAAACTAGCTTATAATCATATCTCACTTTAATCATCAATAAAGGGCTTGTCATGGCTTCAGATTCAACGACTCCGCGCCAACCATCGGCGTTGGTTGCTTTACGCCATCGCGATTATCGGCTGCTCTGGAGCGGTCAGCTAATTTCAATTGCTGGCTCGCAGATGCACACATTGGCTTTGCATCTTCAAGTCTATAATTTGGCCAAAGCAATTCCTGGGGCAGATCCGGCGATTTTTCTGGGATTAATTGGCCTGTTTCAATTTATACCGCTGATTTTGTTGGCCTTGCGGGCGGGCTTATTGGCTGATCGGGTTGATCGACGGCGCTTGATGATGATTACCCAAAGCATTCTGATGGGTTTATCGTTGGTGTTGGCGGTTTTATCGTGGCTTGAATTGATTAATTTATGGCTGCTGTATGGGATTATGATTATCTTTTTCAGCGCCAAAACCTTCGATTTACCTGCACGCCAAGCGCTGATTCCACGTTTGGTGCCGCGTGAAGTGCTGCCAACAGCATTAAGCCTAAACATGATTGCTTGGCAAATTGGCAATATTGCAGGCCCTGCCTTGGGTGGTTGGTTTGTGACCCATTCGATTGCCTTGGTCTATTTGATCGATGCTGTAAGCTATGGCGCGGTGGTTTTGAGCTTGTGGCAAATGCGTGGCAATTATGCGCCAACCGAAGTTAAGCCTGTGGTCAAAGGCTCGGTTTGGGAAGGCTTACGCTTTGTTAGCCGCACGCCGATTATTTGGTCGACGATGGTGCTTGATTTTGTCGCGACCTTCTGTGGCGCGGCAACGACGCTCTTGCCCTTATTTGCCGACCAAGTATTGAAAGTTGATGCAAAAGCCTTGGGCTTGATGTATTCAGCGCCAGCCATCGGTGCGTTGGTGGCAGCGCTGGCAATGTCGTGGTTTGGCAACCCGCGTCGCCAAGGCATGGTCGTGGTGGTTTCGGTCGTGTTGTATGGGCTGGCGACCATGGTCTTTGGGCTAGCGCCAAGTTTACCGATTGCGCTCTTGGGCTTGGCAGGCACTGGTGCTGCCGATACAGTTAGCGCTGTGTTGCGCGGCACGATTCGCCAATTGAACACTCCGGATGAATTGCGTGGGCGGTCTACCTCGGCCAATATGTTGTTTTTTCAAGGCGGGCCGCTGCTTGGCGAAGTTGAGGCTGGCTTTGTGGCAAGTAAAATTGGAGCGCCAGCAGCAATTGCGTTTGGCGGTGCAATTTGCGTTACAGCAGCAATTATTATTGCCTTTCGCACTCCCAGCCTGCGAGCGTATGATCGGTGAATTGAAGGATGAAGGATGAAGGATGAAGTCAAAAAGAACATAGAACAGAGAGCAAAGAACATAGGGGTCGGGTGAGGGAATCTATCCAATTTAAACAAAAACTCCCTTGCCCAGTTTGTCGGGCAAGGGAGTTTGCAAGTTAGCGGTTTTTGGCCCATTTACGGTCGCGGCGGCGTTCGTCGGTGTTGAGGATACGCTTGCGCAGCCGGAAATGCAGCGGAGTTACTTCGAGCAATTCATCGTCGGCGAGGTATTCAATACAATCATCGAGCGACATGTTGCGTGGCACGTCGAGGCGCAAGGCATCGTCGGCACCTGATGAACGCATATTGGTCAATTGCTTTTTCTTACAGGCATTGACTTCGAGGTCTTCATCACGAATGTGTTGACCAATGATCATACCTTCGTAGACATCCACCCCTGAGCCAACGAACAACTGGCCGCGTTCTTGGGCGCTCGACAAGCCGTAGCTACTGGTCACGCCTTGTTCCCAAGCAATCAACGAGCCAAATTGGCGGGTTTGCACATCGCCAGCGTAGGGTTGATAGCCAGCAAACAAGCTGTTCATAATGCCTGTGCCCCGGGTAGCGGTGAGCAATTGTTGGCGGAAGCCCAACAAACCACGGGTTGGCACGTGATAGACGAATTTCACTGAACCTGAATCGCTAACACTCATATCGCGCATGGTGCCACGGCGCAAGCCCATCAATTCGACCACCGAGCCTTGATAATCGGAATCAACTTCGATTTCGACCAGTTCATATGGCTCGTGGCGTGCGCCATCAATCTCTTTATAAATCACTTCTGCTTTGGAAACTTGGAACTCGTAGCCTTCGCGGCGCATATTTTCGATCAAAATTGCCAAGTGCAACTCGCCGCGACCGCTGACGCGGAAGGTATCGGCGTTGTCGGTATCTTCGACCTTCAAAGCCACGTCGCGCTCGGTTTCGCCATACAAGCGTTCGCGAATCTTCCGTGAGGTGACCAATTTGCCTTCGCGCCCGCTGAAGGGGCTGGTATTCACACCGAAGGTCATCTGAACCGTTGGTTCTTCAACCTTGATTGGTGGCAAAGCAACTGGATTGTCTTTATCGGCAATCGTATCGCCAATGCCTGCATCGTTAATCCCCGTCATGGCGACAATATCGCCAGCGGTAATTTCTTCGACTTCGACCCGATCCATGCCATAGTGGGTGAAAACTTGGACCACTTTGGCAGCTTTGGGGTCTTTGCCGGCGGGGATGTGGGCAACCGCTTGGCCTTTGCGAATTGTGCCGCTGTTCAAGCGGCCAATGATGATTTTGCCTTTGTAATCATCGTACATTGTTGCGGTGACCAGCAATTGGGGCGGGCCATTGACATCAACATCAGGCGCTGGCACATATTGCAAAATCGTTTCAAATAATGGAATCAACGAATCTTGCATGGCGTGGGGGTCGTGGCCAGCGGTGCCGGCCATCCCGCTTGCATACACAATTGGGAATTCGGCTTGTTCTTCGGTTGCGCCCAAATCGATAAACAAATCGAAGGTTTCATTGACGGCATAATTTGGGCGAGCGCTTGGGCGATCGACCTTATTGACGACGACAATTGCGCGATGGCCTTGTTCGAGAGCTTTGCGCAGCACGAACTTGGTTTGGGGCATAGGGCCTTCAACCGCATCGACCAACAGCAACACGCCATCGACCATGTTCAAAACCCGCTCGACTTCGCCGCCGAAATCGGCGTGACCTGGGGTATCGACGATATTAATCCGTACGCCATTGTATTCAACAGCGGTATTTTTGGCCATAATCGTGATCCCACGTTCGCGTTCGATGGCGTTGGAGTCCATCACCCGTTCAGCGACTTGTTGGTTTTCACGGAAAATCCGACTTTGCTTCAACATGGCATCAACCAAGGTCGTCTTGCCGTGGTCAACGTGGGCAATAATTGCGATATTGCGTAAATCAGTTCGTTGCATAACACACCAAAAACCTCGACCACAGGGGCCGAGGTAGCTCATTCAAACGTCAGCATGGCTATTGTACCACACGTTGTTTCGTTAATTCGTTCGCAAGGTCTGGTTGCGATACTGCAATTACAACAACACAACCCGTGCCAATCGGTGAAACAAACTCGGCGGGCTAACCCAGCCCGCCGCCCGAGCGGCTCTCCGCGACCGCCCAGACCTACCTTCATGTCTCCAACACCAAAGTAGGCAGCACCTGTTTTTCCTGCAATAAGCATACCGCTAACTACTTGCTTTGTGATCAGTTCTAAGTCTGATTTGTCTGGTGTTTGATTTGCAGCATAACTTTCAGTAAGCGTTCACGATCCCACAACACAACTTCGTTGGCTTTGGCTAAAATCTGGGCTTGCTTGGTGTAGTGGCTATTGGTTATGACGATTGCGCCTTGGCAGCTGTACATTTTTTTGGCGGCAACAGCTTCTTGAATCGCCTTAACGCCAACATTTTTGCTGTAGCGTTTGGCTTGGATGATCGTCCGAGTTTGGTCTTTTTTGATTACTAAATCAGCGCCATAATCGCCAGCTTTGCCTGTATGCTCAATGTGGTAGCCATATTGCCGAAAGACCAGGCCAAGAAAATGTTCAAATTGTGTACCAGTCATACGATCGACATCGAGAATTCCAGAACGTAATAAGCGTCTGCGACGAATAAATTTTTCGAGTACGCTGACAATAATTGATAGGATAATGATTCCTGCTGAAATAATGAGCAGCCAGCGGCCAAAGGTATTCCATGATTCTGGAAATAGATTCATCGTGATCATAACTCCTTAGCTGAGATAGAATTTATTCCTGCTGGCCGCTACTGACTGGGGAATCAAGGTATTTTCAGCTCCCTGCATTCAAAGGACTATTGCGGACATTAATGAGTTGATCAATGTGACAATCGGTGGTATAGTACGGAAGCTTCTTGATTGATAGGTTGGTTTCGTCACCTCCTATCAACTAAGGAGCTTTTGTTTGTCTTTTCGTTTAATCCTCGCTTGTATATTCTATGCTCTTTGTTCTTTAAGTGTTGTAGCCACAGATGGGCATAGATTGGATTATTGTTCCAAGCGCCTCATGCCATCAACTCATAGCCATTATTGCTCTGCGTCTCTGCGTTAAAATCCTGACCCCTAGCCCCTTTTGCCTTTTGCTTTGGTCTTCATCCTTCATCCTTCATCCTTTTCTTTGTTCTATGTTCTTCGGGTGTTGTAGCCAAACACGCGCAATTGCTGCTCGCCTTCGTGAATAATCCCCTCGAAATGCATGCCAATTCGTTCAAGGACTTTGATTGATTGTTTATTTTCAAGATGGGTAGTGGCGATGATGCGCGGCAATTTGAGGGTTGTAATTGCATAATTCAAGAGAGCTTGGGCAACTTCGCTTGCATAGCCCTGGCCCCAATATTCGGGCAAAAAGGCGTAGCCAAGGTCAATTTCGGCTTCTGGGGTGCGTTTGATCAAGCCTGCCATACCAATCAACGTGCCGGCTAATTCCACGCCACATAAGCCAACTCCATAGCGTTGATACATAGCCATGGGGCCACTGCTGATGTAGGTTTCTGCATCATTCAAGGTGTGCACGTTGCGATTGCCAATCCATTGGAGCCATGAGGGTTGATTGACCAGCTGCATCACAAACGGGCCATCGGCCAAGGTAAACTGGCGAATGACTAAACGGGCTGTGCGAATTGTTTGCATAAAACGCTCTCTTTTCTTAGTGGTGGTAAGATTTAATAGACTAAATCCAGATTGTGCTTGCTTGCAGTGAATTACTTGGTGATCACCACCCTTCCGTCCCGCCTCAAGGCGGGAAACGCAGGGGGGGTTCATCCTCCTGCACCCCCTAAAGGACATTGAATGGAATGGCATTGATTGAGCGATGAATCAGTTGTTCCTTGGTTCGCTGTCTAGCCCTGTTGCTATGCAGACGAGAAGTGTAGTTATCGAAGCACACTCTTTTTTTAGTGGTTATGAGTGCATCGAGCGGTAAACCGCCAAGTGTTGTTGGGCAATGCTGGCTTGGGTATAGTGGCTCAAGGCACGTTGGCGGCCAGCTTCGGCGATGGTTTGGCGATAGGCTTCATCGCTATAGAGTTTGTGAATTGCCTCAGCCAAGGCAGCTACATCGCCTTCGGGAAATACGATACCTGCGGTATCGATCACATGCGGAATTTCGCCCGAATTCGAGCCAATCACTGGGACGCGACAAGCCATTGCCTCGATCAACACCCGCCCAAATTGTTCTTTCCAATTGGAAGTGGTTCGCGAGGGCAGCACATAGGCATGGACGCTGCGCATCGCGTCGGGCATAGCGCTCGATGGAATTAATGGCTCAAGCGTGACCCGCCCAGCTAGCGGCGCTTTGGCGATCCGTTGCTCGACTTGGGCGCTCAAATCGCCCTTGCCAATCAGGCGACAATGAATCTCGCTGGGCAGTTGTTCGAGCGCATCAAGTAAATCGAGCACACCTTTGGAGCGCATCAAACGCCCAAAAAAGCCGATTACAAAGGGCTGTTTGGGCAATGGCTCTAGCGCTGGGGTAAAAATCTTTTCATCGACTCCAAATTGCGGAATCACGCTGATTGGGCCAGTATAGCCATGATCGCGAATGAGTTGCTTGGCCAAGTGATTGCCAGCAATCGCATGGGCTGCATGGCGATAGCTATAGCGCTCGAAGAAACTAAATGGCGGTGGATAGCGCCGCGCCACATCTGCCCAATTGTAAAAACAGAGCTTGGCCTTGGTTTTGCGGGCATGCCAAAAAGCTTGGAAGGTGGCGAGATTGAAGGCTTCTTCATCAGCATGCAGAATATCTGGTTGCTCAGCGGCAATTAATTTGCCCAAGCCCTGCCACCAAAAGGTATGATGATGGCCGTTGTGGCCAAGCGGCACGATGTGCATGCGATAATTGCTCGCTTTTTGCAGCTCCAGCGGATATTCGCCAACGCCCGGCTCGATCCACACGGGCGGCACAATCGCAGTTAATTCAACATCTGGCTCAGCCGCAATCAATTCGAGCTTGCGGTGGTAGGTGGCGGCGGTCAGAGCTTTGGAGATAATTAAAATTTTCATGGCAACCAAGGCTTCAATAATCACGAAGGACGCAAAGCAGCAAAATTGATGCTTTGTGTCCTTCGTACGCTGATTCAGCGAAGTTTAATTTTAGAGGTGGAGTGTGCCATCAAGCAGCGCATGGCCAGCTTCGTGCATCGCTTCGTACAAGGTTGGGTGAGCGTGAATCGTCGCTAACAACGATTCGACAGTGGCTTCGTGGCTCAAGGCCAATCCGCCCTCTGCAACCAATTCGGTTACTCGTGGCCCAATCAAGTGGAAGCCAAGAATCTCGCCATACTCTGCATCGGCAACGATTTTGACAAAGCCATCGCGATTGCCGATTGCCGTGGCTTTGCCAACCGCAGCAAATGGGAACTTGCCAACTTTGACATTGTAGCCGCGTTCTTTGGCTTGGGCTTCGGTTAAGCCAACGTGGGCAACTTCTGGCGAGCAATAGACACAGCTTGGAATAATGTCGTAGTTGATTGGGTTGGTATGATGGCCAGCGATATGCTCAACCGCAATCACGCCTTCTGCTGAGGCAACGTGCGCCAGCCATGGCGTTGGCACAACATCGCCAATTGCATAAATATTGGCAATGTTGGTTTGCATGGTGGCGTTGACCGGAATATAGCCACGTTCGTCGGTTGTTACGCCAACGTCTTCGAGGCCAAGATTTTTGGTCAACGGTGCGCGGCCAGTGCCAATCAACACATAATCGGCTTCCAACGTTTGCTCTTTGCCATCTGGGCCTTCAAAGACCACGCTTGCACCATCGGCGCGCTTGTTGACGGCCTTGGTTTTCGAGCCCGTGTAGAGCTTGATGCCGCGTTTGGTGAAGGCTTTGGCCAATTCTGCCGAAATTTCTTCATCTTCGGTGGCAACGATCCGTGGCAACATTTCGATAATGCTGACTTGTGCGCCAAAGGTACGATACATCGAGGCAAATTCGCAGCCGATGATCCCGCCGCCGATAACCACCAAATGTTTTGGTACTTCGGGCAAGCTCAACGCGCCAGTGCTCGAAACGATTCGTTGCTCATCGAAGGGCGCAAATGGCAAGGCACGCGGAGTTGAGCCAACCGCCAAAATCACATTCTTGGTTTCGATGACGGTTTCATTGCCATCGTCGCCTTTAACTGCAACTTTGTTGGTGCCAGCTAAGCGACCAAAACCACGATAGAGATCGATTTTTTTCTTTTTGAATAAGCCTTCGAGGCCGGTGCGCATGGTTTTGACCACTTTTTCTTTGTGGCCCATGGCCCCTTTGAGGTCGAACGAAACCTCGCCAGTGATTACGCCAAACTTCTTGCCTTCTTTGGTTTCTTCCAGCACATCGGCGCAGTGCAACAGCGATTTGGTGGGAATACAACCAATATTTAAACAGACACCGCCGACTTGTTCTTTTTCGACGACAGCGACTTTTAAGCCCAATTGGACAGCACGCAAGGCAGCAACTTCGCCGCCTGGCCCTGAACCAATAATCACAACATCATATTGAGCCATTGAAATATCAATCCTCCGTATGGTAGACGTTTTGTCCATTGTCTATGATAGCACAGCCACAGAGCAACCGAAGTATGAAGGATGAAGTAAAGTTAGAAGGCAAAAGTCAGAAGGCAAAAAGAACAGAGAACATAGGGGAGAAAGGATGAAGGATGAAGGAAAGTCAGAAGGCAAAAGGCAAAAGGCAAAAAGAACAGAGAGCATAGAACAGAGAGCATAGAACATAAGAGTAGGGATCAGGGGCTAGGCTTCAGGGGTCAGTTTTAACGCAGAGGCGCAGAGCAACCGAAGGATGAGGGATGAGGGATGAGGGATGAGGGATGAGGGATGAGGGATGAGGGATGAAATGCGCCCGGCGCTGGACCAGCAGAAGAATAATCCCAATAATCTGTGCCAATCTGTGGCGAAAAAACGTCCTTCGCGATCTTCGCGGTTTCCCTCCTTCGTGCCCTTCGTGTCCTTCGTGGATCAAAACCTTATGCTAGTGTTTCGTTAATCCTTGTAAAATCGCCCATAGATTGGCTAAAGCTGTGGTGTATAATTTTCGATAGCATTAAGTACGGGTGGTGAGGCAACGATGCCAAAAATTGTGCCTGGGTATCACATTACAACCTCTGCCCAAATTCGGGCAATCGAGCAACGAGCTGTTGATCAAGGCGCGACATGGCCTGGTTTGATGGCCGAAGTTGCGCAGGCTATGGCTGATGTTGCCTTAGCGATCATCGCCAAGCAGCTACAGCCAGCTGTTTTGGTCTTGGTTGGTGCTGGCAATAATGGCGGCGATGCTTTGGTGATTGCGCGGCATATCAAAGAAGCTGGTTATCCAATTAGCTGCTACTTGTACAAGCGCAAACCTCAAGCAGATGATTGGCCGTTTGCCGCCGCTCAGGGCGAAGCAATTCCGCTGCTCTTTGCTACTAACGACCCTGAAAACCAAGAGCTTCAGCACTTGCTTCGAAGTAGCACATTTGTGATTGATGGCCTGTTTGGAATTGGCCTGAGTCGCCCATTGGCGGCTGATGTGGCGCAGATTATTAGCTTGGTGAATGCCAGCAAAGTGCCTGTTTTGGCCGTCGATGTGCCTTCGGGCCTCGATGCCGACACTGGCAAAATTTGGGGCACAATCATCAATGCAAGCTATACGCTGGCGGCTGGGCTAACCAAACGCGGCCATCATCTCTACCCAGGCGCGGCCTATGTTGGCAAGCTTGGCATCGCCGCATTTACCCTACCAGATTCTATGGAGGAGCCGATGACTACAACTGAACTGAATCTTGCGACAATCCGTTCGCTGGTGCCGGCCCGTCCGGTTGATGGCCATAAAGATACTTTCGGGCGCGTGATGGTTGTGGCTGGCTCGTATCTTTATCCTGGCGCAGCTTGGCTTTCAGCCACTGCCGCCGCTCGTTCGGGCGCTGGAGTGGTGACGTTGGCTTGCCCACGCTCGATTTATGGCAGCACCGCCGCGCATCTCCACGAAGTAACTTATTTGCCCTTACCTGAAGTTGAGCCAGGCGAATTGACCGAGGCCGCCGCCAAACTGGTGCACGAAAAATTAGCCAAATATAAAGCCTTGTTGGTTGGCCCCGGCCTTGGCACCGAAAGTGGCACAGGCGATTTTCTACGGGCCTTAATTGGCTTGGCTTCCAGCAAGCGCCGCTTGGGCGTAGGCTTTCTTGGCTCGAACGAGCTTGAAATTCCAGCAAAACGCAAAGGCGGCGTTGGCTTTGGCTTGGCTGCACGGCCCAAAGAAGAAGCTAAAGCCGAAGAAGATGGCCCAATAGTCTTGCCACCACTAGTAATCGATGCAGATGGCTTGAATATTTTAGCCACAATTGAAAACTGGCAAGAAAAATTGCGCGATCAGCCGGTTGTGCTCACGCCACACATTGGCGAGATGGCGCGCTTGCTTGGCGAAGAAACCTTGGGCGAAGATCATCCGCAAATTGCGCTTGAAGCAGCAGCCCGCTGGGGCGTGACCGTGGTGCTGAAATCGGCGCACACGATTATTGCTAGCCCCGATGGCAGCTTGGCCTTGCATGGTTTGGCTAACCCTGCGTTGGCAACCGCCGGATCTGGTGATATTCTTGCAGGACTCACCGCTGGTTTGTTGGCTCAAGGCTTAGCGCCATTTGAAGCCGCCCAGCTCGCGGTTGGGGTGCATGGCGTTGCTGGCGCATTAGTTCGCGAAGAATTAGGCGAACGCGGCACCATTGCAAGCGATATTCTTAATCGCCTGCCCTTGGCATGGCGCAAACTTACAGAAGGCGGAAAACAATAATGCGTGCGGTTGATCTGATTATTAAAAAACGCAATGGAGCACAGCTCTCAACCGAAGAAATTCAATGGCTGATCAAGGGCTATACTGATGGCAGCGTGCCTGATTATCAGATGGCTGCTTGGGCCATGGCGGTTGTGCTCAAAGGCATGGACGATCGCGAAACCACCGATTTGACCCTTGCCATGGCCGCTTCTGGCGATCAGCTTGATTTGCGTGATTTTGCGCCCGCTGCGGTCGATAAGCACTCGACGGGCGGGGTTGGCGATAAAACGAGCCTTGTTTTGGGGCCAATGTTGGCCGCAGTTGGCTTGCAAGTTGCCAAAATGTCTGGGCGCGGCTTGGGCTTTTCGGGAGGCACGCTCGATAAACTTGAGGCCATCCCCAACATGCGCATCGACTTGAGCGAAGCAGAGTTTCGCCATGCGATGCGTGACATTGGCATGGTGATTATGGGCCAAACTGCCGACCTCGCACCAGCCGATAAAAAGCTCTACGCCTTGCGCGATGTAACGGGTACAGTCGAATGTATTCCGTTGATCGCCGCCAGCATCATGAGCAAAAAATTGGCTGCTGGAGCCAAAAGTATCGTCCTCGATGTTAAGGTTGGGGCCGGGGCGTTTATGAAAACCCTCGATCAAGCTCGTGATTTGGCGCAAACGATGGTGCGGATCGGCCAATTGTCTGGGCGCAATGTCGCTGCGATTCTTTCATCGATGGAGCAACCCTTGGGCTTGACGATTGGCAATGCGTTGGAAGTGCGCGAAGCGATCGAAACCTTGCAAGGCCACGGCCCCAGCGATTTGGTTGAGGTTTGTTTGACCCTTGGCTCGCATTTGTTAGTTTTGGCTGGCAAGGCTCAAAATCTCGACGAAGCGCGCCAACAGCTGCAAGCCAGCTTGGATAACGGTCAAGCCTGGGCCAAATTCCGCGAGTTTGTTGCGCAGCAAGGTGGCGATCTGGCGGCGGTTGATCAACCAGCAAGCTTGCCAGTTGCGCCAATTCAAATCGATTTGCTGGCCGAGAGCAGCGGTTTTGTCCAACGCATCGATGCCGAAACCTGTGGAGTGGTAGCAACCGAGCTTGGGGCTGGCCGCGCGCGCAAAGAAGATGCAATCGATCCAGCGGTGGGTTTGGTGCTCAAGCGCAAAGTTGGCGAGCCAGTTCAAGCAGGCGAAGCCCTGTTGACGGTGCATGCTGCCAACAACGAGCGCGCCGAAATTGCTTTGGCGGCGCTCAAATCGGCGATTAGCATTAGCCCAACCTCGGTAGCAGCCCTGCCGTTGGTCTTTGAAAGCGTTGCCTAACTTCAAGCGATGCTGATTCTGCGTTGCTAGCGTTTTAGGCGCTAGCAACGCATTTTTTGTGGGTTTCGGCCTACGGCGTGGTATAATTATTAACGAAAATATGTGCTAGCGCGAGCAATGCTTGCAATAGCAATCGGGTTTTGGGTTCTTGTTTTTGGCTGGGGATAATTATGATTCACCACCCTTCCGTCCCGCCTCAAGGCGGGAAACGCAGGGGGCTTTAATCCCCCTGCACCCCCTAAAGGGCAATTGGTGGTCGACAGACATCGCAAAAAGTATCAGAAATCGTTGCTCTGACAAGAACCCCTAAACCCTGCACTTGTGAAGCGTCAGTAACGAATGGGCTATCTAGGAAGGAAATCATGGCAGAAATACTATATTTAGGGCATTCCAGCGTGCGGATTCGCGGTCGTGAAGGCATTGTGGTGCTTGATCCCTGCGATCAATCGGTGGGCTTTGATATTGGCAAGCCAACTGCACAAATTGTGACGATCAGCCATCACAAAGCTGATCACAATTATGTTGAGGCCGTTAAGCCCTTGCGCGATACGCTGTTTGTGGCCGATGGGCCTGGCGAATACGAAGTGAGCGATATTTTAATTCGTGGTGTTCGCACGGCGCATATCGATAGCAAGGGCAACAAGCATGGCCATAACACAATATTTGTGATGTATATTGATGATGTTGCCTTTTGCCATTTGGGCGATTTGGGCCATGGCCTGACCGCCAGCCAGCTCGATGAAATTGGCGCTGTTGATGTGTTGTTCGTGCCCGTTGGCAACGGCAATCATGTGATCAAGCCCGATGGCATGGTCGAGATTATTGGCGAAATTGCGCCCAAAGTGGTTGTGCCGTTGTACAACGACAACCAACAACAACGCCTCGAAGCGCTCGATTTGGAGCCATTGAGCGTGTTTGTGCATCAGATGGGCTTGAAGGAATACGAAACCCTTGATAAAGTCACCTTCACGCCATCAACCCTGCCCCGCGAAGACGAAGAAACCAAAGTGGTGATTCTCAATCCAACCGGAATTGCCGTCTAATTTCACTCTATTTGATATATATCGTAGCCTGCTCTAAACCTTTGGAGCAGGCTTTTTTATTGATAAAAGTACTATATTAACCTAGCATTAAATTACCCTTGACATGCTTTGGGTTGGCTTGCTATAGTAGCTCTTGAGATATTGGCTGGCTTTAATCTTCGACAGTAGAGAGACTTCTATGTTCCCAATAAGGTATCGATTAATGATACTTTTACTGCTTAGCGTGGCCTTGCTTGGCTGCCAAGCCCGTTGGCAACCAAACCATGATGCGACGGTTGAATCAGCCTTGCGTGATCTCAGTAGCCTGTTGAGTCGCGCCGAGATTGAGCAGTTTATGGGCTTTGCAATTCCTGCTGAGGCAACGAATGTGCATACGCAAGGCGAAGCGGCCTTAGATACGATGGTGATTGCGCGCTTCGATTTGCCCGCTTCGGCATTGGATGCATGGTTGACGACCGTGCCGATTACCGAGGCGCTGCAACATACGCCTGATCTTTTTGCTAGTTTGCCAGCTCCATATCCAGAGGCAAAGCCATGGTGGCAGCTTGATACATTAAATCTGCAACCTGAACAATATCGCTATGGCTATCAATTTATCAATGGCAAAAGCTATCAAATCTTGGTAGTGCAACTACAGCCGAGCGATCAGCTGCTGACGATTTATCTGCAAGTGTTCAATACCTAATTATTTGGATGATTACCTGGCCATTTGGCGCAGCGATGCTGGTTAAGGGGGAGATGCATGAAATATCAGCGTTGGGGTTTGGGTTTGTGCCTGCTGATGTTGAGTAGTTGCAACCCTCAAACCGTAATCACCCCAATCCCAACCAGTATCCAGCCAATCGCAACGTTTAGGCCAACGCCAACGTTTGGCCTAAACCAAGAAAAAATCATTACGATTCCATTTGGAACTGATGATGGGATTGATCAACTATCGATTGGGGCTATTCCATCTCTCGCTGAGGATCTAGCGCAGACTCCTCATTTAATCAGGCTTGATCTCGGGTTCGATCAAGCTGCCTATCGCTATCGAATTACGACCCAACTGGGAAGCATAATCCCTGTTGCCAATTATCAAGTGCGTGCGATTGCCGTTGATTCGCAAAAGGTGACAGTTGGCGTAACCAAACTTGCCGATCAGCCGCCAGCGTTGCCTAGCGATCAAAAATCGCAAGAAACAATTAAGTTCTTGCCACTCAATGCCTATGCTGGCACAACTGATCTGGATCT
Organism: Herpetosiphon giganteus; assembly: GCF_016907925.1. GTDB lineage: Bacteria > Chloroflexota > Chloroflexia > Chloroflexales > Herpetosiphonaceae > Herpetosiphon > Herpetosiphon giganteus. The sequence goes on along the minus strand of NZ_JAFBCZ010000013.1, from coordinate 70,008 downwards.
ACACCCAACCAATTGGCAACTTGATCCAAGCACCAACCAACCACATGTTGATTTACGGGCAACAACACCTGAGACGCTCGGCAACGCTGCCGAACATTTCAACATGCTTGTGATGGTTGGCGATGAAGTGCGCTATCAAGGCTTCATGATTCGGGTGATTGCGTTTCCCGAAACGAGCGCTGGCTTGTTTGTCTTTGGCATTCGTCCAGCAGAATAGAGTTTGTATGCAGCCGATAAATCGCCGATTAATGATACTTTTACTGCTTAGCGTGGCCTTGCTTGGCTGCCAGTCTCGTGCGCAACCAACCCATGATGCGACGGTTGAATCAGCCTTGCGTGATTTGAGTAGCCCGTTGAATTGCGCCGAGATTGAGCAATTTATGGGCTTTGCGATTCCTGCTGAGGCAACGAATGTGCATACGCAAGGCGAAGCGGCCTTAGATACGATGGTGATTGCGCGCTTCGATTTGCCCGCCTCGGCATTGGATGCATGGCTGACAAATGTGCCGATTACCGAGGTGCTTCACACCAAAGAAACCCTCTTTGCAACCCAACATGCACCGTATCCTGAAGCTGAGGCTTGGTGGCAGCTTGATACATTAAATCTGCAACCTGAACAATATCGCTATGTCTATCAATTTGTTAATGGCAAAAGCTACAAAATCTTGGTGGTGCAATTGCAGCCGAGCGATCAGCTGCTTACAATTTATCTGCAAGTGTTCAATACCTAAGCAAAAGTTGGCATTGCTTTGATATTTGGGAATCAATGTTTGAATCTGCTTCGCGATCTTCGTGGTTTCATCAACTCTGAACCCTGAAAACTGATCCATGATCGCTTGTTACTGGCTGTCATCCACGATTCAATCATGTGATATGCTTACAAACAGATTTGCTACTTTTGAGGCTCTTATGACTTTGGTTGATCCTGAAACCCCGCTTTTTACCTTCGATGAAGCTGAAGCCCAGCCGACGGCCTTAGCCAATGAGTTGACCGAAGCCCTCCGCGAGCATTTTGGCTTGCCTGGCTTTCGCAGCGGTCAGCAACAAGTCATCGAACGGGTGATGGCAGGCCGATCAACCCTCGCCTTGATGCCAACTGGCGCTGGTAAATCGCTCTGCTACCAATTACCAGCGTTGCTACTGCCTCACGCCACGATCGTGATCTCGCCCTTGATTGCGTTGATGAAAGATCAGCTTGATGGTTTGCCCGAGGCAGTGCGCGAACAAGCGACCTTTATCAACAGCGCAATTCCGTTTGATGAGGTGCGCACGCGCTTGCGTGGTTTGAGCGAAGGGCGTTATAAATTGGTTTATGTTGCGCCCGAGCGTTTGCGCCAACGTCAATTTCTCTATGCCTTGCAGCAAGTTGGCATCTCGCTATTTGTGGTCGATGAAGCGCATTGTGTGTCGTTGTGGGGTTTTTCGTTTCGCCCCGATTATCTTTTTATTCGCGAAGCATTGCGCGTGCTTGGCAATCCGCTGGTTTTGGGCTTGACGGCAACCGCTAGTCCAGCAACCGAAAAAGCCATCTGCGAGCAGCTTGGCGATTTAGAAACGGTGCGCACCAATGTTTTTCGGCCAAACTTGCACTTCGAGTTGCTCAAAGCCTCCAACAAAGAGAAAAAACAAGCAGCAATTTTGAGCTTGTGTCAGCAAATTAATGGCGCAATTATCGTTTATGCGCGCTCGCGCAATAGCTGCGAAGAAATAGCCGAGCGCCTGCGCCAAGCTGGGGTTGTGGCCGAAGCCTATCATGCTGGCTGCCCCGACCGCGATGCCATCCAAGATCGCTTTATGCGCGGCGAAACTCGGGTGATTGTGGCGACAATTGCCTTTGGCATGGGTGTGGATAAGCGCGATGTGCGGGCGGTGATTCACGCCAATTTGCCCAAATCGCTCGAAGATTATGCTCAAGAGGCGGGGCGGGCTGGCCGCGATGGTCAAATTTCGCGTTGCATTATGCTCTACAACTTTTTCGATAAACGCCAGCTCAAGGAATGGCTCGAAAGCAGCCATTTTGGGGTTGAAGAATTACGCGAACTCTATAAAGCAGTTTTGGGCCAAATTGGCAAAGGCCAAGGTACGATTAATCAGGCCCATTTGATGGAGCTTTCTGGCTTCGATGAAACCCGTTTGCGGGTTGGCCTCGGCATTTTGGAGCATGTTGGGCTGTTGCGTCGCCATTTCGATTTGCCACGGGTTTGTAAATTGCGCCGTGGCGAAGCACCTGCAACGCCCGAAATCAACCAACTTTGCGAGTGGTTTAGCCTTGGCCGCTGGTGGCAAGATGTTGATAGCCACGATTTGGCCGCCGCTCTGCGCATTGCCCCTAGCGAACTTGAGCCAAAACTGCTCGAATGGCAAGAACAAGGCTTGCTTGGCTACGAAGGCGTGGCCCGCGAGGTCTTGCTCGAAGTGCTGCCATCGCCCAAAGATACTCGCGAACGGATGTATCAGGTGTTGAAGCAATGGCGCAGCACCCAAGAGCGTCAACTCGATTCGCTGACGCAATACGTTGAAGCGAGTCATTGTCGGCATCGGATTTTGGCGGCGCAGTTTGGCCAACGCTTGCCTGCTTGTGGCAATGCCTGCGATATTTGCCAATCGGGCCGCATCAGTATTAGTCGTCCACCAAGCAGCTTGCAGCCGCAAACCATGCCCTTGGTGAGCGCCAATTGGGGCAATGGCGGCGCAATCAGCGACCATCAACGAATTATCGTCGAGGCGGTGCGCGAACATCCCCAACAACTCAGTAGCCGCGATCTGGCCCATATTTTGGCTGGCTCACGGGGCTATAGCTCGCATCCATTATTTGGGGCACTCTCCGAGCGCTCGTTCGATTCGATTCGCGCTGAAATTGATGTGTTGGTTGATGCTGGCAGTTTGGCCTATCAAGGCGCAACCTTGGTGGTCGTGACGGCGGCTCCCAAACGCACTGGCAATCAACAGCGTGATATTGCGCTGCAAGTGCTCGCAACCCTGACTCGCTTGCCATATCCCTTGGGGCGTACTGGTTTGGCGCGTTTGCTCAAAGGTTCGAGCGATGCCAAACGCTCGCCTGATCACGGGGTGTTGGCGCACGTAACGATGGAACAAATTGAGGCGGTGATTGAGGCCTTGGTCGAGGCCCATTTGCTGGATCGCCAGCAGCAGGGTTTGTATCCGTTGTTGGCATTAAATAGTGCTGGCCGCGCGGCCTTGAACAACCCGCAAAGCCTGCCAGCCTTGAATATTCAGGGCAAGCGCGATTCGGCCCAAACTGAGCAATTGCAGGCCGATGGTGAACTGTTGCTGGCGCTCAAAAGCTGGCGCTCCGAGCAAGCCCGCAAGCTTAATCTGCCGCACTATATGATTATTCCCGATAGTGTGTTGTTTGATTTAGCTGCCTATCAGCCAACCAGCAGCCACGAATTAAGCACGATCAAAGGCATTGGTAGCCAAAAATTAGCCCAGTGGGGCGCAGATTTGCTGAGTTTGATTACGACTGGCAAAGCTGAAAACTAGGCTTGTTTGCGTCGCCACCACCAAGCAGCAACCGCCGCCAGCGCCACTCCAACCATAATATAGCTGCCAATCCGGCCATCGATTTGCTCAAATAGATTGGGTGCGAGCGTCGTGATGATCAGCACGATCAGCACGACGCTCGCTAAAACAAGACCCTTAGATCGCGACATCAGGTCGATATTCTCCCCACATCGTGCGCAAAACTCCACACACTTCGCCAACGGTTGCCCGCCGACTCAAGGCTTCGCGCATTGGTTCGAGCACGTTGGCGGTGCCTTCAGCAGCGCGTTGCAAATCGGCCAAGGCTGCATCAACTGCCGCTTGATCGCGCTCGGCACGCAGTTTGGCCAATTTAGCGCATTGCTCGGCGGCCACTGCTTCGTTGGGCTTGAAGATTGGCACTGGCGCATCATCGGTAACAAATTTATTGACCCCGATGACCAGTTGCTCGCCACTTTCGACCCGATTTTGATACTCGTAGGCGGTATCCATAATTTGGGCTTGGATAAAACCATCCTCGACAGCGCGCACCGCGCCGCCCAAATCGTCGATATGGCGAATTAATGCCAAGGCGCGTTGCTCAATCTCGTCGGTCATGCTTTCGACCAAATACGAGCCACCCAACGGATCGGCGCTGGCGGTCACGCCGCTTTCATAGGCGATGACTTGTTGGGTGCGCAACGCAAGGGTTGCTGCTTCGGTGGTGGGCAACGAAAGTGCCTCATCAAAGCCGTTGGTATGCAGCGATTGGGTGCCGCCCATCACCGCCGCCAAGGCTTGCAAAGTTACGCGCACCACGTTATTGAGCGGCTGTTGCGAGGTCAAAGTCGAGCCGCCAGTTTGGGTGTGGAAGCGCAAGGTCAAGGCGCGTTCGTCGCTTGCGCCAAAGCGCTCGCGCATAATCGTGGCCCACATACGGCGGGCAGCGCGAAACTTGGCAATCTCTTCAAAGAAATTGTTGTGGGCATTGAAGAAGAACGACAAACGCGGGCCAAATTCATCGACGTGTAAACCTGCATCGATCGCTGCTTGGACGTAGGCGATGCCATTGGCCAAAGTAAAGGCCAATTCTTGCACCGCAGTCGCTCCAGCCTCGCGAATGTGATAGCCGCTGATGCTAATCGTATTCCAGCGTGGAATCCGTTCGGCGCAATAGGCAAAGGTATCGGTAATCAGCCGCATCGAAGGCCGTGGCGGGAAAATATAGGTTCCACGGGCGGCATATTCCTTGAGAATATCATTTTGAATCGTGCCCGTGAGCGTTTTGGATGCAGCGCCCTGTTGCGCCCCAACCAACTCATACAACAGCAAGAGCACGCTGGCAGGAGCGTTAATCGTCATCGAGGTGCTGACCTTATCCAGCGGAATGCCAGCGAACAAGGTTGCCATATCGTCGATTGAATCGATGGCTACGCCGACCTTGCCAACCTCACCCTCAGCCCGTGGATCGTCGGAATCGAGGCCAAGCTGGGTTGGTAGATCGAAGGCGACCGAAAGCCCCATTTGGCCTTGACCAAGCAAATAGCGAAAGCGTTCGTTGGTTTCGTGGGCCGAAGCAAAGCCAGCGTATTGGCGCATCGTCCACAAGCGGCCACGATACATGGTGGGATAAATGCCCCGCGTGTAGGGAAACTGGCCAGCATCAGGCTCCGGCTGGCGGTCGGTATCACGATAAATTGGCTCAACCGGAATGCCAGCGTCAGTTGTAATTTGATTGCCCATCAATCACCTCATTGTGTCTGCGAGCGCTAACTGAGCTACCATTTTAGCTGCCTGCAAGAGATAATAAACCATCGCGAATCGTTTGCAGTAAACGTTCGTCGGCTCCTGGCTCAAGCGCTGTTTGGGCTACGACCCGCGCTTGGGTGACCAATGGCCCAAATGGCGAATTGGTCTGGGGGTCGAGCAATTGCAAGCCTTGAGCAGGAATAATTGCCATCCCAACCGTGACTGGCGGGTGGTTATGGCGATAAATCGCAACGCACGCCTTGGTAAAACGGCTAACAAAGCGCGAAAGCCGATTCAGATCAAGGGTTGAGTTATTCGAGTAGCCCCAATCTGGCCGCAGTTGGCAATTTTGCATTAAACTATTGGTCGTCCACAACACCTCATCGCGGTTGTAGGAATCGATATAGCGTTTATTGCCATTGGGCGTTGCCAAATTGCAGCCAAAACTATTGCCATAAAGCGCAACTTCGATCGGATCGATCCAGCCATCGGGCGGCTCGAAATAATCATCATTCGGGGTGACAAAAGCCGTCAGCAGAATCCGTCGACCGGTGATGATCTGCGGTTTTAGGCGTGTGTACGCAGCATTGGTCATAGCAGCACACCAGCTAGAGAAGAATAGAATAGCGTTGTGGCCTAGTATACTACACAAACTCAGCTTTAGGCGGTGCTGCGTGCTCGCCAGCAGAATTCGGGCTTGCGATGCAAAAATAGCGATCCAGCCTATGCTAGACTTCCCACAGCTGGCTGGATTCTGTGGTTTAATGGTGGGTTCTTGGGTTTCGCCACCCTTCCGTCCCTCCGCCGGAGGGAAACGCAGGGGGTTTTCATCCCCCTGCACCCCCTAAAATTAACGTTGTGGACTGCATAAACAGCTACAATAATCGTTAGGCTGATAACGCACTTAAAGGTTAAGTTGCATGTGTTTTGAAAGGAGTGCCAATGGCTGCTGAATTGAGCTTGCAAATCTGTAAAAGTGCCGATCTTACGCCAGATGTTGGCCAAGCCATTTTAGCAATGTGTAGCTTGGCCTATGATGAAGATTTTGCGCCCTATCTCAATTATGCCAATCCGGTGCATGTGTTGGGTTGGCTTGGTAGCGAGTTGGTGAGCCATGCGATGTGGGTGGAGCGCTGGCTGCAAATTGGCGACGAAGCACCGCGCCGCACGGCCTATATCGAAGCTGTGGCAACCCATCCCGATTATCAAAAACGCGGCTATGCCAGCCATGTTTTGCGCCATTTGGTCACCGCAATTGACGATTTTGCGCTAGCAGCGCTCAGCCCTTCAGATGCGGCGTTTTACCAGCGGCTTGGCTGGGAACTGTGGCGTGGCCCGTTGGCGATGCGTACAGAACAAGGCGTGGAGCCAACGCCCGACGAAGAAGTGATGATTTTGCGCTTGCCCAAAACCGGCCCGCTCGATTTGGCTGCGCCAATTTCAGTCGAATGGCGTGAGGGCGAGGTCTGGTAATTAATTCAGCTATTCGATCAAGGCTTGATTGCTGCTTCGGTCAGCTAAGAACCAATTCAAATTAAACGCTAGGGCAGGTTAAAGCAACGCTTTTGATCGTGAAGCGATGCGCTATGCTACAATGCGCGTTGGTAAACTAAACAAGCCCATGCGTGAGGATGTGATTATGGCCCTCCATGAATTGACGATTGCCGAGGCCCGCGCTCAATTAGATCGCGGCGAGATTACCTCGGTGCAACTGACCGAGGCTCTGCTGGAACGCATCAGCGCGTTAGAGCCAACCCTGCATTCCTATTTAACTCAAACGCCCGAACTCGCCTTGCAACAAGCCCAAGCCGCCGACGAGCGCATCAAAGCTGGCAATGCAAGCAGCCTAACTGGCATTCCGTTGGGCATCAAAGATGTGATTGTCACCAAAGATGTGCGCACCACCTGCGGCTCGAAAGTGCTTGAAAACTGGGTTCCGCCCTACGATGCCACGGTTGTGAGCAAGCTCAATGAGGCTGGCACGGTAACTCTCGGCAAGCTCAATATGGATGAGTTTGCAATGGGTTCGTCGAACGAAAATAGTGCTTTTGGCGGTACACGCAACCCATGGGATACCGAACGCGTGCCTGGTGGCTCGTCGGGCGGTTCGGCGGCGGCGGTTGCTGCTGGTCAAGCCTTCGGCACACTCGGCACCGATACTGGTGGCTCGATTCGTCAGCCTGCCGCGTTGTGTGGCATCGTTGGCTTGAAGCCAACCTACGGGCGGGTTTCGCGCTATGGTTTGGTGGCCTTTGCCTCATCGCTCGATCAATGTGGGCCGTTTGCGCGCACGGTTGAAGATGTGGCGCTGCTGCTCGAAACGATCGCTGGCCATGATCCCAAAGATTCGACCAGCGCCAACTTGCCAGTGCCCGACTATCGCGCCAGCCTAACCGGTGATATTCGCGGCCTCAAAGTTGGCGTGCCCAGCGAATATTTTGTCGAAGGCATGGAGCCTGGGGTCGAGAAAGCAGTGCGCACGGCGATTGAGCAGATTAAGGATTTGGGCGCTGAGATCGTTGAAGTTTCATTGCCCCATACTAAATATGCCTTGCCCGTGTACTACATCATTGCGCCAGCAGAATGTAGCACCAACTTGGCCCGCTTCGATGGTGTGCGCTATGGCGTGCGCTTGGAAGGCAAAGGCCTGTTTGATGAAATTGAATCAACGCGTGGCCAATTGTTTGGCGCTGAAGTGCGCCGCCGGATTATGCTGGGCACCTATGCGCTCTCATCGGGCTATTACGATGCCTACTATCGCCGCGCCCAACAAGTGCGTACCCTGATTCGTCGCGACTTCCAAGAAGTCTGGAGCAAGGTCGATTTGCTGGCAGCGCCAACCTCGCCCACAGTCGCCTTCAAAATTGGCGAAAAAACCGATGATCCAGTGGCGATGTATCTTTCGGATGTTTGTACTTTGCCGATTAACTTGGCAGGTGTGCCTGGTTTGGTTGTTCCCTGTGGCTTCAGCGACAATTTGCCAACTGGCCTACAATTAATTGGCAAGCCGTTTGATGAAGCAACCTTGCTGCGCGTCGGCCACGCCTACGAGCAAAATAATACGTGGTATAAACAACATCCAAGTTTGTAACGAAGGCTATTGACATTAGGCTATTGGCTATCGGTATGCTATCGATCGTCAATAGCCTATTTTTTTAACGCAGAGGCGCAGAGCTTCTGAATTATGAAGGATGAATTATGAAAAAGTACCTCGATTAAGGAATATCGATAGATAAATAGTTAACAGCTCTTCATTCTCTGCGCCTCTGCGTTAAAGTACTTAGTCCGTACTCCTCATTAATTTCATCCCTCATCCTTGTTCTATGCTCTCTGTTCTTTTTGACTTTTGATTTTTGATTTTTGCCTTTTGCTCTTCATCCCTCATAATTAATCCTTCATCCTTTCCCCAATGGCTCTTGCAATCTCTGAGCGCCGCCGCTACCATTGAGCTACGAAAGCATCTAGGAGGGAGCCAAAGCCATGACCAGTTATAGCATCACTGGGCGGGTGATTCGGGCAATTGATCTTGCGCCGCTGGCCAATGTGAGCGTGCGCTTTATCTCGCAGGCGGGCTATTTGAGCAATATTGCCAATCGCAGCCTCTTGCCAGCTGGCCAAGTCGATTGGACGCGCTCGTTGACTGGGTTTAGTGGCACGCGCTGGGAATGCTGGGAACAGCAGATCAACGGCAAAGTGCCAATTGCATGGGGCGATTTTCGCGATGGCGCGTTGATCTACAACCCCCATTTGAATGATGATGGGCGGGTGTTTCATCGCGAAAAAACCTATTTGATGCCCGAAGTTTCGCCTGCCCAAGAGGTCAGTTGGACGCGCAAAATCGCGGGCTTTGCTGGCTCGCGCTGGGATTGCTGGGTGCAATATATCGATAAGCGCGTGCCAATTAGTTGGGAATCGTTTCGCGATAATGCTTTAATTCATAATCCGCAATTGGTTGCTGATGGCCGCTTGTTTCAAACCAGCAAAACTTATCTCATTCCCGAAGTTTCGCCAGTTGCTCGTGCTGCCTGCGAAGTCAAAACCGATGCTCAAGGTAATTATCGTTTCGACAAGATTGGCGCTGGCGCGGTTGGCTTGCTCGAAGTGAATGTAGCTGGCTATACGCCAGTTCGCGTGCCAGTGATTGTCAACAATAACATCAATCAGCCAATTAATGTGCGCGGCGGTGGCAGTGGCGTGCGTTCAGCACACCCCAGTTATAATGCTTTACACCCCAAAGTGCGGGCGATTATTGATCAAGCATTATTGATGCTTGGCGATGAAAAAACCGTCTACGATGCATTGCCCACCAATTTGCAGCAAATGTGCTATGGAGCGCAATTCGCCAGCAATCCTAACCATCAATATTACAAAGATATTGTTTGCGCCGATTTGGTGAGCATTTGTTTTGCAGCAGCAGGCATTAATGTGAATTGGCAAAGCAATGCCAACCCACATATGGCCCAATATTATGCGCCCGGCCCAGCTACGTTGCAAGAAATTAGCGATGCCAACGATTGGCAACCAGGTGATGTTTTGGTGTTTGGCAACAATGGTGCGGCCCAAGCAGGCCATGTTAGCTTATATGTTGGCCCGTTTCAAGGCACCGATCGCTCGGGAACCAATTATCCCTTGAGCGCCAATTTCGATGTGATTGAGGCCAGCATGAATTTTGACCTTGCCAATGGCCAGCGTTGGGGCTTGGGCAATATCGCCACCACTCGCCAGCAATGTTTGCAAGGCAAACGCGGCTATCAATGGGTCAAGCGGGTGCGGCTCAAAGAAGTTGCTGGATTAATCTAAATATGGGCAGATCTGACGATCCGCAACTGCGCTAAACTGCGCTACAATGGGGTGTATCGTCATTTCTCAATGTGGAGGAAAGACCTCATGGAACGACCAATTCGGGTGTTGGTGGCCAAGCCTGGGCTTGATGGCCACGACCGTGGCGCAAAAGTAATCGCGCGCGCCTTGCGTGATGCAGGCATGGAAGTTATTTACACTGGGTTGCAACAAACCCCGCAAATGATTGTCGAAGCCGCGTTGCAAGAAGATGTTGATTGCATCGGCTTGTCGATTCTCTCTGGGGCGCATATGACCTTGCTGCCCAAAATAACCACGATGTTGCGCGAAAACGATGGCGCGGATATTTTGGTGGTTGCTGGAGGCATTATCTCCGATGAGGATGCACTGACCTTGCGTAACGAGCATGGGATTGCGGGCATCTTCGGGCCTGGCTCATCAACTCATGCAATTATTGATTTTATTCGTGAGCATGTTCAGCGTAGCTCGGTAGAAGGGTAGGTTGGGCGTGGAACTTGTTGCAAAGGCTCGTGCTGGCAATCGTCGGGCACTGGCCCGCTTGATAACCCTGGTTGAAGCTGGCGATGCCCAAGCCCAAACTGCCTTGGCTGCGCTGTATCCCTACACTGGCCATGCCCATATCGTCGGGGTAACTGGCGCGCCTGGCACTGGCAAATCGACCTTGGTGACCCAATTGGCCTTGCATTGGCGCAGCCTTGGGCGCACGGTCGCGGTGTTGGCCGTCGATCCAACCTCGCCATTTAGCGGCGGCGCAATCCTCGGCGATCGGATTCGTATGCAATCGTTGGGCGGCGATAGCGGCTGTTATATTCGTTCGATGGCCAGCCGTGGTAGCCTTGGCGGCTTATCGCGGGCCACTGGCGATGCGGTGAAAGTGCTCGATGCAGCCGGTTTCGATATTGTGATTGTCGAAACGGTTGGCGCTGGGCAAGCAGAGGTCGAAATTGCTCGCGAAGCGCATAGCGTGGTGGTCGTCGAAGTGCCAGGCATGGGCGATGATATTCAAGCGATCAAAGCAGGCATTTTGGAAATTGCCGATGTGTTTGTGGTCAATAAAGCTGATCGCGAGGGCGTTGAGCGCACCGTGCGCCAATTGCAGATGATGTTACACCTTGGCAGCGGCGAGCATCGCGATGGCTGGGAGCCGCCGATTGTGCAGACGGTTTCCAACACTGGCAAGAATATCGCCGAAGCAGCGGCGGCGGTTGAACGCCATTTTGAGCATCTGAAAAACAATAATTTGCTTGAATTGCGCGAACGCGAACGTATTGAGCGTGAATGGAAAATGATTATGCGCGAAAGCCTCTTGCGCCAATTGTTGCAACGGCTTGAGCCACAGCAATACGAACAATTACTCAATCAAATGGCCGAGCGCCAGCTTGACCCCTATGCTGCCGCCAAGCAGGCGATTGAAACGGTTTTGGAATTGAGCTAGCTGTTCCCTCACCCCCCGGCCCCCTCTCCCACTGAACGCGGGCGAGGGGGAGCACCCGTTTTTACCACCAATCATGCAAAAACCACGGCATTAAAGCCCCTCGCCCGTGCCACGGGAGAGGGGTTGGGGTGAGGGAACACATTACTTGCGCTCAACCAACAGCACTTGGGGCACGCGCACTAGCGAATCAAGCTTAAACGCGCGGCTTTCGCTACTGACCACCAAGCCTGTCGACGAGCCACCATCGAGATTCAAGGCCGCGTCGATTGCAAGATTTTGCTGCACCAACCACTGGCTTAGCTCGGTCAGGGTAAAGCTCGGCCAGCTACAGACAATAATCAACAAATGCCCTGACTGATCGAGCGCAATCACGCTGCGGCGGGCTTTATCGCCATCGTCGTTGGGCTGCTCAATCGCCGTGCCATGCACCACCAACATCGGTGCCGATTGCAGCGCCTGATTCAGCACTTCGCTGCTATCGTAGGGTTGTTCGCGCAACGAACGCAACGACCATGCATCAGCACTATCAACTGCCAGCATGCCGCCAAAACCATCGTAGGATGTGCCATTGACTACGCCATCGAAAATTGTGAGTGCTGTTGCCCGCCCTTGGGGATCAAAATAGCCGCCGTTGATCACGGCAACCGGATTGAGCGCCGCGGCCCATTCGCTCACTCGACCGGGGCTGGCCACATCGTAGCCAATCCGCAATCGAAAATAGGCAGGATCGATGCGCAAGACTTGAACATTGGTCACATCGTAGCCAATTTCGCGAAACTCAAGGCCTGGTTCTAAGCGTTGCCATTGGTTATCGACCGTGGTTGGTTCGGCGCTGTCGGGCGAAATAATTGGGGTGCTGGTGCCGCTTGGTTTGAGCACCTCTTGCATATCCGATCGCGAACAACTGATTAAACCCCAAGTAAGGAGCATAATGAGGCTCAATCTGAATAAAAAGTGCATACTAATTCCTCACACAAGAGCGTTCATCCTACCATAATCATTGAATCTGAGGGGTAGGCATCGGTTGAAGAATGGAGTATGAGGGATACCAGGTATCGACGGCGTATGCAAGGGGTCAGCTTTAACATTAACATTGAGCTTTGGTGTGCCGACGACTGACCCTTAGCAGCAGCTTATATTGGTTCATAGGGTTAGCAACCAGCATGTTCTCGCAATCCAACCCCATCCAAGAATTGGTTTCGGCTGCGTACCACGCATCCACAGGTTCATCAAGGGATGCCGTTTGGACGCAGATTGTCCTTGAGGGGGTGCAGGGGGATTAAAGCCCCCTGCGTTTCCCGCTGGCGGGACGGAAGGGTGGAAACGTGCAATGGTGATTAACGTCATGAACCAATACAGCAACTGGCTAGCGATACCACAAACCAGCGATATGAATATGCACAGCGTGAACATTCAGCTCGGTATATTGTTGAATGCTTTCGATCACCCGTTTGCGCAGCGCATTGACGATTGGTGGCAATTGCTCGTGGATAAATGGAATTAATTTGAGGTGCAGCACAACACTGGCGCGTTCATCAAAACGGGTTTGCGGCTCCTCGTCTTTTTTTTGATCGTTCTCGGCACGGCCTTCAGCAAGCAATTCGGCGCTTTCGAGTTGGGTTTCGTAAATGCCTTCAATCGTGCCGCTAACCGACTGCACGATTTGGCCAATCACCCCAATATCGATGGTGGTGGTATGGCGATTACTGCGAACTGAACGCACAATTGATTGTTGTTGGGGCATAATTCGCTCCTTGGCTAACGAGTGGGCGTGGCGGTTGGCGGTGGGCTAGCGGTTGGTGCAGCTGCCCCTAAAGCGATTCGGAGGCGCTCCAAGGTACTGCCAATGCTGGCTAAATCTTGTTCGACGCTATCAAGGCGGTTGGTCAAGGCTGCATTGGCGGGAATCGATTCAAGCTCATCAAGCCGCGATTGAATGCTCAACAACGAATTAAGATTCGAATCGATTTGTTTTTGGAGGCTATCGAGGTTGGTTTCACGGGTATTGAGGCTGCTCTCAAGCGTTTGCACTCGTTCGCGCAAGCCATCGACCGAGCCACGCAGATCAGTCAAGCCGCGCAAGGTTGCAGCTTGATCGGTTTGGACGATGATCGCGGTTTGTTGGGCTTGCTCCAGCGCGGCAATCCGCCCAGTGCTATCGGGAAAGCTCACCCCAAAATTGCGTGGCCCATACCACATCACCAAGAGCGCGAGCGCCGCCCCCAGCCCAGCACTGACAATAATCGTCAAAGCAGAACCCACAAGGGTCGCCAAACATCCACGTTTTTGTTTAATCACAATCGGTTTCGGGGCATCGGTTTGTTCGCTCATTTGATGTGGCTCTCCATGCCATCCGCAGATGGTCGCATTTGGCTTAATAATACTCGAATCTAGCTAATACTCAATATGCCATGGGAATTATCGCCGTGCTTGCAATTGGCTTGCTCATGCTGTTGTGTCTTGGTAAATACTCAAGCCTCATTTGCCCAGCTAAGCTTGATCTTGCTGTTCGGTTAAGCTGCGCCAATAGGTAAAATATAGCTTAAACATGACCATAATCAAGGCTTAACTTTGGGCTGCTAGCATAGGCCAATTTGAGTAACGAGAATGGCTATGCAGTTGCAGGCACACAGTAGTTTGGCGCTTAATCAGCTGATTCGGTTGGCGTATCTGATGGCGATTGTCGTTGGCGGCTTCGGGCTGGGCCTGATTGGCTATGGGCTTTGGCTGGCAAACTTCGATTGGTGGCATTGGCTGTTGATTAGCCTTGGCGGTTTGTGGCTGCTGCTGCAAATTGGCCTAATTGTGATTTTGCAACGCAAACGGCGAGTAATTGAGCAATTAACCGCCGTGGTTGAGGTCTTGGCAACCGCCGATTTGAGCGTGCGCGCACCAAATTTGGGCACTGACGAACTGGGCGAATTGGCCCAATCGATCAATCTGGCGGCTGAGCATTTCACCAGCTTGCTAGCCAACCAGCGGCGCGAAACCCAGCGCGAACGGGCAATTTTGGCCGCGATCGACGATGGCGTAATCGTCTGCGATCAGCTTGGTCAGATTGTATTGCTCAACACTGCCGCCTACAACATTATTGCCATGGCCGAAGCCGAACGCCTGCAAACCACCCACGAACAGCCGAATTTGAGCGTGCGCTTTTATGCGGCGCTTGAGGCCGTGCAACCAGCCTTGGATCAAGCCTTGGGGCGGCCCCACATCAAGCCTGCCGAACGGGTCTGTTTTGCTGGGCGCACCTATCGCCTGAGCGCCAACCCAATTTGGGTCGACGACCAACGCATGGGCGCGGTGGCCATTTTACAAGATATGAGTGCGCGGGTTGAGAGCGAACGGCTGCGCAGCGATTTTATGGCTTTGGCAGCCCATGAATTGCGTTCGCCGTTGACCAGCATTCGTGGTTTTGCCGATATGCTGCTGTGGAGCAACCCTGAGCATTTTAGCCCCGAAGAAATTAGCTATATCGAGGGCATTGGCCGCAACATTCAACGCCTAACTGAGCTGATGAACGAAGTTGTTGATTTGGCACGGCTGGAAATTCAGCGCAACGAACATACCCCGCAACCAGTTGATTTGCGCAGCGTGTTGAGCGCTGTATTGAATGAATTTCGGCCACGAGCTGAGCGCAAAAAACTGCAATTAGAATGTGTATTGCCCGCCGAATTGCCGTTATTGAGCCTTGATCCATTGCATTTGCGCCAAATTAGCCACCACCTGATTAGCAATGCAATCAAATACACGCCTGAGCATGGCCAGATTCAAATTGAAGTTCAACAGCGAATCGATGATGTGCTGGTGGTGGTGCGCGACACAGGCATTGGCATTTCGCTACGTGAGCAACCGCGAATTTTCGGGCGCTTCTTTCGCAACGACAACCCATTGTCGCGGGCGGCAGGCGGCACAGGTTTAGGCTTATCAATCGCCAAAGCCTTGGTCGAGATGAATCATGGCTCGATTTATTTCGAGAGCATCGAGGAAGCAGGCACAACTTTTTATGTGGCCTTTCCGCTGGCCTTGGTCTGCGAACCCTTGCCCCAGAATCCCGCCAGCGGCGGTGAAGTTGTTTAGTTCCCTCACCCCCCAGCCCCCTCCTTACAAGGGTAGGTTGCTAAGATCCCCTCACCCCAACCCCTCTCCCGTGGCGCGGGCGAGGGGCTTTTGGTTGGATGGATTTGGCATGAATGGTGGTTGATCGATGATTTGCGGTTCTCCCATCGAGCTCCCCCTCACCCGCGTTTTCGTGGGAGAGGGAGTTCTTACAAGTTAAGATCCCCTCACCCCAACCCCTCTCCCGTGGCGCGGGCGAGGGGCTTTAAACGGGTGGTTCTGACGCAGTTCTTGGTACCACTGGTCGGCTCCCCCTCGCCCGCGTTCAGTGGGAGAGGGGGCTGGGGGGTGAGGGAATGAAACATGCCACATACTTTTACATTTGTTAAAAACCTACCCTTGAAAGGAGAGGGGTTGGGGTGAGGGGATCTTAACCTTAGCGCGGCCCCCAACCAAGCCCAAATTTATTCGCATCAGAAATCGTAAACGGCTGCGCAGGCCCGCCCTCGGTCGAAACAACCCACAAATTGAAGCGCGGACGATTATTTTGCAGGTCATCGGGCATTCCCCATTTGGCCAAAAAGACAATCCATTTGCCATCGGGCGACCAGCGCGGCTGGGTTACGCCGCCAATGCTTTTGGTCAGCGGGTGCGGATTTGAGCCATCGGCGTTCATCACCCAAATTTGGCGGGTAATTGTGCGCTGACTATCGCCAGCAACATAGGCTATTTGCTTGCCATCAGGCGACCATTCAGCATAATGTTCATCGCGATCGCGGGTTGGGTTGATAATTTTTAGCTCGCTGCCGTCGGGCTGAATAATCGCCAAGCCCAATTGCTCGATATTCTCGACAATATCGCGGCTGGTGAACACGATGCCTTGCTCGCCCCAGGTTGGCATTGTGCCCCACATTTTGCTTACTTGCTGGCCTTCAGCTTGGTCAAGCCGTTGGATGTAGATTGTTGAGCTATTTTCCTTCAAATCGTCCAAGCGGCGGTGAGCATAAACCACACTTTGGCCATCTGGCGACCAGCTAGGGTATTCGCAACGTCCAACATCATTGGTAATGCGTTGCTGATTGCTGCCATCAACATTCATCACATACACTTGCTCGCGGCCATCGCGCTCGGAAGTAAAGGCGATTTGTTTGCCATCAGGCGAAACCACGCCACCGTAATTTGCGCCAAGCGTGGTCAATTGCTGCGGCTCGCCGCCCATCGCCGGAATCCGATAGATTTGATATTCGCCGTCTTTGGCCCGCATGCCAACAAAGAAATAGCCAGTTAGGCCAGCAACCAAAGGCTGAACTGTCGAGGTTGGGGCTGGTGTGCTGGTTGGGGCTGGTGTGCTGGTTGGCGCGGGCGTTGGCGTGAGCAACGGGGCCGAAGTGGCACTATTATTCAACAAGGCAGGAAAATAGGTTTGCGAATTGGGCGAAGCTTCAGCAGCATTTTGTTGCCGCACGAGGCTCCAAATTGTGGCGCTAAACCCGCCCAAACTCAGGCTGCCAACCAAGCCAAGCCCCAGCCAATGTCGCCAGGTGCGTGGCTGAATCAAGGGTTGGGTGCGAATGAGTGGCAATTTGGGGCTAGCTGGCTGAATCGAACGCCACGCGGTCATCAATTCTAAGGCCAACTGACCAGCCGACTGCTGCCGATCCTCCGGCTCCAAGGCCAAACCGCGTAATAACGGCTGATCCAAGGCGTTTGGCAGGCTGGGCCGCAGGGCAGAAGGCGCTGGTAAGGCTTCGCCAATTAAGCGGGCTGGAGCTGCCAAAGGAGCGCGCCCAGTCAACAAGGCATAAATTGTTGCTGCCAGCGCATAAATATCCGAGCGCGCATCAGTTTGGCCGCGATATTGCTCTGGCGGCGAATAGCCAGCAGTTACCGCGCGCCGCAAGCCCAAGCTCGAAACCTTGAGATCACGCGCAATCCCAAAATCAATCAGCACTAAACGCCCATCAGGCGTGAGCTTAACGTTCGAAGGCTTAATATCGCGGTGGAGCACTGGTTGCGGCAGGGTGTGAATATATTGGACGGCGGTGCACAATTGTTGCGCCCATTCGACAACCCGTTTGGGGGCGATGCCATCGTGCTCGGTTGCCAACAACACATTCAGATCAACGCCTTCGATGTAATCCATCACGACACAGGCATGGCCTTCGTGCACAAAATGATCGCGAATTCGGGGCAACGATGGATGCGCCAGCCCAGCCAAAATCGTGGCCTCTGCTTCCAACATCTCAGTAACTTCTGCTTCGGCGGCAATACTTTGTTTAACAGCGCAAAGCCCACCGATTTGTTTATCGTAGGCGAGCCAGACGGTAGCAAAACCACCTTTACCAAGTTGTTCTACAAAGCGATAGCGTTCACGCATAGTTTTAGTTGGGGGTCGGTTATTGGGGGCTGGGGGTCAGGCAAGAACATAGAGCATAGAACATAGAACATACCAATTATGATTTAATCTACGTGCTGGATCGATGTTACTTGTTTCCGTTAACCGCGCCTTAACGACCATTCCTCGATAGCCAATAGCCTTACAGCTCTGCGCCTCTGCTTCATCCCTCATCCTTCATCCTTTTCCTAGCCCCATTATACTCGCATTACCATGAAGGCCAGCGATCGTGGCGTGTGCCATCGGAGAGTGCTTCGACTTTGCCAGTTGCCAGATTTTGCAAATAAATGCCCCAATGCTCGTTGCGATAGCTCTCAAAAGCCAAATAACGGCCATCGGGCGACCAGCGCGGCCAGCGGTTTTTGCCGTTGCCAAGCGTGGTCAATTCGCGTGGCTCGCCGCCGCTGGTTGGCACAGTATAAATTTTGGTGCGGCTATCGTTATCGCCAGTCATAAAGGCTATCGTTTGGCCATCAGGCGACCAATCGGCCCAAAAGGCGCTATCATCGACGCTGGCCAACAAATATTGCTTGTTGCTGGCCAAATCAAGCACCACAATTTCGTATAAATCGCTAGTTTGGCTATGAAAAGCGAGTTTGTTGCCATCAGGCGACCATGCTGGGCCGCCTTGCCAGCCACCTTCAGCGGTCACGCGCTGCACATTCGAGCCATCTGCATCCATAATATAAATATCGAAGCTATTGTTATTGCTGCGGTCGCGGTCGCTCTCAAAGGCGATTTTGCGGCCATCAGGCGACCAACGTGGAGCGCGGCTTTCGCCTGGAGCCGATGTCAATTGCTGTTCATCAGTGCCATCGCCATTAATCGTAAAAATCTGTTCAAGCCCATCAACGCCATGCGAATAGGCCACCCGACCATCGCTGCGGCGACGCGAGGCAATTGCATTATCATCGTGATGCGGCACAACCGCGCTCACATTGCCCGACGGAATATCCAAACTCAGCACATTGTATGCGCCACTGTTGCCTTCGCGCGAAGAAATAATCAAATCGCCAGCAGCACTATCGGGTAGGTCACTGAGTTGGGTTGGCACAAGCGGCGTTTGCAGCTGATTCGAGCGATTCAGATACCACCAGCCTGCGCCGCCGCCAACCACCAGCACCAGCAGCAGCACCCATGGCCAAACGAGGGCCTTGCGAGCAGCAGGCACAGTTGGCATTGGCGTTGCTTGGATCGGCTGGGGCGTTGCAACATCCTGGCTATAGCGTGGTTGGGTTTGCAGCTGTGGATTGACTCGTGTTGGCGCTTCGGCTCCACGATAGGGCGCGGCTTGGGGCAAAATTGCAAATGGATCAGCGATTGGCACCATTGGCAAATCGCGAATGCGCTCTAGTTCGGCGCGCACAACCGCTGCCGAAGCAGGCCGTTCATCGATGTGCAGCGAGGTTAATTGGGTAATTAAGCCATCGAGGGCAGGCGAAACCCAATCGACACTTTGACTGACTGGCGGCAAGCGCAAGCCACTGGTTACGCGCTCGTTGGTTAAGAGCACATACATGGTTGAGCCAAGGCTATATAAATCGGAGCGTGGCTCGGTTTGACCACCATATTGCTCAGGCGGGGCATAGCCAGGCGTGCCAATTTGAATCGTATCTTGATGCTGGCCCTCTTTGAAGCGCCGCACAATTCCAAAATCGATCAAAAGAACTTTGCCTTCTGGCGTGCGCATAATATTGGCTGGCTTAAGATCGCGAAAAATCAGCGGCGGACGTTGATTGTGCAAATATTCCAGCACATTACATAACTCAATCGCCCAATCGACCACTTGTTGCTCGCCGAACGGGCCATTGAGCCGTTTTTGCAAGGCCGCCAACGATTCGCCTGGCACATAGCCCATCACCAACATCCAACCATCGTCGACAGCAAAATAATCGAGCACTGGCGCGAGGTTGGGGTGGCTCAAACTGGCCAAGGTATGCGCTTCTTGCTGAAACAAATGAGCCAGCGAATCGCGTTCTTCTGGGCGCATATGAGCCGTAGCAAAATATTTGATCGCCACATTGCGCTGCCCCAAGCGACCATCGGTGGCCAAAAAGACCGCCCCAAAGCCACCACTGCCCAAGGGCCGCACAATCGTATAACGATCTTGAATAATTGTGCCACTTTTCAACATGCCAATTGCCTCACCACAATCCACTTAACCATAACATTGCTATTATAGTCGATTCATTGGGCAAAATATAGCTTATGTGCTGAGGCACAGCCCAAATTCGTTGAGCAGTGAGCGCAGGCTTTTGGTTGCCATGGGTCACATAACTGCTTAAATAAAAAAAGCCTCTCGCTCGGTAACGAGAGGCCGATCAAGCGTGATTGCTTATGGTTCTTCGCGCAAATCAACGCTCAGAATATTCAGCACCGTCCACGGCGCGCCGATGGATGTGCGGCTTGGGTTGCCAAACCACAGCACTTTGGGTTGCGCTCCGATCTTTTCGGTAAATAGCGTATTGCCATCAAGAATGAAGGTTTGCTCGCCATTGCGCTGTTGAATCGTCAAGTTGTGTTCGGTTGTATCAATTTCGCCGTTGGTATAAGGCAAACGAATATCTTTCAGCTCAGCATCTGCTGTTTGGTCACGATGGAATTCAACAATTAGGCCTTGATTTTCATCCTGCCAAATGCCGCTCCAACTGGTGCCAGCCCGATCGGTTTCACCACACGGCGTGGCCATCGCATCGGCCAGCATAAAGCCCGTGCCCAAGGCCGTCACATCGGAATAGCGGAAGGTGATGTTGAGCGTAAAGTTGTTGGCCGGAAAGAGCGTATCGGTAATCGTGCGCACGACTGGATAGCAATTGGCACTGGTCGCAGCCAGTTGCAATTCACCATTATTCAGCTGAATGCTACCATCACGGGTTTCGCCAGCCCACAAGCGTGGGTCAAGCGTGCTGCCATTGAAGGTATCGCCAACAATCTGGCCAACTGGCGTGGCGGTGGGCGTTGGTGGCAGCGCGGTTGCAGTTGGTTGGGCAACGGCGGTCGCAGTTGCCACCGCAACCGTGGTTTGTTGCACATCGGCGGTAACGGTCGCATCAAGAAAAATCTTAATTCGGTCGCGTCGTGATTGGGTATCTTTATAAAATGGGTCTTGGCGCAAAATTTCGTCGTATTCGCTCAAGGCCAAGCCATATTGGCCGGTTTCTTCGTAGGCCGTGCCGCGCAGATAGCGCGCCTCTAAATCGACGTTAAACGCAGCTTCGGTTGCAGCAGTAAAGGTCTGAATTGCATCGGCAGTAGCTCGCGGCACATCAAGCGTTGGAATCTGGGTTGCAGGCGGAATTGCCGCCAAAGCAGTAGCAGTTTTGGCATTATCATCGAGCAAAATCCCTTCATCGCGGGTAACGGTTGGCAAGCCATTGTTGGCAATTTGGGTAGCGTTAACAAATGCATTGCTCTTGGGCTTAAAAATAAACCACGCTCCAGCCAACAAGGCTAAGCCAATAAACACCCCCAGCACAATCAAGCCTGTGCGGTTGTTGCTTTCGACTGGGCGTTGTGGCAAAGCCGAGGGCGCTGGCCCCAGATCGCGGTCGGGCAAGAGCAATTGCTCAAGCATCGCCTGATCATATTGCGAGGTTGTGCCGCGGCCTGGTGGCACCGGAATTGGCGAGCTTTCCGAGGGCACATAGCGTTGGGTTGGGCCATCGGCGGGCGTGCTGGGTAAAATCGAGGGCGTAAAGCCAATCACTGGCAAAGCGCCCGACGATTCTTGGGTGCTGCTGGTTTGGCTCAAGGCCACCACAAATTGCTCAATATTGGCAAAGCGTTGTTGTGGCTGTTGGCTGAGCGCTTTGACAATTGCGTTAGAAACCGCAGGCGAAAGATCAGGCCGCCGCACATCGGGCGGAGCAAAGGCCATCAAGGGTTGGGTGTTAGGGTCAGTTCCGGTCAACAAATGGTGCAGCGTCGCGCCCAAGGCATAAATATCCGAAGCTGGAGTAGCATTTGCGCCGCTCCAAATTTCTGGTGCTGAATAGCGCGAGCCTGCATTTTTGGGGCAGCCTGCTGGAAAACCACCAAGCAGCTTAATGCGGCGGCCATCTTGTAGCACGATATTTTGCGGCTGAATATCGCCATGGACAAAGCCTTGGCTATGCAAATAGCGCAGGCCTTCGGCAATTTGCTTGGCCCAAGCCAGCACCACGCCTTCGCGCAAGCGCGGCCCCAGCGCCACATCGGCCAAGGTCTGGCCACGTGGATACTCAAGCACCAAATAGCGCTGGCCATGCTCCTCAAACAGATCATAGACCGAAGGCAGCGCAGCTTGGTTTAACTGCGCCAAACGCTGCAACGAAGCTGGATCTAAAACACCATCATTGAGTTGGCGTAAGGCAACTTCGCGCCCTGCCATCTTGCCATCGACCGCCAAGTACATCACGCCGCATTCATCGCGAAACAGCTCGTTGCGTACTTGGTAGCGTCCTTGTTGAAACATGGCCTGTCCACTCATAGCTGCTACATCACGCTAGCGTTGCCATTGCAACACACATCGGCCAAAACGAATTTCATCGCCAACATTAAGATTAACAATTTGGCGAGCTTGCAAACGTTGTTTATTGACGGTTGTCCCGTTGGTGCTATCGAGATCTTCAAGCTGTACCACGCCTGCCCGCACAAAAATTCGGGCATGGCGGCGGCCAACGCCATCAGCCAAGCCATTATGCGGATTCAAATCGACATCGGGATAGTTATTCGAAACTGCATCTTCACGGCCAACCACAATATCGGCTTTGGCAGGAAGATTAATCCGTGTGCCAGCCGCTGTTACCAGCACAAACCCCGCCAACGATTGAATGCCAGCCGGAGCGGCAGCAACTGGAGCTGCAACTGGCGGCTTGGCTGGGGCTGCTGGTGGAGACGTATAAACTGGCGCAACTGGCACAACCGGCGCAGCCTGCACTGGCGGCGTATAGCTTGGCTGCGGCGCGGGAGCAACTGGTCGGGCGGCGGGAGCAGCAACAGCGCCAGCCAACAACGAAGCTCCACAATTATCGCAAAAGGCCTCGCCAGGAATAACCGCTGCGCGACAGCTTGGGCAGGTTGGGCTAGCTGCGTTGGCAATCGGCTGTGGTGCAGGATAGGTTGGCTGGGGCGCTGGCTGCACACTTGGTGCAACAGGCGCGGGAGTGACAGGCACGGCAGCAGTTGCCGCAACATTCAGCGGCGTACCACATTCATCGCAAAATGCCTCGCCAGCAGTGGCAATATGTTTACAGGTTGGGCATTGAATGCCGCCAGCAACGGCTTTGGGTGGGGTGACAGCCGCCGCCACGGTTGGCAAACGATGGCCACACATTTCGCAAAATAAGGCCCCTGTTTGGTTGGTCGCATTACAGACAGGACAAGCAATCATACAACGATCACTCCACAATCATGAAACTCTGTGGCAACGATAGCACGCCGCGTTCCTTGATGTCAATGCAATTTAGCGATAACCCAAATCGGCTAACGCTGCAAGCAAGGCATCATGATGTTCTGGCAGGCCAATACTCACGCGAATACAATTGGCTAGCTCTGGGTTGCGATAGTAGCGCAGCAAGATTCCGCGCTTGGCAAGCTCGGCTTTAAGTTGGGCAGCATCGCCACGCTCAACTCGGCACAAGATAAAATTTGCCTGCGAAGGAAACGGCGTGAGGCCATCGATTGCTTGCAGCGCAGCGAATAAACGCTCGCGTTCAGCCACCATCACCTTGGCGCGCGCATTCAGCGCCTCGGTTTCGGCCAACGATTGCAAAACCGCCACTTCTGCCGCCACATTGGTATTGTAGGGTTGCTTGATTTTCCACAAGTGGGTAATCAACCACTCTGGAATCAGGCCATAGCCCAAGCGCAAACCAGCTAAACCAGCCCATTTGGAAAAGGTGCGTAAAACTACCAGATTGGGATAGTGGCCAACCAAATCGGCAACACTCCCCGAACTAAACTCGGCGTAGGCTTCGTCCAACACGAGCATTGTTGGTAATTCCAATAGCCGTAGGACGTGCTCTCGTGGCAAAAGGTTGCCCGTCGGGTTGTTGGGCGAGGGCAAAAAGACCATTTTGGCTTGATGCTCAAGCACTGCGTCGGCAACTGCTTCAATATCAACATCGAAGTTGGCATCGCGCGGTACGGCCACAAAACGCCCGCCAACAACGCCAGTGTTGAAGCTATACATGCCGAAAGTTGGCGGGCAGGCAATTACCACATCGTTGGGCTGCACCAGCACTCGCATCAACAAATCGATAATTTCATCCGAGCCATTGCCACACAAAATTCGTTCAATTGGCTGGCCAATAAATGGGCTAATTGCCCGCCGCAAACGGGTCTGATCTGGGTCGGGATAAATTGCATAAAACGGGAAATCGCGCAGCGCTTCGGCAACGCTGGGCGCAGGCCCGTAGGGATTTTCATTGGCATCAAGTTTAATAATTTGCTCAATCGGAATGCCCAATTGTTCGCTGAGCACATCGAATGGTTGAATTGGCGTGTAGGCTTCCAGCGCTGCAATATCAGGCCGCACAAACTTGGTTACATCAGCCATCAGTTGGTTCCTTCGCTGCGGTGGCTTAATCTGGCCTATGATACCATGCCCCGATCAACGCTGCTGCTTGCTGTTTAAATTGCGCCCTTGGCAAGGTCGATCATGCCGCGCATCGTTGCATAATTATCGTTGCTGGCGGCAAATAATGGCTCGTTGGCCGATGATCCTTCGTAGAAACGCTGCCAATCGAATGGCCCGCCAGAGAATGTTGATAATTTGCCGCCAGCGCGCTCCAAAATTGGCCATGCTCCGGCAATATCCCACAAGCTGGCATTGCCCAAAATTGCGGCGCAAGCACGGCTGCTGGCCACATAGCAGACATTAGCGGCGGTGCTGCCCAACGAACGAGTTTTGCCTGGATAGCTGATTTTATAGCGCCAATGAGCATTCGATGGCACTGCCATCCACGACTGGCTATCCAGAAAATCGGGGTTTTCGGCATGAATTTCTTGACCATTTAAGGTTGCTGGCCCAGTTAAGCCCGCCAAATAACATTCGTCGAGCACCGGCAAATAGACGCAGCCAGCAGCAGGGTAGCCATCGACCAGCAAGCCAATCGAGACACACCACACTGGCAGTCGCTTTACAAACGAGCCAGTGCCATCGATTGGGTCGAGCACCCAAATCCGGCCATTGCTGCTGGCATGGCCGCCGCCCTCTTCGCCCATAACGAGGTCATCAGGAAAAGCTTGGGCAATTTGTTGGCGCAGCATCTGCTCGATATTTTCATCGACCTCGGTGACCCACGAGTTATCTGCTTTGCGGCGGGGCGCGGCGGCAGCATAATCTTGAAAAATCTCAAGCGCATAGGCACCTGCTTGGCGTGCCCATGTTTCCATCAATTGGGCTTCGTCGTGTGATTGCATTGTTCTATCCTTTATTTGCGACCAACAAAGCTACCGCGATCAGCACAATGCTGGTCACGGTAGTGGCTTCGTTGTCACAGCTTTAATTATTCGTCGTCGTCGGCTTGAATCTCAGGGCGCACGATGCGCACAGCATTGACCGCTGGATCAACACGGAGATCACCAAGCTCTGGAAATTGTACCAGCAATAGTTCGCGGCCATCGCGAATGCGCGTTTTTTGCACCACGCCCTCGCCATAGGGCACGCAATGCACCCGATCGCCTTGCTTGAAGCGCGATTCAGTTGGCTCAGCAGCGTAATTCGTGCTATTTGGCCGCGTAATTGGTTGCGCAACCCGCGCCTCTGCTTCGCGCTGCTCCCGCAAACGGCGAGCTTTTTCGAGCATGGCCTGTGGATCGGCGTTGGCTTCTACGGGCTTGGCTGGTTGCTCATTGCGCTGATAAGGCCGTGCTGGCTGCTCGGTCAAGTTTGGCTGAATAGGCCGCTGCTCGCGTTGAGCTGGCCGTTGACTGGGCTGCGTTTCGCGGGGCATTGGCTTGGTTGGCTGATCATTGCGCTGATACGGTCGGGCTGGCTGTTGCTCACGCTGGGCTGGCCGTTGATTGGGCTGCGTTTCACGGGGCATCGGCTTGGTCGGCTGATCGTTGCGCTGATACGGTCGGGCTGGCTGTTGCTCACGCTGCACAGGCCGCTGGTTGGGCTGGGTTTCGCGCTGAACTGGGCGTGAGATTGGGCGTTGGGGCGCAGGTTTTTCCTGAGCATTGCGTTGCTGAAACGGAGGCCGCTCGTAGGCTGGCGGCTGGTTGGGCGCTGGAATCACCACCGAACCACGTTCTGGCGGCAACTGATTGCTTGGCGCAGCAGCTTTGGGCTGCACCAACGGCTGGGTCGAACGCTGGGCTTCATTACGCCCAACGCTGGCCTTGCGGCGCGGCGGACGGGTCACATTTGGCTTGGCCTTTTCGGGCGCTGGCGGTGCTGGTGGCGCTTCCTTGCGCACCGCTGGGCGTTGGTTGGTAATTGGTTTGCTTGCTGGCGGTTGCTGCGCCGCCAAGCGCATTGGTTGCGCTGGCAAGGCTGGTTGGCTCGGCAACGGAGTTGTTTGGCGTTTGACCGCCTCGCCCTGTTTGGGCAACGAACGGGGTAGCGCAAAAACATTGCCGCGCCCACGTCGGCGGGCATTCAACTCGTTTGTGCTAATCACCATCGATTGGCGGCTGGCGCGTTCGACGCGCGGCGGCGCAATTTGAGCTGGTTCTGGTGGCATATCAGCCCGTAATGGCGCAGCTAGCGGCACCAAAATATTTTCCAGCCAGCGTAATTCTGCTTGAGCATAATTGGCATAGATTGGGTCTTTGCTCAAGGTGCGTGCCGCCAAGCCAGCCAAATGCAGCCAGGCCTCAAATTGGCTATACAACTGCTCGACGATACCGCGCCCGCCAGGCTGCGCTTCGACCAAATACAGCTGTTGTTCGCTCAGGCAAGCGACCATCGCATCTGGTTGGCAACGCAGCAACAATGGCAGCACGCCAAGCAGAATTTCGCCCAAGCCAGCCCCTGCTTCGGGAGCGCCAAGCCACAAGGCCGGCGCATTCCACTGCAATTGAATTGGTGGCTCGAACGGCACGCGCCGCATACTCCCATCATCTGCAAGACTGCGCCGCGCCACAATTTCCTCAGTTACCACCACGCGACCAATCGTTAGTTCGATTTCGGCGCGTGCGCCATCCAACGGACGTTGGCCAAATTGTTCGCGCACCGAGACGCTACAGCGATGTTCGGCCAAAGTTGGCGCTGCATCCTGCAAGCGCATACCCAACGAACCATCATCATTCCAGCCAACCACCCGCCCGCCAAGCACGCTCGCGCCGCTAAACAAACGCCGCTCAACCGTCACCGAATCGAGTTCGGCCAAAAATGTGCCTTCGTGGTCGACGATTTGCACTGGCACATCGCTAATCGTGGTCGGATGCAGTGTTGCGTAAATATCGCTGCGCTGCTGCAAATTGGCGACTGGTTGCCAGGTTGGGCTATCGGGCAATTGCGCCAATTGGTTACGCTGAGTCAGGCGCTCAACTAAATCGCTCACTTCCCAGGCGCTAATTTCGCTCTGCTGGAGCGGTCGCTCTTCGGCGGCACAGCGCAAATGGCCGCTGCTAATGTAGTTATTTTGGGTAGCAACTGGCAAGGCTGGCGGCAAATTGGGCGTGAGCAAGGCAGGTTGAGCCAAGGCAGTTTGCGCCGCAATCGATTGATCGGTTACCAACACCACGGCGCGATGGCCACTCGCCAACAAACTTGGCAGGCTGGTTGCATTCACGCCGCCCACCATCACCAACACATGAGCAGGAGCTGCCGCGCGTGGCACAATACTTAATCCTTGGGCTGCGCCGCGTTGGGCCAAAATTGCCCGTTCTAGGCTATCGGGCGCATCAAGCTGAACGCTTAAGCCTGCTTGGCGCAAGGCGAGGGCTAATTTCAGCGCTGCATCAACCGGCTGCGTTCCACCATTCCACAATGCCCAAGTCAAGGGAATGCGAGCGGTATTGGCATAAACCAGCGGCGGCAGATGATCAAACACTCGCGCCAATAACTCGTCGATCTCGGCGACTGGCGCTAAACTGGCGTAGAGCGTCAATGGCCGCGCACGCGGGCGCAAGCGTTCGACCCGTCGCAACAACCAACGACAATGGCCAAAGCTGGTGCTATTGGCTTGATCAAAGGCTGGCAGCACAATCCCACTCAACTGCGGCCACATATTCGACCAACCGCGATGGTGGGTGCGCAACATGCGTTGATGCAATGTGGTGGGTGTGGTCAAAATCAGGCGTGGTGGGCTATGCGGCGGGCGGGTGGTTTGCTCAACCACAAGGTGCGGAAAGCCACCGCCCAGCAGAGCATCGATATTATTGGCAGTTTGCGCCAAATCGTGCAAGCTCGCAGCATCGGGCGCGAGTAACAACAAACTACCTTGATTGGCGCTAATATGCTCGGCTGCCAAGAGCAACAAACAAGCTGGGCCAAGTGGCGCAGGTGCAACCAAGGCCAAGCCCAAACCACGCCGCACAGTTGCCAACGCCTCAGCTTGCCACGGCCAGCCAGTCTCGCCCAGCAAAGCGCGCCATGCCACCGCTAATTCAGGAGCTAAGGGCAACGGCTGGGTGCTTGCATCGGGCAAGGCTAATTCACCGCTGCGCAACAAGGGCGAGCGGCTGCTTTGGGCGAAACGTTGGGCAATTTGCTGCAAGACGTCGCCGATTGGCGTTGAGGCAGACGATATACTCATAGCTCTATTTTAACATGATCCTAGCCGATTGAGCGAGGGGTATTTAGGCTGATTTTAGGAATCATCTTCGATTAACGAAAAGGCTATTTCTGATGAATCATGAATATTTTTAGTTCATTCTGAACGAGGTTTGTAACGAAATCTTTGATTATTGGCATAGAGCGTTGATCACCACCCTTCCGTCCCGCTTCAAGGCGGGAAACGCAGGGTGTTTTCATCCCCCTGCACCCCCTCAAGGACAATTGCTGGTAAGCAGCCGTTGCTTGATGAACCTATCGATTGGAGGGTTGCTCAGCCTTCGCGATCTTCGCGTTCTTCGTGGTTCCGTTGCGCTAATCTTTGGCTAAGCGTTTGCAGGCCGCAATTAGTGCTTCAAGGCTGGCGGCTTGGGGAATCTGGTAGCGTGCACAGACAATATCGACATTGCCTTTGCGCCAAAAGCCTTCAGGGCAGCAAACCAACAGCTTACCACTACTGGCAAATAAGCCCAATTCGAGCAAGCTAATCGGCGATTGGGTTTGTGGCGCAAAGTAGATGATGATCAAATCGGCCAACGCCAAGCCATCTAATTCCCATTCAACTTGGCCGCGAAACAGTGGATTGTTGATTGTTTGCGCCCACGAGCTATCCCAAGCATCGCGCCGTGGGTTGAGCAACAACAAATCATCAGCAGCCAATTCTTGCGCGATTTCTGCTTGCCAATCAATCGCGCTGCCCATCTCGATCGAGCCAGCCAAAAAAATTGCGGGCACAGTTTTGCTGGTGGGCAAGGCACTTGGCGGCTTAAGCACAATCGCCATGATTAGGCTCCTAAATTTGTTTACGATTTGCTAAAGTAATAAATGCATCTAAGCTAATAATTTTTACTAAATGACTATCGACAATATAATTATTCAAACCATTTGTGAGATAAAAATTTTTGATTGAACTCCAACCTTCACCACCAAGTACAATTAATGCATAAGGATATAAATGAGGATTATTGTGCACAAGATGAATCAGTTTGATAACTTCAAAGGGTACTTTTTCCTGAGCACTTCCTGAAACTTCTTGCCATTTTAGCGATAAGGGGATAAACATATCTGGATAGGCGATAGATGTAATCAAAACATCTAATTTATGTTTACCACCGCTAATACTTTGACCTACAATAGGTTGTGCAGAAAAACTATATCCATTCTTTGCAAGCACAGGCTCTACGAGGCTTTCTAGAATTTGACCACTTGCAGTATTCCGACTCATGTTTATATTCCTCTAGTAGCTAATATTTCTTTTGCAGAAGAACGATCACCATTACAAGATATTCGACGAGGTGCATCAACAAGAACTAACTTGAAATCCAGATTTTTATAAAGTTTCTGAATGCGTTCAGTTGCTTGATTTGAGGCAATAACTGGCCCTTGATGCTTTGATAACCATTCAGCCAAATGTTCTTGGTCATCCCAGCTAAATCCACCACTGCTATAGTTAGTAAATTCGACATCGTATGGTGGATCAGCATAAATAAATGCATTCTCTGCTATATCGAGGTTTGAAAAATGACTATTTGATAAATTCCAATTTTCTAAAACTTGTCGATAATCTTGAAAGTCATCTATATAATTTATCTTTTTATATCGACCGAAAGGAACATTATAAAAACCTTTCTTATTAAATCTACATAATCCATTATATCCTGTTTTGTTTAAGTAATAAAATATTGATGCAGCTTCTGCTGTTTTATAATTATCTTCTCTGATTAGTTGATTAAATCGATCACGATGTTGATAATATAAATCTTCAGAATTTTCCAGACGAATATTAATAACTAAACCTTTGCTAATTTGTTGATAAAAGTTCATTAAATGAGGATTTATATCATTAATCAATGCTAGGTCTGGCTGTAATCCAAGGGATACAGCCAGACCACCAGCAAATGGCTCAACCAATTGTCGATTAGCAAATGGTTTCCATAATTCATATAATGTAGAAACCAACCAACGCTTACCACCAGCCCATTTTAAGGGTGGTAATACATAAGGCAAAAGATTTGTTATTGTCATGGCTAATCCCTTGTAAGCATTATGGTTGGGTATTTTTGGTATTTTATTAGAATAACACAAACATGCTACTCTTGGGGCAGTGCTTCGAGCTGAAAATCGCGGAATTCGGCGCTAAAGCCAGTTTGAATTGGCGCGGCAGCCATCATGCCAACTTGCACAGGCAAGGCGGGCGGGAAGTAGCCCAAGCGCACCATGGTTGGCGTGGCTGCGGCCTCGGTGGCATACAGCACTTGCAGCGTGTCGCCGTTGCGCGTGACCGTCAACCACAGTTCTTCTGGCGCTTCAGCCAATTTCACCACCGACCAATCGGAGTGTTCAAGGGTCAACACAGCGCTCACATGATACACGCCATCGACATATTCGATGCCACATTTGAGCCAATTATATTCATCAAGCCGCACCATCAAGCCAGCTTGATCGTACTGGTTCTGGTAGTTGGCGCGCACCCGCACGCTACAGCTAAAGTTATTTTCGGCCACTTGATAGTAAAAATGACCAGAATCAAAAATAAACCCATAGTGGGTCGTGCGCCAAAAATCGCTTTTGGTTTCAGGGGTTATGGTTAGCACGTTGTCGTTGGATGCCCATTGTTGCGGTTCGTTTAACCATTGCATCGCGTTTGCTCCTTCGAAAACTAAGCAAGATCTGAGCATGTTGGCCTATTATAGCGCTATATCTCAATGCTCAGCAGATCGAGAATCAAGGGCGTGATCTGGCTAATATCTTCGACCTTGGCGGCGCGTTGGGCGTTGGCCCCAACCACCAACAATGGCACAGGGTTGCGGCTGTGGCTGGTGTGTTCGATCATCTCTAAGTTGCCATGATCGCTGACCACAATCAAGCTATCGTTAGTTTGCATTTGGCTGATCAACGCGCCAAGCATGCTATCGATCAGTTCCAGCGTGCGTTCTGGCGTTTCGGCAATTCGCCGATGGCCCACAAAATCGGGCAGATAGCACTCGTAATGCACAAAATCGGCCAAACGCAGCGCTCGCCCAAGCCGCAAGCCCGCTTCGTGGGCCGAAATCGTGGGCAAGCCAGCCAACGCGCCCCATTGTTGCAAATAAGCGCCAGTTATATCCCATGTCACTGCTTGGCCGTTGCGCCACTCTGGTGTAGCAGGCAGCGCCAAATCGACAACTTGGGCAGCAAAGGCGGCGGCGGTTGCCCGTTGCTCGCGCTTGGCGACCAAATCCCAATAGTTATCGCGATGTACGGTGGCGATGAGGCTGGTGCGGCCAAGCTGTTGCACTTTGGCAAACAGGCTTTGTTCAGCAATCATCGGGCGCTGCGATGGCGCGGGATAGGCCGGATAATGCCTGCCCAACAGGGCCGAAGCGTTTACGCCCGTCCATAAACTGGTGTGGCCGGTACCACTTTGCGGCAAGCCTTCAACGCCCAACGTCGCATCAATCGCCCGAAAATAAAGATTTGGCTGATCGATCAGTAAATTGCTGTGTGGCACAGCACCCAACAAGCTGGTGAGGCTTGGCAAATGGGCAGTTGTCCAAGGCGGCGCTGGGGTTGGCAACAAGCCAACGCCATCAATAAAACAGACAATCACACTCATCGGACATCAATCCCGAAGCGAGCCAACAACGCACTGCAACGCTCGACAGGCTGTGGGCTGAACGGATCACGCGGGCCATGCGAATCGCCGCCAGCGCTGATCAGAAAGCCATGCAAGGCCGCTTGCTGCTTGAAAAACGCCACTTGCTCAGCGCTATGCATTGGATAATAGACCTCAATCCCATCAAGCCCAACCGCCGCCAGCGCTGCCAAATCGTCGGCAGTGGCTGGGATGGCGTAGACGCTTTTTTCGCGGCCAGGATGAGCCAAAATCGCCACGCCACCAGCAGCCTGCGCTACCTGCACAATTTCGGCCACACTCAACGGATTGTAGGCTTCAGGTTGGTTGGTCAACAAATAGGCCATGCCCGCTGATTCAGGATCAACGCCAGTTTGGCTGGGCCAGATGCCATCGCGTACCAAAGCATGGGTCACATCGGCCAAGTTGGCTGGGCGATCGACGGCAATTTGGCCAAGGCTTGGCAGCTCGTGGCCAGCAGCCTGCGTTTGGGCAAGCAAGCGTTGGGCATCGGCATGGTTGCGGCTCACAACTGCCTCGCACAAGCCCAAAATCCCAGCATCGTTGGGGTTTGCGCCATAGACCAAGGTATGCCAAAGCTTGCCATTGAAGGCGCTATCGAACTCAACGCCGCCGATGAAATGCAGGCCAGCAGCCTGCGCAGCCTCGGCAAATGCGGTTATTTGGCTGGTCGTATTGTGGTCGGCAATCCCAATCACGTTGATGCCAGCAGCTTGGGCCGCCGCGATTAGTGTGCTTGGTGTCCAATGTGAATGATGGGGCGTGGCGATTGTATGACAATGCAAATCGAGCAACATTTAACCCTCCCAACACAAAGGGCCAAGAGCACTAGCTCTTAGCCCTGCGATGGCGTTGCCAAAATGGTACCACAATTTAGGGTTGGTTGACGGTCGGATTTGGCGTATTGATTGAGGTATTTTGGCTTTGGCTATATTTGCGCCATTTGCGCCAGCCAAACCAAGCAACCAACAGCAATGGCAACCAAATTGGAATCCAGACTGCCCAAACAACCAAGGTTTCGGCCAAATCTTTGCCGATTGCCAAAACATCGTCCCAAGCGCCAGTCGCAGCAGCAAGTGGAGTCCAAGCTGGTTTTTCGGCGCGGGCAAGCGCGTTGCGCACATTTTGGCCAATATCAAGCGTGGTAAGAATGCTATATTCGGTGGCTTTTGGCCGAATCATCAAGGTAACCAAGCTCATCGAAGCGCTATCGCTCAAAAATTTCTGACGGCCCTTGATAACTTCGATTTGGCTTTCGTATTGAGCTAAAGTTTCGTTGATTTTAATCGTGTCGGCGATGGTTTCAGCTTTGGCCAGCAATTCGCGAATGCGGGCAGCGGTTGCTTCCAAATTGGCTAAGCGTGATTGATTATCAACAAATTCTTCGGTGACATCTTGGCCCGAGACTTCGCGGCGCACAACTTCGAGCTTATTTTCTTCAAAGGCATTCAGAGCTTTTTCAAATTGATCGGCGGGAACTCGAAAGGCCAGCGAGATATAGGCTTGGGCTTCGTCATTGCTGCTGGCATCATCAGTCGAAACGATAAAGCCACCCAAACGCAGCACCATATTTTCAATTTGGGTGCTGGCCAAGCGCATTTGTTTGTAATCGATCAAGGCTTCAACATTGGCATTTTTAATCACCAAGCGCTCGGTTGCTTGGCTGGGTGCTGCATTAGGCTGTTCTGGCTCTGCAAACTTATCAGTTGGTGCAGCAGCCCCGCCAAGTGCCGTCGAACCAGTGCTTTCACTTTCTTGCGACAATAACAAATCTGAATTGGCAGCATCTTGACGGCTTGCTTGATACGTAGGCATTGGAGCTGAGTCCATCGAATGTGCAACCGTTCCAAGTTTTTGCGATTCAGAATTACTCGAACCGTTAAATAATTGAGTACCAATCAAAAAGACAACCAAAACAGCAGCGCCAATCGCCAATACACGTTTGCGTGAACGAATTTGAGCTAACATAACTATTTCCTTTCGCGGAATGGGTCAAATTTTGGTTTGTCGCGACATTTCTATAGCATCAACGCCAGCAATGATTAATTTGTTCCCTTGATCAATAGCTATTTAGCGATCTCTTTAAAAATTGCTGCCTAGACTCCTTGGCGTTTGCGCAGATTTGGGCGGCGACGTAACTGGCTGCGACGAATGAGGGCTGGGGCAGTCCGCACTGGCAGCGGGGTTGGAACCGCATTAGCTTCGCGAATCCGCTTAATCCAAAATTCTTCGACTAAGGCTTGACCAACCACCGCCAACGGAATCGCAATCACGCCGCCGATAATGCCAAGTAACTCAATGCCACTAAACAAGGCTAAAATCGTCACGACCGGATGGGTTTCGACCGCCCGACCCATCACCTTGGGCGCAATGATGTGAACTTCAACATTACCAACAATCAGGTGCAGAACCAATACCCAAACCGCCAGAATTGGCTGCACCGTAAATGCAACCAGCATGGTAATTAGGGTGGCCACAAAGCCGCCAACATAGGGAATCAGCTCTAGCAAACCGCCGATAACGCCCAGCGCCACCGGATACGGCACGCCCAAAAGCCACAAGCCCATGCCAAAACAAACGGCATAGAAGGTTGCGACCGTCAGTTGTGCCCAAACCCAGCGCCCTAAGCGGCGGCCAATCACATTCGTAACATTAATCAAGCGCTCTTGAAAACGATTAGGAATCATCAATTTGATGAAATTGCTGGCAACATTGGCGCGGCTGACCAAGAAAAACGCCAACACCAAGACCACAATAAAATTGATAATTACGCCCATCAAGGTGCGTCCAAAGGTCAAGGCAGCACCACTAAACCCGCCAACCATCGTGCCAGCATAATGGGCTGCTTGGCCCGCCAAATCGCCGGTTGGCAAGCTCTCGCGCAAAGTCGGAAACTGCTCGGCAATCCAGGCGCTGGCTTGTTGGGTTGGTTGGCGCACCAAATCGGGGAATTGTTGTGCCAGAATGCGCACCTGTTGATTGACCATCGGCACCAGCACAAAGCCCAAGCTCACAAACATCGCAATAATGATCGTGTAAATCACCAAAATTGTGATTGGGCGCGCAATTCGCAATTGTTCAAAGCGCTGCACAACCCCAGAGATTGCCACTGCGAGCAAGATTGCTACGAAAAACAACACCAGCACATGATTCAGCAGAATCGTAATCCAGACCCCTGAAAAAATCAGCAGAGTCCAGCCGACCGTGCGGGCGCTGACGCGCACTGTTAGTTCTTTGGGCATAAGCCGCTTACCTTCCAGCGCTCCAAGAAGCTAGCCCAAACGGGGAGTTAGGCGCAGCTCTGGGCGATTATGTTGACATTGGCCACACAAGCCAAATGCTTCGAGTGCATGGCCATGAATCACAAAGCCTGTCGATTTGCCAAGTTGGCTCAAAATGCCATCGAGGTCGCAGGTGTTGAAGGCAACCGCCGTGCCACAGCGAGTACAAACTAATTGGTGTTGATGCGGATGGGCTGGCAAATAGGCGTGGTCGCCCTCATCGTGGTGAATGCGCGCCAACCAATGGCTGGCCGCCAACATATCCAAGGTGCGATAAATCGTGGCTCGCCCAACATCGGGCAATTCAGCTACCAATTGCTCGGCGGTAAACGGCTCGCGCCGACTGGCAATCGTGCGCACAATCAAACGCCGTGGGCCAGTCATACGGCAGCCTTGCTCATTCAGCGAGCGTAATACGTCATGTTCCCAAGCCATAAATTAAATTCCTTGCTAGGTTAAGAAAGATCATAGGATGCGGGCTTTTCCCGCGCCAGCACATAGTGCATTCCACCAACATGGCGAACCATACCTTTGAGTTCCATCAGGCCCAACGTCGCCGAAAGATCATGGGCGGCCAAACCACAGGCCCGCCCTAAATCGTCGATGTGGGTTGGCTGACCACTCAAATAGGGCAAGAGCAAGGCCTCGGCTGGTGTTTCTGGCACAATGCTGCTGACCGTTTGTTGGGCTTGGGCTTGATGCAGATTGAGTTGCTCAAGCACTTGGTCGATGCTGCGCAAGGGTGTTGCGCCATCAACAATTAATTGATTCGGGCCATCGCTGCTATGGCTCAAAATCGAGCCTGGCACTGCAAACACGTCACGGCCTTGGTCGAGCGCAAATCGGGCAGTAATTAATGCGCCGCTGCGTTCGCCAGCCTCAACCACAATCGTTGCCAAGCTTAGCCCACTAATCAAGCGATTGCGCGCCGGAAAGTTGCCACTCAGCGGCTCAGTCGTGGGCGCATATTCCGAAAGCAAGGCTCCCTGCTGGCTGACATCGTTGGCCAATTGGCGATGTTGGGCGGGGTAAATCTGCTGCAAGCCGCTGCCAAGCACCGCCAATGTGCGGCCATTATTCTCCAAGGCTGTGCGATGTGCCATTGCATCGATGCCAAGCGCCAAACCTGAAACGACGGTTAGGCCAGCACGGGCTAACTCGCCAGCAAACTTATAGGTGACCTCACGCCCATATGGGGTGGGGTTGCGGGTGCCAACAATCGCCACCGCCCAGCGATCAGTTTCAATCAACGAGCCGCGCATATACAGCAAGGGTGGCACCGGATCGATCGTTTGCAACATGGTGGGAAATTCAGGATCGCTCTGCATCACAACCGTGATGCCTTGCTCGGCGATGGTGCGAAGTTCAGTTTCAAGGTCTAAATGCTGCTGTGCATGCTGTAAGGCTTGAATTGTGCGCCGATCCAAGCCGGCGGCACGCCAATCGTCAAGGCTGGCCGACCACGCTGCTGCAGCAGAGCCACAGTGTTTGATCAACGCTTGAAGCCGCTGTGGTCCTATACCAGGAGTGAGATTAAAGGCAATGTAGGCATGACGTTCATCCATTGCAAACTCCCACGCAGGTGTAACGCTTTAATTATACATCAGTCCGATTGGTAGCAAAAGCAAATAGGAATTGCGGGCAGTTTCAAAAGCAAGTTGCTTCACGGTATAATGAACCTATTATGGCTTTTTTCCACACTGGCCGAGTTTATGAATAGTTTTAGTAATACGTCCCGGCAACCAGCCATCGAGCAACCAACGCTCACCCACCTAAACCAAACTATCGCCCGTTTAGAAGCCGAGCTTGCGAGCGCCCAACAAGCCTTGCTTGCCAGCGAAACGCGCAAAATGGAGTTTTTTACCCAAACTCCAGTCATCGAGTTAATTATTGAGCCGCATACGTGGCAGATTTTAGCTGCCAATCCAGCCGCTTGCCGTTTTTATGGCTATAGTCAAGCGGAGTTTTGTACTTTTAGGCTCAGCGATTTAAATGCCCAACCTGCCCAAGAACAACGCTCGGCAATTCGCAACGCCGAGCTTGGTGGCAGCAATCGCTACGATTTTCGCCATCGCTTACGCTCTGGAATGGTCTGCGATGTCGAAGTTTATATCACTGCCTTCGACTATCAGCAACAGCCTGTGCTGTGTTGTTTGATTCACGATGTAACCGCCCACAAGCAAACGATTCGCCAAATGCAACGCCAAAATGGCTACCTTGGCTCGCTGCACGACGTTACTTTAGCGCTCATCGAACAAGTTTCGCTCAACGATTTGCTCGAAATTATTGTTTGGAAGGCTACCGATTTGGTTGGCAGCGAATATGGCGTGCTCTATATTCGCAACGACGATGACCAAGCCATGCAATCGGTGGTTGGGCGCGGCGGCATGGATGTGATTCCCCGCATCGAATTGGGCCAAGGCGCGGTTGGCACGGTTGGCTTAACTGGACAGCCATTAATTATTGATGATTATGCTGCTTGGCCAGAGCGCCTCTTTACCCCGCAAGACGGTTTTGGCAATGGCTTGTTGGTCTTACCATTGCTGCGTGAACAAACTGTCGCTGGCGCATTGGCGATTATCTACGATCCCAGCCAAATTCAAATTAGCATTACCATGCTTGAAATGGTGCAACAATTTGCCCGCTTTGCCTCGCTTGCACTGGAGAAGCATATGCTCAACACCGCAGCCCAAACCGAATTGGCCGAACGTCGGCGGGTCGAACAGCAGTTGCGTTCGCTCAACGAGCGCTTTGAGTTGGCGCAAACGGTGCTCAACGGCGGTATCTACGATTGGGATATGATTCAGCAGACCACGCTGGTCAATCGCAGTTTTACCACGGTGTTTGGCTATAGCAGCGCCGAGGTGGCCAGCAGCCCAACCTGGTGGGACGAGCATATTCACCCTGATGATCGTGAGTTGTTTATGCAACGCACTGCTAATTTATTTGCTGGCAGCAGCGACGTTTTTTCGGCAGAATATCGCTTTCTCGATCACAATCAGCAGTATCGTTTTGTGCGCGACCGTGGCCATGTGCTGCGCGATGCTAGCGGCCAGCCCTTGCGCATGGTCGGCACGCTGATCGATATTTCGGAAGAATATCGGCATATTGTTGAGATGTTGCCCTTGCCGCTCTTTGTGGTGCAGGATGATCGGATCGTCTATGCCAATCAGGCTGGTTTGAATCTGACCCAAACCACCAGCAGCGAGTTATTGGGCCAATCGGTGCAACAGGGCTTGCGCCCGCACGATCTGGCTGATTTTAATGTGCTCATTCGCCATGCCAGCACTGTGCCCACCAATTTTATTGAAACGATCTTTTTGCGCCGCGACGGCACGCTGATGTATGGTGAATGCTCCACCTCGGCCATGGTGTTTGATCATCGCAATTCAGTTCAAGTCATTATTCGCGATATTAGCGAGCGCAAACAGGCCGAACAAAAACGCTTGGAAATTGAACAGCACTTCTCCGAAACCCAAAAAATTGAGAGCTTGGGCGTGTTTGCAGGCGGCATCGCCCACGATTTCAACAATGTGTTTATGTCGATTCTTGGCAATACCCATTTGGCCTTGCTCGAATTGCCAGAACAAGCCAATGTGCGCCAATTATTAACCGAAATTGAGCTATCGGCCAACCGTGCAGCCCAAATTACCAAGCAAATGGTCGCCTATACTGGCCAAAATCTTGATGTGCGACGCAGCCTGCTGATTAACGAAGTGGTGCAAACCTCAATTCGGCTTTTGCCCTCAGCCTTGAGCCAGCAACGCCAAATTCAAAGCGAGCTAGCGCCCGACATTCCGCCAATCGAGGGCGATCAACAGCACTTGCGCCAAGCAATCAGCAATGTTTTAATTAACGCACTCGAAGCCTCAAGCAGCGGCCCAATTAGCGTCAAAACCAGCGTGCGCGAGCTACAAGGTGCGCCCGAAGGCCATACCTATACGACCGGCAGCTTTGTGGCTGCCAACTATATCGTGATTGAAATTAGCGATCAGGGGCTGGGCATGGATCACGCGACCATCTCGCGCATGTTTGACCCGTTTTTCACCACCAAGTTTACTGGGCGCGGGCTTGGTTTAGCGGTTACGCTGGGCGTTGTACGTGGCCATCGGGGCAGCATTGCGGTCAAAAGTCGCCCACAACAAGGCACAACCATAGGAATGTATTTGCCAATTATGCCAGCAAACATCCAAAGCGAAGTCATTGCTCAGCAGCCAAATCTGACAGCTTCAGCCCCAGGCAAAATTCTGGTTATCGACGACGAGCCAGATGTGCGGATGGTGATTGATCGCATTTTACGCCGCTTGGGCTACGAAACCTTGCTTGCCGAAGGTGGCAATCGTGGCATTAGCTTGTTCCGCGAGCATTATCAAGACATTGCTGGGGTGTTTCTCGACCTGACCATGCCCGACCTTGATGGCCAAAGCACCCTTGCCGTGCTCAAGCAAATTCAGCCTGAAGTGCGGGTGGTAATTATGAGCGGCTATAATGAGCACCATGTGAGCCAACAATTTGGGACTACTGGTACAACCCAATTTCTGGCAAAACCATTTATGATTGAGGAGATCCGCGATAAGCTCGCGGCACTACGGCTCTAGCCATGCCGCGTTTGGCAACTTTTGAAAGGGGCAAATATGTCTCGGCGTTCTCCAAAACCATCACCTTGGCCACGGCGCTTTATGTATATCACCGGTATTGTGATGGTCATTTTCTTTGCCATAGCGCTCAACGGTTTATATAGCGGCAATTTTGCGCTGGCGTTTCCCATGTTTGCTGGATTAACTGGGTTAATGTTGTTTATGATTATTTTGCTCTTTTTACACAACCGCATGAATCGTTAGCCCAAGCCAGTGCATTCCCTCACCCCCAACCCCTCTCCCGTGGCGTGGGCGAGGGGCTTTTTTGTGTGGTGGTTCGCCCGCGTGCAGTGGACGAGGAGGCTGCTTACAAGGGTCGGTATTAAGATTCCCTCACCCCAACCCCGCTCCTATCCGATGGGCTTTCATGCCGTGGTTCTTGCGCAATGCGTCGGTAAAAACACTAGCTCCCCCTCGCCCGCGTTTTCGTGGGAGAGGGGGTTGGGGGGTGAGGGAATGTGCTGCAGCAGACCAATCGCTCAAAACCGACCCTTGTAAGCGAGGGAGTTGGGGGTGAGGGAACTAGCGCTATAAATTCGGAATTTGCCAATCGATAGGGCTTTGGCCATGGGCTTCGAGCGCTGCATTAATTTTTGAAAATGGGCGGCTGCCAAAGAAACCATT
The DNA here is from genome assembly GCF_016907925.1 of Herpetosiphon giganteus. GTDB lineage: Bacteria > Chloroflexota > Chloroflexia > Chloroflexales > Herpetosiphonaceae > Herpetosiphon > Herpetosiphon giganteus. Next base: position 29,182 of record NZ_JAFBCZ010000013.1, on the reverse strand, counting down.
ATCAGCGGAGAGTGGCGAAGGATGCGCCGATTGAATGATCGTATGCCGATTGCTATCGATTAAGCTGGCCTTCTTTTGAGCATACGCACCCCACAGCACAAATACCACATGCTCGGTTTTGGCATTAACTTGGCGAATCACAGCATCGGTAAATTTCTCCCAGCCCCGATTTTTATGCGAGTTGGCAGTGTGTGCCCGAACCGTCATCACCGCGTTAATCATCAACATGCCTTGTTTGGCCCAGGGCAGCAAATAGCCGTTATTTGGCACATCACAACCAAGATCGGTTTTGAGTTCCTTGAACATATTTTTGAGCGACGGCGGCGCTTTGATGCCAGGCAACACCGAGAAACAGAGGCCATGGGCTTGATTGGGGCCGTGATAAGGATCTTGGCCCAACAACAAGACCTTGGTTTGCTCAGGCGACGTTAATTCCAAGGCCGAAAACACCTGATCTTCTGGCGGAAAAACCTGATGTTCAGCGCGTTCGGCAGTAACAAATGCTTCAAGCTGGCTCCAATAGGGCTTGGTCGTTTCCTCGGCAAGCAGTGGTTGCCACAAAGCTGGAATCGTTAATGGCATTGATTCATTCCTCATATTCACACAAGCTTGGCTCTTGCATCTTCATAACATGCTCATATCATATAACTTAAGCATCGCTCAATGCTGTGTCAATGGTTGTCACAGCGATCACGTATGAGATTCCTTTGATTAAGGAGGGTCAGTGTGCTGAATCATGTTCGAACACCTCGCAAGTTCTCGTTGATAACCTTGCTTTCGCTGTTTAGCTTGGTTGTTGGCCTGAATTTAGCCCAAGCTGCGCCACGCACTGCTCAAGGCGGTGGCGGCTTTACTCCAGGCAATATCGTCGTCGTGCGCGTAGGTGCGGGGGCGAGTACGCTTTCAAACGCTGCGGCAGCAGTTTTTCTCGACGAATATACGCCCAGCGGCTTGTTGGTTCAATCGCTTGGTTTGCCAAGTAGCCTGGGGGGCAATCCTCGGCGGCTTACAATGGCTGGTACTGCAACCTCAGAAGGCGCGCTTAGCCTTGCAGGCGATGGGCAATCGCTGGTGCTCGCAGGCTACGATGCTGATGCAGGCACGGCCAGCGTTGCTACTACCGCCAGTACAACCGTCAATCGAGTGGTGGGCCGCGTTACGTTAGGCGGCATTATTGACCTATCAAATACGATTAACGATGCCTATAGTGCCAATAATATTCGCGGTGCAACCAGCAATGGCACGAATATTTGGTCGAGCGGAACTGGTAGCCCAGCCGGGGTGCGCTACCTTAATGGCCTTGGCACAACCACGACATTAATCACCCCAACCAATACCCGAGTGGTGCATACCTTTGGTGGCAATCTCTATTTTTCATCATCAGCAGCAACATCACGCGGCGTTTATCAAATTGGCACAGGCTTGCCAACGACTGGCGGTCAAAGCATTACTCAAATTGCCAGCGCTACCTCGGCTTATGGCTTTGTGTTTTTGGATCGCGAGCCAAGCGTGGCTGGGGTTGACACGCTGTATGTCGCCGACGATGCCACCAATCTGCGCAAATTTTCGTTCGATGGCACAAGTTGGGTATTACAGGGCGTTTGGGCTACTCCGAGCACTGCATTTCACGTTACGGCCCAGGATAATGGCGCTAGTGGAGTTGATTTGTATCTATCGCGCGGTGGCAACACAATCAGCAAATTAACCGATACTGCTGCCTACAATCAGCCAATTAATGCAGCGTCGTTGCAACCAATTGCCACTGCTGCAACCAATACTGCCTTGCGGGGCATTATTGTGCTTCCGGCTGCAAGCCAAGCCACGGCAACCCCAAGCGATACGGCTACGCCAACCATCACCAACACGCCAACCGACACGGCCACGCCAACCGAGACTGCAACCGAGACAGCCACGCCAAGCGAGACGGCCACGCCATCAGCAACGCCAATTCCAAGCTGTTTGCGTTTTAACCTGAGCTTGGATGGGTTGCAAGAAGTGCCACCGTCTGGCAGCGCGGGTACTGGCAGCGGCACAGTTGATGTTGATACCGTCAACAACACGCTGAGCTACAACATGAGCTACCAAGGTTTAAGCAGCGCCGAAGGTGCTGCTCACATTCACGGCTTTGCGCCACGTGGGGGCAATGCAGGCGTATTATTCACGCTGCCGACTGGCTCGCCCAAAGTTGGCACAATCAACTACGCTGAAAATCAAGAAGCTGGCATTTTAGCGGGCCAAACGTACATCAACATTCATACTAGCGATTTCCCTGGGGGCGAAATTCGCGGCCAGCTTGATGGCGCTACGCCTTGTCCGCCGCCAACCGCCACGCCAACCGAAACCGCCACTCCCAGCATTACGCCAACCGCCACCGAAACTGGGACAGCAACGCCTAGCCTAACCCCAATCATCACGCCGCCACCAAGCTGTATCACGATGTCAGTAATGGCTGATGGCTCGCAAGAAGTGCCACCAACGGGCAGCAACGGCATGGCGATGGGCACGATTCAGATTAATACTGCTGCCAACACGCTCAGCTACAACATTACCTATCACGATTTGAGCAGCGCTGAAACTGCGGCCCATATTCACGGCTTTGCGCCACGCGGCACAAACGCAGGCGTTTTGTTTAATCTGCCGCTTGGGGCAAGCAAAGTTGGCACAATCAACTACGCCGAAAATCAAGAAGCCAATATTTTGGCGGGCCAAACCTACATCAACATTCACACTGAAAATTTCCCTGGCGGCGAGGTTCGCGGCCAGCTTGATGGAGCACAATCCTTGTGCGCAACACCCACACCAACCATCAGTGTGACTGCAACCAATACCGCCACCACCAGCCCAACTAATACTGCCACCGCAACGGTGAGCGTCACCCCAACCAACACTGCAACCGCCAGCATTACACCAACGACGGTTGCTCCAAGCTTTACCGTCTATTTGCCATTAGTCACGAAATAAGCCAAAAAGCCGCTGGATCATTGTGATCCAGCGGCTTAATTATTGAAACTTAGTGCCAGAAATTAATTCCCAAGAAGGCCAATAGGCAGCCAACCAGCAGAATGCTCGCTAGCGTAACCCCCAAAATCATAAACAGCACCAAGGCTGCCAAGACATAGCCTGCACTGAAAAAGAGAATTCCTTCCCAACCAACATCATGCGGCGGTAAATCGAAGAGCTTTGCGGGTTCTGGTGCTTGTTGCATACGAATTGGCTACCTCGTGGTGTCTGCTTTCGGCTGGGCGGAGGGCCGGGACTCCCACCGCCGCACGCCAGTCACGGACACACCAGACCACTTCTGGTCTATAACATTGATTATAGGCTGGTTTAAAACCATGAACTATGGTCAGATTGCCATAAGCTGATGGCCAAATTATTGTGGAAAGTATACAAGATTGGGCAATCTGCCAAACAGCGAATGCGCACCCAGAACCGCGAAGCACCCGAAGGGCGAGAGATGCTGAAAATCCCTTGTGTTGCCCATTTTGCGGCAAGGTGCAGTGGTGTTGATCAAAATCTAATTCTAGAATAGCTATGACAAGCAACGATCGGCTGTGGTATACTGCTGCTAAATATTCCCCTTCGAGGCACTGCAAGGAGGTTGACGTGGCCAGTCGCAACCGCAAATCCACCGATTCGACCAATACCAACGCTGTCGAACGAGTCGACATTGATCGCTCCTACAAGTTTATGATCATGACCTCCTTTATCCTCAACATTGTGCTCATTATTGGCTTGATCATTTTAGCGGTCGCGCTGTTTGGCTATAAAACGGGTTTAGCGCCGCTTAAACCAACTATCGCCAAATTGACCGATACGATTGATGGCCTCAACAATGCCACGATTAGAGCTAGCGTGCCCTTGAATGAGCGCTTGCCAATTAGCTTGCAAGTGCCAGTTAGCCAAAATACGAATGTGCGCGTGACTCAAGCGGTGCCTTTATCAGTGCCTGCTGATATTACGCTACCCGGCGTGGGCTACCTCAAAGCGAGCGTGGCCTTGAATTTGCCCGAGGGCTTGGAATTGCCAGTCTATTTGAGCATGACAATTCCACTTGAATCGTCAGTGCCTGTCAGCTTAACTGTGCCAGTCAATATTCCACTGAGCGAAACTGAGCTAGGGCCGCAATTCCGCAGCTTGGGCGAGTTGGTGCAGCCGCTGGCCGACCTTGTAAATGGGAAACCAACCGAAGAATGAAACTGTTGCTCTGGGATATTGATGGAACCCTGATTCGGGGTCATGGGCGCGGTCTTGAAGCTTTCAAGGCCGCGTTTCAGCGTGTTTACGAATTGGATTTGCCGCTCGGTTCGACCGCTGGCAAAACCGATGGCTTGATCGTTCGCGAGTTGCTGCATCTGTGGGAAGAAGCGGCGATTCTTGAGCGGCTTGAACAATTTTATGCAGTCTACGAAGTCGAATTACAAGCGCGCTTTGCGCATTTGCAACGCGAAACCACCATTTTGCCTGGCGTGAAGGCTGCGCTGAGCCAACTCCAAACCCATACGATTCACTCACTTTTGACTGGCAATATGCTGCGCACCGCCAGAATTAAGCTTGATGCGGTGGGCCTTAGCGCTTATTTTCGCTGGGATTGGGGCGCGTTTGGCTCGGATAATCACATCCGCAATGAGTTAGTGCCCGTAGCTTTTCAACGAGCACAAGCAGCTGGTTGGCAAGGCACGCTTGCCGATGTGGTGGTGATTGGCGATACGCCGTTTGATATTGGTTGCGCCAAAATTGCCGGAGCACGCTCAGTTGCTGTGGCCAGCGGTCAATTTAGCCTTGAGCAACTTGCCGAGCACCAGCCCGATTTGCTGCTAGGCGATCTGCGTGAACTTGCACAGTTGCAAGCATTTTTAGGAGTTGGCGATGAAACTCATCGATAAAGTGATTGTGATTACTGGTGGCAGCCGTGGGCTGGGTTTGGCCATGGCCGAGGCAATGCTGCGCCAAGGAGCCAAAGTTGTGATTGCTGGCCGCGATCAGGCTAGCCTTGAACAAGCGCTTGCTGAACTCAAACGCCATGGCAGCAACGTTTTGGCTGTCAGTTGCGATGTTGGCGATTTGGCAGCGGTCGAAGCCCTGCGCGATCAAGCCCTTGCTCATTTTGGCAAGCTCGATGTTTGGATCAACAATGCTGGCGTTGCTGGCCCCTACGGCGCAACCGTGGCAATTCGTCCGCGTGATTATCGACGGGTGATCGATACCAACATTCTTGGTACTTATCATGGCTCAATTAGCGCCTTGAAACATTTTCAAAGCCAAGGCCATGGCAAATTAATCAATTTATTTGGGCGCGGCGATACTGGGCCAGCACCCTTTCAAACCGCCTATGGTGCGAGCAAAAGTTGGGTGCGCAATTTCACGCTTGCCCTCGCCAAAGAACATCAGCAACAAGGGATTGAAATTTTGGGCTTTAACCCAGGTTTGATGACGACCGATATGCTGACCAATGTTGAGGTGATGGCTGGCTACGAGGCCAAACTCAAAGCGCTCAACACGATTCTGCGCATGTGGGGCAACCCGCCCAGCGTGCCCGCCCAAAAAGCAGTTTGGTTGGCATCGAAAGCAACCGATGGCCGCAATGGCCTCAGCATCAATCTGCTTTCGCCGCCACGCTTGCTGCTTGGCGCGCTCAAAGAAGGTTTGCGCCGTTTACGCGGCCAGCCCGCCCCTGAATTGCCAATCAAACTGACAACGATCGAGTGAGTGGGGTTGGGCGACGAAACCACGAAGAGCGCGAAGCGCACGAAGGGTAAATTTTTAGCCACGAATTCCACGAATTGCACGAAAAAGTATTTTCGCCACAGATTCCCAGAGATTGTTGGAATTATGTTCTCTGCTCTCTGTTCTATGCTCTTCATCCCTCATCCTTCATCCTTCGTCCTTCGGTGGCTCTGCGCCTCTGCGTTAAACCGTGACTAACGAAAAGCATGAAGGGAGCTGTGGCTATTGGCTTTTGGCTATTGGCTTTTGACATTACCAATACATGTCCGATAGCCTATCGCCTCAAGCCCATAGCCCTTTCTTCTCTGCACCGCTGCGTTAAAGCTTGAACCACGAAGAGCACGAAGAACGATTTTTAGCCACAGATTGACACAGATTATAGGGATTGTATTCCTCTAGCCCATAATCTGATCCCCAGCCCCTGACCCCTGATCCCCACATGGTCTGTTCTCATTTTGATTTTTGACTTCTGATTTTTGACTTTCGGCATTCCTCTCTCATAATTCATCCTTCATCCTTCATAATTTCTGAAGCCTGCTAAAATAGCCTAATTGAAGCTTCTTTGTCTTTTGAGGATATGTTCCATGGCCAAATCAACAGTTGAGGCTATTCGCGCCCGCTTCGATGCCGATGTTGAGCGCTTCTCGAATTTGGAAACCGGTCAATCGGCAACCGTCGATGCTCCCTTAGGCCTGACCCTCGTTGCCCAAGCCGCCGCTGCCACCACGCCCAATGCGCAACATATTTTGGATATTGGCTGCGGTGCTGGCAACTATAGCTTGCGCTTGCTGCAAGAATTGCCCAATCGCGATGTAACCTTGATCGATTTAAGTTTGCCAATGCTTGAGCGAGCACAGCGACGGGTGAGCGCTGCCACAACTGGCTCGGTTACGGCCTTGCAAGGCGATGTGCGTCAGCTTGAACTAGGTAACGAACAGGTTGATATTATTGTGGCCGCAGCGGTGTTTCACCACTTGCGTGACGATGCCGAATGGCAAGCCGTATTTGCTCAATGCTATGCCGCTTTGCGCCCAGGCGGCTCGTTGTGGATTTTCGATTTGGTTGAGCATTCCAGCGAGGCGGTGCATGCCTTGATGTGGCAGCGCTATGGCCAATATCTGAGCGATTTTCGCAATGAAGCCTATCGTGATGAGGTTTTTAAGTATATTGAGATCGAAGATTCGCCGCGCCCATTGCTATGGCAAATTGATGTTTTACGCAGCGTCGGTTTTCAAAAGCTCGATATTTTGCACAAAAATAGCTGTTTTGCCGCTTTTGGTGGCGTGAAATAGGAATGCAGGCTATAGGCTATAGGCTATCGGAACATCACGTGATCCCCTCACCCCAACCCCTCTCCCACGGAGCGGGCGAGGGGCTTTAACTGCGTGGTTCTTGCGCAATACGTCGGTGAAAAACGGGTGCAGTGGGCGAGGGGGTCGGCTTCCAAGAGTAGGTTTTAAGATCCCCTCACCCAACCCCCTCTCCCGTGGCGCGGGCGAGGGGCTTTAACTGCGTGGTTCTTGCGCAATTCCTTGGTGAACCACGGATGCTCCCCCTCGCCCGCGTTCAGTGGGAGAGGGGGTTGGGGGGTGAGGGCATGCTCGTGCTTGTGGCTCCAACAGCCGATAGCGATTTTTATGTTCTATGCTCTATGTTCTATGTTCTGCCAACCCCAAAATTTACACTTTCGAGAGAATCGAGGCCAAGCGGCGGCGGAATGGCAGATCAAACAACGGGCGCAGCGCTTTTGGCGCATTCAGCTGAAGCTGATCATGCTCCTGCTGCTTTGCTGCTTGGTACGCCAGCAAGGAGCTGTTATCGGGATTATCGGCTAAGGCCTCGCCAACCAATCCCAACGCCACCTCAGCATCTTGCAAATCGCCAAGGTAATCTTGGGCGGTGACTAATTGCTCAAGCAGCGATTCGTGTTCATCAGCCAAGGCATCGCTAAATAGCTCCAGCGTATAGCGTAGATGTTTAATTTCGATGCGCAAGCGGTGCAAGCTCTCAACTGGCGCATCATTCAACATCACATCATAGGCTCGAATGCGCTCGTAGTGGCTCCAAACTGTGCTGCCAACCCAATGCCGCACCAAACTACGCTCAACGTGGCCTTCAGCAGTTTCGGCTTCGCGCACGCCAGCGCCTGCGGTCAGCACAAAATCGGTCAAGCGTTGGGCAAATTTGCTGGCTTTGCGGCTTTCCAAAAAGCCCAATAATTCAACCCGCGCCGCATCACGCTGCTGGCTAATCGATTCGATCAAGGGTTCGTAGCCTGCTTGGTCTGCTTTTTCGAGCGTTGCCCGATGCTCCTCAAGCTTGCCCAAAAACACATCTGCATCGCGCACAGCGCCCAACATCCTGGCCCATTGGCGCAGGCCGCGGCGCAATTTGGCCACGATTTCTGGCTCGTAGAGCGTTTCGCCCAAAATTGCCAAAATTGTGCGCAAGCGGCGAGTTGCCACCCGCATCTGATGCACGCCCTCGGAATCATCGCCAATGACCGCTATCGGCCAAGCTTTATGCAATTTCAGCACATGTTTGGCCAAAATCGAGCGACCTGCTTCGGCCAAATTGCTGCCTGCTTCCATTGGCGTGCGCTCAACTGCTTGTTTGAGCTGATCTTGATCTTCGGCATGGTTGAGCAATAACATGCCGCGCTGGCTCTTGGAGCGGGTTTCTGGCTCCAGTGGTAATGCGGTGGTGTAGATCGAGGCCAGCACTGCGAGATCGGCAGCAGTGCCAACGCCTTTGAGTTCAATTTCGATCTCATGGAACGGCAACGAGCGCTCGCCGCTGATCAACGAGCCGCGATCAAGGGCCAATTCGGCAATTTCTTCGCCATCGCGCTCGATCCGCCAGAGCCGTCGTCGATTGCGCACCGTCAGCATTGGCACCAATGGCTCATCGCCAATTAATGCTTGCAGTGGTTCGCGAATCTCGCTTGGCCACAATTCAGGATGATCACGCACATTCGGCGTAATTTCGTGCTCGAATTCTTGGCGTTGATGAACTGCACCCTCAACTTTGCCCGGCAATTTGAGGGTTAGCCACAATTGCTGATCGATGCGGCGAATGCGCAAGGTATAGCGCTGCTGGTTTAATTGGCGGTTCGCGGTATCCAAAATACTATCGCGGATTTCGGCGGTAACCCGCTCGCTGAGGCTAAAAGGCGCAATATTCACAGCCTCAAGTTGCTTCGGACGGATCGGCTGCGTTGCGCGGTATTTGGCTTCTTGTTCCATTGATCATCTCCGTGACAACATCATCCATTGGTCAGTATAGCATGGCGCTTGGCTTGAGCATAGGTCAAAATATCCCCCCAAGGGGTGAGATAATCGATACATCCATAATGGGATTGGCGGCGAATATCTCCATAAGAACATCACACAACAGAATGGTGTTTGAGCATATTTTTTGTTAGGAAGGGCAACCTATGAGTATCTCACGTCGCGGATTCTTAAAAGGTGTAGGCGGTGGAGTTGCGGTCGCAAGTTTTGCCTCGATGTTCGGTTTGCACGATGTTTCAGCAGCCGATTACAACGCTCAAAACCATGATGCCAAAGATACCCCACTCACAATCGTTTCGTTGGCCGCTACCGCCGAACGCTTGGCCATCACCTCGTATTACAACACGATCAAGGGCAATCCATTTGGGTTGGCCGACGAAGAATTGTTGTATCTGAAGTATGCGCTGAGCGCAGAATTGCATCACCTTGAAGTGGTGGAAAGTTTCGGTGGCAAGGCGCTTGCAGATAAGTTCTATGTTCCAGCCAAGTTCTTGAGCGATTTTGGGGTCAACACCAACACCTTTATGGCAGCAGAAACCGCCTTTACTGGCGCATATTTGGCAGCTACCCGTCGCTTTGCCGAGCTTGGCGAGCCACGGATTGCCGCTACCACTGCCCAACACGCTGCGACCGAAGCCGAACACTTGGCTTTGACCCGCGAAATTGGTGGCTATTTGCCAAATCCAAACACGCTGCCCGCTCCAATCTTCTACAACGTCTCCGACGCGGTTCCGGTGCTTGGGCCATTCTTGCAAGGCGGCACAGGCTTTATCGGCCCAGTCGATTACCCTGGTGCTGATGCCGTTCGCGCCTTATTGGGCAAAGACATGGCACTCAAAGTTCCTCCATTCACGCAAGTCTTCTAAGCTGTAACAGTTGCCCGTGGTCAAGTAGCTAAATGCTTTTGATCTGCCGTAAGTTTGGTTTCCAGTTTGGCTGGCTGCTGTTACGGTGGCCAGCTTAACCTGCTTAATCTATATCACATCAAAATAATAAGCCTATATTTGTACGATAGGAAGGTGATTGATATGCCAAAGCGTGTCTTGTTAATTGTGGGGTTGCTGATGGGGTTAACCCTTTGGCCCAAAGCCACATCAGCTCACGAGGTCTGCTTCCCTGAAGATCAAAGCCCCTATTGTCTGAGCGACCCATTTAGTGATTATTGGGAAGCAAACGGCGGCCTGCCGGTCTTTGGCTATCCAATCACCACGGTCAACCGCGAACAAAACCGCGAGACTGGCAAGGTCTATCGCACCCAATGGATGGAACGCAATCGCTTTGAGTTGCATCCAGAAAATACGGGCACGCCCTACGAAGTGCTGCTTGGCCTCTTGGGCAAAGATCGTTTGAGCCAACTTGGCCGCCAGCCCGACCCCGCTGAAGCTGGGCCAAAAACAGGTTGTTTGTGGTTCAAAGAAACTGGGCATAATGTCTGTGATCAAGGCAGTGGAATTGGCTTCAAGAGTTATTGGCAAGCAAATGGCTTGAAAATTGATGGCTTAGATGCCTATGCCCGTTCGTTGCAATTGTTTGGTTTGCCCTTGACCGAGCCAAAAATGGAGCGCAATAGTAGCGGCGATTTGGTCGAAACTCAATGGTTTGAACGCGCACGCTTCGAGTGGCATCCCAATAATCCGAATAATTTTAAGGTGTTGTTAGGCTTGTTGGGCAAAGAAGTGCGGGCCACTGCCCCACCAACCGCGCCACCAACCACCCAGCCACCAACCACCGCCAATTGCACCATGAATGTACCAGCAGTCGCCGAAGGTGCACAGGTTTGGGTGGTTTATCCTGAGATTGCTAGCAACGAAACCCAAACGGTCTGCGTGCGCTTGACAATCGCTGGTAAGCCCAAGAGCGGCACAACCGCCACGGTCGAAATTGATTTGGCCAGCGGAACTCAATCGCTGATCGCATTAACCGATAGCTCGGGCGTGGCTACGATTCAGTTCAAGGTTGGCAATCAATCCAGTGGGCGACGCAATAATGTGCGCGCTAGCTTCAGCAGCGGCCAAACTGCGACGACCAGCTTTGTGATTAAGTAAGCTGAAGGTTGCGAGCGTTGGGATATTCGCCCAACGCTCGTTGCTTATTCGCTCAGATTTGGCTCATTCAAAACCCCAGCCAAGTCGATTAGCTCAGGCTGGCTATACTCCAAGCCGCTAAACCAGATGCTCCAAACTTGGCCTTGGCTGCGCCATTGCTCAACACAGCTTTGGGCAATCTCGCAGAAAATTTGCCACGCGCCATGGTCGTGACGGCGCAATTGATCGGCCTCATAAAAAATAATAATCATGCCCGGCGCATCGAACCAACTTAAATCATTTAACGCTTCTTCGAGCGCATCCCAATTGTGGCCAACATAGCTCGGAAATTGCAAGGCTTGGGCGCAGGCATTGAGCAAATCGGGCTTGCTGCTAATTTCGCGGCCATCAAGCTCGATAAGTTGCAGATTCAGCTGTTGCACGCCCATCAATAAGCGGGCGATATGCGCTGCTTGCACTCGATACAAACCAGATTGGGCTGGATCGCGGGCCAAATTCAGTAATTTCATTGGCGCACCCTCCGAAAACTTGCATAATGATCATCGGTGTAATACAGCTCGCCATTATCGCCCGCCACAATTCGGCGTGCCCCGCGATCGGCTGAGCCAGGCGTTTCGACGGTGTATTCGCGATAGTAGCCACGCGGCTTGCTGGGCAAAATTTGCTCGCGATTACTGAAAATTGCGCCATCTTTGCTATAGGGAAACGGCCCGTCTTGCTCGATTAATTCAATTGTTTCTTGGGCTTGAATTGGCAAATCGCCAAACGCCACATAGCGCAAGCCCGCCGAATCGCGCTCGGGCATGCGGGTTGCTTGGGCGGTTGGCCGTGGCGTGGGCTTGCTGGGCACAGCGGTTTGACGAGGCCGCGTGGTTGGCTTAATTGTTGGTGTGGCAGTTGGGCGGGGCCGCGCTGTCGCTTGTTGGCGCTGCGGCGTGCTCGATGGCAAGCCGCGCGAACTGCTTTCGAGGGTTGCGGCGTTGGTTGGGCTGGCGGTTGGTTGATTTGAGCTAGGCTGATTATTGAACCAAATCAAGCCAATTAAGATAACTAGCCCAAGGCCAAACTCCAAACTGCGACGTAACTTGGTTGACATAGCTATTTCCTCGCAAAAACACCCGACCGCACAGGCAGATCGGGTGTTGTGGTGTGATGTTGCTTGTTGTTTATGGCTTGATGCCTGCTGCTTCACAAGCGGGCACTAATTTGACTGGGCACAGTTGTTGCGGTGACCAAAAATTATCGCTGATAATCGTATCGTTGATGGTGGCTTTGGTCACAACGACTGGGTTGAGCAAAATTGCCGGAACATCAAGAATGCCATTGGCAACTGTGCGATTGTTGACCAAGTTGGTTGGAATCGGCTGGCCAACCAACAACGCATGGGCAATTTTGGCGGCAGCCTCTGCTTGAGGCCGAATTGCCTTATAAATTGTCATGTGCTGCTCGCCAGTGATGATGCGTTGCACAGCGGTTAATTCTGCATCTTGGCCAGTGATTAATGGCATTGGCTCAAGTTTGGCAGCTTGCACAGCGGCTAAAGCGCCGCCTGCCGTACCATCGTTGGCAGCATAAATCCCATCAATCTGATCGCCAGCGGCCAACATGCGTTCGACATATTGCTGGGCTTCTGCTGGCTGCCAATTGGGCGTATCAAACTCGCCAACAATCGTCAATTTGCCTGCTACCACCAACGGATCAAAGACTTTTTTGGCTCCCAGCTTATATTCGCTGGCATTGTTATCGTTGAGCGCGCCATGCAAAAGCAGAATTTTGGGATTCGTAATGCCACGGCTGGTCAAGCCAGCAACCAAGCTTTCGGCCTGCAATTCGCCGATTTTTTGGTTATCAAACGAAATGTAGGCCGTCACGCCAGGCGAATTCAAAATCAGCCGATCATAGGCCACAACCGGAATCGATTGCTCGGCTGCATGATCGGCAATCGTGCGCGAATCGACCGAATCGACCGGATCGAGCACCAAAACCCGTGCCCCAGCATTAATTGCCTGTTCAGCTTGCTGTTGTTGCAGCATCGGATCATTTTGGGCGTTGTAGTACAACACCTGACAATCATCACACAGCAACTTCATCTCGCGCTCGAACCATGGTCGATCCACGGTTTCGTAGCGCTTGGTGGTGTGCTCCGGCAACAACAGCGCAATAATTTTGGCCTTGGGTGCTTGCGCACCACCACATCCAACCAGCACGACCATGAGCACCAATAGCACAAACCTGCGTCGCATAGCTAAAACTCCTTGTGCATTGGCGGACGTGGCTTCGTTAGTTGGCGGGAGCATCCAATAATTGCTCGCTTAGCTCAACGAAGCGGTCGATGTCGGCCTTGACCGTAGCCAAGCTTGCCCGCCAAAAATCTGGTGTCCGAATGTCAATTCCAAAGCGTTCGGCCAAAGTTGCAGCGTCGGCCTTGCCCGAAGCAGCCAATAAATCATCGTATTTGGCACGAAACTCGTCGGGCGTTGCTACATATTGGGCGTACAAGCCCAAGCCAAACAACAAGCCAAACATATAGGGATAGTTGTAAAACGAGCGTTCAGCGCTGTAATAATGGCCTTTGACCGCCCACATATACTGATGATAATACTGTTCGTCGAGGCCATCGCCATAGGTTTCAGCTTGGGCCTTGAGCATCAGATCGTTAATTTCTTGCACGCTTAGCTCGCGGGCTTGGCGGGCTTCGAACAGGCTTTGCTCAAAGATAAAGCGGCTGCTAATATCGACCACCAACTGACAGCTATTTTGCAGCGACGATTCGATGATTGCCAACTGGGTGGCTGGGTCGGCTTTGGCCAAGGCTGCGTTGCGCACGATCGTTTCGCAAAAAATGCTGGCGGTTTCGGCCAGTGTCATGGGAATTTGGCGTTGCAAGGGTGTGGCTGCGGCTAAGTTAAGATTATGATAGCCGTGACCCAACTCATGTGCAAGGGTGCGCATTCCGGCAAACGATGGCTTATAGTTGCTCAGGATGCGTGATTGATCGCCAACCAAGCGCATACAAAATGCCCCGTCACGTTTGCCAGCCCGTGGCTCAGCATCGATCCAGTTTTCATCAAAGGCGCGGGCGGCGTAATCGCGTAAGCGTTGCGAATAGCTGCCGAAATGCTCCAAAATAAAGGCTTCGGATTCGGCGTATTCCCAGGTGCTCACATCGTTGCCAATTGGCGCAAACAGATCGAACCAGGGCAAGCGTTCGCCGCTACCGAGCAAGCGCGCTTTGGCCTGCAAGTAGCGCCGAAAATCTGGGAAGGTTTCGCGGGCGGCGGTTAGCATCGCATCAAGGGTCTGGCGATCAATATTGTTATCAGCCAGCGCCTCATCCAAGGCTGTGGCCCAACCACGATGGCTCGCCAAGGTGTTGACTTGGCCTTTGATACTGTTGATTGCGGCGGCCAACGGCGTTTCGACCTGCTGCCAGCCAGCTAATTCGGCTTCATAGGCGCTTTTGCGCACTTCGCGCTTGGGATCAAACGCCAAGTTGCGCACCATGCTCATGGGCATGTGCTTGGTTTCGCCATCGATTTCGACTGCCACGTTGAGCTGCGAACTAACGACTGTGTGCAATTTGCTCCAGGCGTTTGCGCCACTTAAATTGAGTTCTGCGGCCAACACTTCTGCTGCTGGCGACATCAAGTGGGTTGCTTCTTGCTTGGCTTTTTGCAAGGCGTAGGCATGGTCGGCGGCCAGCGGCGATTGGGCAATTAATTGCTCAACATCCAAGCCCCCAATCCAAGCCACCCAGCGAATCCCCAATTGTTGGAGTTGCATGCCCAATTGCTGCATTTCGCTAAACCGTGCTTGAGCAACTGTATTGCGGGTGTCGGTGGCCACAAAGCCCATGATGTAGCTAAATGTCGTTGCTACCGCCTCATGCGCTTGGTTGAGCGCATTGGTTACGGTTGCAAAGGTCGCGATGGTCGTTGAATCAAGCACTTGGTTTTCGCTACGCTGAATCGCATTTTGATCAAACAAGCTTTTGAGTTCAGCAACTTGGTGCTTGAGTTTTTCAAAGCCCTCGGCAAATTCAGGCGATTCGAGGCTGGGGTAGACAACTGAAAGATCCCAGTGCGGTAATGTTTGGGTGGTCATGTGATAGATCCTTTCTCATCAACAACCCTAAAAAAAGCCGCAACGCCCAGCTGGTTAGCGTGGGCGTTCGTTTTGTGGTTCATTGCGGAAGTTGGGCAACACTTGACGGGTAGTTACTTGATACCAATTGGCAATCCGGCGGAAGCGGTCGCTGTAGCGATAGAGCACTTCGGCCTGCTGATTGACTGGCGCAAGGCCCAGCACCTCGATCGATGGTGCGACTTGCTGCTCCAACAATGGCTGATAGAGCATCACCGAGGGTGCAAGGGCTAGCCATTTGGCCTGAAACTCGGCGTATAATTCGCGGCGCGTCTCTTGGTTGGTGGTTTGGCGCGCCCGCACCAATAAATCGTCAATTGCTGGGTCTTCAAGCCCAGCAAAGTTGGCGGCATTGACCTGCGACGAATGCCATAATTCATAGACATCGGGGTCGCTGCCCAAATTTGACCAACCATGAATTGCCAAATCGAAGGTATGTTGGCTGAGCGTATCTTGCAGATTGCTGCTTGGCACCAATTGTAGGCTGGTTGAAACCCCAACCGTTGCCAATTGAGCCTGAATTCGCTCGGCAATGGCGCTGCGTTCTGGGCTATTGGCGCTGACCAATTCAAAGCGCAACAATTGACCAGCTTTGCGCCGCCAGCCTTGCTCATCGCGTTGCCAGCCTGCTTGATCCAGCAAACCATTGGCGCGGCTTTGCTCTGCATCGTCGATATAGCCTGTCAGCTCATCGGCCACAGCCCATGAAGAGGGCAAAATTGGCGAGGTCAACGGCAAGGCCCGATTTTGCAACACGTCGGCAATCAAGCTATTGGGGTCAACTGCATAGTCGATGGCTTGGCGCACGCGCAAATCATCAAGCGGCGGACGACGCAAATTAATCGTCAGCACCACATAATCGGCCAACGGTGCGCGAACCCGCCGATAGCCGACAGGGAGCGGCAATTCGCCTTGCTCAGTCACATCGTAGGCGAAGGCATCGACCGCATCGCGGCGCAACGCTTCGTGGGCTGCTTCCATGGTTGGGTACAGCCGAAACTCCAGCCGCTCCAAATTGGGGCGACTATTGGGAATATTGGGGCGATAATCGGCATTTGCCACCAATTCGATTAAATTGCCATCGCGTTGGCCAAAGCGAAAACTGCCAGTGCCAATTGGTTGCTGGTTCCACGCTTGCCATTGTTCGGTCGTGGCGTTGCGCAACAGATGCGACGGCAACATCGGCACAGTGAGTTGATTGAGGAATGGCGCGAAGGCTACGGGCAAATTAAAGCGCACAGTTTGCGGATTGAGCGCCGTAACCGCAATATTTTGCCAGGCCAACTTGAGGCTTGGGTCGCCATTAAATTGCGGGCTTTTGATCCAGTCGATTGTCCAGATCACATCATTGGCCGAAAAAGGCGTGGCATCGTGCCAACGAACATCATTGCGCAAGGTCATGGTATAGACCAAGTTGTTGCTGCTGACCTGCCAATTTTCTGCAAGATCAGGCACAACCACGCCGGTGGCCTCAACGCGGGTCAAGCCCTCGAACAACAAGCCACTCAGGTCGGCCTCGGCGCGGGTTTGAGCGCTGCCGCGCAATGGGTTGAGATCGTTGATCTCGCCAACCAATGCCTCGCGATAGACCCCGCCAACGCCTGCCTCGCCGCCTGCTGTTGTTGCTAGCGCTAAGTGCGCCAACAACAACAAAATCAGACTAGCACAAACCAAGGTGGCTCCAATTTGCCAGCGAATACGTCGAACCATACGCTTAGACTGTTAATAAGAAGGGATGCAACAGCGCCAAGAGAATCAATACGCTGGCGATCACAATCGTTACGCTAAACAGGGTTTTTTCAACGCCGCGACGGGTTCGATATGCGGCTGAGGTGTTGCGGCCACCCAACACACTGGCGCTATTGCCTTTGGCTTGTAAAAGCACCAAAGTAATCAAGGCAATGCCCAAAACAACTTCTGCCGAAAACAAATACGTTTGCACCTGGTAAACCTCCACAGTTGGCTGTGTCTAGTCAAGTATCAATAGATCGCTATTATAAACCAAGAATATAGAACGGGGGATCGGGGATTGGGGATCAGGCTTTATTTAACCACGAAGAACACGAAGCGCACGAAGGACGAGGCGATAGTTAGCCACGAATTGCACGAATTACACGAAGGCCGAGGCTATAGGCTGTTGGCTATCGGGGATTCGTTGGAAACTCCAACCATTCTTCCGAAAGCCAATAGCCAAAAGCCATGAGCCTCATCCTCTCTGCGCCTCTGCGTTGATCGTACCTTCTACCTCATCGCCGAAAGCCTATAGCCTAACTTCTGGCCCCTAGCCCCTCGTTCTACATATCCCACGTTTTGGGAATAAACAGATCGTTGAATTTTTTCAGCGCATAGCGGTCGGTCATGCCAGCAATATAATCGATGACAGCGCGTTCGACTGGCTCGCCGCGTTGTTGGCAAATTGCCAGCAGATCGCTGGGCAGCGATTCTGGATGCTTGCAATAATATTGATACAAGGTGTTGATTACATAATCGACTTTGCCATCTTCGGTTTTGGCCGGGCCGCGCAGATAGACATTGGCATACATATATTCGCGCACACCGTTGGTGGCCTCCAAAATTTGCGGGCTCATGCTGATGGTTAAATCGCTGGGTGCTGGTTGCTCGCCACGTGCCCACCAATTATGGTCGATCATATCGCAGACCATGGTATTGATGCGCTCGGCGTGGGTTGTGCCAAGCACGGCAACATAGGCGCTGGGCAAATCACTCAGTTGCAAAATGCCAGCGCGCATTGCATCATCAATATCATGGTTAATGTAGGCCACACTATCAGCCAATTTAATAATTTGGCCTTCGAGGGTTGATGCCGTGCCCCACGTTGCAGTGGTAATATCTTTGCGCGATTTGGAGTGTGAATAAATGCCCTCGCGCACTTGCTGGGTTAAATTCAGCCCCTCGCCATGTTTCTCCAGCAGCTCAACCACGCGCACGCTTTGCTCGTTATGGCGAAATCGGCGGCCAATTGCTTTGGCCAAGGCGGCCTCACCTGCATGACCAAACGGCGTGTGGCCCAAATCGTGGCCTAAGCCAATCGCCTCAATTAAATCTTCGTTGAGCAACAAAGCGCGGCCAATCGTGCGCGCAATTTGAGTTACTTCGAGCGTGTGGGTCAAACGAGTGCGATAGTGGTCGCCAATTGGCGCAATAAAAACTTGGGTTTTATGCTTGAGCCGCCGAAACGCCTTAGAATGCAAAATTCGGTCGCGATCGCGCTGAAATTCAGTGCGCACTGGCGAGGCTGGCTCAGGCTGATCGCGTTTGGCGTTCGCGCTATAGGCCGCCAATGGCGATAAACTTCCCATTTCGGCTGCTTCAAACAATTGCCGCACAGATTGATGCTGCATATCCTGCTCCTTGACGTACAATTAACCGCAAACAACCAAATTAAGACCGCCCAGCAAGCCAATTATTTGTTATGATGTATATCCTATAGCATTGTGACAAGCGCTGGCACATGGCGTTTCTAGCGTGAAAATGCTTTCTCCGCGTTCTCCGAGCGCAGCAGTGAAAACTAAAAACGCTGATCGCCCGTAGGCTACGGGGATCATACAAACAACCAAACTGAGGCTGTGTATGCCCTATTTAATTGATGGCCATAATTTAATTGGCCAACTGGCGACAATTCGCCTAAATGACCCTGATGACGAAGCAAAATTAGTACAATTGTTGCAACGCTTTGCAATTACGCGCAAAGTCAGCGTTTCGGTGGTCTTTGACCGTGGCCAATACACCCAGCGCACGCTTGGCGGCGGTGGCGTAACCGTGCGCTTTGCCCGCTCGCCAAGCGATGCCGACGAGATGATCAAATCGCAACTTGTGCGTTTATCGCGCGCTAGCGAATGGGTACTGGTTTCATCAGACCGCGCGATTACCTATGTGGCCGATGCAGTTGGCGCACGGGTGATCAACGCCCGCGATTTTGCCGCCCTGCTCGAATCGATGGGCGCGGCTGATCCGAATGCACCGACGCACCAAGAGATGCATGCCCATGTGCGCCAAGATCAGTTGCCAGAATGGCTCGATTTTTTTGGCTTTGATAAAGAGAGTGCTGAGAGCAAGGTTGACCTGACGCGCAAGCCCAAGCCAAACCACCCAAGCCAGCAGCGCACAGGAACCCAAGCCAAACGGCGTTCGCCCCAGGCTGCTAAACCAATTGTTGTGCCACAACCACCTGAGCGTTGGCAACTGCCGCCGCGCCGCAAAGACCAGCCCGACCCAATTCCGCGCGATGCTGATGGGCGGCCACGGCTCTCGCGGGGCGGCAAAAACCCGCAGGCAAGCACCGGCGAACGGCTGCACAAACCACCGCCGCCAGTGCATCCCGATGAGATCGACGAATGGCTTGAATTTTTTGGGGCTGATGACGAATAACGAGGCTGGATCATGACAGAAACTGCAACCGAAGGCCGCAAAATCGATCATGTGAAAATTGTGATTAACGAAGATGTTAATGCCAAAGGCATCACAACTGGCTTTGGCAGCTATCATTTCGAGCATGATGCCCTGCCAGAATTGGATATGCACAGCATTGATTTGAGCACCACATTTTTGGGCAAGCAGCTCAATGCACCATTTCTGATTAGCTCGATGACCGGTGGCGCTGCACCAACTGAGGAAATTAATTTACAATTGGCCGAAGCCGCCCAAGCTTTGGGTGTGGCAATGGGCGTTGGCTCGCAACGCGCGGCCATCTTCGACCCAAACGTGGCTTCCTCGTATCAAGTGCGACGGGTCGCGCCCGATATTGCCTTATTCGCCAATTTGGGTGCGGTGCAACTCAACTATGGCTATGGCATCGAGCAATGTCAGCGCGCAGTTGATATGATTGAGGCCGATGCGCTGATTTTGCATTTTAATGCCTTGCAAGAGGCAGTGCAGCCAGAAGGTGATACCAATTTTGCAGGCTTATTGGCGAAAATCGAGGCGCTTTGTCGGGCTTTGCCAGTGCCAGTAATTGCCAAAGAAGTTGGCAATGGCATTGGAGGCAAAGCAGCCAAGCGCTTGGTCGAGGCTGGCGTGCAGGCGATCGATGTTGCTGGCGCTGGCGGCACCAGTTGGAGCGAAGTCGAACGCTTTCGCCAGCCGAGCAAAACTGGTCAAGATACCGCTGGCACGTTTGCTGGTTGGGGCATTCCGACCACCGAGGCGATTAAACAGGTGCGCGCAGCCTTGCCAACAATTGGTATTATTGGCTCTGGTGGCGTGCGCAGCGGGCTGGATATTGCCAAAGCAATTGCGCTTGGCGCTGATTTGGGGGCATCGGCTGCACCAAATTTATTGGCCCAAAACAAGGGTGGCAGCAATGCAGTCCATGCCGCAATTTCGGCAATTATTGATCAATTGCGCATCAGTATGTTTTGTACTGGGGCAGCAGATTTGGCCGCCTTGCGCCAAACACCCTTATATCGTGTTAGCTAAGTTTTTCGAGAAAGTAGTTTCATGAGTAAAAGCTTGGATATTATCATTCGGGCCTTGGAGCCAGATGATTACCTTGACCTTGCGACCATATTTAGCGGGCCAAACGTGCTTGATGGATCATTGCATGTGCCATTTCCAGCGCAGGATGTTTGGCGGCGGCGGGTTGAAAATCCCGATACCGAAACGCCACGCTTGGTTGCTACCATCGATGCAATGGTTGTGGGCGTGATTAGCCTTGAAATTGGCGAGGGTCGCCGCCGCCATGCAGGCGATTTGGAGCTGGCGGTGCGCGACGATTACCAAGGCCGCGGGATTGGCGCAGCCTTGATGGCTGCAATTATCGATTTGGCCGAAAATTGGCTTGGTTTAAGTCGGCTCGAAATTGTGGTCTTTACCGACAATACGCCAGCAATTACGCTCTATAAGCGCTTTGATTTTGCGGTCGAAGGCACTTTGCGCAACTACGCCTATCGCGGCGGCAAGCTGGTCGATGCCTATACCATGGCTCGTTTAGCCCCGACGCTTGCCTGATGGTCAACTGATGGAAAGCTGAAAAAACCTCAATTTTTGCAACTTCCTAACTTGAGCGTGGTAGAATATCCGAGGCGGCGCGAGCCGCCTTGTTATATATCCGGCGACCACACACCGAATCAAAGGGGTATGTGTCTACTATGCGTCAAACATCTCGCAATGTAATCTCACGGCGACAACGCCGCACAACACGTTTTATTCCCTCGCGGCTTGGCAACAAGGGCCCGCAGCGCTCGATGGGCCGCCGCATCGGCATTGCTTTTATGAGCTTGCTGGCAGTTGGGCTGGTCTTTATGGCTGTTGCTGGGGTGGCGATGGCCGTTACCTACAATGGCATTGCCGCCAACTTGAAGCCACGGCTTGATCAAATTCATACCTATACCGCCTTTCAAGCCTCGAAAATTTATGATCGCAATGGCACATTGCTCTATGAATTTGTCGGCGAAGGTCGACGAACTCCGGTTAATCTCGATGAAGTTTCTAAGCATTTGATTAATGCAACAGTCGCTGCCGAAGATGCTTCGTTCTTTGAAAACTCGGGCGTGAACTATTTCAGTATTGCGCGGGCAACCTTCGCCAACATCACCCAACAAAGCGTGGGTGCTGGTGGTGCTTCAACGATTACCCAACAGGTTGTGCGCTTGATTGTGCTCACGCCTGAGGAACGCCAAGATCCCAACGTCTATAGCCGTAAAGTTAAAGAAATTATCTTGGCCCAAGAGCTGAACACGGTTTATAGCAAAAACGAAATTCTCGAACTCTACCTCAACGAAATTCCCTATGGTAACTTGTCGTATGGTGTGCAGGCTGCGGCCCAAAACTATTTTGGGATTGATGCCAAAGATCTCGATATAGCCCAAGCGTCGTTGCTTGGCGGGATTCCCCAGTTGCCAACGACCTATGATCCAATGCCTTGGCTCGATGATAAGTTGGTGCTCAAGGGTCTCAAATTGCCCAAGGATGTTTGGCTCGACCCAATGTATGATCTTGCCAATGATGTTAAAGGTGAGATTGTGCCACCCAAAGGCCGCCAGATCGAAGTGCTGCGCCAAATGGTGCGCAACAATTATGTGACTGAGCGCGAAGCGCGGGCGGCGGTGGCTACCGATTTACAGTTTGATAAGCCTGAAGTCAGTTTGTTAGCACCGCACTTTGTCTTCTATGTCAAAGATTATTTGCAACAACGCTATGGCGCTGAGGTGGTTTCGAATGGTGGTCTGAGCATCACCACAACCCTCGATTTGCAAACCCAAGATTTGGCTCAAACCATCGCCTACACGCGGATTCAAGAACTCAACGCTGCTGAACGCAACATTCACAATGCGGCAGTGGTGGTCATGCAGCCCAACACGGGCCAAATTCTGGCCATGGTTGGCTCAATTGGCTATGATCTTTCTGAGACGACGACAACGCCTGGCGAAGAGGGTAACGTGCTTGATGGCAAGGTGAACGTCACCACTGCTTTGCGCCAGCCAGGCTCGGCCTTGAAACCATTTACCTATCTTTCGGGTATGGAGCAATATGTTGCAACCAAGGGCCAGCGCGGCATCACGCCTGCCAGCGTCTTGTGGGATGTGCCAACGATTTTCAATCCACGTGGGGTCAAATACGAGCCACAAAACTTTGATAATCAATTCCATGGCCCGTTGCGCGCCCGCACCGCAGTTGCCAACTCGCTCAATATTCCAGCGGTCAAAGGTCTGAAGGCGGCAGGCATTCCCGAAACCTTGAATCTGTTGCATCGTTTAGGGATTTCGCCCAACGTGTTGGCCAACGATCCTGGCTATTATGGTTTGGCGCTGACCCTTGGTGGTGGCGAAGTTACGCCATTGGATTTGGCGACGGCCTATAATACGGTTGCTAGCGGTGGCCGTTATTTTGCGCCAACCCCCATTCTCAAAATTACCGATGCACGCGGCAAAACCTTGGAAGAATTCAAGCCAACCCCGCTGGCTAATCCAGAGAGTGATCCAGTCAGCGATACCAGCAAATGTGTGATTCCTGATAGCGAAGATTATCGTTTGGGTACACGTTTGCCCAATGGAACCCAATGTGTTGATGGGCGCTTGAACCATATCATCACCAACATGATTAGCGACAACGAAGCACGCCGCCCAATTTTCGGTACCAACAGCATCTTGAAACTTTCGTTGCCAGCAGCGGTCAAAACCGGTACGACCAACGACTTCCGCGATGCATGGGCTTCAGGCTTTACGCCATTTGTCACGGTCACGGTCTGGACGGGCAATAACAATAACGAACAAACCGCCCAAGTTGAAAGTACCCAAGGCGGGGGCGTGATTTGGGCGCGCACGATGGAAGCAATTTTTGCCAACGACGCAATTATGAATCGCTTGGCTGGCTTCTATGGCGGCATCGATAGTATGCCCCAAAGCTTTGCAAAATCGTATCCTGGAGTGTATCGCGAGGAAATTTGCGAAATCCCAGGCGCATTCGGCGGACGCACCGACGAGCTGTTTATCGATGGCTTGGATTCAGGTGGGCGCTGCGATCTGTACGAAAAAATCTCGGTGGTCAGGCTCACCACCACTGATGCTGAAGGCAAAGAAACATCAACCTATTGCCGCCCAGTCGCTGGCGCTGAGTATCCAGAAGGTGCGATTTCATCGATTTACGTCTGGAAGTTGCCCGAAAGCAACGACGACGAACGGATCGATCTGAGCAAATGGAAGGGCTATACCAGCGATCGCGGCGACAATGGCGAAGACTCGCCAGTGGCGGTTGATCCCGATAAGCTGCCAAGCTGCGATGCAGTTGCGCCAACGCCAACGCCAGGCACACCAACCCCAGACCCACTGACCCCGACCGCGCCAATTTTGGGGCCGGGCCAAGTGCAAATGCCAAATTTGGTTGGCTATGGCGAAAACCAAGCCCGCCAAATGTTGATGAACTTGGGCTTTGCGCCCGATAAGATTGTGGTCGATTATCAAGGCCGCGATCGGCTTGGCCCAGTCTTTGATCAATATCCAGCCTATGCGGTGGTCAGTAGTTTGCCCGGGGTTGGCTCGGCGGTGGATCTGAATACCGTAATTATTTTGGGGATTCGCTCGCCGGATACCAGCCAGCCAACCGCGCCGCCTGCGCAACCAACTGCGCCGCCAGTTGTAGAGCCAACCGCGCCGCCAGTTGTAGTACCAACCACACCGCCAGTTGTTGAGCCATCGCCGATACCGGAACAACCACAACCAACTCCGGTGGTAACGCCCTAAATGAAGCAACCGAGCGCTTGTTGGCAACGACAAGCGCTTGGCGTTTGGCATGTCGTGGCATAATGCCCTATAATGCCCGCGAATGAGCAGGCTCTGGTGGCCTGAGGAGCGATCATGAACATTTTGCTTTCCAATGATGATGGTGTGCATAGCCCTGGCTTGTTGGCGTTGAAAGGCCAACTTGAGCAGCTTGGTCGTGTCACTGTTGTTGCGCCTGAGCGCAATTGGAGCGCAGGCAGTCATAGTCGCACCTTGTTTGCCCCGCTACGCATCAACGAAGTGCAGCTTGCAGATGGCAGCCCAGCCCTCGCTTGCGATGGTTCGCCAGCAGATTGTGTTGGCCTAGCCTTGCTTGGGGTGCTCGATCATCGGCCTGATTTGGTGGTTTCGGGCATCAACCTTGGGGCCAATCTCGGCCACGATGTGCTCTACTCGGGCACGGTTGCCGCCGCCATGGAAGGCCTTGTGGTTGGCATTCGCTCCATTGCGATTTCGCTGGTTGATGGCTACAAGCCGGACAGCGATTTTAGCGTGGCTGCCACTTGGGCCCGTCGCATCGTCGCGAGCGCCATGGAATTGCAATTGCCCAGCGATATTTTGTTGAATGTGAATGTGCCGCAAGGCTCAGCAGATGTGGTTAACGATGCCAAAGTTACCCGCTTGGGCCATCGGATTTATCGCGACGAGCTGATCAAACGGCTTGATCCGCGCGGTCGGCCCTATTATTGGGTTGGCGGGGCCGCGCCAGAAGGCAAACCCGACGATGGAACCGATTTTGGCGCAGTGGCCAACAACCATGTCTCGATTACGCCGCTGCATTTCGATATGACCAACCTTGATTGGGTGCAACGATTAAGTACTGCGATATGGAATAACGCTTAAATGTCACGTTATAAATTACAAACCTATCAATTTGGTATTGTCAATGGTTTGCGCCAAGATGTGAGCGATCGCATTAATAGTGCAATGCCAAATAATTTGTTCGCACCTGAGGCTCGCAAAGGCCATTTGTTTGTATTAACCGATGCAGTTAATGAAGGTGCGCGCGGTAAAGAAGCTTGCGATCTTGTTACCCAAACCGTGATCAAAACATTTTATGCAGATACTTCATTTAGTATTACCTCTGGTTTGCGCAATGCCCTAAAAGCTGCCAATACTGCGCTCTACGAATTTAATTTTAAGGCTGCGCACCACCAAAAAACTGCGGTTGGTTGTACATGTGCCGTCTTACGCAACAACGATTTATATATTGCCCAAGTACAGCCAACCCAAGCCTATGTTGCTCATCGCGGTCAACTTCGGGCCTTGCCAACCAATCCTTCGTGGCAAGGCAACGTCAGCAGCTCGACGATTATGCCGCCCAACGCGCTTGGCACCAGCTTGTTCAGCGAGCCAGAAATGTTTCGCAACGTGGTTGAAGCTGGCGATATGTTGGTGCTGTGCTCAAGCCGCTTGGCGCGTGTGCTTGGCCGCGCTGATGCAGAGCGCATGTTTTGCCTTTCCGAGGCTGGCGCTTCGTTGGAAGAATTGTATGCAATTGCGCGGCGCAATAGCTTGAATGAAGCCCACGTTGCCTTAATTGACATGCTGCCGTTTGTCGACCCAAATAGCGAATTGCTCTCTGCTGAGGGCTTGGCTGAACGTGGCAAGGCCGCTGCTAGCGTGGTTGGCGAATGGATTAGCGATGTCACGGCCAATGCGGCCTTGATGGTGCGCCGCGAAAAAGATGATGAAAACGGCGATCCTAGCTCGGCCATCGACGAACTGCCCCCAATGCCCGCCGAGCTTGAAGAAGTTGACCCGCGCGATATGGGCTGGCTCAACGAGCGCCCGCGCTATCGCCCGCGCAGCTTGCGCGATGCAGAGCAGTGGTTGCCCAGCGCCTATTTGGGCGAAACCAGCATGGTCGCGGCAATTCAGGCCGCCAGCAGCGCGCCAAGCATCGATTTGACCGACATGGAGCCGTTACCAGTCGATTTTGCCGCCGTGCCCGTGCCGCAGCGCGATCCGGTTGTGCCATTGACTGGTTGGCAAAAATTCACTGCCCCATTTCGCTATTTGCTGGCAGCAATCGTGACCTATATTGCCAATTTTGGCCGCAACAGCCGCCCGATGGCTCCACCATTGCCGCGCTTTGCCCAAGCTCGCGGTGGCGATTTATCGTATCGGCGTTCGCGACGGCGCAATATTCCATGGACATTAATCGCCTTGCTGATTGTGTTGGTTGGCGGTGGTTGGTTCTATGTGCAAGATCGGCGCACCCAAAACACCGAAGCCGCCTATCAAGATAGCTTGAATGTGGCCAATGCCAAATTTGAAACCGCAGTCAAAGCCACCGATGATCGCGCCGCCTTGGAAGAATTGGGCGAATTAGACACCCATCTCGAAACCTTGGCCAGCGATCAGGGCTATATGAGCAATCCAACCCGCAAGGCCGATTATCTGGCGTTGCGCAAAAAATCCGATAATCTACGCGCTAGCATTGATCGCACCTCGTTTTTGACCGACCTCAAGTTGGTCACGACGATGCCAACCAGCGATACGATTGGCAAGCTGATTGTCACGCCAAACACTGGCAAAAACGACTTGTATTTTATTGGCACTGAGAATGGCGCGCTCTATAGCTACACCGAAGGCAGCAGCGGCCAGCCCACTAGCCTGCTCAAAGATGGCGACGAAATTGCTGGCTTGCCAGCAGCGCCAATTCGCAGCGTGATGTTGCGCGAAGGCGAGCTAGCGGCCATCGACGCACCGCCCAATCTCAATGCCCAATCAAATATCTATTTCTATTTGCGTGACACCAAAACCTGGGTTTCGCGCACCATCCAAGGCAGCGAACTTTGGACGCGCCAACCATTCCCTGATATTGAGACCTACGGCGGCGGCTTGTATGTCTACGATTTGGGGCGCACCGATAGCGCAACCGCTGGCGAAATTCTGCGCTATCGCTCAGGCGAGTTTGCCAACTTGCCCGAAAATTGGATCACTGAGTCAACTGGCGATTTCAACACCAAAGCGGTCGTCGATATTGCGATTGACGGGCGGATCTATATGCTTCAGCCTGATGGGACGGTTGGCATTTTCGAGGGCGGCTCGTTGATCGATACTGTGAGCGTGCCAGCGCTTGATCCGCCATTGCGGGCGCGGCGCTTGTTCGTCGAGCAAGAAGTTAGCGCCGAAACCTTCCGCGACAATCAAGGCCATTTTTTCATCGTCGATGCAGTCAATCAACGAGTGATCGAAGTCAATCGCCAAGGCGAGATTATTCAACAGCTGAAAGTGCCGAGCACCAGCACCATCAAACTCGAATTGCTCAACGACGTGGCAGTAGTTGGCAGCGGCTCCAGCAAAATGCTGTATCTTGCCAATAGCAACCGAATTTATTCGATGGTCTTGCCATCGCCACCGCCACCACGCGCAAGCTTGGGCGGGACAACCACAACACCAACGGTTCAAATTACACCAACACCATAAATAAAGGGGTTTCATGAAAATCGGGATTATTGGTTTGCCCAACAGCGGCAAAACCACGGTATTTAATGCGCTAACCCGCAATACCGCTGAGACAAACGCCTATTCATCAGGCCAGATCGAGCCAAATATCGCCATGGTCAAAGTGCCCGACGAGCGGCTTGATGCCTTGGCCAAAATGTACAAGCCCAAAAAGCTCACCCCAGCCGACGTGCAATATATCGACGTGGCTGGGATGAGCGGCAACGCCCATGAAAGCGGCGGCTTGAACCCACAATTTCTCAATTACATCAGCCAAGTCGATGCGTTGTTGCATGTCGTGCGCGCTTTTGAGGATGATGGCGTGCCCCATGCCCAAGATACGGTGAATGCTGCCCGCGACTTAGCCTCAGTCGATATGGAATTGATGTTCTCGGACATGGCGATTATCGAGCGTCGTTTGAGCCGCTTGCGTGGCGAAGTGACCAAAATGGTTGGCAAAGACCGCGAAACGCGGATGGTCGAACTGAGCGCACTTGAGCGCTTGTATACCGGCCTCGAACAAGATGTGCCGATTCGCGCCCAAGAATTGAGCGAAGAAGAAGCCAAAGTGCTGCGCGGCTTCCAATTCCTCAGCGGCAAGCCAATGCTGGTTGTTGTCAATATCGACGAAAAGCAACTTGCAACGCCGCCAGTACTGGAATACGACAAGCCAAAAACCGCAATTGTGACCTTGGCAGGCAAAGTTGAGGCCGAATTGGCTCAGCTCGAAGATGAAGATGCTCAAATGTTTATGGACGATTTAGGCATTACCGAGCCAGCCCGCGACCGCGTGATCAAAGCCTCGTATACAATGATGGGCTTGATTAGCTTCTTGACCGCAGGCGACGACGAAGTGCGTGCTTGGACGATTCGCCAAGGCATTGGTGCTGCCGAAGCCGCTGGCACAATTCACTCCGATTTACAGCGTGGCTTTATTCGCGCCGAAATCGTGGCCTTCGACGATTTGATGAAGGCTGGCGATATGGCGACCGCCAAAAAAGCTGGTACCGTGCGGCTCGAAGGCAAAACCTACGTTGTCAAAGATGGCGATATTGCCCACTTCTTGTTCAACGTGTAGCAATCCCTCGCCCCCAGTCCCCTCACCCCCCAGCCCCCTCTCCCACTAGACGCGGGCGAGGGGGAGGACGTAGCATAGACTATTAATCACTCCAAAACTATAGACCCTAAAGCCTCTCGCCCGCTAGGTGTTTAAGGGCGGACAGGGACGCTTAAACCGAGGATACAGAACGACCTCGGGTGGTATACTGGATGGTGCAAACCCTATCCG
>NZ_JAFBCZ010000012.1 GCF_016907925.1 Herpetosiphon giganteus | reverse complement strand
TTAGCGGATAGGGTTTGCACCATCCAGTATACCACCCGAGGTCGTTCTGTATCCTCGGTTTAAGCGTCCCTGTCCGCCCTTAAACACCTAGCGGGCGAGGGGGAGCCGACCATTTTTACCACAAATTGCGGGAGAACCATGGGGTTGGGTGAGGGCATCAGCACATTAGCGCGCTTGAAAAATTGCCAAATAGGCTGGATGCCAAGGTAGGTTGCGCCAGAGCAACGCCGGAGCAAACGGCGAGTAGGTTTCAAACACCGTTTTAAAGCCTGCTGCCTCGGCAACCCCGCGAAACTCACGGCCACTTGGCCGATAGATATGAGTTGGGTCGGCATCATACGAGCCGCGATAGATTCGCGCTTGCAAACGGTTGCCAATTGTTGGCAAGTGGGCCACAAACAAACCACCCAATTGCAAGCGTTCGCGAATGGCGGCAACCGCCAAAGCTGGTTGCTCCAAGTGCTCAACCACATTGATCGCCGTAATCACATCGAAATTAACGCTAAATGGAATGCCATCCAAAATACTGCCAACGAACAACTTGGCATTGGGCAGGCGTTGTTGGGCTTGAGCCACAGCATAGGCCGAAATATCGGTGCCAAATGGCTCAAACGGCGGGGTCATCGATTGCAAAAACAAACCCAAGCCACAGCCAATATCCAACAAACGGCCAGTTTGGCGAAAACGCAATACATGGCGACGAATATAGCGGTCTCGCAAGGTATCAACAAGGCTTTTGCGCCCAGCTTCAGGCCGCGACATGGCATAGTAGGCCTGATCATACGCATTTCCATCGGGCATTGAACTAACCCTTTCAATAGATCTAGAAGGTTTTTGAAGCTAATCCAGTGTAGCATCAAACCGCATGATCGATCCACGAAGAATAGAAACCGCGAAGAACACGAAGAGCGCGAAGGCCGTTTTTGCCACGAATTCCACGAATTCCACGAATACTTATTTTAGCCACAGATTGCACAGATTATGATGATTATCCTGCTATGCCCCACATTTCATCCTTCATCCCTCATAATTCATCCTTTTGCTCTCTGCACCGCTGCGTTAAAATCCGATCCACGAAGGATGGGAACCGCGAAGAACACAAAGAGCACGAAGGCTGTTTTAGCCACAGATTATGATGATTATCCTGTTATGCCCCCACACTTCATCCCTCATCCCTCATAATTCATCCTTTTGCCTTTTGGCTTTTGCCTTCTGACTTTTGATTTTCATCCTTCATCCTTCATAATTTCCCTATGTTCTATGTTCTCTGCTCTATGTTCTTACTCTTCGCACTTGATTCCTTACATCGTCATCACCAGCCTGCTATAATACCGAGTATGAGTAAAACAGAGTTGGTGTCGTTGCCGAATGTTCCACGTCGCCGCCGTTTCTTCCGCGTCGCGTGGTTTTTTGTGCGCTTAGTCGCCCATATCATCGTCTGGGATCTGTTGCTTGGACGACAATTTTGGTTTCGCTGGTACGCGGATCGCACGCGGATCGAGCGCTATCGGCGTTTCTCGCGGCGTTTTCGCGATTTAGCGATCGACCTTGGCGGCGTGATGATCAAGCTTGGTCAATTTGCCTCAACGCGGGTTGATGTGCTACCGCCAGAGGTGGTTGAAGATTTAATTGGCCTGCAAGATGAAGTTTCGCCTGTGCCCTTTGGCCTGATTCAAGCCACCATTGAAGCAGAATTGGGCCAACCAATTAGCCAAATTTTTGCTCATTTTGAGCGCCAACCAGTTGCGGCGGCCTCGTTTGGTCAAGTGCATTTTGCCACGCTTCACGACGAGCAGCCAATTGCGATTAAAATTCAACGCCCACAGATCGAGCAATTTGTGGCGATCGATATTGCCGCGCTGCGTTGGGTTGCTGGTTGGATGCAATATTATGGCCCGATTCGCCGCCGCACTGATTTGCCTGCGCTGATCGAAGAATTTTCACGCATTACCTTGCGCGAGCTTGATTACCTGAGCGAAGCCGAGCATGCCGAGCGCTTTCGGCGCAATTTTGCAGGCAGCGAGCATATTTACGTGCCCCAAATCTATCGCGAGCACTCGACCGAGCGCATTTTGGTGATGGAACGGATCGAGGGCATTAAAATTTCGGAATATGCGGCGCTTGATGCAGCAGGCATCGATCGCCTCGATTTGGCCGAAAAGCTCTATTTGGCTTATTTGCAGCAATGTTTTACTGATGGCTTTTTTCACGCCGACCCGCATCCAGGCAATTTGTTTGTGCGGCCTGTTGGTGATCCGTTGGCTAATGGCAAACGCGCCTTTGTTATCACCTTCCTCGATTTTGGCATGGTCGATGCAATTCCTCAATATGTGATGGATGGCCTCGCCACAATGGCCGCAGGCGTGGTAATGCGTGAGCCACAGCGTATAATCGATGGTGCACGCTCGATAGGCGTGGTGATGGCCAACGCCAACGATCAGCAATTGCGCCAAGCTTTGGAAATTTGGTTTTCCTATACCTATGGGCGCACTATTCGCGAGCTACAACAGATTGATGTTGAGGGCTTCGTCGGCGGATTAAGCGAATTGCTGTACGATTTACCGTTTCAGTTGCCACAATCGTTGCTCTTTTTGGGCCGCACGGTTGGGATTATCGGTGGCGTAGCGGCTGGCTTAGCACCAGATTTCGATATTTTCAGCGTGACCAAGCCGTTTGCCTTGCGCTTTATCCGCGAGCAAACCAGTGGTCGCGATTTGCGCGAACGAGTGGTGAATGAAGGCCGCGAATTAATTACTGATCTGAGCCAAATTCCCCGTCATGCCAAGCAATTTTATGCCAAGGCCGCCCAAGGCGATCTGCAAGTGCGCACCGAAATTGTTAAACTTGAGCGCACCACCAAACGCATCGAACGCGCATTTACACGGCTTACCGCGGGCATCGCCGCCAGTGCGCTGCTCATTAGCGCCAGCATTTTGCAAACGATGCAGCAGCATAACCCTTGGATGTGGTGGCTGGCAGGTGGTTTGCTGCTCTGGGCCTTGTTGCCACGCTTTAAAGATAATTGATCCACGAAGAGCACAAAGCGCACGAAGGTTTGAAACCACGAAGCACGCGAAGAGCGCGAAGGTTAAGTTTTTAGCCACAGATTTTTAGGATTGGGCTTTTTGACTTTTGACTTTTGCTCTTTGACTTTTGCATTCTGACTTTTGACTTTTGCCTGTTACATTCATCCTTCATCCCTCATCCTTCATACTTTCTTGGGGAGTGTTTATGAGTTTTTTTCGCAAGCTTTTTGGTGGTGGCAGCAGCCAACCAACCAGCGATGCTGGGATTTATTTACAGGTGCGTTGCAAACGCTGTGGTAGCGTCATTCGGCTGCGCATCGATAGCCGCAACGATCTGTCGCAGCGCGATGACGACGAGAATTTCTTTGTGCGCAAAACCCTCGTTGACGACCGCTGCTACAGCCGGATTGAGCTTGAGGCGGTGTTTAGTCCTAAACGGCAACTGATTAATTGTGAGATCAATGGTGGCACGCTTGTGGCTGGTGAAGAGAATACTACCGCCAACAGCCACTGAGTATGGTACGATTGGCATAGTTGGTCGTTTGGCAACGAAGCCAGAAACTGCACCGCAGCAGCCTGCTACAAAGACCCACTTTCGCAACGATAAGGAGTGTCATGAGTACTCAAGCTATTCGCTTTGATTACAACAATGTGATGGCCGATGTGATTGGTGAACATGGATTAACTGAGGCTGAAATTGAGGCAGCATTGCCCCACGCCGCCGCCGCGATTGAGGCTGTGTACGCTCAACGCGCCGAATTAGGCTGGATGGATCTGCCTTACCAAGATACGAGTGAAATTATTGCCCAAGCCCAAGCCGTGCGCGCCCGCGCCGATACCTTGGTCGTTTTAGGCATTGGTGGCTCAGCACTTGGCCCAATCGCCACCCAAACTGCGCTTCAACACCCGTTTTACAATAATTTGCCGCGTGAATTGCGCCGTGGCCCAACCCTGTTTGTGCCCGATAACGTCGACCCAGAATTGAACGCTGGCTTGCTCGATGTGCTTGATCTTGAGCGCACTGTGTTCAATGTGATCACCAAATCGGGCACGACCGCCGAAACCATGGCCTCCTTCATCTACTTCCGCGAGGCCTTGGCCAAACGCCTCGGCCAAGATAAATTGGTCGATCACTTGGTGCTGACCACCGATCCTAAAAAAGGAGCTTTGCGCCAAATTGCTGATCGCGAAGGCTATCCAACGCTGCCAATTCCAGCCAGTGTGGGCGGGCGTTTCTCGGAGCTTTGTTCGGTTGGCTTGTTCCCGGCGGCAGTTACGGGGATTGATATTGATGAATTGTTGGCTGGCGCTGCTTATGCCGACAAACGTAGCCAAGAGCGCGACCCACGCAAAAATCCAGCCGCAATGTGCGCCTTGATTCAATTTTTGCTCGATAAAAAGGGCAAAAATATGGTCGTGATGATGCCCTATGCCCAGCGTTTGCGCGATGTGGCCGATTGGTTCCGCCAATTGTGGGCCGAAAGTTTGGGCAAGCGGGTTGATCGGGCTGGCAATGTGGTCAATGTTGGCCCTACGCCAATCAAATCGTTGGGCGCAACCGACCAACACTCGCAAGTGCAATTGTATGCAGAAGGCCCATTCGATAAATTAATGCACTTCTTGTTTGTTGATCAGTTCCAAGTTGAAGCACCATTGAGCAATGCCTATCCCGACATCAACGAGCTTTCGTATCTCGATGGCAAGAGCTTTAGCCAATTGCTCAAAGCCGAAGGCGAAGCAACCCAGTTGGCAATTGCCGAAGCTGGTCGGCCAAGCATTGCCCATCACTTCCCAGCGGTTAATGCCTTTACGCTTGGCCAGTTCTACTACATGCTCGAAATGCAAACCGCCTTTGCTGGCGAGTTGTACGACATCAACGCCTTCGACCAACCAGGGGTTGAGGCTGGCAAAATCGCCACCTACGCCTTGATGGGCCGCGAAGGCTACGATGCTCGCCGTCACGAAATCGAGCAAGCTCGTGGCCGGAGCCGCAGCGAATTCGTGATCTAAATCTGATTAATTAAACCTGCCATGTCGCTTGCATGGCAGGTTTTTTAGTTAATTGCTTTTTGAATATGTGGTTGCGAAAGATAGCTCAAAATCAGCACCGCAACCACTCCCGTTACGATTGTGAATAAAGGCCAAATCGTCATTGGCGCTTGGCCCACAAAAAGCTCATAGAGCATATTGATGATTGTGATGCCTTCAACCAGCACGATACACCGATAGGCCCAGCGTCGCGCCCGCAATAAACCAATAAACAAGCCAAAACGACTCGCATTGAGCAATAACAACAGCGCTATCCAAAAAATCTCAGCATTCATGCCGCAGCTCAAGGTTGCTGGCAGCGAAACAGCAATGCCAATCAGCATTGTGCCGATATATGAGCAACTAGCGAGCGCAAAAAAACTGCCCACAATCGCATTATAGCCACAAATCGATAAAATAGGCCCTTGGCGTTGCAACTGAGGGTTTTTGGGCACTTGATACATCATTCGCTCCTTTTTAGCTAGAGACGTATGTGATTGCCGCACAATTACCAACCCAAAAAACACCCATAGCATAACAATGCTACGAGTGTCCGCAGATTAATTGCGTGTAACGCTTATGTGTAATGGTTATTCGATTAACAGCCAGAAGCATGCCCTCACCCCAGCCCCTCTCCCACTGAACGCGGGCGAGGGGAGCACTGTTCTCGTGGTTCCCCCTCGCCCGCGGGCGGGAGAGGGGGCTAGGGGGTGAGGGGGCAAACCGTCGTTAATTCAATAAACCATTACACTTATGCGTTATTTGATTGCAGAAATTAATGGTTAATCTGAGGACGCAAGAGATAGCCAAGAATCACAAGCCCAATCATTCCAATGCTGATCATTATCCATTCATAGATTCGAATGTTACTGAAGGCTAAAGCATAACCAGCATGGATAAGCATCAGCGTTTCAATCACCAAGCTTCCCCAATATGCCCAGCGGCGATAATTCATTAATCCTACAAAGAAAATCAAACGGCCAGCATTCGCAAGCACTATCAGGGTAAGCCAAAACGTATTCATAATTCGATGACTATCCAACATATCACTATCAATCATCGTAGTAAAAAAAGAGATGCTGTTGATTGCCGCTAAACAGCCCAAAACCATATAATATAAGCTTATCAGCATCATTGGCCATGTTCGCAGTGGCTTTGTATTATGCGGCACTTCATACATAGCGCTGCTCCTCTCAGCTCAAAGAATGCTTGCAGGTTAAAGGTTATCGCTACCAAAAAGCCCCACAGAAGCATAGGTTCTGCGGGGCTGAGTGCTGGATGAATCGAAGGCGTTATTTATCGTTGAGCGCGGCGATGCCTGGCAGCACTTTGCCTTCGAGCAATTCAAGGCTTGCACCGCCACCAGTTGAGATGTGGCTCATCTTTTCGCCTAAGCCCATTTGCTCAATCGCTGCAACTGAATCGCCACCACCGATAATGGTGATTGCGCTGCTATCGGCCAAGGCTTGGGCAACGGCGCGCGTGCCAGCGGCAAATGGCTCTAGCTCAAACACGCCCATTGGGCCGTTCCAAATCACGGTTTTGGCTTCGCTAACAACTTGGGAATAGGTTTGGCGCGTTTCAGGCCCAATATCGAGAATCCGCCAGCCATCGGGTACATCATCGACGCTCAGCACTTGGGTATTGGCTTCGGCACTGAAGGCATCGGCCACAACCACATCGCTTGGCAACAACAATTTCACGCCACGGCCTTGAGCTTCGTCGATCAAACGGGCTGCTTCAGCCACGCTCTCGGATTCGACCAATGAATCGCCAACAGCCTTGTTTTGAGCCAGCAAGAAGGTATTGGCCATGCCGCCACCGATTAGCAACGAATCGACTTTGCCAAGCAAGTTTTCGATCACGCCGATTTTATCGCTGATTTTCGCACCACCGATGATGGTGACAAATGGGCGCTGAGGATCATCCAAGGCCTTGCCAAGGGCTGCCAACTCGGCTTCCATCAAGAAACCAGCTACAGCAGGCAGGAATTTGGCTACGCCTTCGGTTGAGGCGTGGGCGCGGTGAGCAGCGCCAAAGGCATCGTTCACATACACATCGCCAAGTTTGGCCAATTCTTCGGCCATGGCGGGGTCGTTCGATTCTTCGCGGGGGTCGAAGCGGGTATTTTCCAACAACAACACTTGACCAGGCTGCAAATCTTTCGCAGCTGCTTCGGCCTCAGCGCCAGTTGTGGTCTGAATATAGTTCACTGGGGCATCCAGCAGTGATTGGAGATGATCGGCAACTGGCTTGAGCCGAAATTCTTCGGCTACTTTTTTCTTCGGTCGACCCAAGTGCGACATCAAAACCACGCTGGCACCTTGTTCGAGCAAATAGTTGATCGTTGGCAACGCTGCCCGAATCCGTGTGTCATCAGTGACTTTGCGTGCTTCATCAAGAGGCACATTGAAATCAACCCGAACTAAAGCTCGTTTTCCGCTCAACGCTACATCACGAATGGTCTGCTTGTTCACAGTGATCTCCTTGTACAAGGCTATAGGTGATAGGCTAACTGGGCGCTATCAGTACTACGAACCAAGAACCGCATAGCCTATGCTCCCATGATAAACGATTTCGTCGATTTGCTGGGTAGCAGGCTCTCCGCCACAGGTGCAGGAATATCACCGTTATTCGTCGCTAGCTTGCGCACCTTGATTTGGATTCAGCACCTCGCGCGAGCGACTGCCCTCGGCTGGCCCGACAATGCCGCGTTGTTCGAGCAGTTCGATCAATTGGGCAGCTTTGCTATAGCCAATTCGCAAACGTCGTTGCAGCATCGAAGCCGAAGCCCGTTGATGTTGGCGCACCAATTCAATCGCCTTGGGCAAGAGTTCATCTTGCTCGTCTGCCTGCAAAAACACATCGCCCATGCTAGTTTGGCTATTGGCTGCTGGCGCTGCTTGGGCATTCGTGGCATTGCCAGCATTGGCTCCATTCGCTTGGGCTAATTCTGGGGGAATTTGCAAGCGCCAGAATTGCACCACCCGCTCCACTTCGCCATCGGAAACAAATGTGCCTTGCACCCGAATTGCTTTGGCTGCATCGACCGCCAGATAGAGCATATCGCCCCGACCAAGCAATTGCTCAGCTCCAGGCGTGTCCAAAATAACCCGCGAATCGATTTGTGAGGTCACGGCAAAGGCAATCCGAGTTGGGAAGTTGGCTTTGATCAGACCAGTTACGACATCGACCGATGGGCGTTGGGTCGCCAAAATTAGGTGAATCCCAGTGGCGCGCGCCATTTGGGCCAAGCGACAAATCAAGGTTTCAACTTCATCGGGAGCGAGCATCATCAAGTCGGCCAACTCGTCGATGATAACGACGATATAGGGCATTGGCTCAAGGTCGGGGCGTTTGCGCGCCGCTTGCATATAGCTTTCGAGGTTGCGAAAACCGCCCTTGGCAAAGACCTTGTAGCGCCGCTCCATCTCGCGCACTGCCCACTTGAGCGAGCTAACCACGCGTTCAAGCTCAGTCACCACCGGCGTGAGCAAATGCGGAATGTTGTTGTAGACAATCAATTCGACCATTTTGGGGTCGACCATGATGAATTTCAGCTCGTTGGGCGTGTGCTTCATCAAGAGCGAAATAATGATTGAATTGATACAAATACTTTTGCCAGAGCCAGTGCTGCCAGCCACCAACAAGTGCGGCATTTTGGCGAGGTCGGCAATCACCACGTTGCCCGAAACATCTTTGCCAAGCGGAATTTTGAGCTTGCCACGTTTGACATCAAAATCTTCGCTGCCAATCACATCGCGCATCGCCACGGTCGCAATCGCCGAGTTAGGAATTTCGATGCCCACAACTGAGCGACCTGGCACTGGTGCTTCAATTCGCAACGATGGTGCAGCAAGAGCCAAGGCCAAATCGTTTTGCAAGCTGGTGATTTTGTTAATTTTGACCCCGATCGCTGGCTGGAGTGCAAATTGAGTCACTGCTGGCCCAGTGTTGGCCTCGACCACGCGCGCCTCAACCCGAAACGAGGCCAAAGTTTCTTCGATGATACGGGCTTTTTCGCGCTTTTCTTCATCGCCAATCTGGCCTTCGACAAAATCATCGAGGGTTGGCAGGGTTGGCAACGGCCATGCACGATGGGTCAAGGCTTCGTCTGGCTCGATAAAAGCAGCTTCCTCGGCGCTAGCGTTGGCTTGATTCGGCTTGGCTTCATCGGTGTTGGCTGGCTTGAGGCGCTTGGTTGGAGCCATTGTAGTTGGCACAACCGGCGGCGGCGCAACTTCTTTGCGGCGGGGTGGTCGGCTTGGGTCAGGCAGATCGCGATTGAACAAACTGGCTTGCGCAGGCCGCTCGGCAATCGGCGTAAGCATCACTTCTTGGCTGGTGGTATCTTCAATAATCGCTTGACGACGTTTGTTGCTGACCTTGGGCATAGCTTGAGGCGCGGGCAATTCCAGCGGTCGGTAATGCTCCTCGGGATAATCATCAAACATTGGCGCACGCTGCACCGGCGCACCAACCAAGCGGCGGCCTAAAATACGCAAGCCGCCAGTGTAATACAACAGCGCGGCCATAATTTGGCGCAAGGTTAAATTAAAGGTCAGCATAATGCCGATTAGGCCGACGGTAACCGAAAAGAGCAATGCGCCACCCTTGCCGATGCCGCTAATCAAGATCGTAAGCAAGGTTTGGCCGACCACGCCACCGCCAGCCCCAACATGAAACTCAGGGTGTTCGCGATGAATCTCGTAGCCAGGATATTCCAGCAGCATCAAAAGCGAAAGCAACACCATCAGCGTGCCGAGAATATTCGCGCCGCTCAGGCGATTGTCGCTAAATCGCTCTTGAAAGATCATCAAGCCGCCCAAAATGCCAAGCGCCACCGGAACCAGCACCTTGCCAGTGCCAAAAGCACGGGCCACAGCGGTATTCCATTGCGTGCCAATGACCCCTTGATCGCCGCTAAATGTACTGAATAGCAAGGTCAATAATCCCAGAAACACCAAAATAACCGCAAAAATCTCACGCTGAAGATTTTGGGAAAGCTGGATTTGCGGGGTAATGGTTGGTTTGGCTGCGCCACGTTTGCGGGCAGTTGCGGCTGGCTTTTTGCCACTTTGGCGCTTTGGCGCAGATTTTCGCGTTGACATTGCTACTCTATCCCCAAGTGATGTACTCAATTCGTTGGCAGTTGTTTGCTTCGATTATAGCACACACGGTCGAATTGAGCAGCCTGTTGCTGCTGGCCTGCAAACGGGTTTTAGGCCGTCAGAATGCGCTAATTAACGTTATTGAGCACTTGTGGAATCCAAACCCGCTGACGAAAATTGTGCACTAAATCGCGGTAGGCATAGAAACTTGGTTTATACAAACTTACCGCACCATTCAGATCATAGGCTCCGTTGCTATCGTAATTGATGTGCACCACACCCCAAGCCTCGCTGGCAGGCGGAAAATCCTCATATTTAAACCAAAACCAGTTAGCAATTTCTGGGCGACTATAAATCGTTGCGACAAATTGACGCATAAAATCTGCTTGGCGTTGCAGCTCATTGGCATTGGTTGGGTCGCCACGAGTGCCAATTTCGGTCAGCCAAAGTTTGCTGGTTTGATCAAACATGCGCATGGTCGCAACCAAACTATCTAAGCGCGGCCCCACCAAAGGCAAAAAGTCGTTATCATCGACCAAGCGCCGCATCTCTGCTGGGTAGGGATGATAGGCCACGCCATCAATGGGATATTTGCCGTTATGGCTATTGGCCCAATTGCTGAACGGCGCAGCTTGATAGAGCGCTTGCAGATAGTTGCGATCAGTCCGATTCGATTCATTAGAAGTCAACGGGTGCAAACCACCAACGATCAGCGGCGTTTGATCATTGCGGTTGGCATCGCGCAAAATCCGATACAACTTGGTGATCGTTTGGGCCAGATAATAGGGATTCATCTCATCTTGCTGGCCGTTCGTGGCATCGCGCAAGGCAAAATAGAAATTTGGCTCGTTGAAAATCTCATAGGCATCGATACGGCCACGGTAATAATCGGCGATGCTGATCGCGCGTTCGAGCCATGCTTTTTGATAAGCATTCACACCGCAGCCAATCGGCGCTGCTGGGCAGGGATTCAGCTCGCGGTCGGGATTGCTGGTTGGAATGCTGCCGGAAACCGTGCCGCCATCAAAATGCTGTACCCCAGCCTGCGGGCCGCGCAAAATATCGGTTCCCAGCAAAGCCAGCACCTTCAAGCCCCGACTATGCGCAGCACTAACGAAATAATCAGCTTGAGCCAGATTAAAACTGCCATAACTTGAACCATCCCACGTGCCGTGAAACTCGAAGCGCACCCAGCGCCCGCCCATGGCCACAATTTCATCAAACATACGATTGATAAAAGCTTGATTGACGGCGTTAGGATAGGCTGGATTCGTATTCCACTCGTAGGCTGGGTCGCGCACGACAATGCCCCACCAATCGCTTGGCTGGTCGGTTGGCGGCTCGGCATAGCTCATTGCTGGCAGCTGAGTCAGCAAAAAAATCATGAGCATAAAGCCCAATAAGCGTTGGCATATTCGTCGCATAAACTTGCTCCTACTACTTGCATAACGTACTCCAACGTTAAGTATTGATAAGCAAGAGCGCTTTAGCTAGCAGATTTATTACAGATTTGTTACAGCGATTAGTTTATTTCAATTCTATACTGTGCTTCTAACTCCAAAAAAGATCTGGAGCGCAATCAATGTATAGAATTAATCATAGCAATAATCAATTTTTGATTCAAAATTTCAAAAAATTTCTATTATTCGTGATGACTCAGCAATTCAAGCCCAGTATTATAGCAGCATTAATCTACACAATTCACTATATTGTTACCCAAACACCCGCTGAAGTTCAACAAATATCAATCGTTCAATTAATATTGCTTTCATGGTTATTTATTTTCCTACCAATGAATGTAATTGCAGGTTTAATTTATACAGTTGTGCTTTGGTATAGGTTTCGAACAAAGGAAGTTAATCTCGATAGCTATCGCAAGAGCGTAGCATTAATTGCATTTTGGGTTCTATTTCTATGGGTGGGATTAGCATATTGGTTGATTATAGATGATTATGATCACACAAAAATTCTTACATTTATTCTTAGTTATCTCGTTCAATGTATCTTTCAATTCTATTTTATTCCATATCGGTTGTTTAAGCGCTATACGCCACAGATCTAATCAAAGTCTGCACAATAGTTGATCCACAAAGCGCACGAAGAAGTTGTAACCGCGAAGAACGCGAAGGACGCGAAGGCTGTTTAGCCACAGATTGAGCTAAATTATGTTTGATGAGGCTATTGCCTTCTGCCTTTTGCCTTCTGATTTTCGGCATTCATCCCTCATAATTCATCCTTCATCCTTGTACTTCATATATTCTTCACAGCAGTGGTGTATGCTCAAGCCATATCGAAAAACACGACACAACGGAGGCAGTATGAAAACAATCGGAAAATGGCTAGCAATTGTGGCAATCGCTTTTAGCTTAGTGTTTGTTGGAGGGCGCTTAACCAACACCAGCGCCCAAACCCCAACCACGCCTGATAGCACCACAACTCAGCCAACCACGCCTGACAGCACAAACGTCGGCCCAGGCCCAGGCTTTGGCTTTGGCAAGCGTGGCGGACGTGGTGGGGGTATGGGTCAACGCGGCGGCATGGGCATTCATCATCAATTGGTTGAGCAAACCGCAGCCTTGACCAAACTGTCGGCTGCTGATGTACACGCCAAGTTGGTTGAAGGCGCTTCATTGACCGAAATCGCCACCGCCAACGGCAGCAGCGAACAAGCAGTCATTGATGCAGCTGTGGCCCAATTAGAAACCAAACTGAACGAATCAGTCAGCAGCGGCAAAATCACCGAAGCCCAAAAAACCGAACGCCTGAGCAACGCCAAAACCGAAGCGCCAACCCTGATGAACCAAAAAGGCGTGGTTGGCAATAAAGGCCCAGGTCGCGGCGGGCGGGGCCAGCATTTGCTGGTGCAAGCAACCGCTGAAGTAACCGGCTTGACGGTTGAGCAAGTCAAAGCCGAAGTACAAGCAGGCAAAACCTTGGAGCAAGTGGCGCAAGCCAATGGCAAAACCGTTGACGATGTGATTGCCAACTTGCGCGCCAAAGGCGAAGAACGCTTGAACACCGAGCTTGAACGCGCTCGCGAAGCCTTAACCAAATAAGCCAGTTCGCCCTCGGTTTCCTCCACACAGCATTGAGAACAGCCGAACGCCCATGGAATTCCATGGGCGTTTGGTTTTTAGCATTTGCAACAAAGCCTAGTTTAGGGTATTCTATAGGCGTTGCGACCGTAGCTCAGTGGATAGAGCATTGGTCTTCGGAACCAAGTGTCGGGGGTTCGAGTCCCTCCGGTCGCGCCAATAGCACCTACTTACGAACCACGTAAGTAGGGCTTTTTTTTGGCTTTACAAAGGCCTAAACCAGTGTGACGCTGTTTGTCACAGCAGGGTGCGATACTAGCCTTAGTTCTAACGCAATGTTAATTCGGAGGCAGGCTATGTTGAACATCCAAACCCAACCATTCAATCGCACATTGGCTCTGGCAATCATCACCGCATTGGCGTTGTTGATTTTGGCAACCAGCCTGATCAATCCTGCGCCATTGGCA
The DNA here is from genome assembly GCF_016907925.1 of Herpetosiphon giganteus. Lineage (GTDB taxonomy): Bacteria > Chloroflexota > Chloroflexia > Chloroflexales > Herpetosiphonaceae > Herpetosiphon > Herpetosiphon giganteus. The sequence goes on along the minus strand of NZ_JAFBCZ010000012.1, from coordinate 150,807 downwards.
GCAGCGTTTGAGCCACAAGCCCAAGCTGTTTGCACATTTTGCGGCCAATAAGCTTAATTGTTATTGATTCGACACAGGGTTGTGTTTTATCTCCCCTTGCAATTGCCCCATGCTATACTTCCCCAGGTGTGTTTGATTTAAGGTATCTCAATGACAATTGAATTTTGGAGTTGGCTGGCCAGCGGCGTTGTAGTGCTTGGCTGCGCTATTTTAGCCTGGCGCATCAGCAATGGCAGACGGCGAAGAATCATCACCTTCGCGATCTATGCTAGCTTATTTGGCCTAAACTTGGCTGGAGTTGAATTAATTGCCAGTGGACTTGATCAATTATTGGGTTCATGGCTGACAGTCAGCCCAACCAACCTAGCCCGTTTAAGGCTTGGCTTTGCTACGATTTGGATGATTGCTATCGTCTTTGGCTTACAACGAGTGCATAAATATTCTTAGCGCCGCACGCCAGAGGCCAATTCTTGGCGCTTGTATTTGCAATGGTCGCAAAAATAAACCCGATAGCCTGCCAGCATCACTTGTTCTAAGGGCCTGCCACAATGCGGGCATTCCTCGCGGACTGGGCCACGAAAGTTGGGCTTTTCTTCAGCTTGCAAATTGCTCACGAGCGCTGGTTGTGGTGGCGGGGGAATTTCAACTGGCGCAGCAGTTCGGGCAGGGTTCGGCAAGCCATTATTCACAGGTTGCGCAACTTGCTCAGGCATTGGCTTGGCTTGGAAATTAAACACCTCGCTGAGCTTTTCGACCAAGGCAGCATAATCAATCGCCCCATTCGAGCGTGGATCATACTCATAAATTGTTTTGCCTTCGGCGGTAGCTTCAGAAAGTCGCACATTAACCCGCACTGGATCAGTAACCAAAGTGCCATATTCTTCACGCAAGCTCGCGAGCAAGCGATGCGATTGGCGATTACGGCCATCGAACATGGTTGGGATAATCATGCGCAGCGCGCCCATTGTGCCTTTGATGCGGGTGATATTGCGGCCAAGTTGGCGCAAGCCTTGCAAGGCCAAGTGCTCCAAGGCGGTTGGCACGATAATGTCCGAGGCCGCCATCAGCGCATTTAAGTTCAGCACAGTCAACGAAGCGCTACAATCAATCAACACAAAATCATAATTACGCACGACAGGGCGCAGGGCATTTTCGAGCACCCGACCCCAATCTGGGCGTTTGCCAATATCCGATTGCGCCTGCAACAAGGCATCGCTCGAAGCAAGTAGGTCGATATTTGGGCGTACTTGCACGACACAATCAGGAATTTTCTTATTATCGATCAAAACATCGTACAGCGAGCGGCGGGGTTCGGCATGCCCAAAACACATACGCACATTGCTCTGTGGATCAACATCGATCACAAGCACTGAGGCACCTTTGATGGCAAAACCGGCGGCTACATTGACTGTGGTAGTCGTCTTACCAATACCGCCCTTGAAGTTGGTGACGGCAATTACGCGAGGCATAGGATACAACTCCTGAGTAGACTGCTTGCAGTGTACGGTAGAGTGTAGGCAACGTCAAGCAGGCGAATGCTGACGCGAACCAGCAACACCCCTTACGAATACGCTTCGTAGCCTAGCCATTGCGGGGGAATCAATCGCCAAGGGCAGTATGCTACAATGAACCAACAATGAAATAACCCGACACAGAGGTCGTTACGATGGCAAAGCTTAAAAATTACATAGTCTCCTTGGATGATGTGTCCACCGTCGAAGAACTCAAGGCCGCCTTACGTGAACGGCGTTTAGTTGGCGTGACCCAACTAACCCTCAATGGTCGCAATTGGGGTGATGCTGTCGCTCACACGTTGGCACGCTCACCACACATGGCCACAGTCCGCGTGCTTGATCTCAGTGAAAATCAATTAACTGATGATGCAGTGATCGCGCTGGCGCAATCGCCCCACTTAAGCCAATTGCGCACACTGCGCTTGCAACGCAACCAAATTGGCGATGCAGGCCTGATTGCCTTGGCTCAATCACCTCACCTGAGTAAACTCACCGAACTAGAGCTATATCGCAATCGAATTGGCGCTGCTGGCGTGCAAGCCTTGAGTACCTCGACTAGCCTAACCCAATTAACCAAGCTGCGGCTCTATCGCAATCAACTTGGCGCTGAGGGTGGCGCGGCCTTAGTCGCAGGCCAGGCCTTGGTCAACCTGCAATTGCTCGATATTGATCACAATGAGTTGGGCGATGCTGGGATTATTGCGCTAACCAACGCCCAACATCTGAGCCAATTAACTGCCCTAAATTTGAGCAACAACAATATTGGCCCTGATGGAATTAAAGCCCTTGCCGCCGACGAGCAATTGAGCAATTTGACCCACCTTGACCTGAGCGATAATGATGTGGGTGTTGCTGGAGCCAAAGCACTAGCCGAATCGCCCTATCTGCGCAGCATTGTGACCCTCAATCTCTCGTCGACCAATATCGATGCAGCAGGCCTTAGCGCAATTGCCAACTCGCCAGTGCTGGCCAACACCGAACGCCTCGATTTGCGCTCGAATACGATTGGCGATGAAGGCTTAACTGCCTTGGCTCAATCAGCACATGTTACGAACATCAAGGCCTTGTTGCTCAACGATAATGCGATTGGCGATGCTGGCGTGCAAGCCTTGACCACCAGCACAAGCTTGGGCAATTTGGCAGTGCTGTATCTGGCCGAAAATGCGATTGGCGATGCTGGTGCAACCAGTTTGGCCAACAGCAACAATCTTGGCCAGTTGCAAGAGCTTGATTTGTGGGGCAACCAACTAACCCGCAGTAGCCAAGAAGCCTTTGGCCATTCGCCAACCCTGAATAATTTGGTGCTGCTTGATCTTGGCATCAGCGACGACGAAGACGAGGAAGACATCTTCTAAATCACGTTGCAATAACTGACAGATGCAAACGCCTTGCCGAACATTGAGCAATGGTGTATTTGAGTTTTGCCAAGCTGCGAGGGTGCTATGACGAAAAAAGCCTTGGTGCTTTCTGGGGGCGGGGGCCGAGGAGCCTATCACGTTGGCGTAATGCAAGCGCTGGTCGAACGCGGCTGGATGCGCGATGGCCAAGGGCCAGATATTATTGCTGGCACCTCAATTGGTGCAGTGAATGGCGCGGCCCTCGCCTCAGGCATGACCGTGGCCGACCTGCGCCAACGCTGGCTGCATATGCACTCCGAGGATGTGCAACAGCTTTCAAACGATCTGCCGACGATTAGCCGCCCGCTGATGCGCTTTTTGCTACGCTCGATTTTGACCTCTGACGAGCATGGCGGCGATGATCAGATTGAAGCGGAAACGCCTGAGGCTGATCGCAATTTGCATAGCCCCAGCTTTTGGCATAAATTTCGCAGCATTTTTAGCACAACGCCATTCAAAAGTTTGCTCGATACCGCGCCATGGCGACGCACACTCAGCACATGGATGAACTTCGAACGCATTAATAGCCCAGCTGCACCAACCTTGCTGCTGACCGCCACTGATGTGCGACGCGGCACGTTGCGGGTATTTTGCAACCATAAACTCGATGGTCAAACCCAAGATCAGCTCAATATCGAGCATATTATGGCTTCGTCGAGCATTCCGGCGGTTTACCCGTGGACTCAAGTTGGCGATGATATGTATTGGGATGGCGCGGTGTTGGCCAATACGCCGCTTGGCCCAGTCATTGAGCATGCTGGCGGCGATGTAGAAATTATTGTAGTGATGATGACTCCGTGGGATGCCGACCCCAACGATGGCGATCAACATCTCGAAGCCATGCCTAGCGATTTGGCGCAATCGTTGTGGTTGACCCTTGATTGGGCCTTGTTGGCTTCGTATCGCGCATCGTTTAAACTACTCAAAGTTTATAACCAAATTGCCGAAGCGGCCCATCGCCTGACCGCAGCTGCCGAAAAAACTGGCGACCAATCATTGCGCTGGCCGGGCACGATGCCCTATCGCGTGACCGAGCCATTGGTGATTGCGCCGCAAAAACTCATGCCCTTAGAATGGATCGTCGATTATGAGGGCAAAAATCATCAAGCTTTGTTTGAAATGGGCTACCGCGATGCCCTGCGAGCCTTAGATCAACGACAGGGGCCAGTGTGACCACAGTGTATTTAGCGATTGGTAGCAACCAAGGCGAGCGGCTCGCCAACTTGCAAACTGGCTTGACTGCCTTAGCGCCAGCAGTTCAATTAACCAGCTATTCGAGCGTCTACGAAACAGCCGCCGCCTATGTAGAAGATCAACCGCCGTTTTTGAATGCGGTGGTTGCTGGCACGACCGATTTAGCGCCGCATGCGCTGCTCGCCTTGCTCAAACAGATCGAACACGATTGTGGGCGACGGCCAGGCTTGCGCTACGGGCCACGCCCGATTGATCTCGATATTTTGGTGTATGGCGATCAGCAATTGCATAGCGCTGATCTGATCATTCCCCATCCGCGGATGTTCGAGCGCGATTTTGTGCTGCGACCACTGGCTGAAATTGCCCCCAACTTGGTCAGCCCCGAACAACTAGCCCAGGCCAGCCAAGGCAGCGTCTTGGCAATCGCCTACCCAGCCACGCAATTGCGGCCAACAACGTAATGGCATTTTGATCCACGAAGAGCACGAAGGTAATGAATGGCTATAGGCTATAGGCTTGAGGCTATCGGAGATTGCTTGGCAATACCAACACTTGTTCCGATAGCCCATAGCCCATAGCCTCATCCCCTTCGTGGATCAAAACTTCGTTACATTGGCTTCAAGCGCTGCCAGAGATGAAAGGTTGCTAGGCTGCGATAAGGACTGAAGGCGGCCATCAAGGCCAGCGTTGTTGAACGATCAGGCCGTTGCTCAAGCTGAAAAAATGCCTGCAAACTACTGGTCAAGCCACTATCGCCTACCGGCACACAATCGCTAAAGCCAAACGAGCGCATCAGCACATATTGGGCTGTCCATGGGCCGATGCCGCGCAAGGCCAACAGTTCGCGCTCGATCCGCGTGGCCGATTTGCTGCCATAGCTGGCCAAGGGCAGAGTTCCAGCCACAATCGCCTGCGCCGTATCAATTAAGTAGCGCGCCTTGGAATTGGAGAAGCCCAACAGCAATAATTGCTCAACGCTTAGTTCAGCAACGGCGCTTGGCGTTGGCGCAAGGTAAAAATCATTGATTAATGGTTGGCCAACCAGCGCAGTTAGGCGTTGGCGCAAGCGATAAGCTACTGCGAGCGAGATTTGCTGGCCCAAAATCGCCCAAACCAAGGCATCAAACGGATTATGCACCAAGGGCATGCGCAGGCCGCGTTGTTGCTCAATCAAGGGCAAAAGTGCTGGCGCTTTGGCAACGTGGGCCTCGAAGCGACTAGGATCGTTGCGCAAGCCCAAGCCAGCGACGATATGCTGGTGAATTGTGGCATAGTCGCTAGGCGTGAGCGTTGGCTGCTCCACGATTGAACATTCTGCATGCTGCTGGTTGATTGTGACGCTGAGCAAAACCCCAGTTTGCGCATTCAAGCGGCACGTGCTAAGCCACGTCTGATCCTCAACCCGATCAGTTAAGCTGACTGGATCGCGGCCAAGTTGGCCCAAAATTTGACGGCTTGGATAATCGCTTGGCAAGGCGAGGCTAAAATGGCCAGTTTCGGGTATGCGGCGATAATCGCTTGGCGTGAGCAACGTCTGCTTGCGAAAATTTTCGTTGAAGCTCGAAAGGCTATCAAAGCCAACCTCATTGGCAATCGCAATAATCGTTTGGTCGTTCTGCAACAATAAAGCACAGGCAGCCTCAATGCGGGCATGCAGCAGCAAATCTGCTGGCGTGGTGTGATAATAAACCCGCATCAATTCGAATAATTTGGTTTGGCCAACGCCCGCTGCTTGGGCCATAGCCTTAACATCGCTAAACGCAGCAGGTTGGGCCAGCACAGATGCGATCAATTGCTCGATTAAATGTTCTTCAGGGTCGAAGCCGCGATAAAAATCATCAGGCCGACAGAGTTTGCAGGCACGATAGCCCGCCCCTTGCGCCGCATTGGGATTATGAAAAAACTCAACATTCTCGGGCTTGGGCTTGCGCGCACGGCAGCTTGGCAAACAATAGATGCCTGTGGTTTTGACAGCGGTAATAAATTTGCCGTTATAGCTGGCATCCGATTGCAACATATGGGCAACCATTTCGTTGTGGCTTGGAAGTATTGGCTCAATTTCAGTTAACATTTTTGCTGCTTTCAGACTAATTCAAAACTCGTTTGCTTGGGCAGATCTTTAAATTGAGCGCCTTCGTGGCGCAACAACCAGCGTTTGCGTTCCAAGCCGCCAGCATAGCCAGTCAAGCTTTTGTTGGCTCCAATCACGCGGTGGCAGGGCAAAACCAGGCTAATCGGATTCAGGCCGTTGGTCATGCCGATGGCACGGGCAGCGCTGGGCGTGCCAACTTTGGCCGCCAATTGGCCGTAGCTCATGGTTTGGCCAACGCCAATTTCGCGCAGGGTCAACCAAACTTTGCGCTGAAACTCGCTGCCAGCCAGATCGACCTTAATTAGATCAAGCGCCGCCAGATCGCCAGCAAAATAGCGGGCAACTGCTGCGCTCAAATCGCTTTGAGAGGTTGGCATTAATTCAAATGAGCCATAACGTTGGCTCAGCAAGCGTTGGCAGCGGGCTTGATTATCGCCAAAATCGAGATACACCACGCCCTGAGGGCTGCTGATAATGACCACATCGCCAATCGGCGTTGCGACTTGTTCGAGCATTAGTTGTTGCATTGCGACACTCCTGTGGTTATGACCGATTGACTGAATTCAGTATAACGATGGTTGGGGCTTGCGGCTACCGTTTTTCTTCGCACTAATTTTGGCTGTCGTTTGGCAGTAAATCGTGCTAGGCTTAAATAAAGTTTTTGTATTTTCGAAACAATCTGTGGATGGTGATTGATCACCACCCCTCCGCCCCGCCTCAAGGCGGGGAACGCAAGGGGTTTTCATCCCTCTGCACCCCCTAATATTTAGGTTGTGGATTGCTAAGGCTTTTAGGCTTTAGCGTAAAATCAAAGGAACTGCCGATGAAAATAATTATTTTTGGGGCAACTGGTATGGTTGGCCAAGGGCTGTTGCGCGAGAGTTTGTTGAATCCGGCGGTTGAACAAGTGTTGTGTGTTGGTCGCACGCCGACTGGCCAAAGCCACCCCAAGCTTGGCGAAATTGTGCATTGCAATCTCTATGATTTAGCCTCGATTGAACATGAATTAGTTGGCTATGATGCCTGTTTGTTTTGCCTCGGAGTTTCGGCGGCAGGCATGACTGAGGCAGCCTATCGTTCAATTACCTACGATTTAACGATGCACGTAGCTCAAACCTTGGCCCGACTCAATCCACAATCGCGTTTTTTGTATGTTTCTGGCTCTGGAACCAATCCCAATTCGCGCACAATGTGGGCACGAATCAAAGGCCAAACCGAGCAAGCCTTGTTGGCATTGCCATTTGAGGCTTTTATGCTACACCCGGGCTTTATTCAACCACAACATGGCGTGGTTTCAAAAACGCGGCTCTATCGGTTGCTCTATCGATTGATTGGCCCATTGTATCCTGTATTGAAACGATTTATGCCCCAATATGTGACCACGACTGATCAATTGGCCCAAGCCATGCTGCGCGTGGCCCAAAACGGTGCGCCTCAGCCAATTCTCGAAAACAACATGATTAACCAGTTGTAAGTGAGATCCCCTCACCCCCCAGCCCCCTCTCCCACTGAATGCGGGCGAGGGGGAGCCGACCATTTTTCGCCAAGGAATTGGGAGAGAACCAGCGCGTTAAAGCCCCTCGCCCGTTGGACGGGAGAGGGGTTGGGGTGAGGGAATCCATTGTTCACCGACGCATTACGCAAGAACCAGCGGTTTAAAGCTCCTCGCCCGTTGGACGGGAGAGGGGTTGGGGTGAGGGAACCTTTAAACGCTTGCCCCAAAATCAATATTTGACGTTATAATGGGCCAGAATAGCAATGCTGCTCTTTTTAACCCTATGTCTTTCAATTAATCACCTGCCTTGAAGCGGAGAAGTTGCCTATGAAACGGATGCGTTTATTGATGTTTGTGGTGCTCGCTGGCCTATTAACGCCGCTTGGCGTGTGGGCGCGGCCTGTCACGCCGCCCCAAGTTCAGCCCCAAGCACCAAATGCTCCTAGTTTTTTTATCGATCCAAGCATTGTTGATCAGGATGCGGTTGCAGGACAAACTCTTCAACTTATTTTTACTGTCCGTAATAGCTCAACCGCACCTGATAATACCACGCAAGAAACCTATACTTATTTACAACCAAATACACCTGGAGGCTGGACGATAACATTTAATCCAGCAAACTCCCCATTACCAGGTATTACTTCGGGTGAATCCACAAGTTTTGTTGCTAATATTCAGATACCAGCAACAGCTAGAGGTTTATTTACATTCAATATTCAAGCACGAGCTACAGTTTCAAATATTATTCGTTCTGCTGATATACGGCTTAATGTCGTAGCTCCAACCGCAACTCCAACTCGCACTAATACACCCACTCCTTCAACGCCGACTGCCACGACGACTGGTACGCCAGGGCGAGTGTGTAACGGTAGCGGTGGCACGCTCAACGATAAATTCGAGCCAGATAACACCCGTAGCCAAGCGCGCCGAATTGAAGTCGATGTGCCACAAATTCATGCAATTTGTCCGGTTGGCGACGAAGACTGGCTTTTGTTTGGCGGTTTAGAGGGCAAAGTCTACACCATCGATGTCTCGCAAATGACCGATGGCCTTGACCTTTCGTTGACGCTTTACGATAGCAATGGCAATCAATTGGCCTTCAACGACGACTTTCCACGCAACAACGATCCCAGCGACATCAAACCACGGATTCAATCGTGGCGCGCGCCAGCCAACGGCCAATACTATATCAAAGTGCGCGATTCCGCCGGACGCGGCTTTGTGGACGCGCTCTACACGGTGGTGCTCAACAGCGAGAGCTACGGCCCTACGCCAACGCTCATCCCCGAAATCTGTGAAGATTTGTATGAGCCAGATGGTTTGCCGGAAATCGCGCCCTTGATTGTGGTTGGCGAAGTGCATCCCAACCATCGTTTGTGCCCACGCGGCGATGCAGATTGGGTCAAATTCTTCGGCAAATCGGGCAAAATCTATTCGCTGTTTACCTCGGATCTCAGCGTTGGTGCCGATACGGTGATGGTGCTGGCTGATCGTGATGGCACGACGATTATCGATTTCAACGACGATTATGAATCGGGCTTAGATTCGCGGATCGATTTCGCGCCAGTCGTCGATGGCTTCTACTTTGTGCAAGTCAAGAACGTGGGCGATGTTGGCAATCAATTTATCGATTACACCTTGACCTTCCAAATCAAGAGCAACGCCAACCAAGGCCAGCCAACGATGCAGCCAACCGCAACCTTTGATGATGGCGAAATTACGCCAACCCTCGATGAGGATGATCTGACTCCAACCTTCGATGATGAGCGCACGCCGACGACAACTGGCACGGTAACGGGCACGCCAACCCGTACGCCAACCTCGGCCTATCCAACGCCAACCAATTTTTCGGGCAACAAATTGCCAAACTTCGATACCCGCAGCAATGGCAAATTTGCCGATCCAGCCTTCAACAAAGTTTGGACGCACGCCGATTCGCCAGTGGCCAGCGGCCAAGCTGTGCGCTCGTGGTTGTGGGGGCCAAACAGCGGCCAAGCTCGCGCCGAAGTCTACGATCAATCGCCTGGTGGTTTGCGCCAAGTACAATATTTCGATAAATCGCGGATGGAAATTAGCGATTTCGAGAGCGACCGCCAAAGCCAATGGTTTGTGACCAACGGGTTGTTGGCCAAGGAATTGATCCAAGGCCAAATTCAAATTGGCGATAGCAATTATGTGCAGCGCACCCCAGCCCAAATTAATATTGCTGGCGACTTAGGCGATGCTTCGGCTCCAACCTATGCGAGCTTTAGCAATTTGCTTGGCGCAACCAGCAATCGCACTGGCCAATTCGCCGATCAACAATTAGCCCGTAGCGGCAAAGTTAGTGCCTATGCTGGCAACCTCAACGATGCTGCCAAATTGGTGCATTACGTGCCCGAAACTGGCCACAACATTCCCAACGCCTTCTGGAATTTTGTCAATCGCCAAGGCTTGGTCAATCAAAACGGCAAAGTCCAAGAAGGCCAAGTGATGGATTGGGTCTTTGCCTTGGGCTACCCGATCAGCGAAGCCTACTGGGCCAAAGTCTATGTTGGCGGCGTTGAGCAAACTGTGTTGGTACAGGCGTTTGAGCGCCGCGTGCTGACCTACACGCCTAGCAATCCCGCCGATTGGCAAGTAGAAATGGGCAACGTCGGCCAACACTACGAACAATGGCGCTACCGCTAGGCTCAATCTTTTGCTTCAAGGCTAAAAAGCAAACCCCCGTGTTCAACATAGAACACGGGGGTTTTGTTGCGCAAACTACAAGCCCAAAATCGCATCCAAGCGTGGCCAATCGCAGCGCTCGGCCATCAGTTTGGTGAAACGTTCGAGTTTGGTGCGTTCGTGCAAGCGCACATGGCCAAACATGTTTTCAATCCGTTCAACCGCAGTCAAAGTATCATCAGCAATCGTGATGATCGGCACGTTGCGTTGTTCAGCGCGATCAATCACCGATTGCTGCGGGCGGAAGTTGCCAGTCAAGACCAAGGCATTGGTTGAGGTTTCCAAGGCTGCCAGTTGCAAATCGGTGCGGTCACCACCTGTGATCACTGCTTTGTTGGCGCGGCGGCGGAAGTGCGATAAACCTGCCTCTGCGCCCATCGCCCCAATCATCAACGACTCGACGATTTTGCCTTGACCATACTCAGCACCAATCACGCTGCCGCCAAGCTCGCTAACCAAATCCTCAACTGGAATCCCAGAGAGCGCAATATCTTGCGGCAACAAGCCCAGCACCGCAATCCCACGTTGCTCAAGGAATGGCACGACGTGCGATTGGACAAAATCGAGCCGAGTTTCCTCGATTTGGTTGAGAATAACGCCCTTGAGCCGTTTGCCAACGAAGCGTTGCACCGACAAAATCGCATCGACGGTCAGGGTGGTGCGATAGCGCGAAACCAACACCATCGGCGCGTCGATTAAATCGGCCACCCGATCGGCGCTGAGATCGACCAACGAGCCTTCGGCCCAGCTATTAGTGCCTTCAACAATTGTTACTTGATGATTATTGCTGATGCTTTGAAATGCCTGTTGCACCGCACCAGCCCAATCGTGCTGCTCGCCGCGCAAAATGCTTTCGATGGTGGTGCGGCGCAAAAGCACTGGCGCAATTTGCTCCAACGGCTCGCTCAGGCCAAAGCTCTCGCGAATAAAAGCAGCATCTTCGTCAAACGCGCCTTCTGGGGTATGGGTTACCGAAACACTGACTGGCTTCATATAGCCAGCATCAATCTGGCGATCCTTGAGTTGGCGCAGCAAGGCAGCACAAACTGCACTCTTGCCAACATATGATTCTGTTGATGCAACATACAGCGTTGCCATAGCGAAACTCCTTTATCAAAAGGATGAAGGATGAATTATGAGGGATGAAAAACTCATCCTTTCCATCGAGCATTTATCAAATAATGCGAGATTAGGGATGAAGATAGCTTGGATCATCCATCGATGATCGATTCTTGCGCTTCATAATTCATCCTTCATCCCTCATCCTTTCAATCTATCCTTGCAGAATAATGCGGGCATCGAGCACGATTACGCCTTCGCCACGGTTGTAGACAACCAACGGATTAATATCCATTTCGACGATTTCGGGGAAGTCGCTGACTAATTGGCTGACCCGCAACACAATATCTTCGACGGCTTCCAAATCGGCGGTTTGCTCGCCCCGCACGCCCTGCAACAATGGGAACGAACGAATTGCCCGCAGTTGTTCGCGCACTTCTTCGCGGCTCAATGGCGCAAGTCGAAACACCACATCTTTGAGCACTTCGACATAAATGCCGCCCATGCCCACGCCAATTAATGCCCCAAACTGCGGATCACGGCTGACCCCAACCAGCACTTCGCGGCCTTTACGCGCCATTTCCTGCACCAACACCCCCCAAATTCGGGCGTTGGGGCTGAATTTACGCGCACGATAGGCGATTAACTCGTAGCTATCGCTGGCTGCTTGGGGGTCGGCAATGCCCACGCGCACGCCGCCAATATCGCTTTTGTGCAGAATATCGGGCGAGCTAATTTTCATCACCACCGGAAACCCAATTTCCTTGGCGATTTCGGCGGCTTCTTCAGGCGAACGGGCCAGCCGACTATCGGGCAAGCGCATGCCATAGGCCGCCATCACTTCGCGGGCCTCAATTTCGCCAAGCTCAACTCGCCCAGCCTCGCGCACTTGGGCAAACAAATCGCGCACATGGTCTTTATCGACATCAAAACGGGCATAGGTCAGGGCTGGTTGTTCGCGCCAGCGCCGATGTTGCCACATTGCAGCCAAGGCGGCCACGGCCCGTTCGGGAAATTCGTAGTTGGGAATTTTATGTTGATTGAGCAATTTGAGCGCTGGCTTGATGCTATATGCACCCATAAAGCTCGCCACAATCGGCTTGCTTTGGTTGGCTGAAAGCTCGGCCATGGCTTCGACCGTGGCTTCGGCTTCGCTGCCAGCTTGCGGCGTGAACAAAACCAACACCGCATCAACATTGGGGTCGGCCAAGGCCATTTCAATCCCTGTCCGATAGCGATCAGCTTTAGCATCGCCAATCACGTCGATGGGGTTGTAGACATTGGCGGTTGGCGGTAAGTTGGCTTGCAAGTGGCTGATGGTTGCGGGGGTAAATTCGGCCATTTGCAAACCATCGCGCTCAATCGCATCGGTGGCGATAATGCCCGGGCCGCCAGCGTTGGTAACAATTGCCACCCGTGGGCCTGCTAGCAAGGGTTGATAGGCAAAGACTAAAGCAAAATCAAACAATTGCTCCATCGTGCGCGCCCGCACAATCCCACTTTGGCCAAAGGCCGATTCGTAGGCGCTTTCGCTACCTGCCAACGAGCCAGTGTGCGAGGAAATTGCCCGCGTGCCAGCAGCCGTCGTGCCGCTTTTGATCGCGATCACTGGCGTGCGTTTGGTCACTTCACGGGCGGCCTGAATAAAGCCCGGGCCATCGGAAATACCTTCCAGATAGGCCAAAATGACTTTATTCTGTGGGTCGTTGCCCCAGGCCTGCAACAGCGCCACTTCATCAACATCGGATTTATTGCCAAGGCTGACGAAGCGCGAAAAGCCAATATTCGCCTCTTTGCTCCAATCGAGGATGGCGGTACAAACCGCGCCCGACTGCGACATAAAGGCAATTTCGCCATCAGCGGGCATTAATGCTGCAAACGAAGCATTCAAATGGCTGACGGTATCAATCACACCAAGACAATTGGGGCCGACCATGCGCATGCCGTAGCGTTGCACAATCTCTACCAATTGGTGTTCAAGCTTCACCCCTTCACCGCCTACTTCCTTGAAACCTGCGGTGATTACGACTAAACCGCGCACGCCTTTTTGGCCGCACTCTTCGGCGACGTTAAGCACATGCTGCGGTGGAATAACTAAAACTGCCAATTCAACTTCATCGGGAACAGCAGCGACCGACGGGTAGGCCGTTTGGCCTAAAACTGCTTTGGCGGTGGGATGAATCGGGTAGATTCGCCCTTGAAAGCCATTATCAATAACATTTTTGAGGACACGGTGACCAAGACGTGATGGATCGGGAGATGCTCCCACCACAGCCACCGATTGCGGAGCGAAAATCTCCTCCAGCATAGCGATTGCCTCCGGGTTACTTCGATCACCCCTAGAGCATATCACATCTGGCGCGGCTTGAATGGGCTAAATGTCACGGAAGTAGGCAAATCGGATGGCTTGCCACAAAATTAATAGCGCGATGCCGCTCCAAACCAAGGCCCATAAAATCGCTGGCACGCCCGTCGCTTGCTGCATAATTAAGGCATCACTGGTTACGTGGCGGCGGTAGGATGAGAGCCGCAGCAAATCCCATAAGCTATCGAGCGCATTTAAGATGGTCTGCACACCCAAAATCAGCAACAGCCATTCATTCAAATGCAAAGCCAATTTGTAACTGGCAGCAATAAACGCACCTGCTAGCAGCACGCCCACCAAAATGCCAAATAGATTGCGCACAAACAAGCCACACAGCACAAACAGCGCAATCCCAATAATTAATGTCACCCGATTGGCGCTAATGCCACGCGCCGACAGAATTAGCAAGGCTCCGCCAACCAAAGCACTGCTCAAATAGCCTGCGCTAGCTACAATCCAGCGAATGCCGCCAGCTGTCCAAGCCACGCCCTCGCCATTCGCATACACCTCGAAACGATCGAATTTGCCGCCAGTCAGCAGGGTGGCAAAGCCATGGCCAAGCTCATGCACAAACGTATTGAACAGCTCAAACGGATACACCAGCCAATGCAGCACTGGCAACCGCGCGATGATCGTTGATGTTACCGCGATGGCAATCGCGATCCAGAGTTCGTTGTTGCGTAGCATGGGGTTCTCCACGGGCGATATTTAGGCTATGGGCTAAAGGCTTTTGGCTTTTGATTTTTGATCCACGAAGGATGAGGCTATAGGCTATAGGCTTTTGGCTAGCGGATACACGACCACTGGAATCCAAATCTTCCGCTAGCCCATAGCTGTACTGGTTCATCAGGTTAACTACGGCCTGATCCCCTCACCCCAACCCCTCTCCCATCCAATGGGCGAGGGGCTTTAACCGCATGGTTCTGCCGCAATACGTGGTAAAAAGGGTCTGCTCCCCCTCGCCCGCGTTCAGTGGGAGAGGGGGTTGGGGGTGAGGGCATGTTCTTGATTGCCAATCCAATGAACCATTACACATAGCCTATAGCCATTAATTCTCTGCGCCGCTGCGTTAAACATCGATAGGTAATGGGCTACAGGCTTTTGGCTATAGGATGCACAATTGTGAGAATCCAAGAAAATGTTCCGCTAGCCAAGAGCCTATAGCCAAATTTCCTATGTTCTATGCTCTATGTTCTATGTTCTACTGTGCCCTCACTCGCCAAGCGTGATAAAGAATAATCGAGCCAGCGGTGGCAGCATTGAGCGAGGCAACTTTGCCGCGCATTGGCAAACGCAACAACAAATCGCAACGCTCGCGGGTTAGGCGAGCCAAGCCTGGGCCTTCCGCGCCAATCACCAAGGCCAAAGCGCCGCGCAAATTCGCTCGATCAAAATCGACCGCCCGCTCATCGTCCTCAACGCCAGCGACCCAAATATTGTATTCTTGCAGGTGCTTGATGGTTTGGGAAATATTGGTAATTTGGGCCACATACAAATGCTCAACCGCCCCAGCCGAGGCGTTAATCACTGCTGGCGTAATGCTGGCTGAACGCCGATCGGGAAAAATAATGCCATGCGCGCCGACAATTTCGGCGGTACGCATCAGCGTGCCAATATTTTGCGGGTCTTGCAAGTGGTCAAAAATTAAAATCAGCGGTTGCTCGCCACGCTCACGGGCTAGCTCGATAATATCATCAACCTCAACATACGGATACGGCCCACATTCAAGCGCAATGCCCTGATGATTCGCGCCAGCAGTGCGTTTATCAAGCTCGCCGCGCTGCACTTTGGCAACTTGAATCCGCCGTTCGCGAGCCACCACATTAATCGCCTGCATCGATTCGCCTTCTTTGATGCCATCGGCAACTAGCAAACGGCCCAATTTGCGGCGATTGGCGCGCAACGCCTCTAAAACTGCATTTCGTCCATATAATAATTCCAAAGTAGATTCCTATTCGGTGCTAAGTTAGTCGTCGGTTTGCGCTATTATAGCGTCAAGCTGTCAATGGAGGAATCAATGGATCAGCAACCAAAGGAGCAAAAGCGCGTGATTACCTTAAGCGTTGGCATGATTATCAATCTGCTACTAATTGGCTTGGTCGCTGGCGTGGCTGGCGGAATGTTCGGGATTGGCGGCGGCGCAATTATGGTTCCGGCCATGGTCTTGTTGCTGGCGCTCGATCAGAAATTTGCCACTGGCACCTCAATTGGCGCACAGATCTTGCCTGTTGGCTTGCTAGGCGCGTTTGTTTACTATAAAGAAGGCAATTTGGATTGGCGAGCATCGATCATTATTGCCATTGGCTTGTTGCTCGGAACCTATTTTGGGGCCAAAATTGCTGCGCCAATTTCATCAGCAACCATGAAAAAGTTCTATGGGGCGTTCCTATTTATCATCGGTGCGCGCTATCTGTTTTGGAAATAAGGCTTGGGTTGCGCACTTGAGCATCCACAGTTAATCAACATAACGATTAGTTGATTGAGTTTGGGTTGCTCACAATTGCTAATCCAAATCATAGATGCTCAAGGCTTGACGCTGTTGCACGGCTAGGGTAGATTGAGTTGATACTGCAAGGAGGCTCGCTAATGCCATCAATAACTCTCGATGCTCAACGCTGGCAAACATTTAGTCAGTTGCTCACCGCAACGGCCTACCAAAATCCGCAAGCATTGCTTGAATCGTTTTTGCAACGCTTAATTGAATTTTGGCCTGCCCAAGCGGGCGCATTGCTCTATATCGATCCGATGAATGCGCCGTTTTCGTTGGAGCATGGCGCATTGCCTGCCGATGGCTATGAGATGATTGAACAGGCTCGATCGGTGTTTGAGCGCACCACTGGCGGCGAGCAGGATTTAGGGGTCTATGGGATTAACGATGAGCTAGCCTTGGTCGAATTAACCTTGCGTTCTGGCGATGCAGAGGTTGGCCTGTTGCACTTAATTGTCTCAGCCGACCGCGTATCACCAGAAAACGAGGGCGAATTGGCGCTGCTTTTGGTCGGCGTTGCTGGCGGAGCCGCCGATCGCGTAGCCTTGCTCAACACCACCCGCAGCGAGCTTGATGAGATGAATTTGCTCTATCAAGTGAGCCAATCGATTGCCAGCGACATCGATTTGCGCAGCCTCTTGCGCACAATTATTGAAAAAGTAACCCAAATTGTCGATAGCGAAAGCGCCTCGTTGCTGTTGGTTGATGACGTGCATCAAGAGCTATATTTTGAAACGCCATCGAGCAACAACCAAGAATTACGCTCCTATCGCATGCCCATCGACCAAGGCTTTGCTGGCTGGGTTGTGACCCACGGCCAAGGCTTGATCGTCGATGATCCGCAGAACGATGCGCGCTTTTATCGCCAAGTCGATAGCGATATTTCCCACCAAACCCGCAATATTCTGACTGTGCCAGTTCGTTCGCGCGAGCGCACCGTCGGCGTGATTCAGGCCGTCAACAAGCGCAATGGCCCGTTTACCGAGCACGATTTGCGCACGCTTTCGATGCTGGCCAACCAAGCGGCAATCTCGATTGAAAACGCCAATCTCTACACCAAACTCAAAGAAGAACGCGATCGCTTGATTCGCAAAGAAGAAGAAGTGCGCCACCAAATCAACCGCGATTTGCACGATGGCCCAACTCAATCGATCGCAGCGATTTCGATGAATATTGAGTTCATCAAAAAATTGATGCACGCAATGCCTGAGCGGGTTGAAGATGAGCTGAATTCGTTAGCCTCGTTGGTCAAAAAAACCTATCAAGAGTTGCGCACCCTGTTGTTTGAGCTACGCCCGCTGGGCCTCGAAACCCAAGGTCTGATTGCAACCTTGCACGAATATGCCAGCAAGTTCCGCGATCCTTCGGGCATGCAAGTGCGGTTTACGCCAGGCAATTTCATTGGCCGCTTGGCTCCACAAACCGCCGCCGCAACCTTTATGATCATTCAAGAAGCGGTGAATAATGCCCGCAAGCATGCCAAAGCCTCGATGGTCTGGATCGAGCTGTTTCAAGATAGCGAGCGCAACATGCTGACCGCAGTTGTGCGCGATAGTGGCATCGGCTTTGATCTGCAAAGCATCACAACCTCGTATGAAGAACGTGGCTCGTTTGGATTATTGAATATGGGCGAGCGGGCAACCCTCGCTGGCGGCTCGTTTGA
The DNA here is from genome assembly GCF_016907925.1 of Herpetosiphon giganteus. Classification (GTDB taxonomy): domain Bacteria; phylum Chloroflexota; class Chloroflexia; order Chloroflexales; family Herpetosiphonaceae; genus Herpetosiphon; species Herpetosiphon giganteus. The sequence goes on along the minus strand of NZ_JAFBCZ010000012.1, from coordinate 132,831 downwards.
AATTCGTTCATCTGCTGGCGAAGGCACCCAAATCATCATTCGTGTGCCAATGTTGGTCGAACAACAAGATTGATAGGTGTTCCCTCACCCCCCAACCCCCTCTCCCACGAAAACACGGGCGAGGGGGAGCATCGTTTTTACCGACGCATTGCGCAAGAACCACGGTTTAAAGCCCCTCGCCCGCACACGGGAGAGGGGTTGGGGTGAGGGTATATTCCTCCGCTCAATTACCGACGCTTGCCGATCATCCCAGCATATTTGGCAATAATCCCCAACATAATTTCATCAGCACCGCCCCCGATTGAGAGCAAGCGCGAATCGCGAAAATAGCGCGCCAGCGGATATTCCTCAACATAGCCCATACCGCCGTGGAACTGCAAGCAACTATCGGCCACTTCGCGCACCAAACGCCCAGCCTTGAGTTTGGCCATCGAAACTTCTTTGGTAATGTCGTGACCTGCAATCAACAAACGGGTGCAATGATAATTAAGCTGGCGCAGGGCTTCAATCTCGCTCAACAACTCGGCTAAGCGAAAATGAATATATTGGTTTTCAATTAGGGCTTTGCCAAAGGTCTGGCGCTCGCGGCAATAATTAATCGTCATTGCAACGATTTTCTCCATACCTGCAACCGCCGAAACCGAGCCAATTAGGCGCTCTTTTTGAAATTGCTGCATTTGCAGCCCAAAGCCTTGGCCTTCTTCACCAATCCGATTGGCAATCGGCACACGCAGATCATCGAAGGCTAACAGGGCGGTGTCGCTGGAATGATTGCCCAATTTTTCTAACTTTTTCGAGACATGAAAGCCTGGCGTGTTGGTTGGCACAATAATCAACGACATACCTTTGAAACCTGCTTCATCGCTGGTGCGCGCCAACAAGGTAATAAAATCGGCTTGGGTGCCATTGGTAATCCACATTTTGCTGCCGTTGATCACATATTCGTCACCATCACGCACAGCGCGGGTGCGAATCGACGCGACATCGGAGCCAGCATCAGGCTCGGAGATGGCAACGGCGGCGATCAATTCGCCGCGAATCGCGGGAGCCAAAAAGCGTTGGCGCAACTCGTCGCTGCCAAATTCGGCCAAGGCTGGGGTGGCCATATCGGTATGCACCAAGATGGCCATTGGCACACCGCCACAATCGGCGCGGCCAACTTCCTCGGCCAAAACCACGTTATACCAATAATCGAGGCCAGCCCCGCCATAGGCTTCGGGGTACGAAACGCCCAACGCACCCAATTCGCCTAATTTTTTGAAGAGTGCATGGCCTGGAAAACAGCGTTCATGCTCCCATTGCTCAACAAATGGGTTGATTTCACGTTCGACAAAACGGCGGATGGTTTGGCGAAACATTTCATGATCAGAGTTAAAATACAGCGACATCACAGCCTCCTTGCTAGGGCATCGCAATCGTAGCCCGATTGTAGCATAGCCCTTGGCTGGCTGAGCGCTTGGTCGGTTGCGTAACTGATAGTCTTCGCTTGAATCTGTGCTAGAGTGAAGATTGTCAGTATTTTTGGCTGGCAGCTATAACCAATTAATCCGTATGAGGAGCACAAGTATGCAGCGTTGGTGGCGTGTTTTATATGGTGTGATTATTTTTGGCTTGGTGGGCTGTGGCGCAGCAACTCCAACCGCAACCCCTGTGACAAAAAGCCGCGTCCAAGCAGTGTTGGCGGCCTCCAATTTGGTGGTCGGCCCCAATCGCTTGCCAATTGGCTTGATCGTCGATGGCTCGCCAATCAACGATCCCAAAGTGCAGGTAAAATTGCGCTTGTACTATCTTGATGGCACCGATGCTGAGAAAACCCAAGTTGCAGGCGAAGGCAGCGCCGAATATTTTGGCCAAGGCTTGCCAGCAGGCATTTATGTAACTTACCCCGATTTTAAAAAGGCAGGCGATTGGGGCGTTGAGGTCGAGGCAACCTTGCCAGGCCAAACCCCAACCGTTAGCACCTTGCGGCTTTCAGTGCTCGCCCAAGATCCAACGCCGGCGCTTGGCAGCAAAGCGATTGCGGTCGATACTCCAACCGTGAAAACCAACCCCGATCTCAGCCAAATTAGCTCTGATCCCAAGCCAAACCCAGCCTTATATCAATTGAGTGTTGCCGATGCGATTAAGAGCGGCAAACCAACCGCTATCTTGTTTGGCACACCAGGCTTTTGCAAAACCGCTACCTGTGGGCCAAGCGTCACGGTTTTGGGCAGTTTGCAAAAAACCTATGGCGATAAAATGAACTTCATCCACGTTGAAGTTTATAAATTCCCATTTAGCGAATCAGTCCAAGCTAATCCGCCGTTGTTGGTGCCAGCAATGAGCGAATGGCGCTTGCAAAGCGAGCCATGGTTGTTTTTGCTGGGCAAAGATGGCACGATCGTCAACAAATATGAAGGTGGAATTACCACTGAAGAGCTTGGCCCTATGATCGATACTATTCTAAGCCAAGGCATTTAACCGCAACCGCGCAGCAGCAGCCAACCCGGTTGCTGCTGCAACCTTGGTTTCTGGATACCGTAAAGAGTAGCGATTCTGTTGAGTACCGAGAGAGAACTTATGCAATCAGCACCGTTCAAACAACGCTTACGCCCACCCTATCATCGCCTCCAAGTTGGATTGGTAGTTATCTCTCTGTCCCTGTTCATCCTTATAGTCGCAACAACAGGTTATCCAACAAGTAATTGGACTACTAGCTTGAATATGATCATCTATCCAATTATCTTTATTCAGTTTTTAGTCAATAGCATTTCGTATCTCGATATTAGTGCCAGAGGCTTGGTGATGCGCAGGGGCTGGCAATACTTTGCAATTAATTGGGAGCAAGTCGAAGCATTCGGTGTCGGTGTCGTTGGTAAACGCATCAATCTCCCGTATATCGTCTTATACGAGCCGATTAAAGGCTTACCAAGCGTTAAAATCAAAGAACTAACCCCAGAACAACAGCAACGAACATTAACCTTGGAAGGCTGGGCCAATTCAGAGATAATCGCCAAAGCTTTGCATGCAAGCCTGAATGCGACTAATCAACAATTGCAGGTCATTCCAGATTTCTCAAAAAGTCTGCAAATGTTTCATTCATATCAAAATTTTTATCGCTACTTGTTACTTATCGGTATATCGATTTTTGTCTATTTAATCTTGAAATAGGAGCACGAAATTGAATTCAGCTACATTTAAAGTCAACAATTATCGAATAATTATCGCCATCGGCTTGGTTAAAATATTAATGCTTATTATGTTAATCTATAGTAATTTCGATCTGAATTGGATCTTTACGCTGCTCATTCTCGTCAGTTTGCCTAGCACAATCTATGAGTTAAGCATCAAATTAATTGTTGATCAGGATGGTCTGATTATTCGGCGCTTATTGCGTGACGATCTGCGCATTACGTGGGATGACATCCTTGAGCAACACTATTTCAACCTTGGTCAGCGTGAGATCCGCTATCTTCTCTTGCGCAAATCCATACCCTCAATTAGGCCAATTTTTATACCCAAGGAATTTCGGGCCAATATTTTTATTCTTGAGGCTTGGGAGCAACCAACCCGCTTGTTAACATTAATTGAGCCACATTTGCCAGCCAAAAGCCCAGCTGATCAGTTGTTTGTGCCATTTACAGTTGAGAACAATTTGCGCAAAGCCTTACCATTGCTCATTCCGCTAGCCATTGCAATCGCACTGTTCATCTTAAATACATTTCGCTAAAGCTTGTAACTTTGAAAGATCTACCTACGTAATGGCTAGCGATTGATTTGAACAATGAGAGACAGCATGCTAGCAGCAAACGATTCGATTAAATCATCCGAACTAAATTTTCGCTCGGCTTATCGCCTCTATGGCATAACCTATTTGGCGATCGTCCTATTTTTGATTTATACAATTGCTCAGTCTTTTGAATTTTCGGGATTAAGAGTCATATGGATATTTCTTTCCATCGCGCTGCCAAGTCTCGTTCAAGCAACCGCATTATTGCGCATTAGCGATAAAGGTTTATTGATTCGACGCGGCTGGCAGCGAGCTTTTATTCCTTGGAATGCAATCGAATCAGTAGGGATTGCCAATGGGAAACTCTTCACCTTGATTCCCTTTATCGTATTGCGTGAGCCGATTGCTAAGTTTCCAAAAGTTAAGCTGATGGAAGTAAAACCTGAGCAACAACACCGTACCATTACCCTTGAAGGTTGGAATAAACAGCAACAATTGTTTGAAGCAATCTATCATCGAGTATATAAAAATCACGATTCATATCATGTCATTCCAGAGATTAAAAAATATCCAAAAAGCTTTATGTATTACGATAAAATCAATTTTTATATTATTATCATAAATTTAACAGCTCTACTGATTATCGGTTCAATCTAAGATCAGATTCAATATTATAAAAAGGAATTTTTATGGAAGAGCATGTATTCAAATTAGCAAAGTATAAAACAAAGCTGTTTGTTTTGATAGTTGCGATTATCTTACTGGGAATTTGGCTAGCAACAAATATTTATAGCAGTCTATTTGTGCTTATCTCATGTATTATTCTCATCCTAAGCCAAATTAATGGCTTAACGACGCGATTACTAATTGATCAAGATGGCTTGGTTATTCGGCGCATCTTCCGCCAACCGATTCAAATTGAGTGGGCCGATATTATTGGGCAGCAGCAGGTTAAGCTTGGCACGCGAGAAGTGCAATATCTCGTCTTACGCAAACCAATTCCGCTTGTCGAACCATTAGAGTATGTCGATGTACCAAAAGCCAACCAAGCAACAACCTTAATTCTTAATCTATGGGATCAAGCAAGCAAAGTCCAAGAATTAATCAAGCAGCAGCTACCATCCCAAAACTCGGAGAATCAGCTGTTTGTGCCATTTAGCAGCACCCGTCAAACTGCGACCACCAAGCTTGCCCTCATTGTTATGCTTGTTAGTCTTATTGTAGCAACATTAACAATTATATTCTTGTTTTAAGGAACTATATTTGTGAAATAAGGTTAAATTTCCACATATTTATTTTTTCTAATGGTTATTTTTTATCTATTCAAATATAGATTAAGCTAAATATGTAAACACGTATTTTTAAGCGTAATGATCATTTGTTATTGCCAAATTTTGGCTTGATTGGTGGATTTTTATTAGTAGCGTTTAGCTTATGGCTGATTCGCGAGCCAGCAAAAATTGAATTATATGTGATTAATCTTGGTTTAGTTTTGCTATTAATCAATCTCTTCTGGAAATCGCGTGAACGAATTATTGTGAGCGAGCATGGTCTCGATATGTATCAAATGCCACAGCGCACGTTGGTTAGCTGGAACGAGGTTGCCTATATCAATTATACTGAGCATGATCACGAACCACGGCCATATTTGGTCGTGCAGCAAGCCAACCAATTGGTGGCCGAGCAACTGATTAACCAACTGACAAACGATAATCATGCCTATCGGGTGATTTACCTTGATCGCTGGGAGCGTAGCGCAGAATTGCTTGAATTGATCAAGCAGCAGCTCGAACAGCAAACATTCGACCAAGTTCGGGTTAAATTCAATATTCAGATTTAGGTAAGGGATTTATGCAACCGATGACATTTAGGGCAGCTAAGCTTAAAAAGACAATGTTAATCACAATAGGCTGGTTTGCTCTATTGATTATTATGATTATCGTCTATAAAACAATGTTTAATCTGCGAAAATTTCCAGTACTGTTTATTGTTATGTCTGTGTTGTATGCGTATTTTTCATTGAGCGAATACTATCGAAAATTAATCGTCGATGAACACGGGATTACGGTTAAACGCTTGTTTAATGCTACTAAAACTGCAAAATGGCATGAAATTTCAAATCTACACTATTTTATTCTATCCAATCGGCCAATTGAATATATCTTTTTTGAGCGTGATATTGATTTGTTGGATTCGCTTTTTCCTTCGATTATTCCTAAACCATATCATCGGCGTACATTAATATTGCAAGAATGGGATAATCATCAGCAAATTAAGCATTTGGCAGAACAAAACATGCAATCGGCAGCAGATAATAATTTTATTGTACCTTTTACGGTTAGTTTTTCGGACTATATGAAACGAGTGTTTTTATTTTCGCTGATTATGATTCCAATTATGATTCCGCTGCTTATTCTTTGGGGCTAGGATTATAAATCCATAAAGGATTTCATATATGCAAAACGAAGTTTTTCGAACAAAAGATCATAGATTAATCTTAATTGGTATTATTATATGTATTTTCTTACCATTATTTCTATTTTTCGATAATACATTTGAATTAAAAACAATATTATTTTTATGTATCTATCTATCGCTTGGCTTAATTAATATGATCAATAGGCTATACGCTAGACTATCTGTTACTAATAATGGATTAATTATTTACCAAATTTTTCAAAAGAATATTTTTATATATTGGAATGATATTGAAGATATCCAAGAATTCACAAATTACCATCGTAATTTTCATTACATTACATTAAATCAACCTCTGAAATTACCAAATTTACCCTATAGCCAAAATCTACCCAAATATTATCGTAATCGAGCGATTATTTTAGATGCTTGGGAAAATCATACAAGAATCATTAAACGTATTCGAACAAAAGTTCCATTTAAACCCAAAAACCAGTTGTTTGTGCCTATAGCTGGCAAAAGCTGGGATACAATATTACCGTATGCAATTTTTATCCTTGGTTTAGGTGCAGCATTGCTAGCATGGAGCTTACAATAATCCATGACCAAACATATAATAACTATTCGTCCGCGTTTTTGGTGGCCAACCATCGGCTTTATTGTATTGGCTAGCGCACTGCTGATTATGCTGATCGTACAAGCCTTAACTGCGCCAGGCGTAAAACTTGGGATTGGCCTCTTATTTTTAGTCGGCATCCTGATTTGGCTTGGGCGGGGGCTGAATCAGCGGCTCAGCATCAGCGCAACCAACTTGATCATCAAACAATCAGGCCATACCGTGACGATTGATTGGGAGCAGGTTGCAGGAGTTGGCACGTTGCAGAGCATCGCCGGGCTAGCCCTGCCTTACCTCATTTTGCGCCAGCCTCATGCCAATTTGCCCGAGCCACAGCTGCGGCGTTTAGCCAGCGAGGATCTGCGCAATACGATTGTGATTATCAATCCATTGCGCTGGGCAAACATCGCTAAGCTTTGGCCAATGTTGTTGCAACAACTGCCAGCAACCAACGATTATCAAGTGCCATTTGATTTTAGTGGTGTTTCACGCGTTCAACGGCGCATTTTTGTACTCTTTGGCTTGCTTAGTTTGGTGGTTGCCGGCCTAATTTGGCTATTCTCATAAGCTAATTTCGTGATACGATTGCTATGTAACGCATCCAGCATTGCACTGGATGCGTTGCTGTTTTCAAGGAGTAACGTCGTATGCGAATACGTTTGATTATAGGTTCATTGCTGATTGTGGCTGTGCTTGCTGGTGGCGCTTGGTGGCTGTTGCAACCAAGCCAAACCGAAATTCAAACCTCGATCAGTGCCGTTGGGATGTTGAGCCAAGCCAATCAGGGCGATTATGTGCGCGCAACCGAGCCACGACCATTTCAGTTTCCCGCCGATCATGGCCTGCATGCTGGCTATCGCACCGAATGGTGGTATTACACTGGCAATTTGGTCAGTGCTGATGGCCAGCGTTTTGGCTTTCAACTGACCTTTTTTCGCTCAGCCGCCACCGATCAGGTGATTAGTCGCACCGCGAGTTTGGCAACCAGCGACATTTATATGGCGCACTTGGGATTAACCGATGTGGCCAATCAACGCTTTTATGCCTTCGAGCGCTTTATGCGTGGCAATCCCCAACTGGCCAATGCAACTGGTGATCCTTTCAAGGTTTTTGTTGAAGATTGGCAGGCAGTTGGCAGCGGCCCCGAAGGCATGACCATGCAGCTCACAGCGCAGCAAGCACCGATTGCGCTTAACCTCAAACTTGAATCGAGCAAAACCCCAACCTTGCAAGGCGATCGTGGCCTGAGCCAAAAAGGTGCTGAGCTGGGCAATGCTTCGTATTATTATTCGCTAACCAACATGACCACCAGCGGCACGCTGACCATTGATGGTCGCGAAATTGCGGTAACTGGCAAAGCATGGATGGATCACGAATGGGGTTCGGGGGCGCTCGAAGGTCAAGCGGTTGGCTGGGATTGGTTTGCAATCCAGCTTGATGACCAACGCGAACTGACCTACTTCAATATTCGCAATCAAGATGGCTCAATCAACCATCTATCGGGTGGAATGTTGACCTTGGCCGATGGCTCGACCCGCAAAATTGCTCAGAGCGAGCTAACCCTCGAAGTAACCAAGCAATGGCAAAGCGAGCAAGGCATTCAGTATCCAGGCCAATGGCGTTTGAGCTTGCCCAGCGAACAACTTGAATTGAGCATTACGCCGCAAGTTGCCAACCAAGAAATGCCGCTGACGATTCGCTATTGGGAAGGCTCGGTGGCGATTAGCGGCACTGCGACCGGTTATGGCTACGTTGAACTGACTGGCTATGGCGATACAGGACGCGGACGGGCTGAATAGCGAAACCCGTTATAATGCAAGCAGCACGATCATTGAGGAAGCAGAATGCGAATTATCGGGATTGACCCAGGTACAGCAATTATGGGCTGGGGCATTATTGAGGCTGATGGCAGCGATTTGACGATGATTGCCTATGGTGCTTTTACCACGCCAGCCAAACAGCCATTGCCTGATCGCTTAGTGACCATTTACAATGATTTAGCCCATGTTTTGGCCGAGTATCGACCTGTGGTTGCGGCAGTTGAAGAACTCTTTTTTGCCAAAAATGTGACAACTGCCATGGCCGTAAGCCATGCGCGGGGCGTGGCCTTGCTTGCGTTGCGCCAAGCCAAACTGCCAATTTTTGAATATAAACCGTTGTCTGTGAAACAGGCCGTGGTTGGATATGGCAACGCCGACAAAAAGCAGATGCAACATCTGGTGCAAATGACTCTCAATTTGGATCATATTCCCAAGCCCGATGATGCCGCCGATGCCCTTGCCGTTGCCATGTGCCACGCCTACGCAGCACCGTATCTTAACCGAATTCAGGAGGATTCCTAGATGGTTCGTCGGCCAGATCTTGAAGAAGTGAGCGTCAATACCTTTTTAATTGCCGATACGGCGATGATTCCGATTTTGCGGGGCGAGGGCACAGTCAATGGCCACTCGTTTACCCTCACATCAGCCCGTGGCTTGGGCTTGATTGCCCGTTTGCGCACCCGCAATTATCGGGTTGTCACGCTCAAGGATAAAATCGATCGGCTGCCAGAAATGCCGAATGTGCAAGCACCAGGCAATCTGTTGCAAATCGAGACCGGAGCACGCGATCAATGGTTTCGCTTTGATGGCGAAACGTTGACATGGCAAGCTGTCGAAGCCCAAACCAACGGCTCACGCTTGTTTGTGGCTTTTGAAGAACATCGGGTTGCCCGCCGTCGTCGTTCGCGCACTGGCGGCGATTATTTTCGGATTGAGCGCTTGCCGAATGATAGCGCGCAATTAGCGACCTTGAGCGAAGATGCTGGCGTGTTGCTTGGCTATGCCCATGCCACCTACGATGCCGATATTGAAATCGATAGCAGCATCAATGACGATGGCAGTTACAGCTTGCCACTCGAATTTAGCTTGCCACCCCAATATCGGGCGATGCTCGAATTGTTGGCCACCAGCCACGACAAACAAACCATGCACTTTTCGGAAGCTGGCTGGGCTTTGGCGGTGCGCTTGCTGCATCGCTTGAATCTCCGCCCTGCGAATGGTGACATCGACGCTGATTTTGACGATGATCACGATGATTTTGATGATGATGACGATGAATAATCGTTGCCAATTGCCATAAACCTGTGTGTTGAAGGAGTTTTGGAATGACAACCGCTGCAACAGTCCCAACTCGTCAGGAAGTAGCCCTCGCCGATACGTGGGATGCAACCAAAGTTTTCGCTTCTGATGCTGAATGGGAACAAGCACTCGATGCCTATGCGCAATCGATTGCTGAGATCGAACAATATCAAGGCCGTTTGGCTGAAGGTGCGCCAACCCTCTTGGCAGCGCTAAACTATGCCGATCAGCTTAACGAACGGCTAGGCAAGCTCTACATTTACGCCAGCCTGTTTTATAGCGTCGATACCACCGATCAAGTAGCCAAAGCCAAAATGGATCGAGTTATGGGGGTTTATGCCCGCATGATGGCCAGCGCGGCCTTTATCGAGCCAGAAATTATTGGCATTGGCTTTGCAACGCTGAAGCAATGGCAAGCAGAAAACGTCGATTTGGCCAGCTATGGTCAATATTTCAACGAAGTTGAGCGTCGCCAAGCCCATGTGCGTTCAGCAGAAGTTGAGCAAGTGTTGGGTTTGGTCAGTGATGCCTTTGATTCAGCCAACTCGACCCACCGCATTTTGACCGATGCTGATTTGGCCTATCCAGCGGCCCATGGCCCTGATGCAACCGAATTGGAATTGACCCAAGGCACAATTGGCCTGTTGCTGACCGACCCCGATCGGGAAGTGCGCCGCACCGCCTTTGAAAACTATAGCGATGCCCACTTGGCCAACAAAAACACCATGGCCAATTGTATGGCGACCTGTGTCAAACAACATGTCTTCAATGCACGGGTGCGCAACTATAGCTCAGCCTTGGCCGCAGCACTGGGCGAAAACAACATCCCAACCGATGTGTTTCATCAATTGGTGGCGACGGTGCGCAAAAACTACCCAACTTGGCATCGCTACTGGCGCTTACGCCGCGAAGCCTTGGGCTACGATCAATTGCATGTCTACGACATTAAAGCGCCATTGAGCACCAAACAGCTTGATATTCCCTACACCGAAGCAGTTGATTGGATTATTGAAGGCATGAAGCCGTTGGGCGAAGGCTACACCAGCGTTGCCAAACGCGGCTTGCTCGACGATCGCTGGGTTGATATTTACCCCAACAAAGGCAAGAGCGCCGGAGCATTTTCGAGTGGCTGGAAAGGCACGCCGCCTTATATCTTGATGAACTACAACAACGATATTTTTGGCATGAGCACCTTAGCCCACGAGCTTGGCCACTCGATGCACTCGTATCTGACCTGGCAAAACCAACCAACGGTGTATAGCAACTATGGCTTGTTTGTGGCCGAAGTCGCCTCAAACTTCAACCAAGCTTTGGTGCGCAACCACTTGTTTAACACCAACCAAGACCCAGATTTCCAAATTGCTTTGATTGAAGAAGCCATGAGCAATTTCCATCGCTATTTCTTCATCATGCCAATTTTGGCCCAATTTGAGCTTGAAATTCACGAACGCGGCCAACGTGGCGAGCCATTAACCGCTGCCACCCTCAACGGCATCATGTTCGATTTGTTCCGCGAAGGCTATGGCGAAGAAGTTGTGCCCGATGCAGATCGCATGGGGATTACCTGGGCCACCTTCTCAGGCCATATGTACGCCAATTTCTATGTCTATCAATATGCAACCGGAATTGCCGCAGCCCATGCCTTGGCCGAAGGTGTGTTGGCAGGCAAGCCCGATGCCCAAAGCAACTATTTGGCATTCTTGAGCGCTGGTAGCTCGTTGGCCCCGTTGGATGCGCTGAAATTGGCTGGGGTTGATATGACTTCAGCAGAGCCAGTTGAGGCCGCCTTCCGCGTGTTGGCAAGCTATGTTGATCGCTTGGAGCAATTGCTGGCCAATAAATAAGGTTCCTTTATCCCCTCACCCCCCAACCCCTCGCCCGCGCCACGGGCGAGGGGTTGGGGGGTGAGGGGATCTTAAACCCTACGAGCGTTTCAAGGTATTGTAGAAGCCCAAGCCAGCCCCTAAGACCCCAAAAACAACCGTCAAAATATGATCGCTGCTTTTGTACCATTCTTCACTTAAGAGCCCATCGAAGCCAAACGAAATCGCTTGGCCTAATGGAATTTCAATTCCAGGCTCCCGTTGCAAAAAGATCACCAAGGTAATCAGGCTACCGATTTCCAATGAAAGCAAGGTAAAAAGAATTGCTGGCACAACCAAGGAAAAAAGGATCGCTTTTGAGACAGGCTTGCGAAAAGGCGAGATCATGGCATAGCTAATCCCCATCCCAATCAAAATAGCGACGTAGAAAAAGATTCGTTCGGTGAAATAGGCCAAAAGCCCCCAGATAATTGCACCCAAAACAACAGCGCCCAGCCCAATCAAGAGCGCCTTGGCTTTGCTGCCGCCAGCTTGATCATTGGTTGGCATTTGATAATTGCCTTGGGGTGGCAATTGGTAGCTACCTTGCGGTGGCATAGGTGGTTGAGTCATTGCGTTATCCTCCTAAAAAAACAAACTCATACTAACTCGGACGTAGGGTGGATCAATCGAGCCGCAGCACATATTCGGCTACGTCGCAACCACGGCCATGAGCAAAACCCGAATCTTCACCAATAATCTGAAAGCCAGCTTTGGTTAACACCTTGAGCGAGCCGTGATTATCTTGGGCGACGCGGGCAAACAATGGCCGCAGGGTAATTTCGTTGAGCAATAGTTGCAAGGCTTGGCTGGCAAGCCCTTGGCCCCAATAGCGCCGATCGAGCCAATAGGTCACTTCTGGCTCGCCAAATTGTTCAAATTGGGCAATCTGGCCAATCAGTTGGTTATCACAGATAATTGCCCGCTTGATGATGCTGCTATCGGCCATAATTTTTTGCCAATGCGCCTGAAACGCAGCATCATCGCTGGAATCTTTGGCGGTAAAGGCAGCCATGTGAATCGCCACTGGATCTTGTTGCTGCGCGAAAAAGCTGGGCAGATCGGCCTCTTCGACTGGGCGTAAATACAGTTCAGCCATTGATTAAGCCTCGGCTGAAAGCTGTTGGTCGGGCGCGGCAAATGGCTTGCGAAAACTAAACGCAGCACTACTCTCGCCATTGGCGCGTAAGTATTCTAAGCGCTCAAGGGCTTCGGCGACAGTTGGTTCGTGGCCTGCTGGAACCCACCAGAGTACCATAAAAGCTGTATCCATGCGCTCGAACCATTCTCTGCGTCGCCGCATAATCGCCACATGCTCCGATTTATAGACATAGTGCATCAAGGCATCGAGATCGCGCCAAACCGACATATTCACAATCGTCAGCGGGTCGAGTGGGCGATAATCAGTCGCATTGCCAGAATCATCTTTTAAGCGCCAAACGAAGCCATCGCTTGCTTCAGCTAAGGCATTAATTCGATCCAAATTATTGGTAAAATCGGCCATGAGCGGTGTATCTAATGGCGCTTTAATCGTGCCAATATTCAGTTGGGCAAGCTGATAGCTGGGCATAAACCCTCCTTGCTTGACGCTATGCAATGCGCTTGCTAGTAAACAGCAGCATTGTGACATACAGTGACACAATTGCTATGCGGCTTAGGGCGGAGTTGTATGCTACCATACGAGGCTGAATCGCCCAAACTTAGAGCTATGCGGTAGTTTGAGGCTTAATCAATGGAGGCACGCCATGCCTACCCCCCAACAACTTTTAGAACGCTTGGCTGCGATTGGTCAAGCGCTGGCAGCCAGTGGCCATGGCTTGGCCTTAATCGGGCTTGGCTCGGTTGGCTTAGAACGCGAACGGCTTGATCAATGGTCAGATCTCGATTTTTTTGCCATCGTCGAAGCTGGCAGCAAAGCCCAATTTTTGAATGATCTTGGTTGGCTGGCGGCGATTCAGCCAATTAGTTATGCCTTTCAAAATACCGTCGATGGCTATAAAGTACTTTATAGCGACGAGATTTTTTGTGAGTTTGCGGTGTTCGAACCAGCAGAATTGCCCAATATTCCCTTTGCACCAGGCCAGATTATTTGGAAAGCAGCTCACGTTGATGCTGCGATTGGCTTGCCACAGCTTGCGCTCCCAACGCCCAATCGCCAACAGCCTAGCTGGTTATTGGGCGAAGCATTAACCTGTTTGTATATTGGCTTGTGCCGCTATCAGCGAGGTGAGTGGCTTTCGGCGCAGCGCTTTATCCAACATTTTGCGGTCGATCGAGTGCTGGAATTAATTGGCACATGGCCGCAATTTGGGCTTGTTGCTGGCGATGTTTTTGCCAACGAACGCCGCATCGAGCAACGCCTGCCAGATTTGAAGCCGTTGCTGGCCACATGGGTCCAAGGCTATCAGCATAGCCCAGCCTCAGCCTTGGCAATTGTCGAATTTTTGGCCCAGCATACGCAGGTCGATCCGAGCATGCGCAGCTTGATCGAACGCTTGGCCAACGCGGCCTTGTAACATTGGTGTAACATCCCAGCGCTATCGTGGATACCAAGCAGCTATTTGTGAGGTTTCCACAATGATTTCAGCACCCAATTATGGCTTAGCCGATCAGTTTGATAACAGCGATTTACAAGCGCTGTTTGAACAAATGGCTCCCTCATACGATCAGGTTAGTTCGCTCGGCAGTTTGGGCATTATCAATGCTTGGCGCAAACGCTGTATCGCCACGGCGCAGATTCAGCCAGGCATGGTTGTTGGTGATTTGCTGTGTGGCGGCGGCGAGGCTTGGCCCTGGCTGGAGCAAGCGTTACAAGGACGCGGCTCGTTAATTGCCCTCGATCTAGTAGCACAACCTTTGAAGCACCCAATTTATCTGGAGCGAATTGAAGTACACAATTGTGATATTTTTGCCAACAGACTACCGAGCCAAAGCCTTGATCGCGTAGTCTGTTGTTTTGGATTAAAAACGTTTTGTTATAGCGAATTGGTGCGTTTTGCAGGCGAAATTCGGCGTTTGCTGCGGCCAGATGGGCGGTTTAGCTTGATTGAGGTTGGCACAGGCAATTCATGGGTGAGCAGTTTGGGCCATATCTATTTACAAACGGTTGTCCCATTGTTGGCACGTGGTTTGGGAGCGCCGAGCTTGCCTTACCGTCAGCTTGCACCGTTGGCTCAGCGTTTTGGCACAGGCAAGCATGTGCTACAAGCCTTCAAGCAAGCTGGTTTGTCCATCGAGCATCAGCCAATTTGGGGTGGCTTGGCCCATTTGTTTAGCGGAAGTCGCGATTCATTCCAGCCCAGGTGCTATCAAATTGCCACAAAATGACGGTTGCACTATCGCGACCGCCTTCGGTTTGCACGCGTTCGAGCAAGGCACGGGCGGCGCGAGGCAGCGTGCTATGCTGCCAACAAACGGTGTTATACAAGGTGGTTGGTTGCTCAAATGGGCGTTTGCCGCATTCGAGCAAGCCGTCGGTGGTGAGCATCAGCGTGGTCAGCCCAGGTTGCAGCAAACGAATGCCGGTGGAATACGAGGGCAACACACCATCCCAGGTATTGACATTGCCAATCCATTCGTAGAAACGGCGTTGATTGAGCTGCATCTCGCCAAGCCGCGCAATGCTGGGATGAAAAATATAGCCAATGCAATCGCCGACCGCCCAATACCAAACATATTCATCTTTGCGCGCCACAAACAGGCACGAAGCTTCGCCTTGAATTGTGGCACACTGCGCCCGAAAGCTATTGCTGCGAAACAAATCAAGCAAAGCCCGATCAAGGCTAAAAAAGGCTTGATTCAAGGGTTGGTTCAAGCAATCGCGCAGTTGGCTTTCGGCTTCAACCACCGTGTTCAAAATCAGCTGCGCACTTTGAGCCGAATGATGAGCATCGATCACCAAGGCCAATTCCCAAGCCCCAGCAGGATCGATGAAGATTGCAGCGGCATCTTCGTTTTTGTGTGCGCCTTGGGCGGTTACCCCGCCAAAACTGGCAAAAACCATTGAGCCAAGGTCATGAACGAACATGGTATCAAGATGTGGCTGGTTTTGGCCAAGCCAAGTGTAGGTTGTCATCGTTCAAAATCCCCAAACAACCGATAATTGAGGGTAGGAAAAGGATTGTCGCGCTCTTGCAAGGCGGCAAATTCACGCGCTGCAACTGGCAACAAGGTTTCATGGGGCAACAACTGCATCAGCCAATCGAACTTTTGCAGGTGGTCACTACGGCGGGCATTCGCATAATCAGCGCCTGGCGTGCCAACCCAACGATCCCAATCGCCCGATTGGGCCAGCAAAAACTCGCGCGCCGCTTGGTTGAGCACCTGTTCGCGGTCGCCATAGGCTTGCGGATATTCAGCAACCGCAGCTTGTAATTGGCGATGAGCAGCGCTCAAACGACCATCAATAATCCCCGAAAAATGCTGTGGTGGCACAACCACGCTTGGTTTATGCCGTTTTAGCAAGGTGCTTGGCGTAACTAAGCGAAAATGACTTGGCAATTCTTCGAGCAAAGTGCGCAGCCATAACCCACCCTCAAACCAACCGCTGCCAAACAATTCCATATCCGCCACAATCACCAACGGCTGGCCATTGCTGGCAGTTTCAGTTAGCACCGCAGTAAAATGGCGGGCATGCTGGCGAGCGCGGGCATAGGCATAAAACGGATCATAGGCGTTGCCATCACGGCTCAGCATGCCATCATCCAGCGGAATTGGCATCGGCGTGCGATACAGCGGATCGCCAGGATAGCCCAAACCAACCGAGCGAATATGGGTTAATAAACGTTGATCGGGCGTAATAACGGTTGTTTGGCGAGCTTCGGAAAGCCACGAAAGCGCTTGGCCGCGCAATTCAGGGTTGGCAGTGCCCACCAAGGCCCGCATATCGAGCGGCTTGAGAATCTGCTCCCATTCGGGCGTAACTGGATCTTCGGCGCTCCAGAGCACGCTTGGGGTTTGGCCGAGCATGTGCATCAAGGCAATCGTGCCAACTTCCACTTGCGTGCGCAAAGTTGGCCGATCGTACAAATGCGGCACGGGGTAGGTGGCGGTATGGCCCAGCACTTCGAGCGCTTCGGCCTCGACCAACTCGCGGGTCATGGCCACAATATTGCGGCTCCACTGCTTTTCAAACACGTGCAAGGTGCGTTGGTGCAATTGCAAATAAAATTGCGCCAAGTAGGCACTATGTTCATCGCCACCCTTGGCAGCTTCAAGGCGGCGCTCGGCCTGCGCAATCGCCTCATCAAGATGATGCAACATATGCTTTTGCACGACAGGATCATTCAATTGATGCAAGAGAATGGGGCTAATGGCCAAGCCCATTTTAACCGCTTTGTTTTGCTCAATCAGGTCGGCAAGGCCACGCAGCAGCGGAATATAGCAATCGGCCATCAAGCCATGCAATTCTTCCTCGCCATGGCTCGAAGGCCCAGGTTGGCGCACAAACGGCGCGTGAGCATGCATAATAATGCAGAGATCGGTTGGCTGGTTAGTCGTGGGCTTTTCCATATGATTTACGTCGCCCTCCTCGTCGTTTGGATTTACCCACTGGCATGGCTTCTGGCAGCGCGAGCTTGCGCAGCACCCGTTCATGGCCCACCATCTCGGTGCGCGAACCCCAACGGGGAATCGTAATCAGGGCCATGATAATCAAGCATGCATAGAAGCCTAAGACCGATAAAATGACCAATTTGCCACCGAACGGCCCCAAACTGGCATCATAAATGAAGGTTTCCAGCGATGGCCGATTGGTAATCTGCGGATGAATCATCAGCTTCAACAGCCAGATAAACAGCAAAAACAAGAAAATCGCCATGTAATTATGGCGTAAACGTCGCCCCAACGCTTCGACGGTAGAAATCTTAAAATGGGGCGTGTTCATGTCGGTAATCAGCAATTTATGCCAATATTGATCAACCGCGAGGGTATTTTGGCCAAGCAATGGCACATAATAATCAGTTTCGAGGATACGAACCCATGTGGCCCATAAATCGTAGTAGCGATAGCGGCGGGCTTCGATAAACCAAAAGCCCATACAAAACACAATCGTCAGCAGCACAACCGCATGATGATGATCAGCATCGCCAAGCACAAAACTGGCAACGGTGCCCGTAATCGCCACCGCCCAGTTGGTTGGCGTATCGATCCGTGATCGCCAAGTAACTGCGCGATCCATCAAACCACGATAGAGATGAACCATCGCTGCTGGTGGGGCTGCCTGTTGGGCCGAACGTGAAGGTCGCATATAGGCATTATACGAGGCCATGGGTAAATGTCAAAGCCCGCTGCAACGTTCCCTCGCCCCCCAGCCCCCTCTCCCACTAAACGCGGGCGAGGGGGAGCACCCGTTTGTAGCAACGCATTGCGCAAGAATCACAATATTAAAGCCCCTCGCCTGCGAGGCAGGAGCACCCGTTTGTAGCAACGCATTGCGCAAGAACCACAGTATTAAAGCCCCTCGCCTGCTGGGTGGGAGAGGGGTTGGGGTGAGGGAACACAGCCTAGCCAAACTGGCGCAGCACCTGCCAATAGATGCGCATGCGCTGCCAACGCAATTGGCGTTTATGCCCAAGCAGCCACTTAGCGCTCTCAACCAGCAGTTCATACAAATAACTGCTTGCCAAAAAGAAGTGTAAGGCAGTAGCAAAAGCAGGCCCTTCGTACAAGGCTGCATAGCGCAACTTCGATTGTTGGAAGGCCCAATGTTTGCGCGCTGGCGCTTGTTCGCTCGATTTGCCTTCGTGGTGAATAATCACTGCTTGCGGCACATACCAAATTGGCCCAAATCGCCCCAAGCGGGCTTGCCAATCGACTTCCTCGGAATACATCCAGAAGCGCCGATCCATCGCGCCTGCTTGCGCGATTGCCGATTTGCGTACCAACAAGGCTGCACCCATCAGCCATTCGACCTGCTGCGGCTGATCGTCGGGCAGATCGGCGCAACGATAGGCAGCAGCCCAAGGATTAGCAGGCCACCAGCGTTCTAGCAACGTGCTTTCGAAAAAGTAGCTGGCTTTGGTGGGTAAGCGGCGACGTGACGATTGAATCGAGCCATCGGGGTAGCGCAATTGCGGGCCAATCACACTCGCAGCGGGGTGCTGTTGCGCCCAATCCAGCAACTGAGGAATTGCATCTGCTTGCATAACGGTATCAGGGTTGAGCACCAAAATCCATGGCGCTTGGGCGGCCTCAATCCCAACATTGACCCCGCCAGCATAGCCTAAATTCGCTCCAGTTTCGATGATTTGGACGCTGGGAAATTCGTGGCGAACCATCGCAACCGAAGCATCGTGCGAGGCATTATCGACCACAATCACTTCATAGCTGTAGCTGCTCGCCGCCAGCGATTGGTTGATTGAGGTTAAACATTGACGCAGCAAATCTGCCACATTCCATGAAATAATCACGACACTACAATCGAGCGCCATGTTAATCCTCCGGCCAATAGCTCGCCCGCGATTGCCAAAAACCATCGTAGTTGCGTGCTTTGGGCAAAAATTTGCGGTCGAATGGCGTACCGGCGATGGTTTCGAGCCAACTAAGCCATGTGCCAGCGCGCATCAGATTGCGCACGCTATCCAGCTCAGTTTCAATCATCTCGCGTTGCGGATTGCTTAACAAGCCAATTTGATTGGCCTCGATCACTTCATCTTCATCTTCGACCACATGGGTCACGCCATTGGCAGCCACAAAACAATCAAGATACAGATCAGTTTGATAGAAACTGCCGCTAATATCCAAAGCTTTGCTGGCAAAATCGATGCGCTGGACAATCAAATTGCCCCATTCATCATACATGCTGGTGATATTGAGTGGCCGCGAACGCCACCACCACGAACGCCCAAACGCCCGTGAGGCCCGTTGATCAAATAGCCGAGTGCGCGGTGCGTCGCTGCCCCAGCCAAGCGTATCGCTAATGCGCTGCGGCGTGCCAAGCGACCAGTCATAAATCAAAACCTCAGCATCGTTGCGCACAACCCGACCAAATCCATACGAATGGAACACATGATGGCGACCATCAACAAAACGGCGGCGGTAAAACGTATGTGGGAGCTTATCCATCATGGTCTTCCCTAAATGCAGGTGGCTTTATCCCTACAGTATAGCAGATGGCTGTAGTTCGGCGAAACAAGCTCGTTGTGCGCTAAAACAATGGTACATTTGTGCTGTATACTGCACCCTTGGATCGTTAATGTAGATGGGAATTAAACAATGGATTTGTTAGATCGTTTGCTTGGCCATGATGTCTGGACAACTCGGCAATTGTTATTGCAAGCCCAAACGCTCACGCCGGAGCAACTTGATCGCCAGTTTCCAATCGATCAACGGAGCTTGCGCCAATGTTTTGAGCATATTATCGAAAATATGGAAGCTTGGTGCGATCTGATGGCCGAGCGCCCAGTGCGCGACTTGAGCGACACCTCGATCGATGGTTTATTGCAACGCTTGGGTGCTGCTGGAAAAGATTTTGCCACAATTGCGCGCAGCATCAGCCGCGAACAACGCTGGGATGCGGTGTACACTGATGGCTTGGATGATCCGCCAACGCAAAAAACCTATGGCGGCACAATTGGCCATCTCATCACCCATAGCATGCATCATCGCGCCCAAATTATGCTGATGTTGGAGCAACTTGGCTGCAGCGAGCATATCGAGGGCGATTTGCTCAGTTGGGAAGCCCAAGCTTTTGGCTGGTAATTACAGGCTTGATTGATTCATGCTACTCTTTAAAGCGCAATTGATTTAGTTGATGAGGTTTGGCAATGGCAACGAGTAGCGAAGTTTTGGCCATTTTGGCCCAACGCCGATCATACGGCTTAAAAGAAGTTTCTCCTGAGCCAATCGAGCGCTCGGCGATTGAATTAATTTTACAGGCAGCGACCTTGGCCCCGAGCCATGGTGTGACCGAACCATGGCGCTTTGTGGTCTATACTGGCGATGCGCGGGCCGAATTAGGCGCAGCCTTGGTTGCCGCCGCCCAAGGCGACCCATTTCAAGAGGCTAAGCAACGCGATAAGGTCTGGATGGCTCCCGTCTGGATTGCGCTGGGCATGCAGCCACAGCCCAAAAATCCCGAATGGGAAGAGTTAGCGGCGGTTGCAATGGCAGTCCAAAATGCCCACATTATGGCGGCGCAGCTTGGTTTGGCCGCCAAATGGTCGAGCGGCGCGATTGGAACCCACGAGCTTGTTGCCAAAACTGTGGGCTTTGAAGCACCAACCAAATTGTTGGGCTTTTTATATGTTGGCAAGCCTGCGGTAACTCCAAAGCCATTAACCCGCGCCGATTGGCAAAGCAAAACCACTTGGAAAGAATAAAGGAGTTTGATCGATGAAGCTCTTTTTACAGCGCGCTTGCTTGCTATCCATTCTGCTTTTGGCTGGCTGTAGCAACCAAACCCAAGCACCAACCGTTGGCCCAACCTTGCAAGCTGAGGCTAGCCCAACCCAAGCAGCGGCAACGCCAACTTCAGCAGAGGCAAGCGCAACCGCAGTGGTTGGCGAGCCACAAGTACCAATGGTCGCAGCGTTTGATGATCAAACCAGCCCGATTAAGCTGTTTGGTTCGCTGGTCAATGCACTCAATCGCCAAGAGTATGAGCGGGCCTATGGCTACTGGGCAAGCCCACCAGGCGGGATTGATCAAGCTGGGTTTAGTGCAAGTTTCTTTGGCATCGATGCAGTGGTTGGCTTGGTGACAGCGCCAACTTTGAACGAAAACCAAACCGAAGCCCGCATGGCAGGGATTGTCTTGCTCGGCATGAAGGATGGCGGAGCGCGCGCCGATACTGCTTGTTATGTGGCAACTCGGGCTGACGCAAATAGCCCATGGCGCTTGAGTTCAAGCAAATCGATGCCCACCAGCGGCAATAATGTTTTGGGCGTGCTTGATCAACAGGTGCGTGAATGTGGCACGCCGCTTGAGCAATTGCCACTCAGCAGCCAAACCACAATTCCCGAGCTGCTGTTTAGCTACTATGCCGCGCTTGCTCAGGCAGATTCGGCCAAAACAGCTGAAACATGGGTTGAGGGAACCTTGCCCAATGTGCCCGATAGCCTACGCCAAAGCAAGCAACTGAGCGTCTATGTGAATGTAAACCCAGTTGAAACTGCGGCTTCGGCTTTTCTGCAAACAATTGTTTTGGCCGATACCAACGCGCTTTGGGTGGGCTGTTATGGCGCGAGCAAACAAGCAGAGGTTTGGCGCTTAAACAGCGGCTATCTGCAAGACAGCGGGCCTGCGATGGTGCTCATTCAAACATTAACCCAAGGCTGCGATATTTAATGGCAACCCTGCGCCATACCCGCTATCAAATTGCGATTATTGAGCACGACCAGCTCTTAATGATTCGTTTTGCTGATGCAATGAGCAATTTCTGGCTGTTGCCTGGCGGCGGACGCGAGCCTGAGGAAAGCGAAATTGCCTGTGTCGAACGCGAAGCATGGGAGGAGCTGGGCGTGCTGGTTGCGGTTGAAGGGCTAATTTTGCACCAACAGGATCAGCCTGACGCAACCTATCAAGCCTTCAAAACCTATCGTTGCCGCATTATTGAGGGCAGGCCAA
This sequence comes from Herpetosiphon giganteus, assembly GCF_016907925.1. Taxonomy (GTDB): domain Bacteria; phylum Chloroflexota; class Chloroflexia; order Chloroflexales; family Herpetosiphonaceae; genus Herpetosiphon; species Herpetosiphon giganteus. The sequence continues at coordinate 110,541 of NZ_JAFBCZ010000012.1, read as the reverse complement.
AACCAGGCTTTGAAACTCCCAACCCCAACGATCCAAGCGCAGGTATTGCTGAAGTTGGCTGGGTAAACCTAGCAGCCCCGCAAACGTGGCCAAGCTTAATTGTTAACGATTTATATACTTTTAACGTTCTGCAACAGCTGCGCCAAGCCTTGAATTACCACTAAAAATGAGCCTCGCTCGGAGCTTAGCCAGCACGTTTTTGGCCGATTAGAATCGTCTAGAAGCGTGCTTGGTTAAGCGCAAATGTGATTTACAATGCTCACAAAGCCCCAAAACTTATTTTTCAGAAAAAATTAAGTTTTTTTATACCTTTGAGGCTTGTCAGTGCTATCTATCTATGTTACCCTGCATGCTAATTAAAGGAACTATCCAATCGAGGACTCAATTCCTATTGTCCAATGAGTGTTTGCCGACACAGCGAGCGTGATTTTTCGAGCTCTACGGACACTGGAGCAGGTATGGCTTGTTTATATATTGTTGATGATCAACCAGACACTCACATTATTCTCGCGCGGCTTCTTGAGTTAGATGGCTATACGGTGGTCGGCGCTCACAATGGTAGTGAAGCGTTGAAGCAGATTCCGCTTGTTCGCCCAGCCTTGGTGTTATTGGATCTGGCGTTGCCGGGCATTGATGGTTTAACCGTAGCCAAGCAATTACGCACCAATAGCAGCACCAAGCATCTGCCAATTATTGCCATGACCGCCTTTGGCAGCAACGAGTATCGCAGTCATGCAATTGCTGCTGGCTGTAGCGAATATCTTTTGAAGCCGCTGGATTTTGTGAAGCTGCGCAGCGTGATTGCCCAATTGGTGCTGCAAGTAGCTTAGCAAGAAGTTTGATCTGGTGAGGATGCCAACCCGATACCCATCGGGCTTTTTTATTGTTTACGGGATGCAGCATGGAGTTAATACCATGCTGCATCCCACTTTTTTTAGAAGCGATCGGTGATCGTTTTGGCTTGGGTGAACAACAAGAGGTAATCGGGGCCGCCCGCTTTGGAGTCGGTGCCGCTCATGTTGAAGCCACCAAACGGTTGCACCCCAACCAACGCGCCAGTACACTTGCGGTTGAAATACAAGTTGCCAACATGGAAATCGCGGCGAGCTTCTTCCAGCCGTTCGCGGGAGCGGCTGAATACTGCGCCAGTCAGGCCATATTCGGTGTTATTGGCAATTTGCAGTGCATGCTTCCAGTCGTTAGCTTTGATAAACGCCAACACCGGCCCGAAAATTTCTTCCAACGAAAGCCGAGCTTCGGGAGCAATATCAGCAATAATTGTTGGCGGAATGAAATAGCCATCTGCTGCATCGCCAGTTTCGCCGCCGAGCATCAAGCGACCTTCGCCCTTGCCAATTTCAATGTATTCGCGAATCTTATCGAAGGCTTTTTGGTCGACCACAGCGCCCATGTGCTGCTTGGGATCGGTCGGATCGCCCATGGTCAGTTTCTTGGTGCGCTCAACAACCTTCTTCAAGACTGAATCATACACGCTCTCGACGATAATCGCCCGCGAACAGGCCGAACATTTTTGGCCTTGGAAGCCAAAGGCCGAGGCCACAATAGCATCGGCGGCAGCATCGAGATCGGCGGTTTCATCAACCACAATCCCATCTTTGCCACCCATTTCTAAGATTGTGCGTTTGAGCCAGATTTGGCCTGGTTGCAATTTCGCTGAGCGTTCGAAAATCCGTAGGCCAATTTCTTTCGAGCCAGTGAAGGCAATCACGCGGGTTTTGGCGTGATCAACCAAGGCATCGCCCATTGCGCCGCCCGAGCCAGGCACGAAGTTGACCACGCCATCGGGCAAGCCAGCTTCTTCGACCAACAAGCGCACAAATTGCGCGGCAATTGCTGGCGAGGCCGAGGCAGGTTTCAGCACAACCGTATTGCCAGCAGCAATCGCGGCGGTCGTCATACCAACCATAATCGCCAAGGCAAAGTTCCATGGTGGAATAACCACGGTCACGCCGAGCGGGATATAGCGGAGTTCGTTTTCTTCGCCGTTGTAGGCAACGACAGGTTGCGGGCCACCAAACTTAATCGCTTGACGACCATAATATTCCATAAAGTCGATTGCTTCGGCCACATCAGCATCGGCCTCAGCCCAACTTTTGCTCACTTCGTAAACTAACCATGCCATAAATTCAAACTTACGGCGGCGCATCACAGCCGCAGCGCGGAACAAATAGCGAGCGCGTTCTTCTGCCGCAACGTTGCGCCATGTTTCAAAAGCTGTGGCGGCAACTTCGACCGCTTGATTGGCATGCTCAACCGTTGCCTTGGCAAAACTGCCAACAACTTGGCTTGGCTTGGCCGGATTCAGTGAATCGAAGGTGTCGGCCAATTCGATATGTTCGCTACCAATGAGCAGCGGATACGTCCGGCCTAATTCATCGCCAACTTTACTAAGCGCCGTGCGCATGGCATCGGCATTGGCCTTGACACTGAAATCGACAAACGGTTCGGGGCGGTAATCGGGTAACATGTACATCTCCTAGCGATAAGCGCCATTGCTTATTTGGATCAGGTTATCAATATTTTATCCGAAATTATGCCGATTAAGTTAGATCAATTCGCGCAGATCAAGCGCTGGGCCATGGCTACACAACAATTTTGGCTGCTGGCGAGTATTTTGCCAACACGCGCCACACATGCCAATTCCGCACGGGTAGGGCTGATCGACGATAAATGCGGCAAAGCCTTGTTGCCAAGCATAGCGCTCGCGGCGAATGCGTTGGCTCAACCGATTCGCCAAATCGACACTGCCTGCAGCTAACAAGCGATTGGCCCAAACCAACGGCGAATCAAGTTTGCCGCTACTTTCCAGCAAATCAAGCACATCGTCGCTGGTTGCCAAATATTCAATCTCTGCTGGTAGCACAAATGGCGGCACGCGCAACTCGTCGCTGGCGCTGGCCAGCAACAGCACAGGCGCGCCGGTTTCGCTAATGCGTTGGGCATAGAACAACATGCTATAGATTGCATTGCCCTCAGCAATCAGCAACGTTGCTTTTTGGCCATCGCTGCTCAGCGGTCGACCCAACGGCCCAAGCACATCAAGCTCGCTGGATTTGGGCATACGCGCAATCGTCGCCAAGAGTGGGTCGTGCAAATCCAAGGCCAAAGTAGCGGTGCTACTACGATTGGTCGCAATAATCCAAGCGCGGCTACGCAAGAATGGGTCGTTGCCCAAGCCGTGATGCAGCATTGCCCATTGGCCTGGCTGCGCGCTGGCAAGTTGCGGCGAGGCCACAGTCAGCAAGCCATAGTGCGAATTCAATTGTTGCTGATCGAGAATAACTGTTTGCATAGCAGCATTATCCGAGAAGATCGAGGCTTGTGCAAGGAGTGTCTGAATGAGGGGTCAGGATTCAGGGGCAAGGGGCAAGGAATGTTATTTTTAACCGCGAAGAACGCGAAGCTACCCGAAGGGCTATTGGCTTTGGGCTTTCGGAGATTGCTTGCAAATACCAACACTTGTTCCGATAGCCGAGAGCCTAGAGCCTTATTTTTCGTGCTCTTCGTGTCCTTCGTGGATCAAAACGTATTTCGTAACCGCGAAGAACGCGAAGCTACCCGAAGATTTGCGAAAGTTTAACGCAGAGGCGCAAAGCATTGTTTGTTGAGCAGCAGAACAGCACGTTGCATTTAACAAAATGCTGTTGTGCTCACTACCAAAACATCGTTTCTCTGCGCCTCTGCGTTAAACTGCTATTTCAGGTATCGTGGATCAAAACTTGTGCTGCTCGTAGGCTACCATTCGCGGTTAGGCCATGATAGGATAAGGCTGTGTTGCTAGCCGAGGAGCCACCCTATGAGCCAACCAAACATCCTCACCCTCGAATGTACCGCTGCCGCCCCTGATTCGCCCGATTTAGCCCAATGGACGTTGCGCTTCAATCAACTGACTGCCAACGGCACGTTGCCTGAGCTACCAACCAAACAGCAACGCGCCGATTTTCAATGGTATTTTGAAGAATACCTGAAATGGCCATTTCTGGAGTTTCGCGAACGCGCCGCACGAGTTGAAGCCGATTTAGCCACAGTTGGCAAGGCGCTCTTTGCCGCAATTTTTGAATCAAGTGCCAACGCTGCCAAAATTTATGCTGAGTGGATGCAGGTTGATGCTGGTGTGCCAACCTTGCAAATTTTAAGCGTGATTCCCGCCGTGTTGAGCGTGCCATGGGAATTGCTACACGATGATTTTGGCTTTTTGAACCAACGGCGGCGCAGCCCAGTTGCGATCTATCGAACCATTCCTACGATCGCAGAAGAAGAATCAATTGTCGATGAATTTGCCATGCCTTTGCGAGTGCTGGTGGTTGTGGCACGGCCTGATGATCAAGGGTTTCTTGATCCACGAACATCAGCCCAGACGATTTTTGAGCAATTGCAGCAATTAGAACAAACTGAAAAACTCAAGCCTGGCATGATCGAGTTGGAGTTTTTGCGCCCGCCAACCTATGATCAACTGGCGCGTCGCCTGCAAGATGCTAGCAAGCCCGTACATATTCTGCATTTCGATGGTCATGGCGGCTTTCCCAAAATGCAGCCAACCAGCACGCTCTATAAATCAGCCAACGTGCCGCAAGGGGTTTTATCGTTTGAAAAAGCCGATTATCAGGTTGATACGGTTGAGGCTCGGCGCTTTGCCGAGTTGTTGAATGGCGCAGGGGTGCGTTTGGTGCTGTTGGATGCCTGCCAAACCAGTGTGATGGATACGAGTGCAAGCGACGATGCCGAGTATCAAAAGCAACAGGCGTTGAGCAGCGTAGCAACCCAGTTGTTGACGGCAGGCGTGCCAGCGGTGGTGGCCATGAGCGCTAGCGTGCTGCCCATCACGACAGCGATCTTTTTTGGCGAATTCTATGGCTTGATCGCCAAAGGTGATTCGGTACCTGTAGCCTTGGAGCGCGCCCGCCAAGCCTTGCAAAGTCAGCCCGTGCGCCTGCACCTCGCCCGCAATGCCGAGCAAACCGCCGATCCAATTAGCTTAGCCGATTGGTGGATGCCGCATTTTTATCAGCAAGCAGCGATCAATCTCACCCCAACCGGCAAGCCGCCGCGCCCCAAGCCGACCAAGCTTTCGGGCTTTGTTGAGAACCCGCATCAACGCCCGTTTGTTGGCCGCGCCAAAGAGCTTTTGCAGCTTGAACGGGCTTTGCTGAAAGGCAAAATCGCCTTGTTGTATGGCTTTGGCGGCATTGGCAAAACCCGCCTTGCCAGCGAAGCTGCCGCTTGGCTCACCCAAACCAAGCTCTATCAAGGCGCGTTGCTGCTCTCGTTTGAACATGGCGGCAACCAAATTGCCCTGCTCAGCGCGATTGCTCGCCATTATGAGTTGCCCGAAACCGATTCGCACGATTTACAAGCAGCCTTAAAGCGCTTCAAGCCGCACCTACGCAACAAGCCATTGCTAATTATCGCTGATAATTTGGAGAGCATTTTGCCCAACGCGGGTAATGTTGAGCTAAATGTGTTGGAAGCCCAAGAACGCCAAGCCTTGTGGGATTGTGTGCTGGGCTTGCGGCAAGCAGGCGCAGGCATCATTTTGACCTGCCGCGATTATGATTTGCGTGATAGCCGCTTGCAGCAAGGCCAATACACCAGCCTGATTGCCATGCGCGGCTTGGATGCACCCTCAGCCTACAGCTTTGCCACGGCCTTGCTCGATGATTTGGCGATTGATCGGCGGCGTGCGCCAAAATTGCAACTAAGCAGCCTATTGGCACGGCTCGATCATCACCCCTTGGCGATGGGCTTGACCCTACGCGCCTTGCGCGACCCCAACTTGAGCATCGAGCAACTGCTGAGCGACTATAGCAGCGCCTTGGCCCAATTCACCGATGAAAACAGCCCGACCCCGCGCCATAGCTCGCTCGAAGCCTCGCTAACCTACTCGCTACAACGCCTCAGCTCGGAACAGCGTAAGTGGCTAGCAATGCTCACGCCCTTTGAAGGCGGTACGTTAGAAGAAAATTTGCTTGTTATTACGGAGATTCCTGCCGAGCAATGGCAGCAACTCCGCGCCGCCCTAGAGCATGCGGCATTAATTGTGCCTGTGGCAATTGAAAATATTACCGTGCCATTTTTGCACTTTCATCCAACTCTCACGCCCTATTTGCGCCAGCAGCACCCCACTAGCACTGAGCTAGAGCAACGCTTTGCCGTGCGTTATTACCAGTTGTCAAGATATTGTTATGAGCAAGATCGCCAAACCCCGCAAGCAGTTCGAGCCTTGATGCGCTATGAACTGCCCAACCTGCAAAAGGCACTCCAAGGGTTATTAAGCTTAAAGGAGATTGATGCCGCAGTAGATATGGCTGATAACCTAAATAAGTTTTATAACAATTTTGGTATGCAGCGCGAGCGCAATTTGCTCAATCAACAACTTGCCCAGCATATGGTTATCAAAGAACAGCTTTCCGAAGCCCAGTTTTTACATGAAACTGGGCTTGGTGAGGCTGAATTTGCTCAAGGTCGTTATGATGCAGCGCTCCAACGCTTTGGGCAACTTTTAGCGCGGATCGAGCAACAGCCAGATGATCAGCCGTGTGGCCGTGGCTCCTATGAGCATTGTGTAACCCTTGCGCGAATTGGGCGTTGTTTACTGCGCTTAGGCCAACCGGCTCAAGCCCAGCAGGTGCAGCAGCATGCATTAACTATGATTGAACAGTTGCTCATCCAACAACCAGATGCCAAGATGTATTTTCATCAGAAATCAGCAGTATTGACTGATCTTGCCAATTGCCACCGCGATCAAGGCCAATTTACTGAGGCTAAGCGTTGTTATGAGCAAGGACTAGAAATCGATAAAACACTTGATGATCTGCATAGTCAAGGAGTAGATTTAGAGTTACTTGGGACATTAGCGTTGCAACAGCGCCAGTATGCTGAGGCCACCCAAAAATACGATGCAGCCCTAGAGATCTATCAGCAGTTGAACGCGCCAAGTGCTGAAGCCACGATCTATCATCAACTGGGCAGAGTTGCAGAAGAGCAACAAGATTGGCCGAACGCCGAGCAACATTATCGCCAGAGTCTGGCTATCCACGAAGGTTTGCGCGATAGCATTGGGGTAGCGCAAACCTGTAATAATTTGGCAATCGTGACTGAATCAGCAGGCAAGCCAAGCGAGGCTGAGGGCTGGTATCAACGGGTATTACAAACCCCTGATCTGCCAGCATTTTATCAGGCGGGAACACTCAATAATCTCGCTGATCTGATTGCTAATCAAATCCAAGCTGGAGCATGGCCGTCAAGCCGCTTAGTCGAAGCTCAAGCCTATGCTGAACAAGCCTTGGCAATCAAGCAAACTCTTGATCCCAATAGTGCTTCATTATGGTTATCTTTTAGCATCCTTGCCGACTTAGCCAATCTAGCAGGCCAAGCAGTGACAGCAGCAGAGTATCGTCAGCAAGCACAAACAGCATTTACTGCCCATGCCGCCAATCGCTGGCATATCGATCAACAATTTGGGCAATTGATCGCAGCAATTGTCACAGCAACCCAAGGCAATCAAGAAATGCGAGCTGCGGTCGAGCAAGAATTCCCGAAGATGCAGCAAGGCGATTGGGGCAAAGTACCAGCAAGCATTCAGCGCATCTGGGCAGGCGAGCGCGATTGGAATTCATTATGTGCTGAGATAAAAAGCCTAGAGATTGCATTGTTGATCTTACGGGTGCTCGAGGAGCTGGAAGCCAATTCAGAAGGCAAAAGTCAAAAGGCAGAAAAGCCATAAGGATAAGGGGTAATTTAACCGCGAAGAACGCGAAGGACGCTAAGGCTAATTTAGTGGTTCTCTGATAATTGGAGAAATGTCAGCGAACCACTAAACCTAACATTCGTGCTCTTCGCGTTCTTCGCGGTTACAAAACTTGGTTGTAGAGCCTACGCTTGTGGCCCAGCGTTTACCACGGTTTCGCCAGCGCGTTCGGCGTATTGCTCGAAGTTCTTGCGGAAGCGCGCGGCCAAGTCATCGGCAACTTGATCGTATTCGCTGGCATCGGCCCAAGTTTGGCGGGGTTGCAGCACGCTGTTATCAACGCCTTCGATCGCCACAGGCACATCGAGGTTGAAACGAGCATCGTGCCACATTTCCACATCATCGAGCTTGCCAGCCAACGCGGCATGCACCATCGTGCGAGTATCGCGCAAGCTCATGCGCTTGCCAACCCCGAACGAACCACCAGTCCAGCCAGTGTTGACCAAAAATACCCGCACTTTGTGTTCGCGCATTTTTTGGCCGAGCAAATCGGCGTACACGGTTGGATGCAATGGCATAAACGGTGCGCCAAAGCAGGTGCTAAACGTTGCTTGTGGCTCTGAGCCAACGCCCGTTTCGGTGCCTGCCAACTTGGCGGTATAGCCCGACAAGAAGTGGTACATCGCTTGTTCAGGGCTGAGCTTAGCGATTGGCGGCAAAACCCCAAAGGCATCAGCGGTCAAGAAGATGATCGTTTCTGGTTGGCCGCCCATACCCGTTTCGCTGACGTTGGGAATGAATTCCAAGGGATAGGCGGCGCGGGTGTTTTCGGTCAATGACGCATCATCATAATTGGGATCGCGGCTATCGCTGAGCACCACGTTTTCGAGCACCGCCCCATAGCGAATTGCATCGAAAATTTCTGGCTCCGATTCGCGGCGCAAGCGGATACACTTGGCATAGCAGCCGCCTTCAAAGTTGAACACGCCGTTGGCGCTCCAACCATGCTCATCATCGCCAATCAGCACCCGTTCTGGGTCGGCTGAGAGCGTGGTTTTGCCAGTGCCCGAGAGGCCGAAGAACAAGGCCACATCGCCCTTGCTGCCAATATTGGCTGAGCAGTGCATTGGCATTACGTTTTGGCTTGGCAAGACCATGTTCAGCACTGTAAAGATCGATTTCTTGATCTCGCCAGCGTATTCGGTGCCAACGATCAAAATCAATTTTTCATCGAGATTGATCATGGCGGCGACTTCTGAGCGCGAGCCATCGACCGCTGGATCAAGCTTCAGGCTTGGCAAATTGAGCACCGTCCATTGTGGTTGTTGATCGTTGCTAATTGCATCGCGGAACAATTGCTTGGCGAACAAATTATGCCAAGCATATTCAGTCACCACGCGAATTGGCAGCGCATAGGCTGGATCAGCGCCAGCGCTGGCATCTAAAACAAACATCTCACGTTCGGCCATGTGCGCCAACGCCTTGGCCTTGATCGTGGCATAGGTTTCGGGCTTCATAGCTTTATGGAATTTCGTCCAGTGCATTGACGCGGCTGCTGGTGTTTCCACCACAAACTTATCATCTGCAGAACGACCCGTGCGTGCGCCCGTGGTGGCAACAACAGCCCCAGTAGCCGATAAAACGGCTTCGCCCCGTTTGAGCGCAGCTTCCACCAATTGCGGCACCGTTAAGTTGCGATAGGCTTGCTTGACATGTAAATTAGTGCCTACAGTGTCGCCTTCACTTAATACGGCTCGTTCGGTCATGAGATGGCTCCTTTAGTAAAGAGAAATAAATTAAACTGCCGTAGCGGCTACAACCAGCACAAGCGCGTTTAACCTGCGCTTGGTGAGCCAGCTAGCGTAGCAGCTACAACACCGATACATCGTTTATCGAAAGCCCAAAGCGACTACCAAGAAACTCGGCAGCCCTGCGGCACATTACCATTCGTGAGAGAAATATCTCAAAATAATCCATCACCGAGGCCATCTCGGTGTCGATCGTCAATTGCAGTGTAACACGCCGTTGCTCGCTATCAACCCGCAAGAACGATTTGGTCGCTGCATAATTGACCCGATCATGAATATCAAAGGTCGTGGGATCGCTGTTTTGAACCCGCGAGCGATGCACATCGGATTTGTCGGCCAAAATCAGCGCCGCCGCCACGCTTGAAACCGCATGGCCGCGTTCTTCCTCGTGATTGCCAATCGCACCCATAATCGTGATGATCTCGTCGATTGGCATCGCGAGGCTGCTCAAAATATCTTTGGCCAGAATTGCCCCAGTTTGGCCGTGATCGTTGCGATTAATGCTATTACCAATGTCGTGCAACAAGCCTGCAATTTCGGCCAGCTCAATTTCGCGCGCCGAAAAGTTGAGGCGGCGCAAGACATTAGCCCCAATGTGGCCAACCAAAGCGGCATGGCGACGGCCATGCTCAGTATAGCCAATCAGCTTGAGCTGCTGGTTGGCAGCATCAAGGTAGGCAAAGGTATGGGGATGATTGCGCACATGGGTAATTGTCACACGGCGGGGATCAGCCTTGGCTAATTCGCTGGCTGGAGCCTGGACAGGTTCGCTGGTTAATTCGGCGACCATTGCCTCGCGTTGGGCAACCGCAGCCTCAATTTTAGGTTCAACAACCTTGCGCATGCGATTTTTCGCATCAAGCGAAAGCGCATCCGCTGTATGGGTTAGCTTCTCGACTTCATCGGCGAGCCGCGCATCATCGCGCATATCCATAGAAAACCTCGCTGAAGCAACAACCGTAGCCCAAAACTACTCAGTTCATTACTTCAATGAATGGGCCAGCATCGCTGCCAGCTTGCATAAATGTCAATGGTCAATGCGATCATTCAACGTTGAATAATCACGAGTAGGGGTCAGGGTTCAGTTGTTAGGGTTCAGGCTTGAGTATTTAAAGGCTAGTTACTGATCCCTAGTCCCTCGCCCCTGACCCCTGACCTCTGAACCCTCGAACCTAATTTATATCACTCCCCGACAAACTTTCGCGGAGAATCTCAAGATTTTCTAGGGCAAGACCTGTGCCGATGGCCACGCAGTTGGCGGGCTGGTCGGCAACATAACAAGGCACGCCAGTTACTTCGGTCAGCAATTCGTTGATCCGGCGCAGCATCGAGCCACCGCCGGTCATCACCATGCCTTTATCAATAATATCCGATGATAATTCTGGTGGCGTTTCGACCAAGACCGAGCGCACGGCACTAATAATTGCTTCAAGTGGCTCTTGAATTGCATCGGTAATTTCGTTGGAATCGACCTCGATTGTGCGCGGCAAGCCCGCAACTTGGTCGCGGCCACGCACTTGCATGGTCAATGGGCGGTCAAGCGGCAAGGCTGAACCAATTTCAATTTTAATACTTTCAGCAGTCCGTTCGCCGATCATCATATTATATTTACGTTTAATATAGGCGGCGATGGCTTCATCGAACTTATTGCCACCAACCCGTACCGAATTGCTCACCACAATATCGTTGAGCGAAATCACGGCAACTTCAGTTGTACCACCACCAATATCAATAATCAAGTTGCCCGATGGTTGGGCCACCGGAATATTCGCGCCAATCGCAGCAGCAAGTGGCTCACGAATCAAATAAGCGCGGCGAGCGCCAGCTTTACGCGCAGCATCACGCACGGCCCGCATCTCGACGGTGGTTACGCCAGCCGGAATACAGATCATCACATCGGGCTTGCCAAAGCCACGGGTTTTATCAATAAAGTGCTCTAACATCGCCTTGGTGGTTTCATAATCGGCGATAACCCCGTTAAGCATTGGGCGAATCACCTCAACGCTTTCTGGTTCACGGCCAAGCATCGCGAGGGCATCAGCGCCAACTGCGCGAATCTTATTGGTTTTGCGCGAGAGCGCCACCACCGACGGCTCGGACAAGGCAATTCCTTTGCCCTTGATGTAGACAAGCACATTGGCCGTGCCTAGGTCAATCCCAAGTTTTCGTGCCATACCTTAGTTATTCCAAACGAAGAAAGAACACCGAGCGATTACCACTGGTTTGCATGCCATGGGTGCTAGCTGATGTTCTTTCAACTCATGTTTACTACTGTTGACGATTGCGGCGCAGTTTGGCAACTTGCAAGCGCACTGTAGCGCGGCGCAGGGCAATTTCGGCCTGAGCAACATCGACAGCGCCTTGACGATCGCGCACAGCCTGTTCAGCTTTGGCGCGTGCTTGTTCAGCCCGAGCTTCATCGATTTCATCAGCGCGTTCAGCGGTATCGGCCAAAATCGTTACCCGATCTGGCAAGACTTCCATGAAGCCGCCGCTGATGGCGTAGGGCATGCTAACACCATTTTTCACATAGTGCAATTCGCCTGGTTGCAAGACAGTCAATAATGGCTCGTGGCGGGGCAAAATCCCCACCCGACCTTCATACGAAGGCGCGCTAACCATATCGACTTCTTCGGAAAGAACCACGCGCTCAGCGGTGACGATTTCCAATTGGAGTGGCATACATCCTCACAGCGATTATAGACAATGCGCCGGAATGGGGCGGGTATAATGCCCGTTCCAGCCGGCGCAGGGTCGCATAATCATTGATCGCTTATTGCTTTGATGCGTCGAAGGCGGCTACCACATCGTCGATGCCACCCTTCATAAAGAAGAAGCTTTCGGGAATGTGGTCGAACTCGCCAGCGAGAACGCGGGCAAAGCTCTTGACAGTATCGCCAACGGCGACGTACTTGCCAGGAATGTTGGTAAACACTTCAGCCACACCGAATGGTTGTGAGAAGAAGCGTTCGAGCTTGCGGGCGCGGGAAACTGTCAATTTGTCGTCGTCTGACAATTCTTCGACACCCAAGATTGCAATAATATCTTGCAAGTCTTTGTAGCGTTGCAACATCCGTTGGACTTCGGTCGCGACGCGGTAGTGTTCTTCGCCCACAATGTTGGGGTCGAGAATCCGGCTGGTCGAAGCCAGTGGGTCCACCGCAGGGTAGATACCTTTTTCCGAGATCGAGCGTTCCAGCGAAATCGTTGCATCCAAGTGAGCAAAGGTTGTTGCTGGAGCTGGGTCGGTGTAGTCGTCAGCAGGCACGTAGACTGCTTGCAACGAGGTAATCGAGCCAGTCTTGGTCGAGGTGATGCGTTCTTGCAACTCACCCATCTCGGTCCCAAGAGTTGGTTGGTAACCCACCTGTGAAGGCATCCGGCCCAAGAGCGCCGACACTTCCGAGCCTGCTTGGGTAAAGCGGAAGATGTTATCGACGAACAACAGCACGTCGCGGCCTTCTTCGCGGAAGTATTCAGCCATGGTCAAAGCTGAAAGTGCTACCCGCAAGCGTGCTCCTGGTGGTTCGTTCATTTGGCCGAACACCATCACCGTTTTATCGAATACGGTTTGGTCGGTGCCAGGAATCTTCGAATCCTTCATTTCGTGGATCAAGTCGTTACCTTCGCGTGAGCGCTCGCCTACGCCTGCGAACACCGAGTAACCGGATTGTTCTTTAGCGATATTCGAGATCAACTCTTGGATAATAACGGTCTTGCCCACGCCTGCGCCGCCGAACACGCCGGTTTTGCCACCCTTGGTAAAGGGCGCGATCAAGTCGATGACTTTGATGCCGGTTTCGAACAACTCAGCGCGGTTTGATTGTTCTTCGAAGGTTGGAGCTGGGCGGTGAATTGGCATCGTTTTGGTTGTACCAACTGGGCCTTCACCGTCGATTGGCCGACCTTGAACGTCGAACACCCGACCCAAGGTTTCGGGCCCGACTGGCACGCTAATTGGTGCACCAGTGTTGATAACGTCCATCCCACGGACAAGGCCGTCGGTGGTGGACATTGCGACCGCGCGCACGACGCTATCGCCCAACTGTTGTTGGACTTCGCAGATCAGCGATGGTCGGCCTTGGCCCAAGGGAATTTCCAACGCGTTATAAATTTGTGGCAGGCTATCGGCAGGAAATTCTGCGTCGATAACCACGCCAGTAATTTGTAAAATCTTTCCAGTTGCCATGGAATTCTCCAAATGGTCAACAATCGCTAGCCAAAACTAGCTGATTATTGGTTGAGCGCTGTTGCACCAGCGGCGATTTCGCTAATCTCAGTGGTAATGGCTGCTTGCCGAGCCTTGTTATAGGTCAGGGTCAAGTCGCGCACCAACTCTTTGGCATTGTCGTTGGCATTGCGCATGGCCATCATCCGGGCCGAATGTTCACTTGCAATTGATTCAAGGATGGCTTGGTAGAGCTGCACTTCAATGAAGCGTGGCAATAATTGGTCAAGCACATCTTCTTGGCTTGGTTCGTATGAGTAATCGACCTTGGTTGCACCTGCGTTGCCTGGGGCTTCGACTGGCAAGAAACGGCGCAATTTTGGCCGTTGGACCAAGGTGTTTACGAACTCAGCGCAAAGCAAGTAGACTTCATCGTAGGCATAGTTGCCATTCGCATCGGGGCTATAGCCATTGATCGCGGTTGTGGCAGCAGGCAAGACATCCACCAACGGTGGCGCATCGCCCAAACCAATAATTTCAGAATCGAGCTTTTGACCAGCCCGCAAGATGAAATCGCGACCTTTTTTGCCGACAGCGATGACTGAAACACTACGACCTTGGCTTTTTTGATCTGTGATAAAGCGAGCCGCTGCACGCGTCAAGTTTGAATTAAGCGCACCGCACAGCCCACGGTCGGGCGTGATCAAAATCAACGCAACACGAGTTACTGTGGGATGCGGCTGCAACAACGGGTGTTTCGAGCTGCCACCCATCGAACGCATGGTCAACTCGCCCATAACATCATACAGGCGGTCGGCATACGGACGGGTTGCAAGCACGTTTCGTTGAGCGCGACGCATCTTCGAGGCCGACACTAGCTCCATCGCTTTGGTGATTTTGCCAGTGTTCTTGACACTCTTGATCCGCCGCCGAATTTCTCGTGCTGAAGCCATAAAATCCTCGTAAAGAAAGAGATTGAGGCAAGGGCGGGATCAAGGTTTAACTGACCCCTGACCCCCAGCCCCTAACCCCTATCTATTTATAACTCGCCGTTTGCTTGAATTCGGTCACGGCTTTGCGTAAGTTGGCGATGGTTGCTTCGCTCAAGACTTTATCGCTAGCGATAGTGCGGCCAACCTCAGCATAGCTGCTGTGGATAAACTGCCAGAAATCGCGCTTGAAGTCGTTGATCCGAGCAACTGGAACATCATCCAAGAAGCCGTTTCCAGCAACCCACAGAATAATCACTTGGTCTTCCAAGGAGATTGGTTGGTATTGTGGTTGCTTGAGCAATTCCGAAAGGCGTTGACCGCGTTCAATTTGGGCCTTGGTGCCTGCATCCAAGTCGGAGGCAAACATCGCAAAGGCTGCCAATTCGCGGAACTGAGCCAATTCGAGCTTCATCTTACCAGCAACGGTCTTCATGGCTTTGGTTTGGGCCGATGAACCGACGCGGCTCACCGAAATACCCACGTTCAAGGCTGGGCGTTGGCCAGCATAGAACAAGTCCGATTCCAAGAAGATTTGACCGTCGGTGATCGAAATCACGTTGGTAGGAATGTAGGCCGAAACGTCGTTAGCTTGGGTTTCGATGATTGGCAAGGCCGTAATCGAACCGCCGCCATTGGCTTCGCTCAAACGAGCAGCCCGTTCCAACAAGCGTGAGTGCAAGTAGAACACGTCGCCAGGGTAGGCTTCGCGGCCTGGAGGGCGGCGCAGCAACAACGACACTTGGCGATAGGCCACAGCATGCTTCGACAAATCGTCATAGATGATCAAGGCATCTTTGACCAATGCGCCATCGACCGTCACGCCGCCTTCCATCACTTCTTCAGCGATGGCACAGCCTGAGTATGGGGCGATGTATTGCAATGCTGCTGATTCTGAGGCTGAAGCATTGACCACGATGGTGTAATCCATCGCGCCATTTTGCTCAAGTGTGGTGATGGTTTGAGCCACTTTCGAGCGCTTTTGGCCGATAGCGACATACACACACACCATGCCTTGCCCGCGTTGGTTGATGATCGTATCGATTGCGATCGCGGTCTTACCAGTTTGGCGGTCGCCGATGATCAACTCACGTTGACCACGCCCGATTGGAATCAAGGCATCGATCGCCAAAATCCCAGTTTGCACTGGTTGGCTAACCGATTTACGCTCGATCACCCCGGGGGCAATCCGTTCGACTTCGCGGGTTTTGGTTGCGCTGATTGGGCCTTTGCCATCGAGTGGGCGGCCCAGTGGGTCAACGACGCGGCCAAGCAACTCTTGACCAACTGGCACTGAAATAATCTTGCCAGTTGAGCGTACCAAGTCGCCTTCTTCAATTTCGAGATAATCGCCCAAAATAACGGCAGCGACGTTATCTTTTTCCAAGTTCAGCGCGATGCCCATGACGGTTTCGCCTGACTTCGTTTGCTTGAATTCAAGCAACTCCGAAGCCATAACATCACGCAGACCTGAGATCCGCGCTACGCCGTCGCCAACGCTGGCAACCGTCCCGACGTTGACCGCAGTTGGGTCAGCGCTGAGTGGTTGCTGAACGCTGGCTTTAAGACGACTAAGAATATCTTCTGCTGTTACAGCCATTGTTTGCCTCTATGATCGAAGTATGAAGGATGAAGCTGGTGCTTCATCACTTCTCACAGTTAACCGGCCATCATATTGCGTTGGACTGCGTTGAGGCGTTGGCGGAGAGTTGAATCAAGCACCTTATCGCCAACACGCACCAACAAGCCGCCCAGAATTTCTGGATCGACGTTGTAGGTGATGTCGAGCAATGCGCCATAACGCGCCTTGAGATCGTTGGCGATCTTGGTGCGTTGTTCAGCGCTCAGTTCTACGGCACTTGTAACTTCAGCCGCGGTTGGGCCGCCCGAACGCGCCAACTGCACCAACTCATCCAGCACGTTTGACAAGAGATCTTCTTGGCCTTCGGCTTTGAGCGCTGCAACGAGTGAATCATAGACAGCGCGGGCGTAGCTTGCGGGTTCGCGGCTGCTCATTAGTTCAGCCTCCCAAGTTGGTCAATTGATTTATTGATCAACTCGTCGTGACCTTTAGTTTGCAGTTCGCGACCAAGCACATTGCTGGCGGTTTCGGTAACCAAAGAAGCCAATTGGCCTTGCAAGCCGCGCAACATTTGTTGGCGATCTTGTTCAGCTTTGTTACGGGCTTCTTCTTCAATTTTGGCAGCGTTATTGCGAGCAACAACCAACAATTCGGCTTCTTGCGCCCGAGCGCGTTCTTGGGCTTGGCTGATGATGGTTTGACCTTCACGGCGAGCTTCTTGCAGCTTCGCATCGTAGTCGGCATCAACGCGGGCCAATTGTTGCTTCACTTTTTCAGCGTTATCCAAGCTCTCGCGAATGCGTTCTGAGCGAGCTTGCAGGGCATTCAAAATTGGTTTGTAGAGAAACATATTCAACAAAATCGCCAACAATGAGAAGTTGACAATTTGTGAGAGTAGCAGTGGGAGATCGACCCCAAGCTTATCCATTACATCCCCCTTAGCAAGAGCGCCACGCCACTAGGTGCATGGCGCTTGCAGGAATAGTGTCATTGAATCGTCGTTCGTCGGCGGTTGGTTCTTAGATAACGTTGAAACCAATCAACAACGAAATAACCAGACCGAAGATCGCGAGACCTTCTGTCAAAGCGATACCGACGAACATATTGGTGCGGATCGTGCCTTCGGTTTCAGGGTTGCGAGCAATTGACTGCAATGCGCCCGATACCAACATCCCAATACCAATACCAGGGCCGAGGGTCGATAAAGCAATAGCCAAGGCCGCTGCAATCAGGCGTACACCTTCATCGGTCATGAGCTGAATCCTCCAAAAACTGAGTGTCAATAAGTAGTCAAAAGAAAAGTGTATGATCAAACCGTTAGTTTGCGTCGATCAAGCGCTTAGTGCGCGTGTTCTTCGTGGCCATGATCGCCGTGCGATTCAGCAGCCATATCGATAAATGCCATCGTCAACATCGCGAACACAAAGGCTTGAATCAAGCCGACGAAGAGTTCGAGGCCGTAGAATGGCAGAGATAGCAAGGTTGGGAACAGGAATGCCATTACCAAGAGCACAACTTCACCGGCAAAGATGTTGCCGAAAAGCCGGAAGGCAAACGAGACAATCCGCGCAAATTCCGAAATCAATTCGATGATCCCGACCGCAGCTTGAATCAAGCCACCGCGGAAGTTGAAGAACTTGCCTAAGTAGCCAAAGCCCAACGAGCGGAAGCCCCAGAATTCAGTCACCGCGAACGAGATCAAGGCCAAAGCCAAGGTCATGTTCAAGTCGGCGCTCCCTGGGCGCAAGAATGGGTGGAAGGCCGTGCCACTTGGGCAGTTGTGGGTGTATTTGCCACCTTCAGCAGCAGCAGCCAGCACTGGCGCAGCAGTATCGGTGCTGATGCCAGCGGTTGCAACATAGTTTGGAGCGGCGGCATGCTCGGCACTGTGGCTATAGCACAACCCAATTGAGCCGACACCTGGAATCAAACCAAACCAGTTTGATGGCAGAACTAAGAAGAAGATGGTTGCAACGATTACAAAGAAACGCCCTGCAAATTTGGGGCTGACCCCTTGCATGGTGTTGTAGAACATTTCAACCGCATATTCCAAAGCGTTCTGCAAACCACGTGGTTGCTTCAAAGCTTCAGCGTTGCCACTGCGCAATTTGCTTGTGCCAACGACCGCAAGCACGATCAAGAGTGCCATCACTATCCAAGTGAGCAACAGCGAGTTCGTGATCGTATAACCACCAATGTGGAACAGTTCTTCGGCTCGCACCGATACCAGCGGCGTACCAACAGGCAGGAATATGCGCAAAGCAATCCCAATCACTGCGGTAATTGCGACCGCTATAATTACCTTTTGTTTTGTGGACAAGGCGATCCCTCCGCGTTTATAGGCCCATCGTAAAGCGGTACACTGCTGGCTCTGCACAACGCTGGGCAATACAACTTTCACGACTGTTGGGATTTTGTGCTTTTTTGCACATTCTCAAGTATAAAGGATGGCTATGCTCTTGTCAAACTTGTTAACATTAGTCAAGAATAGGCTCAATCCCTTTGTAACGGGCAGAAATCGCCTTAGCTCGCATTAGCCTAGCCATGTTTTTATCCCCAATGCCAACCATTTTGCTTATTTTGTGGCAATTGTCACAAAATGCCTCAACAATCTGCTAGGGGTTGGCGATCGGGGATCGGGTGCTGGGGGCCGGATAAACGGGAACCACGAAGAGCACGAAGAACACGAAGGGGAGAAGGCTCTTGGCTCTCGGAAAATCATTGGGGTTGGCAACAGAGGGTGGTGAGCGAGGGGTCAGTAATCAGGGGTTGGGGATCGGGGATGGGGTGCTAGGGGTTGGAACCGCGAAGAGCGCGAAGAGCGCGAAGGTTTGATCCACGAAGAGTACGAAGTTTGGGGGTAAAGATGCACAGCAACACTCCAACACATGAATATTTGGGGTGCAGGGGCTGAAAACCCCTGCGTCTCCCGCCTTGAGGCGGGACGGAAGGGTGGTGACAAACACTTGATGCTGAACTGCAATCCTTGATTAACAACCATAACCTTGAATGAAAAGACGCACCATGAGCTGAATAAGCTAAATTATTAAAAAGCTAAATTTTTAGCCCAATTTTGGCTTGACAAGCCCAAATCGCTTGTGTATACTTCGTCCAACAAACGAACGAACCAAAAGTACCAGCCCAAATCGGGACATTTGCCTAATCGTGCTTACAACGCCAGCTAACATTTCAGCTTTGTACGACGGTATTTTTCTAGGGCTAAAACTTTGTTCGCTCTATAAACAAATTGATAGTGGCTCGATGAATCGCCGTTGATTCATTCCCCGTAGATGCTGTGTGATCTCGAACATCCTAGGCCTGAGTATCATCCAGCTGCCTTGACTCGATCAACCGTTCACGTCCCAAAGGAGGGTCGTTTATGTCACGGACCACTCGCGCAATCGCGCGGTTGACACTGTTCGTCTTGGTTGTGATCATCTTCTCGGTTGGCTTCCTTGGAACCGCTCCACGAGCAACCCAAGCTCAAACGACACCACGCACGGCTTTCGTCCACTTGTTCGAATGGAAATGGACTGACATTGCCAAAGAATGCGAAAATTGGCTCGGACCCAAAGGCTTCGCAGCGGTTCAAGTCTCACCACCTCAAGAACATATCCAAGGCGCACAATGGTGGACGCGCTATCAACCAGTCAGTTATCAAATTCAAAGCCGCTCCGGCACCCGCGCCGAGTTTGCCAACATGGTTTCCCGCTGTAAAGCAGTTGGCGTAGATATTTATGTCGATGCTGTGATCAACCATATGACTGGCGTTGGCAGCGGCACTGGCGTTGCTGGCACCAGCTATAGCAGCTACAACTACCCAGGCAACTATCAGACCCAAGATTTCCACCACTGTGGCCGCAATGGCAACGACGATATTAGCAACTACCAAGATCGTTGGGAAGTGCAAAATTGTGAGTTGGTGAACCTCGCCGACCTCAAAACCGAATCAGATTATGTACGCGGCAAGTTAGCTGCCTACCTGAATGATCTGCGTGGCTTGGGCGTGGCTGGCTTCCGCATCGATGCCGCCAAACACATGCCCGCCGCCGACATCGCCAACATTATGAGCCGCGCCAGCAATCCTTACATCTATCAAGAAGTAATCGACCAAGGCGGCGAGCCAATTACCTCTGGCGAATACACCGGCAACGGCGATGTAACCGAGTTCAAATACAGCACCAACATTGGCCGTATGTTCAAAACCGATAAGCTCGCCAACATGAGCAACTTCGGCACACCATGGGGCTTTATCGCCAGCGATAGCGCCGTGGTCTTTACCGATAACCACGATAACCAACGCGGCCATGGTGGCGCTGGCAACGTGGTAACCTTCAAAGATGGCAAACTCTACGAACTTGCCAACGTCTTTGCCTTGGCTTGGCCATATGGCTATCCCCAAGTTATGTCGAGCTACAATTTCAGCAATGGCGACCAAGGCCCACCAAGCAGCAATGTTTACAATGGCAACACCGCCGATTGTGGCGGCAGCAACTGGGTTTGTGAGCATCGCTGGCGCGGCATCGCCAACATGGTTGGCTTCCGCAACTACACTAGCAGCGCATTTAGCACCAGCAATTGGTGGTCGAATGGCAATAATCAAATCTCGTTCAGCCGTGGTAGCTTGGGCTTTGTGGCAATCAACCGCGAAGGCAATAGCTTAAGCCGCACCTTTGCAACTGGCTTGCCAGCAGGCACCTACTGCGATGTGATTCACGGCGATTTCAACAATGGGGTTTGTTCAGGCCCAACCGTCAGCGTCAATGGCAGTGGTCAAGCAACGATCACGGTGGCAGCGATGGATTCAGTGGCAATTCACGGTGGGGCAAAAATCAATGGCACCAACCCAACCCCAGTGCCAACCACGCCACCAGTGCCAACCACGCCACCAAGCAGCACCATTGCGGTGACCTTCAACGAAAACGCCACCACAACTTGGGGCCAAAATGTGTATGTGATTGGCAATGTTGCGGCGCTTGGCAGCTGGAATACCGCCAATGCCGTGCTGCTCTCATCAGCAAGCTACCCAGTTTGGAGCAAAACGATCAACTTGCCAGCCAACACCGCCATCGAATACAAATACATCAAAAAAGATGGCTCAGGCAATGTAACCTGGGAAAGCGGGACGAACCGCACGTTTAGCACGCCCGGCAGTGGCAGCGTTACCCGCAACGATAGCTGGAAATAATTATTGAGTTAAACCACGAAGGACACGAAGAGCACGAATGTTAGGTTAATTGGAAACCTGAGTTTTGTACAAGCCTCAGAGAACCAAAAAATCCAACCTTAGTGGAACTTCGCGTTCTTCGCGGTTAATTTGGTTATGGGCTAGTGGGTTGTGATGTTGAAATCAATTCCTAATAGCCCATACCTTTTGTCCTCAATTTCTCTGCGCCTCTGCGTTAAAAGCTTGATCCACGAAGAACACGAAGAATAAGGCTCTCGGCTAGCGGAACAAGTGTTGGTAGCTCCAAGCAATCTCCAAAAGCCTCCAGCCCATAGCCTTTCGTGTACCTTCGCGTTCTTCGCGGTTAACGGTGTACTTCATAAAATTCGGGGTTGGCAAAAGCCAAGCGTTGGCGCATTACCTCGATTGCTTGGGGATTTTGATCGATCAGCGTGAAATTGCGGCCATTGCGTGCGGCGGCCTCGCCAAACGAGCCACTGCCTGCAAAAAAATCGAGCACCTGATCGTTGGGGTTAGAGTGCACGCGCACAATGCGGTTGAGGATTGCGAGCGGTTTTTGGGTGGGGTAGCCAGTTTTTTCCTTGCCATTCGGGCTAACAATCGTGTTCCACCAGACATCAGTCGGTGTTTTACCGCGCGCTGCCTTCTCAGGCCCAACTAAACCTGGAGCCATGTAGGGAATGCGATCGATTGCCTCATAATTAAAGGTATAGTTTTCTGGATCTTTGGCATACCACAGAATCGTATCGTGCTTGGTTGACCATTTTTTGCGCGAGCGTGCGCCGTAATCGTAGGCCCAAATAATTTCGTTGATAAACGAATCGCGGCCAAAAATCTGGTCGAGCAGCACCTTGCAATAATGTACTTCACGATAATCAATATGAAAAAAGAAACTGCCTTGGGGCTTCAGCAAACGGTAGGCTTCGAGCAAACGTGGCTCAATAAAGGCCAGAAAATCATCAAAACTATCGCCATAAGCCCGCTCGCCAACTTTGATACTGCTATAACGATGCCCACCAAAGCCAATCCGATCGCCATGCTCGGAACGAACGGTACGCAATTGGGTGCGACTTTGCACTTTGCCAGTGTTGAAAGGCGGATCAATGTAGATTAAATCATAGCTGGCTGCTGGCAGGCTCGCCAAAACAGCCAGATTATCGCCAAAATAAAGTTTATTCATGATGTTGTTGTAGTGCTTCCTCAATCGCTAAGCGTTCGGCTTCACTCAATGAACGCTTGCCTTCCAACCAAGCCCGTAAAATCGCCGCATCGCAACCGCTCGCCGCCGCCAGTTCAGCCACCGTCCAGCTGCGTTGCGCCAACCATAAGAGCACCTCGCGCCGCTGGTCATTCAAGGGTTGCACTTTACGCCGCCGCATTACACGCCCTCAAGCCATGAAGCTGGAGTCCAGTCGGAATCGCCGCCAACCGGCAGTTGCACCGTAAAGGTCGTGCCGCGGCCTTCTTCGCTATCAAACCAGATTTTGCCGCCGTGCAACTCTACCAACGATTTGGTGATGTTCAGGCCCAAGCCGGTGCCGCCAGCCTGCTCCTTGAGTGGGTTTTCCGAGCGGAAGAAACGGGTAAAAATATGCTGTTGATCATCAGCTGCAATCCCCACGCCGCTATCTTTGACCGCCAACGTAACTGAATCGCTGCCATTACTCACCACCACATCGATGCGCCCACCATCGCGGGTATATTTGTAGGCGTTTGAGATTAAGTTGGTGACGATTTGGCGCATCCGTTCGGGGTCGGCAATCATCGGCGGCAAATCATCGGGCACATCAAGCGCCAACGAAATTTGCTTGCCACTCCATTGTTGATGAATTGCCATGACGGTCGATTGAATCAGCTCATCAAGATTAATTGGTTTGCGCTGCAAACGCACTTTGCCCGATTCGATGCGCGAAACGTCGAGCAAATCGTTGAGAATTGCATTCAAACGTTCGATGTTGTTTTTGACGACGCTCAGGAATTGGCGTTGCTGCTCGGTCAAAGGACCAAGCGTGTTCAACATCAGCAAATCAATATAGCCGCTGATCGAGGTCAATGGGGTGCGCAATTCGTGCGAGGCGGTGGCGACAAACTCAGTTTTCATCCGATCGGCCAATTCAGCCGCCGTAATATCGTGATAAACCACCACGCTGCCAAGCCATTCGCTTTGCGAAGTAAACACTGGCGTACTCGATGCCCGAATCATGCGCCCGCTTAGCTCAAATTGCTGGTAGGTTTGCTTTTCGGTCAGGCGTGGCTCGCTCTCTGGCGCACCAGGCAGGCTCATCAAGGGCTTGCCGAGCCATTCGACGGCTTCGATGTTGAGCAATTGCTCGGCAGCTGGGTTGATCAACCGAATTCGCCCAACCCGATCGCCAACCACCACGCCATCGCCGATTGAACGCACAATCGCCAAGCTGCGACTGACTTCTTCTTCGCGTTGTTCGAGGGCTTGGCTCAAGCGGCGGGCTTGCTCAGTCGTAGCCCGATAGAGCTGCACATTGCTGAGCATCGTCATCACTTGATCGCCAATGACCTGCACAAATTGAATGTGCTCTTGGGTAAAGTGATTGATGCGGCTGTTGATCAGCACAATCACTCCAGCTACCCTCCCATCCTGCTCCATTGGCACGGCCAGCGCCGAACGACCTTTTTTGTCGTATTCAGTGCGCACCATCCAACGGTTATCTTCGGCAGTGTTGGGGATGATAACAGGGGCGCGATGCTCGACGACCCAACCAGCCAAGCCTTGGCCGCGTTCCAACGAAATAGCCTCGGTGCGCGTAATGTTGCGATCAAGATTGGTGCTAAATGCCAAGCGCCCACTCTTAGGATCGATCAGCATAATCCCGCCACGTTCTGCTTGGGTCGCTTGAGCAATCAACAACAGCGCTTGATCAAGCAATGGTTGCGGTTCGAGCGTGCCGCTCAGCGCGCGCACAATCTGATACATGCTTTCGGCGCGGGTTCGGGCGCGCATGGCATCTTCGGCGGTACGACCCATTTCGGCGGTGGTGGCTTCAATGCGTTGGGCCAAGGTATTTTGCAGCGCGGCGTTTTCGAGCACAGCAGCAGCCTGCGAGGCCAATAATTCAAGCAAGGGTGCGGTTTCAGTCAGGCGTTTGCGGGCCTTAGGATCATCATCGCCAACCGTGAGCAACCCACAAATCTCGCCAGTTGCGGTGCGCACCGGCACCAACATATAGTGCTCGCCAGCAATATCGCGGAATGGTAACGAATCGGCCAAATAGGCATTATCGCCAATGCGGCGATCGTCGCGCAACAGCACCGAAATCTCATCCCACGGAATGGAAAGCATTTCGGTTGCGCCAAGCGTGCGGCCACTTGCGCCAATTGCCACCGCCAGCCGCAACGTGCGTGCCCGCCAATCGACCGTTGAAGCGCTGGCAAAAATAAACGGGCCACAGGCTTTGGCTGCGCTAGCCAATTCTTCGAGGGTTTCTTCTGGGCTAAGCGAGCCACGCAAACGCTCGGCAGCTCTGGTTGCCCGCCGAATTGGCGCTTCTGGCAGCATCGCTGGATAATCAAAGCGCGGTCGCGCCGCCAACCAAACCGCAACTGCAACCAAGACAAAGCCCACGCTACGCAACCCAACTTCGAGCGCAACCGTTTCAACCTCAACCGCTGGAACCAAGACATTGCTGACCGCCCAAGCAATCACCATCAAGCCAATTGCGCTGAATGCCCAGCGTGGTGGCAACATTTGCGGAATCGCAATTGCTGGAATCAGCAGCACCGACCAAAGCGCTGTATGATAGCCTTCGCTGAGAATTGCCACGCTCAAGGGCAAGGCCAAAATACCAAGCGTGCGCAACTCGCGCCAATCGCCTTCGGGATTAAAAAGCCATGGCAAGGCCACGGCAGTTACACCTAAAACACTCGCAATAATCGTCAGGCGATCAGTTGGAATGCTGGTGCTAAACGTGTAGCCAAAAAGCACGAGCGCAAAGCAAGCTAAGGCCCAAGCAAGAGGACGAATACGAGTTAGCCAAATGCGAAAAGACGAGTTGCGGCCCATGGATCGGTCTCCCCAAGTCCAAGATGGCGCTATTATACTACGATGAGTGGTGTTATGCAGTATGGTTTTGGAATTCGCTGAAGCAAAAGCCCCTTGGCGTTTGTACAAACCAAGGGGCAGGTGGTCAATTAGGCTTTGTTTTGAAAGGCAAGCATCGGCGGCATCGGCGTTTCTGGCTCTTCTTTATGCTCCCACGGCAACTCGCCAGCCCGTAAATAGCGTGGATCGTCTGGTTGGCGCAGCCGACCATTGATGTATTGATAGCTATCACGCGCAACAGCCGCCATTGGGGCAAAAATAATCACCCCGACCAGCCCCGAAACTGTGCCAGCAACGACCAACAGCACCATCAAAATTGCGGCATGAATTTCGACAATCGCCCCAATAATTCGTGGCACTAAGAAATTATTTTCAATCTGCTGGATCAGAATATACAAGCCAGCAATGACCAAACCCATCGGCAGCGAGGTCGTCAAGCCCACAATAATTGCGGGAATTGCGCCAATAATCGGCCCAATTACGGGGATTAATTCGGTAAAGCCAGCAACCAAGGCTAAGAGCAACTTGTAAGGAATCTCGCCTGGCATCACCAAATCAACAACCCACAAGCCAATGTACGACATAATCGCAATCACCAAGCCGAGGATTAATTGGCCACGAATATACGATGAAAACACCCGATCGAAGATTGAAAGTACAGTTAACACATCGGTACGAATCGATTTAGGGATCATGCGAATAATGGCGGCCTTGCCTTTACGCTCATCAAGCAGCACATAAAATAGCCAAAACGGAATAATCAAAAAGCCCGCCAAAAAGATCAGGGTTTGGAAAACCACACCCAAGCCATTCAGCACACCATTGACCCCAGTTTCAACATAATTGGCAGCATTTTCTTTAAGCGTGTTGATGCCTTTGCCCACCTGGCCATCAATATTCGCTTGAATATCAGCAGGCACTTCGCTGCGATACCAGGTAAGGCCTTCGTTAATTTTTGGCTCAAGCGTATTTTCATAAAAGCCAGGCAGCGAGCCAAAAAAACCACTGACTTGGTTAATTGCTGGTGGCACAATATACAAAATTGAACCAACGATCGCACCTAAGCCAACCACATACACCACCAGAATTGCGGCCCAACGCGGAATCCAGCGCTCTAATTTATTCACCAAGGGCAACAATAAATAGGCAAAGATCAGCCCAAACGCAAACGGCAACAGTTGATTACCAGTGCGCCAGAGCAACCACAGCACCAGCCAAATAGCAAAGGCTGTCAGCGTCCAGCGGGCTAAATCGCGCCAAGTTGGAATTGTTTTGATGATTGGGACTGGTGCTTTTGGCTCCACAAAGCCTCCCTACTGCGTATAATAGCTATCCCAGCGGTCGCTGCGGCTTGTGCCATCGCGTTCGCTAATAGTCCGAAAAATCTGGAAGGCATTCCAGCCGTTGCCAGTTGCTTCCATCGTCACGGTGCGCCCAGTGTCACTGCCATACAAGGTAAAGGTTTGGTTTTTGTTGACTAAATCAGTGTTGACATCGATCAGAATATAGCCGTTGGTGTCGTTGCGGAATTTCAAATCTGGCCCGCCCAAGGCAATCGTGGCATCCATGCCTGGCGGGGCATCGACCTCGTACCAAGCCAAACGCCAACTATGGTTATGGCGCTCCTCGATGGGCAAACCAGCCCAAAATGCCGCCCGAAACAGGGTCGTCGAAACTTGGCAAATTCCGCCGCCAATACTTGGCACCGCCATGCCATTTTCAATCATCTCGCCAATTTGGTAGCCTTTTTCAAGCGAAATATCGCCAACCGTGCCACCAAACGACACTACTTCACCAGGAGCAATCAGTAGACCATCAAATTCCTTGCCACCAACTTCAACATTGCGATCGCGATTGTAATCTGGGTACGAACTAAAATCCGATGCCCCAACCCCAATCACCTGATAAATGCCTAGCGCTTCAAGCTCGCCCGCTGGTGGAGCAGTTTCATGCAAACTAAAGCTCAACGCTTCGTTATTGGCAGTGCTTAGGGCTTGACCAATTTGGGCCTGAAGTTGGGCCTGATCGAGCGTGTAGCCAATTTGGCCAAACTGCCATTCAGTAGCCCGATTGCCGTTACGTACCAAGCGCGAAGCTTGGGCTGGCTGATCATAGGTTTTGGCCAATTCCTGTACCAATGCAGCGATTGCTGGCTGGTTTTGGCCAAAGCTCTGCCCAGTTTGCGGCAATGTGCTCAGATCGAGCAAGCTAGCCCGATCAAATTGATGTTGCATACCATTGATCGTCAGCATTAATGGCGCGGCAGTTTGTTGATTGAGCTTTGGCAGCATGGCGTTAAGCGTCGAGGCTTTTTGGTTTGGGTTCAAGCCTTCTTGCACCACCAGCACGCTATAATCGCGCGGCGCGGCGCTCCAATCGATCGCATCCCAAGCTGCTTGAAATGCGGCCTTGGTTTGCGCATGATCAAGCTTCAAGCCAATCACATCGTTGCTCACCACCCAAGTGCCATCAGGATTACGCTGAAATTGGGCATCAACCGCAGGCCGATCGCTGGCCTCGGCCAAGGTTTGAATGGCGTTATCAAGCGCTTGTTGATTCAGCAAAAGACCATCAGCTTTAATTGTGCTGACAATCCCCAAACTTTGATTGCTCAGCCGCTCCGACCACGAATCTTCGCGGCCAATCTGCAAGGCGCGATCAGCAATCACTTGGGGGTCAAAGCTGGTCAAGGCATTGAATGGCACAATCGCCGTTTGATCGCCTAATTGAACTTTAAAATGGTGGTTGTTCCACGCTTGCAAGGTTGGCAGAATCGCATGCGCCGCCTCGTTGCTGGTCAAGCCGCTCAGCGATTGGCCAAAGGCTTGCACCCCAGGATAGACGCGATTGGCATAGGCAGCCTGAAACCCACCAAAACCAAGCAATGCCGCCAGCGCTGCGGCGCTCGACCAACGGGCAATTCTGCGCCAGTTGCGCCGCCGTTGCGGTTTGGCTTTGCTGCGCACACTTGGCGCAGGAGCAGCAACCACGCTGGGCAAGCGCGGAATTGTGGCCCGCGGCAACGAGCGTTGCGCCCAACGTAAACAATAGGCTTGGCGTTGACCGCTGTGCAACGCGCCCAACCAGCGCCATGCTTCGCCCAACATAGGGTCGATTTTGACGGCGCGGGTCAACAAAGCGGCACTATCACGATAACGCCCATATTTGATTGCCAACAAACCAGCTTTGGCCCAAGCAACTGCTTGTGGGTTCGGCGCAACTGCGGCCATACTACTCATCATAACTGCCCCCATCAATCGTTATGTCAGATGCGCTCTATCATAGGGCGTGGCAGATTCTAGCGTCAATCAAACCTTGCTCGTGAGCTGCTGATAAATCGCTGATACGGCATATTCTAGCCTACGCAGGCACAAAAGGTACTCTTCAGCCTAAATCCTGTCGTGACAGTTGGGGAATTGCCAAATTGTAGCATGAATTAGCCCATGCCTAAACGTTTAATCGCAATCGCAACTGCATCTTGCAAGCTGGCAACAGTTACCACGGCACTAAAATCAATGCCTAAACTCACCAAGGTTTGGGCCACATCAGGCCGAATTCCCGCAATAATTGTCTGAACGCCGAGCAAACGCGCTGCCGCTGTGGCCTGGATTACGCGTCGCCCAAGCTCGGTATCAATCGTTGGCACACCAGTTACATCTAAAATCGCAATTTTGGCTCGATGATGGCTAACTCCGGCCAGCAAGGTTTCTTCGATGCCCTCGCTTGAAGTTGCCAAAAGATCGCCGACCAAGGGCATAACAACCGTATGTTTGAGCACTGGAATCACGGGCAAACTCAGCTGGCGCAACTGGGCACGTAAGGCTGCTTGAGCCGCTTGCTCGGCCTGAATTTGGCTATCGCGCTGGCTAATTTCGGCGAGGCTTTGGCTCAATTGCGCATTCAGTTGCTCGCGCTGAAGCGCCAATTCACGCTCTTTGGCCAATTGCTGTTCAAGCTTGGCCTCGGTTTGGGCTACCACTGCAAAAGCCCCTTTGGCCCGCCCAACCAATAAGCGTACCGTCACCGCAATCACACCAAGTACTAATAATTGGCAGAAGAAATTAATCAATAAGGCCGATTTAGGAACCAAAAACTTAATTGGAATAATCCCAGTGAATTCGCTGCCAATTACAAGCGAAAGAATAATCATCGAAGCAATACAAATAATTGTGGTGGCGCGTGAGGTATTGAGCACAATCGTGGCGATTAATGGTGGCACTTGAAACAAAACCCAAACTGAGCCATCAACTTCGCCAATAATCGGCCCTGTTAACGAAAGCATGAGCGTAATCGAGGCCAAATTAATATAAATCAGCCATTCGACGTAACGCGAACGGCGCATGGCAAAGGTTATGCCCAACATTGTGCCAGCAATCGCACAAATGCTCAAACCAATTTTTAATTGTTGGGCATTGCCAGCGAAAAGCAAAATGAGCATAACGGCGAACAAAGCCAAACCTTCGACCAAACTAAACAACTTAATCCGTTGTTCATTCGAGGTTTGAAGCAGATCCTCAATCTGACGGGGCGCGGCGGTGGTTTCTGCCATTGGGAGCCTCAGGTGCAAGATGCTGTTGCAGCATACTACCATCATTTGGTCAATTTGTGGATTGACAAAGCCCCTAGACTTGGGGGGATTTTTCCACTATCAACAAGGAGTTGACTATGCGCCGCATTTTCGGGCTATGTTGTCTGGGTTGCTTGCTCGTTGGAAGTTGGTCAAGCAGCCCAAGTGATGGCCGAATCAATCAAACGCTGCCGCCCGCCGACTTGCCGCAAGGCATAGCAGTTGGCGACGTAACGACCACCAGCGCTGTGCTGTGGGCGCGGGCTGCCAGCCTTGGCACTGTCAATTTTGAATATAGCCTCAATCCAGATTTCAACCCAATTATTGGCTTGGTGCCAGTTGTGGTTAGCGACCCGATGTTGCCAGCCAAAGCCAGCATTAGCAATTTACAACCTGCTACAAACTATTTTTATCGCGCCACAACCCTGAATAATGCCTCGGTAAGCGGCAAATTCCGCACTGCGCCAGCGCTTGGCAGCTATAGCAATTTGCGCTTTGGGGCCAGCGGCGATCAACAAGGCGCACTCGCGCCGTTTCCGGCCTTAGCCAATGCCGATCAACGCAGACTTGATCTTTTTATCCATCTTGGCGATTCGATTTACGCCGATATTGGCTCGCCGGTGCTCGGCACAACCGCCAAAACTTTAGCTGAATTTCGCTTGAAGCATACCGAAAGTTATAGCACGCGACTTAATTTGAATAGCTTGGCCGATTTACGCGCAACCACTGCGTGGCTAGCCACCACCGACGACCACGAAGTTGCCAACGATCATGCTGGCGGGGCAAATCCGAGCAGCGACCCGCGTTTTTTGCCCTCAAATGCAAGCTACATCAACGACACTGCGTATTTTGAGGCTGGCTACCAAGCCTTCGTTGAATATAACCCACTGAATGAGCAATTTTATGGTGCAACTGGCGACCAGCGCACCGCCAACGAACGCAAACTCTATCGCTACCAACGCTATGGCAACACGGCGGCCTTTTTTGTGCTCGATGGGCGTTCATTCCGCGACCAAAAGCTGACAGCACCCAACAATACGCAAGCCCAAATTGCCGCCTTCCTGACCGCAGTTTTCAGCCCAACCCGCACCTTGCTTGGCCAAGCCCAACTTGAGCAACTCGAAACCGATCTATTGGCAGCTCAACAAGCCAAGATTACCTGGAAATTTGTGGTCGTGCCTGAGCCAATTCAAAATCTTGGCATCGCAGCGGCGAATGATCGCTTTGAGGGCTACGCCGCCGAGCGCACGCGGATTTTGAGCTTTATCAATCAACATGCAATTGAAAATGTGGTGTTTATTGCCGCCGATATTCATGGCACGGTTGTCAATAATTTGAGCTACCAAACTGCCGCCAACCAACCGCAAATTGCAACCAATGCTTGGGAGATTTCGGTTGGCTCGGTTGCCACCAGCTCGCCGTATGGGGCGCGAGTGGCTTCAGCAGCCTTAGCCACAGGCATTATTAGCCAAACCACCTATAATAATTATTTACAATTGCCCAACCCGCAACAAGATGCAATGGCGGAAGGCTGGCTCAACACCAGCTTAAATTTATTTGGCTATACGCCAGTCGGCTTGGACGATGCGCCATTTGCTGAACGTACGAGGTTGCTGCAAGGACGCTATTTGGCGGGCCACTATTTTGGCTGGACGGAATTTGGCATTAGCCTGCCCTCGCAGACGCTGCTGGTTTCGACCTACGGCATCGATACCTATGGAACCAGCGAGTTGGCCAACAATCCCAATGAAGTTGTGAGTCGTGTGCCAGTGATCGTGCAGCAATTTACTGTTGAGCCAGTGCTGAGCGTTACGCCAACGCTAATGCTCACCCATTTGCCTGTAGTAACAAAAAATTAGGGTTCAGGGGTTTGGGGTTAGGGATCAGGGGGAATGGAACCACGAAGAACGCGAAGTTACGCGAAGGTTTCATTGATTGGAACTCTGAAATAGATTCACTATTCAAGTTTCCAAACATCGAAATATTCGTGCTCTTCGTGCCCTTCGTGGATAAAAATTAAGCCTAGCCTTCGTGCTCTTCGTGATTAAAAGCTATTTAATCGTCATTGGTAGGTAGATGTTGTGCATGCCAACCGTAAACATGCCCATCACATCGGGGCCTTGCACACCGCCATTATCGTCGGTCGCATACAGCTCAATGTTGTAGCGTCGTCCGGCGGCGCTGGCCTTGAAGCGAACCGTGAAATCTACTTGCATGCTAAAGCCGGTTGGCCCGCTGCCTGCAAAGGTGCTATCGGCCAAATCAAGAATCGCGCTATCGCTCTCTAATGGCTCGCTTGTGCCAGCCGTAGCATAGCCAA
This sequence comes from Herpetosiphon giganteus, assembly GCF_016907925.1. Classification (GTDB taxonomy): domain Bacteria; phylum Chloroflexota; class Chloroflexia; order Chloroflexales; family Herpetosiphonaceae; genus Herpetosiphon; species Herpetosiphon giganteus. The sequence goes on along the minus strand of NZ_JAFBCZ010000012.1, from coordinate 78,136 downwards.
GCACATCGCCATTGCTATCGAGCAGGCTAAATGTGCCCGAAACGCCCTCGGTAAAGCGTGCCCACAACGCCACGCCATCGCCATCGACCAAGCGTAAATCAAGGTGCTCGATAATGCGCCATGGATCGGTGGTGTGTGTCCAACTGACGCTGAACGTCGTTTGTAAATCAACGTCAGTGCCGCCAACATTAGGCGTGATGCTGCTTACGCCAACGAAGCCAAACGAAACTCGCAAACTCACGCTATTCGAATCGCCGCCGCCTGGCGTTGGGTTGCGCACCAACACGGGGTACACGCCTTGCGCCGTGGTTGCTGCCATCGTAAATTCCAGCCGATTGCTGTTGATAAAGCTGGTGCTACGTTCAGTACCGTCTACAACCACCTTGGAATTGGCCACAAAGCCCGTGCCATTAACCGTAATTCGCACTGCTGGCGGCGGTGGAAAGCCAATCGGCTGGCGAATAAAACTATCAGGTGTGATGTTGCTAATCGTCGGCACAGGGTTGCCAGGCACAATCACTTGGGTTGTGAGCGTGCGGCTGTTGTTGCTTGGAAAAGCCTCATTCGCTGGCGACGAAGCCGTGCCTGTGCTGCTGATGCTGCCAACTTGGCTGGGCGTAGCATTAATCGTGATGTTGGCACTGGCATTGGCCGCCAACGTGCCTAAATTACAGCGCAAGGTCGTGGCTGTGGGAAAACTACATGTTCCTTGCGAGGTCGTCACTTGGCCAAAAACCAAGCTATTGGCAAAACTTTGCTCATAAACGACGCTGTTCGCGCTAATCGTGCCCAAATTGCTAACACTGGCGCGGTAGCTCATCGCATTACCAACCGTCACCGGATCAGGCGAATCAGTAATTCTCAGGCTTAGATCGACTTCTGGCTGCCGCCATTCTGCAAAACGATGCGAAACTTTATCGCCAGCGCGATCGAAGCGCCCGCCAATATACACGTTATCGCCGTTGACCGCCAAGCCGCCAACCTCGCTATTTGGCAGGCTGCCACCAGCAACCCCGCTGCCCAGCGCATTCCAATTGCTGCCATTCCAACGCGCCACATGATTGACTGTCAAGCCATCCATGCGGCTGAACAAACCACCAGCATAGAGGTCATCACCCCGCACGGCGAGGCTGGTTACATAGCCATCAGTGCCAGTGCCAAGCGCCGTCCATGCCAAACTACTATGGTTCAGCAAGGCAATTGCGCGGGTATTGGCAACGCCGCCAGCACTGCTAAAGCGTCCGCCAACCGCCAATGTGCTGCTGTTGACATCGGCTAACGCCAGCACTTCGCCATTCGTGCCCGTGCCAATTGCTTGCCACGATGTGCCATTCCAGCGCGCAAGATTGCTGGCCGGAGCGCCGCCAGCGTTGGCAAACAATCCACCAGCATACAACTGGCCCGATTTGAACAACAGGCTATTGATTGCGCCATCGCTGCCAGCACCCAACGCTTGCCAGACCCCGCCACTCAAGCGGGCAATCCGATTGGCGGGCACACCATCAACTTGGGTAAATTCGCCGCCGATGTAAATATCGCTGCCACTGACTGCCACCGCATTGACCCGCCCATTGATGCTGGTTGCCAAAGCCGTCCAGGTCGAGCCATTCCAACTGGCGACTCCAGCAGCATCAACACCGCCTGCTTTGGTAAATTCACCAACCGCGATCAAATCAGTGCCGCGCAAGGCCAAATCGCGCACATCGTCGTTAACGCCGCTATCGCTTGCGCCAGCCAAGGCCGACCAAACCCGCGCAACTGGGTCGAAGCTGGCAATATTGTTAAGCAAGCGATTGCTGCCCAAATCAAAGCGCCCAGCCGCAATAATTTGGCCCGAACGTGGCTGAATCGCAAATACTTTGGCGTTCGCGCCTTCTAAGCCACCAGCCAAGGGGAAAAAGCGATCAACCGCACCCGGCAAAAAGCCTTGTTGTGGCAAAACCATGCCCACAAAATTCAATTCAAGGCCATGGGCTGTGCCAAACGCGCCAGCAATGAAAAAGCTATCGCTGCCACTGCCAAAGCGTTCAGTGCGTAAAATTGCCCCGTTTGTACCCAAGGCATTGCTGGCATTCGGCACAGGCGACCAAATATTGCCATCCCAACGGGCGATGTTGGGCGAGAAAACGCTGTTGCCATTGGGGTTTACGCCACTACCAAAATTACCCATCACATAGGTAAAATTCACGTTTTCGACGATGCCGCGCACATCGCCAGCAACCCCGCGTCCGGCCATCGCTTGCCAAGTATTGCCGCCTTGCCAAACCGCCGCGCCGCCAACATTGCTGATTGGGCCAGCATTGCTAAAACTGCCGCCAACCACAACCATATTCGTGCCGCGAAAGTCGACAAAGCGCACGCTGCTATTGACCCCGTTGCTGCTGCCAGTGCCAAGGCTTTGCCACGCTGAGCCTGTCCAAATTGCCACATTGTTGGCAGTGCTGCCGCCAGCCGAGCTAAACGTGCCGCCAGCCACAATTTGATTGACGTTGGCTGGATTGACCGCCAAATCAAACACTTGCGGCGTGGTTCCGCCACTCAGCCCGCTGCTCAAGGCCGACCAAGTGCCATTGCTAAACTTGGCGATGCGATTGGCACTGACCCCATTAATCGAGGTAAAGGTGCCGCCAACATACACCATATCGTTGCCGCCAACTTGTTGTACAAGAACTGCGGTAACTGCGCCGTTGACATTGGTAGCCAAGGCCGACCATTGACCAGTGCCCGAATTCCAGCGCGCAATTCCATCGGCGGCAATGCCACCAGCGCTGCTGAACGAGCCAACCACATACACCGAACCACCAGTTGAGGCATCGAGATCATCGACTGGGCCGTTGACTCCACTGCCCATTGCATTCCAGCGATTGCCATCCCAAAACGCCACCCGATTGGCGCTAATGCCTGCAATCCGATCAAACAAACCACCAACAAATAAATCCCCAGATTGGGAACTGAGGGCGCGAATTGTGTTATTTGCGCCTGCAATCAGGCCGCTATTATTCCAAAATTGATCATCGGCGACGGCCTGGATTTCGTCGGGAGCCAAAAAAACCTGAGGTTGAGCTTGGGCTACAGGGAGATTAACACTAACGATAAGTGCGATGAGTAGCACAAACTGGAGCACGAAGCGTGGCATGGAACCCTCCTTAGCAACACATTCAATGCCCAGCAGCATAAACTGAGGCTATCACGCAACTATCACGCGCTCATTTCGCTAGCATTTACAGCAGCCCAACTATTGTGACAAAACCAAGCGAGAGCAAAAGTCAAAAGTCAGAAGTCAGAAGTCAAAATCGCGATGAGTCTCTAGGCTTTTGGCTTTTGGCTATCGGAACCTTGTTCGTGCAATTCGTGGAATTCGTGGCTAAAAAGAACATAATCTAGCTAATCTGTGGCGAAAAATAAATCTTCGTGACGCTTCGCGTTCTTCGCGGTTCCTAGCCTTCATGCGCTTCGTGTCCTTCGTGGATCAAAAAAAAGGGATCAGAGGCGACGGGATGCTTCAACATACCAATCCCTAGCCCCTGATCCCTGAAACCTCATCCCTCGTTGCTCAATCCTTGGCTAAGCGTTGCAGCTCGTAAAGTTTGGTCAGCGCTTCGATTGGCGTAAGTTGGGTCACATCCATTTCGCGCAACAGCTCCAGCGCTGGATTTGGCTCGTTGCTGCTAAACAGCGACATTTGCGGCGCAGCCGTGCTGCCTGCTGCATTGACTCGACGCATCGCTTCGCGGCGTTGCTCACGCTCACCTTTGCCTTCAAGCTCGCTCAGCACTTCGCTTGCCCGTTTGATTACGGCTGGTGGCAGGCCCGCCATTTGCGCCACATGAATCCCATATGAACGATCAGCAGCGCCCTCGATCACTTTGCGCAAAAAGACCACATGATCGCCTTCTTCGGCCACTGCCAATGTCCAATTATGCACTCGTGGCAAAATGTTGGCTAGCTCAGTCAGTTCGTGGTAGTGGGTTGCAAACAGGGTTTTGGCCCGCAGGCGGGGCTGATTATGAATATACTCAACCACTGCGCGCGCAATCGAAAGCCCATCGTAGGTGCTGGTGCCACGGCCAATTTCATCGAGAATAATCAGCGAGCGCGGCGAACCATTGTGCAAAATATTGGCAGTTTCGATCATCTCAACCATAAACGTCGATTGACCAGTTGCAATATCATCTTGCGCCCCAATCCGCGTGAAAATGCGATCGAGCAGGCCAATTTCAGCGTAATCAGCTGGCACAAACGAGCCAATTTGGGCCATCAAGCCAATTAAGGCTACTTGGCGCAAAAAGGTGCTTTTACCCGACATGTTGGGGCCAGTCAGCACCACGATTTGATGCTCAGCATCAAAATGAGCATCGTTGGGCGTAAATGGCTCATTCAAATTGTGCTCAACCACCGGATGACGGCCATTCTGAATCACAAATACATCGTCGAGCCGCAGGGTTGGCCGCACAAAGCGCTGGCGCACCGCCACCTCAGCCAAGGTGCTATAAACATCAAACTCGGCAATCGCCCGCGCCAAATCAAGCAAGCGGTGGCCTGCGTTCGCCAATTGGCGCAGAATTTGGCGAAAAGCTTGGCGCTCTTTTTCGTTCAAGGCTTCCGAGGCATTCAGAATCAGCGATTCGTATTCTTTGAGTTCGGGTGTGATGTAGCGCTCTGCGTTAACCAAGGTTTGCTTGCGAATGTAATCATCGGGAATCCGCGTTTCGCCGCTGGCCTTGGTGACTTCGATGTAATAGCCAAAAACTTTGTTATAACTAACTTTGAGCGTTTTGATGCCAGTGCGTTGCTGTTCCTTCGCTTCAAGCTCATTGATCCAGCGGGCTGCATCGCGGGTTGCTTCAACAATTGCATCAATTTCGCCAGCGTAGCCTTTGCGAATCACATTCTCATCGCTGCGGGCGTTATCCCATGTGCCAAGCAAAGCAGGCGGATCGTTGGCAATCGCCTGTTCGAGCAATTCGCAAATATCGGCGCAGGCATCAATTTGGTTGCTGGCTGGCTCGTCATCAAACAAATCATCATCGCTAGGCGCAATTTCGGTTGGGCGGGTTGAGCGCAAACCAGTACGTTCGATTTGGCTCAAAATATCGGGCGTGAGGCGCAGTGCTTCGCGCAAGCGCACCAAATCGCGCGGCGTGGCATTGCCCTGCACAACCCGATTGATCGTGCGCTCAATATCGCCAACGCCTTTGAACAAAGCCCGCACTTCGGCCCGCACCAACGTTTCTTCGACAAAACAACTGACCGCTTGTTGACGCTCGGTCAATGGGCCTAATTCAATCAATGGCTGCGAAATCCATTGGCGCAGCAAGCGTGCCCCCATCGGCGTGCGTGTTTGATCGAGCACTGCAATCAATGAGCCTTTACGTTGGCCAGCAGCACCTTCGGTTAGCTCCAAATTGCGCCGCGTTTGGGGGTCAAGGAACATAAAGCGCGTCGTATCATACACGCGCAAGCTGCGAATTTGGGCCACACTATCGCGCTGCGTTTCGTGCAAATATTGAATTAATGCGCCAGCGGCCCGCGTTGCTAGCGCTTTATTGCCAATCCCAAAACCATCAAGCGACTGGCTTTTAAATTGATTCAGCAAGGCATCGCGGGCAGTACGAGCCTCCCAATGCCAATTTGGCCATTGGGTAACATTGCCTTGAACCCACGTGCTTTCGTTGTTGCCTTCGACTTTTTTGGCGGTGCGTTCATGGGGCAGCAGGCGCTCGCGTTCGGCCTTGCGCATTGGCGCGAGATCTTGGGTTAGCTGCTTTTTGGCAATCTCCAAGCCAGCGGGGCGCAATTCGGGCGCATCGGAAACCAACAATTCGGCAGCACCCAAGCGCGCCAATTCGCCTTCAAGCTGCTTCAAGGCCTCGTTGCCACGCAATTCAGTGGCGCAAAACTCGCCAGTTGTCAGGTCGGCATAGGCCAAACCTACGCTGCCGCGATCGACCAAAATTGCAGCAAGGTAGCTATTGCGTTCAGCTTGGAGCATTGTTGGTTCGGTCAGCGTGCCTGGGGTAACGATGCGCACAACCTCACGTTTTTGCAAGGTTTTATGCACCATCTCATCCATTTGTTCGCAGATGGCGACGCGATAGCCGCGACTGACCAATTGCTCAATATAATTATCGGCGGCGTGATAGGGCACGCCAGCCATCGGCGTATTTTCGTCGCTGCTCAGGCCACGCACGGTTAGGGTAATATCGAGCACTTCGGCAATTAATTTAGCATCATCACCGAAGGTTTCATAAAAATCGCCCAGCCGGAAAAACAGAATCACATCGGCGTATTTTTGCTTAATCGACAGATATTGCTGCCACATCGTCATTTTTGACACGGTAGACCCTCAAGCATGCTGCAAAAACTCAGTTCAACCAGCAAATTATAGCATGTCAACCAGAATTTGAACATCTGTGCTATAGGCCATTTAGGTGATTTGGAGCTAGCTATCTGGCAACAAAAAACGCTCCGTAATGGAGCGTTTGGCAGGGGCGCAGGGATTCGAACCCTGAAATCCGGTTTTGGAGACCAGCGGTTTACCATTGAGCCTACACCCCTTCGCTGGTTGTCTGTTTTATCAGACGAGGCGGAGTATAGCATAGTTTGGTAAATTGAGCAAGTTTTTAATTCTTGGCCTATTTTTTCTTGCCGCCACGCAACAAGGCAGCGGGGTTGCCAAACAAGCGTTGGCTGATACTGGTGCCAATTTCGGCATCGGCTAATTGATCGCTTTCGCCTGGGCGTTGGTTTTGCGGCAGGGTCAGCCATTGGTCGCGCATGGTTTTGGCATGCTCAAACATGCTTTGCAACTCATCCATCTTGTCGTCTTCGAGCGCGGTGCGCATCTCGACCAAGACCCGAATTGATTCGTTGACCCAATGTTTGATTGCGCTGCGATTGGTGCTGCAAATATCGCGATGCATCACTGGATCGCCCGAAGCCAAGCGCGTCAGATCGCGAAAGCCACTGGCAGCGATCATCTGCATTTCGCGCCAAGAAGGCGAGCGAGTGACCACTTCGGTTTGGGCTGCGGCCAGCAAAAACGGCAAATGGCTGATGCCAGCAACATAAATATCATGCTCTTCGGGATCGATATAGTAGGGCTTGGCTCCAATCGTTTCGACAAAGGCAGTCGCCAAATCGGTAGCTTCGGGCGTGGCGTTAACTGGTGGGCACAAGCAATAAACCGCACCTTTGAACAAATCTAATTCAGCAGCCTCGGCTCCAATCTTCTCGCGACCAGCCATGGGGTGGCCACCAACAAAGCTCACGGTGGAGGGCAAAAATTCTTTGGCCCATTGCAAAACGCTGGTTTTGGTGCTACAAACATCGGTTACCAAGGCCTTATAGCGCAAGTGTGGGGCAATTTCACGCATCAAGGCTGGCAAGGTTTGCACTGGGGTTGCCAACACCACAATATCCGCTTCTTTGACCGCATCGGCAGCAGTTTTGGCCTCGTCATCGATTGCCAAACGCCCGCGCGCAATTCGCAATTGTTGGCTGCTGCCATCGTAGCCAATAACCCGACAACGCCCTAGTGGAGCGGTCTCAGGATCAGCAGTGCCCAACGCCAAGCCCAGCGACGCGCCAATTAGCCCAGTTCCGAGAATTGCAACGGTATGTGGCATAGAACAAAACCCCCATGTGTAGCGATCAAGCCTGCTATTTGGCCTGTAACGATAAAATCACCATCTCGCTTAGCACCAAAATGGCGATTAACAATAACACTGTGACTGGCTCGAAAATGTTCATTGCTGCCAACAGCACACACAAGCTGCAAAAAATCCCAGCTTCTGCTGCTTGGCGATGCGAACGGCGCACATCGAAACGCTGCGCCCGATTGTGGTAGCGCCGAATGCCCCAAACATAGACCAAGGGCAAAACCAAGGCGTTGCTGGCCAAAAACACCCCACTCAGAAACAGCAAGTAAATTGGTAAATCGGGCAGGCCAGCAGCAATCGTCGTGGTTGGCGCAGGCACAAAGGCCAGCACCCAGAAAATTATGGCCCAGCCAACTGTGCCGCGCCAGGTTAATGCTGGCAAACGCAAAGCCCATTGCACTGGCAACCACGTGGTTAAGCCCAAGCCCAAGCTTGCAATGCCAAACAACGTGCGAACCCACAAACCAGATTGGGGCGAAAGCCCGCCAAAGAAAATCCAAACCAGCATGGCCGTCCAGCCTAAACCTGCAACGAAGGCAACCCACAACGGTGGCCGTTGAATCTCAGGCGCTGGCAGGCTCTCTGGTTGCAAGGCCGCAACAACCGCTGGCGGCAATTCGCGCCGGGCTGGTTGCTCGGCAGGCAGCTTGGGCAAAGGTTGGTTGGGCAAGGTTGGCGGACGCAAGCGCGTGCGGGTGCGATCACGGCCACGGCTGTTTGCGCCATTGCTCGCTTGTTGCGCATCGCTGCTTGGGCGTTGGCGGCTGATGGCGCGGCTAGCAGCCACCCGATAGCGCTCTTGGCGCATGGGATTTGGCGCTGCTGGCTCAGCAACGACGCTTGGCTCGATGGCAGCATCAACTGACACCTGTTCGGAGCTAGTTTGGCTTTGCAATTCGGCTTTGCGGCGCGATAATGCGCGGCTAATCGCTGAGCGCAATTGAGGCGGAGCCGAACTGCTGCGACGTGGCTCGGCTTGCTCAGGATCGGTGGCTTGGTTGGATGCTGGCGGCTGATCTGTCATTCGGACCTACAATCGAGCGGCGCGTTGCTGCAAAATACAATCGACCAGCACCAACGCCAACATTGCCTCGGCAACTGGCACCAAACGCGGTAAAACGGTTGGATCATGGCGGCCCTTGACGACAATCGTCGCTGGCTCGCCCGCTTGATCAACCGTAGTTTGTTCTTGGGCGATTGAAGCTGGTGGCTTGGCTGTCAGGCGCACCACAATCTCCTCGCTGCTGCTGATGCCACCCAAAATGCCGCCAGCATGGTTGCTACTGGTGCCAATGCTGCCATCGGCGCGTTGGATAAATGGATCGTTATTTTGTGAGCCACGGGCGTTGCCAGCCTCGATGCCTGAGCCAATTTCCACCGATTTGATCGCAGGAATGCTAAACATTGCGTGGCCAATCAGCGCATCAAGTTTATCGAACACTGGCTCGCCCAGCCCAGAGGGAACGCCACGCGCCTTTACTTCAACCACGCCACCCAACGAATCTAAATCGCGGCGGGCTTGGTCGACATAGGCAATCATTTGCTCGGCGACAGCTGGGTCGGGGCAGCGCATAATGTTATTTTCAATTTCATTTTCGTCGATGATTTGGGCTTTGAGATGGCCTAAACTCAGCGTATAGGCTACCAAGCTAATGCCCATTGTGGCCAAAATTTGGCGCGCCACTGCGCCAGCAGCAACCCGAGCAGCAGTTTCGCGGGCGCTTGAACGGCCACCACCACGATAATCGCGAAAGCCATATTTAGCATCGTAGCTATGGTCGGCGTGGCCAGGCCGATACAAATGCTTAATCGCATCGTAATCGCTGGAGCGGGCATTGGTGTTACGAATCAGCATTGCCAAGGCCGTGCCGGTTGTGCGGCCCTCGAAAACGCCCGATAAAATCTCGACTTCATCAGGCTCGCGGCGAGCTGAAGTCATGCGGCTTTGGCCAACGCGACGGCGATCCAATTGGGCCTGAATCGCGGCCAGATCAAGATCTAGGCCAGCAGGGCAGCCATCGATGACTACGCCTAAACCAGCGCCGTGGGATTCGCCCCAAGTTGAAATGCGGAACAAACGGCCAAAACTATTTCCGGGCATGCGGGCCTCGCTTATAACAAGCCATGGATCACGCTAGGCTCGCAATGTTTGCACCAAGCGATCCCGATCTTGGCTAATGCGAAGATTATTGGGATCTTCGGTGAGGGCTTGCTCAAATTGCTGTAACGCATCAGCAGGCCGCTTCATCTGCTCATAAATCAAGCCAAGGGCATGGCGATAGGTCGAATCACGTGGGTTGAGCTTGACTGCTCGTTCCCACTCTAGCATAGAAAGATACCACATCCCACGCTTTTGATAGACAACCCCACGATTGAAGTGGCCATTGCCATCAGCCAATTCTTCGAATTGCGGCACAAAGCGCACAACCTGCTGTGAGACAGATTTCCAAGCAAAGATCAGCAATACCAAAATAATCAGATAGTAGCTAGCAAAAGCAAAGAGAATTTGCTTGAGCATGGTAAAAAATGGATCAGCATTGCCTGAAGCATTCATTGAGGGGTCAATTATAAATGATTGACTGAGAAGCTGCATTAATGGTGTAATTTCGCTTTCTAATCGAAATACTGCAAATAATAATGAAAGCCAAGAAAACGCAAAAATACTATTATAAATAAGAGTTCCCCAGAAACCATATTTTTTACGGCGCATCAAGGCGATTGCCATTACGATCCCAAAGACCCCAATTAATAGGAAAACGACTGCCGCATTAAGCGAGGGAGTTATCGATGCCGAAAAAATTTCCTCCATGATAGCAACTTTTTCATCTTGAAGCTTTTGCTGTGCTTCTGGTAGGCTTAGGCCTGGAGGGGCTATAACTTTTATTTGCTTTTGGAAATCAGTATAGTTTTGAAATACATCAACAAAAATAAGGATGGCAAGCAATGTCCATAATAGAGCTGGTAACATACTTAATATTGCGGCAATTATGGCTGGTGCTCTAGATGGAGCTTGGCGATCAGCCTTAATCGTCAGGTTCATGCCACATTGACGGCAGCGCTGCTCAGCATAGCGGGTTTGCGCCCCACAGCGTGGACATGGCAAAATATCGGGAACTTCACCAAGCGCTGGCACGGCAACTGGGCTTGGTTGGGCAACAATCGCTGGCTGCATCATAGGCGCAGGCCCGGGAGCGCTTGGCTGATCAGGAATCGCATTCGAGGATAGCGGCATATCAGCCAAGGCCAAGGTTGCGCCAGTGTAAGCCGGAGCTGTCGCTGCTGGTGCTGCTTCAGCTATGGCTGGCGTTGGTTCAACAAACATAGCCGGATGTTGTTTGCGCAGCCATTCGAGGCCTTGTTTGGCGCGGCTGCTTTGCGGATTAATGTGCAGCGCATTTTCCAAACTAATCCGCATTTCCTGCGGATCTTCCAAGGCTCCTGCGAGATACAACCAGGCCTGTTCGTTATTTTCGTCCTGCTCAACAACCTGCATCAAATGTTGGCGGGCCAAGGCTTTATTGCCACTTTTCAGGGCTGCAACCCCAGCCTGAAACGCTTCTGTACTCATAGAATCATCCCCACATACTAACTGCACGCTCGTCGCAAACTCGCTGATAGACTGCTTGGGTTTGGCTGGCAATTAATGGCCAATTATAAATATCGACAACAGTTTTGAAGGCATGGTCAACCCGCTGCTTGGTCCATTCGGGGTATTCAAGGGTGTGCAAAATGCCCCAAGCCAGCGATTCTGGATTATCAGGATAGATCGTCAAACCTGTTTCGTGGTTTTGCACAACTTCGTGCAAGCCGCCCGTATCCGAAACAATCACTGGGCAATGCGCAGCCATCGCTTCCAAGGCCACAATGCCAAATGGTTCGTAAATGCTGGGAAAGGCCGCTACATCAGCAACGTTGTAGAGATAATTGCGATCTTGATCAGTCACGAAGCCTGTCCAATAAAGATGGTTATCAATGCCCAATTCATGGCTGCGATTGCGCAATTGTTCTGCTAACGGCCCCATACCTGCAATTACGAATTTTACGTCGCGACGTTGCGCCAAAACATGGGGAATTGCCTCAACCAACACTTGAATGCCTTTTTCGTAGACCATGCGCGCAATACTAAACACAATTTTTTCGTTTTCGGCGGCATATTTTTGGCGAAATTGCTGGCGTTCTTGGCTCGGCCATTCGATGGTTGGCACATTCACGCCATTAGCAATCACATCGAGTTTGTCGAAGGGTGTGCCAAAAAATTGATGCAGTTGGTCGGCCATAAAATCGCTACACACAATCACCCGCCAGCTTTCGTGGGCCAACCACCATTCCAAGCCATTGATCGTTTTGGCATGATCGCCGCCTAGCGAGCCGCGCCCGCGCCCACGCTCAGTCGCGTGAATCGTGGTGATCAACGGAGTATGCCAAGCATATTTCAAGGCCACACTACAATAACTCGTTAGCCAATCGTGACCATGAATCAAATCGAAAGGGCCATGGGTTTTGCCCAAATCATAGGCAAAGCGCTCAAGATAGCGGTTGGTTTCTTGGGTAAACGAAACAAAGCCATAATCGGGCATGGCCGGTGGCTGAACCCGCCAAATATGGCTGTGCATGCCAAAACGCTCGTGTTGTTGGCCGCCGCGCAGCCATGGCGTTAACACATGCACTTCGATTCCCGCTGCATCAAGCACCGGAACCAATTCGGCAATGTGCTTGCCCATACCGCCAACAATATGCGGTGGATACTCCCAAGCCAACATCAAGACGCGCATGGATGCTCTACTCCTATGATTGAGTCAGGTTTCAAACAACAATGTTGGGCCATTATACCAAGTTTAAATAGCACTAGACCTAGCAATTTCACTAGGTCTAGCGCTCTGTTTTGGGCCAAATCTGCACCTAGATTAGTACGAATGTTGGGCAAGTGGTAGCATCACGAGGTAACTGGCCTGCAACGGGTGGGTTTGGCGTTGAAATTCAACCACGTTGCTCAATCCATCAGCATCAGGATCACCCGCCGCGCCATTCAAACCAAATCCATCAAGCGGGTCAAGCAGATAGCGCACTTCCCAGCCATCGGGCATGCCATCGCCATCACAATCGGCAAGCAATGGGAGGGTGCTGTTGCGATATTCGGCCAGATTGCTCAAGCCATCAGCATCAGGATCGCCAGCTGTGCCAAATTCAGCACTCGCGTCCAATGGATCAAGTTGCTGTTGCAGTTCCCAAGCATCGGGCAAGTGATCGTCATCGCTATCGGCGTTGCGCGGGTTGGTGTGAAAGCCTTGCTCAGCCACATTGCTCAACGAATCGCCATCAGGGTCGGCCTGCGCGCCATCGTTACCAACTGCATTCAGTGGATTCAAGTTGTAGCGCACTTCCCAGCCATCGCCCAAACCATCGGCATCGCTATCGGCCTGATGTGGGTTGGTCTGGTGTTGATATTCGTGAAGCTGAATCAAGCCATCAGCATCGCCATCGCCATTTGCGCCATGCACGCCTGCGCTACTGAGCGGATTGAGTTGCTGCGCCACTTCCCAGCCATCGGGCAAGCCATCGCCATCACTATCGGCGCTAAATGGATTGGTTGCTAATGCCATTTCCTGCTGATTCTCCAAGCCATCAGCATCAGCGTCAAGCTCACAATCCAAGGGATTTGTGCCATGCTCAATTTCTAAGCCATCGGGCAAGCCATCGCGATCGCTATCGGGGTTGCGCGGGTTGGTGGTGGCAGTTTGCTCTTGCAGATTGCTGAGCTGATCGGTATCAGGGTCGCCGGCGCTGCCGTGATAGCCGGTCGAATTAATCGGCGATAATTGATGATCAACTTCCCAGCCATCGCGCAAGCCATCGCCATCAGTATCGACATTGCGGGGATTGGTTGAACTGAATAATTCTTCTTGATTGGTCAAGTTATCGCGGTCGGCATCGCCAGTTGCGCCATCCTCACCATGAGGGCTGGTTGGATTCAGCGCATAGCCAACTTCCCAGCCATCGCCCATGCCATCGGCATCGCTATCGGGATTACGCGGATTGGTGGTGTGAATTTGCTCGGCTGCATTGCTCAAGCCATCGTTATCGGGATCGCCTGCTGCCCCATCGGGGCCAAGTGCGCTGTAGGGGTTAAGCTGATGTTGAATTTCCCAAGTATTGATTAGACTATCGCTATCGCTATCAAGTTGCTCATTGGCGATAGTTAATTGCAATGAAGCGTCATTTTTAGCAGCGATAGGAATAACTGCATAGAATTGCAAAAAAATAATAATCAGTGGCACAATTTTTATCAGCTGCATGAGCATAATCCTTCCCAAGAAACCGAATGAGGCAAACTCTTGGCAGCAATTATGCGCTGATCAAAGGCAATAAACAATTAATTAGCTAGTACTTTATTCTCTCAATCAAATATCTAATCTGGTGGTACTAGCATAATGCTATGACCATTGGCAATAATTTAGGCATTATTTTTGCTTAATTCAAAAAATCTATAGCTGTTTTGGCATCAATTTAAAATGCCAACTAGGCTAGAATAATACAGCCAAAGTACTATGCTTGTTGGAGTTGATTAATGCAAAGCCCAATCGATGAGGCGAGACAACGGTTGGCAAACCAAGCTATTTAAGCTGTATAATAGCACATGTGTTTGTATTTACAGGAGGAAGCCAATGTTTGATATGATTGGGATAGTGGTTGCCGACATGGACAAGGCCTTGAATTTTTATCGCTTGTTTGATTTGGACTTGCCAAGCGATTCTGGTGGCGAAAATCATGTTGAAACAACCTTGCCCAACGGCATGCGTTTGGCCTGGGATAGCCAAGCCTTGATGAAGCAATTGCAGAGCGATTGGGAAGAACCACGTGGCCATCGCATGAACATGGCGTTCAAATGTGACACCCCTGCAGCAGTTGATGAACTCTATGCTAAGATTTTGGCAGCAGGTTATGCTGGCTCCAAAGAGCCATGGGATGCATTTTGGGGTCAGCGCTATGCAGTTGTCGTTGATCCTGATGGAAATTTAGTTGATTTATTTGCGCCGCTCGATTGAGGAGGCTCGTTGAGTACTGTCATTGAAGAACCGCCGATTGTCGGTTTGTCTCGTTGGTTGAAATTGCTTGATGAATGGGCCACGTTCTACGAAACTGACCCCAAAGCCGAACGCACGCCAAGCCGCGAAGAGCTGAGCGCCTTTGATCGGGCGCAATCACTCTATTTGCTCAAAGAACGGGCGATTCAAACGCTATATCTCAGCCAATCGCCCTCGGTGAGCTTGGGGATTCTTGAAGGCCCAACGCCGAAAACGCGGATTTGGCTATGTGAGAATTGTCGTGCGCAGGCGCGCAAGGCCAATCTTTCGCCCGTGGAATATGCAGAGACAACCGGCGGTTGCGCCAAATGTCAGCGCGAAGGCCTCGAAACCGATTATTATAGTTTGTATGTCTTGAACGTTGATTATGGGGCATTGGGCAATTGGCAATTTCATACGCCAGTGCCAATTGGCCAGAGCTATTTTCCTGCGCCGCGTTCGGAAGCAGCGCCAGTGGTTGGCCGTCGTCCGGTTGATCGCCAAGGCAGAATGACCCGCTTAGGCCAGCCAATCAGCGCGGCCAATCGCCGCCAATACCCTGAGCACACGGTGGTTTGGCATGTGTGGAATGGCATAAAAATGCTCAAAGCGGAGATTAACTAAATGCGCAAAATGATTTGGTTGGGATTAATCTTCTTGCTGGCAAGTTGTGGCCCAGAGATCGCCACGCCCCAAGCACCGTATCAGGTGCTCGAGGTGTTGGAAACTGTCGATAGCCAGCACGCTCAGGTTGAATTGCGCTTAGAGCGTGATAGTGCCAACCAAATCATTTTGGCGGCAACCTACCAACCCAAAGAACCTCATTTACACTTGTATTCCAAAGATTTGCCGCGCAACGGGGTTGATGGCATGGGGCGGCCAACCTTGCTTGAGCTAACTCAAGCAGGCCAATTGCGCTCGGTCGGGCCAATTGTCGCCGATGCAATTGCCGCGCCAGACCCAACCTTGCAAACTAGCAAGCCGTTGTTAATTTATCCAGCGGGGCCAGTAACCTTGCGCATGCCCGTTGAGCTTGATCCTCAACAGCCTGATCAGCAAATTTTGCTGAGTTTTATGCTCTGTAGCAGCAAAGGTTACTGCACCTCGGCGGTTGAACAATTGCCAGTCACGATTCAGCTAGGCAACTCCTAGCAAGGTCGGCAGTAGCTCCTCGGCGCGGCCAATCTGCTGTTCTTCAAACGCCGAATCGGCTTCGGAATGCGGCTCTAAGTTGACCAACATTGTGCGAGCGCCCAGCATTTGCGCTGTGCGCGCAAAGGCTGCGGCAGGAAAAACCGTGCCCGATGTGCCAACCGCCAAAAAGAAATCACATTCACGCAGGCTGCGTTTGGCGTGAGCTTCGGCCCAAGTCGGAATCGCTTCCTCAAACAGCACAATATCTGGGCGCAATGGATTGCCACAGGTTGGGCAGGTTGGCAGCGTTTCGGTATGCGCGCGCTGATCGACAAAGCTTGGCTGCTCACACTCATCGTCGCTGCAACGGCTTTGGCGCAAACTGCCATGAAACTCGACCAAATTGCGTGTGCCAGCCAGTTGATGCAGGCCATCGATATTTTGGGTGATCAGCGTAAAGCGTTGATGCTTGCTCAGCGATTGTTCAAAACGGGCCAAGGCCCGATGGGCAGCATTGGGCTGGGTGGTTTGGAGTTGTTTGCGTAATGGCCCAAAAGCTTGCCAAACCAACTGGGGAGATTGCTCCAAGGCTGTGCGTGTGGCGCAGCGCTCAATATCCCATTCGTTCCAAATCCCATTTGGGCCGCGAAACGGTCGCACCCCTGAGGCAACCGAAATTCCCGCCCCTGTCAATACGACGATATTTCGGTAGCGTCGTAGATCAAGCGATAACACCATAATTCTTCTTCCGCAATGAAGTTGGCACCAGCAGGGTGCAGCTTGAAATGCTAGCTATCCTCACGACAGCTTCATAACTATTGTACCGCGTTCTGGCCCAAGCAACTAGTCGTTTGGCTAGGTCGCAACCTCACTAATCGGCTGATCTCAAGGCCGCAGCGCATGGCTATACTGCTCAGCAGGTACTCAATTTTAGGAGGCTGTATGAGTTTACAGGAATTTTCGAGCGAACTGGCCGATGCAGTTGAACATGCTGGCGCAGGGATTGTGACGATCTACGCCCGCCGTCGCCAAAGTGCCAGCGGCATCGTTTGGCAAGCAGATTTGGTACTGACCGCCGATCATGTCATCCAACGCGATGAGCATATCAAAGTGGTTGGGCCAGATGGCGCTGAATATCAAGCCCATGTGGTTGGGCGCGACCCAAGCAGCGATGTAGCCTTGTTGCGCGTGCCAAACGCCAATTTCACCCCCGCAGCGTTGGCCAAAACCGAGCCACGGGTTGGTCAATTGGCCTTGGCAGTTGGCCGCCCAAGCAGCGTGCAAGCCAGCTTTGGCATTATTAACGCAATTGGCGGCCCAGTTCCAACCCGCCGTGGCACCTTGGCCCAATATTTACGCACCGATGCCACGCCATACCCAGGCTTCTCTGGTGGCGGCTTGGTCAATGTTCAAGGCGAAATTGTTGGCTTGTTTACCTCGGGCTTTGCTGGCGGCGAACCAATTGCGATTCCGGTGGCAGTGCTGACCAGCGTGGCCGATACCTTGCTCAATCATGGTCGAGTCCGCCGTGGCTTTATCGGAATTGCCAGCCAAACCGTCAATTTGCCCGAAAACCAACGCGCAGGCCGCAATCAAGCCACTGGCTTGCTGGTAGTGAGCGTCGAAGCCGATAGCCCAGCGCATCAAGCAGGCTTGTTGGTTGGCGATATTTTGGTTGGCTTAGATGGTCATGAGCTTGGCGAGCCACGCGATTTGCAAATGCTCTTGGCAAGCGATCGGGCTGGCAAGACTGTGGCGCTTGATGTGCTGCGCGCTGGCCAATTGCAAAACCTCGACATCACCATTGGAGCGAAATAGCCATTGAGCGAATCAGCATTAAAACTCATGTTGATTGGTGGCACAACGCTGACCCGCGCGGGTATGCGCAGCGTGTTGGCCGAGTACGAGGCGGAAATTGTAGCGGCAGCGCCGAACATCGAATCATTGCTCGACCATTTGGGAAACGTCGATGTCGTGATTTTGCTTGATGATCAAGCCTTGCCCTTGCTTTTGCACCACACCACCGATCAGCCTGCGATCTTGCTGATTAGTCAAGAATTACCACACCCCACGCCGCAGCAACGGGCATGGGGTGTGGTAACAACTGATGCTTATCCGCAGGAAATTTGGGCTAGTTTGCAGGCCTTGCAGCTTGGGTTGTGTGTGCTATCGCCCACAATTTTGGCCCAAATTCATACCCCACCCCAACCAGAACCCTTGGATAATGTGCTCAGCGAGCGTGAGCATGAAGTGCTACAACTCTTGGCTGAGGGCCTGACCAACCGCCAAATTGCTCAGCGCTTGGTGATTAGCGAGCACACGGTCAAATTCCATGTTTCAGCCTTGCTCAGCAAATTGGATGTGGCTTCGCGCACCGAAGCAATTCGGGTTGGCGCGCAACGTGGCTTAATTATTTGGTAGCCATGCCTAGGGTATCAGTTAATGTTGCCCATTGCTCCAAGGTCAACACCTCGGCCCGTAGATTTGGGTCAATCCCAGCTGTAGTAATTGCCGCCAACACTTGCTCTTTGTTATAGCCTTGACCAGCCAACCCACCAGCCAACGAATTGATCAGCTTTTTGCGGGCTTGACTAAACCCAGCCCGAATGACCTTGAACAAGGCTTTGGGATTCGTCGGTACAGCGTTGGTTGGGCGGCGGCGCATCAACACTAGCGCCGAATCGACCGCTGGCGACGGCAAGAACGAAGCGGCTGGCACGCGGGCCACAATTTCAGCAGTTGCATACAGTTGCACGCTATGCGCCAAAATACTCAAATCGCCTGGTTTAGCGGTAATCCGATCAGCAACTTCCCACTGCATCAGCACCATCATCAAGCTTGGCGGGCTATCGCCTTCGAGAAAATGGCGCAACAAGGGCGAGGTAATCGCATACGGAATATTAGCCACCAGTTTATAGGGCGTGTCGGCGGGCAAGCCAGCAGCAGCCAACATCGCACTGGGAGCCAATTCCAGCACATCGCTTTCGACAATAGTCAGCGGACGGTCGGCAAACTCGGTGCGTAAACGACCAGCCAAACGCGTATCAAGCTCAACGCTAATTACCTGGCCTGCTGCATTCAGCAACTCCCAGGTGAGCACGCCCAAGCCTGGGCCAACCTCAATCACCACATCATTGGCATTCACATCGGCATGCTCCAAGGCCAATTTCAACGGCGTTGGATCAACCAAAAAATTCTGGCCCATGCTTTTGCTTGGGCGCACCCCAATGCTATTTAACGCGCCGCGCACCCGCGACGGATCGGTATATGGATTCATTGTTGCTCCTTAAGTAGACTAGTAGTATACCTGTTTCTTTCGTTTCTACGATTGAGGGGCCAGGGTTCAGCTGTCGGGGGCAAGGGAACAGGGAGCCGAGCAACGAAACCGCGAAGAACGCGAAGATCGCGAAGGTTAAGTTTTTAGCCACGAATTCCACGAATTGCACAAAGAGAATTTTAACGCAGAGGCGCAGAGAAAATATGGCTATAGGCTATTGGCTATGGGCTATCGGGGGAAAAACAACCCAGAAACATTCCACAACATAAATATTAGGGGGTGCTGGGGGATGAAAACCCCCGGCGTTTCCCTCCGGCGGAGGGACGGAAGGGTGGCGAAACGATTGCTTGGGCATCAGAACCGTATTTTTAGCCACGAATTCCACGAATTCCACGAAAAAATCTTCCGATAGCCCATAGCCTATAGCCCTGCTTCCCAAGCTAAAAAACAAAAACACCAGCCTGCAAAGCAGAGCCAGTGTTTAATTGTTGCCAACAGAGCGAATTATTTGCGTTTCTTGGAGCGGCGTGCGTCACGACGACCAGTGGTTGCAATTGGCTTGGGGAGGCGTGGTGCAGCGGGTTCGCTTGCAACACCATCAGCGCCAGCCTTGACATTGCTACTGGCAGCAGCAGCGCGGCTCTTAGCATAATTGGATTTAACTTTGCCGGTTTGGGCAACCAAAGCTGGCAAGGTTGAACGGGCATACTGCCAAGAATACAGCCCGAAACCAATCAATGCGACAAATAAAACATAGCCCCACAAGCGCCACTCAACTACGTCGATCTTCAGCCAACGCGCCAGAAACTGCACGATCCCAATCCCGGCGATGATCAGCAGGCCGTTGCTGGTGCGCTTGCGAAACGCCAAACGCGACGGGTTTTTTGGTGGCAGCGAGCGTAGCCAGAAAATGGCACCCACTAAAACCGCAATCCAAACAACCAACAAACCTGCTACCCACGAAGGGAAAAGAATCGGGGGATCGTTTTGTGTAAAGTACACCGAGCAGCCTCCTGCGAAGAAGTGAAGTTGCATTAAGCGCTACGCATTATAAAGCCCGCTCAAAAAAGCGTCAATGTGCCTTTAACAAGCCCAAAAACGCAATTTGGCCAGAATCCTCTGTGATTGACCCGCGCTTCAGTGTATAATGACGCTTGTTTCCTGCTGTCTTTTGAACGACAACTATAGGGAGATTTCGTATGGCTGAACTCATCCAAGAAACCAATGGTAAGGTCTTGATCGTGCGCTTGCCTGCGCGCATGGACGCTGCCGCAGTCCGTGAGCTTGAAGAACCGTTTGCTAAAACGATTGCCGATCACAATGGGCCTGTCTTGGTCGATGTGAGCAAAGTTGATTTTGCCGCAAGCTTGGCCTTGCGCATGCTCATGATGAATTTGAAAGATCAGCAAAGTCGTGGCCAAAATTTGATGCTATTTGGCTTGCAAGTCCAAATTGCTGAGGTTTTTCGCAAAACCCGCTTCGATACGTTGTTTACAATCGCTGATGACGAAGCAAGCGGCATCGAGCAACTGAGCGCTTAACGGCGTGCTTCGCAGCAATCAATTAAGCACTAAGCTAGCTGGCTTGGTGCTTTTTGCTATTCAAGCCCAAAGCTCCATTGCCATTCATATTTGTTAAAGATTATAGAGCACGCTATGCACAAGCAATCAGCCCGATTAATCAGTTTTGGCCTTTTGATCGTTGCCCTTGGCTTACGCTTTTTCCGCCTAAGCAGCCAAAGTTTGTGGCTCGACGAGGGCGGTACCTGGAGCGAAGCTACCGGTCGTTCGTGGCCCAGCTTATTCGGCGATCTGTTAAGCCCACGCCAGAGCTACCCGCTCTATCACTTGCTGATCAAGGCGTGGGTGAGCATCTTTGGCGATAGTGAATTGGCGCTGCGTGCGCCTTCAGCGATTGCTGGAGCGTTGGCGGCCGGGCTGCTCTATCACTTTGCGGCGCGCTTGAGCACGCCCACGGTCGCATGGGTTGCGGCTGGGTTGCTGGCAATTAATCCTTTTGGGCTGTGGCAAAGCCAAGATGCCAAAGTCTATAGCATGTTGATGGCGGCGGTGCTGTGGTCGAATTTGCGCTTGCTCGATCTGCTCGATCAGCTCAATAAACGAAATATTTGGCTGTGGTTGGCCAGCGTGATGCTGTGTCTCAGTTTGCATCGCTTGGCGTTATTGCAGGTGTTGGGGCAAGTTTTGGTTTTGGCGCTGCATTTCAGGCAAACCGCTTGGCAAAAGTGGTTCTGGCTTGGCTTTGGCTTGCTAAGCCTTGGCTTTGTGGTTGGCATTCGTTTTGGGCTGCGCCAAGATCCAAATGCGCCACCGATTGGTCGCACAATTGGCGTGCTGCAAGCAGCATGGCTGTTGCTAGGTCGGCTCAGTTTTGATCGCTCAAGCAGCGATTTGGCTTGGCGCTTGTTGCCTGTGGGCTTGGCACTCGCCAGCGGCTTATGGCTGACATGGCGGCATCCACGGCGAAACATCATCTTAGGCTTGTGGCTCTTGCCAGTGCTGCTCTTTTTGGCAGTGCTTGGGGCAGGATCGCCGCTCTACGAGCCACGTTACCTCAGTTTTAGCTTGCCGTTATTTTGCTTGATGTTGGCGCTTGGCTTGGCCGGAATCGCCCAACAACGCTGGCTCAACACGGCGAGCCTCGGGTCAATCGTTGGCTTAAGTGCGTGGTTGGTCTTTCAACAGCCCTATGGCATTTGGAGCGGCAACGCCGTCAAGGAAGATTATCGCGGGGCGCTGCAAAGTTTGGCCGAACATGTTGCCCCTGATGATGTGATTATCGTGCAGCCGCCGTATATTGCCACTTTGTATAACTATTATGCCAGCCGCGTTACGCCCGATGCCTTGCCTGCGGCCCGTGGCTTTGGCCGCATCGGGGCAATTGGCTACGATCAAGGCGAGTTTGATAATGATTATGCGGCGCTGTTGGCTGGCAAACGCCGTGGTTGGCTGCTGATTGCCCCTGAAAATGCCAAAGCAATCGATCCGCCTAACCCGCAATATCCCCAAGATGATATGGGCAAGGTTGGAATTAATTTTCTGACTGCTGATTTAAACGACAAATGGCGTTGCACCGATCTACCGTATTGGGAATTTAATGCGCTACGGATTTTGTGCCAAAGCTTTCCCCGCCCAATGCAAGTGGAGAATTTGGCCTTAGTTGGCACATGGCCAATTCCTGCTTCGGCCACAGCCACGTGGAATAACAGCTTCCAACTCGAAGGCTATCAATTGCAGGCGTGGCCTGCTGGCTATCAGGCGGGCGGCACGTTGCCGGTGCAATTGGCGTGGCGCACCAACAGCGCTTTAGCCAACGATTATCGCTTGTTCATTCATTTGGTGCCAGCCTTGGGCGCGCCAGTTGCCGCCCAAGTCGATACCATGCCCTTGAATGGCGGGCTGCCCACCAGTCGCTGGC
Source organism: Herpetosiphon giganteus (assembly GCF_016907925.1). Taxonomy (GTDB): domain Bacteria; phylum Chloroflexota; class Chloroflexia; order Chloroflexales; family Herpetosiphonaceae; genus Herpetosiphon; species Herpetosiphon giganteus. The sequence goes on along the minus strand of NZ_JAFBCZ010000012.1, from coordinate 55,565 downwards.
AAGCCAACCAAGCAATTCATGATCAAGTTGTAGTGCCCTTGCCCAAAACCATGGCCAAAGGCCACTATTTAGTGGTGCTTGGCTGGTATGATCCGACGATTACTGAGACTGAGGCTCAGCGTTTGCCCGTAACTGCCAGCACTGCCCAGCATGGAGCCAATTACATCGAATTAGGCACAGTTGAGATTAAGTAGAATTCCCTCACCCCCCAGCCCCCTCTCCCACTAGACGCGGGCGAGGGGGAGCACCTGTTTTTACCAAGGATTTTTGCAAGAACCACGGCATTAAAGCCCCTCTCCCATCGGATGGGAGAGGGGTTGGGGTGAGGGAATTCCTCGCATTTGCAATTTCTCAACAGCTATGCTATACTCTCCCTCGCTACGGGGACGTGGCGGAATTGGCAGACGCGCTTGCCTTAGGAGCAAGTGTCCTAGACGTGAGAGTTCGAGTCTCTCCGTCCCCACCAACCACATCCTCACAACTAAATCGCGGGAATAGCTCAGTTGGTAGAGCATCTCCTTGCCAAGGAGAAGGTCGCGAGTTCGAGTCTCGTTTCCCGCTCCACACAGTCAGCGCCTTCGGGCGCTGCATTGTTTTAAGCCTCATTCCACCGTATAATAACCCCAGAATTTGCTCTGCCTAGTGTGAGGAAACCGCTCATGAAATTCGTTTTCGGCCTAATTGTTGGCGTTGGTGCTGGCTTGGCAGCCTCATTTGTGCTGGCCAACCGCGATGAAGAAGAAGGCGCGTTGGGTTCGCTGCAAGTCAACGTCAAAAGTGCCATTGCATCGGCCAAAGCCGCCGTGGTTCAACGGGAAAAAGAGCTTTGGACTGAATTCCACGAACGTGTGCCAGCCCCTGATCAAACGACGATTGCCTAGCGAGTAGCACAATGCAAGCTGAATTAATTGCCATCGGCACCGAATTGACCCTCGGCACAACCGTCGATACCAATAGCGCTTGGTTGGCGCGAACGCTCGCTACCGTGGGCGTTGAGGTGCAACGAGTTACTTTGGTCGCCGACGACATTGGCGCAATCACTGAGGTTATCGCGGCGGCATGGCAACGCAGCCCGTTGGTGCTGTGCACTGGTGGGCTTGGCCCAACCGCCGACGATCTAACCCGCGAAGCCGTTGCCCAAGCTACCAAACGCCCCTTGGAGTTTCACCAAGAGCTGTTTGATGGCATCGAAGCGCGTTTTCGTTCGTTTGGCCGCACAATGAGCGAGAGCAATCGCCAACAAGCCTTTGTGCCAATGGGGGCGCGGCCTGTGCCCAATGCTCGTGGCACTGCACCATCATTTATCATCGATGAAGGCGCACGCGCGTTGATGGTTTTTCCTGGCGTACCCAGCGAGATGAAGTTTCTGGTTGAAACTGAATTATTGCCGTTCTTGCGCAACGAGCGTGGCCTAAAATCGGTTTTGTTGGTGCGTTCGATCTGGCTCAGTGGTACAAGCGAAGCTGAAGCTGGCGAGCTTATCGCCGATCTGATGCAAGCAGCCTATCCAACGGTTGGCATTTCGGCCAAAGCCGCCCAATACGAGGTACGAATTTCGGCTCACGGCGAAGATCCGGCCCAAGTTGAGGCCGATATTGAAGCCTGCGCTGCCGAAGTTTCTCGCCGCCTTGAGCGCTTTTTGATGGATCGCGATGGTTTGGCAGCGCACGTATTGCGCCGGTTGCAACAACAATCAGCTAGTTTGGCAATTTATGAAGGCTTGCGCGGCGCACCAATCTACAATGGGCTGCGTTCGGCCAAGCCCGATTTGGCCCAAGCTTTGCGCGGCGTAACCATCCACCCGCTCGATCAAGCAGTTGATCGCGAAGCAGCAGAATCGTTGGCAATTGCTGGAGCCAACACGGTGCGCAACAATTGGCAGGCCAGCTATGGCATTGCAGCAGTGCCAGCCCAAATTGGGGCCGACGGCTTTACTGATGTGTGCATTGTGTTGGTGGGCAAAGATTTGCAACGCAGCTTTACCCGGCGGGTTGAGTTGAAAAGCGACGATGCTTTAGGCTTTATCACCACTGCGGCGCTTGATCTGATTCGCCGTAGCTTAGAAGCCTAGCGAAGGAGGGCCAGTGGCAGCCGAAGAACAATTTCAGCCCTTGCGAGCCTTGCAAACTGCTCTGCGTACTGTTTGGAGCGACCGCTTATGGTTGCCCAAGGTTGCGATTGGAGGGTTGCTTGGCTCAACCATCATTGGGGTTATTTGGCCGCAAGGGTTGGTCATTGAGCACCTCGATAATAGTTCGCGGGGCTATCGGCTGCCGCTGCCTGCATGGCGACAATTCGGCGATAAAGCGGTGATGGGTTTGTTGGCAACGGTGATGGATTTTGTTTATTTCGTATTTCCGCAACTGGTTGCCGCGGTGTTTTTGTTTTGTGCGATTGTGCCATTTATCGTTGGCGATAATAATACGATTGCCACCAGCCTTACCTTCATCATTCTTGGCACACTGTTTGGTGTAAGCTTCTTAGGCAGTTTTTCGCCAGTCAGCAAGCTCTTTTTTGCTCGCGATGGCGCGGTGGAAAAAGCCCTCGGTCGGGCAAGCCTGCGCCGAGCGCTTGGCAATAATGGGCGTTGGCTTTACCTCCAAGCCCGCTTGGTTACTTTGCCACTCTATCTGCCAGCGCTGGGAGCTGGGTGGTGGTTCTGGCAACTTACGCATATTCCGGCAGTGGCGGTTTGGTGGCTCTTGGCAGCCTTGTGGCTGTTGATGAGCTGTTTATTTTGGGCTTGGCTGGTTGTGGCCCAAGTCTATTTTGAGGCCGACCAAATTGTGGCAGATCGAGAGATTGAGCAGCGTTTAGCTGAACGTAAACGGGCTATCAGCTAGCAAACTTCCATCACCTAGGTGGTTGTTATGGAACGAGCACGGATTTTACGCTGGCGCTTAGAGCAGCAGATCGAACGGATTCGCCAAACCGAAAGCGATTTGCAAAGCCGCGCCACCGCTCGCCTTGTGCGCCCACTGATTGAGCTACATTTACCCCAATTCATGCAAGCACTGGGAGCTACCCAGCTTGAGCATTGCACGGAAATTCCCCATGCGAAAATTCAGGCCGATCGCTATTCGGTAATTGTGCCAATCATCGTGCGCGACCACCTGACCAGCAAAGTTTTTCAGCTGCTACCATTAATCGGCACGTTTGTGCTGACAATTCATGGCACTACACTTGAGTTTCGGCTGGTTTGCAAGGCGGTGCGCTATCGCAATCGCTTTGTTGGCGATGCCAAAACTGGCGAGTGGTTGGCTCCAGGCGAATATGTTGAAGAGCATCGCTTAGCGCTAGTTGAGGTTGATTTGGCAACTCCTGAGCTGGCAGTCAAGCAGCTTTTTGATCAAGCCATGCGCTTAATTCCCCAAATTCTGCAATGGACAAGCCGCGCAGCCAAGGCTCAGCAACGTTATCGCTGGTATCAAGTTGGTCGTGGCGTGGCCTTTAATCTGGCCTTGCTAGGCTATATTCTGGCCTTGCTGTTCATTTTAATCGGCAGCTTGCTGACTATGGGCAGTGGGTTTCCTTAGGCAGAACATAGAACATAGAGCATAGAACATAACGTCAGGCTATTGGCTATTAGCTTTTGGCTTTTGGCTATGGGAAACATAATCTAATCAATCTGTGTAATCTGTGGCAAAAAATACATCTTCGTGCAATTCGTGCAATTCGTGGCGAAAACTCAACGCAGAGGCGCAGAGGGCGTAAGTATGAATTATGAGGGAGGATGAATGAACGCAAAAGCCAAAAGCCTATATGTATTGATACATTGGATTGGCAATCATGTTCCCTCACCCTCCAGCCCCTCTCCCACGAAAACGCGGGCGAGGGGGAGCACCCGTTTTCACCGCGCAGTTCAGCAGAACCACAGGATTAAAGCCCCTCGCCCGCCACGTGGGAGAGGGGTTGGGGTGAGGGGATCAGGCGGTGGTTAACGCAATGCACCATTACAGCTATGGGCTATGAGAAACATAATCTAATCAATCTGTGCCAATCTGTGGCTAAAAAATACATCTTCGTGGCCCTTCGTGTCCTTCGTGGATCAAAAAAAACTTCGTCGATAAGCTGCTTGACATTTAACCACAATAAACTTTATACTTAGGTAGTACCTAAATGAAAGGATTAGTGAACTTATGCGAATTACGGCAGGCGTGCAAGATTATGTCAAAGCAATTTATACCCTTCAACAAGAGGAAGCGCCTGTCTCCAACGGTCGGCTGGCTAGTTATTTTGGCTTTAGTGCGCCCACCATCACCGAGATGCTCAAAAAACTCGAAAGTTTGGAATTGGTCGATTATCAAGCGCGTTCTGGCGTGCGCCTAACTGAAATCGGCGAGAAAATTGCGCTTGAAATGATTCGCCATCATCGGTTGCTTGAACTCTATTTGGTACAAGCGCTGGGGATGTCGTGGGATGAAGTGCACGACGAGGCCGAAGTGTTGGAGCATGTGCTTTCGGAAGCGCTCGAAGAACGGATTGCCGAATATTTGGGCCATCCCCAATTTGACCCGCATGGTTCGCCAATTCCCGCCCGCGATGGCAGCATTCCGCAGCGCGATTCTTGCTCGCTAACCTTATTGGAGCTTAACCAAATTGCCCGCATCGTCGAAGTTGAAGATCGCGATGCAGCGCGCTTGCGCTATTTGGCAGACCTTGGATTAACGCCCAACAGCATTGTGATGATTGTGGCTCGCGCCCCGTTTGACGGCCCCTTAACCTTGAACGTTGGCGATCAGCAAACCCAACAGGTGCTCGACTCGCGCTTAGCAACCAGAATTCAAGTTCAAATAGAGCGTTCAATTTAGCGCTCTTTTTTTAGCTAAGCCTTTTAGGCATGCCTAAATAGTTTTTTGTCTTATTAAAATGAGGTAGTTGTATGCGACGAAAACAGCTTTTGATAATCTTGCTATTGTTGCTGGTAAGTTGCGGCCCGAGCAGTTTTGCCCAACAAACTACGCCAAATCCACCGATCAAAGTGGCGGCAACGGTTGGCATGATCGCCGATGTGATTAAACATGTTGGCGGCGAGCATGTCGAGGTGCTTGGCTTGATGGGGCCTGGCGTTGACCCGCATCTCTACAAGCCAAGCGTTGGCGATGTACGGATTCTCGATGATGCTGAGATGGTGTTTTATGGTGGCTTGGAGCTTGAAGGACGCATGACCGATATGCTCGAAAAGCTCAATCGCCAAAAGCCCACGATTGCCGTCACCAGCAAGCTTGATCCTAGTCGCTTGCATTCAACCGGCAACGATTCCTACGACCCACATATTTGGTTTGATGTGCTGTTGTGGCGCGATACGATTGGCGTGATTGCCGAAACCTTGGCAAGCTATGATCCAGCTCATGCCGCCGATTACGAACGCAACGCCGCTGCCTATGCCCAAGAACTCACCACGCTTGATCAAGAGATTCGCGATTTGATCACCACCGTGCCAGCTTCAAGCCGCGTGCTGATTACCGCCCACGATGCTTTTGGCTACTTTGGCTCGGCCTATGGCTTTGAAGTGCGGGGCTTGCAAGGCTTGAGCACAGCCAGCGAAGCAGGCGCAGGCGATGTTCAGGGTTTGGCCGAATTTATTCAAACTCGCCAAATCAAAGCCATCTTTGTTGAATCCAGCGTGCCGCAAACTACGATTAATGCAGTGCAGAAGGCTGTGCAATCGCGCGGCTGGAATGTGGCAATCGGCGGCGAATTATTCTCCGATGCCATGGGCAATGCTGGCACTGAAGAAGGCACCTACATCGGCATGGTGCGCCATAACATCACAACCATTGTTAATGCGTTGAAGTAGTTACGAGGGAGCAGGATTCAGGGATCAGGGTTCAGTCGGAAATAGAGAAGAAAAGATGAAATAGCTATTAATCCTGACCCCTGATCCCTAATCACTGACCCCTCATACAGGAGCCAAACCATATGAATACAGATGCAAAACCGCTGGCAATTCACGACCTGACTGTGGCGTATCAAGATAAACCGGTGTTGTGGGATATTGATTTGAGTGTGCCAAGTGGTGTGTTGGCGGCGATTGTTGGGCCAAACGGTGCTGGTAAATCGACCCTGATTAAAGCGACACTTGGCTTGATGCCAATTGCTGCTGGAACTATCCAGATGTTTGGCCAGACCTATGCCAAAGCCCGCCAAATGGTTGGCTACGTGCCGCAACGCTCCAGCGTCGATTGGGATTTTCCAACCAATGCCTTAGATGTGGTCTTGATGGGAACCTACGGCCAACTTGGCTGGATCAAGCGGCCAAGCAAGGCCGACCGCGAATGGGCCTTGCACTGTTTGGAGCAAGTCGCCATGGCCGATTTTGCCCAACGCCAAATCAGCCAACTCAGTGGCGGCCAGCAACAACGGGTCTTTTTGGCGCGGGCCTTGGCCCAACGTGCCCAGCTGTATCTGATGGACGAGCCATTTGTGGGCGTTGATGCAGTGACCGAACGGGCCATCATTAGCCTGTTGCAACAACTGCGCTCCGATGGCAAAACCGTCATCTGCGTGCACCACGACCTTGATTCAGCGCCAGAATATTTTGATTGGGTAGCCTTGCTGAATGTGCGCATGATCGCCGCAGGCCCCATGAAAACCACTTGGACACCAGAGAACATCAGCCAAACCTATGGCGGGCGAACCCAAAACCTAATTCGAGGTGCAGCATGAGCCTATTCGATCTATTCAGCGATTACACCTTGCGCAACGTGGCCTTGGGCGCGATGGTGCTGGGAATTGTCAGTGGCATTTTGGGCTGTTTTGCGGTGCTCCGTCGTCAAGGCTTGCTGGGCGATGCGCTTTCGCACGCGGCTTTGCCAGGCATTGCCATCGCCTACTTGTTGACTGGCTCCAAAGCGCCGATTGTGCTTTTGTTGGGGGCGGGCATTGCCGGTTGGGTCGGCACGCTGACCATTAATCGAATTGTGCGCGACACTAGAATTAGCGAAGATAGCGCCTTGGGGATTGTGCTGAGCGTCTTTTTTGGCGTAGGGATTTTGCTACTGACCTATATTGCCAAGCGCAACGATGCCAACCAAGCTGGGCTTGATCGCTTTTTGTTTGGCCAAGCGGCAACCTTGGTTGCAACCGATGTGCTGACGATGAGCATTTTGGGTGGTTTGGCACTGGGCTGTTTGGTGTTGCTATATAAAGAATTTAAGTTGTTGGCGTTTGATCCGGCCTTTGCTGCCAGCCTTGGCTTTGCGCCCAACCGCTTGGGCATTTTGCTCACCAGCTTAATTGTGGTGGCGATTGTGATTGGCTTGCAAACCGTCGGCGTGGTGTTGATGGCGGCAATGTTGGTTGGGCCAGCGGTTGCAGCCCGCCAATGGACGCATCGATTAAGCGTGATGTTGCTGCTTTCGGGCGTGTTTGGGGCAGCCGCAGGGATTGCCGGAACCATGCTGAGCCTTGGGCAACAGCACGTACCAACTGGGCCGATGATCATTCTCAGCCTAACCGCAATTGTGGCAATTTCATTGTTGTTTGCGCCAGCTCGGGGCTTGGTTTGGGCCAAATTGCGCCAAAGTCATGCTCTCAATCATGAGCCGCGCAATCGCGAAGCCCAGCCAGTCAAAGGAGAATAAGCCATGAGTAGCACGTTTGCAATTATTCTGACCGGAATTTTGGTGGCGGCTGCCTGTGCCTCGCTTGGCTGTTTCCTGATTCTGCGGCGCATGGCGATGTTGGCCGATGCGATTAGCCATGCGATTTTGCCAGGCTTGGTAGCGGGCTATTTCATCGCCCAAGGGCCAAGTTTGTTGGCGGGCTTTTTTGGCGCAGCGCTAGCCGGATTGATCACTGTGGGCTTGGTAGAATTGCTCAAAAATACCCAACGCGTCGGCGGCGAATCGGCAATTGGGATTGTGTTTCCAGCCATGTTTGCCTTGGGAACCTTCCTCGTCTCGAAATATTATGCCGATGTGCACCTCGATGCCGATGCAGTGCTCTATGGCAACATCGAATTTGTGGGCTTTGATCATTGGTATCTTGGCGAAACCGATCTAGGGCCACAATCGCTGTGGATTATGGGTGGCTTATGTCTGATCAACTTCATCTTTATTACAGTGTTTTATAAAGAATTGAAGCTGGCGACCTTTGATGCAGGCTTGGCAGCGACCCTTGGCTTTTCGCCAATCCTGATTCACTATGGCCTGATGGCGGTGGTTTCGATTACCACAGTTGGCGCGTTTACCGCAGTTGGGGCAATTTTGGTGGTGGCCTTGATGATTGTGCCTGCGGCCACTGCCTATTTGCTGACCGACCGTTTGCCATGGATGATTGGCTTGGCGATTGGCGCTGGAGCAATCGCGGCAGTGCTTGGCTTTGGCTTAGCTTTTATGCTCAATGGTTCGGTTGCAGGCGCAATTGCCACCATCACAGGGGTAGAATTTGGCTTGGCCTTGTTGTTTAGCCCCAAACAAGGCTTGGTTGCCCGTGCTCGGCGTTTGGCTCGCCAACGGATTCAGTTCGCAGCCGATACGCTACTAGTGCATTTGTTGCAGCACGAAGGCAGCCCCGAAGCAGCCAACGAAAGCACAATTAGCCATTTGCAAAGCGAACTGCAATGGAACAATAAGTTTGCTCAGCGGGTGCTTGATTTGGCTCAGCGGCGCAGTTTGGTGCGTTGCCAAGGCCAACAACTTGAGTTGACGACCAGCGGACGCGAACGCAGCCAGCAAGTTTTGCAACTAGGTCGAGCGTAGCTTGAAGCTACGTTCCCTCATCCCAACCCCTCTCCCGTGGCGCGGGCGAGGGGCTTTTACAAGGGTAGGATTAAGATCCCCTCACCCCAACCCCTCTCCCATCGAATGGGCGAGGGGCTTTTACATCTTGGTTTTCCCCCAATTCCTTGGTGAACCACGGATGCTCCCCCTCGCCCGCGTTCAGTGGGCGAGGGGGCTGGGGGGTGAGGGAATAAAAAAGCGCCAATGCAAGTTGCACTGGCGCTGCTTCAAAGCTCGTTCGATTTATGGCAGATACTTCAGCGGATTAACCGCCGTACCATCGATTTTGATCGTGAAGTGCAAGTGAACGCCAGTTGAATAGCCACCGCCAGCCCGATCATAGGTGCTGCCCATATAGCCAATCAACTGTCCGGCCTCGACTTCTTGACCTTCGGAAACCACCGGATTCGACATCATATGGCCGTATTCGGTGACCATTCCGGAGCCGTGGCTAATTTTGACACAATAGCCGTAGCCACTACACCAGCCAGCTTCGATGACCGTACCACGCCGGGCTGCCGAAATTGGCGTGCCTTTGCGGTTGGCAATGTCGACACCGTTGTGGAAGCGGCCAACGCTAAAGTTGCGATAACCAAAGCCCGAGGTTAGGTCGCCATAGCTTGGCCAAACCCAGACTGGTGGCGGTGGTGGTGGCGGTGGGAAGTTATCGGTTTCTTCCAAAACCGACCAAACTTCGGCAGGAATGCTCACAACTTCGCGCGCAACCCACGCAACCTCACCATCGGTTTGTAGAATTTTGACCCATTCTTCGTGCTTGGCGATCAGCTGTAAACGCTCGCCAGCATTGACCTTGACGATTTTCTCGTAGGCAGTGCCTGGGCCTTCTCGCAAGTTGGTGCGGTCGGCCAGCACGATGGCAGCTGCTTGCGATTTTTGGTTGATTGAATCGATTGCGCCACGCACGGAGACATTTTGCACGCCTGCCAGTGATGCGCCTGGCACGAAAATCTCGCGGCCAGCAACCAAGGCTTGGCCTTGATCTAAGCCATTGGGTGGGAACGTCATAATCACATCAGCGCCAACACTGTAGCGTTCGGCAATATCGGTAATCGTTTCGCCTTCGCTGACGGTGTGGGGAACGCCTGAAACCCGCGGAATCCGCAGCGTTTCGCCAATCGCAACTGGGCCAGTTAAATTATTGGCCGCAATTAACGATTCAGGAGTGATTGTATATTTGCTAGCAATATCGGCGATAGTTTCTTCGTTGGCAACCAAGTGGGTCGCAACAAAGGCAGGGCCACGCTCTGGCGCTGGTTTGATTAAGGCAGGGCCAACATCGACCACAACTTCATGCTCGCCACCACCAACACTTTGGGGCTGGGTTGCAGAAATGGGGATGACGACACGTTGGAAATTACCTGCTTCAACTTCATCGACCAACTGAGCGGCGGCTAAAACTTCGGGAATTGCATGATCTGTCGAATCAGCAGCGGGATTGAGCGGAAAGCCGCGACCCCAAGCCACCACACAGGCAGCCAAAAGAATGACGCTATGGGCGACTAAGCGACGTTGAATTTGTAAGCGCTGACGCACCGATTGGGCGGCAACCTTGAACGAACGCCGTGCTGGTTTTGGTTCGGGAATTGCTAGTGGAGCACGTGTTGATGTGCCAGCGATTTGAGCTAGCGAAGATCGCGCGATCGAAGCTGCGCGTTGTTCTTGCTTGCGTCGTCGTTGGGCTGAGCGGCCAGCTTGATTGAGTGACTCAATCCGGCCTGTATCAGATTTTTGGCGAAATGCGGTAGTGGTGTGGTTAGGAGCTGGTAGCAAAATAACTTCGGCGTTGTTTTGCGTTTGTGCTCGTTGAACACGTCGCCGCGGAGTTCGCTTCTCTGTCATGGAAAGAAGACTCCTCGAATGGTACTTGGTTGCTGATAGCAATCAAGGCTATCTGCATATGCATGATGACATGAATGTGCGTTGCCAAGTCCACGCAGTTATGGCAAGCATAGCTTATGCTTAATACTTTGTCAATTTTTATGCTGCTTGCTGGCCATGGAGTTTAGTTTTAGCCCTTTGTTACCTCTTTAATCAACATTTGTAGTATTTAATAAGTATGGCTTTTTTCGCCTCCCTTCCGTCCCTCCGCCGGAGGGAAACGCCGGGGGTTTTCATCCCCCAGCACCCCCTAATGTTTCTCCGTGGATTGTTGCTATGCTTCCTATTCCCCACATTAATTAGTTTTGTGCTCTTCATACTCTTCGTGGAATTCGGGCAATTCGTGGCTAAAAATAAGCATTCGTGATTTCCTGACCCCTGATCGCTGATTACTCAGTATCAGTTCGCGACCCTTCCGTCCCTCCGCCGGAGGGAAACGCCGGGGGTTTTCATCCTCCAGCACCCCCTAATGTTTCTTCGTGGATTGTTACTATGCTTCCTATTCCTCACATTAATAGCTTCGTGCTCTTCGTGCTCTTCGTGGTTTCGTTACCTTAATTCCTCGTTCCTTCGTGCTCTTCGTGTCCTTCGTGGTTTCGTCTCTCTCGTCGCTCGCCTATGGTATGCTAGCGCTGTTTGATTAGTTAAAAAGGATTCAGTGTGTCGCAACGCTTAATTCATAGTCTTGTGCTTTTGGGCTATCTGCTGCTTGCAATCATCGCTACCTATCCGCTGATTGGCAATGTTGCAACCCATGTGCCTTCGGGTGCTGGCGATGCAGCCCAAGATTTATGGGAAAAACTCTGGAATCTTGAGCATGTGTATCGCAGCCTGCTTGCTGGCAAATCGCCTTTTTTTACCGACCAACTGTATACGCCAAATGGCGCTGCGCTCTATTTTCACCCCTTGAGCATTACCAACGCGATTATTGCGCTGCCGATTATCGCCATATGGGGCGTGATTCCAGCTTATAATTTTTTGGCGCTTGGCTCGTTTGTGCTCAGCGGCTATGCAGTCTATTTGCTCTGTCGCCAATGGCAATGCTCGTCGCGCAGCGCCTTTCTGGCTGGCATGATCTACAGTTTTTCTGCCTTTCATGTTGGCCACCTCACCCTCAATCACCTTGAATTGTGGAATATGCAGTGGTTGCCGCTCTATTTCGTGGCCTACGAACGGGTGCGCCAACAACCTTCATTCGGGCGGATTGCCTGGGCAATTCTGGCCTTGCTCGCGGTGTTGTTTTCAAGCTTGTATATGGCGATGTATGCGCTGCTCTGGACATTGGTCTGGCTTGGGTTTGATCTGGCGCAGCAACCACGCAGCCTCAAACATACTTGGCAACGCCTACGTGCGCCACTGATCATTGGCGGCGTAACTTTAGTCGTGATTCTGCCATTAATGTTGCTTCCAATGTTGCGCCAGGCCGCGCAAAATTCGGTCTTGATTCGCAGCGTTGAGGAAGTGAGCAAGCGCGCAATCTCACCCTTGGCAGTTCTCCAACGCTCAACATTATCCTATTTAGGCATTGTTGGGCTGGCGTTGGCCGTAATTGGCGTGGTGTTGACCAAAAAACAAGGCTTGCGCTGGATTGTGCTCGGGCTTGGGGCATTTTGGCTGGCGCTCGGCCCACGCTATGGCTTGTATCAAATTTATAATCTCTTGCCAATTGCCCAATTCGGGCGCTACCCCGATCGCTTTATCGTTTTAACGTTAATAAGTTGTGCGGTGCTGGCGGCCATGGGCGTGGATGCGCTGCTGAAGCGTTGGCAAGCGCGTTGGCATGTGCTGGCAAGCGCCGTTTTGCTGCTTTTAATTGGGGTTGATAGTTGGCCAAGCCAGCGGCCATTGCTCCAACCAAGCCATCACCCCGTGTATGAGCAAATTGCCGCCGATCCAATCACTGGCAGTGTGCTCGATATGCCGATTCGCCGCACCAACAGCGCGTGGTTTGCCATGTATTATCAAACCATCCATCAGCGCCCAATTATTGATGGCGTGTTGGCGCGGCCTGTGCCACGCATCCCAATTTTTGATATTCGGCTCGTTCGTGGCTTAGAAGAACCAGAACTTAATTTGCCAGCGCAGGATATTTTTCCGGTGCAGCAACCGCTGGCAGCCACCAGCTACTTTAATTTGCGCTACCTCGTGTACTACCGCAAATCGGATATGCCGAATCAGCAAGTGCCGACGTTGGAGCAAGTTGAAGCGCTCACTGGAGCCAAGGCCAGCGAAATTGCCAACGACCAAACGCTGGTGGCCTATCGGTTGGATTGGCAACCAAGCAGCGAGCCATTGACGAGCCTGATGGAATTGGGCACGGGTTGGTATGAGATTGAGGGCAGCGAGCATGATTTGCACCGCTGGATTAAAGATGCTGGGGCTGGCGCAACCTTGGGCCTATATCCCACTCGCCCAATGCAAGCCCAGCTTCAATTGAAATTGGTTGCATTCGATCATCCGCAGGCAGTCGATATTTTGCTTGATGATCAATTGTTGGCAACACTGAACGTTGGCACAGCCGTCGAAAGCTTTACGCTGCCAATCGATTTAGCTCAAAAAAGTTATAAACTGCGTTTCAAACCCCATGAAGCAGGCATTAACCCAAGCTTGCAACAGCCAGGTGCCGACCCGCGCACCTTATCAATTAGCGTTTTTGAAGCAACAATTCAGCCTTAAACAAGAGCTGCTCAGCGATTAATTCGACTGAGCAGCTCTTGCAATAGCTTTATTTCTTTTTCGCCCAGGCAATTGCGCCTAAGGCTGCCGCCGCGCCAAGCGTCCAACCAACCCATTGGCGTGATGGCTGGCGATCTTTGAGCACAGTTTGGGCAGTGTTATAGCCCGATGCTGCAAATACGCCGCCACCAGGATGGGTGCTCGCGCCAGTCAGATACAAGCCCTTGATCCCAGCCACCCGATACTCGGAAAGCTCAGGCAGCGGGCGGAAGGCAAACATCTGATCAAACGACATTTCGACATGCATCACGTTGCCGCGCAGCATACCAAAGGTTCGCTCCAACGTTAATGGCGTTTGCACATAGCGATTGCTAATTTTGCCACGCATATTTGGCGCATAGCGATACACAACTTCTAAAAGTTTGTCGGCCTCGCGATCGGCAATGCTATCCCAATCTTCGCCATTGCTTAATTCATACGGGTGATATTGGCCCCACAAGAACAGCGTATGCTTGCCCTTGGGCGCAACATCGGGGTCGATTGCACTAAATGTCATAGCAATGACTGCTGGGTCGGTTGCTGGCACGCCGCGATCATAATCGCTGACCGCACGATTGAGATAATCGATCGATGGGCAAAGCAGTTGCAAGCCATGATGCGATGGATGCGGGCGGCCACCAGAAGGCGCGGCCAAATAATCAGGCAATTCATCAGCGGCACAACGCACGGCCATGCCAAAGCCATTGCCAACCCGAATCCGACCAACTCGCTCGGCGAGGCCATTCGGCAGTTGCTCACGCTCGACCAACTTGAGCAAGGTGGTTTGCACATGAGCATTCGAAATGACCATTGGCGCGCTGTAGATTTCGCCCGAGGTTAATTCAACTCCTTGCACAACTCCATGCTGCACAATAATGCGCTCAACTGGCGCATCGAGCAGCAACGTGCCACCATCGCTTTTGAAGCGCGCAGCCATCGCTTGGGTCAACATGCCAGAGCCACCGCGTGGATGTTTCGCGCCGCTTTCGTGCAGCATCGAATGCCAGCCAGCAAAATCGCCGGTGCCAATTTCGTGCGGCGGCGGGCCAGATTGCGCCGCCAACCAGCCCATCGCAGCGCGCATGGCTTCGCTTTCAAACGTTTCGTTGATCAAATGGCCATACGAGGTAAACAAACGCCGCAGAATATCCAGCGGATGGGTGCCTTTTTCGCCCTTGAATTGGCCAGTTAGCATCTGGCGACCAAGGTTGGCAGGCGATGGCGATTTGAGAAACACATCAAATACGCCTTCGTTGAGCGGCCCCCACAGCGCCACGAATTGGCGATAGGCATGGGCATCCTTGGGCGAAATTTTTTCAATCGAGGCACAGGTTTTGTCTAAATCGCGCCAAAATTCAATTGCGCCGGAACCATCAGGCAATGGATACCAGGCAAACGGGTCCATATCAATATATTCGAGGCCAAATTTATGCAGCTCAAGCTCGCGCACCACTGGCGTGAGGTGAATCATAATGTGGGCCGATGAGCCAACATCCATCTTATAGCCACCAAACATGGTTTCGGTGCAAACCGCGCCACCAACAATCGGTCGCCGTTCGATCACAAGGGTTTTGATTCCAGCTTTTTGCAAATAACAGGCACAGGTCAATCCATTATGCCCGCCGCCAACAACAATCGCATCAAATTGGGCCATGTTCGTCATCGCTCCACACTATCGAGATTGCTTATGCTACGCACGAATCTGCGCTTTGGACGTATCATAGCGCTGCCGTAGCCAGGCCACAATCCAGCCAAGCCCCAGCCATGGCAGCCAAATCCAGCGTAATTCTGAGAGCAGCACATTCCAGCCGCGCTCGGAAAAAAGCCGCGCCGCGCTGATTGGCGCAACCGCAATTGGCCGCCACTCAAAAAAGACTCGCTGGCTGCTGAACGGCCACCACAGCGCCACGCCACTGCCGCCATTGGTCAGCATATCGTAAAGCGGATGGCTGAAGGTTGCCATAAACAACACCAACGCCGCAACCCAGCGTTTGCAGCCCAAGCGCGGCGCGCAGAGCGCCCCCAAGCTGGCGATGATTGTCGCAAAGCCAAGTGAGTGGGTAAAACCACGATGGCTCAGCAACGTGCCACGCGGCATGTCCAGCCAAAAGCTAATCCCATCAAAATCAGGGCTAATCGCTGCAATCGAGGCGCAAACCAACAACGGACGGCTGATCCGCTCGCGCCCAAGCGCCAAACCAAGCACCAAGGCTGGGGCCACATGACTAAATATGGTTGGCATCAGCAGCTCCTCAATCAAATGAGCCTCAAGGGATTGTTCCTTGAGGCTCAGTATAGCAATGATTTCGCCAACAAATGAAGATTCAGTTGCAGCGGTTTATAAGCTTGCAAGGATTTTGCGTTCCCTCACCCCCCAGCCCCCTCTCCCACTAGACGCGGGCGAGGGCGAGCACCCGTTTTTTCCAAGGATTTTTGCAAGAACCACGGCGTTAAAGCCCCTCGCCCGTTGGACGGGAGAGGGGTTGGGGTGAGGGGACTTAGGCATTGACTTCGTGGGCGTTGGCCAACAATATCGCTTGCTGGCGATCGTGCTCGGCTTCTGGATAGCGTTCGAGCGCTTCCAACGCTACCGCACGATTTTCGTACAGCTCAGCCAAATCGGGCTGCAATTCAATCGCGGTGTTCAAATCGGCCAACGAGGCAGCCAAATCGCCAAGCTCATAATAGAGAATAGCGCGGTTGGCAACAATGCCTGAGTCGTTTGGCTTGAGCTTCAGGCTGGCGCTATAGTCTTCGATCGCAGCCTGAGTTTGGCCCAAAGCTTCGTAGCATTCGGCCCGATGGTTGAGCGCCACCACGTTTTTGGGATCAATATCCAGCGCACGGCTAAACGCCCCAACTGCTTGCTCAAATTCGTCTTGCAATTGATAGCATTGGGCAAGGTTGGTCCAGACTTCGGTATACGGCGGGCTAAGCTCGATCGATTGGCGATAATCGCGCTCGGCTGCTGCATAATCGCCAATTTGCAGATAAATATTGGCTCGTTCGTTGTAATATTCGGCGTAGTTGGGGTCCATTTCAATTGTCAAGGTGTAATAATGCAGTGCATTCGGATAATCTTTGAGCGAATCGTACACTTGGGCAATGTTATACAGCAAAACCGAGCGATGTAATTTGTGTTCCTCGGTATCTAAACCGGTTTCCAGCTGTTTGTAACATTCTTGGCAAATTTCAATCGCTTCCAAGGGTCGTTTTTGGAAGTGGCGAATTAATGCCAAGCCATTGCGATTGAATGATGATTGGAAGAGTTTTTCTTGGGCTGGAATATCGGCCTGCTGAATCGCTTCAATGCCCAAATTAAGATAATGCTCGGCCTGATCGTAATCGCGGGGCACGGCAAAGCGCCCATGAATCATCGCAATCAAGTAATACCAGCTAAATAAACGGGCTGGATTATCGGTGATGCTCACCGCAGTTTCGGCAATTGCCAAGGCTGGCTCGGCCTGTTTTAGCCCAATATAACAATTGTAGAGCTTCAAATAGGCGCTGAGCCGAAAATCAACGCTCTTCGGGAAATCGCGCTCCATTGCAACTTGCAACGGCTCGCCATAATACAGCGCATCTGCATACAAGCCACGTGTCGAGCAGATCGAAAGGCCTTCGTGCATAAAGCCCAGTCGCTTGCGTGGCTCGTTGGCGGCGGTTGCCAGCTGAATCAATTGCGGCAAGTGCAATTCAATTTCAATGGGATCAAAGGTATGGTCGCGCTCTAGCTCATCAAGCCGTTGTTTGGCCTCAGCAGGATCTAATTCAGCGACTGGCTGATCTGCTTGCCAATCGCCATTGATAAGCTCGACATGCTCGGCCCAACTTTGATATTCGGCCAATAACTCAGCGTTTGGCTCAATCAAAAAGCCAATCGTCAAGCCAAAGCGTTGGTCGGCGCGGCGCAATAATTCTTTGAAAAACATCGTGACCAATGAGCCAGCCTGATCAAACTGATCGCAGACAATCACCCAAGCTTGGTCGGGTGCATGTTGGCGAAACTCATGCAGCATATCGATCAAGCCTTGCACGATCCGAAAGGCGCGATCGGCGGCATAATTGCGGGTGCGCTCTTGAGGATTGCTAATATCGGTCAGGCTTGGGTTGCGCACGGCCAATTCACGTTGCAATTGGGGCAGCACCAACGCCAATTCATAATCATATTTGACCAATAGCTCAGGCGCTTGGGCTTTAATTTCGGGCAAGAGCGAGCTAACAAAGCTATTTAGCCCAGCCCAGTGGCCCAACTTAGACCGATTCATGCTCAGCAACCATGTGCGCGCCGCAGATTGTTGGTTTAGCCATGTTTGGGCGGCTGCGGTTCGTTGCGCGCCAGCATTGCCTACCCAGACGATTAATTGCTTGCTCTTAGATGTCATCGACGCTAACCTTTCTGCGGATCAAGCTCCAAAGCCAAAGGAAGATTCCAACGGCTTGGCTGATAAAGATCAAAATGGCTGCCAAAATCGAATCGAGCACTTGCAGGTTGTTGCTTGAACTACCAAACATGCGTTCAAACAAAATGCTGGCGTAGCTCCATAAAATTGGCAGGGTTAAGAAGAACAACGAATAGAAAGCAAGCACCCGTCCGATCAGCCAGAAAAAGGCGTAGCGCTTGATAATTGTGCGCTCACGTTCGGGAATTGCCGCTTGATTATGCGGTTCTGGGCGACCCATTAAACGATTGAACTGATTGATCATATAATTGGCGGTATCGCCCATGAGGTTTGAGCAACGCAACCAGGTTGAGAGGAAATAATAAATATCGGTGCGCACGAAGAAATACAGCTGAAACAGCAAATTCAGCAGGTAGCTCCACATAAACGCCCGCACCAAAACATAGCCAAAATCCGAAAGATTAATGATTTGGCGCTGGTGCATAAACGCCAGATAAATCATCATCGCGGCGCTGAGCAAATCGACCACCATGCCCGCCAGAATTGGTAAAAAGCGCAGATTGCGCTTAATCGACCAAATTGCCGACATATCGGTTTCGGCCACAATCACCCATAAGCGTCGCCCGATGCCAAAGCGTACATCAACCCCACGCGAACGGGCGGCAACCGCATGGCCAAGCTCGTGAAAAAAGGTGATGACAAAGCCATGCAGCATGATGATTAGGGTAAAGATCGCCATTTGTTCATCGACCACCATCGCCCGCCAGCCTGCCACAATCGATGGTTGAGACAGCACAATTGCCGCCGCGCCACCAATAAAAATCGCATACAAGGCCAAAGCAATTGGGCTGAACAATAGTTGGGCTAGCCGCACCGGAAAAAACGTGAAGTGAAAGCGCACAGTGCGCGGTTGATTGGGTGTGGTTGCAACAGCTTCGGCTGTATTGGTTGGCGCTTGTTGGCCAAAGCGCACCGTATCCGATTGGAGTGGCTGGACAAAGCCTTCGGATTCTAATTGTTCGAGGAGATCAACCAAATCGGGAATTTCACCATAGCGTTCGGCATAGAGGGCTTGCGCCTCGCCAATAGTTTTGCCATGCGCCAAATCATCGAGGATTTCAACGGCTTCTTTGGGCAGCATAATGAAGTTATTGGTATCGACGCGCCCAATTAATAACTCTTCTTCGCTCTCCTCTTGCCGAACAAATGGATACACATCAACATAGGCTGATGCTGTATACAAAGGATTCGTCGAGGCAGCAACCATACTTGTCATAGCGCCAGGCCCACCCTTCTAGTGTTGGGATTAACTAAAAACCTTCTCCTGCTCACTCACTCACAGGTTCAGTTTATGCACCAACGAGGATGGGACCACCGGGGCCAATTGGGTCGCAGGAGCCTGCGTAAAAGGCCGCCGTTGTTTTGAGGGTTTCGACTTTGCGAATCGTAATCTTTTTCATGAATACTCCTTACACACCGTCGAGTCAAAAACCTATGGTTCCAGCACTGGGAATGGGCTGATGATGATTGGGCCACCACAGCCACCAGCATAGAAGGCAGCGGTCGTTTTCAAGGTTTCAGCCTTGCGAATGGTGATCTTTTTCATTGGAAATCCCCCTTAGCACTAATTTAGATTGCGGCGAATAAACTAGGGTTGGGCGAAGATTGGGCCACAGCTGCCAGCGTAGAAGGCTGCGGTGGTTTTGAGGGTTTCGGTTTTACGAATCGTAATCTTTTTCATGCCACACTCCTTATCGTTGAGGTTTGTTGCCTATGGTTGGGCGAAGATTGGGCCACAGCTGCCAGCATAGAACGCAGCGGTGGTTTTCAGGGTTTCGGTTTTGCGAATCGTAATCTTTTTCATGGGAATGCTCCTTGATAACAATTAATCAGCGTGCATTTCGTAGCGCTATCGTTTATGGCAAGCGAACGCCACCACAGCCACCAGCATAGAAGGCAGCGGTGGTTTTGAGGGTTTCAGTCTTGCGAATCGTAATCTTTTTCATGACACACTCCTAAGATTGCTCATCAATTAAGCCGAGAAGCTTATGGAAGCGGGCGAGGGCCGCCACAGCCACCAGCATAGAAAGCGGCGGTGGTTTTGAGGGTTTCAACTTTGCGAATTGCAAGCTTTTTCATAACACACTCCTTAAAACAAATAAACAATTCAAACAGCCAAGCCTATGGGATTTGGCGTGGTGGGCCGCCTGGGCCGCCGCAACCACCAGCATAGAAGGCAGCGGTGGTTTTGAGGGTTTCAACTTTGCGAATGCTCAACTTTTTCATAACACACTCCTAATAAACCCATTGCGTTAATGGGATGCTTCGAATCGATGCAAGTGGGAATCTGTGGAACTATTTGCAGCGGGAGCAAAGAGCGAAAAATGCAAATAGCAACAAGCAAAACCTATGGGATTAACACGCCACCGCGGCCTGGAACAATTGGGCCACCACAGCCACCAGCATAGAACGCAGCGGTGGTTTTGACGGTTTCGGCCTTGCGAATCGTGATCTTTTTCATGTGATACTCCTAATAAGCCCATGGCAATGATGGGAGGTTAATGAGCCAAAATAAAATCTGAAGCACTATTTGCAGGAGCTAGGAGAGAAGGAGGCAAATAGCTTGAGGATGGAGTTGTGCTTATGGGATCAGGATTCGGCCTGGGCCAATTGGTGATACGCCACAGCCACCAGCATAGAACGCAGCGGTCGTTTTAACGGTTTCAGCTTTGCGAATGATGATTTTCTTCATGGGGTTGCTCCTTGTGAGATGATAGTTAAATGTGCGACGATCATCCTCAATTATTTTGAAGCAGTGGAGCAAGATGTGGGAGGAGTTGCTTCAAAATCGTCGTAGCTGCGAGGTTTAGGGAATCACAATAATTCCACCACCGCCTGAATGACACCCGCCAGCATAAAATGCCGCAGTGGTTCTCAAGGTTTCAGCTTTACGAATGGTGATCTTTTTCACGGGAATCCTTCATTGGAATGAAAATGATCGTATTTACTTTAGGGAATTTAAGTTGGGTTTTTGAAGCAAAGGCAGGAAGGAGAAAAGGTGTTGCTTCGATGAGGTTTTGGGTTTGCCGACGTTTATTATGGCAGAACGATGATGATTGGGCCACCACAGCCACCAGCATAAAACGCAGCGGTCGTTTTCAGGGTTTCGGTCTTGCGAATCGTCAGTTTCTTCATGGGTACTCCTTAATGAATCGGTGAATTGACGCTAGTATACTTTTAATTATTAATAGTTGTCTAGCGAATAAGATGAGTAAATGATTAATAATCTTTTTCACAAATGTCACATTTCCAAATGTGCGCAATCTTACCCATAACCACGAATCAGAGCCATTTCTCATAATAAATAATCTCAAGTTGCGCAATTTGGCCACGAGCAATTTCGCGATAGCCATGTTTCAGATAGAGCTTTTGGGCTGGCGCTTGCTGCACTGAGGTATCCAGATGCAAGCGGATTAGGCCCAATTCACGCGCTCGCAGTTCAAGCGCAAGCAACATGTGCTCGCCCAAGCCGCGCCGCCAAAAATCGGGATGCACGCGCATGCGCTTAACTTCGGCCTCACGCTCGCCAGTTGGCAACAAACCGCCCATCAGTACCACTTGCCCAGCCACTTCGCCAACCAAAAATTCGCCGCCTGTAGCTAGATAATACGCTTCAACCGCTAAAACATCAGCATCGCGAGGCCCATTGCCCAGATGTGCGCCCATCAGCTGCAAGCCCAAATTATGCAGTTCCCAGACAATCGCTGCATCGCTTGCTTGATAGCGGCGGATGTGTAATTTCATTCGTTGGCTCCTTGTTGAATATAAAAAACCTGCTGTTGGCTTTCTCTGACAACAGCAGGTGCTTGAATTGCAATGGGTAGATTTTACTCTTGGAAGGTGGTTAAAAAGGTGCTTGGCGGCGATAAACGCAGCGATTGCTGCTCTTGCGAATGCGGCAAATGGGTAAAGGTGCCATTATCGTACCAAAAAACCTGATTTGAGATCGAGCCAGGGCCATTCAAGTACATGCCTTCGACCACAGGCAGCATACTCGTCCACGCTTCCAAGGCAATTGGTTCATTAATTGGGTAGCACAACACCACATGGCGATTGGGCACAGCCACCAACGTACCAAAGCGGCCCAAACATTGGGGGTAATGCTCAAGCAACAAGCTTTGCGAGCCAATCAAGAAATCGTCGCCAGTAATCGCCAGCACATTGATCCCATCATCCAACTCGTGTTCGGTCAGGCGCAACTCGCGTCCGCGCAAGTTTTCCAAGGCAATTGCAAACAATTCATCGTTGCTCTTGCCCCAGGCGGCGGCCTCGTCGCTGCTGACGCTACGAATGGTCGTTGGCAAATCGAAGACCAAGACCGAACACACATCCTGCAAATCCTCGCGATAGATCAGCTTTTCGCGCAATTCAGGCTCCAAGGCCCACAAGCGAATAGCCAACAAATCGCGAACACTCTCAAAATCGTCTATTTCATCTTGCAAGAGCACTTCGTTTTCAAAGCCCTTGTGCATTGCCTCAAAGTGATCGGTAATAACTGCCAGCCATTGCGATTGGGGATGGGCATAGCATTTTTGCGCCAAAGAGCTAAGCCCAATGCGGGTGTCTTTGGTCCAACCAGCATAATCGGCCAGCACCACAAAGCCTTGGTTTTCGGGGCGAACCGGTAAACCGAGGTTTTTCAAATATCGCTGCACGATTTGGCGAAAATCTTGCCATTGCTGTGGACTAAAAAAATTGACCCATGCTGGAGGTGTTGGTAATTCGCGCTTACCAAACGTTTTTTCCCAGTTGCTCATGGTTCCCCCCTATAAACGCTGACGCTGCGAACAACGCTCAAGCACACCAGGCGCTTGGCTTGCCAACAGGATGCCCAAAGTATAGCCGAGCGTTGCTGTGTTGATCAGGGCAAATAAACCGATTGTTGGTCGGTCTGAAGCCTGATATTTTTAATAACCGCCATGCAGAAAGTTTGGTTCCCTCAAACCTAGGAATTGGAGCATAGGTCGCGAGGATTCCCTCAAAGCAGCGATTTAGTATCAGACGAGATCGCGGGTGCATTGCTGGCTTTCTGCTAACAACATCGTCATTCCAACGCTAACTTTTAACCTGTAGACGACAATACCTTCCACCTAGATACTATCGCATGCCCCTGTGTCATACAATGTCACCATTGTGAAAAAACGATGAGGCTTTATTAATTGTTGATCGCTTCGCAGGCGAGTGCAAGGGTTTAGGGCGAAAAGCTCAATCAGCTAGCTACATGGCTAGCTCGTAGGAAGAATGGCTTTGTGGATTGATTTTTTAACGCAGAGGCGCAACGTGACCGAAGGATGAAGGATGAAGGATGAGGGATGAAGAGCATAGAACAGAGAGCAGAGAACATAATTCCAACAATCTCTGGGAATCTGTGGCTCAAAATACGTATTCGGGCAATTCGTGGAATTCGTGGCTAAAAAGAAGCCTTCGTGCTCTTCGTGGATCAATTCATTAACGCAGAGGCGCAGAGGAAGAATGGCTCTTGGCTATTGGCTTTGGGCTATTGGCTAGCGGAATTTCAATCTCAATAATCTGTGTCAATCTGTGGCTAAAAAGAAGCCTTCGTTTTCCTAACCCCTGAACACTGATAGCTCACCATCGTTTCGCCTCCCTTCCGTCCCTCCGCCGGAGGGAAACGCCGGGGGTTTTCATCCCCCAGCACCCCCTAATGTTTATGTGTTGGAATGTTAGTGTGATTCCTATACCCCAATAATTTTTCTTTACAGGCTTCGTGGATCAATATTTTAACGCAGAGGCGCAGAGAACCGAAGGATGAAGGATGAAGAGCATAGAACAGAGAGCAGAGAACATAATTCCAACAATCTCTGGGAATCTGTGGCTCAAAATACGTATTCGGGCAATTCGTGGAATTCGTGGCTAAAATTCTTCGTGTCACTTCGCGCTCTTCGCGGTTTTCGTCTCCCTTGCCCCTGAACCCTGAACCCTGAACCCTCACTTACAGCCAGCGGCGGCGGCGAAAAAACCAGAGCATACCGATGATAATCAGCAGCATAATTGCCCACACCATGAGATAGCCATAGCGCCAATGCAGTTCGGGCATCATTTCAAAGTTCATGCCATACAGCGAGGTAACGAGGGTTAAGGGTAAGAAAATTGTGCTGACGATAGTAAGCGCCTTCATAATTTCATTCATTTTGTTTGAGGAAACCGAGAGGTAGGTATCCAAGGTACTGCCAACCACGTCGCGCACGCCTTCGCTGAGGTCGGTGATGCGCACCAGATGGTCGTAAATATCGCGAAAATAAATTTCACAGTTACGCGAAATCACATCGAACTCGCCGCGCGAAAGCCGCTGCATCACTTCACGTTGGGGCGATACAACCCGCCGTAAGCCTAAAATGCTGTGCTTCAGCTCCAAAATGCGGCGCAAGGCACTGGGCTTGGGGTCTTGAATGATGCTATCTTCCAGAAAATCAACTTCTTCATCAATTCGGTCAAGATAGGGCAAAAATTCATCAACAATTGCATCGAGCACTGCATGGGCCAAAAAATCAGCGCCGCGCTCAAGAATCCGCCCATCGCGGCCAGCCCGTTCCCAAATTGAATCCAATGCCGCCAAGCGTACATGCGAGGCTGTAACCACAAAATTGCGGCCTAAGAAGCAGTTTAATTCGTCGGTACTCAAGCGCGATACATCTTCGCCCACTGCAAGCGCATGCACAATAATAAACAGATAATCGCCAAAATCATCAACCTTAGGTGGTTGATAGCCAGTGCTCAGGGTATCTTCGATTGCAAGCGGGTGAAAATGAAACATGTCGCGCAAAAAGATATCGTATTCACTTGGCTGACACGAATACAAATTAAGCCACAGCATGCCTTCGCCACTAGCACGCATTTCGCGAATTTCATCAACGCTGCTGAGTTTGCGCAACGCTTGGTCGGGCAAGCTATACATTGCTTGAAACATAGACACCATCTTTTGCTAACAAAAAGGGCAAGTCGTGTGACTTGCCCCAAACGCTAATTTGCTCGCGCTTATTTGACGCTGGTAATGCCATCGTCGGCAGCAATCAGGCGCGTACGGGCTGAATTTGAAAGATCATACAGCCATAATTCGCTGGCTCCGCCAATCACTGGCTGCGCGCCGCGCTCAGTATCGGGCGATTGTAAAGAGCGTACATACAACATCGTATCATCAACGACTGCAACTGAGCCTAGATCGCCAAGGGTCGAGCCTTTGACAATTTGGCTATCTTTGCTGCCTTGGCGGCTGTGGAGGCTATAGTTCAGCACTTGGCCGCTACGACAAATCACATTTAAGTAATAGAGTGTGTTGTCGTTGCCCCACGCCAGCGGACGCACCCACCATTGGCCGCTAATCAGGTCAAGTTGTTTGCCGCTTTGGTCGAGCACAACCAAGTCGGCCCCACCATCAGCCCGAATGGCTTCGACGGCAATCCGTGTGCCATCAGCAGAAACGCTGGCTTTGCCAACACTCGCATAGTTGCCAAGGCTGGCTTGGCCAAGCAAGTTATCGGTGCCGCTCAACGGATTGCTGATTAGCAACGCACCTTGGCCGCCATCGGTATGCCCAACCGTCAGCACTGAGCCATCGGGCAAGGCATGCGGCATGCGGCGGCTCCACTCATCGAGCGGCGAGACCGCGCTGGCATCGCCACCATTGGCAGTAACTTGCCACAAGCGATAACTATCAGGCGCTGCATCACTCCACGGCGCAGTAAACCAAATCACGCCGCCATCAAGCGCCCAAGCTGGCTCGGCACAGCCGCCAACATCGGCAACCAAGGTTTCGTTATCGCCATCGATGGTGCTTGTCCAGAGTGCGCCTTGGGTTGGCAAGCCATCGGGATTAGCGCGACAGAAGGCAATTTGGGTGCGATCTGGGCTGAGCGCGACATCGCTTTCGATTGCCAAGGTTGTGGTAATCGGCACGACCCGCGAGCTTTCGTAGCGGTACAAATCGCCCTTGCTGGCAAAGACAACTGGCTGCTTGGGAGCAGTTGGTTTGCCATTGCTCTTAGACAGGGCATCATCGCTAAGCACGGTATTGGCATTATCGGCAATCACGACATTTAAGCGACCGCCATTAAGCTGAACGGTAAATGGCAAGGCTTGATCAAGCCCAATTTCGATCAACACGCCTGCTGAATCGCTGCTCGATTGCGAGACGACCGAGCGCACATGTTGCAAGGTATCGAGGCGTAAAACTTTGGTCAGCGTGACCGAAGACGAACTCCACAGCTCATCGTGTCGCCATAATGGCAAATCGATTTGAATGACGCTGGCGATGGAGCTATCGTTAGAGAGCAACTGGGCGGCAGCAGGCGGCACACAGCGCACTTGGCCGTTGACCGGGCCGCTGCTTGAAGTTAATTCTAAAAAGAGCCGATCGCCATTTGGCGTGCGATCAAGCCCAGCATTATTGAGCCGTGCACTAAACCGCTCATCACTCACTGCCCCAAAATTCTGGGTGCAAAAACTGCTGCTCTGATTGGCAGTTGGCGTGCTCAGCGGCGTTGCCTGCGGCGTTGTTTGTGGAATAACTGCTGAAGGGTTGATTGGCGTGGCACCTTTGGTTGGCGAAGGCCCAACTGTGCGAGTTGGCGTAACCGAAGGCGCGCTAGTTGGCGACGCAGGTGCAGGCGTTAATGTCACCGTAGCCGTTGGAGTAGCCGTGCCTGTCGGAGTTAAGGCGAGAATAGTTAGCTGATTTTGTAACGGGCGAGCAGTGGGCTGTGGGGCTTGTTGACATGCTGCGAGCGCCACAACGACCAAGGCTAAACTCACACGTTGCCGTAACAACAACTTCAAACGACACTCCTTGGACAAATCCAAACCGGCGGTGGGCAACGCCGCAATTACATCCCAGAAAACGAATTATCGTTTTGCACAATTTTAATCCAGCCCCGCTGTAATGCAAATACCACAGCTTGGGTGCGATCGTTAACCGCTAGTTTGCGCAAAATTGATGAAATATGATTTTTGACTGTTTGATTGCTAATTTCGAGCCGAGCAGCAATTTCTTTATTGGTCTGACCAGCAGCAACCAATTCGAGCACTTCGATTTCACGCGGTGACATCGGCGAATAGACATGCTCGGTATGGGTATCCATGGTGAGTTGGCGAAATGAATCCATCACAGCAGCAGCAACCGCTGGCGTATTCAGCACCAAATCATTAATGGGATAATTGCCTGAGCGCACCATATCGACCGAATTGATCAAATCGTCCCAATCGATCGTGCGCGAAAGATAGGCCGCAACGCCAGCGCGCAGAGATTTGACGATCCCTTCTTGATCGTTAATATCGCTGAGCAAAATCACGCCAATATTGGGGTGGTTTAATTTGACCGTGCGCGCAACTTCAATCCCGTTGACCCCAGGTAAATCAACGTCCATCACAATAATATCGGGGTTGCTATAATCGACCAAGCGAATTGCTTGTTGGCCGTTGCTGGCCTCGCCAATAATTTTATAGCGGGGCACTTGACCAAAATGATAGCGCAACCCTTCGCGATAAATCGTGTGGGCATGAACCAAAACAAGATTGGTTTTGGCGGCTGTATCGCCGCGGCGGCGCGGGCCTTCCGCAGATGCTTGCATACGATCCACTCTTTCTGGAATCCTAAGCATATCCTCTTTAATAGAAGATATGCGCAATTATACACGACGACGAGCATCAGCAATCAAGAGGTTAAACGCGAGTGGGATAGCAGATGCTGCTATTTGGTGATAATACACTGAATTATAGCGAATAGGCTAGCCTTATTCCCAACAATTTGATGACAAAGCGCGAATTGCTCATTCAGCGTTAAGCAGCCCCCAAGCTCACATTGCCCATCGCGTAGCAAGCGCAACTGCTATAATTGCAACAACAAACGCTCAAGCTATGCCAGAATATTGGTTAATTGCGCACACGCAGCAAGCCAATATGGTATTATTTTGAGTCAGGAGGGTTATTATGTCCACTAGCATTCGCGCCCGCTCATGGCGCGAGTTTAATCCATTAATGGTTGTTGCTGTCTTGCTGTTGCTAGCAATTAGCTTACCAATGGTCTATACCACGACGGTGGGTTCAGCAGGCACCTTGGTGTTTGGGCTTGGCTCATCGTTTGCCAAACATATTGTCTGGATTAGCGTGGGCGTGAGCCTGATGTTTGGCCTGGCGCTGCTCGATTATCAGTTGCTACGTTCGTTGGCAATTGTTTTATATGTTGCGGCCTTGGGTTTGTTGGGCATGGTGGTGGCGCTTGGCCAGGTCAAATATGGTGCCCAAAGCTGGATCGGCTCAAGCCAACTGTCGTTTCAGCCAACCGAGCCTGCCAAACTCATGGTGATTATTGCGCTGGCAGCCTTTTGGAGCAAGCATGGCGATGAGCCAAGCCCGTGGAAATCGGTCTTTATTTCGCTGGTAATTCTGGCGGTGCCGCTTGGCTTGGTTATGCTTCAGCCCGACTTTGGCTCAGGCATGGTGATGATTGGGATTTGGCTGGTAATGTCGTTGGTCGCCAATACCCGCTGGGTGCAATATGGCCTATTAAGCCTGTTTGGCGCGCCGGTCGTGGTGCTGGCTTGGCTCAAATTCGACCAATATCAGCGCGAACGATTAACCGTATTCTTGACCCCAGAACGCTGCGAAACCGATATTGAATTTCGCATGCGCGCCTGTTGGCAAATTATCCAATCGCGCTTGGCAATTGGCAACGGCGGGCTGGGTGGCATGGGTTTGTTGCGCGGCGTGCAAAGCCAATTAAACTATTTGCCCGTGCAAGAAAGCGACTTTATTTTTGCCGTAACCGCCGAAGAACTGGGCTTTATTGGCGCAGCAGTGGTGATTGTGCTGCAATTAATCATCATCTGGCAAATTTGGCGGGTCGTTGAACGAGCACGTGACCCATTTGGGCGCTTGATGGTGGCCGGAATTGGCGGCTTGCTCTTGGTGCACTGCTTAGAAAACATCGGCATGAACTTAATTATGATGCCTATGACTGGGATTCCGCTGCCGTTTTTGAGCTATGGTGGCTCGTTTACCCTAACAGTTTTGATGGGGATTGGGGTCGTGCTGAGTGTCTCAATTCGTAGTCGGCGTTGGTCATTCAACTAGGTACTAGGCCAATTGAGGACTATTTGACGAGCAATGTTGCTGCACAAACCACCCATCAGCCAAGGATTTTACTTAAAATTGCCTAACCAGCTACCTTGCCCGCCTTCGGGCGATTTCGTATAATACATCGTAACATTTTCTTTCTTAAAGACTTGATCAACATTGTTCCTACAAAGCCGACTGGATTTATTCAACCAGCAGCTTTGAAGAAGCTCCTGCGAGATGCAGTAGTTGTAGGTGGATTGGGATGTTGGTAGCAATTATTGTTATGCTCTTGTTTATTTGCTGTCCTACAACATCACCCCTACTTCGGCAAGCCGCGCATTGATCGTTCCTTAAAGCCAAGGGGGCTGTATGGCGTTAATCAAACGAGGTGGGACATCGCGTTTAACCCCAATCGATGGGCCGGATGGCGGTTCATCAACAGGGCAGCCCGATGATGCAACACGTACTTTCTCTCCACAACCAATCAGCGATGACTCGACTCGCGGCTTAGACGCAACCCGCACGATTGCTCCAGCCGATCCCGATTCGACTCGTGGCTTAGTCGCCGCGGGCAATGATTCAACCAGAAGCATTGCTCCACCAGTCAATCCCGATGCAACCCGTGGGATCAATCCAAATCCTGATGCGACCCGTGGCATCAATGAGAACCCTGATGCAACTCGCAGCGTCAGCAATCGGATTGGCTCGATCTTACGCAATCAAGGGGTTTCACGGCTGGGCACGGAAGATATTCGCAATCGTGCGCCCAACCCTGATGCAACCCGTTTGCAACAGCCAGGCGCAAAACAAGCAGAGCCAAGCACGCCCCAAGCAAGCTCGCCAACGCTCAAAACTGGCACGGTGCTTGAAGGTCGCTATGTAATCGAAGGCGTTTTGGGCATCGGCGGGATGAGCGTGGTCTACAAAGGCCGCGACACCCGTTTTAAAGATGTGACGCGCTTTTGTGCAATCAAAGAGATGTTTCAAAACTCGCCCGATTCGCAAACCCGCTTGCTGAGCTTGAAGAACTTCGAGCGCGAAGCTGGCTTGTTGGCAACCCTCAATCATCCAGCAATTCCCAAGGTCTACGACTTTTTCGAAGAAGCAGGCCGCGCCTATCTGGTGATGGAATTGATCGAAGGCCACGATCTAGAAACCGTGCTCGAAAAAGCCAACGGCCCCTTGGAAGAGCACCAAGTTGGGCGCTGGGCGATTCAGATCTGCGATGTGCTGAACTATTTGCATGGTCACGAGCCAGAGCCAATTATCTTCCGCGACTTAAAGCCATCGAACATGATCGTCACGCCAAGCGATCGGATTGTGCTGATCGACTTCGGGATTGCGCGGGTCTTTACCCGCACCGATAAAAAAGGCACGATGATTGGGACGGAAGGCTATTCGCCACCAGAACAATATCGCGGGATTGCCGAAGCCCGTGGCGATGTCTACGCCTTGGGCGCGACCTTGCACCACTTGCTCACCAACATTGACCCCCGCTTAGAAACCCCATTTACCTTTGGCGATCGCCCGATTCGCCAATTGAACCCAAGCGTTTCGCCCGAAGTAGAAGCGATTGTGATGAAATCGCTCGAATACGATATGGCCAATCGCTGGGGTTCGGCAGCCGAATTTCAATCGGTCTTGATGAGCGTGCCAGGTCTGGCTCCAGCTGGAGTCGCGGTCGCTACGCCAGCAACGCCAGCCTTTGGGGCAGCAATTCGCCGTGGCGGCAAAAATACTGAGGTACTTTGGAAGTTTCGCTGCGAAGATGAAGTGCGGTCATCGCCATTTGTGCGCAATGGCACGCTCTACATCGGCTGCTACGACACCAACCTCTACGCCTTGGATACCAAACGTGGCGAATTTCGCTGGAAGAAGCCAACCGAGGGCGGTATTTCATCAACGCCGACCGTCTGGGATGAGATGGTGATTGTCGGCTCGGATGATGGCAACGTCTATGCCTTCGATACCCGTGCTGGCACCCAACGCTGGGTCTTTCGCACCGAAAAACCCGTGCGCTCATCGCCCCGCGTCCAAGACCGTTTGGTCTACTTTGGCTCCGACGATTACCACATGTATGCGGTTGATGCCACCAATGGCCGCCAAATCTGGCGCTATCGCGGCTGGCAATGGATTCGCTCATCGCCATGTTTGACCTCAAGTATGGTTATTTTTGGCGCAGGCGATGGCAGTATCGTGGCTGTCGATCTGTTCAAAGGCGGCATTCGCTGGAAACAAAAGCTCCAAGGCGGGATTGTTTCTAGCGCTGCGGCCAACGATACCATGGTCTTGGTTGGCTGTATGGATAACAATCTGCATGCGCTCGACCTCGAAGGCGGCTGGCCAATCTGGAAATTCCGCACCAGCCACTACGTGAATTCATCGCCGATTATCATTGGCAACCGTGCCTTTGTTGGTGGGATCGACGGCAATGTCTATGCAGTTGATCTGAAAAATGGCAAACAGGTTTGGCAATACAACACTGGGGCGCAAATCGTCTCGTCGCCTGTTGCCGATTCAGGTCGCATCTACATCGGGGCCGCTGATGGAACGGTCTATTGTCTCGATGCTGGTTCGGGCACGCCTGTTTGGACGCACACCTGCGAAGGCCCAATTGTTTCTACGCCAGCGGTCGTCGAAGGTGTTGTCTATATTGGGTCGATGGATCACCATGTCTATGCCTTACGTGCTTAGGAGAGTCCGCCATGGGATTTTTTCGTAAATTATTCGGGCGTACTTCAACTGAGCCAAGCACGCTTGATTCGGCTCCTGCTGCAACCGAGCAACCAGCGGTTGCGATCGAAAACCCTGCCAGCAGCGAGCCACTTGTCGAACCAACTACCGCAGCGGTTGACGTTGAGCCAGCAGCTGCGCCAACCAGCCCAGAACCAACAGCCGAATTGCCAGCAGCCCAATCTGCTGGCGCTTTGGCCACCGAACGCTCGCAAAAAACCACAGCCCCACTCGACCCGGAGCAACTGCCGGAGCGTGATCCTGATGGCACAAATTACCTTGGGACGCGCGATATTAGCAATGCGCCGATTGTGGCCAAAGCCGTTTCAACCCGTGGCTTGGCAACCTGGGCCGCGCGGGATATTGGGCGAATTCGGCGCAATAACCAAGATAGCGTTTACTCGCTGTTGATGAGTTTGCCCGATGGCGAGCACGATTTGAGTGTTGGCCTGTTTGTGGTTGCCGACGGCATGGGCGGCCACGAAGGCGGCGAAATCGCCTCGCGGCGCGCAATTGAAACTGTGATGATTGCCGTATTGGAGCAATTGGCCCTGCCAGCCATGGCCGATGAAGATCCAGGCAATCCATTGCCCTTGCTGATGATGACGGCGGTGCAAGATGCCAACACGCGGATTTGGAACGAAGCCCAAGCCCACGGCACCGATATGGGCACAACCTGCACTGCAGCGTTAATGGTTGGCGATGGCTTGTACATTGCCCATGTTGGCGATAGCCGCTTGTATGCCATGAGCGATGGCAAATTGCGCCTGATTACCAGCGATCACTCAACAGTTGGGCGCTTGATTGCGATGGGTCAATTGACCGAAGAAGAAACCCGCAATCATCCGCTGCGCAATCAACTCTATCGGACGGTTGGCCAACACCCTGAGCTGCAAGTCGATTCCATCTATCAAAGCCTTGAGGGCATTAGCCATTTGTTATTGTGTAGCGATGGCTTGTGGAGCATGGTTGACGACGATGAGATGGCCGCGATCATCAATGAAACGCCTTGGCCCAAAGATGCCTGCCAGCGTTTGATTGCCCGCGCCAACTTAGAAGGCGGCGAAGATAATATTAGCGCGGTGGTCGTTTCATTGCCACCCTTGCAAGCCCAAGGAGCGCTCCGATGAGTAACCAAGCAATGGTTCAACTGCGCATCACCCCTGGGCGGCCAGCAGTTGCCCAAAGCAACGATCCACAAATTGTCTATTTGTTGGTCGAAGCCTCGCCTTCAGGCATTCCCGATGCCGATTTGGCGATTCCGGTCAATCTTGGCTTTATTGTCGATCGTAGCTCTTCAATGCGCGGCGAACGGCTCTACCAAGTCAAAGAGGCATGTAACAACGTCGTCAATCAACTGAATCGTCAAGATTATTTCTCGGTGGTGTCGTTCAACGACCGCGCCGAAGTAGTTGTGCCCTGCCAACGCCCCAACGATAAAGACCAAATCAAACGCGCAATTGGCATGATCGAGGCCAAAGGTGGCACCGAAATGGCCACCGGCATGATGATGGGCTTGCAAGAAATCTCGCGACCCATGATGAGCCGCGGGATCAGCCGCATGGTTTTGTTGACCGATGGCCGTACCTATGGCGATGAAAGCCGCTGCGTCGAAATCGCCCGCCGCGCGCAATCCAAGGGCATTGGTATCACGGCGCTGGGCATTGGCGACGAGTGGAACGAAGATCTACTCGAAACTATCGCTTCTGCGGAAAATAGCCGCACCGAATACATCACCAACGCCCAGCAAATTGTTAATGTCTTCTCCGAGGAGATCAAACGGCTGCAAAATGTAATGGCGCATAAGGTTGAATTGCGCTTTCACTTGCACCCGCAAGCTGAGATTCGTTCGCTGTTTCGGGTGCGCCCATTTATTGCCGCGCTCACCCCGCAACTTCACAACGAAACGCTGTGGCGTATGCCGCTCGGCGAGTGGGTTGGCCGCGAAGATCAAGTCTTTTTGTTGGAGCTGGTCGTGCCGCCAATGCCAGCAGGCAACCAAACCATCTGTCGGGTCGAGATGTTTTACGAAGTGCCGAGCATCAGCAGCCAAGCCTTGCAAACCAAGGTCGATGTGCAATTGCCAATTCGGCCAGCAGAGCAAATTCGGCCAGATGTTGATGGCGTGGTTAAACACTGGCTCGAGCGAACGGTGGCCTATCGCTTACAAGCCTCGGCCTGGCAACATGTCGAGCAAGGCAATATCGAAGAAGCTACCAAAAAACTGCGCATGGCTGGCACGCGCTTGCTCGAATCGGGCCAAACCGATCTGGCCCAAACCGTGCAAGAAGAGGCCACCCGCCTGTTACGCAGCGGCACAACCAGCGATGAAGGTCGCAAACGGATTAAGTACGGCACCCGTGGCTTGGTAGCTCGCGAACGGGGCGGAGAGCAATAGGAAGTTGTTATGATTAAGTGTCCAGCGTGTGAAACAGAAAATTTACCAGGCACCTTTTTCTGCATTGACTGTGGCTCGTCGTTTTTGCCTTCGCGCATTCGTGAGACCACCGCTTCGCTTGGGGCGGCCTCGATGGCTGGTGGCTCTGGCAATTTGGTCATTCCGCCGCCTGCGCCACCCCGCGATACGGCGATTCCAGTGTTGCGGGTGGTAATTTTGAATAGCGGGCGCAAGCTCGGTTTCAACACCAACCAGCCAATCGTGATTGGCCGCCAAGACAACAAGGGCAGTTTTTATCCCGATATTGATCTTTCGACCGATGGCGGGCTAGAAGCTGGCGTTTCACGTCGCCATGCAATTATTCGCATTCAAACGGGCAACGTCTGTACGCTCGAAGATTTAGGTAGCTCAAATGGTACCTTTATTAATCGTGAGAAGCTGGCTGCGAATAGCCCCAAAGCCTTGCGCCATGGCGATGAAGTGCGTTTGGGCAATATCTTGTTACGGATTGAATTGACGAGTCAATAAACCAAACCATTCTCGCTAGTAGAAGGAGTTTTTTATGGGTACACGGGTTGTTATTTTGCACTTGAGTGGCGAAGATCCGATTGTGGCTGAGATGGAAGACGATCCCCAGCCAACCGATGCTTTTATTCGCGTCAGCAACATGCGTCGCCGCGATGGCAAAGATGTGCCCTACATTGGCGGCGGGGTGCAATCGGTAATTTACCCATGGCATCGGGTGACCTTCATTGAAATGATGGTCAGCGAAGAAGAACGCGGCAACGTCATCGACTTCTTCCGCGACGCATAAGCTTTTAGGCTCCAAATAAGGCTTAATTCATCCCTTGGCGCTGGTTACTACCCGAAAGCAGCCAGCGCCAAGGGATTCTTAACGATTGTTAATCCTAGTTTCTCATTTTTCACAGAGCATAAAAGTGGCTGTGGTATAATGCGCTTGGCTGAGGCAAGCATGGCTTGTTTCTTACGGACATTCGTCCGATTGGGCCCATTTATAGTGAACATGAGATTGCTTGATGGCAGCGTTGCCATAACTGCACCTTCATCCACTCCGTTCCCCATGGACGAATACCAGCATGCAGACAACCATCATCATGGCACAAGGCAAAGCATGACAAACGCTGGAAACAACAGATTAGGCCTTCGATTTCGCGAAGCCCGTGAAGCCCGTGGTATCTCGCTGGCTCAAGCTTCAAGTGAAACCCGAATTATCCAACGCTATTTGGCGGCCCTCGAAAATGGTGAATATCATCATCTGCCGGGCGATGTTTATGCCCGTGGTTTTATTCGAAATTATGCCCAGTATTTGAGTCTGCCCGCAGATGAGTTAATAGATCTGTATCGGATTGAGCGTGGTGCTTCAACGCCGATTCAGGTTGTGCCCGCAGCAGTGCCGCCGCGCCGGAATACAATTTTTCTACCCAGTCTCTGGACGGTGATTTTGGTGGTCTTGGCTTTGGTTGTGATCGGCTATTTGACGCTCAATGCACTTGGTCTTACGACAATCAATAGTACCCAAGTGGCTGGGGCCGCAACCTCGACCTCAGTCATTCCCACGCCAACCTTATTGGCTACACCAACCGCCCAACCAACCAATCCCGATGGCTCTGTTCCATCGCCAATCAATCCATTGGCAACGCCAACCGTCACCATAACCCCAACCCAAGATGTTCCTGTCCAAGTGGTATTGCGGATTGATGGCGGTTCGTCGTGGCTGCAAGTGTTGGTCGATGGCCAAAATACCATCGAAGGTATTCAAAGTAATGGCTGGACGCAGCCCTTCTCGGCTCAGCAAACGGTTCAGGTCAAGGCTGGCAATGCCGCCGTGGTCGAAGTGATTCACAATGGCAAAGCGCCGGTGCGCATGGGCGCGCCCAACCAAGTTGTCACCACAATTTATACGCCCAATTAAGCGTAGCTGAACGCCATACCGCATTCTTGGGGTATAGTTAAAGCTGCATTCATCTAGCGAATAATACTATTGGGAGGCTTTTTGTGGCTGAATTTAGTTTTGATGTCGTTTCAGATTTTGACCGGCAAGAGTTGATTAATGCTGTTGACCAAACCAAGCGCGATGTTGGCACTCGCTATGATTTGAAAGATACGAATACCGAAATTACGCTTGGCGAAAAGGAAATTACGCTTGTAACCGGCAGCGAATTGGCATTAAATGCGGTGCGCGATATTCTCGAAACCAAAGCCTTGCGCCGCAATCTTTCGATCAAATTGTTTGATTATGGCGAGCTTGAGGAAATTGGCGGCATGAAAATTCGCCAAGTTATTACCTTGCGCAAAGGCATTGCCGAAGATATTGCCAAGAAAATTGTAAAATTGATTAAGGCCGAAGTTCCTAAGGCCCAAGCTCGAATTCAAGGCGATTCGCTGCGCGTTTCATCGAAAAGCAAAGATGAGTTGCAAGCAGTGATGTCGCTGTTGCGCGAACGCGGCGATGATTTTGCGCTGCCCTTGCAGTTCAATAACTATCGCTAAAGGCCATTCTCTTCCCTTTCAAGGGTAGATTTTAAGCATCATACCTGATCACCACCCTTCCGTCCCGCCTCAAGGCGGGAGACGCAGGGGGCTTTAATCCCCCTGCACCCCCTCAAGGGCATTTGGTGGTCAGCTATCCATCGCTAAACCATAGGTTTCATGGTTCGCCAAGTACCATGATTAAAACCTACGCTTCTAAGGCGAGGGGTGAGAGCAATTCACACCGCAATCGTGCGTTGTTCGGCGGCGCTTTGTTCGGCCAACTCGATCAAGCGAATCACTTCGCGGGCTTGCTTGGCGGTTACGGCCAAATCGGCCTCGCCGCTAATCGTCTGGGCCAAGTTGCGATAATAGGCAGGATAATTGCCCGCCAGCGTTTCAATTGTGCCTCGCAGTGCTAAGCCATTGGCTTCAGTGTTGAGCATGCCCCAATCGGCGGCTGGCTCGTGGCCCCAATTTGGGCTATTTGGCGTTTGGCCAGCTTTCAAAGCAGCTTCTTGCGAATCAGTGCCAGCTTTGAGCCATGAGCCATGCGTGCCATGCAAACTGAATCGCGGCCCGGTTTCACGCACCAACATGCCTGCTTTGAGCGTTACTTGCAGCTCGCTATAGCCCAAACGTAAATCAAAATAATCAACAGTTTGCGCGCCATCACGTTGCTTGGCAAGTTGGGCCATGATCGTTTGGGGCAAGCCAAATAACACCACCGCCTGATCGATCAAATGCGAGCCAAGATCATACAAAATGCCACTGCCAGCGCTAGCTTGTTCGCGCCACGCTCCCTGTTTCAGCTGGGGCCGATAGCGATCGTAATGGCATTCGTAGCTCGCCAATCGCCCCAACCAACCAGCATCAATCACTGCCTTTGTGGTCAGAAAATCGCCATCCCAACGCCGATTATGAAACACACTCAGCACCCGTTGCTGTTGCTCAGCCAGCGCAATCAACAGATCAGCTTGCCCGCTGTTGAGCGTAAACGGCTTATCGACCACCACATGTTTGCCAGCGCTCAAGGCTTGGGCGGCCAAATCGGCGTGGGTTTGATTTGGGGTGGCAATCACAACCAATTCAAGCGCTGGATTCGCCAACGCTTCGCCAAGATCAGCGACAACCTGCACAGTTGGGTAGCGTTCGCGCGCAGTTTGGCTTTGGCGCTGCACCACGGTGTGTAAATTCAAGCGTGGTTCGGCCATAATCAGCGGTGCATGAAAAACTTGGCTGGCCATGCCAAACCCAACTAAAGCTACATTTATCGGCATACAATCTCCTAGCTATAAACATCAGCGATCAAGTAAATCGTGCAGCAAGGCTGTGTAGTGTTCACGTTGCGGCAATTCAAGCTCAACATGAATTTTTCGGCGTTGGCTGATGGTTGGCATTTGGGTTTGCGGATTAAAGCCCGCGTGATCAACGTTCCGCCAATACAGGCCAACGCCACGCTTTTGCCAGGCAACCAAATCGTTAAAATTGATGCCATGTTTAAATAGCAACTCATTTTTCTGAGCGACCGAAAGCTTGGCAACTTGATCATGGGCCATTTGCGGATTGAGCGCTTGGTCGCGCAATGTCCAGTAGCAATAAGCATTCAGCGCATTGCGATGGGTATCTTCCATCCGCCAGCGAAAATAATCATACACCAGTTGATCGGTGGGCAACTGGCAAATTCGGCAATCAAAACTGGCTTGCTGTTGAATCGCTAGGCTAAAATGACCACTAGCCTCACCCGCCAAAATTGAGCAATATTTGCGCAACTTGCGGCCAAATACATCGCAGCGATAGCTGAAAAGCAACGAAATCTCGTCGCTTTGGGTATAACCATAGAGCACAGGAAAGCCACAATCCAACAAATGGCTCACCGTACTGACCATTGCATCGCGAAAGCGTTGATCAAACGGGCGTTGATAGTTCATCACATCTTTGGTGAGGCGGGTAAACGAGCGACCATCGATCCTTGCCACCATCCAAATATTTGGCAACACCGTTTGATCGGTGGTTGTTTCATAGACCCGCATTAATTGATCAAGCTGCTCGAAATTCATTGCTCCTCCCATGGAATAACTGCAAATTGCTGGGCTGGCAGTTGGCGCACCAGCCACAAACGGGCAAAACCTTCGGCTAAATCGGGCATTTCCAAGCGCTTGATTGAGCCACGGATGGCGATTTCTGGCACGTGCTGCTGGCCAGTGCGCTGGCGGTTGCGTTCTAGGCACGCAGCCAAATCTGATTGTAAAAAATAGCCTTCAACCGTGAAGCCCGCAGCGTTGGCGGCCTGAATATAGGCGGCACGTTGGGTTTGCTCAAGGTTCATTTTATCGAGCACAAAGGCCTGTTTGATCAACAAGCAACATTCGAACAAGCGCTGTTCGCGATGTTTGGTGCGTAGCATATCGCGGTTAATTCGCACATGGGTATGCAAAAATTGCTGCCCATAGAACGTCGATTTACCGCTGGCTTGCAAGCCAATCAAGAGCACCGCTTGGGGTTGAGGCATACATTACTCGCAATCCAAATTGGGCAGCCAAAACAGCGCAATCAGGCTAAAACTCTATCGAATATCATCGCAGATGTTGGCTGATTGGGCCTCAATAATCTGGCTGATTGTGCAGCCAAGCTCCAATTTGACAAAAAGCCCCGTTACGAGTAGAATACTCAAGCCCTAAACCAAACGGCGCATTCGTCTAGCGGCCTAGGACGTCACCCTTTCAAGGTGAAGATCACGGGTTCGAATCCCGTATGCGTCACCATTTGCACTCACTGTCCACGCAGTGAGTGCTTTGTTTTAGCCTCGCAACCCACTCCTTCAGCCAAAACTTGACAATTCTTAAGCCTTTATGGTACTGTCTGTTTACTAAATCCAATGAAATAATAAAGTTTATTCAATCCTCTCCACATCGTAGCCAGCATCAAAGCACGTTCAATTTAAAAGCTTCAACAATCCGCAGCGTCCTAGACAGGAGTGTGTTATGGTTCGCAAATGGCCTTGGAAGCTGGCTTGCGCTAGCTTATTAACGACGGTTTTAGCCGCGTGTGGTGGCGGCAGTGCCACCGAAGCTCCTGCCACAAATGCCAATCGAGTGACGATTACGATTGAAAGCTGGCGCAGCGACGACCAAAAGGTTTGGACTGAACAAATTATTCCGTTGTTTGAGAAGAGCAACCCGAATATTCATGTGGAATTTCGGCCAACCGCGCCCACCGAATACAATGCTGCGCTCAATAGCAAGCTCGAAGCAGGCACTGCTGGCGATCTGATTACTTGTCGGCCTTTCGATGTTTCGTTGGGTTTGTATACCGCAGGTCATCTAACATCGCTCAACGATTTGCAAGGCATTCCACATTTTAGCGATGTGGCCAAAAGTGCTTGGCAAACCGACGATGGCAAAACGCTGTTTTGCTTGCCAATGGCCTCGGTCATTCATGGCTTTATCTACAACAAAACCATTTTCAATGAACTTGGCTTAACCGAACCCAAAACCGTCGCTGAATTCTTTGCAGTGCTCGATAAAATCAAGCAAGATGGCCGCTACACGCCATTGGTGATGGGCACAGCAGAGCAATGGGAAGCAGCAACCATGGGCTTCCAAAACATCGGGCCAAATTATTGGCTTGGCGAAACTGGCCGCAAAGGGTTGATTGATGGTAGCACCAAATTAACCGATGCTGCCTATGTTTCAACCTTCAAAGACCTTGAGCGCTGGCGCGATTATCTGCCCGAAGGCTTTGAGGCAGTCAAATATGCCGATGCTCAAATTCTGTTTGCCTCAGGTCGCGGCGCAATCTACCCCGCTGGCTCGTGGGATATTGCCTACTTCAACCAAAATGCCAAATTTGAGCTTGGCGCGTTCAAAGCTCCGGTGGTCAATGCCAACGATCAATGTTTTATCAGCGATCACACCGACATTGGGATTGGGATTAACGCCAAAACCACCCATATGGCCGAAGCCCGCACCTTCCTTGAATGGATGACTGGGCCTGAATTCGCCAGCGAATTTAGCAATGCCTTGCCTGGCTTCTTCAGCCTGTCGGATTATCCGGTGACCCTCAAGAATCCGTTGGCTCAAACCTTCGTTGATTGGCGCAAACAATGTCAATCGACCATCCGCAACTCCTACCAAATTCTCTCACGTGGCGAGCCAAACCTCGAAAACGAATTATGGCGCACCAGCGTTGGGGTGATTAACGGGACGTTTGCGCCCGAAGCAGCAGCCCAAGATCTCCAAAAGGGCTTGGATAATTGGTACAAAAAACCCTAAGTAGCCTGCGGTCTTGCCACCTCGCCGAGTTTTTTGGCGAGGTGGCATGGTTTGATGAAAGAGTTGCCTATGCTGCGCCCCAACAAATCGCGCCCACGCTGGCATATTGTCGTATTTCTCGCGCCAGCCCTCTTGCTCTACAGCATCGTGATGGTTTTTCCTTTGCTCGATACCTTGCGCTTAAGCCTGTTTAGCTCCGATGGAGCCAATTTTGTGGGCGTGAGCAATTATCAACGGCTGTTTACTGATAGCCAGTGGTGGCCCTATTTTTGGCGGGCGCTGAAAAATACTGTGCTCTTTTTCCTATTACACATGGTGCTGCAAAACCCCTTGGGATTGCTGTTGGCGGCGCTGCTCGATAGCAAAAATCTGCGTGGGCGCAGCATCTATCGCACGCTGCTTTTTTCGCCAACCATGCTTTCGTTTGTGATTGTGGGCTTTATTTGGCAACTAATTCTCAGCCCAACCTGGGGAATTGCGCCAGCAATTAGCGATTTTTTGGGCATTCGCTATCGCCCATGGCTTGGTTTAGAAAGCACATCGTTGCCAACCGTGGCCTTAATCTCAATTTGGCAATTTGTTGGTATTCCAATGCTCTTTTTTATGACGGCGCTGCTGGCTGTGCCCCAAGATATTTTGGAAGCGGCGCGGGTTGATGGTGCTAGTGCTTGGCAATTATTCTGGCGGGTCAAGTTTCCGCTCATCTTGCCGACGGTTGGGATTGTGAGCATTTTGACCTTTATTGGCAACTTCAACGCCTTTGATTTGGTGTACACCGCCAAGGGTGCGCTGGCTGGGCCAAACTTCTCGACTGATTTGCTCGGAACCTTCTTCTATCGCACCTTCTATGGCTTCCAGCTGCAACTTGGCGATTATGCGATGGGTACGGCGATTGCCATGGTGATCTTTTTGATTATTTTGTTTGGTAGTTTGCTGTATTTGTTAGTGTGGCAACGCAAGGTTGTAAGCTATGAGCTCTAACTCGCTTGTGAGTAAACCGCCCATGACCCAACCAAAAACCGCACCCAATGCCCTGCGGCCAAGCCGCTGGCTCACGCCATTGCTGGTGCATGCGATCTTGGGCAGCTACACCTTGTTGGCAATTGCGCCGGTTATTTTGGTGGTGATGAA
Source organism: Herpetosiphon giganteus (assembly GCF_016907925.1). Taxonomy (GTDB): domain Bacteria; phylum Chloroflexota; class Chloroflexia; order Chloroflexales; family Herpetosiphonaceae; genus Herpetosiphon; species Herpetosiphon giganteus. The sequence continues at coordinate 13,666 of NZ_JAFBCZ010000012.1, read as the reverse complement.
CTCGTTCAAAGGCTCGCAAGCAATTTTCCAAAAGCCCTATCTGCCGCCAATCGGCGAGCTATTTGATCCGGTTGGCTATGCCACGGTCTTTAAGCAAACAGCGATTTTGCATTATCTTGGCAATAGCTTGCTGGTAACACTTGGCTCGATTGGGCTGATTTTGCTGCTGGGAGCCATGACTGCCTTTGGTTTAACCGAATATCGCTACCGTGGGCGCGGCTTTTTAACCTTGTATGCGCTGATTGGCTTGATGATTCCGATTCGTTTGGCAACCGTGAGTATTCTCAAACTGATGGTTGCGCTCAATCTGCAAGACACAATTTGGTCGTTGATCTTGGTGTATAGCACCCAAGGCTTGCCGATGGCGATTTTTGTGCTTTCGCAATATATGCGCCAAGTGCCGAGCGACCTCAAAGATGCGGCGCGGCTTGACGGAGCCAGCGAATATCAAGTGTTTTGGTTGGTTGTACCCTTGATGCGCCCAGCCTTGGCAACTTTGGCGATTTTCGTGATGCTGCCGATTTGGAACGATTTGTGGTTTCCGCTGGTTTTGGCTCCTGGCGAGGCTTCGCGCACCCTCACACTTGGCGCACAACAATTCCTTGGTCAATTTCAAACCGATTGGAGCGCTTTGCTGGCAATGTTGACCTTGGCGATTGCCCCGGTGCTGGTGCTCTACCTCATCTTCTCGCGCCAATTGATTCGCGGCCTAACGGCGGGCACAGTCAAAGGATGAGATTGAAATCATGGTTTACTCACCACCCTTCCGTCCCGCCTCAAGGCGGGAAACGCAGGGGGCTTTAATCCCCTGCACCCCCTCAAGCACAATTTGCGATCAATAGTGGCTACTTGATAAACCTAAAAATCAGAGATTATTACTGATCCCTACTCCCGAAAACTTGAGCATGAATCCTTTGGCCCTAGCCGAATGCGCACTTTCTTGGTAGCATACACAGAGATTGGTTAACTGTGCAAGGAGTGCTTGTATGCGTTTGCTCAACCGAACTAACGAACGCCATGAAGAAAATGCCCATCAGCGCAAAATTCTGGTTGCCGATGATGATCCGGCGATTTTGCGGTTGGTCGAGGTGGCGTTAAGCGGCCAGCGCTATCAACTCGTCACAGTTTCCAATGGCCTCGAAGCGCTCAAAATGTATCGCGATGGCGAATATCAGCTTTTGTTGATTGATGTGATGATGCCGTATGTTGATGGTTTTACGGTGACCGAGCGCATTCGTTCGCGTTCCGATGTGCCAATTATTATTATCACCGCCCGCGATGGCACCGATGATGTGGTGCATGGCTTTGAGCTAGGTGCTGATGATTATATTACCAAGCCGTTTCGTACTGCTGAGCTGCAAGCGCGGGTTGAGGCGATTATTCGACGGGTGGAAGGCTATCAACATCGCAAAGCCTCGCCGATTGTGCGAATTGGCGATTTGGAGATTGACGAGCCACGCCACAAAGTGCTGCTCGCTGGCGAGGACGTAAATCTCACACCGATGGAATTTGAGTTGCTCTATTTCTTGGCAGCCAATGCAGGTCAGGTTTTTGATCGCGAAGTGCTGTTTCGCGAAGTGTGGGGCTACGAATACGTTGGCCAAACCAACCTTGTCGATGTGTGTGTGCGTCGCTTACGCGAGAAAATCGAAGAACTGCCATCGAAGCCCCGCCGAATTCTGACGGTGCGCGGCGTTGGTTATAAGTTGGCCGATGGCGGCTCGTTGTAAGCATAAGAACATAGAACAGAGAGCATAGAACATAGAATTTGGGGGTCAGGGGCTGGGAATCGGGGTTCAGGCTGTAGGCTATTGGCTATGGGCTACAGGAACAATAATCTGTGGGAATCTGTGGCTAAAACGTGCTTCGTGCTCTTCGCGCTCTTCGTGGTTGCGGCTCCTTCGTGCGCTTCGTGGATCAAATACTCTCAGCTAACAAAAAACGCGCTGGTGGCTCAAAAAACCACCAGCGCGTTTTGGTTTGCGAAGAAAAAACTTAGAGCTTTTCAGCGATGTACGCGGTGAGGTCAGCGATGCGGGTTGCATAGCCCCATTCGTTGTCGTACCAAGCAACAACTTTAACCATCTTTTCGCCAATCGCCATCGTCAAGCTCAAGTCGACGACGCTTGAGTATGAAGTCCCGATAAAGTCTGATGAGACCAATGGCTCGTTGGTTACGCCCAACACGCCTTCCATCGCGCCTTGTGAGGCTTCGATGAAGGCATTGTTGATCGTTTCAACGGTTGCACCGTTGGTCAATTCGACCACAAAGTCAATCATCGAAACGGTTGGGGTTGGGACGCGCACTGAGAAACCGTCGAACTTGCCCTTCAGCTCAGGGATAACCAAGGCCACAGCTTTAGCAGCACCAGTGGTCGTTGGAACCATGTTCAAAGCAGCGGCGCGAGCGCGGCGCAAATCTTTGTGGGGGCCGTCTTGCAGGTTTTGGTCCATCGTATACGAGTGAATCGTGGTCATCAAGCCATGCACAATCCCGAACTTATCGTTCAAGACTTTGGCCACAGGAGCCAAACAGTTGGTGGTACATGATGCATTTGAAACAATCGTATGTTTTTCAGGGTCGTAGTTTTCTTCGTTCACGCCGATACAGACCGTAATGTCTTCGTTTTTGGCGGGAGCGCTGATGATAACTTTCTTTGCGCCTGCGTCTAAGTGCAGTTTGGCTTTGCTAGCATCAGTGAAAATCCCAGTCGATTCAATCACGATATCGACGTTCAGCTCACCCCATGGTAACTTTGACGGATCGCGCTCGGCCAAGGCCTTGATGACCATTGGCTCTTCTTCATCGGCGAAGGTAACGCTGATTGTATCTTCAGTGGCGGTGACATCGCCATCGAATGAACCATAGGTTGAATCGTACTTGAGCAGGTGGGCCAACGTTTGGTTATCGGTCAGGTCGTTGATTGCAACAATTTCCAACTCATCGCGATAGAGATCCAAGATGGTTTTGAAGCTTTGGCGACCGATGCGACCGAAGCCGTTGATTGCTACTCGTGCCACAAGTGACTCCTTAATATTTCGCACCAACATAAGAATGCTTTCACGGCTTTGCGCCGTTCGTCACCACTATAGCACATTCGTAGCTTGCTGTCATTCTGCTTTGGTGAAGGTTTGTAGGCTTAGAAGAGAGAACATAGAACAGAGAGCATAGAGCATAGAACAGAGAGCATAGAACATAGCAAATGCGAAGAATCGAGAAGAATGTTTTTAGCCACAGATTGACACAGATTAGCTCAGATTATTAATTTTTCAAAGCCAATAGCTATGCTCTGCGCCGCTGCGTTAACATTGATCCACGAAGAGCACGAAGCATGAGGCTATTGGCTATTGACTGTTGGCTTTCGGAGCAACTATTGGTATTGCCAATGAATCGCCCCTAGCCCAAAGCCAATAGCCCAACTGCTCTGCACCGCTGCATTAAGCAACCGATCCCCAGCCCTCAACGACCGATCCCCAATCCCTATGTTCTCTGCTCTCTGTTCGATGTTCTTTTTTGACTTTTGACTTTTGACTTCTGACTTTTGCTTTTACTTCAGCCCTAAATTAAACTCGCGCTTGGCCCACTCAATCGTGCGTTGGCGGGCCTCGGCAAGCCCGACCAGCGGCTGGTAGCCAAAATCTTGGGCAGCTTTGGTGCCGGTGAACCAAAAATCAACGCAGGTTGAGGTGACGGTATAACGCGTTAGGCTGGGGCGTTGCTTGCTGCGCGTGGTGCGATACCAAGTTTCGCTGGGCCAAGCCAACATATTCATCAGGCCAAATGGCACATGGCGCTGGGCCATCCGCAAACCCAAAGCTTCGATTATCGGCTTGAGAAATAGAAAAAAGTTATCAGGATCAGGGTCGACTAAGAAATAGGCTTGACCGCCCATCACCCCAGCGACGGTTAGATGTTGGGCTGCGAGAATATGACCATGGGCAGCATTCTCCACGTAGATATGCGAAAAGCGTGCCGAGCCATCGCCCAAGCGTGGAATCGCGCTGCGCCGGCCCAAAGCGACCAACGAAGGCAAACGATGTGAATCGCCTGGACCATACACGCCGCCCAAACGCAACGAACAGGTTGCCAAGCCTGCCTGACCATTGGCCGCCAAAACCAAGCGCTCGCCAGCGGTTTTGGTCGCGCCGTAAATATCCAAATGGCGCTTGGGATAGGGCAAGCGCTCATCGCCAGCGCGAATTGGTTTGCCCTCAAACACTACATCAACGCTGCTGGTATAAATCAGTTGCGCAACGCCCATGGCTTTGCAGGCAGCAACCACATGCTGCGGCCCTAGCACATTCACATCGTGCAATAATTGGGCATTGCCCCAGCCCCAATCGACCGCAGCGGCACACAAAAAGACCGTGCCAACATCGCGGCAAGCTTCTAAAACTTGCTCAGCACGGCGCAAATCGCCAACCACCGATTCGACCTGCTGGTCGGGATAGGGCTGAAGATCAAACACTCGCACAGGCCGCCCGCTGGCCAAAAGTTGCTGCACCAAATGCTTGCCAACAAAGCCACATCCGCCAATTACCAAGGCCCGGGTGGGCTGCTCAAGCGCCATCGAAAATCTCCCAATTACAACGTTGCAGGCTATGAATTCAGGGCTTGTTCCAACGTGGCAAACGCAGGCAGCCGACTCACATCAATCCCAGAGCCAACCAAACCTTGCGCAACATCGGGATTGATGCCAACCAAGGCGGTTTCGGCTCCAACCAAGCTGGTAGCGGCAATCACCGCCGCCAATTCACCAGCCATATACACATCAACCAAGGGCACACCGGTTACATCGAGCAGCACTTGGCGGGCACGTTGCTGTACCACCGCAGTAATCACCCGTTCGCGAATAGTGGCCAAACGATCGCTATCAAGTTGGCCGACCAAGGGCACAACCAAACGTCGCCCACCAAGCGGAATAATTGGCACGCCCAACTCGCGAATAACCGCCGCTTGTTGCTGGTTGGCTTCCAATAGTTGGGATTGTTCGGTAGCGCGTTGCTTTAATTCAGCCAAGGTATTTTGCAACGTCGCGGTGCGCTCGGCAACGGTTTTTTCAAGGCTGGCTTGCAGCAACTCTAGCTCGATTTGACGGGTGCGGGCGCTGCTCAGCGCGGTTGATAAGGCGCTGCCATAGCTCGATAACACCATCCCCAGCACCAAAGCGACTGCCATATAGCCACCAATAATCCCGCCATAATTTTTATCCATAGGTTTGGCAAAACCAGTGATTTGGGGCACAAATGCTTCGGCTAGGGCGGTTACAATCAAGCCAACCATACCAACGCCAATCATCACAAAGGTCAATTTGCGGCCACTCAGCAAGCTTGCCAAGGCCATGGGCACTGCCAAGCCAAAAATAATCGCGCCGCTATCGGCCAAGCCCGTGCCAAGCAACATAATTAATAAAAAGAACGATAAGCCAAAAACACTGCCAAAAAGTGCCAGCTTAAAATAATTGCGCCGCAGAAGTAACAACGCTCCTAGAAAAATCATAATCGCTGCGCCAATGGCAATCGCGATCCCAATTGATTGAGCGGTGGTGACTGGAGCAAGAAATGGCACAACTAAAGCGCCAGTGCTGGCCAGAAACGAACCTAAGAGAATACCCTGCATAATTTGGGCTTGTTGCAATTGAATGGGGTCGGAATACGAAAGCGAATGAAGCCATTGCTGAAAAAAACGTTTCACGGGTGGCTCCTCAGGGTGTGGAATTGTAGGCATGAGTTCTAGCGCTATTGTACCATCTTCGTTTAGCCTCTTATTCAACTTTAGGTTACAGCTTGCTACCATTAAAAAAGCCAAGCCCATGAACTGAGCTTGGCTAAAGAGTAAGTTTGAATGACTGCTTAGACGAGGCGTTCGCGAATGTAGGCGGCCAGTTCGTTGATTGGAATCCGCACTTGGCTCATGGTGTCGCGGTCGCGCACGGTCACAGTGTCGGTTAAGCTGGCATCATCGCCACGGCCCAAGGTGTCAAAATCGACGGTGATGCAGAACGGCGTGCCAACTTCGTCGTGACGGCGATAGCCCTTGCCGATGTTGCCAGTATCTTCGTAGAAAATGCGGCCAATGCCGGTAGCCATCAACAAGTTTTTAACAGCTTTGGCTTTTTCGACGATCTCTGGCTTGTTGCGAGCCAATGGCAACACTGCAACCTTGATTGGCGCTAAGTGAGGCTTGAGCTTCAACACAATGCGTTCGGAACCATTTTCCAACGTTTCCTTGGTGTAGGCTTCGGTCAAAACCGCCAAAACCCCACGATCGACCCCTGCCGATGGCTCGATGACGAATGGCACCAGCGGTTTTTGGGTTTCTGGGTGCGGAATCGTCAGCTTGGCGGTGCTATCTTCGTTGGGATCGACGTTTGCCGATAAGCCAAAATCTGCTTGGCTACGGGTATGCGAGCCAAGGTCAAAGTCGGTACGATTGGCAATCCCCTCTAATTCTTCCAAGCCATGCGGGAATTTATACAGAATATCGACGCAGGCTTTGGCATAGTGAGCTAATTCATCGCCTGCTTGATGATAGGCTTGCAGATTTTCGCTGAGCAAGCCTTGATCACGCCACCATTGAAAACGAGCTTCAACCCATTGGCTATGCCATTGGTCGTCGGTGCCAGGCTGCACAAAGAATTCAAGCTCCATTTGCTCGAATTCACGCACGCGGAAGATAAAGTTGCGGGGCGTGATTTCGTTGCGAAATGCCTTGCCAATTTGGGCAATCCCAAAGGGCAAACGCCGTGCAGTTGAATCGACCACATTTTTGAAGTTGGTAAAGATGCCTTGGGCAGTTTCAGGCCGCAAATAGGCAAACGAGCCTTCTTCGGCAACTGGCCCGACAGCGGTTTTGAACATCAAATTGAATGGGCGTGGCTCGGTCAAATCGGTTGAGCCACATTTTTCACATTTGTTATCTTTGAGTTGATCGGCGCGCCAACGGCTTTTACAATTGCGACAATCGACCATTGGATCGGTAAAGGTTGCTTCGTGGCCAGAGTGGCGCAGCACCAAGCGATGGGTCAAAATCGACGCATCGAGGCCTTCCACATCGTCGCGTTCATAGACCATGGCTCGCCACCAGGCGGCTTTGAGGTTGTTTTTGAGTTCAACCCCCAACGGGCCATAATCGTAGGTTCCTTGCAACCCGCCATAAATATCCGAGCCAGGAAAGATAAAGCCCCGCCGCTTGCATAACGAAACCAATTCATCCATCGTTGTTGCTGGCATAAAAACCTCCATGAAAAGGATGAGGGATGAGGGATGAGGGATGAAAATATTCCAAATCACTGATCGATTGATCGCTATTTTGGGATATTTCAGCCTATTTCATCCTTTATCCTTCATAATTCATCCTTGCTAAAAACGGTCATCCCCAGGCAACGCTATTGCTAGCACTGCCTGGGGACGAAGAAAAAACGCTTCGCGGTTCCACCCCAGTTCCTTGGTTCTTCACCAAGGCACCTTTGCGATCTATTGTAATTGGCTCCCCGTCGCCATTCTGCTGGTTTCTGCTTGTGGGCTTGCACCATCCCCACATCGCTGCGAGCGAAATTCCAGCCTACTTCTACGGTTCGTCGCCAATAGGCATCATGTTGTTGGAGCTAACTCTAGCATAGCTGCCAAAAAGTCTATTCAGCCCAACGACTGATTTGCTTAGGCGCTAAACTCAACTTCGGCGGCATCAGCAATTTTTGGGCGCTGAGCTGCTTGATCGTATTTAACGCTGCGGTCGTTACTTACTTGGGTATAAATTTGCGTTGTTGAAATACTTGCATGGCCAAGTAACTCTTGCACTTCGCGCAAATCCCGGCCCCGATTGAGCATATGGGTTGCAAACGAGTGGCGCAAGGTATGGGGAGTTAAATCGCTCAGGCCTAAGCGTTCGGCGTAGCCCTTCAAGATTAACCAAAAGCCTTGGCGGGTAAGCCGCTTTCCCCGATGATTGAGAAACAAGGCTGGGTCGCCGCCGTTGCGGCTAATCTGGCCACGCGCCATATCAAGATATTCTTCCAAGGCGGTGCTTGGGCTGCCAGCAATCGGCAAGCTGCGCTCCTTATTGGCCTTGCCCAAGCAGCGAATCTGATGGCTATTCAGATCGACATCTTGAACATCGAGCGCAACCAACTCGCTGACGCGCATGCCAGTGGCATACAAGACTTCGAGCATGGCTTTATCGCGCAGGCCTTCGGGGCCGCTAGTCGTGAGGGGCAATTCAAGCAGTTCGTCTACTTGCGCGACCGTAATCGCTTTGGGCAAGAAACGATCAACCTTGGGCGAATCCAAGTTTTCGGTTGGATTGGTGGCAATAATATGTTGGCCTTGCAGGTATTCAAAAAACGATTTAATTGCAGCAGTACGACGTGCGATCGTGGAGGTTGCGTAGCGCTTTTCTTTGAGAAAGAGCAAGAACGCCAACAGGTCATCGCGGGAGACGCTGCTCCAGCTGCCTACGTTGCGTTCGACAATAAAGGTAACAAATTGGTCAAGGTCGGTTCGATAGGCGGCAATGGTGTTACCGGTTAAACCGCGCTCAACCGTTAAATAGGCTAAAAACTGTTCTAGCTGCTGCTGCATGAGCACCCTCCAACGTCGGGATATGCGTTTCCAAAATTCCCCGCAGCGCCTATGGTAGCACCAAGAATTGCTTATGTCAAAGATGAAAAGTAGGGATCAGATGGTAGGGGCTAGGGGTCAGGACTAGGAAGTCAAATCAGCAGATCAGTCTATTTCCAAGGTTTTAGGTTGTTTTCCAAATCGCTTAATCATCTGTACGCAATGCTGACCCCTGATCCCTAGCCCCTGATCCCTCGACGCTCATTTATCAGCGCCAGCAAGATCATCGGAGCGGCCAGCGGCGATGCGCGACCATTGGGCAATTGGGCGGCCAGCAGGTCGATTGACCGCGTGGCCATGCTCATCGGTGCGCATTTGGGCCGAGCGGGTGTTGAAAAAGCGTTGTGGCCAGCCAGCAGGCGAATCTTCCCAAACTTCTTGGCGGCCATAAATTGTCAGATCGAGCATTGCATACGAGCTGCCAAGTTGTTCGCAGCCGCGACCGGTTGTCCAATAGGTTTCAAATACTCGACCATTATGTTGCAAATAGCACACCCAAATGCCAAAGTGGCGACCAGCAATCAGCCGATCAAGCGAGGCTTCTGGCACAGAATACCAAGGCATTGGCCAGCCCATAAATTCGCGGTAGCGGTTGCTCTCGGCAAACGGGCCTTGGCAAAACACGGCAAAGGTCACATCGCGCGAGTTCAGGTAGCCAAGCTCAAGCACATGGCCAACATTCATGCTACAGCCTTCGCATTGCTGGGCAGCACTCGCACCGTCGTACCACATCATATAGCCTGCAAACAGCTGACTGCGGCCCTCGAAAGCGTCGATTAATCGAACTGGCCCGTTTGGCCCGATTACCGGAGTTGTTGCATCGACCTCGACCATCGGCAAGCGCCGTCGCGCAGCAGCAATTGCATCGCCCTCGCGGGTATGGGCTTTTTCGCGAAGGCGAATCGTATCAAGTTGGGCTTGGAATATAGCGCGATCAACAGTTGGGGGGATACTTGGGGGATTGGCATCGCTCAGGGGAATCTGGTTTTGCAAGCCATCGTTCATTGAATGCTCCTTCATCACTACAATAAACTGCCTTGCTATCATAGCATGAAAGGCGAACAAATGATCTATTTAATCAAGGAGCTAGGGACTAGAGGTCAGGAGAGCATAGAACAGAGAGCTAGGTTTTAAGATCCCCTCACCCCAGCCCCTCTCCCGTGGCGCGGGCGAGGGGCTTTAATCCGCTGGTTCTAACACAAACAAGTATTGAGAACCCTGGTCGGCTCCCCCTCGCCCGCGTTCAGTGAGAGAGGGGGATGGGGGTGAGGGAACATGGTTGCAACCTGAACCCTAATCCCTAGCCCCTGACCCCTCGTCGCTACCCTTGAATAATGGCTAAAACTTCATCGCGTTTGGCTTCCATCAACTCTTTGCTGCGGGCTTCGAGGTTGAGCCGCAACAATGGCTCGGTGTTGGAGCCACGCACATTAAAGTGCCAATCGGGATAATTGACCGACAAGCCATCCATGGTGTGTTGCTCTGCATCGCTGTATTTTTCGGCCAAGGTCGCCAACACAGCCTTCACATCGGCAACTTTGGTGTTAATTTCGCCTGAAATGAAGTAGGTTGATTCAAGCGGAGCCAACAATTCACTCAGGGTTTTGCCCTTTTTCGAAAGCATTTCCAAAATAATCAACGATGGAATCACGCCTGAATCAGCGTAATTGAAATCGCCAAAATAGTAGTGGCCAGTCACTTCGCCAGCGAAAATCGCGCCTTCGTTGGACATCCGAGCCTTGATGAAGGCATGACCAACCCGCTCCATCAGTGGAACGCCACCAGCAGCGCCAATCAACTCGGGCACGGCCCACGAAGCCCGCACATCATACAAAATTTTGGCTCCTGGGTGTTTTTCAAGGAAATATTGGCCCATCAATGCGGTCATAAAATCGCCTGAGATAAATTGGCCGCGATTGTCGATCGCAAAGAAGCGGTCGCCGTCGCCATCGAAGGCAAAGCCCACATCGGCGTTTTCGCTAACCACGCGGGCTTCAAGTTCGGCGCGATTTTCTGGCTGCAATGGGTCAAGCCCGTGGTTTGGCAAGGTTCCATCGGGGTCAAGATACAAGCCAATCAATTCGACTGGCAAGCGTTCGTAAACCCGCTTGAGAATTGGCCCGACCATGCCATTGCCTGTGTCGGCAATCACTTTGAGCGGTTTAAGGCTGGCAACATCGATCAATTGCAAGACCGATTCGATAAATTCTTCGCTGAGGTCAAGCTCGCTCATGCTGCCTTGGCGGGTTGGCTCGCTAAACGCTTCGCTCTCGACCAATGTGCGCAAATCTTGAATGCCTGCATCGCCTGAGAGCAATTGAGGCATTTTTTTGACCATTTTGAAGCCGTTGTATTGTTTGGGGTTGTGCGAGGCCGTCACCATCATGCCCGGCAAGCCCAATTGGGTACAGGCAAAATAATATTGATCGGTGCTGACCATGCCGATGTTGATCACATCAGCGCCTTGGTGCATCAAGCCACGGGTAACTGCATCGAAAATTGATGGGCCTGAGGTGCGCATATCACGGCCAACAATCACTTTTTCTGCTTGTAAAAACGAAGCGAAGGCGCGTCCAATCAAAAATGCTACATCTTCATTCAGTTCGCTGGGGTAAATCCCGCGAATATCGTAGGCTTTGAAAATCCCTGGATTGACCTGCATGGTTATATCCTTTCTGTGCAGAGCGATCACGGGCTATCATACGCCAAAATTGTTAAATCGCGAATAGTAGGATTTTTAGCTGCTTGCTGGCTTTCAAATGATCACCACCCTTCCGTCCCGCCTCAAGGCGGGAGACGCAGGGGTTTTCATCCCCTGCACCCCTAATATTTATTTGTTGGATTGTTGTGGTTGATTCTGTAATCTCAAAACTTGACGATCTTCGTGCTCTTCGTGGTTCCTGACCTCTGCCCCCTGATCGCTCATCCCTCATTTCACCACCCTTCCGTCCCGCCTCAAGGCGGGAGACGCAGGGGTTTTCATCCCCTGCACCCCTAATATTTATCTTGTGGACTGTTATGGTTGATTCTGTAACCCCAAAACTTGACGATCTTCGTGCTCTTCGTGGTTCCTGACCTCTGCCCCCTGATCGCTCATCCCTCGTTTCACCACCCTTCCGTCCCGCCTCAAGGCGGGAGACGCAGGGGTTTTCATCCCCTGCACCCCTAATATTTATTTGTTGGATTGTTGTTGTGCTTCTGTTAATACCAACCTTCGCGTCCTTCGCGGTTCCAATCGTTTTCGTGGGCGAGGCAATGCTATTTAGCCTAGATCAACGTGTATACCCCGTTGCACAAAGCGTTGCAATAATTCGGGATCAATAGGATATGGGGCATTGAGCCTTATTTGTAACTCTTTAAGTTTCGGTAGCTCAAGCCATGCTTCCAAGGGCAATGGATGCTCAAGCTCTGGTGCAGAGATCCATAGAATTTCAAGGTTCTTCAATTGATTAAGCGATGCAGGTATTACATGGGTTGCCCAGATTCCAATCTCCAAGCTACGTAGTTGATGCAGCTGGCAAATACTACTCGGAAATTGGTCATTACCCGATAAGTGGAGTGATAGATGTTTAAGTTGGATAAACTGTGATAATACATGCTCTAAACGTGTTATTGGAATATAGTTATCTGAGACATGAAGCGCTTCAAGCTCTTGGAGTTGGCCCAAACTTGGGTCAAGATCAGTCAACGCGCAATCATCAATCGAAAGCTCGCGCAGCTGTTGCAATTCGTGCAGCCATGACGGTAGTTGTTCTAAGGTATGCCCACCCAAACTTAATTTTTCTAGCCTATGCAAGCTGCGTATGCCATCTAAGGTGTGATGGTGGCTACAGAATAGACTATGCATCATGAGTTTTCGCAGGCTATGGTTGGGTTGGGCAGGCGGCAGAATGTGATCAATCCGCGTACTGACAATATCTAAGGTGTGCAATTGAGGTAATTCTAAAACCCAGCCAGGCAACTCGCGAAAGCCTTCACCCTCGATATGGAGTTCTTCAAGCTTGTCCAATGTCCGTATTGATTCAGGGAATGTCGCTTGATTAATCCCGATATCTAAGGTTTTGAGGTTTGGCGGAAAAGCCGTATCACCCACATTCCGACACTTGAGCTGTTCAAGTGATTCCCATGCATGCCAGATTTGGCTAAGCTTGCCAAAATCGCTATAACTTTCCAAATAGGTCAGTTGGGATAATTCCATGAGCCATGTTGGCACAACAGCGTTGGCACTAAAACAGAGCCAGCGTAAATTATGCATCTGCCTGAGCCATTCCGGAAAAGCCGTTAACTCATCGTGGTTATGCCATAAATCAAGCCCCTCGAGCGAGGTCATTGTACCAATCAAAGGCTCATTGGAGATACCTCTTGGATAATAGACCAAATGTTTAATTGGTAACTCGCTTAACCACGCTGGAAATGTGGTCAATTTTTCTAATCCATCAATATCGAGCATATGCAGCGGTGGCAGATTGAGCAATTCGCGTGGCAATACTTCAAAACCATCAAGATAGAGATTTAATTTTTGCAACCGTGGTAATCGTGTTAGAACAGCGGGAATACCCGTGGTTGGGTTTGCCCGAATAGCTAATTCTTCGAGGCTGGTTAATTGGTCGAGCCATTCTGGAATGGTGTCGAGGTTGAAAAAACTCAGATCTAAGCTGCGCAACTTCGTCAGGTTGGCAAATTCAGATGGTAACTGCCGCCAATAATTATAGCGAACATCTAATGCTTCAAGATGGGTTAATTCGCCAATTGTTTCTGGGAGGCGGGTGAGGTCAAGATGGGAAAGATCGAGGCTTGGCTCACGAGTCTGGGCATTGTGGGCAATCCGTGCCCGACACAATTGCTCGTTCATCTTCTACTCCTTAAACCAAAACGCCACTGCTTTGCTGCAAGAAGTGGCAATTGAATCTCATGTATTGTCATGCCCTCAGCCCAACCCCTCTCCCGTGGCACGGGTTTAAGGGCGGACAGGTTGGGAAATGGGTATTAATGGATGTTAGGGCATGGCCGTCCCGAGCCGGCCACCCCGCGTCACGGTCGTTGCCCA
>NZ_JAFBCZ010000011.1 GCF_016907925.1 Herpetosiphon giganteus | reverse complement strand
CCTCGGCTGGTTAGCGGATAGGGTTTGCACCATCCAGTATACCACCCGAGGTCGTTCTGTATCCTCGGTTTAAGCGTCCCTGTCCGCCCTTAAACACCTAGCGGGAGAGGGGCTTTTGGTTTAAGAGGGGACTTTGTAACCACGAGAATCCCCAACCTGCGACCGATTTCACTACAACTACTTCAGCCTATGCTTAGCAACGTTAACTTTTACGTGTAATGGTTTATTGCGTTAACGATGGATTGCCCCCTAACCCCCGCTCCCGCCCACGAGGCGAGGGGAACCACGAAAACAGTGCTCCCCTCGCCCGCGTTCAGTGGGAGAGGGGGCTGGGGGGTGAGGGCATGAATCTCGTTGCCAATCTAACGAACCACTATATGGACGTTCTATCGAATGAGGTGAACGATGAGTGATGAGTTTGTAGCCTTTCCCAAAATTGCCCGCCTAGCCCGCCAAGTCATTGTGACCGAGAAAATTGATGGCACCAATGCCTGTATTTCGATTAACCAACAGGGCGAGATTCGGGCTGGCAGCAGGAGCCGCTGGATAAGCGTGGATGATGATAACTATGGCTTTGCCGCGTGGGTTGCTGCCAACCACAATGCGCTGCTTGAGCTGGGTGTTGGTACGCACCATGGCGAATGGTTTGGCCACCGCGTTGGCAAGCGCCAATATGGGCTGAACGAACGGCGCTTTGCCTTGTTCAATACCTCGCGCTGGAACGCCGAGAATCGCCCTGCTTGCTGCGAGGTTGTGCCCGTGCTCTACGATGGTATTTTTGATACTGCCGCTATCGAGGCATGCATGGAAAATTTACGCCTCAATGGTAGCCGTATGGTTGCTGGCTTTATGCACCCTGAAGGTGTGATTATCTATCACACTGCTGCCGACATCTTTTTCAAAAAAACCATGCCCAACGATGGAGCTAAAGGCAAAGTCTAAATTGTACTGACATAGCAATTAATCAAAAAGTCGCTGGATAGATATTTATCTGGCGACTTTCTTCTTTAAGATTCTAAAGAAATACTTAAGATTTTAATTGACTCTTTACAAATTTATACTATTATCGCTGATGGGAATGTTCCTGCATTCGCTCTGGACTCTTGGACATTCGCACGTGTAGCCATCGCATCCTAGCTTCGTTCTACCCACGATTAATACCCAACGCTGAGTGTCCTCAATCAAAGGAGATTGTCGCTATGTGGTCGAACCTAAGCCGTTCGCGGTCGTTGTTGACCATTGCGCTCCTTGGGGTCTTGCTTGGTTCACTGAGTTTGTTACCAACGCACACCACCAAGGCCGCGATTACCGCCTATCAAGCCGCCGATCCGAATCTCGCCCCGTATGCCCAAAATGTGCTCGATCGTTTCGTTCAATACAAAGGTCAGTATTGGCTCGGCGGTCAGCAAGAAGTTCACTGGGATAATGGCCGCAAAGACGAAATGTCGAACGCCGTCTATGCCCGCACCAATCCGCAACGCTACCCCGCGCTGCGCGGCTGGGATTTTCCCATCGGCGGCGCATTGCCTAACGATGGTCAATGGATGATCGACGCGATCATCAGCGATTGGACCAACGCCAAAGTTATTCCAACCATCAGCCAACACTGGACACCTCTCGCGAGCCAAGGCACAAACCATCAAGATATGTTCACTGTGGTTGATATTGATCGCATGTTTGTTGATGGCACTGCTGAGCGCAATAATTATCTGATTTGGCTCGATAACATTGCCGATGATTTGCAACAACTCGAAGATGCCAACGTGCCAGTGCTGTGGCGACCATACCACGAGGCTGGTGGCGGTTGGTTCTGGTGGGATAAAGATAACGGCGCGACCAACTATCGCCGCCTTTGGGATGATATGTTCACCTATTTGGTGACCACTCGTGGCCTGCACAACTTGATCTGGGTTTGGACACCTGGGGTCAAAGGGGTCAGCACCGCTTGGTATCCCGATGGTCAAGCAGATATTTTGGGCAGCGACGTATACAACGAAACCTCGGGCAACTACGTCAGCTGGTACGAAGATCTTGGCCGTTTTTCGCAAACCAAAATTAAAGCCTTGAGCGAAACCGACTATATGATGGACCCAGCGCTTTTGAGCAGCGCCCCCTTTGCCTACTTTATGATCTGGCATACCGATATGTTTTATCGCAACACTGATAGCCGGATTCAAAGCACCTATGCCCACTGGGCAACCTTGAATCGAACCAATGTTGGCCAGCTTTGGAATGGTACGCTTGGGATCGCTCCCACAGCAACGCCAGGCACGCCAACCCCAACGCCATTGCCTGGCATCGTCGTCAGCGATTTCGAAGATGGCACGCTGCAAGGCTGGACTGGCTCGAATTTGGTTTCTGGGCCGGTCGTAACTACCGATTGGGCCGCCAATGGCCAACGCGGTATCAAAGCTCAAGTTGATTTGGCCGCTACGCCAGCAGCAATTCAGCTACCAATTCAGCTAAACTTGGCAGGCCAATCACGCATCCAAATTCGCTTGAGCGCCCAAAATGTTGGGAACGGTCTCAACGCCAAGCTCTACATCAAAACTGGCAGCGCTTGGAATTGGAAAGATAGCGGCACAGTTCTGCTTGATTCAGGTACGAGCTTGCTGACGATTGAATTAGCTGGCGTGCCAGATATTAACCAAGTGCGCGAGTTGGGGGTTGAATTCAATGCCTTGACTGGCAACACTGGCACGGCAACGATTTTCGCCGACTATCTGACGGTTGGCGTGATCAATAACAATCAGCCAACCCCAACCACGGGGCCAATCGCCACGGCTACGCGCACCCCAACCCAAGCGCCAACCGCCACTTCAACCAGCATTCCAACCGCAACCCGCACGCCAACGCAAGGCCCAACGTCGACCGCAACCAGCATTCCAACGGCGACTTCGACCAGCGTGCCAACCGCAACTCGAATTCCAACTCAAGTGCCAACCGCCGTCCCAACCAGCACTGGCGGTGCTTGTAAGGTCGAGTTCAAAGTCCCAAGCCAATGGGGTTCGGGCTTCATTGCCGATGTTACTGTGACCAACCTGCAAGCAAGTGCCTTGAATGGCTGGAACGTCAAGTTCAACTTGCCCAACGGCCAAACCATCAGCAACCTGTGGAATGGCACGGTCAGCCAAACTGGCAGCGCAGTCACGGTCAGCAATGCTGGCTGGAATGGCTCGATTGCAGGCAATGGTGGCAGCGTCAACTTTGGCTTCCAAGGTGTTGGTAGCCCACCAAGCTTGGCCAGCAGCGCCTTCCAACTCAATGGCGTAAACTGCCAATAAACTACATTTCAACGCACCAACGACGATCGCAGCAATGGGATCGTCGTTGGCATTTAAGCACCTCGATCATTACTCGTAGACTTTTGTTGGCCTGTACTACGGGAAGAGTTGAGTTAATAATGATGGGCTATTAATCTTGTTATACTTCGAACCAAAGCATGGTTTGTTCATTTCTCGATGATTACTATCCATTTGATGTCATTTAGGGGGTGCAGGGGGATGAAAACCCCCTGCGTTTCCCGCTGGCGGGATGGAAGGGTGGTGAACCCAGATTGCTCTCTAATGATTGATTTGTAATGCTATATCAGGTTAACCACCGCCTGATCCCCTCACCCCAACCCCGCTCCCGTCCGATGGGCGAAGGGCTTTACCGCTGTGGTTCTTATGCAATTCGTCGGTAAAAATCGATGCACCCCTCGCCCGCGTTCAGTGGGAGAGGGGCTGGGGGTGAGGGCATGAATCATGGTTACCAACCTCATGAACCATTACAATTGATTAAAAATCCTTTTTCCGTATTTTAGGCTTAGTATGAGGCAGTTCGTTTTGCACCTAGGTGCTAGCTTGCAGCTGGTATGATGAAATCATTGGCTTATAGGTAGCACTCAATGATTTTTATTCTGCAATCGATTGCCCTCGCAATTTCCATTTTTAATGCAATTATCTGTTTATGGTTGGGCATGACTGTCACGCTTGATGGCGGGCGTGAACGTGGCCCGCGCTTGGCAGCGGCTGGCTTGCTGATGGCTGGCGTGTTCTTTTTGATTCACGCGGCGATCATTGGCCGTGGCCCGCCGGTAGTTGATGTTGGCTTGCCCTTTTGGTGGCGGGTTATCAGCGTGGTTTCGTTGCTCGCACCCTATGCCTGGTATGCCACAATGATTTGGTATACCGGGGTTAGCGGCCAAAGCCTGCGCATTCATAAATTGCTACTGTTTACGATGGGCATTTTTATTGGGATTTTGGGCCTAGTGCTGACCGCAATTTACCCATTGCCCCAAGAAGCCCGTATTTTGGCCTTGAAATTCGTGCCCGCATGGCTGGTTGCCAACTTGCCATTTATCGTCGCAGGCTATCTTTTAGCTTTGATAATGTGTTTTAGCTTGCCAATTCATGCCTTGTTGACTGGCCCTGGGCGGCGCAATAACCTGCCACATCAAGCGTGGTTGCGGGTGCGCTCGTGGCTGATTCGCACCTCATTGCTTGGTTTGCTGGCGGGAATTGTGGCCCTGATCGGTGCCGTGGTGGTCTTTTCGCAAGGCTCCTCGGTGCGCACGCCAGAGGTGGCATGGCTGGCCGATCGCGCAATCGAACTTTTTTTTCAATTAGATGTGATGGTGCTGATTGTGGTTGCCGCTGCCTTGGGTGCTGCTGGCCAAGCAATGGGTGCCTATGCCGCCTTTACCGATCGGCCCTTGCCACAGTGGAACCGTATCGATCAATGGCGTTGGTTGGTGGCGATTGCAGGCGGTTTTGCCTTGATGGTAGGCGTTAGTTCTGCCTTGCAAGTTGCCTCGATCTATATTGTGTTGTTTGCGACAACCTTGGCTTCGTTGGCCTATGGCTTGTTGAGTTGGCGCTATCGGGTTGAGCACGAGGCCTTTATGGAGCGCTTGCGGCCTTTCGTCGGCAGCTTGCACTTTCAAGATCGCTTGCTCGATGGCGGAGCCAGCCTTTCGGCTTCGGTCGAGGGCCTGGTCGAGGCGATTAGCCGCGATGTGTTGCGCGCCGAACGGGCATGTTTGTTGCTGCGTGATGCAGTGCCTGGCTTGCCCAAAGTAATTAGCTATCATTGGGGCCAAACGCCAACCCCCATCCTTGAGCAATTGCCAATTTCCTCGGAACGCCGTACCTCGGGGATTCAATTAAAAGCTCAAAGTGGCGCTGAATGGGCCATTCCATTGTGGGATGGTCGCGGTTTGGCTGGGGCCTTGGTGCTTGGTTCGCCCCAAAGCGGCGCGGTGTATAGCGAAGAATTAATGGAAGTTGCGGCGGCATGCTGTGCGCGTTTAACCGATGCCTTGGCTGGCGAACGGGCGGCGCGCATGTTGGGCGATGTGTTGCGCCAGCGAATTGCCGAAGTTAAAGTCTTGGGCAGCCAAGGTCGCCGCACCTTGCACGACGATGTGTTGCCCCAAATTCACGCCGCGCTGATTCATTTGAGCGCGGTTTCGGCCAACGATCCACTAGCCCAACAAACGATTCAGGCTTTATCCGAGGCTCATACCAAACTTTCGGCGCTGATTCGCTCGTTGCCGCCTGCAACGCCACATCGTTTGGCTCAAGGTGGCTTGGCGCAAACCTTGCACGATATGGTTTTGGTTGATTTTGGCAATGCCTTTGATCAGGTAACGTATCGCGTTGCGCCCGCTGCTGAAGCCCGTTTGGCCGATACGCCACAATTTATTGGCGAAGTAATTAGCTATGCCTTGCAAGAAACATTGCGCAATGCAGCCCGCCATGCTCGTGGCAACGACCCACGCCGCCACTTGAATCTCAATGTTGAGATCGATTGGCAACATGGCTTGGTGGTCGATATTTGCGACGATGGCGTGGGCATGAGCGCAAATCCATCAAGCTCTGCTGGCAGCGGCAGCGGCCTGCGTTTGCACCGCGGCTTGTTAATGGTGATTGGCGGCAGTCTGACAATTTCCACTCCTGCCCAGGGCGGCACACAGATTCATATGCAAGTGCCTGAAGAGTTGTGGAATTTGCCAGTGCTTGAGCCAGAAGAAATTGCTTGAATGCTTAGCGACCTAATACCCGATGAATCTGATCGATTGCTTGGGCCGTGCCATGCTCAGCTTGAATCTGCTCGCCAAGCTGGGCTGCGCGCTCGCGAATCGCTGCGTGCTTAGTTACCTGATTGATTGCCGCCACCAAGCGATCGAGCGTCAGTTGCTTGCGCGGAATGGGCGCAGAACCCACGCCAAGCTCAGCAACCCGCCGCCCCCAGAATGGTTGATCGAAGGAAAATGGTACGACTATTGAGGGCTTGCCACTACGTAACGCCGCGCCAGTTGTGCCAGCGCCGCCATGATGCACAATCGCCGCCATTTGGGGGAAAAGCCAATAATGCGGCACATCCTTAACGAACAATAGCTGATCATTGGCATCCGTCGTTTCACCTAAAGCTCCCCAACCGCCAGCTAAAATTCCCCGTTGGCCAGTGCGTGCTAAGGCCTCGCTCACAAGTTTGGTTAATTTCTGTGGATCGCCGCCCATCATGCTGCCAAAGCCAATATAAATCGGCGCAGGCCCAGCAGCGAGAAAATCGGTTAGTTCAGCTGGTGGCGACCAGTCGCTAGGCGGCGGCAGAAACCAAAAGCCTGTAACTTGGTGTTGAGCGGGCCAGTCGTTTGGGCGAGGCATCACATAGTTGCTATAGCCATGCAATCGCAAGGCAACCTGCCCACGAATTTTGGCAAATGGGCTGCTGAAGCCATACGCTGGCAAACCAAGTACCTGCGTTCGCACCCGATTGACGGTAGGTCGGAAAATTTGCCAAAAAATCTGCTCAAATCCAAGGTGGGTCAGATAGTTGGCAAAGCCACCAAGTTTCAGCCAGCTTGGGGCAATCGGCGATGGAAATGCGCTGGTGGGAGTTACTGGTTGCAGCACAGCTTCGATAAACGGCACTCCGACTTTTTCGGCGAAGCTGGCAGTTTGGGGACCGGTGCCAATGATGCAATCAGTGCCTTGGCATGCGTGTAAGGTTTCGTGGGCAACTTGCTCAATCAGCTCATTCAGTTCATTGCGCAAGCTTTTTAACAAACGGATCGAATTGTTCGATTTGCCTAAACTTGCCATTCGTTCGCGCAAGTAGGCTTGGATGTCAACCCCAACCGAGGCAAACGGTACGCCTGCTGCTTTGCTCAAATCGGCGAAATTGGCAGGGCCAATCAGCTTAACAGTATGCCCAACGTGATGTAATGCTTGACTAAGCGCCAAATAGGGCTGTACATCGCCCCGCGAACCGTAACTCACAATCGTAATATCCATCGACGATACCTCATGTCTAGGGCATGTATGGATCGGTTTCGCTTGATTACTATGTAATAAATATCACAATCTAGGGCAGGTGTCTAGGATAAAGGGATGAATTGGTTGCGGAAGCAAAAAAGCAGCTAAAACCACAAACGGCTCGCATAATGGAGCCGCTTGTGGGAGAGAAGAGAGAGGAGAAGGTTTGATTGCATTATAGCTTGCTTGGCTGGATTGTCAAATTAGAGCAACATTAACGAGCCTCGCTTGGCAACCCATAATGCTGGGCAATTAATTGTTGATACTGCTGCCATTCGTTGGCCCAGCGCTGCGCATCCCAGCCCAATTCCTCGGTGCAGATCGCCTGAATTTGGGCCTGATAGGCTGCTGCGCCATTTGGCAGCAACATGCCCAAGCGACTGCGCCGCAACAGCAAATCGCCCAAATTGGTCACTGCTTCGTAGCGAGCAGCCCAGCGCATTTCGGCCCATAAACTTGGCAAGCCTTCGATGGCCGCAAACTCATGGGCTGGGAGTGTTTGTAGCATCGCTGGCGCTTCGGCGGCATAACGGCCTAACAAACGTTGTTTGATCTGTGATGCTAGGTTGCCAGCTAAATCAGCTGGCGCAGGATTGAGCCGTGGTGCATGCGGCCAAAGCTTAATCTGGGGCAAGCGTTGGCGTAAAAGCTTCAAGGCTTCTAGCGCAATTAGGCGAAAGGTCGTTAATTTGCCGCCCGTTACGGTGAGCAGCCCTTGCTCTTGCCACAAAACATAATCGCGCGATTCCTTGGATGGATCGCTGGCTCCCGTATCGACCACAGGCCGCACGCCGCTCCACGTTGAAATGACATGGGTTAAATCTAAACCCAAGCTTGGAAAGGCGGTTTGCACTGCTTCGAGCAAATAGGCAACTTCGGCGGGGCTGATACTTGGCTCTTGCCATAAGTCTGGTTCGTGATCAAGGTCGGTTGTACCAACGATGCTCACACCTTCCCACGGTACAAAAAAGACTGGTCGCCGATCGCGGGGATGCTCAAGGTTAATCGCTTGGGCTAGCGGCAATTCGGCATGGGCAAACACCAAGTGGCTGCCACGTAATGGCCGCATTTTAGCTGGTGCTTGAATCTGTTGCCGCAGCTGATCAACCCAAACCCCAGTTGCATTGATAATTGCTTTGGCTTTGAGGGTTTGCTCACGCTCGCTGAGTTGATCGCGCACCACAACGCCCACAACTTGCTCAGCTTCACGAACTAATTGCGTAACTGCTGCATAATTCAATAAGCTTGCACCTGCTGCCGCTGCTTCGCGCAAAATGCGCAAAACCAACCGTGCATCATCGGTTTGGGCATCGCTGTAGCGCAACCCAGCCGCTAATTTGGTTTCATCGAGGTAGGGCGCAAGCAAACGCAAATTGGGCAGGCTTAAATAATGGGCTTCGCTGCGCCGAGCCAAGGCATCGTAGGCCAATAATCCCGCCTGATAAACCCAGCGCTTCAGCGGCTTGCCTTGGGGCAGCCCAATCAAAAAGCCCAACGGCCCAACTAAACCAGGTGCTTCATTCAAAAGTTGTTCGCGCTCAACCACCGAATCGTAGGTTACCCGTACTTGGCCTTGGGCCAAATAGCGCAAGCCGCCATGTACTAATTTCGATGAGCGGCTTGAAGTTCCCCAAGCAAAATCGCGGGCTTCGAGCAAGAGCGCATTGAGGCCAGAGCGCGTCGCTTCGCGCAATAAGCCTGCTCCGGTGATGCCACCGCCAATGATGATCACATCCCATTCTTGCTGTAGCTCGCTCCATGTGCGTTCGCGCCAAGCAGCATTCCATTGCAAACGTTGGTTCATTAGCCGTCCTCATATAATTTGGCGGGGTTTAGCAAACCCTGCGGGTCGAAATGGTGGCCAAGTTGTTGCAACGCGCCAATTCCCAAACTCCCTTTTTCAGCCTCAAGATAAGGCCGATGATCAAGCCCTACGCCATGTTGATGGCTGATCGTGCCACCTGCGGCGACTATTGCTTGGCTAGCAGCGGTTTTGAGTTTTTGCCAACGCGCCATGGTTGCTTGGGCATCGTCGCTCAACCGAAACACATAGGTGGTGTAAATGCTTGAGCCTGTGGCGTAGAAATGCGACAGATGGGTGAAGACGTGCACTTGTTCGTGCTCAGCGGCTAAACCATTGCGCAAGCGATGTTCCAGTTGCTGCAATAAGGGGTCGACGTTTTCCCATGTTGTGGCGGTTTCGACCGTATCCACGCCATAGCCCAGCTCCCAGAGCCGATTACGCAGATAGGGTGCGCGAAAACGCCCAGCTTGCCACGCTTTGCCAAACGTTTGGCCGATATGAACCCCGCCATGCTGCCGAGTCAAGCTCAAAACAGCGTGCCGGCTCAAGGCAACTTGGGCTTTGCTGCCGATGAATCCAACCAATAGCATACATTTTTCGGCCCCAACGCCACGTAATTTTAAAAAGCCTTCTAGCAGGCCAATTGCCCGTTCGTGGCCAGCTAAAGCCAAGTTGGTCATGGTTTCGGTGGGCGTGCTCAGGCGCAGCATTCCCAACGGCACATGGGCTTGGGCAATCGTGCGCGCCGCAGTTTGGGCTTGCTGCCAGTTCGCAAAAAAGATCGCATGCACCACATCAAGCTCAGGAATTGGCCGAATTCGCACGGTGGCCTCGGTGATAATGCCATAGCGGCCTTCGGAGCCAAGCAGCATTTCGCGCAGGTCGGGGCCAGCCGCCGAAGCAGGAAACGGCGCTAATTCGAGCGCGCCTTGGGGTGTTTCAACGCGCCCGCCAGCCCATAATTGCTCAATGCGCCCAAAACCAAGTGATTGCTGACCACTTGAGCGGGTGGCAATCCAGCCGCCAAGCGTTGAAAGCTCAAACGATTGAGGAAAATGGCCGAGCGTAAAGCCCAAGGCTCGCAATTGGGCTTCGAGGTCAGGGCCTTTGATCCCAGCACCAAAGCGGGCCAAGCGTGCCGTTGGATTAATATCGAGCAAGCGATTGAGTTTGGCAAGGCTGACGGTTAAAATTGGCCGCTCGCCTGCAACAGGGTTGATATGGCCTGCTACGCTTGTGCCGCCGCCATAGGGAATCAAGGTTACATTATTGGTGCTGGCCCAATCGATCAACTCGCGCACTTCTTGGCTGCTTTGCGGCAAGGCCACGCCATCGGGAATTTGGCCCAAATCGCCGCTACGCGTAGCTACCAAATCGGCAAAGCTCTGGCCGCGTGCATGGCGAATTCGCAATTCAGGATCGGTGCTAATCAGATCGTGCTGGGGCAAGCGTGATGCTGGCACGTTGGCCAGAACATCAGCCAAGCCTACATCCTGCGGTGCTGTGCCAACCCCAATAAACTGCTTCAATAAGCCTAAAATGCCAGCTTTAACCGGATAATCTTTCGTTTCATCGCCCCAACCATTCCAACGACGCATACTAACCCCTTTGTTCAGTTATTGATTGGTGTTTGTGCTTAATTGTTGCCAAAGCTCGATGCTTTGGTGCATGGCTGCATAGCTGGCTTGGCGGGCCAGTGCCACATCGTGCGTCTTGGCTGCCTGCAACAGGGTTTGATAAAAATCCGCCGACTGTTGCCGCGCCTGCGCTAGCTCAAAATAGCTCAAGGCCATCATGCTATAGAAACCGCGAAAGCCATTTAAAATCAAGGTATAAATTGGATTCGTCGAAGCGATCGTTAGTTGATGCTGCAATTGCCAATCGAATGCTGCATAAGCCGCAGCAGTATCAGCCAATGGCAGGGCTGTTTGCAACAAGCCTACAATTTGCTCGGCATGATGTTGAATTGCCAGCGCCGTATAGCTTGGGGCCAAGTCGAGGCGCACCGCCAGCAATTGAGGCACAATTTGGGCTGGTAGCTCGGCGCTATGTTGCACCAAACTGCGTAGCACGCCTAGCCCGCCATCATGCCAAATATTGCAGACCATTGTTGGCTTGCCTTGTTGTACCACGAGCCAGCCATCACGCGCTAAGCGTTGAATTGCCTCGCGCAAGGTTGGCCGCGTAACGCCCAACTGTTCGGCTAGCTCGCGTTCGCTGGGCAAGCTCGTTCCAGCGGCATAGTTGCCACCAATAATCCGTTTGATCAATTGCGCTTCGCAATACGATGCAGGTCGTTGTAATTCGCTCATATTCACCAACTGGTCAGACCACTTACCAGTTGAGTATAGAGAATTGTGTGAACGCTGTCAAGATGCATAGGCGAATTGATCCACGAAGGGCACAAAGGATAGAAACCACGAAGGACGCGAAGTTGTATTTTTTTGCCACGAATTCCACGAAGGAAAATGATCGGGGGTTAGGAAATATAACAACAATCCACAAAATAAATATTTGGGGGTACAGGGGGCTGAAAACCCCCTGTGTCTCCCGCCTTGAGGCGGGACGGAAGGGTGGTGATCCTTGATGTAACAATATGCTTTTGAGAATCTTATCAAGGACACGAAGAGCACGAAGGATAGAAACCACGAAGGACGCGAAGAACGCGAAGTTGTATTTTTTAGCCACAGATTGGCAAAGATTGGCTCAGATTCATGTTTTCAACCGCCCATGGCAACAGCCATCATTTCTCTGGGCATCTGCGTTAAAAGATCGATCTACGAAGAACGCGATGGCTAGAAACCGCGAAGCTGTATTTTTTAGCCACGAATTGCACGAATTCCACGAATAATGTTCTGATAGCCACAAGCCCTAATTTTGACTTTTGATTTCTGCCTTTTGATTTTTGACTTTTATGCTCTATGTTCTATGTTCTATGTTCTTCATCCTTCTAATTCAGTTGGGTAAATTCCTGCACAGCATAATAAATTGCTTTGGGCGTGCCATCAGGAGCCACAAACGTATAGTTATCAGCATAGGTATAGGTCAAATTGGGTAACGAGAATTGCCAAAAACCGACAGTTTGCATCCATGGCCAATGTTCTTCGGCCCATGTATAGGCGGCAAGCGTATTTTGCACCCGAATTGGTGGCGCTACGGCGTTGGGCCAGCGCGGATGGTCGTTCCAGCCGCCTTCAGTAATATAAAACGGCACGTCGTAGCCCGCTGCTGTAACTAAATCATAAATCAGTTCTGTGCGACGAAAGTTGGTCGTGCTGGGTTCGGGCGCTTGCTCAGCAGGATTGATCGAGCCATAGGCATGCACCGAAACTGCATCAAAGGGTGGTTTTTCAGCTAAACATACTTCTAAAAAGCTCAGATCATTAACACTCAAGGTTTGGGGATCGATTGGCCCAGTCGGGCCACCAGGCGCTAGCCCAGCCAAGGTTATCAGCGCATCGGGCGCAACCGCTTTGACCCGTGGATACACCGCTTTCAAAAGGTTGGCATAGGCTACTGGATCGGGTGCACGGTCGCCCCATTCAAAGCGCAAATTTGGCTCGTTCCAGATTTGCAGCACCCGCACACCTTGCGGCACATAGCGTTGCGCAAACGCCGCCACAAAATCGGCATAAGCCGCATAGTGATCAGGATCGATATAGCGATCGTTGGTGTTGGCTGGTCGCGCCCATGCTGGCACAAAATCGAGCCGCGCAATCACCGTAAGGCCTTGACGTTGAGCGTGGGCAATCAACATATCGCTGCCTGTCCACTCGTAGCTATTGCCTGAACGAGGCTGAATAACCGCCCACGGAAAGAGATCGATGATGGTGGTTGCGCCCATCTCGCGCACTTGCTGCAACGTCCGCCGAATTGTCGCCTCATCCAAACCCATCAGGCGGGTGTGAATGCCAACAATTGGGTGCGTGGTTTGAACGCGAGCTGCTGTGGGCAGATCAAAGGCTGGTGGTACGCGTTGGCGATACAATTGCAAACCGGCGATGCTCAAAACTGCAATCATCAACAAGCTCTTGATTAATAGACTGCTTGATAACCGCATAACTTAGAGTTTTTCACGCAAAATTCGCAGGCCACCGCTGCGCATCGATTCTTTGCGCGAGGTCTGAATGGCATCGACTAAGGCAAAATTACCTGCTGCTTCTAATTCTTGCACCAATTGTTCAATTCCTTTGCGATCGTAGGAGACGACGACCGAAGGATTGGAGATTTGCAGCGTGCCAAAGCCGCGCAATTGAATTTTGCCGCCCAATTGATCAACCAATTCTGAGAGTCGCGCCCGAATAGCTTCGCGCTGTGCTTCAAGTTCGCTTAATTGATCTTCGACGGCGACAAGATCGTTGCAGAGGCTTTTGAGTAACAGTTGATCAGCGGGGTTTAGCATGGACGGCTCCTTCAAAAAAACTGCTTGCGCCATCGTACATGATTCGGCGGTGCTTGCCAACTAGCGCTTGTTGCGCCAGCAAATGCTCAATCGATTGCCAGGCCATCATTCAAAACCAAACTGCTGCTTGGGCTTTCCGCAACATCGACATTTGCGGCAAGTGGCGGCAACGGGCCTGCATTGATTAATTGGGTGCCGCACCACGGGCAGTACCAATGATCGCGGGGCGGAGCATCGCCAATGCTCCACCAGCCGCTACATGCGCCACATTGAAAATGGTGTAATTGCTCGATTGAAAAATGTACATGGCTCATTTATGTTCCTCATCACGTAGGGTTTGCCGGATTTCAACTAATAATTGCCCAAGCATATTTTTGCCTGAGCCATCAGCGCCGCAGCCCCAATAATAATCGCCTGGCGCGTTTTCGACGATTGGTTGATCGCCGGTTGCCAACAAAATCATCCGAATATCGGCATGGCTGCGAAATTTTGCCAGCAAGGCTTGGCGCATTACATCGTCTTTGATCGCTTCCCAATCGCGGCGCAGCGGTTGTTTGCGGCTGCGACCTAAGCGCGCGGCAATCGCTGGCGATTTGGCTAGCCGAATAGTCGTAGCATAGTCAGTGCCAGCAAACTTTTGGGCTTGAAAATAATGCTCGCTGGTTGGCCAATAGTGGCCATCAAGTTTAAAGCCGTGGGCCGAAAAGTTCGAAAAGCAGCCGAATTCTGCCGAAACTGCGTAAAAATAGATCGTCATGATTGTACTCCACCCAAACATTTGCGATGCTATTTTCGCTTGATTGCTGCTTTGAAGCTATCTGCATACGACCGATTTAAGCTGCATCTCGCGACTGATGATGAGCTAGGCATTTATTGGTATGCTATGCTTGAAACAAAAGATCTGCGCAAAACGTCTTAATTACAGACGCACTTTCAATTAAGTTTCTGCTACTTTAACGGCGCACTTGTTGGCGCTAAGGAAATTTATTATGACCCAAGCATTTTATAAAATTTGCCCAACCTGTAGCACCCAAACCCATCCTGATGTGATGTTTTGTACCAATTGTGGTGGCTCGATGCAAGGCAGCCCAGTGCATGGCGCGCAAACGGTCGCCTATCCGCAAAATCCCGTTCCAACTCCGGTTGCCTATCAACAATATGATCAGCCAGTCCAACCACCACCATATCAAGCCAGTTATCAACAACCCATGGTAAGCTACCAACAGCCCTACCAAGTGCCGCATGGCTATGCGCAGAGCGAAAAAAATAAAGTTGTGGCTGCTTTGTTGGCGTTCTTCTTGGGGCCATTTGGGATTCATGGTTTTTATTTGGGCAATAATCAAATGGGGATGATTTTCTTATTGTCGAATTTGATTTTTCTGCCCTTAACCTGTGTGGTAATTGGCTTTTTCGGCTATGCCATAACTGGGATTATCTGTTTGGTGCAGACGGTATTGTATCTGGTGGCCTCAGATGCTGAGTTCTATCAGAAGTATGTTGTGCAAAAAAGCTGGTTCTAAGCAGTTTATGGCGCTGCGGCGCTGCTCGTAACTATCGTATGGTTTGGCTATAATTGGAGCTTGCGCTAGCTTGCAATCGTTGTTGCAATCTGGGCGCGGCTCCAATTATATTTTTGGCGTTAGGCGTTGCTCCAAAAGCGCCAAAAGGCCATAACACACCAAGGCCAAAACTGCAATGCTGATCGTGCCAGCCCAAATCATATCGGCGCGATCGAAGGTAATGCCTTGAAACAGCAATTGACCCAAGCCGCCAACCCCAATCATCGCGGCAATTGAGCTAATTGCAATGCACATGATCGCGGCAATTCGCAAGCCAGCTAGCATAATTGGCAAGGCCAAGGGCAATTCAACTCGCCACCAAATTTGCCAAGTATTCATGCCTAAGCCCCGCGCCGCTTCGAGCACCGCCCGATCGATGCTTTGCATGCCAACCACAATGTTGCGCACCAAAATCACTTGGGCATAGATTACTAAGGTCACAACCACGGTGGTTTTGCTCAGGCCAAAAACTGCAATTAACATAATCAACATTGCCAAACTTGGCACAGTGTAGAGGATGCTGAGCAGCGCCATGACGATGCCCGCTAACCAGCGCACTCGCACCACGAGCAAGCCCAAGGGCAAAGCAATTAGGCTGGCAATGACCAAGCCAAGCAGGCTAATCGTTACATGTTGGCCAAGTAATTGCCACACATCAGCCCGTTCAGCAACCAAATAACTCAAGCCATCAACGATGTCGTTCATGGATGACCTCTGGGTGTAGATAGGCGTGAATTGCTGCCAACGAGAGCAGTCCAATTGGTTGATTGTGCTCGACGACCAGCAATTGGTCGCTGCTGCTGGCCAGTAATTGATTTAAACCGTCGCGCAAATTGTGGCTACTTTCAATGGTGTTGAGGCTTGCATCATAGCTCTTGGGCAATGGCTGAAGCACATGCCGCACCTGAATCAAGCTCAAACGGCGCACCAAATCATCGGCTCCCAGCAATTCGGCCACATATTGGTTGGCGGGGTTGCGCAATAAATTCAAAGGCGTATCGTATTGCACGATTGTGCCTTCGTGGAGAATTGCAATTTTATCGGCCAAGCGCAAGGCTTCTTCAACATCGTGGGTCACAAATACGATTGTTTTATGCAATTGCTGTTGAATACGCAACATCTCATCTTGCAAAATTGTGCGCGTAATTGCATCGATTGCGCCAAATGGCTCATCCATCAACATCACGCCAGGATCAGCTGCCAAGGCGCGGGCTAAACCAACCCGTTGAGCTTGGCCGCCAGAAATTTGGGCGGGATAGCGCTGGCGAAATTGAGCAGGATCAAGCTGAATCAGGCTGAGTAATTCATCGATGCGGCTTTGGATTTTGGGCTTGGGCCAGCCAAGCAACTTGGGCACGACCGCAATATTTTCGGCCACCGTCATGTGGGGAAACAAACCAACTTGCTGAATCACATAGCCAATCTGTTGGCGTAATTTGGTAGCGTTGACCGTCTGAATATCGACTCCATCGAGCAAAATTGTGCCGCTGCTTGGCTCGATGAGGCGATTGATCATCTTCATCAAGGTTGTTTTGCCACAGCCTGATGGCCCAAGCAAAATCACAAATTCGCCACGATTGATCGTCAGCGAAATATCGGCGAGCGCCGCAGTTGTGGCCTTGGGATAGATTTTGCGAACATTCTGAAACTCGATTGTGCTCACACCTGCAACTCCCTTTATTTTGTGACAATGGATGGTGAAAAAACGTTGACTCCCCCTCACCCCAACCCCTCTCCCGTGGCGCGGGCGAGGGGCTTTAACTCTCTGGTTCTCCCGCAACTCCTTGGCGAAAAACGTTGGCTCCCCCTCGCCCGCGTTCAGTGGGCGAGGGGGATGGGGGGCGAGGGAACGCTAATTCGTTTACTTGAGCAAGCCTTGAGCGGTTAAGAACTCTTTGGCCACATCTTCGTACTTGCGATTATTGCCACTGACTTCGAAGTTGAGTTTTTGCATGGTGGCATCATCGAGTTTCGGAGCCAAGGCGTTGAGCAACTCGGCCACTTTGGGGTTGGCATCTAAGACGCTTTGGCGAACCAAGGGCGCAATTTGGTAGGGTGGGAACATTGCGCGATCATCTTTCAAGACAACCAAGCCATAGTTAGCAATTTCGCCATCGGTGCCGAAAGCCACGACCACATCAGCATTGCCTTCGACCAAGCCCTTGTATTTGAGGCCTGGATCAACAGGCACATATTCTTTAAGCTCGAAGTTGCCATATTTGGCTTGAATGCCTGGCAAACCATCTTCGCGCTCTTGGAATTCTGGTGGGCCGATCATGCGCAATTCGCTCGCTTTGGCAGCCATATCCGAGATGGTGATAATGCCAAATTTTTGCGCGCCTTCTTTGGTCATGGCCAAGGCTTGGGTATTGTTCATTGGCGCTGGGTCGAGCCAAGCAATTTTGAATTGTTCGGCGTAGCCCTTTTTAACCGTTTCGTAGACGGCTTTGGGATCGGTTTGGGTGGGCAATTTGAGCACAGTCAACAACCCAGTTCCCGTGTATTCGGGATAAATATCGATTTCGCCTTTTTCCATGGCTGCTTGGGCCACATCGGTTGCGCCTAAGCCAATTTTGCGCTCAACTTTGTAGCCTGCTTGCTCCAAAATGAGGGCATACATTTCGCCAACAATAAATTGCTCGGTGAAATTCTTGGAGGCAATCCGAATCACTTGATTCTCACTGCCACTTGGTGCGGGAGTGCTATTGCCGCTTGGGACGCTGGTACTGGTTGCATTATCGCCACACGCCGCTAAGATCGTCATCAAGAGCGTGAGCAACACCGTTCGCTGGATGAAACGTCGCATGAATCCTCCTGTCCAAACAAACTAAAACTGTGGTGGTCGTACCCATCGCAACAGCCCCGCCATTACGATTTCGGCCACGATGGCCAGCAATGCCACCGGAATAGCGCCAACAAGCAAAATATCGACGCGGCTCATACTAAATCCTAAGGTGATAAAACTGCCCAACCCGCCAGCCCCAATAAAGGCCGCCAAGGTTGCGCTGGCAATCACCTCAACCAAGGCAATTCGAATGCCCGAGAGGATGACTGGCGCAGCTAGCGGCAATTCGACCCGCCATAATTGCAGCCATGCGGGCATGCCCATGGCTTTGGCTGCTTCGCACACTGCTGGGTTGAGCGTGCGAAAAGCAGCGTTGGTATTGATTAATATCGGAGGTAAGGCCAAAATCGTGAGTGCCACGATTGCCGAACGAATGCTCAGGCCATAGCCAGGAATCGCAACGAAGAGAAAGAGGATGGCAAGGCTTGGGATGACCCGCAGAATATTCGTCGTGTTGATTGCAAGTGCGCTAATGATGCGTGAGCGACTGCTCCACCAGCCAAATGGCAAGCCAAGTAGCAGTGCAATTGCCATCGCACTGGCCACAAGCTGCCCATGTCGACTGAGTGCCGCGCTTAATCGCGCCAAATTGCGCGGCTCAAGCGCATACGCCAAGGCCTGCTGAAATTCACTCACACCGATTCCTCTATGCTGGAAACCTCAAAAAGCATACCACAATTTAGGCCAAAAAGTAGCTCTAAAGTGCTTGTAATAAGGCCACTAATTGATCACGCAAGTCGGATAACCCTGCCCGAACTTCTTCGGAGCTTGGCAGTTCGACACTCAAGGCTTGGCTTAATCGGTCAAATTGGGCTTGAATATTGCTGGCAATATCGGGAAAGGCAGCCTCGACTGGCACGCGCAAAGCGTTCCAACCTTGCTCGACCGTGCTAAACAAGGCGCGAGTGCGTTCCCAATCGTTGTTGCGCACAGCTTCTTCGATGCCCGATAAACGATTAACCAAATCTTGGACTGAGGTTTCGCTTAATTGCTGGACTGTATCGGAAACTTGGGTAGCGATGCTACTGCCGGAACAGCCAGCGAGCAACAATACAAGGCTCAGACCTACAAACCAACGACGCATTATCGACCCTCCTTTGGGTTAAGTTACGTCTGTCATTCTAAACCGTGTGTAAAGGGCAAGTGCTATGCCACAACCAAAAAGCCCCTCGTTGGCAAACGAGAGGCTTTAATCCTGGGTTAAGGGCAGATTGTGGTTTAGGATGGACGTTCGGTGAGCGTAATTTGCACCTCTTGTTGTTGGCCGTTGCGCTCAATCGTGACGGTAACCATATCGCCTGGTTTATATTGCAGCAACAGGCGTTGCAACGAATGGCGTTGAGTAATTTCCTCGCCATTGACCGCCAGAATAATATCGCCACGGCTAACCCCAGCACGGCGGGCAGGTGTGCCTTCATCGACCTTGGTTACAAAAGCGCCCTTATCGTTGGCGATGCCAAGCTCGGCGGTTTCGGGTGAAAGCAGCTCGTAGCTAATGCCCATGTAGGGCCGCACAACTTGGCCATTGGCAATCAAGGTATCGCTGACTTCGCGCACAATATTCGATGGCACTGCAAAGCCCAAGCCTTGTGCTTCATCGACACTGCCAATATCACCGCGCACAACCAAGGTATTGATGCCAACAATCTCGCCTTTGAGGTTGATTAATGGCCCGCCACTGTTGCCATGGTTAATTGCCGCATCAGTTTGAATCAAGCCTTCCATACGATCGATGGTGCGATCGAGGGCGCTGACCACCCCAACCGTGACACTATTTTGAAATTTGCCAAGCGGGCTGCCGATGGCGACAACCGTCTCGCCAGGTTTTAATTCATCTGAATTGCCCAAGGAAATGGTGGCTGGCACTGCATCGAGCACCCGAATCACCGCAATATCCGAAAAAGCATCAGTGCCAATCAATTCTGCATTGTGGCTTGTGCCATCGGAATAGATAACTTGCAAGCGATTTTGGCCTTCAACAACGTGATTATTGGTGATGATATAGCCATCTTCGTTGATGATTGCGCCTGAGCCGCTGGCCTGACCGCCAGCCACAGTGCTGATGATTTTGACCACTGCTGGCGAGGCATTGGCCACGGTTTGCACCACCGCATCGTTGCTGTTGGCGACCACTGGTTGGGCAGTCAGATTGGCGTTGGTTTGGGGGGTAGCAGTGGTTGGGGTAACAACAACCGCCGTTGCCGTTTGATCAACCTGGGCTAAGCGATAGCCTGCCACACCCCCAACCATGCCACCACCAACCCCTGAAAGCACTAAGGCGGCAATGATCAAGCCGCCGAAACCGACGGTCCGTTTTGGATTACTCATAACGATTCCTCGTAGCTGCGTGTTTTTATTGCTGCTTGTATTGTAGCAAGATTTAGCTAAAACGCAGGCTAACGTAGGCTAAATGGTGGTTTAGAAAAATGGCTGTTAATCGGGCTTTTGCTCATTCAGTATTTAGCCAATCCTTCATCAAATCTTCACACCGATCGGCTAGAACCAAAAAAAGAACCCGTGGCTAAACCACGGGTTGCTTGCGGCGAACGCTCCAGCTTATTTAGGCATCCTTACTCACCCACGGCAGATAGACCGGAATCAGGGTTGGGCCTGTGGTTGCGCTTGGGCTAGCGGTTGGTGTGTTGCTTGGCGTAATTGTCATCGTCGGCGTATTGGTATTCGTCGGCGTATTGGTATTCGTCGGTGAAACCGTACTTGTTGGTGTATTGGTTGGTGTTGCTGGGGTTGTGCTTGGGGTTGGCGTAACACTTACACTCCCCGTTGGCGTGACGCTTGGGGTTGGGCTATTGGTTGGCGTTTCAGTATTGGTAGCCGTCACCGTGATTGTTGGGGTTGCGGTTTCGGTTGGTGTGCTGGTATTAGTTGGGGTTTCAGTTGGCGTACTGGTATTGGTTGCAGTTGGCACTTCGGTTGGGGTTGCGGTTGGCAGCGCCACACAACCCATAATTTGGAAGTCATCGATGGCAATCCCAGCGAGATTGACACTCGTATCCGAATCAAGATGGTAAAGCACTTTGATCGCTTGGCCTTTGAATTCACTAATATCGTGTAATTGGCGGCTCCAAGCAGTGCTTTCTTGATAGGTGATATTTGTACCAACACTATTCGTCATGGTTGCTGCATCAAATTCATAGAGTGTTTTGGTAATAACACCTGAGCCAATTGAAGCTGTGTAATGATCAAACGAGGCATTTTCCAGTTGATAGCGTTGTTGCCATTGCAAATAGACTGGGCCTGCAACGTTGGGAATACTGATGCTTGGCGAGAAGAGATTGGCAACACTATTAGTTGGGTAATTCCCATCAAGATTCGTCTTCCAGCTATTGACTCCGCTGTAGCTACCGATTAATGGGGCGGCAATTGGTGCGCCATATTCCCATGAATCCAAGGTTCCGCTATGGGTGAAGCCACCATCGTTGGCCTCAAAATCGTTGCTGGTGATAGTTGTCATGGCGGTGCCATCGGGACAGCTTGCTGGCGGAGCAGCACAGAGTCGAATACCCCAATTTTGGAGGATTCCTCCATTGCCTGCTGTATCATCGTGAATTAACAATGTCCATGTGCCAGCAGTACGCCCACCATCAAACCAATCGAGGCGATAATTCAACTCAGGAATAGAGCGCATTCCCGCGACAACACTGAATGATCCAATTGGAATCGCCGCTTCATCATCTAAATCAAGATTCATTGTGGTTTGGCTATTTGCGCCAATATCGGTAAAGAGGCCAACAACATTGCCATCTGGCCCTTGCAACTGCACATCCAAATCAGGCATGGCAGTATGGGTCAGCTGAATACTGACATCAAGATCGGCAATGATAAAGCTCTCAGGAACATTCAACGTCGAGGTAATGAAACTCGTGGTTGTGGGAATCGTTTTAGGGATATTACTGCTACTATAGGTTGTACAGTTGGCCTGCTGCGCGGCAGGAAACACCGTTACACCTAAGAGATAGGTGGCTGCTGCAGGAATACTGGTGCTAGCCGTTGAAACGAGCACATAGTAGGTGCCACTTTGCTTAACCGTCATAAAATGCGCTTCAGCATTCGGCGAGGTCACACTGCTATCATCAATTAATAACGTAAAGTTATTAAACGTGCCGATTCCAAGCAAACCATTCCAGGTAGTGCCATCGCGCTCTGGGTTAAGGTCAAGGCTGGTAAAAATAGTATCACCAGCATTCAGATTAAATTGGACATAATCAGAATCGGTCACACTAGAGAGGGTTCCCGAGAGAATCCCGCTTGGCGGTAAGATTTGAGCTTCGGGAATAGTATTATTTGGCTCTTGTTCAGCTGTCGGTGCTCCGCTCAAGACACGCACGTGCAAATCGTAGTAGCGAAGCTGGGTTGTACCAGTGCTGTTAACTCGCAGGTAATAGGTTGCAGTCGTTGTGACTGGAGCTGAGCTAATGACCGATGATGAAGCGCCAAAAAAGCCATCATCATTATCAACTTCAATGATGGTGCTGCCATTCGAGGCATACAGGGTTAAGGTTGAGTCACCATTGGTACTCGCCGAAGCTGAGGTCATCGTGGCTGCACTGAGCCGTTCACCTGCCTGCAATTGGATGCTGTAGAAATCAACATCGCTAGCCCAAACATTAGCCCGCACAATGGCACTACTAGCCAAAATCGGATTGGCGGTTGCTGGCGTATTATTGCTCTCCTGCTCTTTAATGCGCACCGCACCGTGCGGAATAGTGGCTTGCTGAATCTGTGGGGCATTTGCGTTACTGGGTGCTGCTTGGACGTGCTTGAACGAGCGAAAACTGCCAGTTAACCCAATCAAAGCGATCATGAGGCCGATAAACCCAATCCGGAGACGCATGCAAACCTCCTAAACCAAGGCTGTTGCTAAGGCAAGAATGTCGGGGATTGGGTAAGCATAGGCTACAGATTCAAGAAATACAAGGGTGAATTAGGGGGAACTGCTCCAGTCGGGTATCCCCCAAACTGGAGCAGCGGTCAAGCAATTTTAGTAATTTTCGAGCACGAGCGGCAGATGGATGTAGAAGCGCGCTGGGTCAATCGTTGGGCTAGCGCTTGGGGTTGGCGTGAGGCTTGGGGTTACGATGGGCGTTGCGCTTGGGGTTGGCGTAACGCTTGCCGTTGGGGTGATTGTTGGCGTAATTAAGCCAGCAGCAATACAACCAGTAATTTCCACATCATCAATTGAGATGCCCGCATAATTATCGTATGAATCGCTGCCAAAATCCCATTTCAGCTGCAGTGTCGTTCCTGCATTGCTGCTAATATCATGGCGTTGCAAACTCCAACCGGTGCTTTGCTCCAGCGTTTGGGTTGGGCTGTTAACCTGCGTTCGCATCTCGGCGCTGCGATGTTCGAACAAGGGTGAAAAGTCGGTGAAAGGCGCTGATGTTTTGCTTACGACATAAAAATCATTCAGGCTATTGCCAAGTTGATAGCGTTGATACCAACTGGCATAAATTGGCCCGCTGACGTTGGTAAGATCAATACTGGGCGAGTTCAATTCCATGCGTGTGCTATTGGGGTAATTGCCAGTTAAGTTGGTGTTCCAGCTGTTTTCACCGCTATAGTTGCCTGCAATTGGTGGGCTATTGCGATTGCCCCAAACCCATGAGTAATCATTATCGTCAGCGCTGAAGCCGCCGTTATTGGCCTCAAATTGGCTGCTATAAATCACGCTCCGCGCTTTGCCAGTTGGGCAATCGGCGGGAGCTGGCATGCCACAAATTCGCAGACCCCAGCTATTGAGCGTGCCACCATTGCCGTCAGCAGTATCATAAATTGTCAGCGTCCATTGGCCTTGCGCTTGTTGGCCTGCAAACCAATCGAGGCTGAAATTGGACTCTGGGGAAAAATGTACGCCGTTCAAATTGTGATAGCTGCCTAAAGCCAAGGCTGCTTGCTGATCGATCACGAGATCGACATTAGGGCGCTGAGCGCTGCCAATATCGGTAAAGAGCGCAACCACGTTGCCATCAGGCGCGGTCAAGGTTACATCCAATTCCGACATCAAGCTATGCTCTAAATCAAGCAGCACATCAATATCGGCAATATTGGCTGCTTGCGCAACCGTTATGCTCGATTGCAGGACCGATCGATTGGGGCCAATTGCTTGAGCTGCTTGGCTGGTAACGGTTTGACAGTTGACCTGGGTTATTGCTGGGATAATCAGAACTTGGGCCAGATAGCTGGCTTGAGGGCCAACAGCAACCGTCGATCCAATGCTAATTTCATAGCTGCCTGCATCCTTAACGGTCATCACATTGGCTTCTGCATTCGGTGAGACAGTGTTGGCATCATTGGCTTCGAATGTGGCATCTTCCCAGCTAAATCGCAGAAACCCGTTCCAGGTTGTGCCATCACGCTCAGGGTCAAAATCAACTGTGGTGAAAACTGTATCGCCAGCATTGAGATTAAACTGGTAGCGATCAAGATCGTTGCTGGCTGAAAGCACACCACTGATGCTAGCTTGGGTTGTAATGGCTTGAGCAACTTCATCGTTGGGTTCTTGCTCGCTCACGGTTGTGCTCAAAACCCGCACATACAGATCGTAGGGGTAGATGGTGGTGGTGGGAGTGCCACCTGCAACGCTGATATAGTAGCTGCCTGTGGTCGTTATTGATTGCGAGCTAATGACCGATGAGCCATTGGTATGCACGCCATCGCTCAAATCGGTTTCGATGAGCGTCAGTGTAGGGTCAAGATTGTTGCCATTCGAGGCGAATAAACTGAGCGTTGTGTCGCCAGAAGCGATACTGGCACGTGTAATGGTTGCTAAGGCCACTCGTTGGCCAGCAGTCAAATCAATTTTAAAATAATCAATATCGTCTTGCTGAATCGAGCCACGCACGATTGTATTACTGCCAATCAAGGCATTCGCATTGAATGGGAAGTCATTCGATTCTTGCTCTTGAATTCGGGCAAAGCCCTGAGGAACTGACGTTTGATCAGCTGTTTGGGGCTGGGCTTGGGCCACATACCTAGGGGTTTGAATCGCTTTACCAACGGTGATCATGAACAAAAGCGCAATGATCACACCAACACGAACACGCATAAAACCTCCTGAGATTCACATCTAGACTCACAAAACCTATCGCGTCATTATATACTCAATAGGCTCAGAATAGTTTCAATCAATTGGTGTTGCTGTTGCGGGTTGGGTAAGTGATTGCTGCTCCAATCGAGGGTTAATAGCGGAGTCGTAATCGTTGCAGTCCACTGCTCAAGCAAGGCCTCAAGTTGCGCTAAATCGGCGCGTTGGGCAATTTCTAGCGGGCGATTGCGTTGCTGATAGCGTTGAATAATGACTTCTAGCGGTGCTTCAAGGCTGATGATCAGATCTGGCTGACCTAGGCCGGCGCGTAGTTCGTGATAGAGCCGTTCGCAGAGCGCAAATTCAGCACCCGTTAAGTAGCCTTGCTGCTGAAAATGCTTGCTAAAAATCCAAAAATCTTCATCAAGGCCACCGTCTTGCACCCCAATGCCTGGCTGAGCACGAATTGCCCGCTCTTGTTCAGCCCGCAATAAGAGGTAATCGAATTGGTTGGCGAGGGCATAGCGTTGGAGGTTTTGGGCAAATAGTTGTTGAAATGGTCGTTCGGCGTGGCTCTCGAGGGCCGCAAAAAAGCGCTGATCGCTACACAGCAGATTGGTGAGGGTAGTTTTGCCAATGCCCGCGTTGCCTACAATCGTAATTAATTTGCCCATGATGTTGTCCTTGATTGTTGATTGACGTGTTGCTTTTGTACCCGAAAGCGGCCAAAGTTGCAACTGCAAACAACATCAGGGCAAATTCCCACGCTGCGAACTCTAAAAATCACACATCTACGCTCAAGGCGATTGTGGCAGGCTGGCCAAGTGCTGCCTATAGACGAAAAGTCCCAAATTGTTGCTTTTTTAGCGCAGCAAGCACCAACGTCGTGATGCTTGCTGGCTGATTAGATTTGGCCAACCCAGCCGCGATCATGGGCTTGAAATTGGCTGGTGAGGTAGTGATAGAGTTGTGGTTCTAGCGGGCCTTGGTTCAAAAGATCTAAATTGTGTTGCATATGCGCAAGTTTGCGCGAGCCAACAATGCAGCTATGTACGCCTGGCGTGTAGGCCGTAAAGCGCAGCGCAATGCCTAAGAGTTGCTCAGGGTCAAGATCAAGCTGCATGGCTTGCAGGCGCTCCCAATAGACTTCTGCATAATCGCCAACTGGCCGCTGTTCAAAGCGCCATGCAACATTGGCAACTGGGCGTTTGGCAATCACGCCAAGCTGGTGTTGCTGGGCTTGCGGCAAAATCTGGCCAATCACTCGTTGATCGGCAAGGTTCACCGAGCATTCAATTGCCCCAAAATGGCCAGCTTGCACCGCCCATTCCAAGGGTGCGTTATCGCCTGAGTAGGCTGCGACTCGCACTTTGCCTGCTTGCACGGCCCGATCTAAGGCTTCGATAACCTCGCCTGCGCGCAAGGTTTCGAGTGGGCAGGAATGAAAATGCACAATATCAAGATAATCGGTCTGCATTTGGCGCAACGCTGCATCAATGCCCGCTGTGATAATTGGACTCGTCCAATCGTCGTAGCCCTCGATGCCATAGCCAATTTTGGTCGAAAGCACAAACTCATGGCGACGTTGATGCAGATGCCGCCCGATACGCTGCTCGGAAAGGCCATAGCCCCGCGCTGTATCGATTAAGTTAATCCCGAGATCGAGCACGCCATTCAGGAGTGTGCCAACCTCTGATTCAGTTAATTCGTTGCCGCCAATATGGCCTGCGCCAAACCCAAGGGCCGAAACCTGCAAGCCAGTTGCGCCAAATTCGCGCAGCGATCCACCATTCATTCAGTTCCTATTCAACCAAGCATCTCAACGTGGAGATGCTTGGTGCTTAAAGCGGGCGTTCGAGCCATTCAGGCTCTGGAGTAATGCTATCTGCTGGGCGTGGGCCAGGGTCGGGCAAGCCCGAATCGCTTAATGTCATCAAGGGCTGAAGCTGCATATCAGCTTCGCAGCTAATTTGGCAGGCCAAACGCACGCCAGTTAATTTGGCCTCGGCCAATTTAAACGATTCTGCCTTGGTGATTGTGCTTGGCTCTCCCGCCTGAAACTCAACCCGACAGGTTGTACAGCGGGCGTTGCCGCCACAGCGGTGCAAAATATCAATGCCATGATCTTCTAGGGCGTTGACCAAACGGCTGCCACTTGCTACCTCGAATGGCGCTTGTGAACCAACAGTGATCTGGGGCATGCTCCACCTCCTAGAATAATGATCGGTTAATTGCCTAAACTGGCGTTACTCTATCGATCAAGTGCGCCAGTATCGAGCAATTGTTGCAATTGATTGACCACCAATCCCAACAATGGTTGTTGAATGCTGGCTGGTTCTTGGGTGCGCTGAAGTTGCACAACTGGGGCCGCAGTGCGCCGCGCCAAGCCAGCAGTGCGCTGATCATCGGCCAACAAAATGGTGTTCCCAAGCTCATCGGCGGTTAGGGCTGGCAAGCCTGCTGCCAAGGCTTGTTCTTCAGGCAAGTCGCTAATGCCCAACACAACCCCAATTGTACAGCGGTTAAAGGCTAAACCACGCTCAACGACATCTGCTTGATCCAAGGCAACAACGAATAACTCGGCATCTGGTTGAACCAACGCTTGGCGCACGCTGGCATAATCGCCTTTGGCAATATGCACGACGTTTTGCCAACCAGCAGCGGTTAATCCTTGGGTAATCTGTTCAGCTGCCAATGCTGCTCCAAGCCCGCCAATTGCAATCAAGGGCACGCTGCGAATTTGCTCCCATGGTGGGTTGACCGCAAGTCCAAGGCTAAGTTGGGCTGGATCAAAGCGCCAGCCACCGCTGCCTGTGCCTAGCTGCAACATGCCATCGCCAACCGGCAAGACTGGAATCACCCGACCTTGGGCTTCGGCACGCAATTGCAGCAATGGCAACACTGGGTCGATGCGCATGCGTTGGCGGCGCAAGTCGAAGAGCGCATCATCGTGGCTCCAATCTTCATTTTGGCGTTCGGCAGCCAGAATATCGTCAACTGCATGCTGCAAACTTGCTGCGCCAAGTTGTGGATGATTGCAAGTAAAACTCAGGCTTAATTGCCATGTTTGCTCGTCACGTGGCTCGATTTTCATACGCAAATAGCCGATGATCAAGCCAACTGCTTGGGCCCAGGTTTTGAGTTGGCGACCGAGTTCATCGCGGAGATCGTGGCTGACCTGCAAGCTTGCCGCTACTCCAGCTTGGGGATAGTAAATATTTGGGCCTTCTAAAACGCGAACATGGTCGATTGTGATTGACATGAATTAATTGCTCCCAGCCTTCGTGGCACATCTGCTGCGATTGGGCTATCGCTTAGGGAATGGCGATGACGACTTTACCAAATTGCTCTGCTGATTCAAGGTAGGCTTGGGCCGCTCGAATCTCGCTCAGTGGAAACACTTTATCGACCAATGGCGCAAAGCGGCGTTCCCAAAATACTAAGCGCATAATGGTGTTAAATTCACGATTATTGGCCATTGTTGAGCCAATTAGGTTAAATTGTCGCCAGAAAAGTTTGCGAATATCGATATTGACAATTGGGCCAGTAGTTGCGCCATAGGTTACAACCGTGCCACCTTTGGCGACGCTGCGCAATGAGCTTTCCCACGTCGCTGCGCCAACATTTTCTAATACTACGTCAACGCCACGCTTTTTGGTTTGTTGCCAAATTTCGCGGCCCCAATCGCCATCTGATCGTACCACGTAATCGGCCCCAAGTTCTTTGGCCCGCGCCAGTTTTTCGGCTGAGCGCGAAGCTGCATAAACGGTTGCCCCAGCATAGCGGGCAATTTGAATTGCCGCACTGGCCACGCCGCCACCAGCCCCCAAAATCAAGACACTTTGGCCAGCCCGCAGTTGCGCTTGGCCGATCAAGGCCCGCCATGCCGTCATCCAGACAAGCGGCACTGCTGCTGCTTGTTCAAACGAATAATCAGCAGGAATCGCATACAAATTGCGGGCTGGCACGGCGATATATTGGGCGAAGCCACCAGTTTGGTGCTCGCCAAGTACGCCATAGCTATCGCACAAGGTTTCTTCGCCAGCGATGCAAAATTCGCAATGCCCGCACCAGATATTGGGATTAATAATTACGCGCTGGCCTTCATTCCAGCCAGTTACGCCCTCGCCCACCGCTGCAATTTCGCCAGCAATATCACAGCCGCCGATATGCGGCATGCTTAGTTTTAGGCCGGGCAAGCCTTCGCGCACAAACAAATCAAGGTGATTAAGCGCGGCAGCGCGGATGCGGACTAGAACTTCATCTGGGCCAGCCACCGGCTCCGCCAAATCGCCATATTCGAGCACTTCCAGCCCACCATGTTGGCGAAAAAATCCTGCCTTCATCATACCGTCCAAGCCTCCTTGCTCAAAACAATGGCTATAGTGTAAAGGATGTTGGCGCGTTTTGATCCACGAAGAGCACGAAGGCTTGAAACCGCGAAGATCGCGAAGATGGGCTTTTGGCTATGGGCTATTGGCTATAGGCTTTTCTGCTTCTATGCACGTTCCGATAGCCCAAAGCCTGATCCTTTAACCCTAGCCCCTTCATCCTTCATCCCTTACTAATTCTTCGCGCTCTTTGAATTGGGTATGATAGAGCTGAGCGTACAGCCCTGCTTGGGCCAGCAACTCGCTATGGGTGCCGCGTTCGAGCACTCGGCCTTGATCGACGACCAAAATCAAATCTGCTGCCAGAATTGTCGAAAGCCGGTGGGCAATCACAATGCTGGTGCGATCTTTGAGCAATGGTTGTAAGGCTGCTTGAATTAATGCCTCTGAGCGCGAATCAAGCGCCGAGGTCGCCTCGTCGAGCACTAAAATACGTGGGTTTTTGAGAATAACCCGCGCAATCGCGATGCGTTGTTTTTCGCCGCCAGAGAAGCGATAGCCTCGTTCGCCAACCACAGTATCGTAGCCATTTGGTAGGCTCATGATCAAATCGTGAATGTTGGCGGCGCGACAGGCTGCTTCTAACT
This sequence comes from Herpetosiphon giganteus, assembly GCF_016907925.1. Classification (GTDB taxonomy): domain Bacteria; phylum Chloroflexota; class Chloroflexia; order Chloroflexales; family Herpetosiphonaceae; genus Herpetosiphon; species Herpetosiphon giganteus. Next base: position 136,897 of record NZ_JAFBCZ010000011.1, on the reverse strand, counting down.
CTGCATCAGTTGCATCGGGCTTGGCATAGCGCAAATTAACCCGTAAACTCTCGTGAAACAAGAAGGTTTCTTGGGTAACCATGCCAATTGCTTGGCCAAGGCTATCCAAATCCAATTCACGCACATCAACGCCATCAATCAACACCCGACCACGACTAGCATCATACAAGCGCGGCAGCAAATAGGTTAGGCTGGTTTTGCCCGCCCCAGAAGGCCCTACCAAGGCGACCAATTGGCCTGGCTTGGCAGTAAAATCAATGTCTTCCAAGGCCCATTCGCGGGTGGCAATTGGGCTGATGAGGGTGGTTTCTTGGCCATTGCGTGGGCTAAGCATCGGATCATCATCAGCTTGATAGCGAAACCAGACATGCTCAAATTGAACTTCGCCGCGAAGCGTCTCTAGCATTTTGGGTTGAGCTGGATCTAAAATTTCCTGCGGCAAATCGAGAATTTCAAACACCCGCTCGAATGACACCAGCGACGAAGCTAATTCAACTCTGGTGTTGACCAAGGTTGAAATTGCGCCATACAAGCCAGGCAAATACAAGGCCAAGGCAATAATATCGCCGGTGCTAAAACTATTTGAGGTAATCGCCAGATAGCCGCCAAACCAATAGACCGAGGTTACGCCAACTGCGCTGACCAAACCAACCATCACAAAAAACGAGCGCATCACCAACGAGGTGCGAATGCCAAGATCGCGCACTTCGCCTGCATGCTGGCTAAATTTGGCCACCTCGTCGTTGCGCCGCCCAAAAATCTTGACCAGCAACGCGCCGCTGACATTCAAGGTTTCGCCCATTAATGCGTTCATATCGCTGTTGGCTTGCATTTGCGAGCGGGTTAATGTGCGGACAATTTTGCCAACTCGCCGCGCTGGCAGCATAAATAATGGCAATACGAGCAACGCTAATAAGGTTAAACGCCACTCAATCGTCAACATAATAAATAGGGTAATGCTGACCGTGATGATATTGGTGATCAACGTAATCAACGTGCCAGTAACCGCCCGTTGCGAGCCAACCACATCGTTATTGAGCCGCGAAACCAATTCGCCCGATTTGGTGCTGGTGAAAAAGCGCAGGCTCATGCGTTGCATATGGTTATACAAAGCGCGGCGCAGATCAAAAATAATTCCCTCGCCAACCAGCGCTGAATTGCGCCGTTGCCAAATATCCAGCAAACCGCCGATCAAGGGAATTGCGACCAAGCCGACGGCAACGAGATTGAGCCGCCCAAGATTGCGCTGCGGAATCGCCACGTCAATCAAATGGCGCACCAACAACGGCGTAATCCGATCCAACAACGTACTGATGAAAATTGTAAACAAGACCACAATGATGCCGCTGCGATAGGGTCTGGCATAACCCCATACACGCTGCAACAACATGCGGCTGATGGTGGGTTGTTCGTCGTCGTTCGCGCGAACAAACCCTCGCCAGCCTCCACCATTCATGGAAACTCCTTCGATAGTGTTTGAGTGTGCATTATTAATGTCATGCTAACACGCCTAGGCCCAGAGCTTGCTATACTTAAGGTTAGAATTTTCTGTCCATACGGACAGGAACATTGACAAGCATCCTCTGGAGGATACCGATGATCTTCGACCCGATGTATTTCATTTTCGCCATTCCTGGCATGCTGTTTGCTTTTTGGGCGCAGTGGTATGTGAAATCAACATTTAGCAAATATGCGAATGTTGGCAACATGCACCGTATGAATGGCTTCGATGTGGCCCAACGTTTGATGAGCGCCGAAGGTCTTAACTATGTGCGGGTAAATCAAGTTGCTGGCCAACTTACCGACTTTTACAATCCCGCCGATAAATCGATTAATCTCTCGCAATCGTCGGTTACGCCATCGGTTGCCGCAATGGCAGTTGTTGCTCACGAGTTGGGCCACGCCTTGCAAGATCGCGAAGGCTACACGATGTTGCGTTTGCGTAGCTCGATTGTGGGCATCGCCAACATTGGCAGTAGCATTGGCACGTGGCTGGTGATGGGTGGCTTGATGTTTGGTGCTGCTTCACGCAGTGGCGGCTTCGGCTTCACCATGGCCTTGATTGGCTTGGTCTTGTTTGCTGGCGCGGTGCTGTTTACCTTGGTAACTTTGCCGGTCGAATTCAATGCTTCAAGCCGAGCCAAAAAAATGTTGATCGCCAATGGCTTGGTTAGCCCCCAAGACCAAGCTGCGGTTTCTAAGGTTTTGAATGCTGCTGCTTGGACATACGTTGCTGCTGCGGCGCAATCAATTTTGACCTTTGCCTACTTTGCATTTCGGGTTTTTGGCGGTCGCCGCGACTAAGAATGTTATACTAGCGCCTAGCACCGTTTTGATATAGGAGGAATAATTCAATGGATGATGATTTGAAGCGTCGGGTTGTCTATGGTTTGTTAAGTTTGGCGTTGGGGACGTTGGCCACCCGTTTGGCCTTGTACATCACCAACAAAATCTTGGGCGAGCCAGAAACAATCTAAGCTGCTCCGAATAATTGGCAATGAGAGGCGTAATCCTACGCCTCTTTCTTATTTAAGCCTGCTATAATCGCTGCAAGATTGGCGCATAAATGAAGGATGCTGCAATGAATCAAACCTTGGCAAATCGCTACCAATTGTTGGCAACGCTTGGGCAAGGTGGCATGGCGACGGTTTATCGCGCCCATGATTTGCTGCTCAAGCGCGATGTGGCCTTGAAGGTCTTGCGGCCTGAGTACGCCAATAATCCAAGCCTGAGCCAGCAATTTAGCGCCGAAGCCCAAACGGCGGCGCAATTGAGCCACGCGCATATTGCCCGCATTTTTGATGTTGGCCACGATCCAAGCGTGGGGCCGTTTTTTGTTCAAGAGCTGATCGATGGCCAAAGCCTTGATCAAATGTTGCCTGTGGCCGCGCCCCAAGCCTTGGTTTGGACGCGCGAAATTGGCTTAGCCTTGGCGGCAATTCATCAACAAGGCTATGTGCATTGCGATGTCAAGCCGCAAAATATTAAAATTAATCAAGCTGGGCAGGCGATTTTGCTGGATTTTGGCATCGTGCAGCCAATTGGCACAACCAACCACGATCAAGTGTATGGCACGCCCCAATATATCGCGCCAGAACGGGCTGAAGGCGGCGCAACGACCGCCGCCAGCGATATTTATGCCTTGGGCATTATGCTGTATGAGCTGTTAACTGGCCGCGTGCCACTTGATGGCGATTCGGCCTGGGCGATTGTTCAGCGTCATTTGAATGAAGGTGTGCCTGCACTGCGCCAAGCGTTGCCCGGCACCGCCACTGCCATCGAACAGCTGATCAAGCGGGCGACTGAGCGCGAACCAAGCAAGCGTTTTGCTTCGGCTCAAGACTTGGCAGGCGAGATTGAGAGCATTCAACAGGGCGCAAATTCGGCGACGATTGCCATGCCAGTGCGCCAACGCTCGACCGTATCGATTCATAATATGGAAACGACTGCTGTGCGTGTGCCACCAAAAACCGCTGCTTTGGTTCAGTCGCAAGTACAACCAACCCCAACCAAAGCCTTGATTGCCATGCCCAAACCAGCGGCTAAAAAGCAAATTGGCCTAACCCTAGCAGCGCTAGCATTTGTGGCCGCAATAGCTGTGGCCTTTGCCAAATTAAGCGGCAATGCCGAACAACCGAGCACAACTGGCAATCCTGTGGCCGAGGCAACTGCCACGCTTGCGCCGGTGGCCGAAGCAACCGCAACCGTTGCGCTCGAAGCGACCCAAGCGCCAGAGCCAACCGCTGCCAGCGAGCAAGCGCCAAGCATGCCCAATTTTGTTGGCCTCAAACGTGGCGAGGCCGAGCAACAAGCCCGCAACTTGGGGCTAAGCATTAATTTTATTGAGCAACCAAACGATCAAGCCAAAGATCGCATTCTGAGCCAAGAGCCAGCGGTCGGCAGCCCAATTGCCGCCAATAGCCAAATCAATTTGGTCATCGGAGTCAAAGAGGCCAAAAAGCCCAAAGGCCCAGGCAATGGCAATGGCAAAGACGATGATTAGAGCATAGAGCAAAGAACATAGAACATAGAACATAGAACAAGGCAGAAGGCAAAAATCAAAATCAAAACAAAGAGGATAGAAATTGGAGGTCGGGTTTTGGAGATTAGGCTATTTAACGCAGAGGCGCAGAGCAGAGGAAGGATGAGGGATGAGGGATGAAGGATGAAACCACGAAGAACGCGAAGTGATGGTGAACGATTTTAATCATCATTGACTAAACACGTTAATCTCTAGCCCTTCGTGTTCTTCGTGCTCTTCGTGGTTAACAATCTCGTTATTCGGCGGCGATTTTCACCCAACCAGCGCGTTGAATGATGCTTTCATACAATGGGCGTGGCAACGTGCAAATAATATCGCCATCTTTGGCGGGCAAGGCTTGGCGCAAATCAGTGCGGCCTGCTTTGACCTTATTTGGCCAATCTGGCTCCCACAGTGCTACCCGACCAAGCGCAACCAATTCAGCGCCATCTTGCAATGGCAATTCTGCTTGCTCCACCGTTTCGATGCCACCAACCGCCATCAAGGGCACGCGACCAGCCAATTTCTCAATGACCAACGGGCTGAGGCGTTGGGTTGATTGTGGATCGCGCATTGAGCCAGCAGCATAATTGCCCAATGAAATGTGCAAATAATCCAAGCGGCAGTCGGCTAAACGATCAACCAACACCAAGGTATCGTCAAAGGTGATGCCTGGATTTTCAATTTCTTCAGGCGAGAAGCGATAGCCCACAATAAACGTATCGCCGACGGCTGCGCGTACAGCTTTGGCCAACGTCACTGGATAGCGCAAGCGGCGTTCCAAATCGCCACCCCACTCGTCGTCGCGGCGGTTTGAATGCGGCGAGAAGAATTGTTGAATTAGATAGGTGTTTGCGCCGTGGATTTCCACGCCATCAAAGCCTGCAACCGCAGCCCGTTTGGCCGCAGCAGCAAAATCAGCGATGCTCTTTTCGACTTCGGCGGCAGTCATGGCCCGTGGCTCGAGGTAGCCTTGGCGTTCGGCAGCAACGGCTGAGGCTGAGCGTGGAGCTGGCTCGCGCAGTACCTTGGGGTCGGCCATGCGCCCACCATCGTGAATTTGCAAAATTGCGATTGCGCCTTCGGCTTTGATTACGCTCGCTGCTTTACGTAATGAATCGAGCTTGTCGTCGTTATCACAGCCCCATTGGTTGATAAATGCTTGGCCATCGCGATCAACATAACAAGCGGCGGTAATAACCGTGCCAAAGCCACCAGCAGCGCGGCGTTGCAATAAGGCGACTTCGCCGGGGCTAATCTGGCCTTCTGGCGTGCCAGAATAGGTGGTCATCGGGGCAAGAACGAGGCGATTGGGCAGGGTAACGCCACTAACAGGCAGCGTATATGGCTCGAACAATGACATAAAATCCTCGTGACACAATATATCGAATTACGCATATGTGCGTATCCCAATATATTGTGCCACAAGTCGATTTTTAAAACGGGCAAGCTAGAGGAGAATTAACACAAATCTTACAGATGGGGAATTGGGCAATCTGCTTCCGGCAACCTACGAGCTAGCAACGATACCTTCGATGCCAACCCAAAAGTTATCTTTGCGGACATACGAGCGTGAAACGACGCGCACGCCCTCAACATCTTCGTTAAAAATCTGAGTAGCGTTAACGAGCACGACATTTGGACGTTCGCCAAAACGATCTTCATAGGCAAAGATGGCTTCGGCAATTTTGAACCGCAGTTCTTTCCGCGGATGATCATCAAACCAAGCTAAATACACGATCGGCCTCCTCTAGCGTTCAACGCACCACGCATTTAAGCGTACATCTTGAAAAATGTTGTAAACCTGATTGTTGGTGCAGCGCACCCGAAAATAGTGGCGTGGCGGGCGTGCCCAACGGGCCTCTCTGCTCCACACGCGTTCAATTCTCGCGACCTGATGGCTAATTCCACGCCATAAAAAGGCCATCGGCAAATAATTATGGCGTTTGTGGGTTAATAGAATAGGCTCAATCTGCATCTCGGTTACCCTTCGTGTTGTACTCAATTCGTGACAATGCTCCAAGCATCGCGGCTGGTAAAAAGCCTTGCATAGGGCTTGAAAAGCCCGCAAACGAGGGTGCGCACCGTGGATTACAAGCAGCAGCTTGGAGAATCTGTGTTTTTGAGTATACACGAACACATGTTCTATGTCAATTAAATTGAGCCTAAACCTCCAATTATTGGTCATGCCTAGATTGATCAAGGATCAAGCATTCAAAAATCAATCCATGCCAGTTTCATTGCTCTATGATTGAGTACCAGCAATTGTCCTTTAGGGGGTGCAGGGGGCTGAAAACCTCCTGCGTTTCCCGCCTTGAGGCGGGACGGAAGGGTGGTGATCATGAGAAATTTCTGACATCTTTAGATCTGAATTCGTGGAACCAGATCCCAATCAATGCGGCCTTGACCAGTGCGCAAATCAGCAGGAATGAGCTTGGCACAGGCCTGAATGTACTCGCGAATCCGCCCAATATCGAGGTTGTATTGATTGGTTTCAAACGGGGCCAGCATTTCGTGGGCGCTGGCAAGCAGTTGGCGTGGGCTATCGACAATGCCCAAACGCAGTTGGTTGAGCGCTACCGAAAGCCGAATTAGGCCGCGATAGAGATCGCTACGATTGGCAAACCATAATTCTTCCAATTGCAGCACACCATCAACAAAGCGCTCTTCGTTGAAGGCCGTGATAAAGCCTTGCCAATGCTCCTGCTCATTCATCGTCAACCACCTCAATCACAATCCCGCCGAAGCGTGCTTCCTTGGCGGTGCAATGCTGGCCGTTAATCCAACACTGGTCGGATGGATAGGCCGTTTGATCAGCGCGATAGCTGCCAGCGCAACCAGTGCCAAGCACGCCAGTATTGAAAAACTGCACTCCACGGCCATGCTCATCAGTTGCCAATGCCACGCAATCGGCGCAAACATAACGCGGATAACGTGGCATTAACTGGACAGCTTTGCGGCAAATTGGGCAAATCTGCTGCTTAGCGGGCGTACTGTTGTTCATATTCTGCTTGACGTAATGGTTGGCTGCTGATGCGGGTATTGGCGGGAGCTGCACAGTATGGGCAAACCTGCCATGTCAAATCGATGACCCGTTCGCAGTTGCCACAATTGCGGCGCAAATGGGTTTGGCAGTGAGGGCACAACACAAAATCGGCCTGAATGCTCCGTTGGCAATTCGGGCAGACATGCTCATCCTCAATATCGCGGCGCATAAAAGTTTCTTCCAATTCGCGCTCGTATTTTTGAGTGAGCGTTTCGCGCGGGCGCACCAACATATATAACAACAACCCTGCGAATGGCAAAAAGAAGGCCATTGAGGTTGAAAGCACTTGCACCAAAATATCGTTGGAGCGGCTACTAATATCGCGGTATGTCCATACCAGCGAGGCAACCCAGAGGAGCACCAAATAGCCCCCAACAATCATGCCGACAATCGGCAAGATGCTTTTAAGTTCTGCAATAATTTCTGTCATGTTCCTATGCTTTCCTGAAGAATGCCCCAGTATTGCGGGGCGACTGCATGGGTTTAGAATACTGGCACGTTGCCACGATTGGGCTATTGTACCATATCAAACCACAGCCCAAGCGCATCTCAGCCTGATACCCGACTGAGATGCAGCTTATACAATAGGGCTTAGCTCAAGGTTTGGATTTTGCTGAGATAGGGCTGGACAGCCGCCAGCAGTTGGGCAGTGAGGCTTTCACGTTCAATGTCTGCATCAAAAACCTGCCAACGTTGCGGATCGGCGGCGATCATTTCAAGGTAGCCGTTGCGCACGCGTTCGTGGTAGGCGATTTCGCGGGCATCGAGTCGATTCCAATGCTCGCTTTGGCTTGGGGTTGGTTGCGGCAAATGCGGCAATGGCAAGGCCAATTGGCTCGATTCGCGGAAATCATCGCGTTGCTTGCGTTTGCGCTGCAAGCCTTGCTCCACTGGCAAATCGAGGAAGAAGGTCACATCGGGCTGTAAGCCGCCAGTCGCAAAACGGGTGATTTCGCGCAGCTCAGTCAGATTGCGGCCCAAGCCATAGCCTTGGTGGGCAAAGGTCGAATCGGCATAGCGATCGCACAAAACGATACCGCCCAGCTTCAGATAGGGCAAGATCACCTCGCCAACTAACTGAGCACGAGCGGCAGCAAACAAAAGGGTTTCGGTTGTCGGCTCCATCGCCGTCCATTGACCATCAAGCACAAGCCGCCGTACAGCATCGCTAATCGGCGTTCCGCCTGGCTCGCGAGTTAAGATGACTGGATAGCCAGCCTGTTGCAGATAATCCTTGAGGTAGCGGGCTTGGGTGCTTTTCCCGCTACCTTCCGGGCCTTCAAAGGTAATGAACAAGCTCATGGTTCCCCTACAGTCCAACAGCGTTGAGGCCACGATGCCGATTTAGCGGAAGATCCGAATCCGGCGACGTGGTTCTTTGCCAGTACTTTCTGATTGTAGATTGTACCGCTCAACAATCTGATGTTGCAACCTGCGTACATACGAGCTTTGTGGGCTCAGTTCGATACTTTCGGTTGAGCCATCCATAACTTGGCTAATTGCCTCTTCGACCTCTTCCATGGCCTCGCTCAACGGGTCGCTGGGCGTGACGCTAATTTCGAAGGCCGAGCCAAGGCATTCTTCCATTTGGGTTTGGGTGTTCGAGCGCAACACATACACCGGAATGCCGCGTTCTTCGGCATCGCGCAGGCGGGTTGGGTGCTGGCGATAGTAATTTTTCAAGGTAATCACCATCGTCGCTTGATCCATCTCGCGCACCAAACTGGCGGTAATGCCCAACCGATCGAGGGCTTTTTCCAAGCGATTGCGGCTTACGCCAAAAGCAAAGATACGCGCTGGGGCGTTTTTGCCTGGCTTTTTGATCACGACGCTTGGTTCTTCGGTTTTTAAGTTTGCGCTCGGGCTAGCCATGGTCATCGCATAGCGTTCGCGTTCTTCGCGTTGGGCTTCGCGGCGTTCGCTTTTGCGCCGCCAATCGCGTTCACCATGGTCACGGTCGCGCTCACGCTCGCGGCTGCGATAGCCACCACGCCGCGTAAGCATCGTGCTGGCTTCGCTATCAGCCCGTTCTGGCCGACCTTCGTGCACCTCGACATGGCCTTGTTCGTCTTTGGTTCGTTGTTCGGCGCTTGGCTCATTGCCCTGCAAAATCGAATCGACAGCTGAAGCGACTTCTTGATAAATCGTTACGTCGTCCCAGCTTTGAATTTCGACCAACACATCGAAGGTTGGCGGAGCTTTGCGTTCGAGCACGGTTTTTTGCGTGCCACGCCGTCGGGCTTCTTCATCGCCCAAGGTCACTGCCTGAATCCCGCCGATCAAATCGGAGAGCGTTGGGTTGAGCATCAGGTTTTCCAAGGTGTTACCGTGGGCCGTGCCAACCAATTGTACCCCGCGTTCGGCGATGGTACGGGCAGCTTGGGCTTCCAATTCTGTGCCGATTTCATCGATCACGATCACTTGTGGCATGTGATTTTCGACTGCTTCGATCATCACATTGTGTTGCTCGGCTGGTCGAGCTACTTGCATGCGGCGGGCGCGGCCAATCCCAGGGTGGGGAATATCGCCATCGCCAGCGATTTCATTCGAGGTATCGACGATCACCACCCGTTTGAGGAAGTCGTCGGCCAAAACCCGAGCAACTTCGCGCAGCATGGTGGTTTTCCCAGTGCCAGGCTTGCCCAGAATCAAGATCGATTTGCCAGCCTCGACCAAATCGCGCACAATTTCGATTGTGCCATAAACGGCACGGCCAACCCGACAGGTCAGGCCAATCACCACTCCCGAGCGATTGCGAATCGCTGAAATGCGGTGCAGCGTGCGCTGAATCCCAGCGCGATTATCTTCGCCAAACTGGCCAATGCGTTCAGTCACATAATCGAGATCTTCGCGTCCGACCTCAGTTTCGCTGAGGAAACTTGATTGGTCGTGGCGAAAACGCGCTTCTGGCAAGCGCCCCAAATCCATGACAATTTCTATAACTTGATCTTTCTGTTCATGAGTTGCCAACGGCTCGGCCAAACGTGGCGGCAAGGTTGACAGCAACAGATCGATATTATGGGTAATTTCGCGACGATCTAACATGTTTAGTTGCATCCTTCTCAAACACACGCCGGAGTGTGTTTAGATAGACGGTTCGGAGCGAACCGAAGATGACAGCGACGGCTTAACGACGCTTTCTCTCGTTCCTTCCAGCACAGGCCGCAACAACGGGTTGCGTAATGGCACTGTCAGTTCCTTGACCGTAAGGCGTTGATCTCCAATATGTTCAAAGCCGATCTCCTCTAAGTTGTGATGCAACTCGCCATGATATTCTGGCAATAGGAGATAGACGACACCTTGATGAGCATTGGCCAATTGGCTCATTCCAAATCGAATAACCGACGAGGCTAAGCGTTGCTCAGCAGGATCGATCAGAAGGCTCATGACTGCGGCGTGTGGTCCAAGCCACACATGCAACGCCGCTCGTAAAATATCATCTCGGCCATCGCGCCCAAGCACCCATGAGCGCTGACGAACTCCATGACGCGCAACGACCGGCAGTTGCCATGATCGCGACGTTCGTCCTTCATATCGTACAACAGTCGCAGGGGTGATCGCCTCATACAATCGTTGGATTGCATGCGGGTCGCGGCGCTGTTGTGGGCGTAAAACGATGATTGAACTGCCTTCGGCAACATCGGGCGTTAAGGTGCGCCAAACCTGCCGCGTAGCATAACTTTGAAAGCCAAGTTGGCGAAAAACTTCCAAATAGGGTGAATTTGAAGCCAAGGGCGCAAAAACGCGCTCAATATTGCGCGAACCCATGCGCACCACAAACGCTTCGAGCAAACGATACCAAACATCAGGGTCGGTTGGCTGGCGCATGCCACGCCGAAATGGTTGCGATGCCAGATACACCAAATCTGCATCAGCACTATTTAATCGATACCAACCTTGCACATAGCCCCGTAGCCCACGCTCGTGATAGACCAGCGTATGGCGGTCTTGGGCGAATGGCAGCAAACAGCGCAGTGCAAAGCTCATCGGGCGATGACTGCCCGCCAATACTTGCTCACTGCCCAATAACATATAGGTGTACGGCGCGCGCCGTAACTCAAGACTATCGACTAATCGAACAGGTCGAATCAAGCCAGATTCTCCATCGCATAAGCTGCATTGCCCGATTCCGCTGTGCTACTTTGTACCTATCTATCATCGCACAAATTGGGCCAGAAAAAAACTAGCAGAGTATTAATAAGTATGAAGGATGAGGGATGAAGGATGAATGCAAAAGGCAGAAGGCAGAAATCAAAAGATGAAAGAGCATAGAACAAAGAGCATAGAACATAACGGAAGTCAAAAGGCAGAAGTCAAAAGGCAGAAGGCAAAAGGCAGAAGGCAATAGCCAAAAGTCCAACCCTCATAATCTGTGGCTCAAAAATTATTTTTGTGGAATTCGGGCAATTCGTGGCAAAAAAACGTTGGGGGTTATTGGCTGTTAGCTGTGGGTTAGCAATATCCCAATCATACTAATCTGTGAAATCTGTGGCTAAAAAATCGTGCTTCGTGCTCTTCGTAGATCAGTACTTAACGCAGAGTCGCAAAACATGCATTCAAAAGTCAAAAGGCAGAAATCAGAAGGATTGGGCTATAGGCTTTTGGCTATCGGAGTTTGGTTTACAATCCTACCAACTGTTCCAATAGCCCATAGCCCATAGCCTATAGCCTTACTTCGTGTCCTTCGTGGTTAAATAATGCCTGAACCCTGGCCCCTTATGCTCTATGTTCTATGTTCTATGCTCTTCTCTGCTTGTTGTTGCTTGAGCATGGCATTGCGGCGCATGGTCAGCGTCCAAATTGCGCCAACCATCAAAAATGGCGCTAAACAGATCATGGTCGTGATCCACGGCGGAAACGGTGGCGTAACCAGCACTTTAAATTGATGCTTACCCGTCTGATTGCCCGCCGTCACGCTTACATCAAGCGTCCAATAGCCTTCTTGATCAAACTCGATTTTTTGTTCGATGCTGGCTTTATGCCCTGTGCTCTGGCCTGTAGCGCTTGAGTTGCTTGGCCCAGTGCTATTAGCATCAGCAACGGCCTGAATTGCGATCGTCACTTCGCCATCAGCCATGCTGCTTGGCAGTTCAATATCGCTGTAAAACGTGCCAGTGCCCACATCGGGGTCGGCCTTCATCGAAAGCGTAAACTCGCCCAATTTTTGGTCGTAGAGCACGGTGTATGGCTCGCCAAAGTGGGCCGCTGCTGGCTGCAACGGCACAAGGCTCACCAGAATCAGGCTGGTTATAAACATTCCTCGTAAGAGAATCAGCCAGCGTTGGATGGTTTCCATGTAATTATCCTTCTAGAATGCCACGCATATCCATGGGTTGGCTCAAAAGCCACATTGCGCTGCCAGCCATCGCCACGATGACCAGCGCCCATGGCAGCCAAGCCCAGCGTTGGCGTTGTTTGGTGATTGTGGTTGTCGTTTGCCATGTGATGACTGCTGAAAGCACGCTGCCGAGCAAAATCATGCCCATTTGAAAGGGGTAAATCATCGCTTGCGGCACCAGCGGGCTTAATCCGGTGACGGGCATCCAGCTAAAATTGATGCCTGCTTCGGCCAACAGCGAGCGCAACACTGGCAAAATTGTCCAAAAGCCAATGATAAAGTGAAAGGCATAATGCGCTGTCCACATGGCGATGCCAATTGGCAAAAAGCCCTTCATAAAGCGATTGATGATTGCGATCAAGCGTTCGTTATGGCCGCTGATCCGCCGAAAGAGCCATGCTGCGCCGCCCAGCAACACGACTGGCTCAATCACCAGCGCTAAGATAAAGACTACACTCAGCAAAAAGGTTTCACTGGTGATCGCAAATTGCGCGGTCAGCCAATTGTAAAAGCTATAAACTGGGCTGATCATACCAAAGGCGTTGAGCAACGCGCCCCACGTAAACACCAACATCAGCAAACTAAAATCGCTGCGCTCTTCGATTTTGCCAATCCCCGAGCGTGGTTGGAGGCTAATCAATTCTTGACCTGGCACGCGTGCCAACAAGCCAATGTTATCGTGCGGGCAAGCATGAATACAATCCAAACACAGCGTACAATCGAGGTTGCCAACTTTTTTGGGCTGGAACAACCACAATTCACAGCCTGGCTGATCATCATCACGGCCCACGATACAATCTTTGGTTGCGCAGGTTTGGCAGCGTTGGGGCTGGCGCACCGCCACCTCGATTGGCGAGAGTGTGGAACTCAACATATTGAATTGGCCAAGCGGACAAACATATTTACAAAATGGCGCACCCTGAAAACTGCTATCGATCAGCAGCGCCGCCGCAAAATAGCTCACAATCAGCATCGCCGTCCACCACGGAGAGGCCCATAAATCAAAGCGCTCGTAGGCAAAGAAGAACAGCACCAACAAACCTGCCGCCAGCCATTTATTGCGTAGCCATGTCGGCCATTTAAAGCGCGGCTTGATGATTCGACGCGCCAGATTGCGCGGTAACATAAACGGGCAGGCCATGCAAAACAGATTGCCCACGACCAACAAGGCCAGCATCAAAAAGCCACGATAATGCACCCACACAATCACGGTGGCGCTATTTTTGGGAGCCAGCTGCGCGCCAGTCAAGCCATCCCAAACCATCAACATTGCTAAGGCAAATAGCGGAAGTTGTAGCGCAAATCGGGCATAGCGCCAACGCCCAAGCCAGCGCAAACCTGGTAGTTTCAGCAAATCGATTGCCGGAATCTGTTGCATGATCCAACTCCCTTGGGTTATTGAATGTTGAAGGCTGGTAAGGTTCGTTGCATCACTGCGCCATTGGCTTCAGTTACATTCACAATCAAGACCCATTCGCCAAGCATCGAAAAATCAATGCTGGCCTGATATTTGCCCGCGCCAAGCGCCTGCATTTGCACAATTTGCGAGGGCATGCCAGCGTGGGTCATGGTTGCTTCGAGCTGAACTTTGGCATTGTCGAGCGGCGTTGAGCCATCATTAATCACCAAAACAATGGTTTGTACGCCCATTGCACTTGGTGTTTGCTCAAGGCTCATCAGCAAACGTGGGTCGTCGCTTGGCGTGCGGCTACACCCGATTAAACTCACGAATATCAAACTCAGCAGGATTAACTGCCCATAACGGAATAGCATTGCAAAACCTCAAAAATACTAAATACCCCACAGCAGTGGGCATCGGGCCAATAATTCGACGCTTGAAACGATTAAAGAGTTTTTGGGGGTGGCACGTATTGCGGATGAAACCACATCGCGTAGCGCAAAAGCGGCGTTTCCCAATAGCGCCAGCGTTGTTTGAGTGGGCTTAACTTGGGCAAATTACTTGGCATCAGCCAACTTAGTGGGTTATACATATGGTCGGCGATTGGGTTGAGCGGCAACGAAAACGGCGCTTCGGGGCTTGATTGCGGCGCTTCGTTGGCTTGCGGCATACATGGGTAGAACCACCAGCGCATTGTTGGCTGGGGTTGATTGGCTTGGCCAATTGGCAGCAGAATCAGCACGATTAAGCTGCTGAGCCACCAATAGCCCAAAAATGATTGTTCGTATACCATGTTTGTTCCGCCCATTTAACCACAATCTGTACTATAGCAAACTCATTGGCAAACGCCAAATTTGGTCTTTTAAGCCGATTTTGGTATAGTATAGTTAACGAAAAGGATTGTAGGTTGCTTGTATGGCTCATGAATTGCACATTTTACGCACTATGACGTGGCTCAGCACCATTGTGTTGCTGCTGATTCCGTTGGTGCTTGCGCCATGCCAACCACGGATTTTGATGAGTTATCAATATCCGTGTGCGACCCAAGTCAGCCAAGGTTTTGCTGATGAGCATCATTCCGAACAGCCGATCTCTACGCCAGCAAAATCGCCAAGTGATGCTTGTGTCAGCCATGCAGCTCCATTTTTGCTGGCTACCAAGCAATTTGAGTTAATCCTTGTGGCTGATCAACTACATTGGATGCCCGATCCGATGCACTATCGTTCACCAAGTTTAGCCCTCATCGTTCCCCCTCCGAAATTCATTTAATCCTTCAACACCATGGTTAATGGTCAATCTGCCGTATCATCGGCTGATCTGATCGATCGGTGCGCTCGAAAACATAACCAAAGAAGGATGTTATGCAACCCTCAGTGATTGAATCATCGGATCTTGACGATCTTGATGATCGAACGAGTAGTTCATTTGGACAGCGTGTCCGCCAAAATCTTGGCTATTTCGCCTGGCTTCAGGCGGTGGTAGCCACACTTGGCAGCCTCTATTTTAGCGAAATCAAGGGCTTTCCGCCCTGTAATTTGTGCTGGTATCAACGGATTTTTATGTATCCCTTGGTGGCAATTCTCACCGTGGGGATCATTCGCCGCGACCCGGCGATGCGTTGGTATGCCTTGCCGTTGAGCATTGGTGGTTGGCTCATCGCCAGCTATCATTGTTTGCTGACCTATGGCGTAATTTCAGCTGAACTTGCGCCGTGCAGCGCTGGGGTTTCGTGCCTTGCCCGTTGGATCAACTGGTATGGCTTTATTACGATTCCCCTTTTAGCTTGGGTCGCCTTCAGCGTCATTACCGTTGCTTTGTTATTTGTTAAACCAGCCAAGGAGCTTGATCATGAGTAAATCGATTGCTAGCAATAAAAAACGCCAAAGCCGCACCCGCAAGCCGCAAGGTGGTTTGCCCCGTGAAGTTAAAATGTTGCTCTGGTTGAGTATTCCAGTTTTGGTGATTGTGGCTGTCGTGCTGTTGACCCAAACTGGAGCTAATTCTTCCCAGCCAGTCGATATTTCGCGCTTAATTTATGCCGATAGCCCCGTTTTGGGCAAGAACGACGCGCCGGTAACGGTGGTTGAGTTTCTTGATCCTGAGTGTGAATCCTGCCGCGCCTTCTTCCCAATCGTCAAAGATGTGTTAGCTCAAAATGGCGATAATGTGCGCTTAGTGGTGCGCTACTTCCCCTTGCACAACAACTCGGTTTTGGCGATTGCCGCCACCGAAGCTGCTGGCAACCAAGGCAAATATTGGGAGATGCAAGAGCTGTTGTTCACCAAGCAAAGCGAGTGGGGCGAAAAACGAACTCCCCAAACCGCATTAATGCTGCAATATGCCCAAGAGTTGGGCCTTGATGGCGATAAATTTGCCAAAGATCTGAGCGACCCAGTAGTTATGCAGAAGATTGAGCGTGATAATGCTGATGCGCAAGCGCTGAATGTGCGTGGCACACCAAGCTTCTTTGTCAATGGCAAACCGGTTGCAACCCTCAGCCAAAGCGCCTTGCAAAGCGCAATCGACGACGCAAAATAATGGTTGGTAGCGCTGCTTGATCGTCGATCGAGCAGCGCTTTTTAACTTGCTCCATCATTCGCAACCTTCGCTTTGCGTTGCGCCTGAACAACCCTCGTTACAGCCCTGCTCGTCGCTAATCCGACAATCTTCGAGCCGCAAGCATTGGCATTGCATACCATATGTGAGCAATGCTTGCATTTGCTGTAAGACCTGCATTTGCTGCGCAACTTGGACGAGTTTGCTGTGCGCCATGGTTTGCCAGCGCTCTGAGGGCGGTGTATCAGCTTCAAATCCATGCATTAATGTTTGAACTTCGGCAATCGAAAAACCAGCTTTGCGGGCCAAATTGATCAAGCTAATCCATTGCAACACGCTTGGATCATAGCGGCGGCGGGTATTATGGCGCTGGGGCTTGGGAATTAAGCCCATCTGCTCATAATAACGAATTGCTGACGTTTGAAGGCCGGTTTGGGCTGCGACCTCGCCAATTGATAATCCTTGCATTGGCCAAAACTCCTGCTTGACTTAAAGTGCACTTCACATGATAGCGTACACCTGTCAGGTTATAAAGGAGTATTCGATGAAACTATTGCAAGAGTGTTTTGGTGTGCTGCGTAGCAAGGTTGGTTTATTGCTGATTGCGGGGGTTATGCTTGGCATATTCTTTTTCGAGCGCAGCGTGTTGGGCGGATTATTAGCTGGTGCAACGCCAATCGTTATGCTGCTTGCTTGTCTGATTCCATGTGCAATTCCATTATTGTTCTTACGCCGTAAGCAACCAGCCAACCAGTGTGTTTGTGGCGACCCCAATTGTGGCGGCCTGACCAGCAAATAAAAAAACAGTCGCCCTTGATCAAACCAAGGGCGACTGCTCATTACTTAGTGCTTACCAACCTACGTTAGGGATTTGTTCGGCGGCCAAGCGCCCAAGTTGCACTTGAAATTGTGCTGGATTATCGGGATGCCATTCAAAACGGGCACGCTCAAACCATTGAGTCAATACCCGATCGCCATCAGGATTGGTTTCCAGATGCGGGGCGGTGAGCGGCAAGCCAAACAAGGCTAATGATTCAGCATAACTAACCCCAGGTTCGCCTAAATCGAGGCCATTGCTTTGCCAATAGCTCAGAAACGCGCCACAAACCTTGCGATCGGTGGTGGCAAAATGTTGGCATTGACCAGGCAATTGTTCTGCGCCAGCTGAGCTATCACCTTCGGTTTGCCAATTGCGATTGAGCGTTGCCAAGCGTTCAGCGCCTAAGCGACCCAACGAAACCTCATATGGCGTGCCTGCCAACTCAGGGTGATGCTCGTAGCGCTGGCGTTCGAGAAACTGCACGGTGTAGGTTTTGCCAGTATCTGCATTAACTTGGCTAAATTCTTCGCTTTGCGGATAGCCAAACACCGCCAAGCCGCCATTTTTTTGCCAATATTGCTCGAATAAACCGCCAAGCGAGTGCATGCTTTCTGGGTAATAGCTGCGATTTGCGAGCAAAGGATCGTTGGCTTGGCGCGGCGCAGTTGGTACAACCTCGGTGATTGGCCGCACATGAATCACTGGTTTGGCACCACGAGTATCGCTCCACGCGACCAGCGAATTATTGATCGTAATCAATGGACGATTACTATCGCTATAGCCAAAACGATCGATTGTAAACATGCTTTTTTGCCGAATATCAACCCCAACCAGGCTCAGTTCAGCAGTCGACTGTTCACCAAAATTGAGCGCTACCAAGAAATTTCCACTGCCAGCGAAACTAGAGAGCGCATCAAAACGGCAGTTATTTGCTTGGATTAATGTTTCGGTATTGGCCAATGTGCGAGCATATAAATGCCTGTCGTTGCAATAATAAAAGCTTTTATTGAGCAATAAATTTTGTTTAATCCCAATGTTACAAGCAGGTTCGGTTAATTTTTGGGGAGCTTGTGAGCCATCCAAGGCAAGATAATGGATTTCAGAGCAGACATTATATTTTACCGCAATTTGAGTAGCATACGACCAGCTAACAATTTCTCCATCGCTTTGCAACGAATCAGTGCCATAAATTGTGGCTACTTCGCTGCCAACCAACATGGGAGCCTGATTGCCCGCCAGATGCCATTTCCAGATTTGGTTGGTGATTTGGGGTGGTGCTCCTTCAAGTTCCAACCAAATCAACCAATCGCCAGCAACCGTCCAACGCATGTGGTTTTCTTGATGTGGCACTTGCAAAATGCTCTTGGTTTGGGTCGCCAGTTCATACTGATAGACATGTTGATTATCGCGCCAGATGACCCGCCCATTCGTAATAAAGAAATCATAGGTTTGATTTTGCACACTGCCAAGGCTAATGCTAGTTCCGGTCGTGAGATTGGTTACCAATAATTCACTGGTGTAATTGACGAAATCTGTGCGCCAAGTGCGCCATGCAAGCCAATTGCCATCAAGTTTAAGCCCTGTAATCGCATGCTCGCTCACAATATCGCGGCTACTGATTTGATTTTGTTGGGCGGATGCAGGCCGAAGTATAAAGCCGAGGCTCAACATTAAAAAACCTATGCGCCATAACCACTTCATCACTGGTCCTTTCTACATCAAGACTAATGTGATGATTATAGGCAGGGGCAAGCTGATTTTGGCTACATGCTGTGTGACATTTAACTTGTGGGTATCTGAGAAATAGCTGAGATAATTAGGAGTGAGTTGAGGAGATAATTGGGGCCTAAAATAAAAAAATGGTGCCGATGACTGGAATTGAACCAGTGACCTAACGATTATGAGTCGTTCGCTCTAACCCCTGAGCTACATCGGCACAGAATGAGCGGCTTGGTATAAGCAAGCCGCTCAAATCTTTAGTTGTGGTTGCGGGGAGAGGATTCGAACCTCTGACCTTCGGGTTATGAGCCCGACGAGCTACCACTGCTCCACCCCGCGTTGACCTATATATAATAGCACAACCTTGATTACTTGTCAAATTAGTGCTTGCTCACGCTATAAACGCTCTGTTCAAGCGCAATTTGGGGGGTTTGGGCGGTTTTGAACAACTCGCGATCGACCCCAAGATCGCCGAATTGCATGGCAATTTCTGCTGAAGCGCTGGTAACAGTAACCTCGCAGCCAAGCAAGCGAATTGCCTGAATCATGAGCAGCACATGTTCGGCTGCATCGTTGGCCAGCTCACGCACCCCAGCCATATCTAGAATCAGCAGGCGAGTACGTTGACGATGGATGGTTGCCAGCAAGCGTTTTTGAATGTGCTCAATTCGTTTGGTATCGAGTGCGCCGACCAAAGGCGCGAGCAACACATTGGCGGCAATTGTGACCGCTGGAGTTTCGAGGGTTTCAACCAAGGTAAACAAGCGTTGTTGCTCCTGATTTTGCTTGAGCAAGGCATCTGCTTGGTTGCGCATTAACGTTGATTGCGCTTTGATGCGGCGCTGTTCGCCATCGGATTTGCTGATTGTTTCGCGTAAGGCCAACAAATTTGTTTCATTGATGGTGCGAATCAGCACCATTGCAGCAACGATCAGGCCATAGGCAACCAGATTATCAACTGCTGCATAGACCCCATCGAAATTTGATCGGACGAGAATGCCACCATAGCCAACAACGGCGCTGATAATCACAGCCGTTGAAGAACCCATAATCAAGGCCATTAACGGCGGGATCAGGGTCATGAGGCTGACTGGCTGGGTTTTATCGACAAAGACTGCGCAGATAATTGTCACAAAGCCGACCATTAACCAGCGACTCCATTCAATACCGCGCCAATAGGCAACGCTAATTCCAATCAGTACCAGCAAAATGCTACCCATCAAGAGGGGTTCTTGCCAGCCATTGCGCAGGCCAAGCACTACATCAATTGCGGCAGTTGTGATATTTAACAGCACTAAAAGGGCAAGAATTGCTTGGCGTTGAGTAATTCGGATCATGGAGTTGGCTCCGGATTGCTGGAAGCAGGATTGCATCTGTGTGCTTTATTATACGCACAAAAAAGTTAAAAGAAAATGGGCCGATTGGTATACCCAATCGACCCATTTGGGGTGCTTTGTAGCAGGGTTTAGCTACGTGACTTTTCGACCAATTCTTCTTGCAAGTTGCGTGGAATTGGCTCGTAGTGATGGAATTCCATCGAGTAGGTAGCGCGGCCTTGGGTTTGTGAGCGCAAATCGTTGACATAACCAAACATGTTGGCCAATGGCACGAAGCCACGCACGACTTGAGCGTTACCGCGAGCTTCCATCCCTTCGATGCGACCACGGCGGCTGTTTACGTCACCGATGACGCTACCCATGTAATCTTCGGGCACAATCACTTCGATCTTCATGATTGGTTCCAAGATTTGAGGAGCGCCACGGCGAACGCCGTCCTTCAAGGCCATTGAAGCGGCAATCTTGAAGGCCATTTCCGACGAGTCAACGTCGTGGTATGAGCCGTCGAACAAGGTTGCTTTGACATCGACCACTGGGTAACCAGCGATAACGCCAGTTTCCATGGCTTCGCGGATACCGGCTTCGACTGCTGGTACGTATTCGCGAGGCACAACCCCACCAACGATACCATTGACGAAGATATAGCCTTCGCCTTCACCTGATGGTTCGAACTTGACTTTAACGTGGCCGTATTGACCTTTACCGCCCGATTGGCGTACGAACTTGCTATCGATATCGACGCTCTTGGTGATGCTTTCGCGGTAGGCCACTTGAGGCTTACCAACGTTGGCTTCAACCTTGAATTCGCGCATCATGCGGTCGACGATAACTTCCAAGTGCAATTCGCCCATCCCGCGGATGATCGTTTGGCCAGTTTCGACATCGGTGTTCAATCGGAAGGTTGGATCTTCTTCGGCCAAGCGTGAGAGTGCAATCGACATCTTGTCTTGGTCGGCCTTGGTTTTTGGCTCGATCGCCACCGAGATAACTGGTTCTGGGAACTTGATGCTTTCCAAAACCACTGGATCATCTGGTGAGCAGATGGTATCGCCGGTGAAGGTATCCTTTGGACCCACCACAGCAGCAATATCGCCTGCGTACACTTCCTTGATTTCTTCGCGGTGGTTAGCGTGCATTTGCAGCAAGCGGCCAACCCGTTCGCGCTTGTTCTTGGTGGTGTTCAAAACGTATGAGCCAGTTTCGAGCTTACCTGAGTAAACGCGGAAGTAGGCCAACTTACCCACGAATGGGTCAGCCATAATTTTGAAGACCAAGCCAGTGAATGGTGCATTTTCGTCGGCTGGACGCTCAATGAACTCTGCATCTTCAGCTTCTGAATCAACGCCTGGGCGCACAGCCTTGGTCACTGGAATTTCCAATGGTGAAGGCAAGAGCAACACAACTGCGTCGAGCATGCGCTGAACACCTTTGTTCTTCAAGGCTGAACCACACAAAACCGGCACCAATTTGTTGCCGATGGTGGCAGCGCGAAGGGCGCGGCGCAATTCTGGCACTTGCAATTCTTCGCCTTCGAGATAGAGCATCATCAGCTCATCGTCAGTTTCGGCGATTGCTTCGAGCATATAATCGCGGGCTGCTTTCGCTTTTTCAGCCAATTCAGCAGGAATTTCGCGTTCTTCTTGGACTTTACCAACATCGTCCATGTAGAAGATAGCCTTGTTTTCCATCAAGTCGATGATGCCTTGGAAGCGATCTTCGGCCCCGATTGGCAATTGGATCGGCACTGGCTTAGCGCCAAGGCGATCAACAATCATGCTGACGGTACGGTCGAAGTTTGCGCCCATGCGGTCCATTTTGTTGACAAAACAAATCCGCGGCACGCTATATTTATCAGCTTGTCGCCACACCGTTTCTGATTGTGGCTCCACACCGGCCACTGCGTCGAACACCACTACGCCACCGTCGAGCACGCGCAATGAGCGCTCTACTTCAGCGGTAAAGTCCACGTGGCCAGGCGTGTCAATAATATTAATTTGATAGCGTTGCTCAGCATATTCCCAGTGAGCGGTGGTAGCAGCAGCGGTAATCGTGATCCCACGTTCGCGTTCTTGTTCCATCCAGTCCATGGTGGCAGCGCCTTCGTGGACTTCCCCGATCTTATAGTTACGACCGGTGTAGAACAAAATCCGTTCGGTGGTAGTCGTTTTCCCTGCGTCAATGTGGGCAATAATCCCAATATTGCGTACTCTGTCGAGTGGTGTCGAGCGAGGCATTCCTTACTCCGTTACATGGTTAGTATTAGTTGGTGACAGCCTGCACGGCGGTGACGTTGTATTGTACCATAAGTATGCAGGCAAAAAGCGGCTAAACTCGCGTCTAGCCGCTCTGGTCACCGACCCAGTTGTTCACGACGCTGGTCGTGAGGGGTGGCCATAAACTTTAGAAGCGAGCGTAGTGTGAGAAGGCGCGGTTGGCTTCAGCCATACGGTGAACTTCTTCACGACGCTTGACGGTTGCACCAGTGTTGTTGAAGGCATCGACCAATTCGAGCGCCAAGCGTTCGTGCATTGGTTTGCCACTGCGAGCGCGAGCTGCGGTCAACAACCAACGAATTGCCAAGGCAATCCGGCGGTCGCTTTTAACTTCAACTGGCACTTGATAAGTTGAACCACCGACGCGCTTTGGGCGAACTTCGATGGTAGGGCTTGAGTTGCGCAACACTTGTTCGAACAACTCAACTGCTTCGCGGTTCAAGCGCTGTGAAGCAACGTCTAAGGCGCGATACACGATGTTTTCAGCGACACTTTTTTTACCGTGCATCATGACCTTGTTGATCAACATTTGCACGTGTATGCTGTTGTGAATTGGATCACCAGGCACAATACGCTTGGCAATTTTTCGTCGTCGTGGCATTGTATTTTACCCTACCTTATTTTTTCTTCTTGCCCGTTGCAACTTGAGCGTTCTTCTTGGTGCCGTACTTCGAGCGACCTTGCTTACGGTTGTTGACACCTTGTGAGTCCAAGGTACCGCGCACAATGTGGTAGCGCACGCCTGGCAAGTCTTTTACCCGACCACCGCGAATCAAGACCACTGAGTGTTCTTGCAAGTTGTGACCTTCGCCTGGGATGTAGGCGGTCACTTCCATTTGATTCGACAAGCGAACCCGTGCCACTTTGCGCAACGCCGAGTTTGGCTTCTTAGGGGTCATGGTCTTAACTTGCGTACAAACACCACGCTTTTGGGGTGCGCCGCTGCCGCGGGTAAGCTTGCCCTTCAGCGAGTTGTAGATGAAACGCAGCGCAGGTGCCTTGGTCTTTTTGACCACAGGTTTACGGGGCTTGCGGATCAACTGGTTGATCGTTGGCATTCAATTCCTCCAAAAATCTTGGAAATACCGAGTTCGGACGGTTCTCACGTCTACTATACCGTGAGCGTGTTCTAGCCTAACCAGCTATGGCATTGCCGCCCCAATGCCGCGAACAGTCAGAATCAATTGGTATTCAATCAGTCAGTTGGCTGATGAACACCAGCGAAAAATTGCAGCAAAAAAAGCATGCCCACCACGGGGCATCGACCGCCCAGTATAGCACCTGCCTAGGCCTATGTCAAACGAGATTTCATTTTTTGACGTGATTGCTTGGTTATTGATCATTTAAAAGAGGTTGGGCCTGTGCCAACAAATCCCAGCCCACTGCTGTTTCCAAGCGGGTGCAGCCAGCGCTCAACAGGTCGCGGGCTTGGCCAAGCTCAGTAACACCATTAACTTTAATCCCCATCGCTGCGTTGATTGTACGCCGTACATCGGCAACCAGTGCTACTGGAACGGTCACCAAATCAAGCTCGTGGGTCGCTGCTTGAGCACAGGCCCGTAGCCCAATTTGGGCCTGATCGCAGCTCGTTAAATTGAGTTTGATCAACGGTTTAGGATCATAGGAACCTGGCAGATTTGCCCTTAGCCAAGCCTCAAACTGTTCAGCCTCGCTCATAATGGACTGTGGCACAAGTAATTCAATCTCGCTAACGCCGAGCCGCAAGGCATGCTCGGCTTGTTCGCGGCTTGCTGTTGTAATGCCAATGCGTAGCCCACTACCAGCAGTTGCATCAACCCAGGCCTCTGCTTGTTCAAGCGGCACGACCAAGCAGCCAATTCCGGCAGCAATCGCTGCTTGGGCTTGACGTTGGAGTTCAGCGAATGGCAGCACGGTGCTGATTAATTGATCAAGCAAGGCTGCCAAGGCGCGGGGGGCATCGCTGCGGGCTTGCGGCAAACCAGCTACTTGGGCACGTTCGCGCAGCGTCCGTAGCACCATGCGGCTCACTGTGGCTTCGACCGAATGGCGAATTGTGGTCATCTGAATGAACTCCTTGCTTGCACTAAGCACAAGCGCTTGTGGTATTATCAGCGCAACAATCCGCATTGTGGATACCGAAATTCTGATACTACCAATATGGGTTGGGCGGTTGTGGCTCGACCCCAAGGATGAACTATGCAAACCGAAGTGGAGCGTGTCACGGCAATGACGCACGAACAACGTAACCCCATCAGCCCGCTCGACCTTGGCTGGGTCAATAGCCTGCGCGTCAATCGCTCGGCAGTCGAGCGCCGCGTGAGCAGCTTGCCAAATCGGCGCACGGTTAAAAAGGATTGGCAGGCAGCTTGGCTCTTAAAAGCAATTAGCTGCATGGATTTAACTACCCTCTCTGGTGATGATACCGTTGGCACTGTCCAGCGTTTATGTTTAAAAGCTCGCCAACCAATTCGTGGCGATTTGGTCGATGCACTTGGGATTCGCAGCCTTAACCTGACGGTTGGCGCGGTCTGTGTTTACCATACCTTTGTTGAAACCGCAGTGCAAGCACTTAAAGGTACTGCTATTCCAGTTGCTGCGGTCTCAACTGCCTTCCCCGCTGGCTTGGCCCCACTGGAGCTGCGCTTGCGTGAAATCGAAGCTTCGGTGGCTGCTGGCGCAAGTGAAATCGATATTGTTATTTCGCGCCATCTGGTGCTTAACGGCGATTGGGAAGCCTTATACGATGAAGTGCGGCTCTTTCGCGAAGCTTGCGGCGAAGCCCACATGAAAACTATCTTGGCAACTGGCGAGCTAGGCACTTTGCGCAATATTGCCCAAGCTAGCCTTGTTTGTATGTTAGCTGGCGCTGATTTTATCAAAACCTCGACTGGTAAAGAGCCAGTTAATGCAACTCTGCCCGTTTCGTTGGTGATGGTGCGCGCCATCCGCGATTACTATGAGCAAACCGGTTATAAGGTTGGCTTCAAGCCCGCTGGTGGCATCCGAACTGCTAAGCAATCATTGGATTGGCTGGCCTTGATCAAGGAAGAACTTGGCGATGCTTGGCTGCATCCACATCTGTTTCGCTATGGTGCGAGCGCGTTGCTGGGCGATATTGAACGCCAATTAGAGCATTATGTAACTGGCCAATATTCGTCAGCAATTCGCCATCCAATGGGGTAGTGCAATGAAACGTCTCGTTCGTGGGTTGCTTGCAAGTTTTATGCTGGGCGTTGGAGTGTTACACTTTACCAATCCCAAGCCATTCGTCAAGATTGTACCACCTTCGTTGCCCCGACCACGGAGCTTGGTCTATCTGAGCGGCCTGTTTGAGATTTTAGGTGGCCTTGGTTTATTGTTGCCTGGCGTGCGCCGCAAGGCTGGTTTAGGTTTGATGGCCTTGTATTTGGCGGTTTTTCCCGCCAACATTCAGATGCTCAAGCAAAACGCACCGCTGTTTGGCAAACAACGCCCATTCTTGTTGTGGCTGCGCTTGCCGTTTCAACCATTACTGATTTGGTTGGCATGGTGGGTTTCCCGCGACGATAGCTAGTTTTTGGATTCCCTCACCCCAACCCCTCTCCCGTGCAAAACAGGAGAGGGGCTTTAATTTAACGCTGCGGTTTTTTGGCTCCCCCTCGCCCGCGTTTTCGTAGGAGAGGGGGTTGGGGGGTGAGGGAAGGCTCCACCGCCGACCAATCGCTCAAAACCTACCCGTGTAAGGAGGGGCTTGGGGGGGGAGGGGAATGTTTACTTAACCCATGCCTGCTTGGTTTGGCGAAACAGCACATGCGGCAGGTTGGCCCGCTCAAAATTGCGTTCATAGACCATACCTAATTTTTCGGCTACTCGTTGCGAGGCAAAATTCGTTGTCATGGTGAACAACACTAGCGAATCGAGTTGTAATTGCTCAAAGGCTACCGTCCGCGCTTGACGCGCAATCTCGGTTGCCATGCCTTGGCCCCACCATTCTGGCAGCAAGGCATAGGCAATTTCGGTCTCTGGCTGATTATCCAATTGGATGAAGCGCAAACCGCCGCGCCCCACAAACGCCCCGCTAGCCCGATCGTGAAACACACATAAACCATAGCCTGCTTGCTGCCAATCTTGCACTTGGGTTTCTAAGCCTTGCTGGGTGCGTTGGCGATCTTGCAGGCCACCAAGGGTTGCCATGATGGTTGGATTTTGGTGCATCGCGGCGATTAAATCGATGTGTTCAAGGCTAATTGTGCTGGCAACCAAACGTTGCGTCGAGAAAACCTCAGGATCGAGCATAAAACCTCGTATGCAATTTCAAATCAGCGATTGTGACCAAAATTAATTATCAGTTAAGCATGGTAGGCACTGATCTTGCCTATCGCAAGAGACATAAGTATGATACTATCAGCATGGCATCGTGGCCCTACATCGTCCCCATCGCTGATAGATTGGAGGTACGCTATGAAGATCAAGCATGTGCTCGCAACCAAAAGTCCAATCATTCATACGATTAATCCCCATACACCGCTGAGCCAAGCAGTTGCGCTCTTATCCGAACACAACATTGGCGCGTTGGTGGTGATTGAAGATGATCGGATTGCGGGAATTATCTCCGAGCGGGATATTATTCGGGCAGTGGCGCAAGATCCAGCAATTGTTGAGCGCCAAGTGCAGCATGTAATGACGGCCAATGTAGTAACCGGTCGCCCCAGTGATGATCTTAAAGCGGTGCTCCAAACCATGACCAACCGCCGTTTCCGCCATTTGCCAATTCTCGATGGCGACATTTTGCTTGGCATTGTTTCGATTGGCGATGTTGTCAAGGCCCAACTTGGGGAATATGAAGGCAAGCTCGATACCCTCGAAACTCAAATTATCGAAGAGGGCTAGACGCTCAAAGGATTGTGATCATGACAACTGTGGGAACTGAAGCGCAGCCATTACGGGTTGCGATCATTGGTTCTGGGCCATCGGCGTTTTATGCAGCCGATCATTTGCTCAAACAAAGCGACTTGGTGATTGAAGTTGATATGTTTGATCGCTTGCCAACGCCGTTTGGCTTGGTGCGCGGCGGGGTTGCCCCCGATCACCAAAAGATCAAAACCGTTACCAAGGCCTTTAATCTCGTGGCCAAAAATCCGCGCTTCCGCTTTTTTGGCTATGTTGAATATGGCAAGGATCTGAGCCACGCTGATTTGGTCGAGCATTATCATCAAATTTTATATGCCACTGGCGCTCAAAGCGATCGCCATATGGGCATTCCTGGCGAAGATTTGACCAACAGTTTTCCGGCGACAGCCTTTGTGGCTTGGTATAACGGCCATCCCGATTATCGCCATTTGCAATTCGATCTTTCGCAAGAGCGGGTGGCTGTGGTTGGGGTTGGCAACGTGGCAATTGATGTGGCGCGGATTTTGTGTCTTTCACACGAAGAATTGGCGCGCACCGATATTGCCGATCACGCGCTCGAAGCGCTGAGCAAAAGCAATATCAAAGAAGTCTATTTGCTTGGCCGCCGTGGCCCTGCCCAAGCTGCCTTCACTACGCCCGAAGTTAAAGAATTGGGCGAGCTTGAAGAAGCCGATGTGCTGGCAATTCCCAGCGAAGTTGCGCTCGACGATGTGAGCCGCGCCGCTTTGGAAGCTGGCGGCGATAAAGCAGCCCAAAAGAAAGTTGAATTGCTGCAAGGCTATGCTGAACGCCAGCCAGAAGGCAAAAAACGACGCTTGATCTTCCGCTTTTTGGTTAGCCCAACCGAAGTGCTGGGCGATAGCGATGGGCGGGTGGCTGGTTTGCGCTTGGCTAAAAACGAACTTTACGCCAGCGATGCAGGTAGTATCGCCTCGCGCCCAACTGGCGAAAGCGAAGATTTGCCAGTCGGTCTAGTGTTTCGCTCGGTTGGTTATCGCGGCGCGCCCTTGGTTGATGTGCCATTTAACGAGCGCTGGGGCACCTTCCTTAACGAAAAAGGTCGGCTGATCGACCCAACCAGCCAACAGCCAAAAGCTGGCGAATATACCGCTGGCTGGATCAAGCGTGGGCCAAGCGGCGTGATTGGCACCAATAAACCAGATGCGGTGGAAACCGTGCAATGTATGCTCGAAGATGTGGCCGCTGGTCAATTGCTCAGCCCAAGCCACGCCGATCGCGAGAGCATTGAAAAATTGGTGCAAGTACGCCAGCCCAATTATGTGACCTTTGCCGATTGGCAACGTCTCGACGAGATTGAGATTGCCAACGGCGCGGCTACTGGTCGGCCACGAGTCAAATTTACCAGCATCGAAGATATGCTGGCGGCAATTGGCAAAAATGTAACCGCCTAAAAGCTTTCGCTTCGAATTGGCAGCCCACATCTGAGGCAACTTGGGTGTGGGCTTTTTTGATCCACGAAGCGCACGAAGCTGAGAAACCGCGAAGAACGCGAAGAGCGCGAAGGTGAAGGTTTGATCCACGAAGGGAAATAGGCTCTAGGCTCTTGGCTATTGGCTTTTGGAACTTGGGTCATACCATCAAACGCTCCGCTCGCCCATAGCCATAATTCCTCTTAAATTGATCCACGAAGCGCACGAAGGTTAAGTTTTAGCCACAGATTGCACAGATTATTGTTGATTAG
This sequence comes from Herpetosiphon giganteus, assembly GCF_016907925.1. GTDB lineage: Bacteria > Chloroflexota > Chloroflexia > Chloroflexales > Herpetosiphonaceae > Herpetosiphon > Herpetosiphon giganteus. Next base: position 107,814 of record NZ_JAFBCZ010000011.1, on the reverse strand, counting down.
GCTATTGGCTTTTGGCTCGCGAAATTCCTGAGCTACCACACCATGTTCCGATAGCCCATAGCCTAGAGCCACGTTGACTTTATGTTCTATGTTCTATGTTCTATGCTCTTTGTTCTTATTCTGCCTTTTGCCTTTTGCCTTTTGTTTTTCATCCCTCATCCTTCATATTTTATGTTTCTGCCTTTTGGCGGATTTGGCTTGGGCTAGAACGCGCTACAATGCATGCTGCACTACCCACTATCGCACAACAAAGGAGCTGGTTATGGCATTTGGGCGTTCATTCTGGCGTGAAACTCGTGCGTCGTATGCATTTGTTGAGCGCAACATTAATTTGATTAAACGCTATTGGGGCTGGGAAGTTGTTTGGTTGATCTATTCAATTGTCAATGCCTTATCGATTACCTTTATTGGCAAGGCGGTTGGCGCGATTACTGGCCAAGAATTCGACCAAGCAACAATTGATGCCACGATTTTGTATTTGATTGTTGGCACCTTGGTTTGGCACTATTTGGCGGTAGTATTCGATTGTATTGCTGAATCGGTGCAATGGGAGCGCTGGGAAGGCACGATTGAATATACCTTTATGGCACCGATCTCACGGCTGACCCATATGCTAGGCACGACGATTTTTGCAGTCTTTTGGGGCTTGTTTCACACCGGAATTATCTTGGCCTTTGTGGCGATATTCTTTCAAATTAGCCTTGATAATGCCAATTTCCTTGGGGCGACGGTGATTTTGCTGACGGGCAGCATTAGCTTTATTGGCTTAGGAATTGTGGCTGCGGTGTTGCCGTTGCTGTTTCCTGAACGTGGAGCGCAGATGACCAACATTGTGAAAGCCACCATTTTGTTGGTTTCCGGCGTTTACTATCCAATTAGCGTGCTGCCAACTTGGATGCAACCGCTGGCTTCGATTTCGCCAGCGACCTATGTGTTGGAAGGCATGCGCCGCGCGTTGCAGCATAACGCAGGGCCGATTGATCTCTGGTGGAACTATTTGTTGCCATTGCTTGGCAGTGGGCTACTGCTTGTACCCTTGGGCTTGTGGATATTCTTGCGCGGCGAGGACTATGCCAAACGAACTGGGCGATTAAAACGCAACGGCTAGGATAGCGTTGACAGATTTTTGCAGCAGCTTGCTTAGAATAAGCAGCTTTTGACTATAGAGTGTCAATCATTTGAGCAGTGACGCTAAAAATTAATGGTATAGATTAAAGCCGCGTTTGCTGAATGTATTTTTGCTACTGTAGTACTATAATAACCTGTATGCTAGCCCATGGTGTAGGACCAAGGTCATGCTTTACAGGCCATGGTTAAACCTTTTTGCTGCTTTGAGGGGGGGTAGCTATCCCCCTTTAGTACCAAAGAACCATTAAAAATTTTGACAAGAAACCGTTCTCGGCGTACAATAAGCCTAACAACCCACCTACGATAGCCTGTAGAAGCCATTTTATGATGAATCATCGCTATTCGGCCTAGGAATCAGTCTGGTTCATTATTGATGGTTTGCTTGTGAGTGTTCTCAGCATCAAGCGCAAAAGTTTACAAGCCATCCAGATACTCTACAGCTAGCGTATTGCCTAACACCATGACACTCCATAGAAGCTGACCAATGTATGGGATCATCTTCCTGTAGATTGCGAGGGAGGCTACCATGATCATTATCTTCTAGATCAATCGAGCTTTTGCAACTGGACATCTTTGAAGGATTTGTGTATGAGTGTGATAATCTTTTAAGTTTGAGGGTGTGCAGGTCTCGGAGTCCAACTGTTGCTCTGCCCCAAAACAGGGTGGAACACTACCGATGATTGCGATTCATCGCTGGAGTGACGAGGCATTGTGAATTCACAGCTATATTGGTTGTGTTGAGGCCATATGCACTAGCTGGGGAGGATTTCCATGATCATCATTTTCTAAAATAATCAGTACGTAGCAACTACCAAACAGCTCATGATCTTCAGATCATGGGCTGTTTTTTTGCCTACTTTTAGGACTTATGCCAAATAAATATTAATAATTTTGACAATTTCGTTAAAATGATTTAATATATCCTGCATACTCATCTAGCTGAGTACCCGACGTTGTTCGACTGGCCACTTATCTTTCATCCACAGAAAGGGGCATGCGACTTCGGAAGCTTCCAACGACCTCACCGATTCCTTCGCAACAATGATGTGTTCGTGTGGTAATCCAGCCAGTGTTTGGTTTTGGGATTGCCCATGGTAAATTTGCAACCCACATATTGAGGAGGCACCCTTGAAGCGTCTGTTTGTTTCATTTGTGTTGATCTGCAGCCTAGTTATTATCTTCAGTGCGCCCAACCCTTCATTTGGTCAAACTCGCAACCCTGGCAAACCTGTTGATCGAGTCGATGTTGCTGCACCGGCAGTAGCAGGCCAATTTGTGGTCAAATTCAAAGCCACAACCGAAAAAGCCAACCGATCAGCGGCCCTCAAATCAATTGGGGCTGTCCAAATTGATCGGATTGCAGCCCTTGATGCAGAAGTTATTGAAGTTGCAACCCTCAAAAGCAACGATACCCGCGCTGGTCGCGAAGCTGTCTTAGCCAGCTTGAAGCAAAATCCTAATGTCGAATATGCCGAACCAAACTTTATTTATTCCATGAATTTTACGCCCAATGACCCAAGCCTAAGCTCACAATGGGCATGGGGTGTCATTCAAGCATATACCGGCTGGGATATTACACAAGGTAGCAGCAGCGTCGTGATTGCAGTTGTTGATACTGGGATTCAAAGCAACCACCCTGATCTTGATGCCAAGATGGTGGCTGGCTACGACTATATCGACAACGATGCAACCCCAACCGACGGCAATGGCCACGGCACCCACGTTGCAGGCACTAGCGCCGCTGAAACTAATAACAGCACTGGTGGCGCTGGCACGTGTCCAAATTGTAAGTTGATGCCAGTGCGCGTGTTGAACAACAGCGGTAGCGGAACCTTGGCCGGTGTGGCCAACGGCATCACCTACGCTGCCGACAACGGGGCCAAAGTTATCAACTTGAGCCTTGGTGGCGGCGGTTCGACCGCATTGCAAAATGCTGTTGATTACGCTTGGGGCCGGGGTGTATTCTTGGCATGTGCCGCTGGCAACAGCAATACCTCAAGCGTCACCAACTCGTACCCAGCAGCCTACACCAACTGTTTCGCGGTTGCCTCAACCACCTCAAGCGATGCTCGCTCATCGTTCTCGAACTATGGTTCGTGGGTTGAAGTTGCTGCTCCTGGTTCGAGCATCTACTCAACCTGGATCAACAGTGGCTACAATACGATCAACGGGACATCGATGGCAACTCCACACGTTGCTGGTTTGGCTGGCTTGTTGGCCTCACAAGGATTGAGCAATAGCCAAATTCGCGACCGCATCTGCTCGACCTCAGATACTATTTCTGGCACAGGCAGCAGCTGGACGTGTGGTCGGATCAACGTCTACCGCGCAGTCAACAACGGCGGAACTACCCCAACTCCAACGCCAAATCCAACCACGCCAACCGTCGTTCCACCAACCGCAACCCCACCTCCAGGCGGCGGTAGCATCGTCAACGGTGGTTTCGAAAGTGGCACAACTGGTTGGACGCAAGCATCGAGCGGTGGCTATGGTTTGATCGATACCACCCGCCCACGCACTGGTAGCTACAGCGTGTATATGGGTGGCTACAACAATGCCAACGAAGGACTGTATCAAACCGTAACTGTACCAGCAGGTTCAACCTTGAACTTCCACTGGTATCAAACCAGCAACGAAGGCACAACAACTGCCTACGACTACCTGCGCGTGCGGGTTTACAACACCAGCGGAACTCTGTTGGGAACCTTGGCAACCCGCTCAAATGTCAACACCGAAAATGCTTGGGTCGCTGAAAGTTTGAGCTTGGCAGCCTACGCAGGTCAAACGGTGCGCATCCGCTTTGAAACCACAACAGATAGCTCATTGACAACATCATTCTTTGTTGATGATGTTAGCCTGCAATAAGCTGATCGTGCTTCCCTAGTCTGCAATCGAACAACGTCAGTCGCACCCGTCAACAGCAATGTTGGCGGGTGCGGCGTTTTACAAGCGCCCGTCGTTACGCTAAAATAGAGCCTAGCAACCACCAACCAGTTAAGGAGTGAGCGATCAATGTCCAGTGAGTCAAACAACCATTTGACCAACAAGCGTACCTATTCAATTATTGGCACGCTGTTTGTCATTGTTTTAGCAGTGCTCTCGTTTATTGTTGTGCCAATGATGTTGTTTGCTGATGATTCGCCAGCAGGGGCTTTGGCATTCTTGGCAATTATGCTGGGCTTAGTGATTACGGTTATTGCCTCGGTTTTGGCTCCACTCAAGCAACAAGAATATACCGATTTTGCGGTACGCCCACCAATGGAGCTTGATTTGGATACCTTCGATGCCAAAAAAGATGGGGTTTCGTGGTAGAACCTATTGGGTTGAAGCACGGCCAGTAGGGTCTACCTGCTGGCCGTTGCTTTTTTAGCTGGCGGTATCAACTTGGGCGCTGGCGAAGGTTGCCATTTCGCCAAGAATGTTGCAGGCTGCTTGTACTAACGGAATTGCCAAAGCAGCGCCGCTGCCTTCGCCAAGCCGTAAATCGAGTTGCAGCAAGGGCCGCAAGCCAAGCTGTTGCAGAACAATGCGATGGCCTGGCTCAGCGCCACAATGGGCCGCAATACAATAATCAATGGTCAGGGGAATTATCGCTTGGGCCACCAAGGCTGCGGCTGTGGTAATAAAGCCATCAAGTAAAATTGGCACGCGGCGTTGAGCAGCACCCACGATAATTCCTGCTAAGATGCCAATTTCAAAGCCGCCAACCTCGGCCAATGGCTCGAGTGTGCCACGATGTTCGCCAAACCGTGCCACTGCTTGGCTCACAACCTCGATTTTGCGTTGATATTGTGCCGCTTGCACTCCGGTGCCATGGCCAGTCACCGTTGCTGCTGCTTGCTGACAATAGATTGCGGTTAAACATGCGGCGGCGGTCGTATTGCCAATGCCCATCTCGCCAAGCGCAATCAAATCGTGGCCTGCATCGGCAAGCTCATGGGCCAAGGCAATGCCCCGTGCAAGAGCAGATTGGGCTTGTTCGTGGCTCATTGCTGGTTCAATTGCCAAATTCTTTGTGCCAGCCCCCAGCCATTCGCTGCGGAAATTGGGCGCATTGCTGTTGATGGCGGTTTGCACTCCAGCATCAACAATCAATAATTCGGCCCCGACATGGCGCGCCAACACGCTGACTGCCGCGCCACCAGCCAAAAAATTGCCAACCATCTGGGCGGTAACGCTTGCGGGATAGGCACTCACGCCATATTCCGCCACCCCATGATCCGCTGCTGCCACAATAATGATTGGTTTTTGAATCGTTGGCGGACATTGCTGGCGAATTCCGGCCAATTGAATTGACAAGGCTTCGAGCTGACCAAGCGCTCCTTGGGGCTTGGTCAATTGGTTTTGGCGTTGCTGCGCCTGCTCGATTGCCGCCTGATCAAGCGGCTCGATGGTAGCCCACGAATCTTTAATGTTCACTACTTGCTCCAGGAATAGGTTGATCGCCGCGCAGAATAGCATCAATCTCATCCGAGGACAACCGTTGAACATCAGCTGGGCTAGGCTTGGGTTCGCTGGGGGCTGGAGTGCTGGCGGGGACTTCAACACTCACGCGCGTGCCAGTCAACGGCATAACCATGGTTAATTTTGGGTCGGGAATCGTTGGCTCAAGCCCTTCGAGCGTATCGCGCAAGGCTTCATCGTAAATCACCACTGCATCGCTGCCGATGCCCGCCACGCCAGCGCTGAGCACATATTGGCGTTCGCCCTTCAAAACTCCACGGGTAATCACATAGCCAACAATTAAGCCAGTTTCATCGAGCAGCAATTCGCCGATTGTGCCCAATTTGTTGCCAGAGCGCCCAATCGCTGCCGTGCCAGTCAGGTGAATTTTTTTCTCCAAAATGCTGTGAAAATGGGGAATGGCGTTGGCGCGCAGCACTTCGCAGCCAGCTTTGACCAAAATCACATCGCCAGCCCAAACCAGCACTTGCGCCCATTCGACGACTGTGGCCTCGCGAAACAAACCGCCGGTGTTGGTAAGCAAGCCAACAATCCGGCCTGCAGCGTGATCGACCAACAGATCGGCAACTGAACCAATAATATTGCCAGTATCGACCCGAACAATCGATTTTTTGACCAATTCTCCTGCCTTATACATTGACTTAACTCCATAACTAAATCGCGGCTAATGACGCGCTGCGCAGTTGACGAGCCGCTAAAGCCTGCGGTATGCTTGGCTCAGTTCCAGCATCTCGGATGGAGACGAGCAGCCACCATGCATCAATTAGAGGTCATTGCTTGCACCAGTACGATGCTCGATCTGGTTGTGCCGATCGCAGTGCTTGTGCCGCCCGACCATTCGCCAAACGGGCCAGCGTGTCCGGTTGTTACTTTGCTCCACGGGTTGTCAGATAGTTATATGTGCTGGTTGGATTATACGAATATCCGGCAATATATTGCTGCGACGCGCTTAATTGTGGTAATGCCGCATTGTGGACGCTCGTTTTATGCCAATGGCCTTGGTGGCCAGCAGATTGAGGAATTTCTCGCTGTCGAGTTACCTCAATTTATTGATGCTCAGTATACGACAATCAAGCAACGTGAGGGGCGGGCAATCGGTGGCGTTTCGATGGGCGGCTATGGTGCGTTGCGTTTAGGTTTGGGCTATTCGCAGCATTGGAGCACCGTATTTAGCCATAGTGGCGCGGTTGATGCGCCGCGCTGGATCGACGATCCCTCGAATATGGTGATTTTCGGGCCGGTCGATAGCCCAATTCGCCAGCAATATAGCCTTTTCCGAATGCTTAACCAGTTGGTTGCGCCAATTCCTGCAATGCACTTTGATTGTGGGCTTGACGATTTTTTAGTCGAGGAGAATCGCTCATTTCATCATGCGCTCCGCCAACAGCATATTCCGCATATTTATCGCGAACGGCCTGGCGGCCATACATGGCGCTATTGCGATGAAAATTTAGCCGCGAGTCTTAATTGGGTTTGCCAACAACTCAATCAGCCAACTCGCTCCGATCCATAAGCAGCCCAAATGGGCGATTGCCACGTTTTTTCAGATTGTTGCCGTTGAGATTTGTTCCAGTGGTGGTGTGCCGCTGAACAATGTGCTAGTTCAGGAGACACAATGGATTTGCTCAAAGGGAAAAAAGCGTTAATTGTTGGGATTGCCAATGATCATTCAATTGCATGGGGTATTGCTCAAGCCCTCAAACAAGCTGGGGCCGAATTGGCCTTTTCGTATGCTGGCGAAAGTTTAGAGCGCCGCGTGCGCCCATTGGCCGAGCAACTTGGCGTAAGTTTTGTGCAGCAATGCGATGTGAGCGACGATGCCCAAATTGCGACCCTGTTTGAGAAGCTTGGCGCTGAGTTTGGCCAATTTGATATTTTGGTGCATAGCGTGGCCTATGCCAAGCGCGAAGATCTTTCTGGGCGCTTTATCGATAGTAGCCGCGATGGCTGGCGCTTGGCAATGGATATTAGCGCTTTTTCGTTGGTCGCGCTCACCAAGGCTGCCTTGCCATTGCTCAATCCCAACGCCAACATTCTGACCCTGAGCTACTACGGAGCCGAAAAGGTTGTGGCCAACTACAACGTGATGGGCGTTGCCAAGGCTGCGCTTGAAGCAAGCGTACGCTATCTGGCCGCCGACCTTGGCCCCGACGGTTTGCGGGTAAATGCGATTAGTGCTGGCCCAATTCGCACGCTTTCGGCTTCGGGCATTGGTAACTTTCGCCGTTTGCACAAAGCTTTTACCAATGCCAACCCGATGCGTCGCGCAATTACGATTGAAGATGTGGGCAATACAGCCTTGTGGCTGTGCTCAGATCTTGCTAGCGGCGTGACTGGCGAAGTGGTCTATGTTGATGGCGGCTTTAATGTGCTCGGGATGAGCGAAGAATCGCAAGCCTAACGTAGCTTCAGGTTTAGCATAACGCCCCCCGTTTTGAACGTAACGGTGGGGCGTTGTGGCTTAATCGGCGGCTGTCCAGCTGACATGAATATCGCTGAATAAACGACCATAACGGGCTAAACGCTCAAGCGGCTCGTTGAAGGCTTGGGCATCGTTTTTGCGGCCTGCTTCGCGCACGATGCCGCGTAATTCCTCGATATTGCTATAAAGCTCGCCAAGTTGCTCTTGAATTGCTTCTAAACGTTCAACCCATTCTTGATCGGTATCGCTCATCTTGAAAACTCCTTGTAACCAAATTATGCTGCTATTTTAGCACATCTGTCTTGATTGAGCTGCTTGACAAATGCTTGTCCGCGTGGCTATTGTAGCGTAGCGTATCATTGCAGCGTTGATAGAAAGGATGTGCCACGTGCGTTTGATTGCTATTTTGATCTTGGGCTGCATGGTATGGGGCTGTGCCAGCCAAACTGCTACGCCAACACCTAGCGCGGCGGCTCCTGTGCGGACGGATATTGACGGCTTGGCCGCGTTTGTTAGTTTGCCATTTCAACCAACCAGCGTGCAGTGGACTGCCACAACCCTAACCGCACAACCTGATCGTTCAGTGCCCGGCCCAACTGATACGCAGCTTGAAGCCGTTTTGAGCTTTGCTGCTGCTGATCTCGAACAATTGCGAACCCAAGCCCAGCCATTGAGTTGGAAGCCACAATGGAAAGAATCTACATTTAAACCATGGTATCCTCAATCTGTTCGCGCTGCATTTGCGTTCGATGGCGATGCGTTTCAGTTGACCGTCCCAAGCTACGATGCAATTCCGGTCTTTGGCTCAACTCGCCCGGGGAGCTTTTTCATCACACCTGCTGGCGATGTGTTGCTCTCAATCAGCACCAATTAATGGTTGCCTAAACCGCCTGAGGCTTCAATTAACGATATTTTATTTGACATAATTGGATATTTGCAGCGCTTAGGATAGGCAATAAATTAAAAATCCCTCACAATTAGCACGTCAAGCCTCTTGACAAAACCTATGCTGGTTGGCTATGCTGCATACGACATCGCTCCTAAACAGCTATTAGTACCTCTGTTGTTGGGCGGCGGGCTATCCAACCTCATGCCGCCACGTTCCTATTGTATTGATTCCGGTGACTAATATTGGTTTAGGAGGATTGCTCGTTCCTCTTTTTTTGGTTTGCAGTGCAAACCCGCTATTTTACGCCATGCGTTATGCTATGGCGACCACAAGGAGCCAAAATGGCAGCAGATCTCGTGCAAAGCGATTACGAACGGCTCGGACAGGTGGCAACGCAGTTTCAAAAACTGCACGATCAACAAACCCAAATGGAAGCCATGGTGCGCCAAACCTACCAACAATTACGCAGCACATGGCAAGGCGATGCGGCGGTCGCCTTTTTTGCTGAAATGGACGATGCGATTTTCCCAACCCTCAAGCGCTTGCAAACGGCATTAACCAGTGCCAGTACCCTCACCAGCCAAATTTCACAAACTTTTCGTCAAGCAGAAGAAGAAGCCTCGAAATTGATGAAATTCGATGGCAACGGCGGGGCTGCTGGCGGTGGCGCGGGAGCCGCTGCTGGTGGCGGCGCTGGGTCTGGAGCCAGCTACTCTGCTGAAGGCTCAGCATTTGCCGCAGGTGGCGGCAGCGGTGGACTTGATCCGGCGGTTAGTGCCAAATGGGCAACCCTTACTCCCGACCAACAAGCAGCAGTGTTGCAAAGCATCTCCAACAAAATTTGTGATGAATATGGCATTGAACATGTGCCGGTCACGGTTTCCGATTTGGCCGATCCGCCAGGCTTGGATTTGTTTGGCTATCGCAACGATAAAGGGGTCTTTATCGACCTTGATAACATGGGCGATGCCGACCGCGTGTTGAACACTGTGGCCCATGAAGTGCGTCATGAAGTGCAACGCCAAATGGGTCTTTTGGCCAACCCGAGCAGCTTCGATAAATTCTTGCGCTCGATGGGCATTCAAGAAAGCCCCAAATGGCCAGTTAATGATGTGACTGAAGCTATGGCCAACGAATGGCACGAAAACTTCGCCAACTACATTAGCCCAGAGAGCGATTTTGCCAAGTACGAAAGCCAGCCAGTTGAGAGCGATGCGCGCAAATATGGCGAAAGCTACCGCGATAATTTAACCTTATCCGAGTTCGAGAGCCATATTCCCAAGCCAACGCCGCAACCTGTTCCAGTGCCAACCCCTGGCCCAACGCCAGTGCCACCAACCGCAACGCCAACTCCAACACCGGTTGGTAAAACGAAGTAACTGATTAATCACAAGGATAGTCTATGACATTAAACGATGCAGCCTATCAATATTGGTCTCAGCCCAATCGCGAGCACTTTATGGCCTTGCGCGAGGCGGTGATGGCCAGCGCTAATTATTCACCTCAAATATCACCCAACGAAGTAGCGCATGCTGCTTTTAGCCAAGGCGATTACCCAACGGTGATCAAGCAGTTGCGGAGTTTGTTGCCCGGAGCCTTGCTAAGCCCAGGCTTGCATAATCTGTTGGCAATTGCCTACAACGAGCTTGGCGACAAGGATAATACCTTGCGCGAGGCCCATTTTGCCAAAACCGTGATGGATGGCATTTTAATGACTGGCGATGGCAGCCGCGAACAGCCCTACTATGTGCTCTCGGTGCAAGATGAGTACGATGTGTTGGGCTATTTGGGCAAAAACAGCCAACGCCAAACCCTTGTTCACGATCAAGACCAAAACCTCGATCTGCACATCTGCGATGATGAGAGCTGGGTTTGGTTTGAAGTCAGTTCGCTGATTGTCTTAGAAGGAAACTAAGTTCATGCGCTACGTTAACCCCTTGCAGACAATTTCGCGCGTTGTGTGCAAGCAAATTTCTTTGCTCCTGGTAACTATCGTTGGCGCACTCTTAACTGCTTGTAGTTCATCGGGAGGCAATCCAGTGCCAACAATCGGAATTAATGTTGCGCCAGGGGTTAACTTTCGCGGCGATGTGGTCGCCCTTCAATTTCAGGATAATGCCCAACTGTTGGTCGGCGTTGGCTATGATGGCGCATATCGCTGGAATCTGGCAACGCCTGCGATCGAACAAACCTTCGCCCCCAAACAACTGTTTTTTGGCCTTACGAGCGCTGCACCGCTCGTCGCCACAACCGATCGCAAAACGATTACGACGTGGGATGCAAGCACTGGCAAACAACTGGCTACATGGAATGCCAAACCACGCCACTTGGCTGCTCAAACCACTGTTTTTGAAGTTAGCGCGCTCGCAATCACGCCTGATCAGCAGACCCTGATTGCTGCCTACAACAAAGGCAGTATGTTGCAAGCCTGGAATTTGGCAACCGGAGAAGCCACCACGACCTTTGGCGCGCCAGCCGATACTGGCTCGATTGTTGAAATTGCGCTCAGCCCCGATGGCCAATTACTGGCGAGCAACGATTTTAGCGGCGTGGTGCAGGTTTGGGAGGTTGCGAGTGGTCAGCAAGTGCAGCGCTTCAAAGAAGCTAGCCTCAAATATCAGCCAGGCAAATTGGCGTGGAGCCACGATGGTAAATGGCTAGCAGCCAGCAGCGGCGATAAAAACGGCGGGAGTGTGCTGGTTTGGGATACCAATTCGTGGGCAATTGTGGCGACCCATACCAGCGCCGAGCACCAATTCGTGGGCTTGGCCTTTCATCCGAGCGCTAATACTTTGGCGATTGGCACGAGCGGTGGCTTGATCGAATTGTATGATCCTGCCAGCGACCAAGTGATGAACACCCTTAACGGCCACGCCGATCGCGTAACAACGCTCGCTTGGAACGCCGACGGCAGCCAACTGGCCTCTGGCGGTAAAGAGCCGTTGGTAATTATCTGGGATACGACGAGCCTAAGCGAAAAACAACGCTTGCTATTGCCAGCCACCACAGTCCAATAAGTACATCAGGACGTAGGCAACCGACTGGCCTTGTTGGCGGTTGCCTTGCCCTCTTTGCCTAGCAACACACAGAATGAGTTTTTGACAAAACATACAATCACTAACGATGCTGCATGCGACATTACTCCTCGTTGTAGATTAGTATTTAGCTATTCAAGTATAACTAGCATGCGTTATTTTCTTAAATTTCTCTTCATATCTTGCTAATACCAATCTGCATTCAAAGGGTACGTTGGCTTGCCCGTTTAGTTAGGGATTTAAAGATCGCTATTTTACGCTCATAGTGTTCCTGTGAGCAGCACAAGGAGCCAAAATGGCAGCAGATGTCGTGCAAAGCGATTACGAACGACTTGGCCAAGTGGCGACGCAGTTTCAAAAACTGCACGATCAGCAAACCCAAATGGAAGCGATGGTGCGTCAAACCTACCAACACTTGCGCAATACCTGGCATGGCGATGCGGCAGTTGCGTTTTTTGCGGAGATGGATGATGCAATTTTTCCAACCCTCAAGCGCTTGCAAAACGCCTTGACCAGCGCCAGTACCCTCACCACCCAAATTTCGCAAACCTTCCGCCAAGCGGAAGAAGAGGCATCAAAGATCGTTAGCTTTGATCAAAGTGGTACACAAGAGGAAAAAGCTGGTGGTAGCGACACTATTAACGATCAAATGCGTGATGCTTTGCAAGGTAAGGGCTACGACGCGAATGCGATCAAGGATATTATTGCCAATGCCACGCCTGAGCAGCTCAAAGAAATTTGGTCGGATTCGACCTTGATGGCTGAATTGCACAAAGAATTAGGCACCGATAATTATCTCAATCTGGTGGTTAGCCTTGGCATGAACCATAGCGGCTCTGTTGCCCACACCAGCGCTCCCGATGCAGACACGGCGATTCGTGATCATCTTGGCTCGTATGTTACTGATGCAGTGGCCGATAATCGCCAAATTACAGGCCGCGTTGGCGTAGTCGATGATACCAATTGGGATATTGCCGGAATAAATCATTATGGCCAAGATGTTTGGGAATCGGGCAAACGCGATGCGATCAATGGCTTTGTCGATAGCGATGGTCGGGTTTGGATTCATCAAGATAAAGGCAACCCTGGCACGATGATTCACGAAGGCGTGCATAAATATTCCGATGAAGCCATGATTGGGGTCAGCCAACCATTAAACGAAGGCGTGACTGAATACTTTACCCGCAGTACAACCGATAACCTTGGCTTACCCAGCCGTGGTAACTACCAAGGGAATTACGAATTTGTTAGCTCGTTATCGAGCTTGGTTGGCGAAGATGTCGTTGCCGATGCCTATTTCAATGGCAATATGGACGGCTTGAAGGATGCTTATGTGAATGCAGGCTACAGCGAAGCGCAATGGGATATGCTGATTGAGCATACTCAAAATAACGAATGGGCCGATGCGGAGCTATTGACCGCGCCGATTCCTGCTCCAGGAACACCCTAATGCGTTGGCTTCTTTGGCTTAGCTGTTTGTATCTCTTGGGAGGTTGCAGCAGTGCTCAGCCAAATCTAGGCAGCATGACCCAAAGCCCCATTAATGATAAGGATACGCTCATGACCCAAATTACCAATCCCCATTTGGAACGATCAGCGCGGGTACTGGCGACCAGCGACCTCAGCTTAACCCAAGAACCAGCCTTCGTGCCAGCCCAAGCGCTTGGAGCACAAGAGGCACTGGGTTTTTATAACGAAACTTGGCAAATTCATGTGGCGTTGTATGCCTTTGAAAACCAAAATCAGCATCAAGCCGCGCAGCAAAGCCTGAAGCAGCAACTGCCAAGCCAAGGAGTGTATAGTAGTTTTGGCAGCAATGGGCCAATCTTGTTTGTTGCCTATGCGCCAAACGATGGCTCGACAGGCGATCCGATTCGCGCCAAACATCAGGTTGCCAAGCTGGCGACACTGTTTGCTGGCGAAGAATAAGCTTTATGCTCTATCGAGGCTCAGACCATTAATCGTGGTCTGAGCTTTTTTTGGGCGTAGCGAGGCGAAATGAAGCAATGCAAACGGGGGTTAAAGCTGATTGGCTATGGTGTGCTGAGCGTGCTAATCGGCTTTTGTTACCTTGTGCCTACCAGCGAGTATCGTTCAGCCCAAGGCATTGCGGTCTATGATCCCGATACGGTGCTAGTGATCCAGTGGCTAGTTGCGGGCTTGCTTATTCCAGTTGGCCTGTTACTAGTTCGGGCAATTCGGCAGCGCCAGCAACGCTTTGGCTGGCTTGAATCTGGCGTGCTGCTGGCTAGTTTGATATTATTGATTTGGCGTTGGCTTGCCTTGAATGCTTATCAATATCCTTTTCCTGAAACCTTGCGTTAAATTTAATATGGCATCATTTAGTGAGTCTGATTTTGTCCATTTACTTAATCAAGCGAGGGCAAAATTAGGGGAGATCAAAGTTGTCTATGCTGAATAAATTGGTACGAATCTGTTCGCTGAATGTGATGGTACTACTCGGAGTAATATTGCTGATGGCATGTGGTTCAGGAAACAGGAGCACCAAACCGGTGCAAATTCGGGTTCATAATGCTACCGATCGCAGCATCCGCGAGGTGTGGCTTGGTTCAAGTGGCTATACCGATTCCGAGCCAGCCCGCAATGTGGCTGCTGGTGCAACCAGTGCGTACATCGGCTTTGAAACAGCCTTGCCCAATTATTATCAGCTCAATATTGTGATGGATGACGGTGCACGCTATCTTGGCATTGCTGATCCAAACCCGATGTTTGGGCAAGATGATTTGCCGCCAGGCAACTATCAATTCGAGATTAGCCTCGTCAACGATGAACCAGTTGTGACGATTGTTCAGCAATAGCTGTTTTTGGCTGGTGCTAGGCTTGATTTTACTCGGTACTCATTCCATAAAGCCCTTAATGAGTGATATAAATATACCAAAAGTCCTACTGTGAAATCATAAAATTATGTTGACAATTAGTATTAGATTGATTATATTGATAGGCATTAATCCTTGCAAGAGTTATAATCCACCACCCGTTTGTGATTCAAAATATTTGGAAATGGCAATTGACTATACCCAGCTTGTGGGTAAACACAGCGTGGGGTGGATTCATGGCATTTTTAATTGCACATTTGTGCGCTTGCGGGAGACTATATGACCGCAGATATTATTGCCAATCGGTATGAGGTTGTTGAACAAGCCGGAGTGCGATTCCAAAAACTCTACGATCAACAAGTGCAAATGGAAGCGCTGGTGCGCCGTACGTATGAGCAACTACGTGGTGGTGCATGGCAAGGTGCGGCTGCTACAGCATTTTTTGCCGAAATGACCGACGAGGTTTTTCCGGCTATGAAACGCTTGCAACAGACGCTGATTGTTGGCAGCGAAATGGCCACCCAAATCAACCAAATCTTTCGCCAAGCTGAAGAAGCTGCTGCAAAGCAAATCGTATTCGATGCTAGTGCAGTATCAGGTGGTACAGCGTCTGGTGGTGCGGCATCGGGTGGCACGTCATCGGGCGGTAGCACAAGTGCAGATGCAGCGAATGCGTTGCCAGCGCCTGTTTCAACTGATAAAATTTTCACTGATGACTACATGGATCGGATGATCGGCTCACAATTTAACGGAGCCAATGACCCTGAATTAAACAGTGCAATGGAAACGATCACGAGTGGTAAAGCTTCGGAAGCTGAAATTCAAAATGCTTTGGCCCAGATTGCCAAATCGCGCGGTTTATCAATGGAAGAAGTGACCGCGAACTACAACAAATTTAATCAATTGCGTCAGCAAGCTGCGGAAACAGCCCGTCTGAATAATAAAGATTTACCAGAAAATGTAAACATCCTGCATCCCAACTTCTTAGGTAGTACCGCAAGTTTGCGCTATGGTAAAGTTGTTGGTGATGCACTCGGTATTGATCCGGTCTTTGCTTCGATGCTTAACCCGACTGGTGGTTTAGTGGGTAATGGTAATTATGCAATTGATGCCGGTGAACGCCCTGTTGGCTATCATGGCATTATGCACGATGCAGCTGGGTATCTGAAAAATTATCATGATAAAGGCCCTGGCTATAATTACCTTGATCAAGAAAACCGTGACCCCCGTGATCCATTAACTGGTCAAGAATCCGGGATTGGCTATTGGAATCGTAAAATGGCCTATGGATTCATTGATGGCAATGGGATCAATTTTAATCCGCCAATTGTATCCAATGTAGTTGCTGAAATTGGTGGATGGGGTATTGGCACATATACTGATATTAAACGTGAAGTTCCTAAAATTTGGGAATCTACCAAAAGTACAGCCAGTGATACCTGGAATTCGCTATCCAAAGGCGTAAGTGATATTTTTTCGTTCTAAGGACTAGTAAGTAGTATATTGACATAAAAATTGATCAGCTTATACAGATTTTATAAGCTGATCAAGCTCTTTCATGAGTATTGGGAGAATTTATGCAATTAATCAGTGAAATTACCTATCCAGTCCGATTATCAAGTGCAGAATTATTTGTGCTTTTAGCACTGGTTTCCGCGCCAACGTTGCTGGGTGCTGAGGTAGAGTCTCCACGCTCGATTAGTAGCGAACGTGGTCAATTGTTATGGGAGCAAGGAACAGCCGACCTGCGAGCCAATGGCTGGCTCGTATATGATGAAGTAACACAGACTGATGTTGTTAACGAAACGCTTTTGCTGCTGCTGTTAAATGCGGTCAATGCTGAAGTTGTACTATTAACTACATGGGATCAATCTAATGGCACACATCATGGGGTCGCGCATTATGATCATGGACAAACTCTTGTTGAAATGTCGATCGTTGATGGCGTGCATGAATTTGTAATGTTTGCGCAGCGTACTGATGGATTATTGAGAATAGCACGTCGTTTAGACCCAAAATTACCACTAAACGCCGAGTCAATTCAATTTCAGCTAACTCACGAACAAGCGGCTATGGCCAAACAAAATCCTGATGTACATTTACTTCAATCATTTGGATTAAGTGAAATTGCTGCACAACAATTTGCTGGCACGCTTCAAAAGCCACGTTTATATGGCAGTATTAATCTCCTGCGCTCAGAAGCAACTGAGGTCATCGTCAACCGAATTATTGGAATTGTTCTTGCTGAAACGAGTGCATGGCTAGCATTTGTTGGTTCTGTCGACAACATCGACTACTATCATGTTAGTGAAGCTGATTTTATTCAATTACTTGATCAAGAGATGACGAAGTTAGCGGAGATCAAGGTTGTCTATGCTGAATAAATTGGTACGAATCTGTTCGCTGAATGTGATGGTACTACTCGGAGTAGTATTGTTGATGGCATGTGGTTCAGGGAGCAGTAACACCAAACCGGTGCAAATTCGCGTTCATAATGCCACCGATCGCGGCATCCGCGAAGTTTGGCTTGGTTCAAGTAGCTATACCGATTCCGAGCCAGCCCGCAATGTGGCTGCTGGTGCAACCAGTGCGTACATCGGCTTTGAAACAGCCTTGCCCAATTATCGCCAACTTCAAATCGTTATGGATGATGGTGCACGCTATCTTGGCATTGCTGATCCAAACCCGATGTTTGGGCAAGATGATTTGCCTCCAGGCAACTATCAATTCGAGATTAGCCTCGTCAACGATGAACCAGTTGTGACGATTCTTCAGCAATAGCTGCTGATCGAACGCTCTACACCCCATTTCCTCGTAGCCTTGCGTGCCAATTTAGCGCAAGGCTCAAAATTGCCCCTAAAGCTTCCGAAAAACGTGTTGACAAATAATCACCTGATTTAGTATCCTAATGAGGTATTAATCCCGTTGAGGGATTAGTACCCATCGTCTTTTTCTTGTCCAAAGTCTTGGAAATCCCATTTGGTATGGCCCGTCTTGTGAGAGAACAAGAATTGTGGAGGTTTTGTGGTATTTTTTGTTGCCGTCGCAGTTGTGACGGCGCTCGCTAGGAGGCTGCATGGCCGCAGATATTGTACAGAATAAGTTTGAAGATGTGGAGCAAGTGTCCACTCGGTTCCAAAAGTTGCACGATCAACAAGTGCAAATGGAATCAATGATTCGTCAAACCTACGAACAACTTCGCAATAACGGTTGGGTTGGCGCTGCCGCTGACGCATTCTTTGCTGAAATGAGCGATGAAGTTTTCCCTGCCTTGAAGCGCTTGCAAAATACCTTAAGCGTCGGTAGCCAAGTTGCCAAGCAAATCAACCAAATCTTCCGCCAACATGAAGAAGAAGCCTCGAAGGTCGTTACCTTTGAAGGTAACGGTTCAGGCTCAGGTGGCGGCGGCAATGGCACTGCGAGCGCTGGTGGCGGTGGTGGTAGCGCCGATGGCGGCAGCAGCAGTGGTGCTGGCGCTGGTGCTGGGGTTGCTGCTGGTGGCGGCGGCTCATCATCAGGTGGCGGCTCATCGTCAGGTGGCGGTGGTGGCGGTTCATCGTCAGGTGGCGGTGGTGGCGGTTCATCGTCAGGTGGCGGTGGCGGCGGTTCATCGTCAGGTGGCGGTGGCGGCGGTTCCTCGTCAGGTGGCGGTGGTGGTGGCAGTAGCACTGCGAGCGCTGGTGGCGGCGGTGGCGGTGGTGGCGGTGGCGAGAGCAGCCAAAGCCCAATGTCACCAGATCAAGTCTTCAATGATAAATACATGGGCGATTTGGTCGGCCAACAATTCCAAGGTGCTGGCAACCCTGAGCTGAACTCAGCCATGGAATTGCTCACCAGCGGCAACGCGACTCCTGAACAAGTCGAAGAAGCCCTGAAGAAGATTGCCGCAGCCCGTGGCTTGCCATTAGAAAAAGTTCAAGCCGACTATGGCAAGTTCCTTGAATTGCGCGATCAAGCAGCCAAAACTGGCGCAGCCAACGGTCAATCAGCAGTCGAATCCATCAACCAAACCTTCCATGGCGATTTCATGGGCAGCACCTCAAGCTTGCGCTATGGTAAAGTCGTCGGCGACGTTTTGGGCATCGACCCAGTATTTGCTTCGATGCTCAACCCAAGCGGTGGCTTGGTTGGCCCTGGTAACAAGGCAATTGACTTGGGCGATTCGCCAGTCAGCTATCACGGCGCAGTCCACGATGCTGCTGGCTACCTCTTCAACTACCACGATACCGGCCCAGGCTACAACTATCTTGGCTTGGAACGCCGCGACACGGCTAACCCATTGACCGGCCAAGAATCCGGTATTCGCTACTGGAACGAAAAAATGGGCAACACCGGCATTGGTGCAACCATTAGCAATGGCGCTGGCAGCTTGATTGGCAAAGCCCAAGATGCAGTCAATTGGTTCGGCGATGTCAAAAAGGATGTCCAAAATACCTGGGGTGGAGTCAAAGATTGGTTCTCCAAAACCTTCTAGGTAATCCTTAAGCTTAATCGTATAATGGGCAGTGGCTTGGACGTTGTTGCAACGCCGATCCACTGCCCATTTCAGCAGGAGGCCAGAAGATGGCACAAACACGCGAATTAACCTACCCATTGCAGTTCAGCACTGCCCAGTTTTCGTATCTCTTGGGGATGGTTCATGCTCAAAACGTGATCGGTGGCGATGATGCTACGTTGTTCCCAGCTGATTCGGCCCAGCGCCAAGCACAATGGGATCAAGGTTTGGCTGAACTTCAAGCCGATCAGTGGATTGTTTGGGATGAGGCTGCTGGCCATTTTTCTATGACCGATCCCTTGATGATGGTGATTGCAACCGTCGCCGAACCAGATATGGTGGTGGTTAGCGAATGGCAACATCGCGCAAGTGGTAGCCAAGGCGTAAGCCACTATTTCTCGCCCAGCGGCATCATCGAAATGAGCTTGGTCGGCGGCCAATATACCTTGGTTGCGCTTACCAACATCGATGTGATGACCGAGCGCTTGGCGCATAGTTTGGGCTATCAAGATATTGCGCAGCCAGATGCAGGCTTTAACTTCCCCCGCGAATTGGTCGAGCAAGCCAAGCAGAATCCCGATCCACGTTGGTTGGCGCAACAAGGCATCGCGCCTGAAGCCGCCCAGTATTTTGCCGAAACCTTGCAAGCGACCGCTAGCCGCGGCACAGTGACGATTTTGCGTACCATCGAGGCCAAAGCGGTTGGCATGCGCTTGGTGGGGGCATTAATTGGCGCTGGTGGTCAACAATGGCTCGCCTTGCCCCACCCCAATCAAACAATCGATTATTTTACGGCAACTACTGCCAATTTTATGGGCGTAACCAGTTCGTTGATTAACGAATTGCTGAATACGCCAATTGAAGAGCTAGTGGCTGGCTAGGCTATGAAGATCGTTCGTTTGTGGGCGCTGTTTAGTCTGTTATTAATCAGCCTTGCTGGTTGTGGTGGTGATGACATGGATAAAGTGCATATTCGAATTCGCAACGATAGCGACATAGATATTGAGAATTTTTGGCTCGGTGCTGGCGGGGTTGGCCAAGAAACTACGCCCTATGGCGCAATTAGTTCTGGCCATATTACCGAGTATCAAGCCCACGAGCCAGTGCTTGCCAACTATCGCAAGATGAATTTCGTCACGGTCGATGGCAAACAATATCTCGATGTAATTTACCCCGAAAAGCATGTTGGTACGCCCGAGTTGGCCCCTGGCTACTACACATTTTCGTATGCGTTGGTCAACGATAAGCCAGTGCTGACGTTAACCAAAGATAAATAGTAACGCTGCATACTATGCCGACACCGCAGTTTTATCCATTACTGCGGTGTTTTTTTATACGCTGCCAAAGATAAACCAAGCCCACTGCTACCAATACCACAAAGCTGCCATTAACAAATAGCCACTTGCTGGCACTCAACCATGGCGTGAGCCAATCGATAATTGGCGTGCGCTCAGGATAACGCCCCATCACCAGCGCTGCGCCACAATTTTCTGCATAATCAAGCCCTAAACCAATAATTGATACCAGATTCAGCAAGCGCCAATTGCTGTTTTCTGCAAATGCACGTTGGCCCAACCAACTAATGGCGGTGGCTAAAAACAGCGTATACGCCAAGGGCCAAATCAGATCAAAGCTAAACCGCGCGCTAACATATTCAGCCCGACCTTCTGGGCCATAGGCTTCTGCAAAGCGATATAAATCGTCAGCACTATACAACAAGCTACTATCCGGCGAACCAACATCGGCGCTATATTGCTGCGACTTTTGTGCTTGTTGCGGTAGGACGAAGCCCAAAAAACCAACGAAAATCGCCAGCCCAACCAGTACCAGCCAACCCTTGCTCTGGCGTTCAAGCCAGCGCGAAAATCTACGCATTGCAATGCTCCAACTAAGCTGTTCGTTATTGCTACGCACAAACCGCCCGCTTGGATCGGACTTCAAGGCATAGTCTGTGCTTGCATTGATTAAGCTACTTTGCGGGAGGATTATGCATGCAGATTTTAGGCCTCGATATTGGCGGCACGGGGATTAAAGCGGCTCCGGTCGATTGCGAAACGGGCAAATTATTGGCCGAGGTGGAGCGTCGCGATACGCCGCAACCAGCCACGCCCGACTCTGTGCTCGAAGTGGTGCAAGAGTTAGTTGAACATTTTGATTGGCAAGGGCCAATTGGCTGTGGCTTTCCGGCGGTGGTGCAGCGCGGGATTGTGCGCACGGCCTCGAATATTGACCAACGTTGGTTGCATTGCGAGGTAGCTTCGCGCTTCAGCAAACATTTTGATCGTGAAGTAACCGTGATTAACGATGCTGATGCTGCTGGCCTGGCCGAAATTACCTTTGGCGCTGGCCGCGAGGTGATGGGCACATTGCTGATGTTGACATTAGGTACAGGCATTGGCACCGCGCTGTTCCATGATCACGATTTAGTGCCAAATTTGGAGCTTGGCCAGATTATCGTACGTGGCAAACCAGGCCATGAATGGGCTGCCGCCAGCGTGCGCGAAGAGCAAAACCAAAGCTGGGAGCGTTGGGCGCAGGGCGTAGAGCTATTTTTGCAAACCATCGAAGTGATGCTCTGGCCCGATTTAATTATTCTTGGCGGCGGCGTAAGCAAAGATGCCGATCAATTTTTGGATCGGATTCGGATACGGGCCAAATTAGTGCCAGCCCGCTTGACCAACGATGCTGGAATTATTGGCGCTGCCTTGTTTGCGGCCCAAGCAAGCCCCGAATAACAGTGCTGCGCTTCGGGGCTAAGCGAATTTAAATCTTTTTGCGGGCCAGTTTGGCGGCTAAGCCGATGTAGGTTTCTGGGCGTAATGCATGCAATTCCTCACGCACTTCGGGCCGTACATCAAGCTCGTCGATAAAGCTATGCAAATCTTCGAGCGTAATTTGGCGACCGCGAGCCAGCTTTTTCATGGCTTCGTATGGCTCTGGGTAGCGCTCGCGGCGCAAAATTGTTTGAATTGCTTCGGTCAGCACCTCAGGATGGCTGGCCAACTCGGCGTAGGCTTTGTCGGCATTGAAGGCCAATTTGCGCAAGCCCTTGAGCAAGCGTTGATAAGCAAACAAACTATGGCCAAATGCCACGCCCAAATTGCGCAGCACGGTGCTATCCGAGAGATCGCGTTGCAAGCGCGAGATTGGCAATTTGCGGCCAAAAAACTCGAGCAAGCTATTGGCCAGCAACAAATTGCCCTCTGCATTTTCAAAGTCAATCGGGTTAACTTTGTGGGGCATTGTCGATGAACCAACTTCGCCCGCCACGCTAGCTTGGCCAAATACCGAATCAGAAATGTAGCGCCACATATCTTGTGAGAGATCAACCAAAATTGTGTTGACGCGGCGCAACGCATCGCCAACCTCAACCACGCTATCGTGCGGCTCGATTTGGGTGCTTAGCAGGGTTGGCTCCAAGCCCAAAAACTTCACAAACGCCGAGCTAAATGTGATCCAGTCAACATCAGGCAAGGCGGCTTGATGGGCAGCAAACGTGCCTGTTGCCCCATTCAGCTTGCCAGTCAGTTTGATATGAAGGAGTTGCTCGATTGCGCGATTGACGCGTGCTGCAAAGACCGCAATTTCTTTACCCATCGTGGTTGGCGTGGCTGGCTGGCCGTGAGTTTTGGCCAACAATGGTGCTTCTGCATGCTCAATTTGCATATCGCGCAATTGGCCGAGAATCTGGCCGAGCGCTGGCAACAGCACAACATCGCGCGATTCTTGCACCATCAAGGCATAGGCCAGATTGTTGACATCTTCTGAGGTCAAGGCAAAGTGGACAGCCTCTTTATACTCGCCCAACCCAAACTGATCGAGCTTTTCGCGCAGCCAATATTCGACCGCCTTCACATCGTGGTTAACTTTGCGATCCCATGTGGCAATTGCGACTGCATCTTCGACGCTAAATTGACGATATAAATTGCGTAACGCGCCAGCCAACTGACCATCGATGCCCTCGATTAGGCCAATTCGCGGTGCGCGTGCCAAAAATAATAAATATTCAACTTCAACCCGCACGCGATAGCGCCATAAAGCGGCTTCGCTAAAATGACCACTAAGCGCCTCAACATCTTTACGATAGCGGCCATCAAGCGGCCCAATCGCCAGTAAAGCCTGTTGATTAATCTCGCTCATGAGAATCCTCACTATGGTTGGTAGAATTAAATGCACTCCATTGTAGATCAAAAGTTGCCTGAGGGGTCAGGGGTCGGGTTTCAGGGGCTAGGCCTAAGGCAGAGAATGAAAGGCAGAAGGCAGAAGGCAGAGGCGCAGAGAATGTATGGCTAGAGGCTATGAGCACTGGTTCATCATGTTAACCACAACCTGCTCCCCTCATCCCCTCGCCCGCCCGCGAGGCGATGGGGAACCACGAAACCAGTGCTCCCCTCGCCCGCGTTCAGTGGGAGAGGGGCTGGGGGTGAGGGCATGCCCCGCGTTGCCAATCCAATGAACCATTACAGCTATGGGCTTTTGGCTATCGGCCAATGTTCGTGCAATTCGTGGCTTAAAAATTAACTTCGCGCTCTTCGCGCCCTTCGCGGTTGCCGTTCTTCGTGCTCTTCGTGGCCTTCGTGGATCAAAAATCAACCCCCAACCCCAACAACTGATCCCCACATCTGAAAAAAACCTTGCCTTTTGGATACTGCTTCTGTATAATTTTGATATCGGGTTCACGCTGTCCGCCCTTCCTCGGGAATCCTCTTTTGGCAAAAGGACGACGCATTATGGACGAGCAAACAAAACCGGGCATGGATCAATCTGATGTGCTTCCTAGCACAGGATTGGACGCGACCCCAGAGGCCGATCAGTTTAGCGATGATGATCGTGCTTTGCTGGAGGCCTATCTCCGTGATCCAGCCCACGATTATCGCAATCTCAAGTATGGTGATTCGGTCGATGGCACGATTGTTCGCGTTGATCGCGACGAGGTGCTAGTCGATATTGGCTCCAAGTCTGAGGGCGTGGTGCCAGGTCGCGAGATGACCAGTCTGTCGTCGGAAGAACGCGCCGAACTCAAGGTTGGCGATGTCTTGCTTGTTACAGTCGTTCAAACCGAAGACGCTGAAGGGCGTATCGTGTTGTCGATAGATAAAGCACGCCAAGAAAAGAGCTGGCGCGCCTTGCAAGTTAACCACGAAGCTGGCGATGTGATTCACGCTGCCGTGACCAACTACAACAAAGGTGGGCTGTTGGTCAACCTGACTGGGGTGCGTGGTTTCGTGCCATCATCACAGGTCAGCAGTGTTAGCCGTGGCTCCGATGTGCAAAAACAATCGGATATGGCGAAACTGGTTGGCCAAACCTTGCCGCTCAAAATCATCGAAATCAATCGCTCGCGTAATCGCCTGATTTTATCCGAGCGCCAAGCTGTGCAAGAAGTGCGCGATTCACGCAAAGATCAGCTGCTCGAAAAATTGGAGCCAGGCGCGGTGCGCAGTGGTCGCGTGACCAGTCTTTGCGATTTCGGGGCCTTTGTCGATATTGGCGGGGCTGATGGTCTTGTCCACCTTTCAGAGCTTTCGTGGAGCCGCGTCAAGCATCCAGAGGAAGTGCTGAAAGTTGGCGATGCAGTCAATGTGTATATTCTCAGCGTTGACGAAGATAAAAAACGCATCGCCCTGAGTATCAAACGTACCCAAGCCGAGCCTTGGACAACTGTTACCGACCGTTATCAAATTGGCCAAGCTGTTTCTGGCGTGGTTACTCAACTCACGGCATTTGGCGCATTTGTGCGGCTCGAAGATGGCATTGAAGGCTTGATCCACATCTCAGAAATGAGTGATGAACGAATTCAACACCCGCGCGATGTGATTAATGAAGGTGATACAGTTTCAGCCCGCATTATTCGCATCGATCCATCACGCAAACGCATTGGCTTGAGCATGCGCAATGGCAGCAGCGAAGCAACCACTGAAACAGCAGCAGATTCAACGGCTGAAACAAAGCCTGAAGCAGAACCGGTTGAAGCAGCGGCTGAACCAACACCAACTGATACTGACGCTGAATCAAGCGCCAGCGATGCTACCGACGAATAATGGCTTGCAGGTGCGAGGGTCAATAACCCCTCGCTTATGCTCCTGCTGCATGCGGCATGCCCATTTCAAGCAAAACGCTAATAAAACGGGCATGCCTGATCCGTAGATAGTGATACAATTAAGGCACGACGCTTCCGATGCGGCACACCCATTGCCAAAGAATGAAGCCGAGATGCTGCCCCAGTTTCGAGAGCACTCCCAATTAGCATTGTACGACCTATCGACACCTAGCAGCATCGACTATTGTCATAGATAACACGCCAAGGCTTAATCTTACTTATCCTAAGGTTGCCTTGCTTTGGAGCAAACATATGGGTGCATACGACAAAATGAGCCGCCGCGCTAAGCAAGTGATGAGCTTTGCCCAAGAAGAGGCGCGAGCGTTTAATCATCCCTATATCGGCACCGAGCATTTATTGCTGGGCTTGATTTTGGAAGGTGAAGGGGTCGCCGCTCGTGTGTTGGCTGAACTTGGTGTTACCATCACAAAAGCCCGGAATGCTGTTGAATTTATTGTTGGCCATGGCGATGGCCCACGCTCAACCTCAGAAATTGATCTAACCGCCCGCGCGAAAAAAGTTTTTGAGTATGCTATCGATGAAGCTCGCAAACTCAATCATACCTACATTAGCACCGAACATATTTTGCTTGGTTTGGTGCGCAATGCAGAAGGTGTCGCAACTGGCGTGCTCGAAATTATGAACGTTGGGCTTGACCAAGTGCGTACCCAAGTGATGCGCATGATGCGTCAAGGCGTTGGCGGGAGCAGCACACCAAGCCCAAGCGCTGGTGGCGAACGCCAAGCCAAACAAAGCAAAACGCCATATCTCGATGCCCTTTCAACCGATCTGACCGAGTTGGCCGAAGCTGGCCGCCTCGATCCCGTCGTCGGGCGCAAAGATGAAATTGAGCGCGTGATTCAAATTTTGTCACGGCGCACCAAAAATAACCCTGCCCTGATCGGCGAACCTGGGGTTGGCAAAACTGCCATCGCTGAAGGTTTGGCCCAACGAATTGTTGCCGATGATGTTCCAGATTCTCTCAAAGGCAAGCGTTTGGTAACGCTTGATATGGGTGCTTTGGTGGCTGGAACCAAATATCGCGGGCAATTCGAAGAACGCCTCAAGCGGGTCGTTGACGAAATTAAAGAAAGCCGCTGTATTCTCTTCATCGATGAATTCCATACGATTATTGGCGCTGGTGGAGCCGAAGGCACGCTTGATGCCGCCAATATTCTCAAACCAGCGCTTTCGCGTGGCGAATTGCAATGTATCGGCGCAACTACCCTCGATGAGTTCCGCAAATATATTGAAAAAGATGCAGCCCTCGAACGCCGTTTCCAACCAGTGATGGTCGATGAGCCAACCATCGAGGAAACAATCGAAATCTTGCGTGGGATCAAAACTCGCTACGAAGATTTCCATCAGTTGCAAATCGAAGATGAAGCGATTACTGCCGCCGCTGTGCTCAGTGCTCGCTACGTTCCCGACCGTTTCTTGCCCGATAAAGCGATCGACTTGATCGACGAAGCTTCGTCGCGGGTGCGGATGTATCGCTCAGCCACGCCATCGGCGTTGCGCGATGCCTTGCGTGGGCTTGATGCGATTCGCAAGGAAAAAGACGCAGCGCTCGAAGAAGGTCAATTCGAAGTCGTGCAAGATCTGCGGATTCGCGAAGAGCGCATGCTCCAACGCATCACCGATCTTGAGGACGAAGAAGAAAAGAGCCGTGGCTCGGAACAACGCAAAGGCAAGCCCTACGTCACCCAAGAAGATATTGCCGAAGTTGTGGCAATGTGGACTGGGATTCCAGTTATGCGCTTGGCCAGCGAAGAAACCCAGCGCCTTATGAAGATGGAAGATTATCTGCATGAGCGGGTTATCGGCCAAGAAGAGCCAATTTCGACGATTGCTCGGGCTGTGCGCCGTGCCCGCGCAGGCCTCAAAGATCCCAAGCGCCCAATCGGCTCATTCATTTTCTTGGGGCCAACCGGGGTTGGGAAAACCTTGCTGGCCAAGGCCTTGGCTGAGTTTATGTTTGGCTCAGAAGATGCCTTGATCAAAATCGATATGTCGGAATTCCAAGAACGCTTCAATACCTCACGCTTGGTCGGCTCGCCTCCAGGCTACGTTGGCTATGGCGAAGGCGGTCAATTGACCGATGCTGTGCGTCGTCGCCCATATAGCGTGGTGCTGTTCGACGAAATCGAAAAAGCCCATCCCGATACCTTCAACTTGCTCTTGCAAGTGTTGGAAGATGGCAACTTGACCGACGGCAAAGGTCGACGGGTCGATTTCCGCAATACCGTGATTATTATGACTTCGAACGTCGGGACTGAGCAAATTCGCCGTGGTTCGCGGATTGGCTTTGGTGGCAACCGCAATACAATCGATATTGAGGACACGCGCAAGAAGGTCGATGATGAACTGAAGCGCATGTTCCGCCCTGAATTTCTCAACCGGATTGATGGGACGATCATTTTCCACCCATTGACCGATATTGAAATTCGCAATATTGCACGCTTGGAAGTCGATCGCGTGCGCAAGCAATTGGTCGATCATCAAATTGATCTGTTGGTAACCGATGAAACCTTGGATCTGTTGGCCAAACGCGGCTACGATCCAACTTATGGCGCTCGTCCATTGCGCCGCGTCATCACCAATATGATCGAAGATGGTTTGGCTGAAGGCTTGCTGCAAGGTCGCTTCAAGGATGGCGACAAGATTCATATCGAGCTTGAGGATAACGAAGTGGTTTTGCGCACTGAACGTGAGGCCGCCGATTTGGAAAATCCCAGCGTCGAGCCAGAAGCCGAATTAGTTTAAACTAGCAAACAAAATCGCCCTGATCGTAATGATCAGGGCGATTTTACATTTCCTCGTCAAATCAATTATTGGGCAACTGCCTTGGCAACCAAATCCAAGGTCAACAAGACTTCATCTTCGGCCTTGAGCATGCCGCCAATATCAGGAGCATCGACATTGAAGCTGCTCATGTTGAACTTGGTGGTGGCTTTGCCGGTCAAGGTATCGCCATTCAAGGTTGCGGTTACATCGAAGGTCATTGGGTTGGTCGTATCGTGAATCGTCATATCGCCAGTGATTTTGAAGGTAAATTCGACACCTTCTTTGAGATCGCTTGGCAAGTCGCTAATCACAGCGTTCTTGAATACAGCGTTAGGATATTGCGATGATTCCAGCCATTCGCGGCGAATTGCATTGTCGCGGCGTTCGCTATCTGATTGCAATTGGCTGATGTCGACCACGATTTCGCCAACTTGCGAGTTAGCTGGGGTTGCCGTATCGATCAAAATATCGCCAGCGATGGCTTTGGTTACGCCAACTGCATCAACAATTTGGTTATCTTTCAAGAAGGTTTCGCGCACTTGATAGCTAGCACTTGATTGGCTGGCATCGATGCGGTAGATTTTAGCACCAGCAGCGGCTGGCTGTGAAGCATCTGTTGTTGGTTCGGTGCCGGTTGTGGCGGTCGCGGCAGCGCTGGTATCGCTGGCAGTGGTTGGGGTTGTTGGCGCGGCAGCAGTTGTAGGAGCCGTGGTTGGCAAGACCAACGTTGCGGCAACTGGTGTGCCAGTGCCTTTTTCTGCGTCAGATGTCAGCCACAAGCTATAGGCAATAACGCCAATGATTGCGACGGCGATAACGCCGCCAATAATTAATCCAATTTTCTTCATCGAAGAATCCTTTCGTGAGCTAAATTATGCAACAACTCGATCTTTTGTGGGAAACTGGCGATGCCGCTCAAGCGCTACAACAACGCTTTGGTTGGGATGCCGCCAGTGCCAACGCGTGGGTGTCCGCGCTGCTCCACGAGCACTATGGCCTTGCTGAGATTCAAATTTTGCGTTGCAGCATTAGCGCTGGCAATGCAATTCTTTGGCTCAAAAATGATGCTGATCGCTGGATTTTTAAAATTAGCGTTGATCATGGCCGCCATGCTCAAATCGAACAAAGTGTTGAGCTTCAACACTGGCTTTCAGTACAACAAATCTCTGTCCCGTTGATCGTCCCAAGCAAGGCTGGCCAACGAACGCTTAAGATTAACGAACGATGTGTATATCTCCAACAGTGGCTCGATGGCGCACCGCCTGACCCTGAGTCTAGCCAACAGTTGTGGAGAATTGGTGAAGAAACTGCCAAGCTTCAACAAAGTTTAACGACATATCCTGCTGCCGCAGATCTGCCCCAAGTTTTATTTCCGTTAGATCAAGTCTGCATGGGCTTGGCTGCATGGTTGGGTGATACAGCTATGGCTGAGCCATTGCAGCAGCAGCTGTATCAACTGGCGCAACAAGGGCTTGAGCATTTGCCGCGTGGCGTGTGCCATAACGATATTCGCGCTGCCAATCTGTTGTTCAAAGGTGATCAGCTGCAAGCAGTTTTAGATTTTGAAGAAGTTGGCTGGCGCTGCTTGGTGCTGGAATTGGCGTGGACAGCAGTTCATGGCTTGACGATGTATCACAATTGGCAACCAGCTACGGCGGCTCAACAACAAGCAATTATCGCTGGCTATCAAACGCTTCGGCCTTTGAATCCTGATGAGCTGGCGATTTTGCCAAACTTGTGTCGTTTACAAAGTCTTTACCTTTTATGTTCGCAAGGTTCTACGGCGCTGGATGCAATTGAGCGCTTAAAAGAATTAAATTGGGATTAAAAATCACCCCTAAATCACCAGCATGTGGGATGGCTTTTGGCCTAAATTGCGCTATACTGAAATCAAACCTTCTCCTCTCTCTTCTCTCCCACAAGCGGCTCCATTATGCGAGCCGTTTGTGGTTTTAGGCGCTTATATTTCTATGTATGCTATAATTAAACTCGATAAATTATTCTAATAAATGGCATATTTAGGAAGACCTAGAATGTTTGAGCAATTAAATCAACCAGGATTGTTTGGAATAACTAATTCTAACCGAGATTTTACAAAAAAAGAAGCTTGGGGGAAAAACCAATTTAATAATGCATTTCCTATTGCTTTAGCTTGTTTTATGTTTAGCCAGAACATTAAACCTATCTATATTCGATTAGAAAAGCGGAATATTGAACATAACTATTTTGCTGTTGATCAACTATTTCAAATTAATCCTTTAGAAGCACAGGCATTTTTTGCATTTGAACATAGCTATCATCCATATACTGAACTTATTATTGGGAAAACACCAGCAATTGATGTTGTCATTAGCAATCTGCAAAACTCTCAAATCATTAATGCTTTTGAGATAAAATTAACCGCAATTCCTGATAATACAACAGCAAACCTCCCAGATAATCTTCAAGGTTGTGAAATTGTTATTCGACCTGATACCATTGTCTATCTAGCACTCAGTATTGCTAAAGTATTTCAACAAAATCCGTTAGCGCTTTTAGATATTTTAGATCCTGTCTGTGCTAGAATTGGTGATTGGGAAGATGCAACTAGCATTCAACCAATGATTCCACTATTTTGTGAATTACTGTATACAATTTTTGATCGTTATCAAGCTGTTCAAATACCGATTTTACTTCAACCAATTTGGAAAACTCAAGGAAAATTATCAATACTACACGAAAATTGCCTTGATCTTTTTGTATGGAGCAATTTTGCCCTGGCAAAAGTTTTTTTAGATGCTTCGATAAAACCTTCTGAGAAATCAATTACTCGGCCTGAACGTACAACCGTTTGGTTAATCAAAATGCTCTATGATTTTGCTCAGAATGGCAAAATTGATTATAAACGAACGCTTGATCGGATTACCTTTAATTTGAAAAATGATAAAGCCTTTGCTGCTAGCGGAATGGTCACAAGAAAATATATGAATTCGCCAGAATTACAGAATCCACGAATAAAACGCCATTCAATTAAACATATTATTATTAATGGTGGTCAGCGTTATCTTAGCCCTGAACGGCGTTTGGATAGTGCAATTGTGAGTACACCTGGCCTTTTTGAGGAAATACTATGAAAACTATTGATTTATTTGCTGGCTGTGGTGGCATGTCTTTAGGATTTATGCAAGCAGGATTTGAGATAGTTGCGGCAGTTGATAATTGGCGACCTGCAATTAATACCTATCAGCAAAATTTTACTCACCCAATTCATGAGCTTGATTTGGCACAGATTGATGCGGCTGTATCCTTGATCAAAACGCATAGCCCAGAATTAATTATTGGTGGACCTCCGTGTCAGGATTTTTCCTCAGCAGGTAAACGTGATGAAGGTTTGGGGCGTGCCAACTTAACCCTTGATTTTGCCAAAATAGTACTAGCTATTCAACCTGCATGGGTTATCATGGAAAATGTTGAGCGTGCTCGACTTTCCAAAATTCATCAACAAGCGTGTAGTATGTTGGGGGATGAAGGCTATTCTTTGGCTCAAGTTGTATTAGATGCTAGTTTGTGTGGCGTGCCTCAATTACGCAAACGGACGTTTGTGATTGGTCATCGTCATGGTTCAATCGCTGATTTAGCAAATGTGCTTCAGCAACGTTTAGCCAAACAATC
The DNA here is from genome assembly GCF_016907925.1 of Herpetosiphon giganteus. Taxonomy (GTDB): domain Bacteria; phylum Chloroflexota; class Chloroflexia; order Chloroflexales; family Herpetosiphonaceae; genus Herpetosiphon; species Herpetosiphon giganteus. The sequence goes on along the minus strand of NZ_JAFBCZ010000011.1, from coordinate 76,006 downwards.
ATTAACGGTTCGCGATTATTTTGGTGAAAGTTTAGATACTGACTATTATTATCGCCATCCGCGAACCTATGAGCGGCGCGCTATCTTTAGTGTTAATGAACCAAGCCCAACAATTCGTGGGGTGAACCGACCAATTCCTGCAACCTATCGCATGCATCCTAAAGATGCTGGCGATGTGTCGTTAGCACGACCGCTGACTACCAAAGAACGGAGTCTTATCCAGACATTTCCATTAGATTTTAAGTTTGTTGGAACGAAATCTGAGCAAGAGCAGATGATTGGTAATGCAGTGCCAGTTAATTTGGCGTTTTTTCTAGCAACCAGTCTTCAGGCTTATCTTAATCAGCCTAGGATGCAACAACTATCATTATTACCATCTTTCTTTTAATGTAATGATCAATGTTGATTATTAACGAATAAGGAGCACACTCGTGGATTATGGCTTTGCAACCCGCGCCATCCATGCCGGGCAAGACCCAGAATCAGTAACTGGCGCAGTCATCGTGCCAATTTATCAGACTTCAACCTATGCCCAACGTGGCGTTGGCGACCATACAGGCTATGAATATTCGCGCACCGATAACCCAACTCGCACCGCGCTCCAAACATGTTTAGCCGCTTTGGAAGAGGCAAAACACGCCTTGGTTTTTGCTTCGGGCTTGGGCGCTTCGACAACCTTGATGCTCATGCTCAAAGCTGGCGATCATGTAATTTGTGGCGATGATGTTTATGGCGGCACTTATCGTTTGTTTCAACGGGTGATGACCGAGCACGGCCTGAGCTTTGATTTCATTGATATGGCTGATCCTGAGGCAGTGCGGGCCGCGATTAAGCCCAATACGCGCTTGATTTGGTTGGAAACTCCCACCAATCCGTTGTTGAAACTGGCTCCGATTGCCGCGATTACGCGGGTTGCGCGTGAGCATGGCATTTGGACGATTGTCGATAATACCTTTGCCTCGCCTTACAACCAACGCCCAATCACCTTGGGAGCTGATATGGTCTTACACAGCACGACCAAATATATTGGCGGCCATAGCGATGTGGTTGGCGGCGCAATTATGACCTCGAACGACGAGCTGTATGAGAAATTGAAGTTTTTGCAAAATGCTGCCGGTGCTGTGCCAGGCCCCTTTGATTGCTGGTTGGTGCTGCGTGGGGTCAAAACCTTGAGCATTCGCATGCGTGAGCACGAACGCAACGCTTTGGCAATTGCCCAATTTTTAACCGAACATCCTGGGGTTGAAAAAGTGATTTACCCAGGCTTGCCATCGCACCCACAACACAATTTGGCCCGCGAGCAAATGCGCGGTTTTGGCGGCATGATCTCGATTTTGCTCAAAGGTGGCGCTGAGGCAGCCAATGCCATGGTTAGCAAAACTAAGCTTTTTACGCTTGCTGAGAGCCTTGGCGGCATTGAATCGTTGATTGAAGTGCCTGCTGGCATGACCCATATGAGCGTTGCTGGCTCGAAACTTGAAGTACCAGCCAATTTAGTGCGGCTTTCGGTAGGAATCGAAGATATTAATGATTTATTGCGCGACCTTGAGCAAGCACTTGCGTAGTAGTAACGGTAAGCCGCTATAGCCATGGCTTGGATTAGGCTATGGCATTCGTGCTTCCTAATCCAAGCTTGGTTCTTTCTTGTTGGAGGTTGGCTATGAAACAACGTCGCTGGAGCATAGTGATGCTCTGGATGCTCAGTATGATGTTCTTTGCTGCGCCTAGTTTTGCCCAAAGCGGCAAAGTGGTGATCGATAACAACGGGGTTGATGTTGACGAAAGTCGAATTAATACCGCTGCCCGCCAATTGACTGATAAAGGCGCATTGGTGGTGGTCGTGCTGACCGACAGCACTGGCGGCCAAAGTGAAACCGCCTATTTGGATAGCCGCCTCAAAGATCTAGGCATTGGCAATAGCTCAAAGGCTGGCGATCGTCCAAACAACGTCTTGATTTACTATGTTTCGTTTGACCCACGCTATAGCTCAATTTTGCCAGGCAGAGATTATAATCAAGCGCTGACGACTGGCAATCAATCGGACGCGATTCGCAATAATCAGCTGAATGCAGGGCTTAAGGCCAACGATCCTACGCGCGGATTGGTTGATGCGCTGACCGCAACCTCGCGGGTGATTAGCGATCCTGCTGGTGCAGCGTCGAGCAGCTCGCAAAGCAGCAGTAGCAGCAGCGGCATTGGCTCGAGCCTGGTCTGGGTGATTGTGATTATTGCCTTGGTGGCGATTGGTTTCTTTGTGGTGCCGGGCTTGCTCAAGCGCCGTTCAAGCCAAGCTGCCGAAGCCGGAGCACAAGTCAATACGCGGGCACGCTTTGATCAGGCTAAGAAAAACGCTGGGATTGCGATTGCAGATCTTGCCCAAGCAATGCGTGATGCAGGCGAAAAACAACGCTTTGATAAAATTAGCTATCCAACCACCCAAGCCAATGAATTAGAAAAGCGGCATCGGGCGGCTGAAAGTAGTTTTACCCAAATCAAAGTTCAGTTTGATGATATTAATGAACGAATTGATAACGTCGTAAATCCCTCAGTGACCGATTTGGAAGGCGCTGCTGGGGGCTACGATGGCATTACCAATCAAGTTCGTCAACTGACCAGCGAATTGCAAGCGATGGATGGCTTGCGCAAAGAGCTGGATACGATCAATGCCCAAGCGCCAGCAGAGGTTGACCGCGCAAAAAAATGGTAACCGACGCTGCCGATTTGTTGCAACGGATTGGTGGAAAACAGGCACAAGCCCAAGTTGCCACGATTCAGCAACAAGTAATGCAGGCCGCTCAATCATTAGCATCAAAACATGCTAACGATGCTCGGCAATCTGCAAGTGTAGCGTCGGAACAATTGATCAAACTGCAACCATTGCTTGATCGGCTGAAAAGCGCCGAAGCCCAACTTAAGGCCGCCGAGGAACATTTGCCAAGCATCACTGGCAAACGCGCTGCTGGCGTAAAACAGTTGGTCGCCGAAGGCGAGCAGGTGTTGCAAAATGCTGCCGTGCAAATTAACGAAACTGATGCCAGCGATTTAGTTGATGAAGCTGAGCGAATTGCCCAACGTGCCTATAAACTTGGGCCTGATTTCGCCAGCACCCAACAATCGTTCAACCAACGGCTCGAAGCAGTTAATGCCCGCGGCCTCGAATTGAATGGCCGTTTGGAAGCAAGCCGCAACGAGTTTGCTGAAGTCAATCAATACGCGCCCGAATCGTGGAGCGATATTCGCGGTAATGGCAGCGAAGCAGCTTCAGCAGTTGCGCAAGCACACCAACTTTGGCAAACAGCACAAGCCAAAATCGCCCCCGACCAAGATGATTGGGCTGGTGGCTTGGAAGAGTTGGAAACTGCCGAAGAGCGTTTGGTCTATGCTGATACCTTGTTGAAGGCAATTAGCAAGCGTTTGGCCGATTTGCGCGAAGCCCAAAAGAGCGCCACGAATCAAATCGAAGATGCCAAGCGTGATATTAAACTTGGCTGGGGCTATGTGCGCAACAACGATGCTGACGTGGGCAAAGCGCCAGAAAAAGCCTTATCCCAAGCTGAATCGTTGCTGCAAAATGTCGAAAGCCAATTGACCCGCGAAAAGCCCAATTGGATTAGCGTCTTGCAACAGGTAACCCAAGCTCGCCAATATGCCGACCAAGCTTTAGCTGGTGCGCGTTCTGAAGTTGAAACCATGAACGCCAAGCGTGCCCAAGCCAAAGATTTGGCCAAAGCGGCCCAGGCAGAGCTTGGCAAATTGCAAAACTTTGCCCAATTGCATCCAGTCGATGCCAAACCAGAGCATCGTAAAAAAATCGATGCCATTGGTCGCACGCTCTCTGAAGCCGATACCGCGCTGCTTTCAGCCGATCGCAACGAGGAAGAAGCGCGGGCTGGGGCTTTAGATTCGGCAATTGGTGGCTATAACACGGTTATCAGCCAAGCAGCGCCATTGTATAGCGCGATGTATGAAACCTTTCAATCGTTGGAAGTGTTGCGGCGCGAAGCTTCGGAAGCGGTGCAAGTGGCCCAACAATCGCTCAACAACGCGAACCAATGGTACACCCAATATGGCCATGTTTTGCCTGCTAATTCCAATGGGCGGAGTTTGCTGAGCAAGGCCCAACAAACGCTGCGCCAATACAATCCCAATGCTGATGCAGAGGAACTAAAAAAGATTGCGGCCAGCGCCCGCGAAGCCAACGGCTATGCGCACGAAGCGGCCCAAATTATTCAAACTGCGTCGCAAAGTTATCAACAAAGCCATCAGCCACAGTATGGCGGCCAGTATCAAAGCGGCCACTATTCTGGGCGGCGCGATAATGATGTAGGCGATTTGCTGACTGGGATGTTTATTGGCTCGATGATGAACAGCGGTCGCGATCATCACCATGGTGGTGGTTGGGGCAGCGGTGGCGGCGGCTGGGGTGGTGGTAGCTCCGGCGGCGGCAGCATCTTTGATAACAGCTCTAGCGGCTCCGGCGATTCCGGCGGCGGTTGGGGCGGCATGTTCAGCGGCGGCTCCGGTGATTCCGGCGGCGATTGGGGCGGCGGTGGCGATAGTAGCTCCGGCGACTCCGGCGGTAGTTGGTAAATAAGCAACGAGCGCTGCACTCAAAAAATGAGTGCAGCGCTCGTTTTTGTAATTACACCATGATTGATAGCAACCAAATGGCTCCAACAACGAGTTCGATGGTTGGTAATCCAAGCATTATCCACCGCAGCAATGATGGTATTTTGTAAAAGTATAAAAGGCCAATTCCAATCGCTAATAAAATCAATGCAAGCCCTGCACTAATTAACATGCCTATGCTGATCATTACACCACAAATCCCATCACGATCTACTCCGCATGTGCCAGCGCTAAGTGAAAAAAAGCCAAGCCCAAATAAGCTCGTATTTAATATATTCAAGCTCGCTACTAGCATAATGCCAAGCTTCGGTTTTTTTGGGTTTGTTGGCACATGATAATCGATTTCTGGCATCCAAATCCTGTTCAATTACAATACCATTCATTTGAGCACAGAAACGGACTGATGTGAGGGGAGATATTGGCTATGCTGCTAAAAAACAAGTTATGACCATATAAACCAAAGAATGATGAAGCTCAAAACAGTTAAGCATGGCAAAACAAGCGTTATCCACCGCAGCAATATTGATGTTTGCTTAATTAATATAAAGCCAATCACCAATAATATTATTGAAAATATGCCACTTATGACTAGTGCTAGTGCTAGCATGCCGCGACAAACGGCTTCACGATCAACGCCACATGCTCCAACGATAATCGAAAAATATACAAGGCCAAAGAAGCCTGTGTTCAATATATCTAATATAGCTAGGATAATTACGCCTAATCGGGATTGTTTAGGGATTTCTGGAACATGATATTTGGGTTGGGGCATACAAATCCTGTTCAATTACAAAAATCAAACCAATTTAGCCCAAGAATGGCGCAAGATATACCCCAAGCATCGGAATTAACGGCAACCCAAGCGTTATCCAACGTAATGGTTTTGGCGTTTTGTTGAAACGATAAATTCCAAGCAACAAGAGTACAATTGAACTAATTAGGCTGGGGATGAATAAGCCGATCAAACTCGCAAAACCGCAGATACTAGTATTACAGGTTATCAAATTAATCAGTCCGTAGCCAAATAACCCAACGCTAGCAACATTGAAAAAGCATAAGATTTTTATCCCAAAGGTCGTTTTTGCTTGATTATGCGGCACATAATACTCAGGCTCTTGCATTATATCCTCTCAAACAGCAACATTTCTCACAGCTTTTACACATATTCGCTGGTGGTTTCGTTGAGTAAATTTGGCAATACCAAGCGCACTAACACGCCGCTAATGCCAATTGCAATTGGGTGCAAAATCAATGGCCACAAAGCAGTATCGCTAGGATCAGCGCGAAGCATCAGCCAACGTACGCCAAGCATCAACCCGATGATGACGGCTGGCAACAACCACAGCAACCATTTTTCGGCTCGTTGTTGGGGGTCGAGCCAGCGCCGCCAGCTATAAATGCCCACGGTTAAGATTACGCTCTCAGCCAGGCCCAAGCCCAAGCCAAAAATTGCCCCAAAGCCCATCGCCAAGGCTGCCGCCGCCAAAAATGCTGGATGGCTAATGCCAACTAAACTAATGCACAGGCCATAAGCCGCGCCTGCAAGGCAACCAATTGCAAGGCCAAAGCCTAAACTGAATTTGCTAATCGTCCAGAAATTCGGCTTGGGATACGGAGCTGTGGTTGAATGAAGCATCATCTCTCCTTGATTAAAGTTCATCTAAGCGACTTAAAACCGCTGGGAAGGCCAATAGCATAAACAAAACGAGCAGCCAATTTGGGTAAACAATATAGATATGTAGGAAACTTAAATTGTTGCCAATGCCCATAAATGCAGCAAAATAGGCTTTGATCGAATGGTTGGCTGCAAAAAAAGGATACCAACTGAGGCTATGCAGGCTACTTAATGTGATTGGCGTTATCAGCCATAGCCCAAAATTGCTGATAAACGCTGAAGCAAACTTTTTGCGCCAGTTGTGAATGATGATTGCAACAATCGGGCTGCCAATCAAGCCCATCGCTGCCCCATAGAATACCCCAATAACCGTCGTTACTAAGGCGACCGCAAAATCAGCGAGTAGGCCAAGGGTAAAACCATAAATGCCGCCTACAACGACACCCAAACCTTAAAACATTCGTCGATTAACTCGCCTAAACTGGGTTGCGGGTTTGCCTCGCGCTGCTGGTAGTCCATCTGGCATACTCCCTTAGTAAAGCAGATTCTTCGCTCATAAGCAAGTATGCCAAGTGCATGTTACAAGCTTGTTACAAGGGCTTACTCTTGGCTGCTGAAGCAGGTTGGGAATCCAGAAGCTTGGGCAGGATAAGCCGAATCGTCATTCCAATTATTAAACTTGGCCCAATCGCATAGCAGAGGGTCTCAACTTCCAATAACCCTGCCAATGGCTGCTGCTGATAATGATCATCATTCAGCAATACCTTGTACCAAAGGCCAAAATAGCTCAAGCTAATGCTACTGGGAGCCAGCCAATAAAGATTTTGTTCGCCTAGATTGCGTGGACTGAGCCATCTGCGCCAGCAGTAAATTTCGATTGCTAACAGTAATCCGCTAATTGAGCCAGCAAACATCCCTATGATGAGTCCAAAAATTGCCCCAAAGATCAATCCAAGGAGCAGATCGACCATCAGTCCAACCACTATTCCATACAAACCGCCAAGAATCAGGCCTAAGCCCGCACCATATTCGAGACATTGGCTAAGTATAGTTATAAAACGGATAGGAGTTTTGGGTTTAGCTGAAACTTGATCCATAAATGCTCCTCGCTCAATTAATGCTGAATCTTCGTGTAATGACAGATTAAATATTGTAGATTGCACCTTTTAATAAGCCTGAGTTTCGTGTAGAATGCTTGGAATTACGATAATGAGCGTCACGCTCATAATAAGCAATGACCAGGTTACAAAAATACTTAAGAACTGAAAATGCATGATATTCATCAATAAATCGTTGATGTATGCTCTAAAACCTTGGTATGCATCGCTAATTTGATAGCAAACCACAAGATAGCTGAAGCCGATTGGCAATGGAGCAAGCCAACGAATTGCTTGCTCGCTCAACGTGGCTGGTTGCAGCCATTTGCGCCAAGCATAAATCATCAAAGCGAGCATAATTCCACCAATCAAGCCGGTGCTCATGCCAATCAGCGGCCCAATGATTAGCCCAAAAAATAAGCCCGTAAATAAGCCATAGATCGCCCCTAGAATTGCGCCCCACTTAATCCCGCACTGAATACATTCTTTCAAAATTAACCCCCAGCGCGCTTGGGCAATTTGCTGCACAGATGTTTGATTCATCTCGGCTATTCCTTAACTTAAAACGGCTAAATCCATGCTGTTGTTATGCTGCTTACAACGGCTAAGGCACTGAAATTTGAATGTTGCTGAGGATGATAGGTAAGCCAAAGAAGGTACTGGCGCTGATGATTACACTTGGCCAAACAACCAGCCTACTGAGGCGGGTATTTTGCATGCTATTTAACATAAGATCGTAGAGATAATGATTAAGCCCAAGCTGCTCACCAAGCAGGCCATAACTGATCAAGAGGTAGCCAATGACGATCATCAATGGGGCAAACCACAGCAACGAGTAGTGGCGCTGGTTGGTTGTTGGAAATAGCTGCTGCCAAGCATAAATCATAGTGGCCAACATCATGCTCCCAACAATCCCAACGATGCCACCAACCAAACTGCCGACGATAAATCCCCGCGCTACGCCGAGATACGAGCCGTAGATTGCGCCGATGCTTACACCGAGGCCTGGCCCGCGCTGAATACATGCATCCAAAATCGTTGCGAACGCTGATTGAAGGTTGGGATTGTTGGGAACATGATACATTGCTCATACTCCTTGATTTGGGTTAATATCTTCGCTCACACGCACTATGCCACACGCGTGTTACACCAGCGTTACAAGCAACAATCTTTGTAAAAGTCTAGCCTATACTGGTTTATAACAACTTTTAGGTGCTAGCTTCGTATCGGTAGGCGTAGTTTGTTAGAGGTAATTCTTGAAGCGGCTACATTACACGGATGAGCCTCTTGATATGAGCGTAGATGGCTCATTGCTCATGGAGAGACTATGATGAAGAGTATGAGTTCTGTACTTGTGATTGTCCTCGGACTGACCCTTAGCCAGTTGTAAACTGCCAATTCAGAAAGATGTGGTCTATAAACTAAACGTCACATTTAATGATGCATATCATGAAATTAAGGTTGCCCTCGATGGCCAAACTTGTATAAGCCAGCGAGCAGCTTTGTATAATAATGGGTATTTAGGCTTGGCTGTAAGTGAGGGCAATGCGCTGTTTAATAATACCTTTGTGCTCACGCCTTTGAACTAGAACCTTATTCATTAAACGCCTACGAGCAAACCCTGCAAGCTGCATAATCTAGGGTTTGCTCGTAGGCAAGCGCTAAACTTGCAAAATAGAAAGAGCTGTGCTATACTCTCAAACGTTGCTGAAACGCAACGCAAAACGAATGCGACTCCGTAGCTCAGTGGATAGAGCGTTTCCCTGCGGAGGAAAAGGTCGGGCGTTCGACTCGCCCCGGAGTCGCCACTCTTTTTACAATCAAAACCCCACTAGGGAAGGTGGCAGAGTCCGGTTGAATGTACCGCCCTCGAAATGCGGCAAGGTGTAAAAACCTTCGTGGGTTCGAATCCCACCCTTCCCGCCACCAACTTGGCAGCACGCAAATGTGCTTTTTTTATTTAATGCAGGGTGTGTTCCATAACTGTCCCTGCAAAATCTAATGCGACTCCGTAGCTCAGTGGATAGAGCGTTTCCCTGCGGAGGAAAAGGTCGGGCGTTCGACTCGCCCCGGAGTCGCCACTCAAAAAAGAGCACCCAAGGGTGCTCTTTTTGTTTAAGCTGTTTTGCGCCATAAGCGCCAGCCATTGCTAGCCAACACCAAAAAGATGCCATACAGCAATGCCACTAACAGCGTGCCTTTAACTGCATACAGCCAAATTGCAATTACATCGACCGTGATCCAATAATACCAACATTCAATCCGGCGTTGGGCCATTAAAATCGTGGCCGTGAAGCTCATAACCGTTGTCAACGAATCAATTAGCACATAGCTGGCTGGCTCAGGAAAATATTGTGGCAGCCATTGATCAATATTGCCGATGATCCAAGCCAATACTAATGTGCCAACCACGGTAATTCCCAGCGCGAGCAAATTATCGTTGCGTGAGCTATAACGCGGTTTGATTGCTGACTGATCGGCTGGCCGCGACCAGTGCCACCAGCCGTAAATCCCAGTGAAAAAATAATAAACTTGCTCAAAGGTATCTGCATACAGCCGAAGTTGGTAGAACAGCACGAAAAAAAACACTACCCCGATTAAGCCAATTGGCCAATTGCTGACCTTGCCCCGCCCAACCAGCCAAACCGACCACAAATTGAAAATTGTGCCAACCAATTCAAGGTAGCTCATGTGGTAGTCAAACAGCGTGAACGCAATCGTGTTTATATCAAAGAAGCTCGCAAGATCCATAAACACCTCAACTTGGGTTGGCTAAAAGATTCTGAAACAGTTGGTGGCGTTGTACTAAGCTTTGTACTTGGGCGATGCGCTGTTCGAGCGTGCCCTGAATCAAATAATAGGGTTGGCGGCGGGTATGCAATTCGGCCAGCAGTTGTTTTTGGAAGATCGTGCGGTGGACTTCGCCCGAGCGATCCCATGTATCGTCGTAGGGAATATCGGTATCGCACACCAGCACCAAATCGTAGCGTTGTTGGGCTTGGTCGGCCAATTGGGCCAAGCGTGGCTCGGCCATGCCATGGTAGCTCAGGCCAAAATGGTAGGTGGTTAACGCATTGGTATCAACAAATAGATACTGGTTGCTTGCTAATAAACGTTCTTCTTCGCGGGCCAAATGGCCTTCGGCAATTTCGACCAATTGTTGTGGCGTGAGCCGCCGATTGCTCTGGTGTTGCTCCCAATATTCGCGGCCATATTCTGGCATCCATTGGGTGTTGAAGCGCTCGGCCAAGGCCGCAGTAAGCGTGGTTTTGCCCGTCGATGGCGCGCCAAGCAGCACGACCTTCATAATCAAATCGCGATAAACCAGCGGGTGTAAAAACTCGCGGTAGCGATAGGGATCGCTGCGAATTTTGGTGGCTGAGATTGGCACTTGGCTGCGCGCTGCATCAACTTGACGATTGATTGCCCCAAGCGCTTGGCTCATATGCGTACCATAAAATTCGCTCGAATAAAAATGGCTGATATTGCTGATGCCAAGCTGCTTGATGACATAATCTTCGTGGAGCTTTTGAATTTCAGGGGTGTTGCCAATTGCGCTTGGCCCATCCCAGGCCTCAATCACATGGGCCTGAGGATACAGCTGGCGCAGCCAAGCACTCCGCACTGATAAGGGTATGTTGGTTTGTTCGGGGCTATCGTAAATGATAATCTGCAGCTCAGCCACTTCGCTGAGCGCAGTTTCAATCATCAATTGATGGCCTTTGTGCAACGGGGCAAATTTGCCGAGGGTTAAACCACGCATCGCTCTTTCCTAAACTTCAGGTTGGCTAAATCCACTATCGATTGTTTGATCATTGTTTGATTGATGCACATGCAGCACAATCGTATTGCTCTTGTTGCTATCGAGGGCTTGCAAGACCCGCAAATTCATCAGCGCTGGATTGCGATCGAGCATGCGCGAAGCATTGGCCAAACTGCGTAGCACTGCTTGCTCGCCACGGGCTTGTTCTAGAGCTGCGGCGGTTTCGCGTTGAACTTTGGCTTGTTGCAAAGCGGCACGTTTTAGCTCGGCAGGCAGGGTAAAATCTTTGATTTGGATATTTTGAATGCTTGCCCCAAGCTCGTTGGCTTTTGGTTGTACTAGCTCAAGAATTTGAGGCGCGATTGAGCTGCGATCAGCCAATAATTGATCGAGTGTATACTTCGCCACAACATCACGCAACGCAATCTGTAAATCGTTATAAACTACCGTTTGGGCGCTGGTATGGCTATGCAGCCAACGCTCAGGCTGATTGATGTGCAGAGTGGCGACTAGATTGAACTTAACGCTAATCAAATCGGCGCTCAACATTTCTTGGCCACTCACGCTCAGCGAACTTGGGCGCACATCGAGCTTGGTAATATGATACTGATTGCGCACGAAGCGGTGGCTGCCTGGCTCAAGCAGCGCTTGAAATTTGCCATGATTGTAGAGCAAGCCCCGTTCATGCTCATAAATTGTGGTGACAGGAAATAAACGGGCTACAACGATCGTGATAATGATGACTATAATGAATCCAATCGCAACGGTTTCCATACTCTCTCGCTTTCAAAACGATGTTACACGCCGCACCATGGGCTGCAATTGGCGGAAAGCCCGTAGCTTTGCAGGGCCAATTACAGGTACAATAGATGGATAAGCGTGTAACGAGTCAGGATTCGAACCTGGCGTTCCACAGTGATAAGCCAAAAAGGCAATTGCTTGGCTGCTACGCAACCAACAAGCATACGCTCATCAACTTAAGCATAACAAACAATTAAGCATAACAAAAGCCCCAATCTACTGATGTAGACTGGGGCCTGTGATGGAACTATGGTCAATCGTTGGGCTTATTGCAGATTTACATCGTCCACGAAGAACGAGGTGATCAAGCTGCTGTCGGTCGTGCCCACGAATTGGACGCGCACGGTTTGGCCAGCGTAGGAGGCCAAGCTCACGCTATCGAAGCTCCAAGCGTTCTTCGTGCTTGCATTGCTCCATGTGCGCAAGGTGGTAATCAAGCTACCGCTGCTGTTGTAGAGGCGAACATACAAGCGGTCGTAAGCGGTGCTGCCACTTTCTTGAGTGCTCATATACCAGTAGTAGCTAAGTACGCCGTTGGCTGGCACGGTTACGGTTTGATAAATGCTATCGTTGCCGCTGTTGTAGCCACCAAGCCACGCGCTGTAGGAGCCGCTGCGTGGGCGGTTGGTTGCAATGATGCCGCTTGGTGATTGAACCCAGTTAGCGCTGCTTTCGAAGCCACCATTTTGCAAGCTGCCACCTGGAACTGGGGTACCAGGAATTGGCGTGCTGGTTGGAACTGGGGTGCCAGGAACTGGCGTGCTGGTTGGGGTTACAGCGCCAACGTAGCCGTTGATCCAGCTGGTGTAGTTGGCAACTTTGGTGTACACGCCATATTTGTTTGGCTGAGCACAACCTTCGCCCCAGCTGACGATCCCGGTCAATTTCCAAGTGCCGCTGCTTTGGGCGACGAATGGCCCACCGCTATCGCCTTGGCATGAGTCTTTGCCACCAGCTGCGTAGCCAGCACAAACCATGTTGCCGGTAATATCGCCATTGTAGGCGTTTGAGGCATTACAGGTTGCGGTTGAAACGACTGGCACTTGCACTTTGTACAAGACGCTTGGTGATGAACCATTTTGGCTCAATGCGCCCCAACCAGTGACTGTTGAAACAACGCCAGCATTGTACAAAGCATTGTCGACAGTGGTTGCGAAAGGAATCACGGCAACCCGGCTGTTGAGGGTCACGGCGCTGCTGAGTTTCAACAAGGCAATGTCGTTATCGTAGGTCGATGCGTTGTAGCTTGGGTGAACAATCGCTTGGGCAATTGTGCGGCTTTGTTCAGTGCCTTCGTTGCTCGTCCAGTTGTGGTCGCCCATCACGACGCTCAACGATGAGACTGAAAAGCCTTGTACACAGTGGGCAGCAGTCAAAACCCATTGTGGTGCAATCAACGAACCACCACAATGCAGGCTGTTATTGCGCGCTACTCGCGCTTGCCAAGGGAATTCACCAGCGGTAGCTGCTGAGCCACCAACAATCTTATCTGGTGGAGGCAATTGATCGGAACTTGGTTGCTTTTCATCAACAACAGGGAGCGGATAGACTTCGACTTTTTTGTTGTCTTTGGCTGAGGCAGCATAGCCGCCCAACAATACTGATGTGCTCAACACCGTTGTAATGACTGCAGCCCGTACCCGACGAATTGTCCAGCGTCCAGATCGTTCCATGATAGCTCCTTATGCACAGACCATACGCTGTAGTGTTAGCGAGCCAAAGCTATGTCAGCCCTATCTGCTCGAAAGTAAAAACTTATTAACACTTACATATACGCTACTATAATTGACGAAATTGTTTGAATCAACTAGATTGTTTGTTAGATTGTTTGATGATTACGGCCTTTTTATGACGTGGCTCAAGCAATAAGACCGCCGGAGAAGCGCGAAGGCGCACACCTCAACACCGTCGTTGCCAATCATCAACCTATCAATTGTGAACCTGCTGGACAGCTCATCCATGTGAGGTTTACCGAGGTACTGCCTGTGGGACGCAAATCCAAGCAAGGTACGTCGTACCTTCGTCTACTCCGCGAAGAACGTGGGATTTCACTAACCGAGATGGTCGGGCTGGTTGGCTATACCAAAGGCTATATTTCTGCCGTCGAAACTGGGGTTTCCAAGCCAACGACTGCATTTTTGCACGCTTACGAGCGAGCCTTAGGTATTGATGAGGGGAGTTTGGCCGCCAGCGCCGAACAAGCCATTAGCCAAGTGCTTAGCACTGCCCAAGCAGGCTTGATGCCTGAGCCACCAAAAATCGACCCCAGTTTGCTGCCAGTTGCCAATAAAGGCGCGGTGCTTGAAGGTGTGCAATCGATTCTTTTGCAGGCCATCGCCATGGTTACTGCTGCCGCCAAACAAAGCCCATGGCCAGGAGCCGAAATCGTCGTGACCTTTCAAAGCGAACACGATCCGTTGACGGTTTTTCCAGAATTGGCAGTTCCTTGGCGCGCTGCTTTGCGCCAAGCCCTGCATGCTGGCTGGAATGTGGTGCATCTTTGGCGCTTGCGGATTGAAAACCAACATCGCTTTGAGTTGATTGCGCGTATGCTTTCGATGCTGGGGTATCGCGGCAAATATCAGCCCTATCTTTTCCCCAATCATGTTTTGCCTGGCGCGCCAGCCGATGTGATTATTGTGCCTGGCCAAGGGGCGTTATGGCTGTTTGGCAGCCGCCAATCCAAACATGTTGATAGTGGCTTTTTCTTTGCGCCTGATAGTCCGCATTATCAATTAATGAGCCAATTTGCAACCACGATGCGTTCGCAAACCCAACCCTTGTTGGCGGTCTATCCAGAACGATCGTTGGATTTTAAGGCCTTGGCGTTGCAATTTGAGGCCGAGGATGGCGCACAATTGTTGTTAAAAGAAGGGCTTAGTTTTCAATCGATGCCAATTGCGATTCGCAGCGCTTGTATTCAACGGATTTTGCAAGCGCCCTTGGTACGGTCGTTGCAAGAACAAACCCATCTGGAGCTGTGGTGTCAACAATTATTGGATCATCATCGCCAACGGGTGCATTTATTTGAGCAATTTTTGCAAGATCGTCAACATGAGGCGCGTCATATTGTTACAAAAACAGCAATTTTGCGTTTATTGAGCCATGGCGAGCTACCTGCCGACGATTGGCTGCGTGATCAGCCGCAAAGCCAATTGACTTTGGCCGAGGCTTTGGCGTGGTTGCGCCATGTGATTTGGCTCTTGCAGGTGTATCCAAATTATCAACTGGCGATTGTTGATGCGATTGACCCTGCCTATTTTCCCGTAGCTTGGAAAGTTGAAGGCCGCCAAACCTTGATTTTAGAATCATGGCAGGTTGCTGATACCGAAGATGGCCGCGAAAACGTCAATATCATTATTCACGATCGCACGATTGCCCATTCATTCCGTGACCATTTTTTCACCTATTGGGAGCGTTTAGCCAATCGCGAACGTAATAAAGATGCAGTGATTGATTGGTTGCAGCAGCATGTCAGCCAACCAGTTAAGCTGTAACAGACGTTTGAATTGGCGGCGTACTGGCAACGCTCTTATCTCTGTTGAATGCTTGTGTGCCGAAGGAGCCTCAAATGTCGCAACAATGGAATAGTAATATGGCACCCTATCGCCAAGATCGTTCTTCGTGTTTGCCGGTAATTCTGGTTTTATTGATCTTGTTTGCTGCGATTGGTGGCGGGATTTATTTCTTGGCGACTAAATCGCTTGATTCAGCAAAGACACCGATTCGAACCGTACAAGGAACGACGGTAGGGATTGGCAAGCCTGTAGAGGTCGAACAAGCAACCATCACTGGCTCGGTGCTCTATCATTCAACTCAATTGGCCTATGATCGCAATGGCGATGAACGCAACGAAGTGCTGGTGCAAACAACCAGCAAAAGTATCTATTCGATGGCATTGATCGATGGCGCTGATGGCAAGGCGGTGTGGCAAACGGAGCTTGGCAGCGAATCCTATGATTTGGTGGCGCTTGAGCAGTATATCGCGGTGGTCAAAGAACGTGATTTACGGCTGTTTAATGCCAAAGATGGTACGCTTGCTTGGCAAACTCGCTTGTCGGATCGGATTCAACTGTACCCACCAATGCTCTTTATTAGTAGCGATTTAATTGTGGTTCAGACCTACGATAATATTTTGACCGCCTTTGAATTAGCGAGTGGTACGCAGCGCTGGCAAAAAACCTTGGCTGATCGTTATGCGCGGGCTTTAGCCAAGTTTGGCGATGAATTATGTGGCACCGAGCGCGATGCGGAATCAGGCTTGGAATATATCATCTGCTTTGCGCTGCAAACTGGCGAGCAACGCCAAGCAATCCAATTAAATCAAGATTGGACTGAGCACATCGAATGGATGGCCGACCCGCAAACCAACACTGGTATTTTGCGCTTGCGCAGCGATAGCGATCCGGCACAGCTGGCGGCAATTGGGCTTGATCAACAGCAGCGCTGGAGTGTCGAGCTGGCTGGGGATTTTGCCGATAGTTTCAGGAGCAGCGACCGCAGGTTAGCAAGCAGCGGGGATATGTTGGCATTTGGTGCTGGTGAACAAGTTGCGATCATTACGCCTGAGCATCAAGTTGTGACCTATAGCTTAAGCGATTATGAGCTGCATCCAATTGGCTTTGATGCAGAGGTTTTGTATATTGCTGCTGTTAAACAGCGGGGCACGAATACCGTCAGTATGTTGGCAATCAATGCCAAAACTGCCGAATTGCTGTGGCGGCTCGATGATCTTGGTACGGCGAGTGATTGGAGTGGCAACAACCCCATTCAAGGGGTGATTGTGCCAGGTGAAGGCATTGTTTTTGGCTGGCTCGACCAAGAAATTGACGATTTAGTGCGGGTGCAGTTGCTCAAACGCGCCGATGGCACCGTTGGTTGGTCGTTTCAGCAAGAGATGTTTATTGGCCAATTGCCGACGTTAACCCGTAGCGGCAATGCCCTATTAATCCAAACCGGCGATGGTTTACGGATGGCAAACTTGCGCACTGGTGAAGGGTTGTGGACGCTGACTCGCTAAAAACAGCATGCCCCTTGATTGATCTCAAGGGGCATTTTCGTGGCTTATTGAGGGTGAGCAAAATTGTGCAGTACTTGCACGAGCGCTGTCAGATCGAGATTGCGCACATACAACTGGCCTTCTGCTTCGGGCACAAGCAACCATTGTTGTTGCTCGCCACAAACCAGGGTAAAGGCTTGTTGCACACTCGTTTCTGGTTTGTTTTTCAAGAGTGCCAAGGCGCTGATTGAGCGCAATTGTTCGAACGTTTGGCCAAATGCCTCGGCGACGTTGGGCGCTAAACCACCAGTTTTCAGTTGCGCAACCACCTCTTCGCGTTTGATTGTGCGGGTGCTGGCAATGCTCCGAAAGACTGTTTCGCTCAGGGTTCCCTCTAATGTTGCGCCAACCTCAAGCTCAAGCGGCTCAATAATATCCAGCGCTGCTTGCACAATCTCGCGGGCTTGGGGCAGCGCAATCACTTGGTGAATGCCGCCTTGACCACGGTGAAAGAGATACTGATTGTTGGCATGATGAATGTAATTTGCTTGTTGTTTTTGGCCAGCAGGCTGATGCAAAATGACCCACGTTTGGCTTGGTTGGCTGATAATATTCAACCATTCGGCTACCATTGGCTCTAAAACTGGCTGGTCGTCAG
Source organism: Herpetosiphon giganteus (assembly GCF_016907925.1). Lineage (GTDB taxonomy): Bacteria > Chloroflexota > Chloroflexia > Chloroflexales > Herpetosiphonaceae > Herpetosiphon > Herpetosiphon giganteus. The sequence goes on along the minus strand of NZ_JAFBCZ010000011.1, from coordinate 58,444 downwards.
TTAATTCCAACATGCCATGGGCGATCAGGCTGCGTTCGGCAGTGCCAAGCACATAGTTTTGATATTGCTCAGGTAGCTCGCCAAAAACTTGGTTGGCTAAATCATCAAAGCCTAGCGGCAAGGGCAAATCGGCCACAATCAAACAAACAAATAATTCTTCTTGGCTTAACGAAAAGCCACGTAATTCACTCATGGGCTGCTCCATAGATCGAGTTGAAAATCCGATTATACCAGTCGCAGCGCCTATTCTTGAGTAAAGCGAAATTCCGCATGCTCTGGTAAGGTTTGGCTAAATTGCTCCAGCAATTGGCGAACTTCTTCAGCCATAGCTGGGTTGCGCACATAAAAACTAACCTCTTTAGCGGCAACTATGGCAACCGGCAGATCTAACTTAAGCTGCCCAAGCTTAATCCAATCATTTGGAATAAAATCTGTAAACCATTCATCATAAATCATAATCAGATTAGCATCATATTGCTCGGATAATTGATTCATCCAGCCTGGAGTTCGCGCTTTGCGATAATCAATCACATCAATAGTGGATAATCCAAATAAATCTAATGTATAGTTATTATTCATAAATGAAACTAATCCAATATCATTAACTCCAACATTTTTATTATATTTATTAGTGAATAGTGCCATTTGATATTGCTGAAGATAAATACTACTAGAAAATTTTGGTGTGTAAATTATGGGATGGGCGTAATCTAAATATATAAAAAATAGAAGTGAAATAAAAATAGATGTAAATAAATATTTTCTGATGCTACTAACTGCATTTATAATAAATTCTCTGTATAAATACATAAATACGGTAAATGCATACGTAATTATAAAGGTTTCGTAACGATAAAATAATCCAAGAGTTGTTCCAAATAATAAATAAAATGTTATAGATAATGCAGTTATATAGATAAATGAAGTATGTATTTTCTGGCGTAGTTTTAACGTAATTAATATCACCATTCCTAATAAGATAAACCATGTACGTGATTGCATTGAAATCAAAATAGTTCGAAAGAAAATATCGATTGAATTTCTATTTGAAAAGAGAGACCTTTTGATAAGGACTGAAGTTGGTAAATAATCTAGCCCAAGGCTATGTATGAAGTAGGAAAAAGCGGCTAAAAGTGAAATTATGATGATTAAACCAATCGCAGCTAGCTTACGATAGCCCTTGAAATAGAGCAATAACAGGATGGGGATTGAAATGGCAAGGCTTTCGTACCGCACTAAGGAAAGCAGCACAAGCATCATAATCAGCGATTTATTTAATTTTTGATTAATTTGTAAATCGAGGATTTGGTACAGAATGATAACGGTTAGCAATACTTGCAGAATATGCTCCATCCCCGACCATATCAGTGGAGTCATGTTGCAAATAACGATGAATAGGGCGACAAAAAAGGTTTTCTTTGCAGAACTCAGGGTATTTTGGAAAATTAAATCGATTATTTTACGAATAAAAAATAATGTTGCTAGCCCAAAGCCAAGGTTAAGGATCAAAGGCGTGAATTCGAAAAATGGTAAAGGTGCAAATAATGCTAAGAGAAATGGCCAGAGAATACTGGACGATGGCGCTGATGGCTCAATCAGGTTGATACCATAATGACCATGCGCGATATTACGCGCTAAACTTAGATGAATATAGGGATCGTCAAGAATATAAATGAATTTCCCAGCATTCAAGCTATAAATCGCCACGCCTTGGATCAACAGGATAAGTCCAAGTATCAGATAAGGTATGGCACTGTGGATTGATTGGATGTTTAGTCTGCGTTTCATAGTCCCTCAGTCTATGTACAAGGTAGTTGCGCGACAATGCTCCATGAAGTAGCGCTCAGTCATGACTGAGCGCTACTATATCATAGACCGCATGGCCTGCTATGGCCAAAGTCCTCCACTGAAAATACGTTCTCTAGTTTGCGCTCAAGCTCTTGGAACCTATTCTTGCGTAAAAATAAATTCTGCATTCTTTGGCAGAGTTTGTCTAAATTGATTGATTATTTCACGAGCTGCTTCAATATTATCCGGATTACGTACATAGAAATCAACATCTTTATGTGCTGCTGAAGAAATTCGTAAATTAAGCCGAAGCTCACCTATCTTAATCCATTCACTAGGTCGATACTTTACAAACCATTCGTTATAAATCATAATTAAATCAACATTATATCGATCTGACATGATATTCATCCAACCTGGAATTTGATTCTTACGATAGTCAATGACATCGATATTCGATAAGCCAAATAAATCTAGGGTATAATTATTGTTCATGTAGGCTACCAATCCAAGATCATTGACTCCAACATTTTTATTGTAATATTTACTGGTAAAAATCGCCATTTGATATTGTTGTAGATAAATGCTACTACTCATCATTGGAGTATAAATAATGTCATACATATAATTGAAATATACACCAATAAATGATATTAATGCGATTGATACCATTAAGTATTTTCTGGTACTGTTGATTAAATTAGGGATATTTTCCTTATATAAATATAAAAACGCAAGGATAGCATATACAATTATGTATGTCTCGTAACGATAATATAATCCAAAATTCGTTCCAAGTAATAATTGGAGTACTATAGATGAAATAACTATAAGTATAAATAAATTATGGGTTTTTTGACGTAATTTGAGGGCCAGTAAAATTACTACGCCCACTAAAAAATACCATGTTTTTGATTGCATCGAAATCCAAATATTGAAAAAGAATACCTCAATTGAAGTTTGATTTGAAAAATGAGCACCCTTAATAATGACTGAGGTTGGTAGATAGCCTAAACCAATGCGGTGGAGAAAATATGAAAAGGCTACTAATGGTGCGATTGTCAATACGAGGCTGATGAGTGCTGCCTGACGATGGCCCTTAAGATAAATAAAAAGCAGGACTGGAATACAAATTGCGAGGTTTTCATAGCGAACTAGGGCATTGATGATCACGGCAACCAGCAACGATCGATTGAACCTGTTGTTGATTTCTAAATCTAAGAGATGGTACAGAATGATCACTGCTAACAGGATCTGGAGTAAATGCTCCATGCCCGACCATATTAAAGGAGTTATCGAACCAATAATAATAAATAATGAAATGAAAAATGTTTTTTTAGCTATGCTCAGTGTGTTTTGGAAGATTAAATTGATGGTTTTATGGACAAAGTACAGAATTCCGCCGCCAAAGACTATATTTAAGATTAATGGCATATATTCAAACAAGGGCAATCGGGCAAAGATGGCGAGGATAAAGGGCCACAGAATACTGGATGATGGGGCTGATGGCTCAATCAGGTTGATGCCATAATGGCCATGGGCAATATTGCGGGCTAAAGAAAGATGAATATAGGGGTCATCAAGATTGTAGACCAGTTTTCCATCATTAAACAGATAGATTGCGATGCCTTGGATCAACAGAATCAGGCCAAGAAGCAGATAGGGAATGGCGGTATGGATTGATTGGGTGGGCAGTACTCGTTTCATAATCCCTCATTTCCATGCGCAATACTGCGCTTACAAACTGGTACTTCGATAGTATGGACTTGGGCGTGAGTAAGCGAAGACAGATTGATGATCAGCGCTCAATAATCTGAAAGCTCAACCCAGTTATTCTGGCTCAAACACAAACTCTGTATTTGCGGGCAGTGTTTGGCTGAATTGTTTCAGTAATTGGCGCACTTCGCCAACATTGCTTGAGTTTCGGACATAAAAATCAACTTCATCTAGCGCAGTTGCACCAACGAGTAGATTTGTCCTAAGTTCACCGATTTTATTCCAATTATTAGGACGATGATTAGTAAACCATTCGTCATAAATCATAATCAAATCAACATTATATTTATCTGCTATTGTGTTCATCCAATCAGATGCTCTTGTTTTACGATAATCAATAACTTCAATATTGGATAAGCCAAAGAGATCTAATGTGTAATCATTATCCATATAGGAAACAAGTCCAAGATCATTGACTCCAATATTTTTATTGTAGTACTTACTGCCAAATAGTGCCATCTGATATTGTTGACTATAAATACTATGAGACATCATTGGTGTGTAAAATATATAAATGATATGATTAAAATAATTGAAAAAGATTGCTATTACTACTACACTAAGTAGATATTTTCTGAAATTATTCAGTGCATTTACAATAATTTCTTTATATAAAAATATCCAAGCAAGCAGTGCATAAATAATCATATATGATTCATAGCGGTAATATGAACTTAAAAATGTACCGAAAAGTGCCTGTAAAAGGATTGATAATGAAACTGTTAATCTAAAATAGATATGTGTTTTTTGCCGTAATCCCACGAGCAGGAAAGCCATTATAACAAGCAAAAAATACCATGTTTTTGCGTTCGTCGCATAGCCTAAATTCTTGAGCAGAATTTCAAACGATGTTTTATCGGAAAATTGCGCACCTTTAATAATGACTGAGGTTGGCAGATAGCCTAAACCAAGGCGATGCAGAAAATACGAAAATGCGGCTATCGGCACAAGCGTCAGCACAAGGCCAAGCAGTGCTGCCCGGCGATGGCCCTTCAGAAAGATAAAGAGTAACACCGGAATCGAGATGGCGAGGCTTTCATAGCGAACGAAGCCATTCATGATCACCGCAACCAACAACCAGCGATTGAGGGTGTTGTTGATTTCTAACTCTAGGAGATGGTAAAGAATGATCACGGCTAACAGAATCTGGAGCAGATGCTCCATGCCCGACCACACTAAGGGACTGATACTGGCGACGATGCCTAAGACGGAGATTAAAAAGGCTTTTGTCGCGGGGTTCAGCCGATCATGGAAGATTAAGGTGACGATTTTATGCAGAAAATAAAGAATGGCTACGCCGAACCCAATATTAAGCAGTAAGGGCATATATTCAAACAAGGGCAATCGGGCAAAGATGGCGAGGATAAAGGGCCAGAGAATGCTCGACGATGGGGCTGATGGCTCAATCAGGTTGATGCCATAATGGCCATGGGCAATATTGCGGGCTAAGGAAAGATGAATATACGGGTCATCAAGATTGTAGACGAGTTTTCCATCATTAAACAGATAGATTGCGATGGCTTGGATCAACAGAATCAACCCAAGAATGAGATAGGGTATCGTGATGTGAATGGATTGGGTAGGCACTACTCGTTTCATAATCCCTCAGTGAAATGCGCAATACTGCGCCTATAAATTTGTGCTGGGTTACGCCAAATGGAGCGCTGTTTAATCAGGGCTGGTTAAACACTAACCGCTACTATACCATAGGCGCTCTTGATTGCTTTATGGCTAAATAGTCGCCAATTGCTTTGGGCATCTCTTGGCGCTAAAGCTCCCCCTAACGCCTGCTGATCGACGATAAATCGTGATACAATGCACAAAGATTGAACAAATCATCTGCAATGGAGCGTTATTGTGGCTGCAAAAATACCTGCAACCTTCGCCGATTTACGCGAATGGATCGCATTTTTGGAAAAACGCGGCGAATTGAAACGGATCAAAACGCCAGTTTCTTCCGACCTTGAAATTACCGAAATTACCGACCGCGTTTCAAAAATGAAGCAAGGTCAAGGTAATGTCGCATTATTATTTGAAAATGTGATTGGCTCGGATTTGCCAGTCTTGATTAATGGGGTTGGCACGGAGCAACGCATGGCTTGGGCCTTGGGCTTAGAAAAGCTCGACGATTTGCGCGCCCGCTTGGCCAGCGTCGTCAAGCCTGAAGTGCCCGATGGTGTTTTTGATAAGCTCAAAAAGGTCAGCGAGCTTTCCGAAATTGTGCGCTATCGGCCTAAAACGGTCGCCAGCGCTCCTTGCCAAGATATTGTTTGGACTGGCGATCAAATTGATTTGAATAAGTTGCCAATTCTTAAATGCTGGCCTGATGATGGTGGCCGCTATGTGACCTTAACCACCGTGATCTCGCGTGATCCGGTCAAAGGGATTCGCAATGTGGGTATGTATCGGGTGCAAGTGTACGACGAAAAAACTGTCGGTATGCACTGGCAAATTCACAAAGGCGGCACCGAACATCAACGCGAAGCGCTGCGCAAAGGTGGAGTGAAATTGCCAGTTGCGGTCGCGATTGGCGGCGATTATGCCACGATCTACTCTGGCTCTGCGCCCTTGCCCCCAGGCATCGACGAAATTATGTTGGCTGGGTGGTTGCGCCGCGAACGAGTTGAGATGGTCAAGTGTAAAACGATCGATCTCGAAGTGCCAGCCAACGCCGAAATTATTCTCGAAGGCTACGTTGACCCCAGCGAAAGTCGGCTTGAAGGGCCATTCGGCGATCATACTGGCTACTATTCGCTGGCTGATCAATATCCCGTGATGCATTTGACCGCAATCACCATGCGCAAAGATGCGATATATCCCACCACGATTGTTGGTTATCCACCACAAGAAGATTATTGGTTGGGCAAGGCGACTGAGCGCTTGTTCTTGCCATTGATGCAATTGGTCGTGCCCGAGGTGATTGATGTGAATATGCCAGCAGAAGGCACGTTCCATAATCTGCTGGTGGTGAGTATTAAGAAAAAATATCCTGGCCAAGTGCGCAAAGTGATGTATGGGCTTTGGGGCTTGATGCTGATGTCGTTGACCAAATTTATTATCGTGGTCGATGATGATATTGATGTGCAGGATATGAACCAAGTTTTATTCCATGTCACATCGAATGTTGATCCGCAGCGCGATACAGTGATTGTTGAAGGGCCGCTTGATGCGCTTGATCACTCAGCCGACCACTTTGCCTATGGCCACAAAATGGGGATTGATGCGACGCGCAAGCGCCAAGATATTGATCGCTTCCCACGTGAATGGCCGCAAGATATTCGCATGACCAAAACGATTGTTGATCGCGTGACCAAACGCTGGCGCGAATACGGCTTCTAAATTGAATTGTTGAGTATGCGAACAGCGCTAACCATTGCGGTTGGCGCTGTTTTTTTATGGCTTGCGACAACGATTTAAGCAAAAAAATGTCGCATCGCTGTCGCATGGCCTTCGCTAAGGTGTAGCTGTGTCAATGGAGAATGACCAGCTATTCAATGGTGGAGGCCAGAATGGAAACGCACGCATGGTATATGGATCTTGTGGCAGTAGTTGGCGTGGAGCAAGGCTGGAATTTAACTGCTGAAGAACAGACTGATTTGGCCAAATTAGTTGCCGATTATAGCCAGCAAAATGCTGTGAGCAAGCCAACGAAACTGAGCGAAATCACCATCAATCTTTGGCATGATTACCCAATTGTTCAGCGTGCGCTTGATCCGCAGCATCCGCAGCATGATGAAGCCCTCGATCAGCTCTATCAACAGATTAATCATTGTTTGAAGCAAATCCATGTCTTCGGGGTTGATGCCTTGTATCTTGATGAGCGGTCGCCTGATCTCTGTGCCTATGCTGATTTGACCCAAAAACTGAGCCAATTTCGCTTTGAAGCGCGCTTGAGCACCTATATTTATCAGGTGACATGGCGCGCCGTCTTGCAATGGCGACGCTCGACCAACGCATTAAAGCGTGGTGGGGCTGGCTTTAATCGTCAGCAAGCGTCTGCTGCGGCCCAACAGGTGTACTATTTAAGCCAAGCACAGCAGAATCAAGATTTTCTGCTTGAAGATATGCTCGTTGCGCCCGATCCAGCAGTTGATGATCTGGTTGCAGTGCGCCAATTGAAGCGTGAGATTTCGCATGTGGTAGTGAGTATGCATGATGATCCGTTGTATGCGGTGGCGCAGCGGATTTGGCATGAACTCTTGTTTGAGCAAACCAATATTTCGGCCTTGGCTGAAACCGAGGGCTTGGCTGCTGGAGCATTATTTAATTTGCGTGCGCGAATTGGGCGGCGCTGTCGCGACGTAGTTGAGCGTTGGTGCGTTGGGCTGGACGGATAAAAATTTGCCTAGATTGCGCCTTCGCTTTATGGTAAGATAACGTTGAAAGCTTGAATAGATAAGCCAGTGGCAAAGGCGCTGCTGGCTTTTAGCTAGTTCAAAACAAGGAGTATGGCCCCATGAGCAACGAGCGCGAACCGGTGTTGTTGAGTGCTGCCCGCACGCCAATTGGCAAGTTTGGCGGGAGTCTGGCTGATTTAACTGCGCCTCAACTCGGTGCGATCGCAATTAAGGCCGCATTGGAGCGAGCAGGGATCAATGGTGATGTTGTTGATGAAGTGATTATGGGCAATGTCGTTGGGGCCGGGCTTGGTCAAGCTCCAGCGCGCCAAGCTGCTTTGGGTGCAGGCGTGCCCGATAGTGTCAGTGCCCTGACGATCAATAAAGTGTGTGGTTCTGGCTTGAAGGCCGTGATGCTGGCTGCGAGCATGATCAAAGCTGGCGATGCTGAATTGATTGTGGCTGGTGGCATGGAAAACATGTCACGAGCGCCCTATTTGTTGCCCCAAGCACGCTTTGGCTATCGGCTTGGCAATGGCGAAATTCAAGATTCAGTTGTGCATGATGGCTTGTGGTGTGCGGTTGAGCATCATCACATGGGCAACTCAGCAGAATGGGTGGCTGATGCTTGTGGCGTGAGCCGCGAGATGCAAGATGAATTTGCCTACAATTCACATCGCAAAGCTGCCGCCGCGATTGCTCGTGGCTCGTTCAAAAACGAAATTGTGCCAGTCGAGCTGAAGAGCCGCAAAGGCACAACGATTTTTGATACCGACGAGCCAGTGCGCGCTGATAGCACGGTTGAAGCCTTGGCCAAACTCAAGCCAGCCTTCAAAGCTGATGGCAGTGTGACCGCTGGCAATGCGCCTGGAATTACCGACGGCGCTTCGGCCTTGGTGGTGGCAAGTATGGCAAAAGCCCAGCAATTGGGTGCTAAGCCGTTAGCGCGCATCCTTGGCTATGCCCAAGCAGGCGTGAAGCCCTTGGAAATCTTCACTGCGCCAGCCTTTGCTGTGCGGCGTTTGCTTGAAGTAACCAACACCAGCTTGGCCGATTATGATTTATATGAATTCAACGAAGCCTTTGCTGCTCAAGCTGTGGCCAACGGCCAAGATCTCAATATTGATTGGGATCGCTTGAACGTCAATGGTGGCGCGGTTGCCTTGGGTCACCCAATTGGTGCAAGCGGTGCTCGGGTTTTGACGACCTTGGTGTATGCACTGCAAGAGCGTGGCGGCAAGCGTGGCCTGGCAACCCTTTGTTTGGGAGGCGGCGAAGCCGTCGCCTTGGCAATCGAGTTGATCTAAGTCGGAGCGAGCGAGCAGGTTGATGACGGCAAAAAAGCAACCAGTATAAGGAGGAACAATGGGTACTGTTGAGTTGATCTCTACTTTGGATGAAGGCGTTCGTGAAGGTCGGATTGCGCCCTATTTGGCCGATTTTATTGCAGCGCAAGCCCTAAATGTTTCAGCCGACGAAGTTGGCTTTAGCGAATGGGGCAGCCCCGACCACGACGTGCTATCCCGCGTTGGAGCAACCACCGAACCCCTTTCCCGTTATCAATAAACCGAATGCGGCGCTACCCAAAAGTAGCGCCGCATTGCTATTCATTGCCTGAAAAAGTTTGTGAACCTTGTCATTTGCAATTTTATTCAGGCTGTGCTATACTCTCACGCGTTGGGCCGGTAGCTCAGTGGTAGAGCATCGGACTTTTAATCCGCTGGTCGTGGGTTCGATCCCCACCCGGCTCACCAAGCGGGATTGTTGCAAACTTGCTACGAGTTCTAGAAATGGTTCTCGTGGCTGGTAGGCGACAATCCCTTTTTTTGTGCCCCAAACGGCTGCAATGAGTGATTGTAAGGCTACGCGCTTCTCAGCTAAGGCCCCCTTCTGCTTAAATGTCCAACTAATTGATTCCAATAAATCGAAGGCCTGCTCCATATTAAAGGATGCAGCTGGCTTTTGGCGTGGTGTTTGTGATTGGGCCAACAACGCTGATTTGCGCTGCTCATATTCATCAGCCCGAATTTGGTCATTGAGAAACAGGCGCTTGAGTGCGGCAAGCTCGGCTTCAACGTTGGGTGCTTCGGGTGCTGGTTGTTGGCGTGCGGCCCATTGTTGCTGAGCAACCCGAAGAATGTCGCGCTTCCAATCGCTGGGAAATGCCAAGGCATCGAGCACGGCAATCATATGCTGATCAATTACATCGTTGCGTACCATGGCCATTGGGCATTGGTTGTAGCGGTGTTGGCTGCACTCATAATAGACAACGTTGGTTGTGCGCTTGTAGTGTTGCCACATGCGGCTGCCACAGTGCTCACAATATAAAATTTCACTGAGTAGCCCACGGCCTTGGCTCACGGGTGTCCAACCGCGCTTTTGGCCGCGCCGATCAAGCAAGGCTTGTACTGCGTCCCATGTTTTCTGATCAATCAGCGCTTCGTGTTGGCCAGCATAGATTTGGCCTTTATAGCTCACTTTGCCAATATAGGCTTGGTTGCGCAGCATCGATGCAACGTTATCTTTGGTGTAGGGAACATAGCGCCCTTGCTGGGTATTCCAAACGCGCGCCCCCCGTTGATTCATGGTATCGGCGATAGTGGTGAAGCTATACAAACCTGTAGCATAGAGCGTAAACAGCATGCGTTGATGTTCGGCATCTGCTGAAGGAACAAGCACGCCTTGCGCATTGCGTTGGTAGCCAGTTGGCACTGGGCCAGGTAGCTTGCCTGATTCCGCAGCTGCACGGCGGGCGCGTGCTACCCGTTCCCCTGTTAGCCGGCTATACAGTTCGGCCCCAGCCCCCAACATGGTGAGATTGAAACGGCCAGCGGCGGTATCCATTTCAATCGGCTCGGTAATTGAAATGAGTTGAATCCCCAGCGCGTGGAATTCATCAACCACCCGCAGCTGGAGCGAGGTATTACGAGCGCAGCGGTCGAGCTTCCAAACTAAGACAACATCAAAGCATCGTGGTTTCTGAGCGGCATCTGCACGAAGCTGCATAAACGCGGGACGATCAGCATTGCGGCCACTCTTGCCAGCATCTTGATAGACCTGCACAACGTGCCAACCATGGCGTTGGGCATGGGCCTGACAATCACGCTCTTGGCTTGCAAGGCTGCTGTTTTCAGCTTGTTCACGGGTTGAAACCCGCGTATAGATAACGGCTCGCATGAATAATCCCTTCTACGCTGCTTTCGATTGAGGCGGTTGTGTAGATGATTGATCCGCTTCTTGGTCTTTGTCAAGCATCAATGCAACCAACAAGGCTGCAAAGGCTTGGACAACGGTTTCACGTTGCCCATCGGCTTGGCCTCGTTCAATGGGTGTTGATAGTGCTTGCATTGCGACCTTCCCATAATGGAATAAGAATTGTTCGGGCGCGGACAGTGTTATCAGGAAAATCAATATAGCCACGGCGTTTGAGATCAATCAGGGAACGGCGGCATGGGCCGTATGGAATGCCAACAGCCGTAGCCAACTCTTGAATTGAAGCTTGTGGGCTTTTGGTAACAGCTGCCCATACTTTACGAACGAGGTGTTTATTCATGCGATTCATGCGGCCTTACCTCGTCGCTTGGCTAAGTTTAGCCGGCGATAATCGGCTATGCCCGTGAAGTCCAAGTGCTCAACCAGTGCAACATCGGCCAATCGGCTGGCAATGCGCCCATCAAAGCGCTTCATATCTTCGTTGGTGGTAAACACGGTTGGTAATTCACGGTTGTAGCGATGATTCACCAACTGAAAGTGTTTTTCCTTGGCCCAGCTGGTCAAGTGTTCTGTGCCCGCATCGTCGAGCACGAGCAGCGGAACATTGCGAATTCGATCAAATCGTTGTTGAAACGATTCGCCTTGTTGGCCATCGAAGGTTTCGCGTAAGGCATCGAACAAATCAGGCACTACGAAAAACATGGCGCTTTTGCCGCTGGCAACGACGGCATGGGCAATCGCAGCGGCCAAATGACTTTTGCCACAGCCATATGGACCCGAAAGTAATAGCCAGCCTTTGGGGTCACTGGCATAATCCAAGCATGCCTGCGCCAGCGAGGCTACCTGTGGCAAACTCACAAAGGTTTCAAAGGTTTTATTACCAACCAAAGTCAAATCACCATGATGGCTTGATGCCGTTGGTTTGCGACAGTCGCAAAGAATATACTCAATCGCCTTGCGGGTTTTATCATCGCTATAGCGATAGCCGAGCACGCCACTATCTTGGCAGCGCTCACAGGTGATCGTTTCTTCACGTTCCCAAATGTTGGTCATTGCGTCCTCCCCGCAGCCTCAACAAGGCGGTTGGCCAATGGCCCCCAGCGCTTGTAGATCATGTCAGTCCAATCGTCGTATTGGGCCTGAATTCGGCCATCAATCAGTTGGGCATATTGCAAGGCATCACGTTGATTTGAGGTCAGGCCTTGCCATTGCTCGGCCCCAATCCATGCAGGCCGCCGATCATCGTTGGTTGGTTCAGTTGGTGGTGCAGCTGCTGGCTCAGGATTAGCCAGGCGATGGTGAACGCCTGCCTTGAGGTCAATGGCAATTTGGGCGGCGGGGTAGTTTGGCCCAACATGGTCAAGATAGGCTTGAATTATTTCAAGCGGTTCATGGGCATGTTTCTTGGCAGTCCAAACTTGCCGATCCCGAAGTATCCGATAGGTTTCTGTGTGGTAGTTATTTTTTTGCTGCGTAGCAGGAGTAGTATTATTATTTCTTATTAATTGATTCTTGTTAATTAAACCATGCGACACTGGTGTCGCCTCTGACACGACACTGGTGTCGCCTCTGACGCGATCCTGATGTCGTGTCTGACACGACACTGGTGTCGCCTCTTCGACACGGGTGTCGCGTTGCTGGGATTCAAAGAGTTCATAAATATTGCCATGGCGGGTTTGAATTGAGGCCAACCAGCCATGGGTTTCAAGCTCCTTAAGCCAGCGCTGAATTGTGCGAATATGAGGTATTGTGTCTCCTTCAGCACATGCCTGGGCCAGGTCTTTTTGTTGGGGCCATGCAGCTTCTTCGTTTCCTGCATACGATGCAAGAATGCCCCAGAGTAACCTCGCACTGCGCGATAATCGCGAATCACGCAGGATGGTATGGGGGATCGCAGTCCACCCGTTGCGCCAGCGCACCTGAATACGATCAGATTGTGGTGCCATACAACGCCTACTTTCCATGATCAGAAGAATCGGTTGCCCGCTTCGCCACCATTTGGCGAATAATGTGCAACACGCCTTGTTGCTTGCGCCGGCTCTGCTCGGCGTGCTTAAGTTCATCGAGCGCTTCACGGCTCATGCCGCTATTGCGCAGGGCTATTTGCTTATGCGCATCGCCTATTTCGTTGTTTAGTGCGGTTGCATCTTCGACTAGGCCTATCAGTTCGTCTTGCTTAGTTTTGCCCATCGTCATCCAACCCAACAATTTGGCCACGGACAAAACCCGCAGCCTCGGCCTCAGTTTCGATTCGTTGTAAGCGCGACCGAATCCACCAAGCTACTAAATCAGCCGAGCCAGCTAAGCCAGCAATTGCCCAAAAACCGATAATCGTTGCTGGTTGGTTGAGTAAGAGCGCCCAGATGGTGAGCGCAACCCCAATGCAGGCTGTGCCAACGATATAGGCTTGTGGCCGTGACAGCCGCCAGTGGCGATGCCAAAGCAATGCATGAATGGCAATCATCAACACTGCACAGGCAAGGCCTGCTATGATGGCAGTTAAAATTGTGTGAAGCATCGCACCCTCAAATCCTTAAACAGGGATTGAAACACGTTGTCACAAATACCATCAAGGCTAGTAGGATGGTATAGTGGGTTCTGAGATTTGGTTGCGTTCAGCATCGTCGGCCAAGGCACGGAGTAGCTGGGGATGATTTAGTAGCCATAAGATGCCCTTTGGTAAATCACCGTTTGCATAACGCCACCTAGTGGCTTGGGATAAATTTTGTAATGGTATTTCTTTTAGGCATTCTCGGAATTTTTCGAGGTGTGGTTTAGGTGGAATTTTCATCCTAACCCCATTTCATATACGATATTCATATATGAAATATTATAGAAATAACTTGGATTTGTCAAATTTGAAATTCAAATATGATTATTTCATTTTTGAATTAGGCACGATATACTAGGGACTATGAGTATGATTGCAACAGGCGCATATCTTTGGACACTACGAGAAGCCATTGGCTTATCGCGTGATGACGTTGCCCATGAGGCTGGAACCAACAATGTTCAAATAATGAGAATAGAAAAAGGAGAGATTGATACAAGAGGATCATTGTTGTTATCAGTTGTTAGAGCAGTTAAGGGGAATGCCGAGCATATTGCCCAGTTATTACTTGATGCTAGTGCTACTGAAGAAGATGGACGCAATCTAGCCATTTCTTGGATTAATCGAGAAACAACATCTGCAATAGATGAATTTATTGCAGATGTAAAAAAGGATAATAAAGTTTCTGAGGCGCTGAAACTTATTCAGCAGCTGGAGGCGCTTGATCCTTCTTCCCTTGATCGGTTGTTAGGCTATGGACAAAGTTTGCTTGATCGGAATCGCTAAGACGTTCGCGTAGATAAGCTAAGATTTGCTTTACCAAAGAATCTTTTTCTTCAACTAGCAGGATTAATAAAAGGAGACAGGCTATTCCAGTAAAAAAAACTCGCTGATCTAACATTTCAAAAAGGGTGGATGACATAAATATTATGAGGCACGCCCAAGTTCCATTGTTTATCTTTTTCATCTCTTATCCCCGTACATAAGCAAAAGTCTGAGCGAGTATACCATTTTTTGTCATCCCTGAACATGAAAATTAGATTACAACAAGCCTAGGTAGTGCCTTTATGGTGCTAGAAACTGTACCTAGCATAGTAATGCAGTTAATGAAATCTATACGTTTATGGGAGTACCATGAAGGAGGTAGCTAAAATCCCCCTCGATGAGAAGCACATTCTGTGATATGCTCTGTACTCGATAGTACCATTCACCCTTGATGCTTTGTGGAGGTTAGCATGGTTGGCGCAGTCATTGATCTATTCTGTGGAGTTGGTGGGCTAACCCACGGGCTTATTCTTGAAGGTTTTGGCGTACTGGCAGGGATTGATAACGATCCTTCTTGTAAGTATGCCTATGAGCAAAATAATAGAACTCGTTTTATTGAAAAGTCTATTAGTGAAGTTGATGGCAGAGAGTTAAATGCCCTCTATCCCAATAATCAACATAAAATCTTAGTAGGGTGTGCCCCCTGCCAAGATTTTTCTCAATATACGAAGAAGAGTCGTACTGGAACAAAGTGGCAATTACTCACAGAATTTTCGCGCCTTATTCGAGAGATCGAGCCTGATATTATATCAATGGAAAATGTTCCTGAGGTTCGAACATTCAATAGAGGGGAAGTTTTTAACAATTTTATTCAATCACTTGAACAATTAGGGTATCACGTTTCGCATAGCGTGGTGCATTGTCCTGATTATGGAATTCCGCAGCAACGTGACCGACTAGTCTTGTTTGCTGCTAAACAGGGCGTTATTAAGATTATCCCCCCAACCCATACTCCTGAGAACTATCGAACTGTACGTGATGTAATTGGTTCTCTGCCACCAATTACTGCTGGCGGACACTGGGAGGGTGATAGCATGCATGCAGCCAGCAGACTAGAAGATATAAACCTTCGCCGTATTCAGCATTCTGTACCTGGCGGTACTTGGGCAGATTGGCCTGAAGAATTGATTGCAGAATGTCATAAAAAGGAAAGTGGTGAGAGTTATGGGAGTGTCTATGGTCGAATGGAATGGGATAAAGTAGCACCTACCATCACTACCCAATGTAATGGATATGGTAATGGTCGCTTTGGTCATCCAGAGCAGGATCGCGCTATTTCGCTCCGTGAGGCTGCTTTACTTCAGACATTCCCTCGAAGTTATCAATTTGCACCTGAAGGCCAACTGAAATTTAAGACAGTTAGTCGTCAAATAGGGAATGCGGTTCCAGTTGCACTGGGTCGTGTTATCGCAAAAAGTATTAAGCGTTTTTTGGAGGGTTTACATGAGCGACAGCGGGTACGAATTATCATTTAGTCTTAATACACTGAATCATTTAAGCGAAGGTCTTTATAGTAATATTCCTGCGGTTTTATCTGAATTAGTTGCTAATGCTTGGGATGCTGATGCAACTGAGGTATCTATTAATATACGACAAGATGAAATAGTCATCCAAGATAATGGTATAGGAATGTCAATTGAGGATGCTAATACTAAATTCTTACGAATTGGGCATCAAAAGAGAGAAGATTCAGCTAACACTATAAGTGGACGGCATGTTATGGGCAGGAAAGGGATCGGTATACTGGCAATATTTGGTATAGCCAATATTGCTGAGGTTTATTCTTGTAAGGATGGAGTACCCCATGGATTTATAATTCATAAAGGCGATATAGAAAGAGGGATAAGTAGCGATGTAACGTTGTATAGGCCATCGTCGGTTCCTCAAGAAGCTTTATCTATTGAATCAGGAACAAAGATTATATTACGAGAAATAAAATCTTCTATTGGAAATGCGGAGAAAACTCTAAGAACTGATCTTGCTCGGAGATTTACAATTATCAATAATAATTGTAATTTTTCTGTAATTATTAATAATACACCAATTAATGATAATGATCGTGATTATTTAAATAAAGTACAATTTCTTTGGTATCTTGGTGAAGAAAGTAGTAAATATGCTAATTTTTTTACTAAACTAAAGAAATCATTTGAAATTACGAATCTAGTAGATGGAATGTCAGGTATGACTGTTAAGGGTTGGATTGGTACTGTATATCGTCCAAGTGATATTCCAACGAGCAACCATACCATATCTATTTTTGCTCATGGTAAAATGATTCAAGAAGATATTTTAATAGATATAACTGATGCGGGTTTATATCGGCAGTATATCATAGGTGAAATTGAAGCAGATTTTATGGATAGCGATGATGAAGATGACATTATTACCAGTAATAGACAAAGAATAAAGCAAACTGATCCTCGATATCTCAAGCTACTAGAGTATGTCAAGATAGATATTATGCGAGTTATTGCATCAACGTGGACTAAACTGCGAAAGGAATACCCATCTAATCCAAAAAAAGAGGAAGTTAATGATAGTTCATTGTCAAAGGATTCCAATTCTTCTGAAAAAGAGAATACAAATGCTAGTAGTGATTCATCAACCGCTACCGAAAATGCTAGTAGTGATTCATCAACCGCTACCGAAAATGCTAGTAGCGAGACGAATGATGGCGAGGTGGAAGATAATTCCTTTTTTGATGATGATATTCCTGAACCTAGCCCTCCACCTAAACAAGAAATTACTACTGCATTTAGAGAGATGAAGAATCTTGTTAAGAATAGTAATATTCCCAATCAAATGAAAAATATTATTTTATATGATATTCAACAAGCAGCCTATGCTTATAAAGGAACATCATTTAAAGCTTGTATTGTAATGTTGGGAGCTATTCTAGAAGGTGTTATGCTTGGAACAATCCAGAGGACGGATGTACTAGAATACTTGATTGCTTTACCGCAAGTACCAAAACCATTAAGTGATTTAGGTCCTAGAAATCCTAAATTTGCTGATCGTACAGTGCTAGCCCAATATATAGGGACTACCTTTTCATTTCAGGACTGTAAGGAAATAATAGAGCTATGTGTACAAGGTACTAATAAACTAGGTGTCGATATACTTCAAACGGTTAGAAACTCTATACATCCAGGTTCAGTATTAAAAGATATGAAACAACTAGCAAGGTTCAATCATCAAAGCGCTGTTGGTTATATTGCCAAACTACATGAAATTATTAATTTAGTGATTCTATGGAATCCTCCATCTATTCCATAGGGATAGTTAAGGGGTAAAAAGCACCGTGGAGCTAACCAGCTTACGGTGCTTTTTTATTAATTGAATATCCCCTTGACTACCACAATAACTTGCAGCATCCTAGACCTGCTTCATTTAGCTACAAAGAGAATATCGATCTCATGGTTTGCTCATAGCTATGGGCTTAGTGGCGCTGCTTGGCTATTCTTCGAGTTGGGGTTGGCTATCCTCCTGCATTCTCCTCAAATAACCCCTTTATTGATTGTAGTTACCTGTTCATAAGAGATTCTCCTAAAGACGTAATCTACTCCATCACGATGCAAAAAATGGGTCTGAATTGCACCTAACCTGATCGAAGGAAACGCTTTGTTTAGGAGACGCTATGTCATACCCACAACCACCGATGCATTCCTCTATGCAACAAGTACCACCAAACAGGCCGGGCTGGCGCAAAAATATTAAGTGGATTGCGATTGCAAGTGTCGTATTTGTTTGTTCGTGCTTGGGCTTGGCATATCGGCAAGGCTCAAAGTTACAGGTTGAGCAAACGGCTACCGCCATTGTAGTTGCGAATGTCACCGCAACCGCCCAGCAAAGCAATACGAATGCAACCAGTGAGGCGGTTGCGATTGCGGCGACCGTCGAGCAGGATAATGCCAATGCTACGAAGGAAGCTATTGCAATTGCGGCGACTCAGACTGAAGAGGCTCGGCCAACCAATACTCCAGTGCCAACCAATACTCCGCTTCCGCCAACGGCAACTCCATTCGTAGCAGAGATTGGCCAAAGTAATCCGATTGGCCAATGGGAAATTACCATCCTCGATATCAGCATTGCGAATGATTTTAGCGAAGCGGCAACTGGTAAGTGGCTGGTTGTGCATGGGACGATAACCAACAAGGGCGATGACCACCTTATTGGGAAGCAAGAATTGAAGGTACGAACAAATACCAAAACAATTGAATTAGACCGGAATGCTTCCAACCAAGCGGCCAAACGCCTTAATGTTACCTCGATCGGCGATTTAGGTGGGAAGACGATTAAGCGTGGTGAACGCGAAGAGTGGGCGATTGCTTTTGATATTCCCCAAGACATTAATGAGCTATGGTTTACGCTTGAGGGAATCGATGCTGTGAAGTTTGGAGCGATTGGTGAGACGGCAGAATTACCAACGGTGACACCGCGTCCAACCGCTACGGCGGTTCCTGATATTGCAACTGAGGCTGGCGCTATTGATGTTTGTAAGCAGGCAGTCAAGCAACGCCTTACCCATCCCTCAACCGCTGATTTTCCATGGTTCGATTATCAAACCGTGCAGGAAGGCGATCTAACTTGGTATGTCCAATCGACAGTCAAGGCAAGGAACTCGTTTAATCTTGAAGTGGAATTTGTATGGGTTTGTAAAGTAACCTATGAAGGGAATAGCCGATGGAATATTGATGATGTACAAATGGCTGAACAATAGGCCTTCCTAGATTAATCCCTTGCACCATGGAGCCAGTCGTCCCATGGTGCTTTTTTATGGTCTAAATCCTATTGTTGCCTTGGATACTACTCCAGCAAATTCCGAAAATTTCGGAATTTGCGTTTCATATCTGTAATTCATTATTGACATCATTTCAAATATGATTTATATTTCAGATATGAATTTCAGGAGTGAAATATATGCAACCTCAAGAAACCACACGTCGAGAATTGACCACCCTAAGCCATGCTGCTGCTGGCATTACATTGTGGCTTGAGCACAACAACCATGGCTGGAGCGCATTTCTCTCAACCCCCAAAATGACCATTCAACACATTGGCAGCCGCTATTACGAAGTTTTTGTTGCTGAGCTAATCCAAGACGCGATTAGCTACGCCGACGAAGTGGTCCAAGAGCTTAATCCCACCCCGGCTGCACCAGCTGCACCAATCAAACCAGCTAAGAAAAAACCAACCAGCAAACCACAGCAACCCGTGTGCTATTGCCAATGCTGTAGCCCTGTTGCGGGCGCAACCGGTGTTACCCATTGCAGTGTAGGCCATGAATATGTGGCCCATAACGGCGGCGTATTGGTCGGATACTTTCCAAGCAAATCAGCTGCTATCAACAAATTGAACGATCTGCGGTATGAGATTTTGTCGCGGACTTTCCCTGAGCAGCCAGCGCACAAATTTCATGAAGATCTGGCTGATGAATTAACGCGCGAGCCGGCTGCATCTTCAGCTCCGGCGATTACCCAAGCCCCAAGCTATTTCGTGATTGGGCAATTGGTTGGCCAACTACGCCAACTCTATGCTGGCAACAAAGTCCAACTTAACGCGATCAACAAAGCCTTCTGCGAATTGGCCGTGCCTGGCTGGTCGTGGGATGGCTCAAGCCTCACTATTCGTAGCCGCTCTAATCCTTCGATTATCTACCACATTGCCGATGATAGCTGCCAATGTACCGCGTTTGCCAAAGGCACGCTGTGTTGGCATCGAGCCGCCTACAAGCTGCTGCTTCAAGCTTCAACGGCCCCTGCCTATCAACAAGCTGCCTAGGCCTGAGCAGTCCTACCTGCTCACCACATCGGCTGCATGTCTGCGTGCAGCGCCGCATGCGTAAGCGGCAACCGAACGTCAACAAGCACAATAGGAGGATCGATGGAGTTTGAAATTGTTGATTGCGATAGTAATCAATGGCACTTGTTCTTTGGGGATAGCGATTGGGGCAGCCTGTTTTTCCAAGGCCAGTTCATTCAAAACTTTTATAACGAAATTGATGCCATCGCTCACGTTGAAATAACCACTGGCAGCCCAATTCAATCGAGCCAGCGCGTCGACAACTGGCGGATACAACTCTAACCAATCCGCCATGGCCTGAGCAGACCACAACCTGCTCACCAGCGCCAGCGTGGCGCAACTCGTTATGTATCGATGCTCACCCGCTGTTGTTGGGAACGGCGGCAATGTTCGCAAGCAGGAAGCCCTTTAACAAGTGAATACGCAGTCGTGGAACATCGTGCGCAACCAGCGCAGGATCGCAGCATTCCAATGGCACAAGGCTATGGGCGATAACCCCACCTCGGCAAACTGCCGCGCCGTTGCCAGTGTTGCACCACGATCAACGGGCAGGAAATCACGTAGGCCTGCCCACAATCGATTCAATCAGCATAGAGGTTTGATTAATGAGCCAAGCAGATATTTTGGCCGCTATTGCAGCCGAACGACAAGCCCAAGATAACAAATGGGGTGAGCAAAATCACCACACCCTTGAATGGCTATCGATTTTGATGGAAGAAGTAGGGGAAGTTGCCCAGGCAATCAACGAATACCATTGGCGTAATGCACCAATGGCAAATATTCGCAAAGAACTGATTCAAGTTGCTGCTGTTGCGGTTTCAGCACTTGAATCCATCGAGCGTAACTACCCTATGGAGCCAAATCAATGATTGGGAGCCTTATACCGATGCTCGGCATAGTTGCCAGCGCTATAGCAATAGCACTGCTCAGCAAGCACCCCAAGCAACAATTAATCTCTGGTTCTAGTGCAGTGGTTTTTTGGTTTGCCGTGTGGTGTTTGCTGATTGGCCCCGAATACCTACTTTTTGTTGCCTACCTAGTTTGGCTGGTAGTGTTGGCCGTGGTGATTGTGATGTGTATCAATATGGCAAAGGCGCTGCTGCGAACATCCCAAACGGAATCACCCAAGCGGCCTGAGCCAAAGCCACACTATCCACCCATAACCCAAGGTGATATTGACCAAGGGATGAATCAGATTCGCTAGTGCGATGGCTGCCCCAGCTGGGCAGCCATCAGCTTTATGGAGATCACCGATGGAAGTAGAAGTAACCACCAAGGCAATTATTGTGTTTGATGAAGCAGGGGCCTATGGCGAATTTGAGGAAATTGAAGTTGAAACCAACGGGGTTTGGGTGCCAAGGTTTGGTCTACTGGTCAATGCCAATATTGGAATTGGCGGCCATTATCCCCTACTTCATTGTGCGGGTTTTGATAGCAGTACCCATGCGGAGGCGGTACGCACTGCTGTTGCCTACAGCGATGCGGTAATTCATCACCTAACCAAGCATGAGGCGATGGTCAAAGCCATCAATACCTATATGGATGCGAAGAAAGCTTTTTATGCCCATGGGGGGACGAAGGGTAAGTTTGAAACGGCTTTCCTTGATAGTCAAGCGCCAATTGATCATGCTTGGGCTACCTTCACATTTATCCCTGAGGCCTATGAATGAGCGGTTACAAAATAATCATGAATTATGGTGAGACAGAAGTTTTGCTGGCAATTGGCCGCCTTGACCAAGAGGAAGCCTTAATCATTCAACGCCAACTATCAAGTGCCGTTCGCTCGGTATTTGATGATATTCCGGTGGTTGGATTGCATTGCATTCCACATTACCGTGTGGAGGAATCATGCCAAAGCTATTCACCCCCGACGGCGAATTTACCAGCTTAATTGATGCCATTAAAGCATATCGCGAGCGGATTAGTAAGCAAGAGGCTGAAGAGCATCGGGCTGCATTGCAGGCAGCCCAATGCGATCCTGAGGTCCAAAGCTGGATAGCCCTAGCCGAGAACGAAGAAGCCCTTCGTAATGTGGCTAAACACGTCCGGCCCCGAAAGACCACGACAACCGCCTAAGTAGTTTGCAGGTAGTGCGGTTGCTGAACATAAAGGATTCACACCATTATGGCACATTCATTCACCACTATCAAACCCAAGCTTGAGGCCCCATTCCCCATGAATATTATCGAGATCAAGCCCACTGTTGTGACCAAGGATAAGACTCGTGCTTTAGCGATTGCTTATGCCGAAGTCCGAGCCTATCAGGATAGGCTTGATGCGGTGGTTGGTGGTGAATGGGCCGTTAGCTATCGACCATTAGGCCCAGGCGCGGTTATTTGCCAGCTGAACATTATGGGCATTGCCCGTGAAGATGTTGGCGAAGCCGAGCAAACTGACCCCAATAAAGCGACGGTTGCCGTAGCTCAAGCGTTCAAACGCGCCTGCTCGGCATTCGGGCTAGGCCGCTATTTGTACAGCATGCCCAAAGTATGGGCTGAATACGATCAGGAAAAGAAGTGCTTTGTGTACCCTGAACGTATTATTGCCCATATGTACAAGCAAGTGGGGATTAAGGAATGACCTTGATTAACCTTGCAGGCACACAACTTCAGGTGCAGGAATATTTGCGGGCTGGCCAACTAGCGGCGGCCCGCAATATTTTAATCAATCGCAATATAAGCCCTCGGTTGATAGCCAAGTGGCTAACGCCTGAGCAGCAAGAGGCACTAGGGTTTATTTCGCCGGAATTGATGGACGAGCCACACATTGATCATAAAGCATAAGTAAAGGAAGCAAATCATGGCAGTAGATACAAAGATCATCATTGTTGAAGGGAACGATTTTCGGGTACCGATTGCAATGGAGCTTGAAGCAATTCGCGCCTACCTCTCATCAACCTATCCGTCGGTTGCCAGTGCTTCAATAACGAAGGGCAAGCGAACCATCGATGGCGAAGATTATGAAACTATTGAATTCGTCAAAAAAGTTGGGACAAAAGCCAGTGACCTTGCCACACTATTAGCTGACATGCCCCCAGCTTGGCATCATTTTACGACCGAGCTACCCCCCAACTTTGCCAAACTTATCAATGGCATGCTTACCGTTGGTGAAGTGTTTGATCAAGGGTTTGATACCCATTTCAATCGCGTTATTGAAAAGAAAGATAATCTGGAAGGATTAGCGCTATGTATGAAGCTTATCGACCTCCCTGCATTACCCGTAAGCGACGACGATCTCGCATTAACCCTTCCCCTCGGCTGGTAAAGGTCAGCGAGCTTGAGCCATGCGCATTCTTTGATACAACGTTGCTTGATATGTGGTCACATGTACTTAATGGGATATACATAACTGCTTTATATGACAAAAAGTACTTTGAAGAAATAAAGCATGAGCAACTGAAGTTATCAGCAGGGAAACGGTACTTTGTGCGCATGGCCTACCAAATTGAGACGTTGATTCACACAAGCATGGAATTTTATGAGTTCCTTGATTGGCGATCATTAATGCAGCCTGATATGACCGATGAAGATGAACTCTACGATAGCTATAGCCTTGAGTTGCGCTTTTCGGTTGCGAAGAAATGGTTTAGCGAAACACCGCTGGCCGTTTATGGTCTCCCGATTAGTTTTTATGAAATTGCTACCGATTATCATCTGGCAACATGGATATTACGATATCCATTCATGAAAACTGCATTGGCAACCCATGAAGGTGATTTTGAACTGGCGTTGCAGGATGGGTTTGATGTCATTGCTGGCTTAAAGCAAATACCAGTGCTTCCTTCACGGCTTGCGCGGTATATGCAAGAGTTTCTTTTCATCCTGAGCCAAAGCCCTATTCATGGATTCAATTTAGGATTGCTGATCCCATTTGCCTTACGGATAACCGGCAATGAATTTGCCGATTATGCCATGGCTGAAGTTGATGAAGATGGGGGCTTCACAATGTATATTGATTGGCTTAATCCTGAAGCCGTTGGATTGATTATTGAACGGCAAAAGTTTGGGTGTGATTTAGCTGATCAATTTGAGGCATTCAGCGAGTTTTTAAATGGGAATGAATCAGCCACCATCGATATTTTTGTGCATATCTATGGCGCGGCAGCGGTGGTATTAGCGAATCATCCTTCTACTGAGCCAACTACATTAATGGAGTTATTCTATGAAACAGAAGCCGCGACCCTACCCGCGTGAAGTGATTTTTGATACCCCGCCAAAGCTGCAACTCGACTTTTTTGAAAACTGCATCATTCTGACGCAGCGAACAAAAGTAGGCTGGTCATCATATCCCATTGATGCAGCTGATGTAGCGCAGGTATTGAGTAATGTTCCTTCATCAACAGGCCTGTTGCCACCCAATACCCTCGCCTATGGAATCGCTCAAGGATCACCGTATTACTGTATCTATGTGCCACCACGGGTTATCAAGCTATCATTTGATGATTGGGCATCTGGGGGGACGTTTCACATACCAACCCCACCGCTTATATGGAGCGGTTGGAAGCGAGACTATACGATCTGGGCATTGAATACGCTTGAATATCCATCAGAAGAGACCCTATTAGCTTATGCCCCGTTCCCAAATGTCTATACAACCGATGGGGGAATTTGCTGGGGTGATAGTGATGAACGGGCAATAGCCAGCCAATCGACGATAATGCCAATGCTTGACCTTTTTCTCACAGGATCTCGGTTCAATACTCATTTAGCAGGCAGTAAAAGTAATAGAGCAGCAGGCAATATTACCAATCTCTATTATCAGATCAATGGCTTGGATTCCTATCCTCTTGATGATTTACGGCTTTCATCACGAACCGTTGGTGATGTCATCAAAGGAGCATGGAATGCTTCCTAACCTCAATAACTATCATATTGCAACTGGGCAGAACCCAATCCCCAATCAGCCAGGTATTACCTGGCTGATTGCTTTAAACGGTGTCTTTAAATGTGGTTGCAATGCCAACCAGCAAATCATTATTCAAACATCATTACAATCGATACCCATCCCCGGCCTTGTCGGTATCCTGCCATCAGTGTCTTGGAAGGGCTGTCATCAGCGCTTGCCAAGCTCATGGCTATCGCTGCTGTTGAATGATGCGCAACAGGCTGCACGCATCGAACATGGGATTGCTCGGCCTATAGAGAAGCAATACTTTATCACCACCCAGCATACGACCATTCGCTTGATCCCAGCCCGCCAAACCAGCACGATTCATCATATTGCGTATGAAATGCCCAGCGATCCTGTTCTTGTCGATATTCATAGCCACCATGGAATGCCTGCTTATTTTTCGCCAACTGATAACGCCGATGATACAGGCTTATCAGTATCTTGTGTTATCGGGAATATTTTCAAAAACCCCGAAATCATCTGCCGGCTGAACGTCTATGGGCATCATCAAGTTGTCCCAATTACAACAATTTTTGATGGGAACGGCCCATTTATCGATATTGCGCAGCGAGAGGAAAAAGCGTATGCAGACGTTGACTTTTGAGCCTGTTTCTCCCTTTGTGATAGGGAATCATTCCCGTTTTCATATCGTTATCGTTGGGGCTGGGGGAACGGGATCGTTTGTGCTTCAAACCGTAGCGCGATTGATGGTACATTGCCAACACAGTAGTATCAACATTCTTACATCAATTGTTGATGGTGATGTGATTGAGCCAAAAAATATTGGCCGTCAACTCTTCGCTCCAGCTGAGATTGGAAGAAACAAAGCCTTAGCGCTAGCCACGAGGTTCAATCAATCCTTTGGGTTGAAAATTCATGCAGTTCCGGCCATGCTCAATAGATCGATGGGCAACCAACTTCACCGTGGCACATGGCGGGATCAACGACCTTTTACGATTGTTATTGGTGCGGTTGATAATGCGTTAGCGCGGCAAGCAATCCATGAGAGCTTAGAAGCAAAATTTGATTTGTGGATTGATGGGGGCAATCACGAGCACGGCGGGCAAGTGTTGATTGGAAGCAAGCAGAGCATCCGATCAGTAGAAGGGTGTTGTTCGCTTGGCAGTTTATGCGATGCGCTGCCATCACCGGCCTTAGTGGCACCTGAATTAATCAAAGTACCAGCTGAGCCACAACAGACTGATTGTGCAGATGCAATGGCCAATAATCGACAGTCGCTTTTGATTAACCAACAGATGGCTACCATTATTGGGCAGTACCTCAACCAATTGATCTTTACCGGTCGAATAACAACCTATGAAACAATTGTTGACTTAACCTCTTTGACAATGCGAAGCACTTCAATCACCCCATCGAATCTTGCCAAGAGCTTGAATAAAAAACCTGAATTTTTTACTACTAAAGGATCGGTGAAACCATGACAAGCACACAATTAACCCTCTTCGATTACAATGCCCTTGACAGTGAAACCCGTGTAATTGTGCAGCAAAAAGCGGTTGAAATTCGGGATCGCATGCGCAGCGCTGCGCAGGCCGTCATCGAAATTGGTGAGCGGCTGATCGATGTGAAAGAACGCTTGGGCCATGGCAAGTTTGGGCAATGGCTTGATGCAGAATTTCAATGGTCAGCTGATACTGCCCGCAATTATATGAATGTTGCCGAGCGATTCGGCCAAAATCCGAAAATTTCGGAATTTGCCCCGAGCGCGTTATATTTATTGGCAGCCCCATCGACACCAGAAGATGCCAGAACTGAAGCGATCACTCTAGCCGAGCAGGGTCAAAAGATTACCCATGCGGTAGCAAAGCAAATTGTAAGCACGCATAAAGAGCAAGCGCTACCAAAGCCCAATCCAGCAGCTGCACCAGCGCCAAAACCCGAACCAAAGCTAGAGATTCCCCCAATGTTGCTTATTGGTGATCAAGCGGTGCCAAGCGCTGAATTTACTGGCATTTCAGCCAGCCCTATTGATGCCAGCGAAGAGCTAGCCAGCCAACCACTGGTTGAAACGCCACCTGCACAGCCCGACTTGCCACCAATGCTTACCATTGGCCAACCAAGCCCAGCGGCTGCGGTTGACATTGATACAAAGCCACTAGCTTATGCCATTGTCGTACAAGAATTGGCGCGCCAAATGGTAAACATGGCCAACCAGCGGGTGAAGCTCTTAGAAGATCAAATTGAGGCCCAAGGCAAAGAAGTTATTCAACCCTTCATTGATACCGAACAAATGGCTGAAGCAGCTGCATCATTCATTGAAACACCTGCATTCAAGTCACAAGCTGGCCTGTTGGCGTTTGGGGTGAAGGTTAATCTTCGGGATTTCTAATGCCGTTCGCCAGAAGCCACGAATCAAGCCCAATCACCATAAACTAGCAATCAAATGTTAGCCGCGCTTCGTGAAGGAAGCGCGGCTTTTTTTTGTGAGCGCGCCATCTTTTTGCGTGCCGTCATTTGGTACGGGGAGGTTGGACGCGTTCAAACCGTATTCATATCGTGTTCTTTCTGTATTACTACCACTCACAAACCGACAAGAAATCTATAGCCCATCAGAATGGCCTAAACTGGCCGTTTGGTCGTGCCGACATTCTTTAATAGGCTGCACAGCCACCTTTTTATGCTGAGGAGGATATTCCATGGCGCATTCCACAACAATTGGTCTCAATCCGATCGAGATACAGGTCTTACTCTTGATTGCCCGCATTGGGCGCTTACTCTCTCGCCACCTCGGCACGGCATGGGGCCATCCGTTTACGGTGACGATTCAGACCGTTAATCGCACCTTGGCCAAGCTCGTCGATGCCAAACTGCTGACCTATTGTGAGCACTTTCAATCGCATGGCTATGATCCGCGTGGGGCGCTGAGCTGGACACGCCATGGCCGCTTGTATAGTCTCACGCCCCTCGGGTGGGAGATCGTGAAACAGGCATTTCCGACGCTGGAGGAAGGCAGTGAACGACTGGCTCCCACGATGTTCAATCCGCAGCACCAAGCCGAGCACCAGATTGAATATGCAGAGGTCATCACCAGCTTGATTCAATCGCTGTCGTATGTGCCTGGCATTGTGGGGATGAGCAGTTATATCGAGATGGACCTAGGGCCAACGGCGCGGCCCCGTGCCGATGGGATTGTGGTCGTGCGTCGCTGGGCTGATGCAACGCTGCCTGATTGCGAGCGCTCGTCGATGTATCCGTGGCTCGGTCTTGGCCAACAACCAGGGCAGATTGATCAACTCTCTGCGATTGAAATCGATCGGGGCACCGAGGAATTGAGCATTATTACGGGCAAAGCCAACTCGTATCGTGAATTATATCGATCACGCTATTGGGAAGGGCGCTATAGCTGGCCGCTGATTGCCTTTACCGTGCCAACCGAACGCCGCAAACGGGCCGTGCTTGATGCATGGGAAATCGGCTGGCCTGGGAGTCAGCTGCTGATTGCCACGATTGACGATGTGCGCGAATCGGGGGTACTTGCGCCGATCTGGACAACGCAGTACACGAAGCAAGGCCAACGAATCCAGCAACCGCATCGCTTTTTGCGAGCGGCGTGGTTTGAGAATATCATCGCATAAGGAATGGAGTAACTGAATCTACTAGACATCCTATACACCAATACAGCATGCTGCTATACTTTTGATTGCCAATAGTCTGAATAGGAGCGAGGAGCATCGATGGAACTCCATCACTATCGAAATACCAAAAACCGCACGATTATTGAAGAATTAACATTGTTAGTAAGCACGTCTGAACCTGATGATCCCTATCGAGCCGTCTATATCATGTATCTTGATCTGCTTGCCGATCTCGTGGCCATCCCCTATCCAACGCCATTACTTGTTGGAAAAAGCATGACGACTTTAACGTTTCGTCGCGAAGCATACCCCGATCACGCCCCAGTTTGTATTACTGGGTGGCAAGGGTGGTATACGATTGATGTATACGCTGAGCCAGCAACTGCGCCATGGCCCGATGCTCAAATTATGTATAAAACGCGTGATCGTGCGGAAACCATTCGGTATCTACTTTGGGGAATTGAGGCTAATCCGACGTTTCAGTATCCATACGATCAAGAGCACTATACGCGTTGGAAATCGCTCCAAACTACCGAGGAATAACGAACACGCTTAATATCTACAACGATATGGGTTACTGATGGGGCATAACCTATCTTGGTATGCAAAACTTTCTCTATCTACTGAGTCTATGAAGTTAATTTTGTCTAAGTTATTTCCATCAATATTTATATTGTCATAAGCTTGTGAGTATATTTTATAAAGGAGAATTAATTGTCAGATAATAACCTACCACTCATAACAGGCCCAATATCCTACCGAAATTGGAAATATGCGCTTTCTAATTTTCCTAAAACTGGAGGATTTGAATTTCCGCTATTTACTGATGCACATATTACCTCTCAATTAACTGATGGAATTGGTCCCTATAAGTTGATAAATACAATAGCTATTGGTAGATCTAAAGCTACACGACCGAGTATTATATTAAGAACAGATATTCATATTAATGAGCCTCTTCCTGATATGAATAAAACAAATATTGATGCCTATCACTCTGGTTATTTTCAAGATGAGATTACCGCTCTAGTATCATTGTGTATGGGAATTCGTCTAAAGGCTGGTGGAGAAACACGAGAGTTTGAATCTGATGATCTTATTGGTCGTCCTATAGCATACAAGGCTTCCTACGACCCAGTTGTACCAATAATTGAAGAAAGTGAACGTTCACCAGTTATACCTAATATAGTAGGAGAGCATTCATTAGAAGATGCTAAATTACTTACAACTATACCAATGCTAACATCCCAGCAAGCAATTACGCTTATTCGGGCAGCCAGACTCTATCAGGATGCATTATGGATTGCTGAAACGGAATCAGAACTGTCATGGATCATGCTGACATCAGCTATCGAAACTGTAGCGGGCTTTTGGAAAAATGAGTTAGTAACACCAGTTGATAAACTTAAACTATCTAGACCAGAATTAGTCAATATTCTTATGGAAGCAGGGGGTGAAGAACTAGTGATCAAAGTTGCTGAAGAAATTGCTCCTTATATGGGCGCGACTAAAACGTTTATAGATTTCATTCTCTATTTTTTGCCAGCACCTCCCGAGCCGCGACCAAGTTTGTTTACTCAACTGTCTTGGGAGCATTCAGCAATGAAAAAAACAATGAAGATTGTGTATAAGTATCGATCTCAAGCATTGCATGGAGGTACTCCCTTTCCTGCGCCTATGTGTATGCCTCCTAGGAAACATGATGGAAACTATGCTGAAATTCCATTAGGACTTGCAATGAGCACTAAAGGCGCAGTCTGGTTAGCCAAAGATACTCCAATTTTACTCAATACATTCGAGTATATAGTACGTCATACAATCCTAAATTGGTGGAGATCAATAATTCCGTTGTCGTAAGTTGAGAAACTTCATTGGCTAAAGACTTATCGGAGATAAAGATAATGAGTCATAAAAAAAGCAAGCGTGCACGTAAACACCAAAAAGCTCAGCAGTTGCAGCAGAGTTCCGAGAGTTCACCAGTGCATCTTCCTTCAGAAGTTTCGCGCACTCTTCTTGATGTGACTCAAAATCATCCCATTGCTGGACTCCAGCATGCACTTAGAGCGCAACAAATTGCTGAGGTTTTTGACGAATATACCGATCAACTTGGTCTTAGCATGTGGACAGACGCACTTTATAAGTTTGCTACTGTACGCCCTCTTGTATACTTTAATAAGCAAATTATTTTAGACTGTAAAGCGTATCTTAATGAGAATCCTCAAACTACTATTGATGGACTCATAAAACTAAAAAGAGAGTTATCTCATGCTATTAAATCACTTCTAAGGCCAAATGTCAGTTGGGAGAAGGAAGAACACCTTGAGTTGGGAATACCTAGAGATATCCTAGACTTCGAATCTATCTGGCATCCTGAATATCAGCGATACTGCGAACATATCTTCAATCACTTCATCAAAATACCACTTTATATTCTTGGTCAAGAAAAAAACAAAGATTATACCAAACCTTCATTACCTGAGCGCGTAAAGCTTCTTAATGATAATAATTTAAATTTTACTGAAGGTTACAACCAAGTGGTTAGAAATGCTCTTGCTCATGGGACTATTGATTTTGGACTGAACGAGATTCACTATATAGAAAAAGAAAACACAAAGGTTATGCGTTCTAGGGAGTTCGCTGTTTTATTTGATAATCTTGTAAATACATGTCATTCTCTTCTTATAGCGATAATTCTATTTATAGCAGAAAACGAGGATCTTATTGATGAAAATGGAATTGAGAATCTTCCGCTAGGCCTTCGAGGAATGGTTATCGAAGCAATGGCATCTTACAAAGATTTTGAGATATTGAACTTTACAGAAAACGATTTAGGAGATGGAATAAAACAACTTCTTGTTGCAACAAAGATTACGACACGTTCCCGTAATGCAATGATGTTTGAAGGAGTACATCTTGGATGGTTTATTCATTTATATAGTGGTACTGCGTATGATCGCGTAGGTATATCATTTGATTGTGGCACCGGAATAGACTCAATCCTTTTTCTCAAGATGGAAAGATTGCGAACAGCGATGAGAAATAAAGAGCTAGTTGAAAATTGTTTATTGGAGATAATACAACCATCATTATTGTGGACTGATGAGCAGGATACAAATGATTTTTCAGTAAGAAATTGTCTTTATCTAACTACTGCTATTTATAATGATATTCTTTTTGATACAGATTTGAACTTTGGAGTTGAAAATCAAAGATCAGAATATACCTTACGTCACTTAAAGAATGCCAGTAATCATCTTTCTCATCGTCTTTTTGTTTCTATAGTACTTAGAAAGTGGCTTCCGATTCGGAGAGAATTTATTCAGCAGATCATTGCCCATGCAATTGAAATCCTTAAGACATATAAAGTTAAAAAATATGGATTAGAAGGAGAATATGGAGATGAACAAGTACCAGAATATATCTATGTACATCTTTATCGAAGTGATGCACGAATCCGAACGCTAAGCGTAAAATCATCTTGGAAGCATGGAAATCTTTTAGCACGAGCTGAGTGGATATTAAACTGGAGAGGTCATTCATATGATACTCTCCAAGAATATTATGTATTTGATAATGGTCTTGCTATTGAATATAATCCACAAATAGATGAATGGATTGAGCAGAAGCCATGAATTTTATTTTTATAATTTCTAATCCTTATATTATATATCTTCGTAATCTTCTATAAAAAATGATATATTTATGAATATTACGAAGATATATAATTAATATATGGCAATATTTGTAATATTTTAATTTACTTTATTTTTCCCATTCGTTGTCAGGCGGTAAGAAATCTAGACGAAACAGTTGTATATGTGCACAATTATTGCATACAAGTATTTTCCATGCTGGATCACCTACTATCTTGAATCCAAAATTTAAAGCAAAATTTGAAGAAGAATTTTTATCTGTCGTTTTAACTATATAATATCCAGAACCACAATAAGTGCATGGATGTTTTATATTCTTTGAAATTGGGGTAAATTCCTTTTCAATAAGTCGGATAGTTTGTTTCAATAGGACAATAATACTATTAATAGAATATCTTTTATCTGGTTCATCTTGAATCATTAAATCCAATAAATTATTGACATGTTCCATGTAGATGTTATTCCAACCTAATAATTTATCGTTATTAATTCCTTTTAAATCCCATTGTACTTCTCTATGTTTCTCACGAGAAAATATTTTATTAGATAACATCCAATAAAGTAGTTTTCCAAGAGAATAAACATCACTTTTACCTGATATGGTATTTGCACGACCATCTTCTAGTTCTGGTGCCATATAGGAGCGAGGCCCAACAGCTTCTTCAGTTATTGTTAGACGAGCGCCATTATCATCTATATAGCAAATACCAAAATCACCGATTACTGGAGGCCCATTAGGGGTTCGAAAGAAGATATTTTGTGGTTTGATGTCACGATGGAAAATGTTATGCTTATGGGCATAGGCAATTCCCTCGCAAATTTCATAGAAAACCTTTAGTGCCTTAACCGCGTCACCTTCCCATATAGATCTTGCTTGTGTTAGATCGCCACCGGTACAGTATTCAAAAACCATATAAGCCTTAGGTGCTTCTAGATCAAAGTCTACCAGCGAGACGATATTAGTATGCTGCAATAAACGGACTGCTTCAACTTCTTGCCTAAATCGTTCGATCCGGTTATTATTTTTCAGCCGTTTTAGTACATATTCGATATCGCCTCCTCCCTTCAAATCTTTTACGCGAAAAACTAATCCTTGGCCTCCTTCTCCTAAACTCTTGATAATTTCCCACCGTTCCCCATAAATCGTTGGTGCCATGTAGAGTGCCTCCATTGTTACTATGATAATATAGAGGCTTTAATCTTATGAGATGGGATACAGTTTGTACAGATTTATTTATAGTGTCTCTAGTGTTGGATCGTAAGTCCATCCCTTATGTTGTTTACGTGTGCCATCACGAAGCCGTTTCATATATCCATCACTAAGCCCATGCTCTTGGTAGAAATCAAAGATATGGGTAATAATCACTTGCTCTCCAGATGGTGAGATATAGCCGTACCAAGTTACCATTTTCTGGTGCTTTGGTAACTATCAAACCCTAATCACACACCCTTACTTCGTCTAAAATGAGCCAACTTGTAGGAGGATTTATGGCCAAACGCGATCCGAATGAGTTTACCCAACCCACAGTCAAGAAGCTTGCAGAACGAGCTGGCTATATATGTTCAAATCCACGTTGTAAAGCACATACAGTTGGGCCTCATGCAGAAGATGTACGCGCCGTTATAACAGGTGAAGGAGCACATATTCGGGGTGGAAAACCAAAGTCTGCTCGGTACAATTCGAGCATGACACCAGCAGAACGTAGCACTATAACAAATGGTATTTGGCTTTGCGGTCGGTGTGCTAGTCTTATTGATAAAGATGAAAGAACATATACAGTGGAGGTATTATATTCATGGAAGAAAGCGGATGAGCAGGAAATATCAAATAAGATTAGTGGTGTGTTTTATGAGAATGAAGCAAAGATGATTAACTTGAGAAAATTAGAAGATAAAAGCGGGCTGAGCGAGGACGTATTATCCATCGATTGACGACAGGAAGATGTGTATGCGCTCATTTAATATTATGAATAGCAGTGATTTTACTGATCCCGAGATGAATGCGGTTCGAACGGCAATGAATGCGGCCAAAGAAGGCAAGCCCTATGCATGGGTTCAGTATCGCCGCCGCGAGACGATTACCTACTATATTCCCGAGTACGGCGAATCGGCGGATTACTTAATTGCGTTGATCGATCGCATGGTCGTGGCCGACCCACGCATTCAAACCGCCACCGTCTTGAATGCGCACTACCATATCCTGTGGACGGTTGAGCGAAATACCCAGCATGGACAACTGATTGAACAAGCAACCGATGAAGCGGGCAGTTGCTATGCATGTTGGGAATGTGGCCATAGCCAAGCAACCACCTTCTGGCGATGCCCACGCTGTTTAACCAACAACACGTGTCAACCGTCAACTCTTCGCGGGGTTTCTAACCATCGTGTGGATCATGTCGCGCAGTACTGATTTCGTGCTGCTTCATGGAGTCGTTCTTGCTCTGCGTTCGATGCCCCATCGTTGCGTTGCTTCGTTCTGTTCGGACTAAGCGACGGGTGTGCCTGCTCCGCCGTATGCGCTCGGCGTGCGCAGCAGGGCTGTTGATTGCATGCGCCAAGGACCGATCAGCGATGCCTATCTTCATTCTTGTTGTTGATGATGAACCCGCAATCCGGGAATTGTTTGAAGATATGTTGATGGAAGAGGGCTATCTGGTACAGACCGCCGCAACGGGCCAGCACGCCTTAGACCTCTATCACAACCAGCGACCCGACCTGATTTTTATTGACATTATGATGCCCGGGATGGATGGCATGACGCTATGTCGTCGGATTGCCACCCTCCCTGGTATTATCGCACCACCGATGATTCTGATGAGTGGGGGAACCCGGATTTCGTTTATCGATGGTCCCTATCACGCCTTTCTGGCCAAACCCTTTGACCTAACCAAGCTCCTCGACCTTATCCATGCGGTGCTTAATCCGTCCCCATAGGCTACTGCCCAATAGTGGCGATCGCCGATCCGTAAAGGATCGGCGATGTTGCTTTAGCAGCTGGACTTAGCGAATGCGGCGGGTGTCTTGGGCGGGGCCAATATCGGTCAGGTTGGCCAAATAGTGCTCAACCGTGGGAATGGGTTCCTGCGGGGTAATCGTGCCCGTGCCTGCGCTGGCATCAATGGATTGCTCGGCCACAATGAACTTGCGCAGGTTGGCCTCGCTGAAGGAAGCGGGCAAGTCGGTGATGGTGATGGTATCGCCTGGCTCAATTTCATCGAGCGGATACACGCCGCCTGACATATCGGTAAGGCGCTGCGGCACCACATCAATTTGCGCATTGCGATTCTTGCTATCGTTCAGGGCATAGGTGCGGGCCGCTCCTGCCAGTGCCGCGTTGGTCGTATCGACCTTGACGGTTTTTCGGCGGGTAATGCCATACAGCAACGTTGACACGGCATTCGTGCTATAGGCCGTTTGCACCAGTACGCCCTTGGCGGATTGATAGGCCGCCCGAATGCTGTTATAGAGCTTATCAAGTGGCCGCTTCATGGTGATTTTGGTGCGGCTCGAAGCCCACGCTCGCGCATACGTGCCACGTGGCCGATAATATAACCGTCCCTCCCGATCCACACCATACACATAGTCGGTATCAACGGCTAAATCATCGAGCAGCTTGCGATAGCTCTCATTGATCCATGTGCGTTCCTCTTGATCTTCGCCGCTATTCACAATCAGCATTTTAGCAGCGGACAAGCCACAGTTTGGATTCAGCGTGCGCAGGTTGGCCAGTGCATCTTCAATGATTTCCTTATCGGTAATCACAATGCCTTTGACGGTGCTGCCGATTGCGTGATTCTTGGCAAAGTCAGCAATGAAGGTGGTCGCGGTTTTGCTCTTGACCACCACGCTTTCGCTGTTGACTGCGCCGGTTGCGGAGGTCGTAGACTCAAACACGAGCCGTTGACCAACATACACATTCGCCATCGAGGCGAGCGTGACAACACGGTTTGCGCCAGCGGTGATTGCAGCGGTCGTGGTGACGGTATTGACCATGTTGGCACTGGATGCAGCGACGCGCCAGTTTTTGATCCGAAAATAGATATCGCCCGTTTCGCCTGCATAGAGGGCTAATGCCGCGTCATACCACATATCCATGCTGATAATATCGGTATCGCTGAATGCCTCGCACAATGCGCCGTTGACGATGGTGCCCGCGCCTGCGCCACTGCCGGTGATCGTGAGAATGCGCGCCAGAAAGCCAAAGTTGGCATCGCTACGCTGAAGCACGCCCGTCCAGTTGGTTGGCGCGCGAAACTCGAAATCGCACTGCATGATCCGTTGCTTGCGGGTTGCCCCGCTCGGCACTTGCAGGGCTTTACTGCCAATAAACCCAACACTAAAGCGCTCATCCTTCTTGGGATAGATTGATGGGTATTCGCTGCCAAACTCGTGCAGTTCCTCAGCCCGATTACTGACGCGCTCTTTGCCGACGGGAAGCCAGTTGGCATCATCCATCGTTGACCATTGCACACAGGCCTCATCATCGTCAAGGCAGGCAATCAGGTTAAAGCATTCAAATAACAGGATATTGTTGGCTTCGAGTGCTGGCGTGTTTAAGCGAAACACAAACCGCTTGCCATCGCTGCGGCGCACAATCGTGTGCAGGGCTGGCGGATTATCAAGGTACACGGCTGACTCATCGGCCAAGGCACGCATGCGGAACGTGAGCGCATCGATGGAGACATCAATATCGAACGCGCGTTTGCTGAGGTTGGCCACCATGGTGTTGGTGGCCGGATTCAGCAGGCTAATCGTATAATCATAGATTTTCATCATCGCTGTTTTTCCTCTCTCTCCTTAGCGTGGAATCAATGAGGCCGTGCGGCGTTTCAATGTGGCCGTGACCTGCGGAGCTGCCCCGCTGCCGCTGGGCATGATCTTCCATGACGTGCCGTTGGTCGTCAGGATTTGCAGCTCATGAATTCGACCCTTCAGGAAAATCCGTGCATCGCCTTCGCTGAATACATCGAGCGGCCCTGCTGCGGCTTGTGCATAGCTGAGATTTGGTGTGTCAGCGCTGAGGTAGTTGTCATTGATTGAAAGCGTGCCTTGATTGTTATTAGGCCGTGTCACTGCGCCATAGGGAATAATCGCCGTGCGGCCTTGATCGAGAGCGACAAGAAAGATGTCCGCAATATCGAGTGTGCCAAGGCCCGTCGCGGTTGCGGTAATGCCGACGTGCAGCTGCGCCATCGCACTGGGCGAACTGAGGATACCAAGGCTGACGATGCGCGGTGACGTGCCACTGGCTTCATCGATATGGGTATAGCGGCCATAGATCAACTGCCCACCGAGGGTCGTGGCAATGGGCCGAATGCTAAAGCCTGCACTCACAGAATTGTTGCGCACTTTGGCAAACACTAAGCAGCGTTTGGTTTGATTGATGGATTGCTTGGTGGTATGCACCACCTCGCTTGTGCTGGGCGGGGTATAGCGCATCACAGCTCCCATGGGCGCATTATTCGCGGCATCAGCAACCGAACTATAGCCTGTGCCCGTGGCCAAGGGCGCGGCGTTGAATGGAAATAAGCTACCATTTGGGCCAATGACCACCGTCCCCGCCGGAATCGTCGGCATGACAGCGGCGGTGGGCAAGCTGCTCAACGCCAAGTCAAGACTTGCGGGACTAGCGATATCGGCTGCGATGGCGAAGCTAAGATTCGACAGCATCGCATCAGCATCACCACTTGGACTATTTGAATTCACGACGATGCTGTTGCATAGAATCGGGCGGCGCGGAAATTCCACCTTCACATTGCGGTAAAAGCGGTTATTGGTATCGACGAGAAAATTACTGGTGAGCGTAATCCCAAAGCGCGCTGGCTCAACCGATGCCATCAGCGCATCGTAGGCTACGCCATTGTTGATCTGCTCGCGCCAGATCACGGGTGTGCTGCTCATCCCATCATTGAAATCAGCAGCATCGTCGAGGATCGCTTGCAGGGCATTTAGATTGACGCTCACTTCATCTTCATCAACGCCGCCAATGGCAACCTCAAAGGATTCGGCGGTATCGAGATATGGCTCGCCACTGCCTGGATTGCGGTCTGGGATTGGCGGCTGCCAGCGGTTTTGTTCCATGCGATATTTCCAATTGACCGACTGATCGTTTAAGTTGAGGACAATCGGTACTTCTGCTTGTTTGATAATCCAAAATCCATGAGCCATGGGTTATTTCCTCCGGTAGGTTTGTTGCTTGATGCGGGCCTTCCCTGCAATCTGCTTCGATCCCTCGTTTATGCCTTGACGCGCCGCGTCGCGCACGCCTTGGCTATCGGTCGCGTTGAAATACTGGTTGATGATGTAGTTTTCGGTTGTGGTGGCCGCTGCGGGCATGGATGGTTGGAAGCCATTCATCCGTGCAGGCATGCGGGTGAGACTGCTTGGGAGTTGCAGCGCACTTTGCATCGGGGTCAACAGGTCGCGCATCGTTTGCGCGGCTGGCGTGACCTTCAGTCCAGCAGGCACATCAAACAGGCCCGGCCCAGCCAGCACGTCAATGCCGCTGCCCGTGACTCGTTCGAGGCCTTCCTCGCCCATCACCGTCAGACCTCCACGCGTAATCCCCCCTTTCGCCATATAGGCAATGTGTCCAATGGCCGTGCCCGGATTGACCATATTTAAGCCGTCAATGACGGTGTTGATGCCGGAAATAATCGGATTGATGATGCGTGCAACAAACGAGCGGAGATTACTCAAGCCGCTTGAAACCGCATCGCTAATCCCGTTGGCAATGCCGCTGCCGATCTCCTTGGCCTTCGTCAACGCTTTACCAGCGGTCTCCCCAATCCAGTTGCTGATTTCCGTCCAGATTTCGCCCAACTTGCCGCCAATAACCGGCAGCACGTCGGTGCTAATCCAGTTAATAAAGGCGAGGCCAATTGCGGCCAGTTTCGGTGCAATACCCTCCAGCACGCCTGCAAGGAACCCATAGATTGCCTCGCCAATTTTGAGCAACGTGCCAGGTAGCCCGGGTAACACATCGGTGATAATCCAGCCGATAAATTTCGCGCCTAGTTGGGCAAGGTTGGCGACGACTCCGGGGATTGCCTCAATGATGAAGCCCAAGAGCTTGCCAATAAATTCGCCTAGGTTGGTTGCCAGTCCGGGCAACGCATCGATTACCCAGCCAATGATGGATGCGCCCCAGCCTGCAAGCTGAACCACGAGGTTGGGTACGTTCTCCACAATGAAGGTGAAGAGCTTGCCAATAAATTCGGCTAGGCCATCGAGCAACGGCGGAATGGCTGCCACCACCCACTCAAAAATAGCCTTACTCCAGCCCACAAGCGTGGTTACGACTTGCGGCAGCTCGGCTGCGAGCCAATTCAGCAATCCGCCAATAAAGGTATTGAGTGCGCCGAAGAGGCCGGGGATTGCATCAAGCACCCATTGGCCCAGCTGCGCCGTCCAGCCTTCCAGCGCGGCTTTCAATTCCGGCGATTGATTAAGCAGCAGTGCAATCGCGCCGCCAATAGCCACAAATGGCGCAACGGCGGCGAGCAATGGCCCAAGCAATCCGCCGACAGCACTGCCCACGGCTCCTAGTGGCCCAAGCAGCGCACCTAACGGGCTGACCAACCGTGTAACCCAGCCAAAGAGCGATGAGAATGTCCCCAGCAGCTTGGATAGCCCTGCGCCGATCGGTCCAAGCGCTTTGGTGACAGCCGCGCCAATGGGGGCCAGCACCCCGCCAATCCATGTGCTGAAGGTGGTAAAACCGCCAATGATCAGGTCAATAATCCCCGCCACGTTGAGTGCAAACCCTTTGAAGGTTTTGATAAAGACGAGGAACAGATCATCGAGCGCGCCAAGCAACGGCTTGAATGCACCGCCGATTTTGGCGAACATTGTCGTGATGCCGGGGTTTGGCCCTGAGAAGGCCAGCGCCAAGCCACCCCACAACACGGTTGCGGCTGGTGCAAAGCTGATTGCGCCGAAGATGGTGGTTAATCCGGCAAGGATTCTGCCTGGCAAGGTATCGAACACCTTTGACCAATCGAACGTGCCCAGCTTAGCAAAGCCCGCCTTGAGTGCATCACCAATGATGCGGCCCACGCCGGATACGCCTGCGGTGATTGCCCCAACCAAGCCGTTTTCATCGAGCGCGGTTTTGACATCGCTGATAAGGGTCGCAATTTGCGGCAGGATGCTTGCTTTCAGCGTCCCGCCCCACTGTGCGCCAAGCTCGCGTAATGGCCCCATCACATTGCCAAGCGATACGAGGATTCCTTGTAGCGCTGTTGAGAAGGGATTTTCTTTGACGAAGCCGACGGCGGCATCGAGCGCTTCGAGCTGGCGATCCTTGAAGTCAACAAAGGATTGGGCGGTATCGGTGACGGTTTTCTGAATATCCTCAATGGGCTTGGGAATGGCCCCCGCTGCGCCCTTGAGATCGGCCAATTGCCCGCTGAGA
The DNA here is from genome assembly GCF_016907925.1 of Herpetosiphon giganteus. GTDB lineage: Bacteria > Chloroflexota > Chloroflexia > Chloroflexales > Herpetosiphonaceae > Herpetosiphon > Herpetosiphon giganteus. Next base: position 17,594 of record NZ_JAFBCZ010000011.1, on the reverse strand, counting down.
TTGCCCACGCCACCCGCTGCGCCCTTGGCCGCTCCGCCTGCACCCTCAGTTGCTTTCGCGCTGGCTTCCTGCTCGCGTTGGTACTGTTGTTCAACGCTATTGAGTTGGGTGCGAATGCGCCAATACTCGGATGATCCTTTTTCCGCTCCTTCTAATTCCTTCTGCAGCATGCCAATCTTGCCCGCCGTATCCGCCGTGGCATACTGGTAATCGCGCTCCGCTTTGGCGGCTTCGGCGTTCTTTTTCTCAACCTCGGCTAAAGCCTTTTCACGCTCCTTTTCGACCTTCACAATCTCTTTTTGGATTTTGTTATATTCTTCAGAGCCGACGGCGTATTGGCTCTGCTCAGCCTTCAGGCTGGCAAGCTTGGTTTCGGTATCGGCCAGTGACAACTCATAGTCGCGTTGCGATTCGGCGCTCGCCTCCAGCTCGCGTTGGTACTGTTGCTCCGTGCTGGTAATTTGGGTTTTGAGCCGCCAATACTCCGCGTCAGCCTCGGTATATTTGGATTGTTCCTCACGCAGCAACGCGATTTTGCCAGCGGTGTCCGCCGTGGCAAATTGATAGTCCCGTTGGGCCTTGGCTGCGGCCTCGGCTTTCTTGGCCGCATCGTCCATAGCCGCGCCGCCGCCGCCACCGCCGCCTGCGCTCGCCGCTTGACTCAACAGCGCAATCTGGCGTTGAATCAGATCGTTGTGCCGTTGTTGGGCCTTGATCTGCTGGTTTTGCAGACTAATGTCAGCCTCCAGCACGCTCTTGGCTTTAGTAGCAGCATCGAGCTTGGCCTGTGCAGCGGATTGCTCCGCGCCTTGGGATTTCTTGGTGTCACGAATCTTCTTTTCGAGGTTCAGGGCTTGCAGCTCCAGCGCAGCGGCTTGGCGTTCAGCCTCGTCGCCACCCGTGCTGTTGATTAATTCTTGCAACTGCGCGGCCCGCTGCGCATCGCGCACATCGGCCTGCTGATCGCGGATTGCTTGCAGCTGCGCATCGAGCGGCGACAGAATGGCGTTGTATTTCTCGGTGATTCTGTTCAGCTCGCGCTGCGCGGTGGCGGCATCGCGGTTGGCCTGCTCCATTGCCACCATTGAGCGAAACATGCGATCAACCTGATCGCCTGCGGCTCCGGCGCTGCTGCGCACAGCGGCGAACGCACGCTCGGAGACGGTTCCCGTGGTGCGCAATTCGTCAATGGCTGCGGCCACAGCGGTTTGCGAGCCAAGCAGCATCGGGATCATACCCTCTTCCGGTAGTACGCCCGTATCGACCATCGACTTCAGCAACGATTCAATGGTTGACCCGATTTGGTCAAAAATCTGGTAATCGACCTCCCCCCAGCCATCCATCCAGACTTGGGCCGTTTCCGTTCCCCATGTATCGATATCCGGCAGGATTTTTGGTGGTGAATGGGGTTCGAGCCAGTAGGTGATCATGCTGGCAATCGAGTTAAGCGCCTGCATCACAGAGCTGGCAGCGCTCAAAATCCCGTTGGCCAACTGTTCGCCAATGTTGCGTCCATAGTTCACCGCGGATTGGGCCAAGTCGATAAACACGCCAAAGGCAGCTTGTGCGCCATTCGCAAAGGCGGCGAAGTAGGGGCTAACAAACTGAATCGCCGCGCCAATCGCATCAAACACGCCCAGCACGATGCTGCTGATTTGCGGCATGTGCGCCTGGACCCAATCGGCAAAGACAGCAAAGGTGGGGGCAAGGCGATTGGCAACATCAAGCAGCAAGGTCGATAAAGATGCTTTGATATAGTCAATTGAGCGGCCAATACCCTGATCCATGACCTGAAAGGCGCGCTCGGTTGCGCCAGAACTATTGGCCATTTGGTCGAGCGCGGCGCTAAACGATTGCGTATTGCGGCCTGTCAGGGCGAGGGCTGCGCCACCGGCTTCCACGCTCCCAAACAGATCATTGATACCGACCTTGTTCTGGCGTGCCGCTTCTTCCATCAAGATCAAGGCATCCTGAAGATTGTGGCCTTGGGCAATAAAGTCTTTGAAGCCCACGCCCGCAATGGTTTTGAAGGTTTCGGCAGCCTCACCACCGGATTGGGATAATTCAACGAGGAGCTGGCGTAGCTGCGTGGTGCTGACGCTCGTGGGCACGCCCATCGCGGTCATGGACGCAATGGCCGCTGTCACATCGCTAAAGGAGATGCCAAGCGCTTGGGCATTGGGAATCACGTTATAGAGCGAATTGGAGAGGTCGGCAAAGGATGTTTTGCCATAGGCTACGGCGGTAAACATCTGGTCGCTGGCATCCTGCACGCTTAGCACGTCCGCGCCGTAGGCGTTGACGACGCTGGTCAGGCCGTCCACCGTGGTCTTGGTGTCGGTTACGCCGCCAATGGCTGCTTTTTGGGCCACTGCCAAGAAATCAAAGACATTGCCCTCGGGCACGCCAGAGGACAAGGCTTCATACAGGGCAGGAACAACATCCTTGGGCAATACGCCAAAGTCCGTGGCAAAATCCTTGACTTGGCTGGACATCGCGCTCATGGCCTGCTGCGAGGTATCCGGCAGCAAGGTAAACACTTCTTGGATTTGGCGCTCAAAGCCAATAAACGAGGTCATGGCCGATGCAGTAACGCCTGCAATGGCCGTGGTAATGGCAGCGCCAGCGAGGATAACGCCCGATTTCAGCGTGCTGGCAATGGTTCCGCCAATGGACGTAAAGCCACGTTCAGCTACGCCATGAGCTTCCTCAATCCCACTATAGAGGCCGTCTAAATTAATTTCGGTGCCAAGGGCGGCACTACCTAAAGAGAATTCTGCCATCGCACACTACCCCGTTGGGGATAAACACATGGGCACGGGATAGTGGCGATGTGCGGGTTTGCCATGGGCGCGTGGTGCGGCGATGGCGGCTACTTAACCGATTGGGTTATTGCGTTCGGGTTCCGCGCTCGCGAAACCATGCGCGAGCTTTGGTTGGGCTTTGTTCGATTACGGCCATGGGCGTGCGCGGTATACGCTTCGGGTCTAAATACATTTTCTTGATTGCATTGGCCATGGACAATAAGGATCGATAGAGTATTGTCCAGAAGAGTTTTTCGTTCATGCAGGTTCCTTTTCCTTGGTTTTGATGCGCATCCCCATGGATGCAAACCATTCCTCGGCCTTGGCCGGATTGATTTCTTCTTTCTCCATCGGCTGCGCAATCGGTCGTGCCTCGGTAAAGGCCACGCTACGCAAGTGGCGAATCTTCTCGCGATAGTCTGAGCGCTTTAAATGTGGTGCTGTGGCCACGTCAATGCCGACAAGCTGGTCGCTTGCATCGAGCGCAGGCATTTGGCGTGACAGAATGTCAATTTGCCAAATGGGTAACTCGAAAAACCGATCAGGGTCGATGTTATAAAAGCGCACTATCCGCGCGAAGATTTTTTCCGGATCGGCTTCGTGACCAGTGTCGTCCCCGCTGCCGTCTCCGGCGCTTTCACTTTTGGGGCGGTTTCTTCCCTCCACCAGTTCATAAATTGCAGCTTTTCAACCAGTGACATGTGTTGGCAGACTTTGGTTGTCACCTTTGGTACAACGGCCTTAATGAATGAATTCAAGAGTTTTTCGAACTGCTGATTGGCATGCTCGTACTCGGTTTCATGTTCATCATCTTCGACTTCAACATCGGCAAGCGCGGCTAATACCGCTTGGTGGGCTGCGATTTGCGTCTGCAAGCGATCAATGATGGCAAGACTGCGCAAACCAAATTGGTTAGGCCGCAAGACATCGTATTTATTTCCATCGTAGTCGCTAAAAACCAATGGTTCTGGTGCAAGATTAAGCAGCGTAAATTCTTTTGGCATTGGAAACTCCTTATCGTGATTCGTGGGCGGTGATGAGCCGCCCTGATACAACAATCGATTAGTTGATTTGAACGGTGCCCCATCCCATTTTGTCGTCGTCGCTCGCTTGAGCGTCGTCTTCAAGCGTCATAAACTCACATTCCAACTCGGCGCGGGTGGCCTTGCCACGGGCAGGGGCAGGATTGCCGGATTGCACACAGCGTGGAATATAGTTTTGACCTGGGTACTGCCCATAGGGGCTATCAGCTGACCCACGCAGTAGGAGCGCATATTCGGTTGGGGTTGCGCCCCGCTTGAATCCCAACCGCTTGACGTTGGCGGAACCACTGGTTCCTGTCGCAATCCGGCCAACATTATTGATAATGCGGGCATATTTTTCATAGGTCATATCGACCACGGTGAACGTCACCATCAAATCTTCTTCGGGCCGCGTGACCTTCACGGGGCCTTGGTGATCATTATCGCGAAACACTTCCAGATCACCGGAGTGTTCGATGGTTTGATCGCCCGTGGTTGGGCCAAGTTTGTACCATGTCGCAGGTACTGCCGCATCGATTGCAGGCTCGGCAGTGCCATAGGGGGCGACATACACGTCAACTGGGCCAACCAGTTGGGCGTAAGGACTCATTGCAGTTCCAGCCATTAGTGATACTCCTCAAGTGCATATTCATGGATACGGTAGCGGGCATAGCCAACCACCATATCGATCGACAAATCAGGGTCAACGGTCGTAAACGGCGATGCGTCCATGACGAGGAAATAGATCAGCGCCGTGCCGTTGCTGGTATTGGCCGTCGTGCGGCCTGGTATGGCGCGCATTAATTCGATCAGGGTGTTATAGACCTTCCGCGCCGCTGCGGACGTTGCGCCATAACAGCGCAGCTCCACGCGGCCCACATGATCGCCAATGTCGATATCGGGGACGCTGCCCGGATCATCTTTGGCAACAATGCAGGACTCTCCCGTTTTCCATGCATTTGGGCTGCCCGCTTGGGCAAACTTATGCTTGCCAGCGACGCGATCTCCAACAATCTCGCGAACGTTGGTGTTATCGCTGAACAGTTTCAGAATGGCAGCAATCGGATCAATCATGGACATCGTGCTAACCCCTCATGTGGCGTTCGATAATCTCAATCACGCTCGGAATGGTCTTTTGTAAGCCTTTGGTCAAATATTCATACTTGCGATGAATCACCCGCGCGTAGGCGCTCACAGCGCCTTTGGTTGTGCCAATTCCGCCAATGATGCGCCGCCCACGCGTGACGGCGGGAATGGACGTAATCGACCGTCGCAGCGCACCCGTGCGTACGCCGTGGCCTGGGTAGAGTTCGGCTTTGGCGTGGCGCTCAGCGGTGCGATCAATTTCATTCAGTGCTGCTGTGGCTCGGTTGGTCACTTGGCGTAGCGTTTGGTCGCCGCGCCAATCGAGCTTTACCCGCTTGCGCATCAGCAGTTCCTTCTGGTTTTGGTTCCGGCGTTGGCTCAGGGTCAGGTTCTGGACTTGGCACCGGCTCTGGCGTTGGCTCAGGATCAGGCTGCGGCTCTGGTTCTGGCGTTGGCTCGGGGGGCAGTGCTTCTTCAACTAATGCTTCGATCTGATCAGCCGCAATAAACACGCGGCCCCGAATACTGATCGCATTGCCGGTTGCCAGTAACCAATCAATGGTTGGCCGTTCGACTTCGGTCGGTCGTTCAACGTCGGTCATGGAAATACTCCACAGTACAGGTGATATGGCGCTGGCTCTTGGCGCGGCGTGGCTTGATTTGATCAATCCGGTACACGCCAGGTGTGGCAACGCCATCAATCACAAGATTCACAATTTGGTCGCCGTGCTTGATATCCGTGCCTGCGCGCAGCATCAGCGCATAGGTCGTGATCACGGCGCGTTCGGCTTCATCGGTTCGCTGCACACGTTCTTCCTTGATTACAAGGCGACAGACCACATCGGTGAGGAGGGTCTTCCACGCTAGGATGTCCGTGTTGTAATCATCCTGCGTGGTTTCCGCTCGCTGAATCTCGCATCGGTGATTGAGGTGTGGATCGATTGCCATGATTAGACTCGCACGGGATACAGCGTTGCCGCTGCGCTAAAGGTCACCTGAATGGTGCCATCGGCTTGGTTATAAATGGTGGTCGGAAATGGGCCAATGGCTTGCTGCTTCGTTGCACCAACTGACGCGGTCAGGTCGGTCACAGCTAAACCATCGACCGTCCCCGGTGTTTGCACGGTCACAGTGCAACCTGGGGTTGAGGTGACAAGCAAGACCACGCGGCCATTGTTGGGAATGAAATACGTATCGCTGGAGTTGACGACAGTGCCACCATCGGTCACATTCAAGCCGTTTGAACTCCGGCGGGCATCGTTGGGTTGAACGGTCTGGTTTGCCATTGCTTAGACTCCCGTAAAAACTAAAGTTCGATAGATGCGGGTGCGTTCACGCTCCCAATCAGGAGCTTCGTAGCTATATTCTTGGGCCACCGACTCACGCACCATGGCCGTGCGCTCAATCGCGCCTCGGACAAGCTCAATCGTGGCTGCTTTGCGGTTTGGGCGATCATCGGCGGGCACATAGACCACACGCACCCGCGCACCCCAGCGGACGTAGAGTCGTTCTATGCGTCCGCCATCCTCCCAGACCTCGTAGAGATTGCTGGCAACGGGGGAATAGGCTCCGGTGTCGCGATCCTCAACACTGGTCACGCTCACGATGCGATGCGGCAGATAGAGGTTGGTCGCACCGCCACGCACCACCTTGGTGACGCTGGCAACGCCATCGTTTGGCGCGCCAATGCGACTCGTCATAATCGCTTCTTCGCGTTCGACAATCACTGCAAGTGCGGTATCGTCGATTCCGGTTGTGACCACGGCGCGAAACTCGGCCAGTGTTAAGAGACTTGCCATCGGTCTTACTCCGTTGCTTTTTTCTTACCTTTTGATGCCTGCTCGTCAGGCGCTTGGGTTTGACCCTGATCATCAGGTTTTTGCTCGAGTTCTGTTTGCAGCTTGGTCATAGCCTGCTCGGCAGCTTCAAGTGCTGATAGGTCAACAAATGAATCTGGCGAATCGTGCAGCAGGTGTTGGCCAATTTTTTCATCAACCTCAAACACATCGCCTTCGGCATACGCAACCTTCAGTGGTTTATTGCTGTAGGCGCTAATACATTCGAGTTTCAACAAAACCTCCTTATACGTGCAATCGCCTATGCAGCGGGCAGTAATTTGCCAATCAGCACCACATCAAGGTCAGCGGTTGTTGGCGCGTATGCGCCGTTGGTCGTAACCGACACGCCGACCAATACACCTGGGTTGATTGGCGCGGCATCGACACGCTTCACACCAACGGCTTGTTGTACAAGGTCACTCAACACAGCAGTTGGGCCATTGCCCAGCACCACGCCGCCCGCTGTTACCGCGAACGTGGCGGTTCCGGCTGCTAAGTCGGCATTGCTCGCACCGCTTAAGCAGATAGGATGAAATTGATAGCCTGGGGGAACCTTGAAGCCCGTTGTGCCCTGCGGAAACGTCAGTGCAGTTGTGGCACTGGCGGCGGGGTTGGCGATGCTCAAGATCAAGGTCACATCAGTGCCATCATTGCGATCTAATTCATTGGCCATAACTACCTCAAAGAATGAGCGTTCGCCCTACGCGCACAGGGCGACGCGAAATTGATTACACGGCGACGTTGCGGCAGCCAGCGGTGTGCTTGGCAGTTGACCGCGTGCCATGGGCTGCGATAGCTTGACGGAAGCTGCTGACCATGATGTAGGTGCGAGCGCGCACATCGCGATCTACTTCGATCAAGAGGTCGCGCATAAAGCCAACAGTCCACATGGCGCGGTTCATTGCAGTAAAACCACCCAGCGTATTGGCAGCAGGAATGTTTGATTGCTTGCCATCAGCTTCAGCCTTGTTGTAGGATTCACTGAGCACGATCGGCACGCCGCGATAGGAGCCTAATTGCCCACTCAAGACCACGGCACTGGGGCCAAATTTATCGATGGTGGTTACGGTATCCAACTTGAGAAACCCGCCCAAGTAGGTGCTGACATCGGTCAAGATGGCTAATTTTGATGGATCAGTGGCATATTTATCCATCTTGCCAAGGGTTGAGGTGATATCGCCATCAACCAACGCATCGCCACCAGCATCAAAATTTTGGGCAGTGTTATCGACCAACCATTGATGCCGAATGCCGTCTTGCCCTTCGCTGAGATAGTAGCTATCGGCATCAGGGGCAGCGTCGTCACTATTGATATTGCCGCTGCTCGCCAAGGTGCTATCAGCATTCAAGGCAAAGGCATCCATGGCCTCGCCACCCGACAACGCCAAGTTGGCACGCATGGCTGGCATCAGCGCCACGACCGCCTCTTCGTTCAGGGTGTATGACCATTCCTGATCGGCAACCAATTCGGTTGCGGTCAAGGTGACTTTTTGGGTACTTGAGTCGCTGGTTGTGGTGCGGGTGCGCTCCTTGCCTTTGCGCCATGTTGGACGGCCTAAGCCTAAGGGCATTTCGAACGGATTGCTGGTCATATTGATGGGTTGCATCAAGCCAATAATGCGCGATGCCAAATACATGTCATCCCACAATTGCGTGGCCATATCGGTTGGGACAATTTCAGCACCCGTGCCTGTGCCTTCAGCAGTCATGGTCTTGATTGCCATATCCAGATCATCGGAAGGGGCATTGACGAGTTTTGGCATAAGGGCATGGGCACTTTTGATCAGGTTGTGCGCCATCCAGAGGTCAACCGGCTTGACCTTGGTTGCACCATAGCGGCTGCTGCCAGCTTGCTCGAAATTCTTGAGCATGCCGTGGTAGCGGTTGCTCTTCGATAGCACTTCGCCGTTGGGGCCAACCAACGCGCCAGGTACACGCCGATCTGGGGCATCCTCCAGCTTTTGCTGGGCTTGCATATCGGTCAAGGCCTTGAATTGGGTCGCAAACTCGGCCTTGAGTTTTTCGGAATCAATCAACCCGCCTTCGCGGATTGCATTGGACAATTGGGCGATTTCGCCTACCAATGTTTCAAATTCGGCTTGTGTTGCCATGGATATACCTCAATAGAAAAAGTGTTGATTACTTAGCGTTTAATGACGGTCTTGAATGAGGCGATCACCTCACGAATATTGGTTTTGTCGATGTCGATCACCTCCTCGGGTGCTGGTTGCGCTTTAGTGGTTACATCTTCGTCAGCCTCGGCCTTGGTTTCGTCACTGCCACAGGCTGCGCCCAATGCGCACGCAGTATCGTGCATTTGTTGAACGAGATTCATATCTTTGGTGCTGTGCCGTGCTCCCGCCTTGCCAATGACCTGAAGCATCGAGCGCTCAATGGTTGTCATGGTGGTGCTGATTTCCGGCCACTCGCGATCTACTTCAACCCACTCATCGCGTGGTTGAACCTTGACCAACCCAGCCTCAATCGTGAAATCAACGCGGTAGAAGGCAAGGCCAATACAGGCAATCGCGTGATCCTCGTAGACTGCTGCCACGTGGCGACGCACGCCGTCATAGTGGTAATAGCCATCGCTATCCCGATCCCACAACACCCGATAAATCGCGGTGCTGACTTCCTCAACCAAGCGATCAAGGCTGATACTTTTCTGAAGCAAACCACCACCGTCGAGCACGGGAATGGATGGATGCATGGGTGCTTTCGCCATAGATTCAAATCCTCCATAGAAGCGGCGAACAACCTCGGCAGATGGTTGCACGCCTAATTGGCGTAACGCATCAGGGTTCATCGGAATGGGCACGAGTGACCACTCCACAAATTCCCACGATGGAAAAATGAAGCCACCGCTGGAATTGGCTTTATAGGTCAGTGGCCGCATACCGATGCTGGCACAACGCACCCAACCGCCCGTCCATTGCAACAGGATGATGGTTTGCGGATCAAAATCATTCGCTGCTGGGCGCATCTCGAAATCAATGTCGATATACTCTTTCGTGCGATCAATCACGAGTGAGCGGCCAACGGTTGACCATGGATCGGCATAGTTGTGCATCCATTGCACAACCGGATTGAGCAAGTAGTTATCGAGAATCGCTCCACTCGGTGGAATGATGTCGTTTTCACGGTCGAGCCGTGCGGTATTAACCCGAATCCTGCCGCCTGGCGTTTCGCCTTCTTCCGCCTTGCGAATTACTTCAAAGTTGAATGTTTTGTGAATGACTGGCGCATCGGGGCCAGCCTTGATAATGCGAGCCATGACCTATCCTTTCGGTTCTACTGGTGCAAATGCGCGGGTACAGTTGGGGTGCTGCAACAGTTTTTGCTGCGCTTCCTTGAGTGTCCATTTTTGGCCGTTTGCGATTTTGCAGGCCGAATCAGGATCGTCTTGGCCGTTATCAAAAACTTCCACCTCCTTAATGCCAGCGTCCTTATAGCGGGCCAACGTGCAGATGTTTTGGGCCGTCCCCAGCTCGGTGCGGGCAATCGTGCGAGCACGATTTTTATAGGTTTCCTGAATCAGTACCTTGATACCTGGCTGGTTCTCATCGCCTTTGATTAATTGACTTATCGTCCAGCCTTGTTCGGTTGCATATTTCAGCAGCGCTTGCAAGGCCGTCTTGGTCGTTTCGTCAATCATGCGGACTTGCTCGCCTGCTTGGTCGAGCGCTGCGACGACTGCCGCGTTATCGGCATCAAATTCAACCGTGACCCCTAAGGCCTTATTCCACGTCTCCCAGCTGGCTTCGCAAATCTGTAAATAGAAGCTGCCAACAATGTCACCAAGTTTGGTCACATCGTCGTCCGTGATCAGCACGTCAAGGTCAGGCACCGCTTTTCTGGTAATGGCCTTGTGCCAAAATCGTGCGAATTTATTGGCACGAGCACGCGACACAACGTTGTTGGCCAACTCCTCGAAATAGCCTTCAATCGCCACTTCCATATCCGCCGCAACGCGCTTGCGAATCTTTTGGAGTGCGCGGCCTGTGCGGGCTGCGCTCGGCTTCTTGGCTCTAGCTAAAACCTCAACGCCTTTGGTTTGCGGCGCTGGCAGCGGGACGCCCATTTCATCAGCCGGAATCAGGTTTGATGGCAGATAGCCCACGTCGCCACCTGGAATTGCCCCAATGCCAAGACTGAGTGACCCATCAACGACATTGAAGGGCACGCCCATAAGGAAAAGCTTGGTTGCTCGTTCGAGCAGCGCATCATCATCTTGTTGCAGCGCACTGACATCGCTGACATCGGTTTCGATGCGCTCGCCCTTATTCAGGAGCGGCATGGTGTAGGTGAAATGCTTGGTATAGACCGAATCACGCCGCCCGATGTAGGGCTTCAGTGTGACCCGCCATAGCAAGCGTTCAGCCATTTTCAGGTTGTCATAGGTATCTTTGCCATAGCCCATAATCTCGTCTGGAATCCCAAACAAGCCGCCGATTTCATCACGGGCAAAACGCCGCTGCTCAACCCACTCCATATCCTTTGGTGCCCAGCTGTATGGCACGATGGTGGTTTCATCGTCGAGCATCAGGGGTCGGCCAGTCCCATGTTTGTCCATCACCTGCTGTTCAAGGCGCTCTTTTTCACCATCGGTCAAGAACTTCTTGGTCGTCACGGCAAACTCTGGCTTGGCTCCCGTGGTCACAATGCTTTCATTCCAGCGTTGGCCAGCAACATCGAGCTTTACGCCCGTGCGCAGCGCGCCAAGCACCGTAATGCCACGCCATACGTTGCGCGGGTTGTAGAAACGATCGAAAATCATATGACTTGCAGGGACGCGGATCGGGTCAGCGTCTTGTCCATAAAACACAAATTCGGCAATGCGCGGGTAGTTGAGTCGCGCATAGTCCGGCAGAATCCACAACCGATCAGGCCGTCGATTCCACATCTCAATCACTTTTGTTTTGGCCTTGTTCGTGACTAATTCGACCGGATTCTCACCACCAAGAATCAAGTGAATAAAGTATTGTTGCCAGTGTTGACTGGGCGTGGTTGTATCGTTGATATAGCCGAACAAGTCATTGAGCGGGTGCGATTTGAGCGGCTTGCCATTGCTATCGACAACGCGCACGGGCAGCGGAGCCAGCGACTCAACAATCACGTTGACGGCTTTGCGCACCCACACATAGCTGTTGTAGATGCCCGCGAACTCCATGTAATTGTCGATTTCGTACAACGAATCGCCCGTGCGGGCACTACTAAAGACATGCTCAATACCATGCAGATGCGGCAGGTACTTGCTGGCTTTTCGGATTGCAGCGACGCGCTGCTTGATTGCCTCAATAAACTTCATAGCCGGCCACTCCGATAGCCTTCAACCACTGCCGCGATGAGCCAGATACAGAACGAAACCACCACCCCAACGAACCAGCCAAAGACAAACGGAACAACCAACAGCACGATGGGCAGCGATTCGCGCAGCCATTGGCCAAGCAGCTGCACCCACACCACAACCATGGCAATGACTTCGATACAAAAGAGTTTGATTGGTGTGGTGATGCGCTTCATGGATTCCTCCACTTGGGAAATTCCCAAGTGCTAGTCGTTGGTGGTAAACCGCTCAATCATGCTCATAATCAGCCGACTTGCTGCTCGGCGACGGTCAAACGTTTTATCGTCGTCGGTCAGCGTAATCAGAACATCGTCGATGTCCTTTGTTAGCTGCTTCAAGCGATCGCTATCCACTACCGCCTTGCACACGGCTGCCGAAAAATCTGGCTCTGCTGGAGCTGGAGCAAACAACGCTTCGAGTTCAGCAATGATTTGTTGCTTTTGGGTGGCAGCATTCCCAACAGGCCCGCCTGTCAATCGCCAGCGCTCAAAGAGGCGAAAAACCAGATCATCACGAGTTGGCACAGAATCGCGGCGTGCATCGCCACGTTGGCGGGCATAGACGTTTTGCATGGTGTCGAAAAAATCAAAGAAGTTTTGACTGAGTGTCGCAACCGCCTCGCCCACTTCTTCAGCAAATGGATGAAGTGCGGCAGTAGCGGTTGGCGTTTCTTCTACCGCCTGCGCAGCAGACTGACACTCATTAACTTGCCCTGACACAAACTCAACCCAACGTTCAACTGCATTGAGTAAGGGAGCCATGTATTGAGCCACTTCTTTGTGCATCTGGTCTTGATCCATGAAAGATCTCCTGTATGAAAAACCTGCATTCGTAGCCTGGCTTTTAGATTGTCCATTCGGCGCTTTCCTTACAGCCTTGATGTGAAGTGCTCGAATGTTTTCGTTATATCCGCCTCGGTTAGCGGCGATGTATCAACTGGCGTATCGAATGAGCCAGCGAACAAGGTTGGGTCATCCTTGCGCTTGAGTAATGCCTCCATAAGCACCCAATCGAACGGCCTAACTTCTTCAATCCCCGGTAGCTCTTGCTGGAGTGCTCGGCGCTCCCGTTTTCTGCGGCTTTTGCGTCCCATTTAGACAATCCCCCGCCGAATACGCCCAATGATGTAGCGCTCAGCGTCCATAAAGTGAAATGTCGATTTATCCTCAATTTCCTCGGTCGGCTCGCCTTCCTTATCCAGTGCTCGGCTATAGCTCCCCTTCTCGGCTAAGTAGCCATCACAATCATCAAAGACATAGATTTCATTGCGCGCGTGTGCGCCAAACACACGGTTAATTCCAATTTCAACTTCTTTGATGTCAGGCTCGTTGACGGGTAAGCCTGCCATCCGAAACTCACGCCGCCATTGCCCCTCGCTCTTCGAGCCGCCCACACAGAGTGGAATCATTGGCTCGCCTTTGCGCAGGTCGCGTGCATGCTCCGCTGCCGTCTTTTCGCCTGCTTTGTATTCGCGATACAGATACAGTTTTTTGCTGGTTGGCTCCTCGGCGTAGAACAATCCGGCGGTATTCACGCCGCCGAAGTCAAGCCCTAGGTAGCGCTGCCAATCATCTGGAATCGTGAAGCGCGGAACCTTGTGAATCTCCGGCTTGAATGACCCATAAATCAGCCCCGCAGGCCGCTCAAACATCCCCTTGTAAAACATCCTGAACTTCCACAAGGGAAGCTCTGCCCGTGCCCGCTCGTACTCCGCTCGCGGAAACACCGGATTCATAATTGAGGCGAAATTCACCACCTCAATCGTTTTGTCGCCCTTGAGCCACTTGTCGTGCAACACCTTCAGCCAACCAAGGTCATAGGGTGTTGTCGTGATTAGGGCGCGTCCTTCATTGAGTGACAGCCGCCGCTGGAGCGCTTCCCAGCTGGCGAGCTTGAACTTCTTTTGCCCTGCTTCGTCACACCAAACCGCTTTGGCGGTTGCGGATTCGAGCGATTCCGGATCAGCCGCATAGCCAAAAAACACCGTGGTTGTGTCTGCATTCAGACCAAAGATTCGCTTTGCACCAGCCTTGCTGAATTCAAAGCGCCGAACCGGCGATCCGTAGTAGCGGCCTAGCTTCAGCGTTTGCTCAAACAAGCGCCGGAATTCCGGCAATGCCTTGACCTCTAACAGCGGATAGGTGGGCGTGACCACCATATAGTCGCCAGGCCCGCGTTGTTTAATCTCGCGATACAGCCATTGCGGCCCAAACGATGTTTTGCCTGATTGCGTCCCAGCAATAACCGCAATGAATCGGCGTTCCGACTCCCAAGCCTGCGTCTGCCCATAGTGCAGATCAAGCTCAAGCCGACCATTAGTCGTCGTCCAGAGCTGGGGGACGCTCATGGCTCTTCTTTACAACGATTTCAGAAATTTCAATTGGGCCACCATCCTCGCCAGTGACTTCCGCGCGATCCACCCACATCGCGTGATACTTGCCCAGCGTGGTCAGTGCATCCTGCGCGTTGTATAGCTCTATTGATTCACCTTTTGGTCCCAACGAATACTTCTTAATCAAGTGCATCTTGCCGAGGTTTTGGGCTTTGACGAGGCTGAGGTAGACAGCCGGACGCATGGCTTTCTCCTCGGTTTCCTCCAAAATTACCTCTTGCCCTTGACGGCCCTTGTCATCAACGCTGATCTGAATCCGGCGTTTTTCAATCGTTCGCTCTTCCATGCCGATAAAAAAGAAATCCTGCATGGTGCCACGAGCTTGCTGTGCGAGCCGCCCCAAGATTTCAGCCTTGGGCATGATGCTGTCGAGTCGGCGATTGATCTCGGCCTGAATCTCAGGTTTTGTCAGGTTTTCTGATCCGATGCTCCGCGCCGAACGTTCCGCATATTGCGCACGAATGGCCGCCTGTGTGGCGTTGAAATCGACCAAATATTCATCAACAAAGCGCCGTTGTTTCGCCGTCAATGCTTTTTCTGCTTTGTTGGTGGTCATTGGTCACCGCCTCGGTCGTGTCGCCGCTGGCGCGGCGGGTAATAATACGTTTGAGTTCTAGGGTTCTTGATCAAGGTCTCTGAAAAATCGCCATAAATCGATATTGATAGCGATCAAAAAGACATACACGAAGCCGAGATAGCCCAGCGCACACCAGATCATTAGGCTATTTTTCGCGATGTTGTAGGGTGAACAAAACCACGCATGTCACCACTGTTCAGCCATTCATCAATACCGGCGATTGATTGACCACGGGTAATGCCGTACACATCAAACTGATAACCAACCGGATAGACCACGGCAATTCCTGCTTGGGTCGTAGGCGCTTGTCGAACGTTGGCTCCATCTGGGCTAATAACTTCGTAACGACCAAGGCGATCCGTTTCATTTCGCCACGTTTTGATCTTGTCCATCAGCGGGATGCCTGGGCATTCGCTGGGATTCCACTCCTTATGACCCAATGTTTTGGACTTCGCATGAAACCCGCGATCATCAGCCAACGCATTGAACAGTTTGATCATGGAATCCCATTGTTTATCCGCTGGGCGTTGCTTGCCACCAATAGGCGCATGGACGGCAACGGTTGTGTTGTTGCCCGTCGCATTGCCACAATGCCAAAGGATGTCACTCTGGTTGCGTAGCCAGTAGATAGTCCCGCTCGCCCCAACGGCGTAGTGGTACATGACCCCATGGCCATAAATAGCTACGCCTTGGGCATAGCCCCAAATTTTCCCAACGTGATACTTGGCAATCGCCTGAAGATGTCGAATCTCCGCGCTTTCAAGCACGGCAATATCGGTTGCATCGCCGTTGTAATGCACCGCACTGCCACCAATGTTTTTTAGTGGCCGTGTGATGAGATGGCGCGATGGACGTCGCAACAGCAGATGCCGAATATCAACAACTGGCAAATCAAGGATACCCATTGGCTACACTCCGTCGGTTACAACCGGCACGAACGAACTATCAATCAATATTGGCCGAAGGCGCTCTTGTTTGGCCGCTTCGGCCTCAATCAATGGTGTCAGTGTTTTAGGATCAAGGTCGATATCAAACCGCTTGGCATAATTGATGGCTGCGTTGACCGCAACGTCTTTGGCTGATTCCCATGCATGTTCTGGGGTAAAGCCTTGCGCAGCGGCGGCTCGTTCGCCGACTTTGACGGCGGCATACAAAACTGCCTGCTGATGTTCAGTCAATTTCGAGTTGATGAAGGCTGTACCAAGCTTGATCAGAGCTGGGCCTGAATGGGCCAAGATGCCAAAAATGACCGAAAGTAGCACAGGGACAATGGCGTTAGCGATTGCGTTGATGGTTACGAGCATTGGGCTTACCCTCCTGATTCGTTGGTAATGATTGATTTGGTTGGGTTGGGTTCCGACGTTCGCGGCTCAGCTGGGGTTGACGGATATAGGCATAGATGCCTGCGATATCCAGCTTCATATCATCGAGGTCTTGGCGTGAGGCCCGCAGTTCTATTTGAATGGCTTGCATGGTCATCACGGCTTGGGTATTGACCTCCGTATTTTTCTTGTAGGCATCCAGTAACTCGCCATCATAGACATGCGAAAGAAGCTCAAGTTCCTCGCGTCGTAGTCGCGATTCACGCTCTTGTGCATCTTGCTTAGCCTTCTGCTTGGCATCAGCACGTTCGGGATTGAACCACGAGACAAACCAATCCCAAATTTTGCTTGCGACTGCTGATCGACTTAGAAAAAACAACAGCACTATCAGGATTCCAATAAGGCCATTGCCATTAATCAATTTGATTGCTTGTTCAGCCTCGGCCATTGGGCGATCCTTGAAAATAACAAACGTAAGGCCAGCATCGAAATCCGGTAGAAGGTAGGTTAAAAAGCAAAAGCTCGCGCTAGTTCCCCAAGGAACTAACACGAGCCGCTTCTTCGTGAGCGTGATACCAGCGACAATCATCAAGCCAGCCATCACGAACGGATATGCAAATGTATTAAGAATTTAGCACATTTGTTTTCAATCGTCAAGTGGTTTGCCTAACGATCCCTAGTCGTTGCTTTTTACGCCGCTGCCGTTTTGGCGCATACCAAACCGTTTGGTTCTTGCAGGCTCCACAGGTGATTGGGGTGGTGGTTGTGATGCTGGCAAGCCCACAGATTAATGCAAAGCCATCATGTGGAATGAAACCCAACGGCGTACCACAGTGGGAACAATAAAAAATTTGAAAAGTCATGACTTTATCCCACATATCCCACATATCCCACATTTTTCCGAATTCCGAAAATTTCGGAATTTGGTGTCAGTTTCTTTTTTGCGGTTTTGAAACTGGTGTCACTGTAGGATTGGCTAGTGTCACTGGTCGATGAATGAATCGAACGCCATCTAGAAATACATCATCAAGCTGAAGGCGTAATCCGGCTTGATTCTGGTTGAACTTCAATGGTACGCCGCTGATCTGGCAATACACTATGGCGCTGCGCAGGTGGTTTGTCAAGAAGTGTGCAAAATCAATCTAGCCAGGCATGCGAATTTTACGAAGCTGGAGCGTCCGAACGACCGCATAAAAGAGTAATAAA
>NZ_JAFBCZ010000010.1 GCF_016907925.1 Herpetosiphon giganteus | reverse complement strand
CGGTTTTGCTCTGGGTTTGGTTTCGTCACCATCCAGTATACCAAACCGAGGTCGTGCTGTATCCCCTGGTTGAGCGTCCCTGTCCGCCCTTAAACTTTCAAGGGGAGGTAGTTAAGATCCCCTCACCCCAACCCCTCGCCCGTGGCGCGGGCGAGGGGCTTTAACGCCGTGGTTCTTGCAAAAATCCTTGGTAAAAACGGGTGTTCCCCCTCGCCCGCGTTTTCGTGGGCTGGGGGGTGAGGGAATATTTAACCACCACGCTTTTTTAACAACCGACCCTTGAAAGAGGTTGGGGGTGAGGAAACTAAAATTGGCTCAAAAAAAACCATTATTGCGCGAGCACTTGATGGCAAACATTGCAAACAAGTTGATTTTTGTGTTGCACTAAGCTTGCTTGCCGGCCACAGGCTTGGCAATGGGGCAATTGAATCATTGGCTCAAATAAGGGCGAGATCGCGATTAATTGGGCTTGTTGTTTGCTGCCAATGTGCAAAACTGGCACGTGGAGGGTCGCGACGCTCACCGTTTCGGCGGCCAGCGAAAGCGCGTAGCGATATTCTTGCTCATCAAGCAAGCGTTTGCGTTCTTCTTCGAGGGCGTATTGTTTGTTCGATTCGCCCTCTTTGGCCCCCAACGCTAAGCCTGAATCTTCCTCTAGTGCATCGTAGAAGGCGTTGATGCGCGCTTTTTCGACCGCCAGCAATTGGGCAAGTTGGGCTTCGTGCAGGGCTTTTTGCGGGTAGAGCAAGCGTTCGAGCCAGCGCCGAGCATGGTGCAAGGCGACATTCACGTGCTCCTCGGTTAGGCCGGTTGTGGGCAAGGGCGTTAATTGCTCACGCAAATTGGTGATGTCGGTAACCGTTGGCCAAACTTGGCCAGTTTCATAATCGACACAACAAGCTACCATTTTTTCTTCGATCACCTCGCGTTCAAAGCGAATGCGGAAGGTAATCCGCAGCACGATATGCTGTTGCAAGGCGCTAATCTGCAAGGCTGGGCCTTGAATCAGCTGTGCTTGCTGCACATCGGCCAACAAGCTAGCCTGATCAGGATACCATTCCAAGCGCGCGCGGTGGGTTGGCCGCCCACGCGAACGCAACTGCTCGGCGAGGCGCAAGGTTAACGATGAATTGGGCGAAAGCAATTGTAGATCAGGGTCGAGCGCCGCAACTTGTTTATCAGTTGTGACCAAGACTGTTTCTTTGCCAAAAACCCGAGCCAAGCTGCCAGGAATAGTTAATGTCCACGTGGTTGGGCTGGTTTGTTCAACCCCAATATGTAAATCCGCCGCTGCTCGGCGCAAAAAATCTTCCATAATCGTCCATTTCAAGCATGTCGCAATCTATCAGCATCATGCTATTTTACCATGCCCAAAAGTTTGCTATACTTGCAGCTAAGTTAATATCTTTTACCTGTTGTGGGGAGCCTATGCGTCTGTTCAAACCATTCATTCTCCTGATGGTGTTAGCGGGCTTTTGTCTGCCAAGCGCCGCCGCCAACACACCCGATCGCTTGGCCAACAAGGCCGATTCAGCCCTACTGGCCAAGCTGAATGCAGGTCAACAAGTGCCAACCTTGGTATTGTTGCAAAACCAAGTCGACACCAACTTCGCTGATCGCTTAGCAAGCAAAGAAGCCAAAGGTGCTGCCGTTGTCGCCGCCTTGCGCCAACAAGCCCAACGCGATCAAACCCCGCTCCTAAACGAACTCAGCAACCGTGGAATTCAATCAGAAGGCTTTCTTTCGGTCAACGCCGTGTATGCGACGCTTGATTTAGCCAGCGCTCAATGGTTGGCCGAACAAGCCAGCGTCAAGCAATTAATCGAAGATACGATTGTGGTCAAGGTTGAAAAGCCTGTTGCTGAAACTAGCCCAGCACCACAAGCAGTCAATACCACGACCTGGGGTGTTGATTATGTGAAAGCTCCTCAAGTTTGGGCCAAGGGTATTAATGGCCAAGGCATCGTGATTGCTGGCGAAGATACTGGCGTTCGCTGGACCCACGCTGCGATCAAGAACAAATATCGCGGCTGGGATGGGACAACTGCCAGCCACGATTACAACTGGTACGACGGCATTCGTACCTCGTTAGGTGGTGGCACCAACCCCTGTGGGATTGCGATTAACGCACCATGTGACGATAACTCACACGGGACGCACACCGTTGGGACGGTGGTTGGTGATAATGGCACCGGCGAACAAATTGGGGTTGCGCCTGGTGCGAAGTGGATTGCCTGCCGCAACATGGATGCTGGTGCTGGGACACCTGCAACCTACATTCGCTGTATCGACTGGATGCTTGCTCCATTCCCAAGCGCTGGCACCAGCGCTCAAGGCGACCCAAGCAAAGCCCCACACGTCATCAACAACTCATGGGGTTGTCCACCAGAAGAAGGCTGTAACAATACGCCTGCTGATGGTATTCAGACCTCAGTTCAAAACGTGACCAATGCTGGGATTATGTTTGTAGCTTCGGCTGGTAACGATGGCAGCAGCTGTGCCACAATTACCACGCCAGTAGCAATCTACCCAGAAAGCTTTACGGTTGGTTCACACACTTCAACTGGCGCGATCTCAAGTTTCAGCAGCCGTGGCCCTGCCACCAACAACGGTGTCAGCCGACTCGGCCCTGATATTTCAGCCCCAGGCTCGTCGGTTCGTTCAGCGACCAATGGCAGCGATACGAGCTATGGCTCAAGCTCAGGCACGAGTATGGCTAGCCCGCACGTGGTTGGCGTGGTTGCCTTGTTGTGGTCGGCTCGCCCAGAATTGCAAGGCCAAGTTGATCTGACTCGCGCAATCTTGCAAGAAACCGCAACCGCTGCGCCTTCAACCCAAACCTGTGGTGGCGTGCCTGGCTCAAGCATTCCAAACAACACCTTTGGCCATGGCTATGTCAATGCCTTGACTGCAATTGCCCCAACCTTGCAAGGCAGCATCACGGTTAATGGCACTGCCGCAACCTCAGCTACCGTACGCTTGGAAAACAGCGTTGGCGTGGTTGAATTTGGCAAAACCACTGGTGTCTATAGCACCAGCTTGCCATCAGGCGTGTATGCCGCCACCGTAACTGTGCCAGGCCAAGATCCAATTACCCGCCAAGTGACGATTGTCAAAGGCCAAGTTGCTACCGAAGATTTTGCGTTTGGTGGTGGCCCAACCGGTACGGCAACCGGCACAGTGACCCTCAACGGCACTGGCCGCGCTGGCGCGGTAATTACCGCTAACCCAGGCAACGTGACGACCGAAACCAATGCTCAAGGGGTCTATAGCTTGACCTTAGCGACAGGCACCTACACCATCGCGAGCGATTTGATGGCCTTGGAAACTCAAGTGGCAACAGTCACGGTTGCACTCAATCAGAGCGTAACTCAAAACTTTGCCTACACCGCAACCCAAACCGTCAACATTCAAAACTTCCGCTTTAGCCCAACGCCAATTACGGTTACCTTGGGCACGAGTGTGCTCTGGCGCAACCTTGATAGCGCTCCTCACAACACAACCCGCAGCCAAACTCCATTCACGTGGGGGTCGGGCAACCTGAGCCAAAACCAAGATTATGCAGTAACTTTTGATGAGGTTGGTAGCTTCAGCTATGTCTGTACGTTGCACAGCAATATGCAAGGTACGGTTATCGTGACCGCTCCAGCAGTTAGCTATAAAGTCTATCTGCCTTGGACGACCAAATAAACTGAACGTCATTCAATGGTACTATGGCACAGTCTGTAACAACAGGCTGTGTCATTGTTTTAGCACGCTTTTTGGATACCGCAATGCAGCAACAATTTCGCTTAAAGCTTGGTTTGGCGTGGCTGGGCCTCGTACTTCTCTATAGCCTAACGCTTACGCAAATTCATACCTTCGATGCCTATTCGTATGCCACGGCGGTGCAAGCCAAGCCTTGGCGCGAATCGTTTCATCCCCATCATTTGTTGTATGGGCCGCTTGGCGAAATTGTGTATGGATTCAGTCAGGTTGTAGGCTATCAGGGCATGGCATTTGGGCCGTTGCAAGTGCTCAACGTGTTGGCTGGCGCAAGCGGCGTAATCATTTGGTGGAGTTTGCTTTATCGCCTGACGAAGCGCACATGGTTGGCCACCATTGGCAGCGTGTTGGTTGGCGGCGCATACGCTTGGTGGTATTACGCGGTTGAGGTCGAAGTTTATACCTTGGCTGGTTTATTTTTGATTATGGCCACTGGTTTGTTGCTGCGCTTAGTGGAAACGCCCCAAAACGTGAAGCTATGGCGCTGGCTTGGCTTGGCGCATAGTGGCGCGATTCTCTTTCATCAAACCAATGTGTTGTGGTTGCTGCCAGTGCTGGCGGTTTGGCTGAGTGCCAATTGGCAATCCACGCCATGGGGCCAACGCTGGCGGGCATTCATCCACTATGCTTTGGTTGGCTTGTTGGTGGTTGGTGGCAGCTATGCGCTTGTGATGTTTGGCTTGAGCGGCTTTCGCAGCTGGCAGCAAATTCAACAATGGCTGTTTGAATATGCCAATACTGGTTTGTGGGGCGCTACGCCAAGCGCGACGAGCGTTGGCAATTTGCTCAGCGGTTGGCAGCATACGATTCACGGCTGGCTTGGTGGCGTGGTCTTGCTGGCCAGCCTTGGCCTGATTGGCTGGCGTTGGCGGCCCATGTGGCGGCAATCGCGCGCGCTGGTTTTGCTGGCCACAACGTGGTTGGTCAGCTACAGCCTCTTTTTTGGCTGGTGGGAGCCAGATAATATTGAGTTTTGGATTGCCTGCTTGCCGCCGTGGGCCTTGTTGATTACGCTGGCGCTGCATACGATCAGCTTGCAGCGTTGGCCTTGGTGGCAGCCAGCCCTCAGTGCAGCCTTAGTTGGCATGGCCTTAAGCAATGGCTGGCAGATTAAAGCCAACGGCGATGCTGCCAACGATCAAGATCGCATGATCATTACTGAATTGGCCCAAATTGGCAGCAGCAATGATTTTTATCTCGTGCCAAATGGCTTGCAAGCCTTGTATGCAGAATATGAATTTGCTCGCCCAAATAGTCTGCCACTCAGTGTTAGTCCTGGCGATTGGCAGCATGGCTGCTTGGAAATTAGCGCCAAAATTGTCGATACCACTAGCTCTGGCTATCCGGTTTGGCTCGATCAGCAGGCAGTTGCGCCTAGCCCAATTTTGCTCGAACGCTATGGCTTAGAGCCGCAGGCAGTGGCTGAATGCTTTGCGCCATTTTTGCACCAAGCGCAGCCAATTACCCTGACCCATGCCAGCTACTTCAAGCTCGATCCCATTCCTCAAGGTGCGCCCGATTGGCATTGGCAAGATTGGAGTTTGGGTTGGCGCGAGAATTTTATCGCTGGAACGACGTGGGTTGATGCTTGGCAATTTGTGCCCGAGCAAGACCCGCATTTGCTTAGCCCACGCATCACGCTTGATAGCGCTCAATGGCGCAAACTGGAAATCACTATGGCTACCAGCTTGCCCAATCAACACGGCCAACTGTATTGGATGGCTCCAGGCGAAGGCGCAACCGAAGATCATTCAGTTGCGTGGGATGTGATTGGTGATGGCGCGCTGCATACCTATACCCTCGATCTGAGCCAAATTCCAACTTGGCAAGGCCAAATTGGCATGCTGCGGCTTGATCCGGTGGTGGCGGGCGCTGAGCAACAAACAGTGACATTGCAACGCCTGCGCTTGTTACCCTAAGCTGCCCTCACCCCCCCAAGCCCCCTCGCCCACTGAACGCGGCGAGGGGGATCTAGATTATGAAAGACCATGTTTCCATGATAATTCATGGCAAAATCTAGGCAACGAAAAGCCCCTCGCCCGCGCCACGGGAGAGGGCTTGGGGGTGAGGAGATTGTATAATTAACCCTTGTACGCTTGGCGCATGGCAAATATGTTAAAATAAGCTGAATTTTTTGCATGCTATGGCGAGGAACCAGCGATGATCACCGCATTTGTGCATATTCAAACAGAACCAAGTGCCGCCAATGGGGTAGCAGCTGGTTTGACCGCGATTGAAGGTGTGGCCGAGGTTTACTCGGTTACAGGAGAATGGGATATTATCGCAATTGTGCGCTTGGCCGATTATGATCAACTGGCCAAAACCGTGCCCGACCAAATTGGCAGCCTGAAGGGGATTGTGCGCACCTCGACGGTTTTAGCCTTCCGTTCATTCACCAAAGAAGAAATCGCCGCCACGTGGGATATTGGCTTATCATAGAAGGAATCGATAATGAGTCGTAAACTTGTGCAAATTATTGTGGTCATTCTGGCCTTGTTGTTTGTTGGAATGCTGTTTAAGGGCCTAATCAAGCTCTTAATTATTGGTGCTATTATTTATTTGGGCTTTACGGCATTTCAATTACTTGGCAAACAGCGGGCGGGATAAAACGATGTCGCACGCCTTAGCCCAAGCAGTCATCACGGCCTTGGCCCAACGCCAATGGACGCTCGCCACCGCCGAATCGTGTACTGGCGGTTTGCTAGGCGATTGGCTGACCAACATTGCTGGCAGCTCTGTGGTCTATTTGGGCGGCATCATCGCCTATGCCAACAGTGCCAAACAGCAGCTTTTGCATGTGCCAGCTTCAACCCTTGCAACGGTTGGCGCGGTGAGTGCAGAAACGGCCTTAGCCATGGCGCAAGGCACAGCCCAAGCACTTGGCGCGACGGTTGGGCTAAGCACGACTGGCATTGCTGGGCCTGGTGGCGGCAGCACTGAAAAGCCAGTCGGCTTAGTGTATTTAGGCTTGGCTTTGCCGAATCAAGCCTTGGTCGAGCAGCAGATTTGGCCCTACGATCGGCTGGGAAATAAGCAGGCTTCGGCGCAGCGAGCACTCGAATGGCTGCTCGAACAGCTGAACGCTGCTTAGCGCGCGCAATCAGCCGGAAACTGTTGGCAATGCGGGGTATCGCCTGGAATCCGATGGCGATATTTGACAACCAGTTTGTAGACACTATCTTGAATCTGGCGGATACCCCAAAGTTGGTACAAGCTCAAGGGCAAACGCTTGCCAGTTGCAATGCTCAGCGCAGCATTAACCGACCCAGCTCCGCGCCATAATGTGCCATCACTGGTTTGCAGCCATGCTGCTTGCTCGCATTGAGCATAGGTTAAGCCAACCGATTCGGGAATGCCGGCTTTTTGAAACGGCTCAATCCGGATTTGTTGCTGGCGATCGAGTTTTTTGATCCAACGGGCGGCACGGGTGCAAAAATCGCAGGTTCCATCAAAAATCAATAATGCTTGCGACATAGGAGTCTCCTAATGACCTTTCGCTCGTTTTGGGGGCGGCGCTGGCATGCTTGGACACCCAATAATGCTGAGATTCAGCAGCTTGCTGCTGGAGTGCGCTTAGCCCTTACCAAGCATGATCGCATAGTTTATAGCGATGCGCAATTGGATGATTATGTTAATGCTGATTTACGTTGGCATGCGCCAGTTCGCTTGCAACTCGAAGCCCAGTTTTGTGGTGATCCTGAGCATTTTGTGGGGACAGCAGGCTTTGGTTGGTGGAATGATCCTGCTGGTACTGGCTTGCGGCGTTTGCGCTTGCCCCAAGCGTTGTGGTTTTTCTATGCAAGCGCGGCCAGCAAACTTGAATTAACTGCCAATGGTGCGAGCAATGGCTGGCTCGCGATGAGTTTTGTGCCGCGTTTGGCATTGTGTTTGGCTTTGTTGCCACTTGCTCCCTTGGCCGTTTTGCTCAGCCAAAATAGCTGGCTGCGCCAACGCTGTTGCTTGCCCTTGCTGCAATTGGCTTTGGGCGTGCGTAGCCAGCCGATTCAGCTCAAATGGAATACTTGGCAACACTATCAAATCGATTGGTATGCCGATCGGGTCGAATTTTGGCTTGATCAGCAATTGGTGCTCAAAACGCGCAATCTGCCAACCAGCAAATTAGGCTTGATTCTCTGGCTCGATAACCAATATGCTCAGGTTTCATCCCGCGGAATTGTGCGTGGCGGCGTGCTGGCGCACCAAGCCCAAGCCTTAGAAATTCGCAATTTAAGCATCAGCGAGCTTGCAACTGCCGCAATTTAGCCTTCTTCTCCCCATTCCTGCACGCATAGATTGCTCAACTCTACCCAGCCTCAATGATCTTGCACATAGTTATGAACTCGACTGTTTTAGCATGGATGATTGATACGGTATGCTACGCGAAACATTAGCATTTCTTGGCTATTCGCTGATTATCATTATTCCATTAGCATTATGGATGCTGAAAAACGATAAACCTAAATATAAAATAATCCTATATTGTCTTTTCATAGTCTATATCTTTGGCGTAATTGCCCAAATCTGTTTACCAATAAATTATCATGGCATAACGTTCTGGGATACTATCAAAAATTATCCTTATCGCGAAGCTATTTATCTGATTCCCTTTAAGCAACAATATTTTGCGATTGATGAACATGATGAAGTCTTGAGATTACTCAAATCGTATCTACTCAACATCATTCTTACCATTCCATTTGGGATATTTTTGCGCTTATTCAAAAAGCTCCGCATCCAAAGCGTGTTCGCTATTGCGCTGCTGGTTGGTTTCAGTACAGAAACAATTCAGTTAGTGACTGGTTTAATCTTTGGCTATCAATTTCGAATTACCCACATTGATGATGTGTTAATGAATGCAATTGGTGTTGTGCTTGGCTATGGGCTGATTAATTTTGCAATAGGTAAATACAAGCGCTTTGTAGCTCATACCGAATTACGCAGCGTAGTGATCGATGAATAGCGCTAGGCTCGCGCTAATCTGCGCCGTTAAGCTCAGCTGCAATCGCGTTCAACATGCCAAAGTATCACAGGCACAAAAAAACTCCACACTTATCAAAAAGTGTGGAGTTGCCGTAAAAGCGAGGTTTTGGTCTAGCTGTCGAGCTTCAAGACCGCCATAAAGGCATCTTGGGGAATTTCGACGTTGCCGACCATCTTCATGCGCTTCTTGCCTTCTTTTTGCTTTTCCAAGAGCTTGCGCTTACGGCTGATGTCGCCACCATAACATTTCGACAACACGTCTTTGCGCATTGCGCGAATGGTTTCGCGGGCGATGACCCGTGAGCCAACTGCTGCTTGAATTGGCACTTCAAACATTTGGCGTGGAATCAGCTTTTGCAGCTTTTCGACCAATTGGCGGCCTTGGCGATAGGCATTATCGCGGTGAGTAATCATCGAAAGCGCATCGACTGGCGTGCCATTGACCAATACGTCGAGCTTAACCAAATCTGAAGTGCGATAGCTGCTCAGATGATAATCCAGCGAGGCATAGCCTTGGGTGCGCGATTTGAGCGAATCGTAGAAATCGACCACAATTTCAGAAAGTGGAATTTCGTACTTCAGCACTACCCGCTCTTTATCGAGATAATCCATGCTTTGGAACACGCCACGCTTGCCAGTGACCAATTCCATCACCACGCCAATATAGCGGGTTGGCACGATAATGCTGATCGCCATCATTGGCTCTTCGATTTGATCAATCATGCCAACATCGGGCAATTCCGACGGATTATCGATGATCAAAATCTCGCCAGCATGGGTCAATACTTGATATTCCACGCTTGGCGCGGTAATCAACAAGTCGATGTTGTATTCGCGTTCCAAGCGTTCTTGGACAATTTCCATGTGCAGCAAGCCCAAGAAGCCAGCCCGAAAACCAAAGCCCAACGCGGCTGAGGTTTCTGGCTCGAAGGAAAGTGCTGCATCATTCAGGCGCAATTTATCGAGCGCATCGCGCAGCAAGGTGTAATCGCCTGAATCGACGGGATACAAGCCAGCAAACACCATTGGTTTGGCTGGTTCGTAGGGAGCCAAGGTTTCCGTTGCAGGGTTATCAATCAGGGTGATCGTATCGCCAACTTGGCAATCGCGCACCGACTTCAAGCCCGTCGCGATGTAGCCGACTTCGCCAGCGCTGAGTGATTGACCAGCAACCATGCCGGGCCGGAAGAAGCCAATTTCCATCGCTTCGGTCAGCACGTCAGTACCCATCAGGCGCAATTTATCGCCAGTGCGAATCGTGCCATCGACCACCCGAATATAGGCAATTACCCCTTTGTAGGCGTTATATTGCGAATCGAAGATCAGAGCGCGAGCTGGCGCTTCGTTTTTCCCTCTTGGTGGTGGAATGCGCGCGACAATCGCTTCGAGAATTTCGGGCACGCCGGTGCCTTCCTTGCCTGAAGCCAAAATAATCTCTTCGCGCGGCAAGCCCAGCACATGCTCGACTTCCTCGGAAACGCGCTCGACCTCGGCCCCAGGCAAATCGATTTTATTCAAGATTGGAATAATTTCGAGATTGTTTTCGAGAGCCAAGTAGACGTTGGCCAAGGTTTGGGCTTCGATGCCTTGCGAAGCATCAACGATCAACAATGCGCCTTCACAGGCTTGCAACGAGCGTGAAACTTCGTAGCTAAAGTCAACGTGACCAGGGCAGTCGATCATATGCAAGGCATATTGTTGACCATCCTTGGCAGTATATTCTAGCCGGACGGGGTGCATCTTGATTGTGATGCCCTTTTCGCGTTCCAAATCCATGGCATCAAGGGTTTGGGCACGCATCTCGCGTGATGAAAGGGTTTGGGTCACTTCCAACAGGCGATCCGAGAGGGTAGTTTTGCCATGATCGACGTGGGCGATAATGCTAAAGTTGCGAATGTGCGTCTGTTCAGCCATTGTGTTTTTTATGTCCTATGTGTGAGGGCTTGCAATGTCAGTCTGCTCACAGTATATCATGAGGCACGAAATTGATTGAGTTATGGCTAGTGAGATCCGTTCCCCTCACCCCAACCCCTCGCCCGTTGAATGGGCGAGGGGCTTTAATCCCGTAGTTTTGGCGCAATTTTTCGTTGGTATACAATGGTCGGCTCCTCCTCGCCCGCGTTCAGTGGGAGAGGGGGCTGACTTTCAAAGGTCGGTTGTTAAGATCCCCTCACCCCAACCCCTCTCCCGTTCAACGGGCGAGGGGCTTTTGATGGTGTGGTTCTTGGACAATTCGTTGGTATACAATGGTCGGCTCCTCCTCGCCCGCGTTCAGTGGGAGAGGGGGCTTCACCAGCATTCATCAACTATTCTAATAAGCCTGCGCGTTGGGCGAGCGCTAATTTTTTGGCATGCACCCGCAAGCTTGCCGCATCGATCATCTGATCATCAATTGCAATTGCGCCCAATCCTGCATCTTGATCGGCGGCGGCGTAGGCGTTGATTAAGCGTTGGGCCTCGGCGATTTCGGCGGCAGTTGGCAAAAAGGCTTGGTTGATGATTGGCACTTGGGCTGGATGAATTGCCCATTTGCCATCGAAACCCATCGCAGCGGCCAGCTCAGCATCGCGTTGGCAAGCTTCAGGGTCGCGGAAGGCAAACGTTACATTATCAATCGCCGCCAGCCCAGCCGCTTTGGCGGCAACCAGCATTTTGTGCTTGGGATAGGCAAATATGCCCCATTGATCGTCAGCGGAACGTGCGCCCAAATCACCTGCATAATCGGCCAAGCCGAAAATGAGGCTCTCCAACCGTGGCGAGGCGTTAGCAATCTGCTCAACTGCTTGCAACGCCCGCGTCCCTTCAATTAATACTTCAAGCTTAATCGAACCAACAGCGAGGCCAATGTTGGCTTCGATTTGGCTCAGCAAACGATCAACAAAGCGCACATCATCGCCAGTTTCGATTTTCGGAATCACCAGCACATCGATTTTGGCTCCAGCAGCCTCGACAATTTCGACCACATCGCGATAGTGATAATGAGTTTGGACAGCGTTTGGCCTCACCGCCACCAGCTTTTGGCCAAAATCAAGCGTTTGCAAGGCCTGAATAACCGTAGCGCGGGCAGCAATTTTTTGTGAAACTGCACACGCATCTTCCAAATCGATAATCACTTCATCGGCCTCAGAAACAGCTGCTTTGCTGATCATGGCGAGGCTATGCGCGGGGCAGGTCATTTCACTGCGGCGAATCCTAAGCGACATGCTGACATCCTTTGTGCTAAAAACGCCAAGCCGCCAAGACCCAAAGACGCGTTGGCGGGATACTTTGGAACCGAGCGGCTTGTCAGAGAACTAGGCGAATTCGACTGAGCTAAATGCATAGGCAGCTGCGCCGAGCACGCCAAGGTTATCGCCCATTTTGGTTTGATGAATTGGCACATTGCGATAGCCAGGCAAGGCGCGTTTGCTAATTTCGGCCCGCGCTGGGTTGAGCAGGCGATCGCCTAAGTTGGAGACCCCGCCACCCACGAAAATTGCCTCAGGGCTGAACATATGCAAGAGATTGACAAAGGCGATGCCCGACCAAAAACCAGCGTTTTCGATCAAGCGAATTGCCAACTCGTCGCCTTGTTGGGCCGCGAGATCCAAATGATGGGTCGTCACTGCATCGGGGGTTGTTAATTGATTAAGCACTGTTTCCGTGCCAGCGCGCATCGCTTCGGCGGCGTGGTAGGCCAAAAACGTGCCCGATGCCAAGGCTTCCCACGAGCCTGCTGGCGTAGGCGTAGCTGGAGCAAAGCCGTGAGGGTCGAGCACCATGTGGCCAACTTCGGCAGCAAAGCCATTGTAGCCAAGCAACAAACGGCCATCGCAAATAACGCCGCCGCCAACGCCAGTGCTAATTGTGACATAGATCATATTTTGCATGCCCCGCCCGCCACCGAACAACCATTCGCCAACTGCTGCAAGGTTGGCATCGTTGCCCAGCACAACGGGGAAGGGCACTTGAGCGGCGATTCGTTCGCGGATCGGAAAGTTCTCCCAGCCTGGCAAATTGGGCATAGTAATGACCGTGCCCGTAAAAGGGTTAAGCGGGCCTGGGGCGGCGATGCCAACGCCGACAATTGTTTCACCATTCGCCGCAGCGATCATGGCGTTAATTAATTGCGTAATCCGACCAACTACTGCTTCGGCACCTTCGTGGGCTTCGGTCCGAATCCGTTCATGGGCAAGAATTTCACCTTCTCGGTCTACTAAGGCAGCCCGTAAATGGGTACCACCGAGATCAATCCCGATTGCAAATGCCATACAAAAAACCAATACCTTTCATGCGGATCTTTAATTGCGCAATTATAGCACAGGGCTTTTTGGGCTTTCTGCCTATAGACATTCACCCAGATGATCAATACAATAACAAAAATAGCTCAAAATGTATTTTACGCCGTGAATCAATTGTTGCCGCATAGTACGGCCTATGCTATACTCGCGCCGATACACTCACGATGTAAATCGTCCCGGGATTGACAGGAGTATCGATGAAGCTACGCCACAGCGCACAAACCGACATTGGGCGTTCACGCGAAGTTAACCAAGATGCCTATGGCGTGGGCGACCCGCTACCAAACGGAATCCAACTTTTTGTTGTTTGCGATGGCATGGGCGGTCATTTAGCTGGCGAAGTCGCCAGTCAAACGGCTGTGCAAACCATGTTGGCAACATTTCCGAACGTTGTTCAAACCGATATTCCCAAGGCCCTCACTACGTCTATCGTGAGTGCGAATCAGGCTGTGTTTGACCGTGGCCGTGGCAATATGGGAACCACCTCGGTGGCCTTGCTGGTTTTCAAAAATGTAGCGTTTCTGGCCAATGTTGGCGATAGTCGAGCCTATTTAATTCGCAATAACTCGATGCGCCAAGTTACGGTTGATCACTCATTTGTTGAAGAGCAAGTTCGCGCAGGCTTAATGACCCGCGAACAAGCGTCACAATCGAAGATCAAAAACATCATTACCCGCGCCGTTGGGCATCAACGCGAGGTTCAAGTTGATGTGTTTCGCGAGCCTGTTCAGGTTGGCGATCGCTTTTTGATCTCGTCTGACGGCTTGCATGGCTTCGTTGATGAGGCAACCATTTTACGTACGATCAATACATTGCCATTCGATCAGATTGTGCCAAAGCTGATCGATCTGGCCAATGGGGTTGGTGGCTACGATAATATCACTGCCTTGTTGGTCGAAGTCGACGAGCTTGATGAGCTTGAAGCTAATGATCCATTATTGGAAACATTATTAAACCAGCCATTGACTACGCCAGCCCGCAGTGCCGACCCGATCACCGAGGAATTTGAGTTGCCTGCTGGACCAACTGGCACCAAGCCTATGGCGGTAGTTGGTATGCACGATGATGAAACCCTACAGCACGTGCCGCTGACTGCTTCAGGTCGTTTGACTCCAGCGATGGCCGAGGCTCATGCCCGCCCTGCTGCGTCTGCGCCTCGCGCTGCTGCCAAGGCCGAAGGCGGTGGTTTATCGGGGTGGGGCATTTTAGGTTCGTTGGTTGTGTTGGCGGCGCTCTTAGGGGTATTGTATTTCTTCAAGTTGCCCCCAATGAGCTTGCTGTTTCCTGATACGACGGCAACGCCAAGCCAAAATGTGGTGGCCGTGCCATCGTTGATGCCAACAACCCAGCCAACTACAACCTTAGCTCCATTAACTGCTGCGCCGTTGGCAACTGCAACCACGGGCATTACGCCAACCTTGCAACAACCAACCGCAACTCCCTAACCTGGTCTTTTCTTCCAATGCATCAACCCCGTGCCAATTGGCGCGGGGTTGATGTTTAATCGTGTATTTGAGCTATGGATTGGCGCTTGAACCTAGTCTAACGGAACCACCAGCCAATCCAAAAGCCTAAACCAAGCAAGCTGAGCGAGGTGACTGAGAGCATTGCTGCGTCGCCCCAGGTTGGCCACCAGCGGCGGCGTGGTTTGACGGCATGCAGCGCCATCCAAAAGAAGCCCAGACATGCCATAATCAAAATGATGATGGTAATGCGCCAAACCGAACGTGGCTCAGCAATAATTGGCATGCCATCAGGCCCAAATTGATCGGTTGCTGGGTAAATGCCAATCGAAAACGTTCGCCAACCAGGAAAATTGAGGCCCGTATTGCTGAAGGGGTTGCTGCCTGGCCACCAACCAGGCCCACCGCCAGCCGCCATTGGAATTGCTTCGAATGCGCGCATGGTGGTTATGCCGCCGCCGCTACCTGGCCCTGATAAGGTACCAAGGCTCGAAGCCAAGGCGCTAATCGGGTTGGGCGCTAATAACCCAGTTGGCACTGGATCGGTGGTGCGATTGGTCCAGATTTCGGCTCCAAACAAGAAGCCGCCAAGCACCAAGCCAATAATCACATAGCTGACGACCGCTGCCCGCCCGGTTTTGCCGGTCATGGCCGAGGCCCAAATGCCAAGCATGGCACTGGTGATTGCACTCAGCACAATAATGACTGCTGCTTGGATGACATGGCTCAACGTGATCCCACCAAAGAGAAAGACAATGCTGCCAAGCGGAATTGCCGCCAAAAGCAAGAGCGCAATGTACGATAGCGCTGAGATCAATTTGCCCCATAACAAGCGATGCGATGGCAAATTGGTGGCGATCAACATTTCGTAGGTAAGGCGTTCGCGCTCGCTGCTAATCGCGCCAACCGTTACTGCTGGCGCAATTAAAATCACCAAAAACAGCAACATAAAGGCTAAGCCTGCAAACAGGGTTTGGCCAACTTGGGCGCTAAAAATTGGTGCGCCGTTGTTTTGGCCGCTGGTGGCCCGCAGAAACAAGCCATAGCCAACCAAGCCCAAGCCCAGCAAAAAGCCAGTGAGCAAGATAAAGGCTCGACCACCGCGCATGCGCGAACGTAGCTCTTTGACCACAATTGGGTTTGGTTGCAAGCTCCAACGCCTGCTCGCCGCACGATTGCTCATAGCTGTTCCTCCGTAACATGGTCATTGACAAGCTGCAAAAAGAGCCGTTCGAGCGAATCGTCTTCGCGATGGAAATCGGCAATTGGCAACTCGGCGCGCGCTAAATTAAGCAGCAACTGTGATGCTTGCTGCTCATTGCCATCAAATTCGACTTCGATCAGGTTGGGCGTTTCTTCTGCTGGTTCAAGTACCCGCAACACGCCTGATTGAGCGCCAATCAAGCGCATCGCCCGCTCTAAATCATCAAGCACTTTGATTTGCAGGGCTGGGCGGCTGCGTTGGCGCAAGGTTTCAAGTGAGCCTTGGGCCAGTAATTGGCCACGCGCCATAATCCCGAAATTGGTACAAATATCTTCTAGCTCATTCAAAATATGCGAGCTAAGAATAATCGTTTTGCCCATATCGCGTAGGGTGCGCAGCAACTCGCGTAATTCGACTCGTGCTTGGGGGTCGAGGCCGCTTGCTGGTTCATCGAGCAACAAAATTTTGGGGTCGTGCACAAGCGCATGAGCCAAGCACAAGCGCTGTTGCATCCCACGGCTCAGGTGTTGCACAAAGGCATTGCGCTTGTCGCTCAGATCAACCAAATCAAGCAAGCCATCGACAGTGCTTTTGCGCTTGGCTGGCTCAATTCCATGGCAACGCGCATAGAAATCGAGATATTCCCAAACCCGCAGATCGTCGTAAACCCCAAAGAAATCGGGCATATAGCCAACGATGGCTGCCGCCGTGCTGGTTTTTTGAATCAGTTGGCCATGCAAAAAGACTTGGCCGCTGCTTGGCTCAAGCAAGCCTGCCAGCATGCGCAAGGTTGTGGTTTTGCCAGCGCCGTTTGGGCCGAGAAAGCCAAAAATACTGCCAGTCGCGATGGTTAAGTTAAGCTTATTGACAGCAGTATATTTGCCATAGCGGCGCAGTAAATCAACAGTTTGAATCGCTAATTCGCTCATTTGACCACTCCCGTAAGCACCGGCCCAACCGAGAAACAGCCCCACAACCCAGCAGTAGTGTCGATCGATGGATCGATGGTGTAGCGCATGCGCAAACTGCCTTGTTGTAAATAATCGCTTGGGTTGGTGGTGAGGTCAAGCGCGCCATTTTTGAAGCTTAGCCCATCCCATTGCCCAGTAACCCAATTATAAAGTTCGTAGGTAACTTTGTTGGGTGCGACCATGCCGCCATCGATCGTTGGCAAAAAGCGCAGCGATTGGGCTTCGATTGAACTAAGCGTTGCTGGTAAGTTAAGTTGGATGATGCCAGTTTTTTGCGAAATGCTTGTGCCTGAGCCTCGGGCACTGGTGGTACACGCCGAACCCATGCCCATATTGGGATCTTCTTCCATGGTATAGCTGAACCAGTTGTTGTTGAGTTCAACCACATTTTGGCTATAGCTTAATTGTGGATATTGCACTAACAAGCTGCGTTGGGTTGCTGCAAAGCGTTTTTCGGGCAAATCAACCACCGATTGATTGAAATCGACGAAGGCTACAAACACGGCGTTGCGGTCAATTGCGCTATAGGTGTTGGGCAGCGCAATATCAAGCGCTTGGGTTTTGGCCAACAGGTCACGCGGTGGGCCTGATGGCGTTTGATAGCCAGCATCAAGCTCTTTTTGAAACAGCAAATAGCTTGCGCCCGACATCGAAGGATTATTGTTAATTTGTAATTCAATCGATTTTTCAGCGCCTGGCTCGATTGTGCCAAACTTTTGGGCGTTACCTAACATAATAAATGCAGCTTCGTTGAGTTTATATTTGCTGGGATTGCGCACGGTGCCAATGATTTTCTTTTCTTGCATGCTGATTTCGATTTGCACATGTGGCGCATCGCTGATGCTTTGTTCATAAGCAAACATTTCCATCGACCATTGATTGATCGTCAAGTTGCGAATATCGCCTGGTTGATGGCTATAAAGTGCCCGCGTTGCATTGACCCCGCCATTATTGCCGCCCATATTCGGGTTGACCAACAGTGGCCGTGGGTAGGCCCCGTTTTTGATCGTTACTTGATATTCATCACGCACAGGCGAGAAAATCCCTGCATAGCCAAGCACGGTCGCATTGGCATCAGAATCGGGGTAGATTAAGGCCACATCATGAACCAAAATATCAGTTCCCCGTTGTTTTGAGCCAATTCCATAGGCCAGCACGGCAAAAATCAAGGTTAATGCGGGAATTGTCAGCCATGCGAGGGCCATGCGATCAAGCCGCCGCAACACGAGGTAGGTCACTGGCCCAGCCAACACAATATAAATCCCTAACAGAATTAACAAGGTTTTGAGTGGTGGCAGGTCAAGCGCTGGTAAATTGTTGAGCAAGGCTGGTGCATTGCTATCACGAATTGAGTTTTCGCTGCTGCCCATTCCCATCCAGCCAGTATTTTGCTGTTGCGGCAAGAGCGAAACCAGCATATTTTCGTAGCCACGCCAAGCGACAATTTCCTGTTGATCGAGATTAAACGCGATCGCGATGACAAAGCCTTTGCCAACTGGGCGTTTAACAAAAATCGGCGTTTGATCTTGCTTCAGGCTCGCAGCCGATTGATTATTTGGCTGAAGCAGGGCAATATTCAAGCTTGCTTCATTAAACGGCTGGAGAAATACTTGGCTCAAGGTTGTGGTAGCAATCGCTTGCTCGCCTGCAACTTGGGCTGGTTGGAGGTCGGCTGGCAAATCTTCAAGCAGATTTGGCTCGACCAACAACATCCCGCCATTATTGACCCATTGCTTGATTGCTTGGTGTTGTTCTGGCGATAGCTCGCCCCACGCCCGCTGATTGAGCGCAATGCCATTGAGCATATCGAGGCCAATCGCCGAATTCGGCAATTGCTTGCTATCAGTCGCAACCAGCACCACCTTGGTCAGTTGGGGCAACGGTTGCTCCAACAAGGTTGCCACCATCGGGCGATCGGTTGAGCGCAACTGAAGCGTGGCGGTTTCGCGTTTTTCGCCATTTAAATACAGCGCCATTGGCACGCGAAACGCTTGATCAAACTGACCATACATCAAAGTTTCTTTTTGGCTGCCGCCAGGTACATCAAGCTCAACATTGTAGTTGCCAACGTGAATTTCAACCGTGCGATCAACGCCAGTATTGCTCACCTTGACCCGCAAGGCCATCCACTCGCCAGGGCGATAGGTGGTGCCAAATACTGGCTCAACTTGCCAAACTAGCCCATTATTTGATTGCTCTTGGCCCGATGCTGCACTGATCGGTAGGGCTATCAGCAACAGCAGCCAACACCAGCGTATCCAGCGCATACCCAATACTCCACACACTAAAATCGTTTCGGCTGTCTTATCATAACGGATACGAGGCCAATTGTGTTCCCTTTTTCAAGTAACTCTCAGCATTTTCAGCAACATATCAGTTTTTGTCCGCAAACTGCCCCTACTTTAGGCTTTGAGAATCTTAACCAGCTGGCCAAAAATCAGCAGGTAAGGCTGATGCTGCTGGACGATAAGCGCTGGCCATTCCTGAATTCGCTGCTGGTGGTCAGTCCAGTAAGCAGTAATCGTCAGGCCTTCGCCGAGCTGCGGACTTGCAGTTGGCTCAAGCAGCAGTTGCTGATCAAGCATTGCTTGCAGCAGCTGTTTAATCGAAGGCTGATGGGTTGGCGCTTCTGCAAGAATTGCCTGCTGAAGCGCGTTGATATAGGTTTTTAGCCCCGTCATGGCTGGTGGAGCTTGCTTAAATTGGCTTGTCAGCAACCAAAGCAATTGCAGATCAGCATTTGTTGCCAGAGGAATGCTTGTCACGCTGCGAACATTAAATCCCGCTGCTTGCCAAACCGCATCCCAGCTGTGTTGGGGAATTAGCAACCCTTGCCCAAACTGGGCGTGATACACCCAAAAATCGTCAAGCTCTGTAGTGTGATCGATCAGCGGCACAAAAACAAGCCATTCGGTAAACCGCCTGAGGCGATAGGGTAGGATCAGCTTGCTATTACCAAAATTGAAATCTGCGCAACGTTCAGTTTGATCGTCATTAAATAGGCCACTGTGAGAGATTGAGCCGCTATAGAGCATGATTTGCTGCTGTGGTGTTTGATAGCGCAGGCTAAGCCAAGGGTCGTACTCATCTGGTTCAATTGAGGCTACAAGTGCATTATTCAGTAGAGTCATAATCAACACCCTTTTGGATCCGTGCGAACAATGGCATTAGCTCGTGAAGCTCAGCATTACCTGAATAACCAGAAAGAGCATAAGATTGGTTCCGAATCCAAGCACGATCGGTTGATACCAATGGCTTTGGGCTGGCTCAACCTGAAGTTGCTGATTTGGATCAACTCCGATGGTTTGGGCATAGCTTTGTTTGAGCCAATAGTTCACGATCAGCGTATCGTGAATACAGATTGCCCCAAGCAACACCAGTTGATAGGTGGGGATAAATCCAAGTCGATTGCTGAACATGGATGGGGCAAGAAAATAGATGCCGCTTAACACAAGCATGCTCACACTCGTCCCCGACATAAAAAGCAAAAAACTTTTAAGCATGGGCGCACGCCGCTGAATCCATTGGTTGCGCGGGAAAACCCACGCTTTCACTACAATAACAAGTGCTATCGTTAGCCAAAAACCAATAAACCAATAGAGCCAGCCAAATGATTGGGGCCATCCACCATAGCCACAAGCAAGGATTACTTGTTGCATTGCTGTTCCTCGTTATAAACTAATTGACTATCCAAACCAATAAGCCAATTAAGCCAAGGATTAATGTATTTGATAGGAGTGAAACAAGCCATGGCGATAGATAAGTACGCTGTGCTGGCGCAACCTGTAATTGTTGACTGTCGTCTAGCCTTATCGCTTGAAATTTGGTTTGAATTGACCAACGTTTGATAAAAAACGTATCGACGATGCAAAATAGTGCCCAAATAATGATTTGATAGGAAAATAAAAATCCAATTTCCGTCATAAATACAACATTCGGTAAAAGTGTCGCAGATAGAATAACCAAGCCGATTACAAAGCCTTCAATAAAAGTCAAACTCAAACTATCGATCATTAATGAACGACGTTTTGAACGATGTGTTTTTGCAAGTAAGAAATATTTAATTGTCATATTACTGATAAATAGCAGCATTGCTGCTCCAAAGATTAGAATAATTGGGGCCAATGGATTTATCCCACAAGCAAGGATAAGTTGTTGCATCGGTTCTCCATCTTCTCAATCATTAACGAGCAAAGAACGACATGAAAAATAATAAAAGGAATGTTCCAATTATTGCCGCAATCAGCGCAAACAGATTAATCATGATCACTATTTTGCTGAGCGCTTGATAGAGCATGGGCTGGTGCTCAACGACCTTAAGCTGGCCTAGCAAATCGTGATTAATTGCTTTGGCCTTGCGTTGGTGGATAAGCCACTTCAAGTTGGCATAATCCACGCCGACGAGGCTAACGACGCTGCTATAAATTGCGGTCGACGAGCGAAAAATAGTAAAGTTTAACCCAAGTACGAGCAGGCTTCCAACCATTAATCGTAAGCTATCGCGCCATGCCGAGCGATCGGCAAACCAATCGTAGTAGATTAATCCCATCGCTTTGGCCCAAACGGTTGTCGCGACGATCGTTCCGCTCCATAACCAAATAGTAGTTGGCTGGATCGCGAAGGCCCACGGGGTAACGCCACATTCAATGCTGATAAATTGAGGCATATTCGGCAACTTTCTCTGTGTTTAGGGTTTGGCTGCAATCATAACGATCATGCCACGGTCATAATCTGCCACTAGCAACTCGCCTTGTGGGCTAATAACCAAGCCAACTGGGCGCGCAAAGCCACTGGCAAATGGCACAATGCGCTGGTCTTCTGCATTCAGGCGCACAATGCTATGGCCGCGCAATTCTTGGCTATACCACGAACCCGATAAACCAATAAATCCATCACCGTGATAGCTGGCAGGAAACGTTGTGCCTTGATAGAAGACAATTCCGGTTACGCCGCTATGAGCTGGCAACAAGGCCACTGGCTCGCTGGTGGTTGCACAAACTGCTTGATCGCCGCCGCCATCGGCATCTGGTTTGCGCTGGCCCCAACATGCTGGCCAACCATAATTGGCTCCCGCCTCAATCCGATTAACCTCATCTGGCGGCAGATCATCGCCTAAGCCTTCGCGTCCGTTGTCGGTTGCATACAACTGCTGTTGGGCATTGAACGCCAAGCCAAACGGCATGCGCAAGCCAGTTGCATAAACGCTGGCTTCGCTGCCATCGGCTCGAAAACGTCGAATATAGCCCTCTTGAATTCCAGCGGTTGCAGCGTGATCTGCCTGAGTGCCAACCCCAAGGTAGAGCCAGCCTTGGGCATCGGAGACAAGGGTTGCTGCTTCAATCTGATCAGGCAGATCGCTTAATAAAATCGTTTGCTGATCGACTATTCCATCGCCATTGTTATCGCTCAAGCGCTGAATTTGGCCTTGCTCAACCACATATAAAGCTTGCTCAAACCAGTGCAAACTTAGCGGTTTATTGAAGCCTGTCGCATACTCACGCGGCGGATTAGCGCCCTCTTTGATCAGGACGCTGCCTGAGCGTTGCGCAATATACAAACGCCCTTGGGGATCAAAGGCTAGTCCAGTTGGCTGATCGAGGCCAGTAATCAGTGGGCTAATCGTAAAGCCTGCTTCGATTTGTAATTCGGCTGGTGGGCTGGTCGGTGGATTATCCGAGGAATAATTGCCAGGAATGGCGCATGCCGCCAAAGCCAAGCTTAAACAGACGATCAAACTCACACGTTTGAGGTGTTGCATCTCTCGCTCCAAATTGAGTAGCTGTGGTGCTGCTAGCTTACAACCTGCAATGCGCACATTCAAGCTCCAATTTGGCTTATTGATCGTTAGGCTATGGGAAATTAAGCTAGTAGCTTTGGGCTGATTAACCAAAAAAGCGCCCAGCACCGCAATTGGTGCTGGGCGCTTGGTCTCAGGCCAAATTAGTTTTTGTTTACGAATGGCAAGTAGACCGTAAAGCTTGGGTTTGAGGTCGCGGTAATCGTCACATCATCGGCAGTCAAATCAATATCGCTATTGAGCACAGCGGTGTTGCTGACCGTTCCAACGAAATTACCAACACTGCGCACTGCAATCGTGTAGGTTTTGATTGAGTTTGGTGCAAGGCTGCTGTTGGTGCTGACGGTTTGGCCACTGGTGGTCAAGCCAGCGCTGACGCTCACAATTTGCAAATTGCTATTGATCACGTCGCTCAAGCTGAAGCTGCCTTCAGCTGCGCCACTATTGCGAATCGTCAAGGTGTAGGTGAAGACTTCGCCTTGTTCAACGCTGGTGTCGCTGACCGTCTTGGTTGAGGTGCCGAAGTTGGCAGTTGGAGCTGCACCCAAGTTCAAGCCAACCACGATTGGGTCGTGGTCTGACGCACGGTAGGCGTTGTTGCTATACAAGCTGACGACTTGGCCAGGGCTCTTGAAATTGGTGTTGTAATCCAAGGCAATTGGTTCGTCGGCGTTGATGTGCAACTCTTGCACATCGGCAACTTGGCCGAACAACGAATTGCTTGCCAAGGCATGGTCGAGCGAGCCAGTTTGGCCGTCGAAAATGTATGAGTAAGCTTCGTCGCCAAGCAAGGCTTTTGGTACGTTGACATAGCCAGCGTTACGGATAACGGTGATTGGATCTTCCATGGCGTATGAATTCAAGTCGCCAATGATCAAATAATCGCTATCATCAACATTGGTTGGGTCGGTATTCAACCAGTTAACCAACTCTTGCGCGGCGGTTTTGCGGGTCAAGTTACAGTTGCCTTGGCCATCGCCCAAATCTGGGTCGCTTGGTACTGGGCTAATGTTATCGGCACACGCACTACCCTTCGACTTCAAGTGGTTGACCACAACGGTGAAGGTTTCACCGCTGCTGGTTTCGGTGAACGATTGAGTCAACGCTGGGCGGTTACGGCCAGTTGGGCCGCTGCCGGTGTTGAATTCACCGAATGCGCCAGTGTTGAGCACGGCGGTCGTGCCGGTCAAGCTTACTTTGGCTGGTTTGTAGAGCAACGCAACCTTGATTGCATCGGTGCCCAATGGATTGGTTTGGCCAGTCCGAGCATCGACATTAACCAATGCGTAGGTGCCTGGAGCGGTTGCAGCATTCAAGCCATTAACCAAATCTTGGATGGCGCTGTTGCTGCCAAAGCCGTCGTTTTCAATTTCCATCAAGCCAATCACATCGGCTTGGGTCATGATGATTGCGGCAATGGTTTTGTCTCGTTGGCGTGTGAATTCAGCGGCGTTTTCTGCCCCACGGCAATCGGTAGCAGCACCACCAACCCCGCCGGTACAAGCGTTCGTGCCAAAGGTGTTGAAGTAGTTCAACACGTTGACCCCAGCCACGCGCAATGAACCATCAAGCTCAAGCGAGGTTGGGCGTGGGTTTTCGGCCACGAAGTTTGGTGATTGGCTGACCCGTACGCGGTAGCTGTTGGGGCTTGCAGTTGCGCCACCCCACGTATAGGTCATTACGCCTTGCAAACCGGTGATGCTATCGCCAGCGCGCAAGGTGTTGGCGGCGCTCAAGCCGTTGCCACCACGACCGAACAGAATCGGATCAGCATTTTGGTTGTTGAATGGATCATCAAGGATGATTTTGTGCAAGTTGTTTTCAGCTTGCAAGGCCAACGCTGGCGCACCTGGCGAAACCACGTTGGTTGGTTGCATCAAGCGTTCGTTGAGCGACAAGGTAACTTGGCCGAAGCGAGCCAACAAGTAGTGCTCTGAAACAACCAATTTTTGGTTGAACTGCACAAGCATGCCTTCGTAGCGCTCGGCTTCGGTCGCTGAGGCGAATGGCAAGGTCACTTGAGCTGGGGTAACAACGTTAGTTGTGCCACAAAGCTCAACCGTCAAGCTGCCGCTCAACTGGGTTTGGCCTTGGTTTTCACCAGCAGTACCCGTGACACGCACGACTTGACCCAAGGCAACTTGGTCAGCGCCACCGTTGAACACGAAAATCCCATCCGAGGTGGCTGGGTTGCTATCGCCAGCATCTTGCAGGTAGAAACCGCGCAAGGCTG
The DNA here is from genome assembly GCF_016907925.1 of Herpetosiphon giganteus. Lineage (GTDB taxonomy): Bacteria > Chloroflexota > Chloroflexia > Chloroflexales > Herpetosiphonaceae > Herpetosiphon > Herpetosiphon giganteus. Next base: position 145,271 of record NZ_JAFBCZ010000010.1, on the reverse strand, counting down.
GTTGAGCACCTTCATAATCGGCAACCACGGTACCTTGAACAGTTACAACCGTACCATTCGCAGGGGTGGTTTCGCCTGTGCCTTGCACTTGGCCGATTGGCGTAACCGTGCCACCGACACAAGCAACACCGCTGGCAGTGTTGAAGCTGAAACTATAGTCTTGGGCCAGTTGATCTGGCGTGCCATCGCGATCGGTTACTTGGCTAGCAACAACCGTCACCGTACAAGCCTCGTTGGCAGCAAAATCGCTGCTTGGGTCAAGCACATAGCTGGTTGGGCCACCAGTAACGGTCGCAGTGCGGGTGCCACTGGTACAGCTGATGGTGTACCACGTGCCAGTTGTGGTAACTGGTTCGCTGAAGGTGATCGTCACGTTGGCGTTCAAAGCAACATTGTTAGTAGCATTAGCTGGCACAGTGCTGGCAACGGTTGGTGCGTTATCAACAGGTGAGCCACCACAGGTTGCGACTGGGCTGCTGCTATTGCGTGGTGCTGAAGGAGTTAACAAGCTGAAGTCAGCAGCGTTGTTATCGGTATCAGCACAGCTTGAATTGTTGCGTTGATAGCTGCTATTAGCCGCAGGAGCACCAGTAGCTGTGCCTTCAACAAAGGCATTCGTCGCATTCCCAAAGCCAACTGAATCAATTTTGGTAGTGCCATTAAAAATGGCAATTCCGCCGCCAGCGGCAGCTAAACCACTAGTAAATGAGCGATCAGCGGGAGCAATATCATCATAGCCGCTGTTTGTTAAGAGATAAAACCCACCAGCAGGAATCACAACCGAGGTTGACCAGTTGGTGATTGCAGTATCGGTCGTTCCCGATGTTGAACGATATACTACGCGATAACCATTCAGATCGATTGGGTTTGCACTAACATTATGCAGTTCGATGAATTCATCGCTAGCACTAACGCCAGCAGTTTGGAATTGACTAATAACCAGAGACGTAGAAACAGCACTGGTAGGCTTGGTGTAGGTCGCGGACAACGAAGTACCAATCAACGTGAACAGCATCGTTAACGCTGTTAGGAGTCGTAAACCCTTAAATTGCACAGAATCCTCCACGATTCATGTAGAAAGGCCGTTCACACCAACTGTGACGGCTAAACCAAAGCGGAACCTTCAGTTCTGGAATGTCATGCTGCATAAAGAAGATAAACCGCATGTCAATGCTGCTTTAACTGATGGTTAAATCTCGTAGAGACTGACTATACCATAGACATAATCAATGGGCAACTAAGTATAATTTCTTAACCAATCTTCATTGCACGATGGCTCAGGCTGTGCTACCATGGCGCACTATGGAGATGCAAAACCTGCCACCAAGTGGCCCACCAACTCAACGAGCGAAGTTGCTCAGCGCCCTGCGTTCAAGTCGTGCGATGCAAAAAATCCGCCAGTATCAGACAATTCTTATGGCTGGTACGTTTTTTGTGTTGGCTGCAATCTTTGGGCTTAATTCGCAATCGCCAATTGAAGCGCCTGCAACTGGGTCTAGCCCAACGACGTTGGCCCAAGCAACGCTGGCCCCTGCCGATGGCTCAATTACGCCAACGCTGATTAGCAGCACGGAAGTAGCCAGCGATCGCCCAACTGCAACTGATGTGGCAGGCGGCGGGCCTGTCGGGCCTCCAGCGCCAAATCGGGCAACCCCAACAATTGAAGGGGCCTATCCGCCGCCAATGGGCGATGGGCCAACCCCAACAATTGATCCTTTTCCAACCTTGCCAGTTGGTGGTACGTCAATGCCGCTCTTTCCAACCAGTAGCACGGGCAATCGGAGCACAACTGCCCCAACCCAAGGCTCTGGCAGCAATTATCCTACTCCCGATACCAAGAGCACTCCAGCCCCAACCAATATTCCTGTTCCAACCGATTCAATTCCGTTGCCAACCGATCAATTGCCTTTCCCAACTGAGGAAGACGATGACCCAAGGGCAACCGAAGATCCCTTGGAAACTCCCAGCAGCACTGAGGAGCCATTCGAAACGCCAACCGCTACTGCAACCGAAGGCCCAACCGCAACACCAACCAATACGCCAACTCCAACGCCATTGCCCTACGACCTGATTCGTGGCAATACTCGTTGGTCCATTGCTCAAAGTCCGGTCAAAGTTCGCCGCGATACCATTATTGCTAAAGGCGCAACCCTGACGATTGACGATGGCGTTGAAGTGCTGATGGATGCCAATACCTCGTTGGTCGTCGATGGCAGCTTGAATGCCAATGGCGCACGTTTCCGCAAAAGCGGCCAAAGCTTGTGGAAATCGATTGTGGTTAATAATGGTGGCCAAGCCAATTTGAACGGGGTCGATGTACGTGGTGGAGGGGCCGAAGGCGTACTAGTTTCAGCGCTCGGCGGCAATACGATCATTCAAGATAGCGTCTTTGAAGAAAACCAAGGCCGCATGTATATCAGCGGCGGCAACTTCGATATGCAACGTAGCCGCGTGGTTGGCTATGCGCCGATTAGCGCCGAGGTGCGCGGCGGCAAGAGCTTACGCCTATTCAGCAACGTGATTAACAACACAGCCAGCGATGGCGCAACTGGCGTGAGCCTCAGCGCAACCGCCGATGATGTTGAAATTGTGCTCGAGAAGAATAGCTTCCGTGGCAACAGCGGTACGAATGTTCGTGCTCAATTCAATCAATCGTTGAATGCAGTCTTCCAGTGCAATAGCTTCAGCGGCGGCGCATATGGCCTGCAAATCAAATCAACCGACCCAACCTTAGATGGCTCGCGCATTTTGATTAGTGCCAATAGTTTCCAAAGCCACAAAAATTATGGCTTAACTGGCGATGTAGGCTTTGATGCCCGCAACAACTGGTGGGGCGATGCCTCAGGCCCATATCACCCTGAGCAAAATGGCGCTGGCACTGGCGATGCAGTCGGTGTAAATTTGACCTTCAGTCCATGGCTGAATGCCAAACCAGGCTGCACCCCGTAGATCTTCGTTTTTGCAACAGCCTCAGTTCATGCAACTGGGGCTGTTGTTTTTTGTGGAGCACTGTTTATGCAATGGCAACGTGGCGACTATACAATCAGCACCGATCCTGCGCTGCTCGATTATGCAGCGATTGTTGCTGGGCTGCATCAGACCTATTGGGCCGCCGAACGTGATCCAGCAATCATTATTCGCTCGGTCGAGCATTCGTTGTGTTTCGGGGTCTATCACGGCCAGCAGCAAATTGGCTTGGCGCGAGTCATTACCGATTATGCAGTTTTTGCCTATATTGATGATGTCTATATTTTGGCTGAATATCGCGGCCAGGGGCTTGGCAAGTGGTTGGTGCAAAGCATGCTCGCGCACCCGGAGTTACAAGGCTTGCGACGTTGGCTGTTGGCTACCAGAAACGCCCAAGGCTTGTATGCCCAAGTTGGTTTTGGCCCACTCGCATCAGCCGAACCATGGATGGAAATCTTCAATCAGCAAAGCTAGAATTTAGCCCGTAAAACTGGCTCAATTCTGGCATTTTGGCGCAGCAAGCTAAAATTTGACAAGAATGCTAAAGCTGATTATAATACCACGGCACTAAACAATTGAATAACGAAATGCAACACAAACCAAATGTTGCAAACCACCTGCCCAGGTGGCGGAATTGGCAGACGCGCTACTTTGAGGGGGTAGTGGGAGCAATCTCGTGTGGGTTCAAGTCCCACTCTGGGCACCAATTCGTTCTTCATACATATGGGTGATTAGCTCAGTTGGTAGAGCGTCTCGTTTACACCGAGTAGGTCGGGGGTTCGAGTCCCTCATCACCCACCAATGCCACTTTAGCTCAGTTGGTAGAGCATACGACTGAAAATTGTAGGGTCTCCGGTTCGAGCCCGGAAGGTGGCACCAAATCAAACCACTGGTCATTCGACCAGTGGTTTTTTGTTGTTTTAGTTCATCTGAACCAATGGGCTGAATATTTCATGCATAACCGGGCTTAACCAGCGTTCAATCGCTGGGCGATCGCGCTCACGGCTGAAGATGGCAATGAATGGTTGAAAACAACGGGCCTCAGCACAGCCATTCAAGCTCGCGCCAGTCACACTCCAGCCAAGGTTGGTTGGGCCGAATACTTGGGTATCAAGTTGGCCAACCCATTGCTGTTGATTCGGTGTTGTGTTGCTGCTTTGGACGTTGTAATAGGCCCAGCCTGGGGGCGGCGCATTAAAATCATCAAAAATACTGCTCGAAAGCGTGGGATATTGCTCGGTGCTGCTATGGTAAAAACTCACCGCCACATCATCGCGGCCATTCACCGCAGCACTCGGCAGCGAAAAGCCATTTTGGGCATTGAAAATAAATGGTCGCGCTAAACTAAATGGCAATAAGCTCAGGTCACGCTCATAGACTCGCACTGCATCAATGTAGGGAAAGGTAATCGTATTGCTGGAAACAGCATTCCACATAAACCCGACCGTGCCTTTGGCGACCCAGCCAGCGCGAATTCGGCCATCATCATCGGCGCACCAATTCAATTGATCAGGTGTTGGGCAAATTCGCGCGCCTGCTGTCCACTCTGCTACCGTTATGTCGCTGCTTGTTGGAACAGGCTGGTTTTCATCCCAAGCGTAAATGCGCAACGTTGTTTGATTGATGTGAGTTGCAAAATACATCATGTCTTTTGCTCCCCGCACCAAGTGCCATGCCCGCTCCGTTGCTGATGAATAGCTGCGCATAAAGACCAGCTCATCTTCAAGCGTATCAGTTTGAATCTGACTGACCCAAGTGCTTTCGATTGCCCCGCCGATCGCTTGGCGATCCATTGCTAGCCAAATTTGGTTGGCGCTTAGCTCAAGCTGTGGCTCCACCCAAGTGTAGCCTTGGGCCGCTGGCACGTCATACCATTCCCATTCGTGTTCGGCCAAACCTGCGCTATCAGTGTAGGCAATGCGCACTAAGCCGCGTTGAGTATCAGGCGCATACTGCAACAACCAAATAAACAGATCACGGCCATAATCGTACGCAAAGGCTTGTTGGCAACATAAGCCACCAGCCGCTGCCGGAAACAGCGCTTGCGGATCAAGCTGTTGCCAGTGATTGCCTGCGTCGAGCGTCAAAAAGGTGTTTTGGCCAACCCCAACCAACCAACTATCACCACTGGCGACCCCACGCACAGCATCGCCAAAATTCATTGTTGTGGGAATAGAATGCAGCCGTAGCACCTGAAATGCGCCTGCTGGATCTCCCTCACCTTCGCCAAAAATTCGTTCTGTAGAGTCTGGGTTCGCAGCTTGGGTTTGCGGGATACTTCCCAGCAACACTGCTAGCATCAGCCCAACCAGGGCCACCCTCAACCAAACCATGTCTATCTTCCTTTCAACAGCAAGCCTTCAATAGAGCGCAACTATACCCCTGAATCGAAATTGTGACAAAACATTGTGACAGTTGTTGTCACAACGTGCTGCTATGCTCAAACCAACATTGTTTAGGAGGTCTGCAATGCATCCAGTAACGGGAATCGAAGCAGTATTGCAATGGTTTGCTGAACACTATTCCTCAAGCGAGGCCGACCAAATTCGCAGTGCGGTCAACGCTAATACCCGTTTGCTCAAAGCATGGCGGCATAATCCAGCCAATTTGCGCCCTTTGGCCAGCGATAAACATTTGTGGTGCTTAATTGGCGCGATGTATGGTAATCCTGTGCTTGTTCAAGCCCAAGCAGTCTATCGGCAGGCCACCGCTCACTATCAACGCTGGCTCAATCGGCGGCGCAATTTGCAAACGGTCGAGGTGCGTTTGCAAGGCGATCTTGCCCGTTTTGGCGAGCAACACCCGCGTACCCAACGCACAATTGCCCAACTTCAACGCTTGCACCAAGAATTATTGGCTGCTTAATCAACTTCTCATCAATATTTTTGCAGCCGCCTAGGCTGCCTTGAGCACTCATTGGTATGGTTATTGCCCCAAATCTGCCCTAGAATGGGCTTGTTTTGGTTTAAAACAGGCTGAAACTACGAATAAACACAGTTTTTTCCGATTTTATTGACAGAAAATGATTCTCGATTTATAATCATTCTCAATAACGAACCATGCAACGGTATGGTCAAAGGCAAAATGCGAGGTATCTATGACCGTGTTTGGTATCAGAGAAGGAACGCCCGCCGGCGATATTGTGAGCTACATTCAGCGTAAAGGTTCAGCGACTGTCAAGGAATTGGAAGATGCGCTGGCTGTGAGCACAACTGCGGTGCGCGAACAACTAACTCATCTCACCAACCAAGGCCTCATTAGTCCCAGCAAAATTCGCCAAGGACCAGGCCGTCCTTCCTATCGCTACACCCTGACTGCGAAGGCGCAATCGCTGTTTCCCAAGGGCTACGATGTGTTGCTCAATGTGTTGCTCGAAGAAATTTTGGCAACCGAAGGCCCAGAGGGCATGGCTCAATTGCTCAGTCGGGTTGGCACCCGCTTGGCAACGCTCTACACGGGCGATCATCCAGCCAATGTGGCCTTGCGTGAGCGTTTAATGCAGTTCGTCTACACGATGAACCGCAAAGGTATGTCGATTAATGTCGCCGAATCGCCTGGTGGTGGTTGGGTGGTGAGCGAGTATGCCTGCCCCTATTTTGAGGTCGCTCAAACCCACGATAGTTTATGTAGCATGGAACGCCAAATGATGGAAACTGCACTCGGCCATGAAGTTGAAATTCAACGCCGCATGGTCGAAGGTCATAACGGCTGTCACTTTGTGATTAAGGCCGATGAGATTGGGATCGAGAAGCATAACTAAGTTCTTTGGCGGCTGGCAATGCAAGGGCATGCCATGCTGTTGTCTTGAATAGCAATCTTGAATAGGAGTGTCATGAGCGCCAACAATTTGGTCATTCGCAACTTGCACGTTGCGGTCGATGGCAAAGAAATTCTCAAAGGTATTAATCTGACCATCGAAGAAGGCAAAATTCACGCCATCATGGGGCCAAATGGCTCAGGCAAGTCGACCTTGGCGTATACCCTCGCTGGTCACCCACGCTACGAAGTGACCGAAGGCGAAGTTTGGTACAAAGGCCAAGATGTGCTTGACCTCGAACCAAATGATCGTTCAAAATTGGGCTTGTTCCTTGCATTCCAATATCCAGTCGCCGTTGCTGGGGTAACCGTTGCCAACTTCTTGCGCGCAGCCTTGAACGCCCATCGCGCTCAAGAAGGCGTTGATCCAAAGTCGACCGCCATTCCAATGGCCGAATATCGCAAAGTGATCAAATCGCGCATGGATATGTTGGAAATGGCTCCTGATTTTGCCCGCCGCTATTTGAACGAAGGTTTCTCTGGTGGCGAAAAGAAACGGCTCGAAATTTTGCAAATGGCCATGTTGCAGCCTTCAATCTCCATCATGGACGAAACCGATTCAGGGCTTGACATCGACGCATTGAAAATTGTGGCCGAAGGTGTCAACAAAGTTAAAGCCGAAAAGCCTGAACTTGGCGTGTTGGTCATCACCCACTACCAACGCTTGCTCAACTACATCAAGCCCGATTATGTGCACGTTTTGATGAACGGCCAAATTGTGCGCGAAGGTGGCCCTGAAATGGCTTTGGAACTCGAAGAAAAAGGCTACGATTTCATTCGAGAGGAAGTGTTTGGCAATGCCAGCTAATTTGCAATCTACCTTTGATGTGGCGCAATTTGAGGCCTTGCTGGCCAGCCGCAACGAGCCAGAATGGCTCACGAGCCGCCGCCGTGAAGCGTGGCAAGCATTCGAAACTGCCGAGCAACCAGATTGGCGACGAACCAACCTCAAGGGTTTTAATCTGGCCGATTATAGCGTTGCTGAGGCCGAAGTTTCGGTTGAATTTGCTGGCGCTGAAGGCGTAACGATTTTGCCTTTGGCTGAAGCGATTCAAAGCCACGCCGAGTTGGTGCAACGGGTGCTTGGCAGCGCTGTGCAAACCAGCCGCGATCCTTATTCAGCGCTCAACAATGCCTTGGTCAACGGTGGGATTTTCATCCACGTTGCCAAAGATGTTGCGGTCGAAGAATTGGTTCGGATTCGCTATCACGTCGCTAATGCTGGCACAATTGTCGCGCCCCGCACGCTGATCGTGACTGAGCGCCATAGCTCGATCAATGTGATCGAAGAAATTAGCTCAGCTGATTTTGCGGCCAGCGCAGTGGTTTTGACCGGGGTTGAAATTGAGGTTGGCGATGGTGGCCAAGTTAATTTCAGCAGCGTGCAAACCTTGAATAACAATGTTTACGTGCTCGGTAGCCAACAAATCCGCATTAACCGCGATGCTCAAGCAGAATGGTTGAATGTGGTGGTTGGCAGCGCTGTGCAGCACGTTACCTTGGAAGCCAATTTGAGCGGCAACGGCTCAAGCGTCAATTGGAATGGTTTGTTGTATGGCAATGGCACGCAAAACTTGCTGGTTGCACCCAAACTCAACCACATTGGCTTGAACACCGAAGGCCAAATTAACTTCAAAACCGTGGTCGATGATGAAGCCTATGCTGTTTTCGATGGCATGGTCAAAATTCCCGCCACTGGCCAAGGTACCAACTCCGACTTGCGCGAAAATGCCTTGCACTTGAGCAAAACTTCACGCTCGGATTCAATTCCAGGCTTGGAGATTGATGCCAATGAAGTTAAGGCAGGCCACGGCTCGACCAGCGGCCAAATCGACGAAGAGCAGTTGTTCTATCTGCAATCACGCGGTTTGCCATTTGCCGAAGCCAAGCGCACAATCGTGTTGGGCTTTGTCGGCGAAATCATCGATATGATTCCTGACGAAGCTGTACGCGAACGCGTCGAAACCATCGTCGCCGAAAAAGTTTAAACAGCAAAAATCTTCGTGGTTTCAGTCAATATATTAAGATTGAAACCACGAAGAGCACGAAGAACGCTAAGGTTAATAATTAACAAAAATCGAGGTTGATTCGCCAAAAATGAACGATCAATGTATCTAGCAGTAGATATTGATTGATCTATTTTGGAGAACAATGATGACGTTATTATTAGCTGAGCAAGTGTTTGCTGTGGTTGGAGCGGCGATAGAGGTGCATCGCGAGTTGGGCAGTGGTTTCTTAGAGGCTGTTTACCAAGAAGCCTTTGAATTGGAATTGACTCAACGCCAGATTCCTTTTGTTCGTCAACAGCCATTGCCAATTCGCTATAAACAAACGATCTTAAATAAACTGTATATTGCCGATTTAGTTTGCTTTGACCAGATTATTGTTGAAATAAAGGCAATTCAACGACTAACATCGGTTGAACATGCCCAGTTATTAAATTATCTCAAAGCGACGCACAAACCGCTTGGGATTTTGGCCAATTTTCATAGTCGGCCAACCTTGGAATGGAAACGCTTAATCTTGAGTAACGATACTTAGCGTTCTTCGCGTCCTTCGCGGTTCCCATTCTTCGTGCTCTTCGTGTCCTTCGTGGATCGGATATTGGTGAGTTATGTCTGTACAAACAACCCTTGATGTTAACGCCATTCGCGAGCAATTTCCGCTCTTGGATCAATCGATTAACGGCCATCGCCTAGCCTACTTGGATAGCACTGCGACTGCGCAAAAACCGCTAGCTGTGCTCGATGCGATGGATCGCTACTATCGCACGATTAATGCGAATGTGCATCGGGGCGTGTATCAGATTAGCGAAGCGGCAACCGAAGCCTATGAAGGCACGCGCCGCACGATTGGCCGCTTTATCGGCGCAAAATCGACCAAAGAAATTATTTTTACCCGTAACGCTACCGAAGCAATCAACTTGGTTGCCCAAAGCTGGGGCCGCGCCAATCTGCAAGCTGGCGACCGAATTTTGCTCACCGTCAGCGAACATCACTCGAATTTGGTGCCATGGCAATTGCTAGCCGCCCAAATCGGTGTGGAGCTTGATTTTATCGAGCTTGATGATCAGGGCCGACTTGATTTGAGCAAGCTTGATCAACTATTGACCAAGCGTACCAAACTTGTAGCGCTGACGCATATGTCGAATGTGCTGGGCACGATCAATCCGGTTGAAACGGTGATTGCTGCCGCTAAGCAGGTTGGGGCTTTGGTTCTGCTTGATGGAGCGCAAAGCGTGCCGCATATTCCAGTCAATGTACAAGCGCTTGGCTGCGATTTCTTGGCCTTCTCGGGGCATAAAATGTGCGGCCCAACTGGCATTGGCGTGCTGTGGGCGCGGCGCGAATTACTCGAAGCGATGCCGCCGTTTATGGGTGGCGGCGATATGATTAAACGGGTCGGGCTACGCGAAAGCTCATGGAACGATCTCCCATGGAAATTCGAGGCAGGCACGCCAGCGATTGCCGAGGCGATTGGCCTTGGTGCGGCGATTGACTTCTTGAATGGGCTTGGGATGGAGGCGATTCACGAGCGCGAACGCCAGTTGACCCATTACGCTTGGGATAAACTCAGTACCATCGATGGGCTGACCATTTTTGGCCCGCCTGCTGCCGAGCGCGGTGGCTTGTTGAGTTTTACCTTGGCTGGCGTGCATGCCCATGATGTGGCGGCGATTCTCGATACACAAGGGATTGCAGTGCGGGCGGGGCATCATTGTACCCATCCATTGCACGATATTTTTGGCGTACCAGCAACGGTGCGCGCATCATTCTACCTATACACGCTTGAGGAAGAAATTGATCGGCTGGCCGAAGCCTTGGTTTTGGCGCGCGATACCTTCCAACTGTGAGGCATTGTGGACGATTTATATCGTGAAAATATATTAGATCACTATCGTCATCCGCGAAATTACGGCGAGCTTGAGCAAGCAACGATTGTGCAACACGAGCACAACCCGTTGTGCGGCGACCAACTTAGCATTTATTTGTTGGTCGAAAATGAGCGGATTGTTGATGTAAAATTTAAAGGCAAAGGCTGCGCAATCAGCCAAGCTTCAGCCTCGATGCTCAGCGAAGAACTGACTGGCAAAAGCGTCGATGAAGCCAAAGCCTTTGATAAACAAACCATCCTCGATTTATTGGGGATACCGATTGGGCCTGTGCGGCTGAAATGCGCCTTGCTCTCGCTCAAAACGCTCAAAGCCGGTCTCTACGGGGTCAATCTCGTAGACGACGATGAGGATAGCCTATGACAACGCTAACGATTGAATATCTTGCTGAACGGATTACTTTTTTAGAGCAAGAATTGACCAAACTAAAAGGTGCTACTCTGAATCAACCAAGAAGTATTCGCGAGCAGTGGAGCATCGCTTTACAACAAAGTGTTGAAGCGCCTCCAACAACTGAATATTCAATCGAGCAGTTGCAACAGGCTATGGCTCAGTCTTTATCACCTAATGAACTAACCAACGATTTATTGGAGCAGCGATTAAGGTGAGTGTATTTTTATTTTACGATGCAAGTGCTTTGATAAAACGTTATAGCATTGAAATTGGTACACCGGCTGTTAACGATCTTTTCGCCAATTTTTCTGCAAAACAACGAGGATGTTCTGTTATTGGAATTCTTGAGGTACTTTCGATACTTACAAGAAAACGTAATGATGGTCGGATCAATAATAACCTTTATCAGGCTGCTGTTTATCATCTCAATCAAGATTTTATTCAAAATCCTGAAGTAATGATTACATCAATTATTGATGATGATATTACACAATCATTAAAAATCATCCCTAACTATAATATTAATAGTAGTGATGCTTTGATCTTAGCTACCGCATTACGGCTTAAATTAACAATGGCTGCTACAAACACTAAACTAGTGTTATGTACATCAGATAAACGCTTGATTCGTGCTGGTTTACAAGAACAAGTAGTTGTTTTTGATCCTGAAGTTGATTCAGTTCAACAATTTATTAACTAACAATCTCATCACTTATTCGTGATCACACTATAGGAGGCTCAGGGCATGTCCAACCCTGCACAAAACGAGATCGAGTTTGATTACTCGAAGTACGGCTTTCGCGACGAAGAGAACTACACATTCAAATCTTCAAAAGGTCTGAATGCCGATATTGTGCGCACGATCTCGGAAATGAAGGGCGAACCTGAATGGATGTTGCAACGCCGCTTGAAGGCGCTGGAAATTTTCCATAAAAAACCACTGCCAGTCAGTGGCGTGTGGGCCAACCCACGCTTGGCTGAGTTGGATTTCCAAGATATTCACTACTATGTGCGGCCTGGCGAACGGGCCGAAAATAGCTGGGACGATGTGCCAGAAAATATCAAGAATACCTTTGAAAAATTGGGTATTCCTGAAGCCGAACGCAAGTTCTTGGCTGGCGTTGGCGCTCAATACGAATCAGAAGTTGTTTACCACTCGTTGCGCGAAGAGTGGGAAAAACTGGGCGTGATCTTCCTTGATACCGATACTGGCTTGAAAGAATATCCAGAGTTGTTCAAGGAATATTTCGGCACGATCATTCCTTCAGCAGATAACAAATTTGCTGCTTTGAACACCGCAGTTTGGTCTGGTGGCTCGTTCGTGTATGTGCCAAAAGGTGTCAAGGTCGATATTCCATTGCAAGCCTATTTCCGCATCAATGCTGAAAACATGGGCCAATTCGAACGCACCTTGATTATCGTTGACGAAGGCGCAGAAGTTCACTATATCGAAGGTTGTACCGCGCCAGTCTATAGCACCAACTCGCTGCACTCAGCAGTGGTTGAAATTATCATCAAAAAAGGTGGTAAATGCCGCTATACCACGATTCAAAACTGGGCTAACAACATTTTCAATTTGGTGACCAAACGCGCTGTTGCCTATGAAGATGCTTCAATGGAATGGGTCGATGGCAATATTGGCTCGAAGTTGACCATGAAGTATCCAGCGGTTTACATGATGGGTCGCGGCGCAAAGGGCGAGGTGCTCTCAGTTGCCTACGCTGGCGAAGGCCAACATCAAGACGCTGGGGCCAAAATGGTGCACGGCGCTCCCGACACCACCAGCCGCATTACCAACAAATCAGTTTCGAAGAACGGCGGTCGCACGACCTATCGTGGTTTGGCCAAAGTTCAACGCGGCGCACACAACGCCAAAATCAACGTGGTCTGTGATGCATTGATTCTCGACGATCGTTCGGCCTCAGATACGATTCCGTACATCGAGATCGAGGAAGATTCAGCAACCGTGGCCCACGAAGCAACCGTTGGCAAAATCGGCGAAGAGCAATTGTTCTATCTGATGAGCCGTGGCCTCGACGAAGCCGAAGCACTTTCAATGATTGTGTTGGGCTTTATGGAGCCATTCACCCGCGAATTGCCCATGGAATACGCTGTCGAATTGAACCGCTTGATCCAAATGGAAATGGAAGGTTCGGTCGGCTAGTGCTGGCCTACCAACGCCGAGGCGCAAACCCTGCGTCCTCGGCATTTTCTTTGCTCGATCATTGTTAATCAATTTAGTTAATAAATTAAGGAATAACGAGATGAGCTATCAAGTTGTTGCAACGCTGCACGATTTGGCCGACACGCCAGCGATTCAGGTGGATTTTGCTGGTGAGCAAGTGGGGATTTTTCGCTGTGGCAGCCAATATTTTGCCACCAGCAACATTTGCACCCATGCCTACGCCGAATTGCACGAAGGCGAGTTGGATGAGGATGATTGCACAATTGAATGCCCGTTGCATGGCGCACGCTTTGATTTGGCCAGTGGTCGCCCGCGCTCATTGCCAGCGACCGAGCCATTGAAAGTCTATAACCTTAAAATCGAGAACGATCAGATTTTGCTTGAAGCTTAATTATTAATTTCAATAAAGGAGCAATCGATGAGCGATTACGTGAATCCTGATGTGTTGGTCAGCACCGATTGGGTTGCTGAGCATTTGAACGATGCCGATGTACGTTTAGTTGAGTCGGATGAAGATATTTTGCTCTATGAAATGGGCCATATTGCCAACGCTGTCAAAATCAATTGGCAAGATGATTTAAACGATCTCCAGATTCGCGATTATATTGATGGCGATGATTTTGCTGCGCTGATGAGCCGTTTTGGCATTAGCAACGACACCACCATCGTTTTTTATGGCGATAAAAATAATTGGTGGGCCTGCTATGCCTATTGGGTTTTCCAATTGCTTGGCCACGAAAAACTTAAAATTATGAACGGCGGGCGCAAAAAATGGATCGACGAAGGCCGCGAATTGACGCGAGTTGTGCCAAGCTTTGAGCCAACCAAGTATGTCGTTGGCGAGCCAAAGCCTGAAATTCGCGCGTTCCGCGATGATGTATTGGCCCATATTGGCCGCCCAAATGCCCGCCAAACCGCAATTGAATTGCCAGCAGGCCATAGCTTGGTTGATGTGCGCTCGCCCGATGAATTTACTGGCAAAAAATTGCACATGCCCGAATATCCTCAAGAAGGCGCGGTGCGTGGCGGCCATATTCCTGGTGCAGTCAATGTGCCTTGGGCCAAAGCGGTCAACGACGATGGTACGTTCAAAAGCGCCGATGAAATTAGCCAATTGTATGGCGATGTTGGGGTTACGCCCGAAAGCGATACCGTGGTCTATTGCCGGATTGGCGAACGCTCATCGCTAACGTGGTTTGTGCTGCACGAACTCTTGGGCTATAAAAACGTGCGCAATTATGATGGCTCATGGACGGAATGGGGCAATGTAGTTGGCTTGCCAATTCATAACCCTACGACCAGCAAATAGTTAATTGCCTTTCAAAGGTAGGTTTTGTCAGACGAGTTTATCCGATTCTTGTAGTTTTCACCACCCTTCCGTCCCGCCTCAAGGCGGGAGACGCAGGGGGCTTTAATCCCCCTGCACCCCCTCAAGGGCGTTGACTGGGTGCTAATCGTTGAGTGCTAAACTAAAGATACATTGGTTCTTAGCAAAACATCATAAGAACAAAAACCCCTCTCCCGTTCAACGGGAGAGGGATTGCAATAAGCAAATTTTAGCTAAACAACGCGCGATTAGCATTAAGATATTCGGCCAACGATTGAGCTGGCTTGCCAGTCAAGCGCTCAACGTCGTTGCTTACAACATCCAATGCGCCTGAGCCGATCAAATCGTGATCGATGGCGACGACGAAACCGGCAACTGGCGCTGGCAGGCCATATTGCTCAAGTTGTTGTTGAGCGCTGGCGGCATCGATTGGCTGATACACCACATCGCGGCCTGCGAATTCGGCGACAGTTTCAGCAATTGCTTTGTGGGTTAAGCTCACTGGGCCAGTAATATTGTAAACTTCTGAAGCAGTGCTATCGCTGACCAAGGCAGCAGCGGCGGCAGCGGCACAATCGGCGCGGGCAACCAAGCCAGCAGCAGCGTCGCCAGCAGCGGCGGCAATTACGCCACTTGCCAAAGCGCCTTTTACCTTATCGGTGATCGTTTCAAAATAGAAGTTATTGCGCAAGAAGCTGTAGCTCAAACCACTGGCCTTGATTGCTTCTTCGGTCGCAGCGTGTTCGCGCACAAATTCCATTGGGGCTGCGGCAGGATTTGTTGCCGAGGTATAAACGATGTGTTTCACGCCAGCGTCAGCGATTGCTTGGACCGCACCAGTTTGCAAACGCACTCGTTCGCTGCCAACTACATCGATGCTGATCAGCAAAACCCGTTCGACCCCGGCCAAGGCAGCGGTCAAACTTGCTGGATCGTTGAAATCGCCAGCGACAACTTTTACGCCTTGAGCGGCAACATCGGCCAATTTGGCTGGATCACGGGTGATTGCCACAACTTGATTTGCCCCAACTTTTGCCAATACTTCTTGCAAAACCAAGCGGCCTAATTGACCTGCTGCACCGGTGATCGCGACCAAACCTTGAGTATGAGCCATGATTAAAAACCTCACTGATGAATTGAAAGCTAAACAACACCCGTTGTTTAATTGACATCTGTTGAATAGCATAGAGAACCCGTGCTATAGTGTCAACCAGCAAAAACGAAAATTTGTTGCTTAGGCAACAAAGGAGCCAAAATGTTGGGAAACGCTGTTAAAATTGACCCGCGCACCAAGCGCACGCGCAAATTAATTCTCGATGCCTTGATTCAGCTCTTGCGCACCCGTACCTTCGAGGAAGTGACAGTTAACGAGATTGCCGAAGCTGCGACGATTAATCGGGCAACCTTCTATGCGCATTTCAGCGATAAATATGCCTTAGTTGATGAACTGATTCGTGATGGGTTTATGATGTTTCTTGATCGGCGTATGCAGCATTATCCCGACACGCCAACCCGCTATATGCAAGCTTTGCTGTGGGCAATCGCCGACCATTGGACAATGATTCATGGCCAGTGCAATCAATATCATCGTTTTTTCGATTCGTTGGCGGAAAACCAGATCAAACGCATGTTAGAGCAACACATTCAAACATGGCTTGATCATTATTTGCCGTTACGCAACGTAGCAGCAATGCAACGCCAACTGTTGGCGACTATGCTCAGTTGGTCGGTATTTGCCTTGGCCGCCCGCTGGCTCTATAGCGACCGCTGCCAAAACCTCGAAAACTTTATTAACGATAGCGTACCCTTGCTGGTGGGCAGCATCGAAGCGTTAAAAGTATGAAGGATGAAGGATGAGGGGTGAAGTCAAGAACATAGAACATAGAGCATAGAGCATAAAGGCTTCCGGCTCTGGGCTATCGGAACATTATTCGTGCAATTCGTGGAATTCGTGGCTAAAAATATTGTAGTTTTTAACGCAGAGGCGCAGAGCAACCGAAGGATGAATGATGAAGGATGAGGGATGAAAGCGAAAGAACATAGAACATAAGTCTAAAAATCTGTGGCTAAAATAGCCTTCGCGCTCTTCGCGTTCTTCGTGGTTTCGTGGTTTCGTGCTTTTCGTGCTCTTCGTGGATCGGATTGAGGATTGTTGGAGGAATGTATGCGTTCAACTATTCGCAGCTTAATAACTCAGATCGCACCATTGGATTTACGTGAGCAAGCAGATTGTAACGAAACCGTGGCATGGATCGATAGCGATGCGCTGTTGTTTCGCACCGCCAAGCCTGCTACACCGCCGATGCACCTCGTTTCCTACATTGTGGTCTATGATCCAGCGACCGCCCAGATTTTATTGGTTGATCATCGTAATGCTCAGTTGTGGTTGCCTTGCGGTGGTCACGTCGAGCCAGATGAACATCCAGCCAGCACCGTCGCCCGTGAGATCGAGGAAGAATTGGGCATAGAAGCACAGTTTTATTGGCCAGAGCCATGCTTCATTACCGTAACTGAAACCGTTGGCCTCACCGCAGGCCATATTGATGTTTCGTTGTGGTATGTGGTGCAGGCCGATTCGCAGCAGCCATTGTGCTACGATCAGGCTGAATTTGCCCAAATTCGCTGGTTTGCGCTTGATGATGTGCCGTTGGAGCGTAGCGATCCTCAGCTCGGACGCTTTCTTGGCAAGTTTCAACAGCTGCTTAATCGCGAAGATCGACGATTATTGGCAGTGCGTTAACATTTCGTTTAAGCAGCTTTTAAGCCATTCAAAGCGCCAAAGCTGCGTGGTATAATCTAGCGATGCAGCCGTGCTGCCGATATTCAGACACCACGAGGTACCACATGTTTAAATGGCTTGGGAAACTACTGGGCGACCCCAACGCTAAGGTTGTGAAGAAAATGCAGCCAACCTTAGATGAAATTAACGCCCTTGAGCCAACATTCAAGGCTCTTAGCGATGAACAACTCCGTGAAAAAACGGCTGAATTACGCACACGGTTCGCAGAGCTTACCAAAGCGGATCGTGAAGCGCTCGACGACCGCTACGCCGACGAAAATCGCCACGATTCAACCGTCGAAAAAGAGTATCAAAAAGAATTACGAATTATCGAAGATTCAGCCCTTGATGAATTGTTGCCTGAAGCATTTGCCCTCGTGCGCGAAGCCTCAAGCAGGGTCATTGGCCAACGTCACTACGATGTCCAGATGATCGGCGGGATTGTGCTGCACGAAGGCCGCATTGCCGAAATGAAAACTGGTGAAGGTAAAACCCTTGTGGCTTCCTTGCCCTTGTTTCTCAACGCAATTGCAGGCCGTGGCGCACACTTGATTACCGTCAACGACTACCTCGCCAAAGTTGGTGGTGGTTGGATGGGGCCGATTTTTCATAGCCTTGGCATGAGTACTGGCTATATCGCCCACGATTATTCAGCAATTTATGACCCCAATTATATCGATTCCAACGCCAAGCAAGATGATAGCCGTTTGGTTCACTGGCGGCCTTGCTCACGCCGCGAAGCCTATATGGCCGATATGACCTACGGTACGAACAACGAATATGGCTTCGATTATCTGCGCGATAACATGGTGCAGCATAAAGATCAATGTGTGCAGCGTGAATTGCACTATGCGATTGTCGACGAAGTTGATAATATTTTGATCGACGAAGCCCGGACTCCGTTGATTATCTCAGGCCCAGCCCAAGAATCCAGCGATAACTATCGCCGTTTCTCAGCGTTGGTGCGTGGCCTCAAACGCTCAAGCATCTCGCCAGACGAAGTGCGCAAAGGTTTGAAAGACGATTTCGACGGCGATTACTGGATCGACGAAAAATCGCGCTCAATTACCTTGACCGAATCGGGCTTAGAGGTGATGGAAAAACGCCTCAACTTGCCCGAAGGCGAGAACATGTACGATGCCAAGAACTTCGAATTGACGCACTACTTGGAAAACGCGCTCAAAGCCGAATATGTTTTCCACCGTGATGTTGATTATGTGGTGCAAAATGGCGAAGTTGTGATCGTCGATGAGTTTACTGGCCGGACGATGCCTGGTCGACGCTGGTCGGATGGCTTGCACCAAGCGGTTGAAGCCAAAGAATCGGTTGAGGTACGCCGCGAAAACGTCACCTTGGCAACCATCACCTTCCAAAATTACTTCCGCATGTACAACAAACTTGGTGGGATGACGGGGACGGCAATCACCGAAGCAGAAGAATTTAGCAAAATCTACAATTTGGAAGTGGTGATTATTCCAACTAATCGCCAAGTGGTGCGCGAAGATTATCGCGACCATATTTATGCAACCCAAAAAGCTAAATACAACGCTGTGTTGCGCGAAATCAAAGAGATGCACGAAGTTGGCCGCCCAGTTTTGGTTGGTACAACCTCGGTTGAAAGCTCAGAAATTGTCAGCAATTTGCTGAATCAATCAGGGCTTGAACATTATCTCTTGAACGCTAAGCAACACGAACGTGAAGCCTATATTGTGGCCCAAGCTGGGCGCACTGGCGCAATTACGATTGCAACCAACATGGCTGGTCGTGGTACTGACATTTTGCTTGGCGGTAATCCCGATGGTTTGCTCGAGGAGCATCTTAAAGCGCTGGGCACAACCATCACCGAAGCCACACCTGAGCAATTGGCCGAAGCAACAGCCAAAGCCAAAGCCGATGTGGAAGCAGAACGCAAAGCGGTGATGGACGCTGGCGGCTTGCACATCATTGGCACTGAGCGCCACGAAGCCCGCCGGATCGACAATCAGTTGCGTGGTCGGGCTGGCCGTCAGGGCGACCCTGGTTCATCGCGCTTCTTCATCTCGCTGGAAGACGAATTGATGACCCGCTTCGGGCGCATCGACACAATCAAGCGCTTGATGGAACGGATGTCTGATGGCGAGGAAGAATTGCCACTCGAATCGGGCTTGCTCGATAAAGCCATCGAAAGCGCGCAAACGCGGGTTGAAGGCTATAACTTCGATGTGCGTAAACATGTGGTCGAATACGACGACGTGGTGAACAAACAACGCGAAGTTATCTACGCCGACCGCCATGCGATTCTTGGCGGCGAAGATATGGGCGACCGCATCCTTGAGATGGTGGTTGACGAAATTGAAGCCCATGTCGAAGATTTCCTCGATAACAAAGAGCTTGATCAGCCAGATATGGAAGGTTTCTTGCGCCAGTTGTATGCGATTGTGCCGCAACTCAAAGCCCAAGAAACTGAATTGGCTGCTCGTTTCAAAGGCCGCCAAGCTGATGAAATTGGCGAAATTGCGACCGATGTTGTCGAAGAAGCCTACAATCGCTTGGGCCAAGAGTTGGCAACCCAATACACTGGTTTGTTGCAACGTGGTGTGCAGCCAATTCCTGGTGTTAGCGGCCCCGAAGCCTTCTTTGCCCACTTCGAGCGCCAAGAAATGCTCGGCGCAATCGATCGCGAATGGATCGATTATCTGACGGCGGTTGATGAATTGCGCCAAGGGATTGGCAACGTGGCGATTGCTCAACAAGATCCGTTGGTGGCTTTCAAGCGCGAAGCCTATAAGATGTTCGATGAACTCAAAGGCAACATTCAAAACCGAATTGTCTACAACTTCTTCACCGATGCAGCCAACTGGCAAGTGCGCTTGCGCCAAGTTGAGCTAGAAATGGAAGCTCGTTTGGCAATGGCCCAAACCGCTGGTGGCTCAGAAAACGCTACTGAAGAAGCACCCAAGCCAGCCAAACGGGGGGTTGGTGGGGCTGCACGCCGCGTCAGCAATGCTGCTGGTCAAGCTGCTCCAGCCCGCCGCATTATTATCAAAATCGGACGCAATGACCCTTGCCCTTGCGATAGCGGCAAGAAGTTCAAAGCATGCCATGGCTTGCCAGGCAAAGAAGCCGAGCTTGAAGCAATTTTGGCGGTCAAACATACCCACGCGCAAGCTGTTGGCAAAAAATAAGCATTTGACATAACGAATGTATTCCTACAGGCCATGGAGTATTTTGCTCTGTGGCCTGTTTTTAACGCAGAGGCGCAGAGATTGAGAGATTAGGTTTATTAAAAAATTGAAATTAACGCTTTGCTACGATTTTTTTGATGATTGAGATAATGCTTTTTGATTAATTACTCGATGAATTCCATCACGCATATAACATTGACCAAAATTTAGAACTAAACCCAAGCGTAATTTACAAAGACGTAGATAAGTTAGAAGTTGGGCCGAATAAATGGCATTATATTCAGCAACAGCTTTAATTTCGATGATAATTAATGATTCAACGATTAGATCAAGGCGTAATGATGTGTTTAAATGCTTATCGCGATAGATAATTGGAATGCTCTTTTGTTGTTCAATCATTAAATTTCTTGATGTTAATTCGTAGATCAATGCTTCTTCATAGACCCGTTCTAGTAATCCAGGTCCGCCAAGTTCACGATGAACTGTGACCGCAGCATCAACAATTTGGGCACTAAGAAAGTTTTCATGCATATAAAACCCCTTGAATGAAATATGCTATCGTACGGAGCTAGATACATATTTGCTGCAAATTTGGCATGATAAACTCTGCGCCTCTGCGTTAAATGGTCTTTTTTGCTATGAACTATATTTGGCATCATAAACTCTGCGTTAAAATAGCTCTTGGTAATAATCTTGATGAATAGAGCTTGCTATGCGAATTGTAATTAAACTTGGCACCAGCGTTTTGACCGATGGCACTGACCGTTTACAGCGCCCACGCATGGTCGATTTGGCCCGTCAGATGGCCCACTTGCGCACTGCTGGTCATGAAGTCGTGTTGGTTTCCTCGGGGGCGGTATTAGCAGGTTGGGAGCGCTTGGGCTTTCCCAAACGGCGACGCGAATTGACCCACAAACAGGCCTTGGCGGCGGTTGGCCAAGGTCGATTAATGCATATCTATGGCCAATTATTTGAAATTTACGATGTGCCAGTTGCCCAAACCCTGCTGACCCGCGCCGATCTGCGCGATCGGGTGCGCTACCTCAATGCCCGCGCAACCTTATTAACCTGTTTGGAAATTGGCGTGCTGCCGATTATCAACGAAAACGATGCAGTGGCGGTTGATGAGATTCGGGTTGGCGATAACGATACGCTCTCGGCGTTGGTGGCAAATTTGGTCGATGCTCAGCTTTTGGTCATTTTGAGCGATATTGCTGGCTTGTATAGCGCCGATCCGCGCCATAACCCCGAAGCTCAGTTAATCGACGATGTGGCAATGGTAACCGAACAAGTCTATGCCTTGGCTGGGGCGGCTGGCTCGCATCGGGGCACTGGCGGGATGTTCACCAAAATTCAGGCTGCCGAATTAGCCACGCGGGCTGGCACAAGCATGATCATTGCTGCTGGCAACGAGCCTGATGTGCTGTTGCGTTTGGCCGCTGGCGAGAGTATTGGCACGCGCTTTCGACCAGTCAGTACCCGCTTGGAGAGCCGCAAGCGTTGGATTATGGCTGAGCGCGTGCGCCAAGCGCATATTGCGGTTGATGCTGGGGCGGTGCAAGCCCTCACTCAGCAAGGCCGTAGCCTGTTGCCAGCAGGAATTATAGCGGTCGAGGGTGATTGGCGACGCGGCCAAACCGTGGCGATTGTCTCACCTGATGGGCAGGCGATTGCCTGTGGCTTATGCCAATACGCTGCCCACGAAGTTGCCCAAATCAAAGGCTCGCGCACCAGCGACATCGAACATATCCTCGGCTATTCCTACGGCGATGAAGTCATTCACCGCGATGATATGGTAGCCTTTGTTAAGGATGAGGGATGAGGGATGAGGGATGAGGGATGAGGGATAGGATTTTTGTGGCTTTGAATTATTGCTTATTTCTAAAAAGGTGTGAATATGTGAGCAATGAAATTCATCCTTCATTCTTTAATAAATAGGGTGTGAATGGCTGAAAAAGTATTTCATCCCTCATAATTCATCCTTCATAATTCTATAAAGGGGTTTTATGGTTGAAGAAGTATTTCATCCCTCATAATTCATCCTTCATAATTCTATAAAGGGGTTTTATGGCTAAACTATATTTGATTCGCCACGGACAGGCTGTGGTGAATGTCGAGCCAATTATTGGTGGCATTAAAGGTGATCGCGGTTTAACCGATTTAGGCGTGCAACAAGCTGAACATTTGCGCGATCGGCTGATCGCAACCCGCGAAATCGTGCCCGATCTGTTTATTTGTAGTACGATGCCACGGGCGATGCAAACCGCCGAGATTATTGGGCCCGCTTTTGCCCAACCCTTGCTCTACGATGAGACATTTTGCGAGTTCAATGTTGGCGAGGCCGATGGCCTAAGCTGGAAAGAATATAATCAACGCTATGGCAAATTTGATTTTGATTTGCGCAAGCCCTTATCACCAGGTGGCGAAACGTGGCAAAGCTTCTGCCTGCGCACCCACACCAATTTTGAACGGGTGCTGAATGCCAATCCCGATGCAACGATTGTGATTGTTTGCCATGGTTGGGTGATAGAATCATCATTAAGCTATTTTTGGCCACATACCCGCAGCGAGCAACCGAATGTTGACCTAGAAGTGACCAATACATCCTTGACTCATTGGTATCAGCATCAGCGGGGTGGGCAGGTGCGCTGGTTTTTGGGCGGCTACAACGATGCTGTGCATTTGCATGCAGCAGTGCGCTGGCAACTCGAAGGCGATCTCGAAGGTGAAGATCATCCAGCAGCACCACTCGGCGAGTTATGATGGCTAGTCAATGAGGAGTCTCCAAATGCTTGAGGCAATGGGTCAGCGCGCAAAGCTGGCAGCCCGATTATTGGCCCGCACAACTACGGCGCAACGCAATGCAGCCGTTGAAGCGATGGCCGAAGAACTAAGCCTTGATCGTGAATCGATTCTTTCGGCTAATGCTGCTGATATGCGGCTTGGTCGCGAGGCTGGCTTAACTCCAGCTTTGCTTGACCGTTTACTGCTCAATGAGCAACGGCTCGAAGCAATTGCCAACGATGTGCGCACCGTGGCAGTGTTGCCCGATCCGGTTGGCGAGGTTTTTGAGCAAGGCGTGCTGCCCAATGGCTTGCGCATTGAAAAGCGGCGCGTGCCGTTGGGCGTGGTCGGCGTAATTTACGAGGCGCGGCCAAATGTCACCGCCGATGTGGCTGCTTTGTGCATCAAAGCTGGTAGCGCGGTGATTTTGCGTGGCGGCAAGGAGATTACCCGTTCGGCAGCAGCGTTAGTGCAGGCCTTGCGCCGCGCCTTAGAACGCGTCGATTTGCCCGCTGATGCCTTGCAATTGATCGATAATCCTGATCGTGAATTGGTTCGTGGCTTGCTGACATTGGATCGCTACGTCGATATGATTATTCCGCGTGGTGGCTCAGGCTTGCACGATTTTTGTCGCCAAACGGCCACGATTCCGGTAATTACTGGCGGAATTGGCGTTTGCCATGCCTATGTTGACCATACTGCGCCGCTCGATCAAGTTGTGCCGATCATTGTCAATGCCAAAGTGCAACGTCCAAGTGTCTGCAATTCGCTTGAAACCTTGTTGATTGAACGCAGCGCAGCCGCTAAAATCTTGCCACGTTTGGGTGCTGCCTTGCAAGAGCACAACGTCGAATTGCGCTGCGATCCTGAATCCTTGGCGATTTTGCGCGAGGCTGGTAGTAGCGATTGGCAGTTAGTCGCGGCCCAGCCTGATGATTTTGGCCAAGAATTTTCGGCATTAATCTTGGCAGTGCGGGTAGTTGATGGGCTTGATCAAGCGCTTGAGCACATCGATCAGCATGGAACCGACCATTCCGACACGATTTTGTCGCAAGACCCAACGGCAATCGAGCGCTTTTTGAATGAAGTTGATTCGGCGGTCGTGTATGCCAATTCTTCAACCCGTTTCACCGATGGCTCGCAATTGGGCTTGGGCGCTGAAATTGCGATCAGCACCCAAAAATTGCATGCTCGCGGCCCGATGGCCTTGCGCGAATTGACCTCGTATAAATGGATTGTGCGCGGCGCTGGCCACGTTCGCGATTAGCTTTTTTAGCGGGCAATTGCGCTAGTTTGGCGTGAATTGCCCGTTTGTTGATCAACCCGCAAGCCCCACAAGGTTGCCAGTGCCCCAACCACATCAGCGCCAGCAAAAAACAGCAATTGCCATGGCCCAAGCCCTCTGATGACCCACCAACCAAAGATCAATGGCACGCTGAGCCGCAACACCACCGTCGCTAAGGCATAGCGTTGCAGATTGATTGGGCTAACATTCATGTGCAATACGCCGATAAAGCCAATGAGCATGCCCGCCACCCGTGGCCAAACTTCGCTAGTTGCTGGCAAGCCAAAAAGCCCCAAAATAAGATTTGGCGCGAGCGCCGCCAACAGACCAGTGCTAAGCGCATACCAACCAAACCAGCGTAAACTTTGGGTTGTTCTAGGCATCAGAAACTCCTTGTACACAGGCCATCTCGGCCAAAGCATAAATAACTGGGCATTCGCGTGGGTCGTCGGCGGAACGAGCGGCAAATTCTTCGAGCGCCAAGCGCAAACGTTGAAACTGTTGAATCGTTTGCTCAATTTGCTGCACTTTTTGCTCAACGAATTGCTCAATCAACGCTTGCTCGGTGGTTTGCGGGCTGAGTTGCAGAAACATGCCCATTTCGCGCAAACTAAAGCCAAGTGCTTGACCTTGCTTGATTGCCAAAATGCGCGCAATCACAGTGCCCGCATAATCGCGATAGCCTGATTCGCGGCGTTGGGCGGTTTCGATCAGGCCCATGCGTTCATACAAACGGACAGTTTGGACACTTACGCCACAGCGGCGGGCTACTTGACCTATTTGCATCGCTCAAATCCTTTCTGATGCCTAGCATAAACCCTATACTATGCTATAGAGTCAAGGGGCAATTTTGAAAGGATGAAGGATGAGGGATGAAGGATGAAATGCCAAAGCAAAAGTCAAAAATCAGAAGGAAAAAGGGATCAGTCTATTGGCTATTGTCTATTGGCTTTGGGAAAGAATAATTTGAGCCACTCTGGGCCAATGCAAAAGATGAAGGATGAGGGAGGCAGCCAAAAATCAGAAGCAAAAGAGCATAGGCGTTAGATATAATAGTACATCACTTAACCACTGATTTCCTCTCACCCCCGTGCCTGTCGAACGGACGCAGGGGAACCACAATTCTGTGCTCCCCTCGCCCGCGTTCAGTGGGAGCGGGGCTGGGGGTGAGGGCATGCCACTGCTTGCCCATCCAATGTAACATTAGGGTTAGAATCTAGGTTTTGGGAATTTATGGAACCTTAAGCCACGCTGCACGTAGTAGCAGGGGTTTACTGAGAATATTATCCAACTAATCAGCTGATTTACTGAGGAGAACGTATGTTCAAGCGTTTAATTAACCAACCACGCCCGTACCTTTTCTTGATTCTATCCTTGCCATGTATCATCCTTGGGATGATTATGTTGCCGACTTCAATATTAGTAGCCTCAAATTGGGTATTATTTCTAAAGCTACTTATCTTTGCAGGAGTTATCTTTTTCGGCTATGGGCTTGATCATTTGCCAGAGATGATTGATACGATTGATTTTGATCGTAAAACGTATGGCTGGAGAAATTTATTTTTCTCACTGAGTTTACTAATACCATTTTATACATCGTCTATGTTTATTAATGCATCAACAACTGCAAGATTGTTACCTCTATTGATAACAATAATATTCGTAATCGTATCATCGTTTGGTTTTATCACAATTTTGTTTAAACATATTAGCCAATCGACATTACCACTTCAACCTGAATATATGCTGGTCAAAATGATAATGATTACAGTCGTATCGATTCCTTTATTGTACTGGTTATCAAAAGGATGGAATCTACTGCCAGTGCTTATGCTGCTAGGATTATTTAGCTATGGCTTTGGTTTAATCTATACTCGGAAAATTCAAGTATATGTGCTGTTTCGCTGTCTTACATTTATTGTAGTGAGCTTATTACTATCTCAATTGAATAATTTAATCGTCGTATGGGAGTTGAGTTTTAGTCGCTGGATGCGCTAAATTCGATGGCTAGTGCTGAGCGGAACACTTAATCTAATCGACTTCAATAAACAATGAGGCTACCTGCAATACATGGCGATATACTGGTAGATAGGCCTGTGGCAGGTAGCCCCAAATTTCGCTTAGAGCAATAATCCGGCGTTCAATCATTTCGAATTGTGGCTGCCATGCTTGGATTGTAACCTGGGCCAGCCAAAACGCTCGGACTAAAATGAGTCCTTGTTCTGTTCCAGCCAAACATTGGCTTTGGCAAAAGCCCAATAAGCTGGCGCTTTGAACCATCGCACATGCTTCTTCGGCCACTTCACGCTGCAAGGTTGCTGCCCACGATTCGCCCACTTCGCTGCGGCCTGCTGGCACATCCCAATCACGGCCATTTTGGCTCACCACTACAATTTGGCGTTCAGGCGTGAGGCAAATGCCAGCTGAGCCATGAGCGTTGCCTGCTGGCTCGCTATCGGCGGGTTGCCAACGCACATACCATGTTTGTTGATGCGTATTAATCTGCCACGTAGGGTGCTGCATTGATTTCCTCGCCTTATAATCAGCGCTACAACTACTCAATCTTCCTCACATTATAATCAAGGCTGCAAATTTTAAGGATTGCGATAATGATTAACTATCATCGGCAATGTGGTAAATGGGGCTATACGCCAAATCCAATCGCATGGCATCCCCATCAGGCGCTATTAGCAACTGGCTCAACCTTAGATTACAAAAAACGCCATGATGTGACAATTTGGAATGCTGATGGTCAATTGCAAACTAAATTAAAGTGCCAGAGCTATGTGGAGGAACTGCAATGGGTGCTGAATGGCACATTGCTAGCAGTGCGAACCAATGTTATTCAATTATGGAATCCACATGGTCGTTTGATCCGTCAAATACTAGGCTCGCGCATGGCCTGGAATCCAGTCTATCCCCAAGTAGTCAGCTATAGCGCCAAACAGAATTTTTGGCAAGTATGGGATTTAGCGAGTGCTACGAGTTATGGGCTTGGTCAGAATCTAGCGCCAGAAGAGTTTAAGGATAATCTAGCTTGGTCGGCGGATGGCGAATATCTGGTAGCTGCCTGGAACCAATCCACCTTAAATGTCATTGAGTTGCGTATTTGGCAGCGGAATGGCCAACTCGTGACGCAAACGAGCATCAAACCTCGCCAAAGTAGCAGGGTGCTTGAAATTGTTTGGCATCCTAGTTCGCGAATGTTTGCGCTTCGAACCCAATTCACAGTGCTCTTGATAGATCGCGCAGGCCAAATGCTTGATCAATGGGAACTGGACAGTGATCAACGGGAGTGGGAACATGGCCGCTGTTTTGGCTGGTCGCCAGATGGCACTGTTTTAGCCCAAGCCAATCAAACCAAACTCCAAATACGCAATTTGAATGGTCAGAGCATCGGCATTGAATTGAATGCGCTCGTAATGGCTTTCGCATGGCATCCAAGTGGCGATTTCTTGGCGATCGCAGCCTGGAATAATCAGATTCAATGTTGGGATCGCCATGGGAAACATCTCGCAACGGTTATAACTGACGTTGCGGACGTTGGCGGAAGAGCGATCATGATTCCATTCATCCTTGAATGGGATCCAAGCGGCAGCTATTTAGCGGCCTCGTTGCGTGGTTGTACGGTGCATCTATGGCGTTATAGCCCAATTTAATCTCAGTGAGAGCAGTCCAATTAGTTGGAATTGATGCCTCCTAGCAGGAGCTTATGGTCAATGCTGCGCGTATGCTATTGATTCTGTGGTCTCATCATTGCTAGTTAGCTAGCTGGCTTCGGCTGAAGCTAGGTACCATGCGATATAGGAGGTATCCATGAATCGAATCCATCGCCAGTTGGGAATTTTGAGTGCTGTTGGGTGTTTGTTAGCGCTGCTTGCCGGCTTGGCAGTTTCGCCAACGACAACCAGCGCTACTCGTCAGGCCCAAGGCTTGCCTGAAGTTGCGCCTGATACTGCATCAACTCAACTTAAACATGGCGGCTCGTTGCTGACGAGTGCTCGTCCGCCGCAGGCAGTTACGCCAATCTTCGATACTATTACTGGGGCTAATAATTTTATCGGTGCGGCGACTGCACCTCGCACCTATATCGGGCAAGCATTCAATTTGGCATCAGCAAGCGATATTACAGCACTCCAGTTTGGGCTGGTCTCGCTCTCAGCAACCACCTATACTAAAATTGAAGTTCGGATTCAATTTTGGGATAGTTTTAATGCTACCAATACACGGGTGTTTACAACCCCAGTTGGCGGTTTACTCAGTTTTGATCTTGGGGGCGGTAGCCTAGGTGCTAATCTTGTTTATGATGTCACTGTTCCATTGACTGATCCGCTGACCTTAAGTGGCATCAACAACCATGGTGTGACGATCAATATTCGTGGTGATAGCGGTGCGGGCCTTGTTGATACGACAAATCTGACCCCAGCAATTCGTGGTGGTGCAGGTGCTCCTGCCTTTGCCGCTGGTTCGGTACCGTTAGCTGCGCCAAACTATGGCTATTATCGCAACGTTAATGGGCAAACCGATTTCAATTTTCTGTCCAGTGATGCGCGCAATATAGGGGCAAATAGTGCCCTATACATAATCTTGTTTACTGGCTTTCCTGATCCAACAGCAACTGCTACGCTCGTTCCTACTTTTACCCCAACCGCAACCATCACGCCGACGGCAACGGTCACACCGACGGCAACCATCACGCCGACCGCGACCATCCTTCCAACCGCAACGGTTACGCCAACGGCAACCGTAACGCCGACGGCAACCATCATTCCAACCGCAACCGTAACGCCGACGGCAACGATTACTCCAACTGTAACGCCAACCGTAAGCATCACACCAATTGTCACGATTACGCCGACCTTAACCATCACGCCAACTGCAACCACTCCACCGAGCGTGACGGCAACCACTACTACGCCAACCAGCACTCCACCATCAACCACGCCAACCAGCACCACACCAACCAGCACTCCAACAACAACCGTCACCATCACATCGCCGACTATAACTCCGCTAAGTTGGAAATTGTATTTGCCATTTGTAGGCCGCTCTGAATAGTGGTCATCAAATTGGCCTAAACATTGATGGAGCATTGCGATCATGATGCTTCATTAATCAATAGAGCGATCGATGGTTCGCTATCGATCGCTCTGCGTTTAAACTAGCGCGAATAATGGTGCTTGGTTTTAGTTAGGCAGCAGATATGTCTACGAATTGCGTGCCAACAACACAACCGCAGTCAGAATCAGCAGGCCACCACCAAGTTGCCAGATGCTAATTGGCTCGTGGAGCACAACAACCGCTGCGCCAACCGAAACCAACGGCTCCAATGCAGAGATCGTTGAGGCGGCGGTTGGGCCAATCCGTTCAAGCCCAACAAAGAACATCACAATTGCCAGCACGGTGGCAACCAGCGCAATACCGACAATTGCCAGCCAGCCGTTGATACTTGCTGGCCAGACTGGGCCGCGAGCCAGCATAATGCCTGTATACACGACCGCCGCTGCGCTCATAATGACCGTCGATGCGGGAATAGCTCCAGCGCTGGCGGTAATTTGGCTGCCCACTGTGATATAGATGGCGTAGATCACCGCTGCAGCGATGCCAAGCATGATGCCAAGTGGCTTGCCGCCACCGATCGGGCCGATTGCCAACGCTGTGCCAGCCAAGGCAAGCGTCAAGGCTAGCAGTTTCCATGTAGTCAAGCGTTCCTTGAAGAACACCACGGCGAGCAGCGTAACCAGTCCAGGATAGAGGTAGAGCAATACGGCAACCAAGCCTGCCGAGGCCATGGTGAGCGCCACAAAATAGGCAAGCGACTGGCCTACATAACCAATCCCGCCCAACAAGATTAAGCCAATTAGCAGCTTGCCCCGTGGGAGCCGTTCACCGCGCAGGCGCAGCATGCCATGCATCACAATTGCAGCGATAGTGAATCGCAAACATAAGACCGTAATTGGCTCAGTGCCATCGTCGTAGGCTAGCCGCGCAAACACTCCCAGCCAACCAAAGGCCATTGCCGAGATGATCATGGCCGTAATTCCAAACCAGCGTTGGCGATTGGCCGCTGGATCGGGGTTATGGCTTGGCGAAGAAACCGCTGAATCTCCAACAGCCTGCTTCATAGTATCCTTTCATTAGTCCGAGCTAACGATTCACCCATTAAATGCTCGTCAGCGAAACCCCAAGAGTCTTTGATAATTGAGAATAATGCTGGGTTATAGTGTACCGCAATCGTCAGATGGCTGATTGTTGGGCATGAATTTGGCGAAGCTATTGCGTGATAAAGCGTGGATTTATTAAATGATAAACACCCATCTGAAATCTCAGATGGGTGTTTATGGTTGTGGCTCCCTGACTAGGACTCGAACCTAGGACATGCTGATTAACAGTCAACCGCTCTACCAACTGAGCTATCAGGGATTATCAATTGTCAAAAGAAGTGGCTCCCTGACTAGGACTCGAACCTAGGACCCATTGATTAACAGTCAATTGCTCTACCAACTGAGCTATCAGGGATTATTTGTTTGCTTTCGGCAATTTTGCCGTTCAACAGTGCTGAAGTATAGCCTAATTGGCGGGTTTTGTCAAATGTTGCTTGACGAATTCAAAAATCGATTATAATGATACTTGGTATCAATAAATAAACAAGGATTATACTTCATGTCGAAGTTGCCGCTTCCAGTAACTGTGCTTTCGGGCTTTCTCGGGGCAGGAAAAACCACCTTACTTAATCATATTTTGGCCAATCGCCAAGGGCTGCGGGTGGCCGTGATCGTTAATGATATGAGCGAAGTGAATATCGATGCGCGCTTGGTGGGCCATGGCGAGCTGGCGCTCAATCGGGTTGAAGAACAATTGGTCGAGCTTAGCAATGGTTGTATTTGCTGTACCTTGCGTGAAGATTTGCTGCTTGAAGTTGGTAAATTGGCTCGCGCTGGGCGTTTCGATTATCTGCTGATCGAATCAACAGGAATCTCCGAACCCTTGCCTGTGGCCGAAACCTTTACTTTCGAGGATGAATCGGGGGTGAGTTTGGCTGAAATTGCCAAACTCGATACGCTGGTGACGGTAGTTGATGCACTTAATTTTTTGCACGATTTCAATGCTGCTCACGATTTGCGCGACCGCGATTTGGCAATTGATGAGGCTGACGAACGCACCTTGGTTGATCTGTTGATCGATCAGGTTGAGTTTTGCAATGTGTTGGTGATTAACAAAACCGATTTGATTCGTGCTGAAGAGCTAACCCATTTGCACGAATTATTGAGCACGCTTAATCCGCAGGCTCAAATTGTGCATGCAACTCATGGCAATGTGCCGCTCGCCGCAATTCTCAATACTGGTTTGTTTGATTTTGATCAAGCGAGTGCTGCGCCTGGCTGGCTGGCCGAATTACGCGGTGAGCACACGCCCGAAACTGAGGAATATGGCATTCACAGTTGGGTTTATCGGGCACGCCGACCATTTTCGGCCCAACGCTTTTGGGACTTTGTGAATAGCGATTGGCATGGCGTGATTCGGGCCAAAGGTTTCTTTTGGGTGATTTCGCAGCCAACAACTGCTGGCCTGCTCTCGCAGGCTGGTCAAAATTGTCGCGTCGAGCCTGCTGGCGAATGGTGGGCCGATAGCGATCAAAGCGAGTGGCCGGAAACCGCCGAGGAACGAGCTGAAATTGAGGCCTTGTGGGATGAACACGTTGGCGATCGTCGCCAGGAATTAGTCTTTATTGGCCAAGATTTTGATCAGGCTTGGTTGCAACAGCAATTGGATGCTTGTTTACTGACAGATCAAGAATGGCAGCAACCAGCCAAATTTTGGCAAATCGATGATCCGTTTGCAGGTTGGAACGAGCAAGAAATCGTTGGCTAGGTTTTGATCCACGAAGGACACGAAGGGCCACGAAGTACGGAAACCGCGAAGGGCGCGAAGGGCCACGAAGGGCGATAGGCTAGAGGCTTTTGGCTATCGGAAGGTTTCTCGTATGAAATTCATTCGCGATAGCCAGTAGCCTTTTTTGATCGCGCTTTTGAGTTTTGACTTTTGACCTTTGATTTGGTATTTCATCCTTCATCCTTCATCCCTCATCCTTATCCTATGCTCTATGTTCTTCTTTTCCTCCCGCATAATTCATAATTCATCCTTAGCCCTATGTTCTCTGTTCTCTGCTCTATGTTCTTAATTTCCTCCCGCATAATTCGTCCTTCATCCTTTTCTCATCCTGTTTGGCTTATCAAGAGATTGTGATAAAATAAACACGCCCGCGACGGCACCGATTCGAAAAACATTGCACCGCCGCTTGACGCACAGTGGCGGTTTTGGCGTGAACGCCATGGGAGTCACGCACCGAGAAAGGAATCGCCAATGCTGAAAGGAACGATGGCCTATTTTAAGGGTCTCAAAACCACGGCGAAATATCTCTTCAAAAAGCCTGTGACCGTTGAATATCCTGAGGTCAAACGGCCTGTCCGCGAGCGCTTCCGGGGGCGGCATGAACTGAAGCGTTTTGCTAATGGTTTAGAGCGGTGTATTGGGTGTTCGCTGTGTGCTGCTGCTTGTCCTGCTGATGCAATTTATGTTGTGCCTGGCCAGAACGATCCGGCTAAGCCACGCTCTGCAGGCGAGCGTCATGCGGCGGTGTATGAAATTAATATGTTGCGTTGTATTTTTTGTGGCTATTGCGAAGATGCCTGCCCAACCAACGCAATTGTGCTTGAGCACCAATATGAATTAGCCTTCTACGATCGCCGCGCCTCGATTTACACCCAAGATATGTTGTTGGTGCCGGTCGATAAAGGCCACGGCGAAGTGCCACCAGTCTTGCAACAAACTGGCAAACAACTTAACCCACCGGCCCAAATAGACCTATAAAAGGTATGAAGTATGAAGGATGAAGTATGAAGGATGGGCTAATCGAGGCTAAATTTGCTTCCTCAGCGTCCAAGCTTCTACTTTATAGTTTAGGGTAGCCAACGGTTCAAAGTGTGAAGGGCGTGCCAACGGGGTTTGAATTCATCCCTCATCCTTCATCCTTTATCTGGGAGTGTCCATGGAAACATTTTTGTTTATCACCACGGCCATTGTGGCGGTGGGGGCAGCCTTGGCAATGGTGCTGAGCAGCAATGCAGTGCATAGTGCGCTGTTTTTGATTTTGAATTTCTGCTCGGTCGCCATTTTATATTTTTTGCTGCGCGCGCCGTTTCTCGGTGCAGTTCAAGTGACGGTTTATGCTGGCGCGATTATGGTGCTCTTCCTGTTCGTGATCATGCTTTTGGGCGCTGAAAATGCTGAGCTTGGCGAGGAGAAAATTGGTTGGCAAAAGCCGGCTGGCCTCATCCTTGGGGTGGCATTATTGGCCGAGATTGGCTATGTGGCCTATCGTGGCACTAAGCTGATCGACGCTCCCGTTGCTGATGCGACCAATATTGGCGCACCAACCACGATCAGCGCCAAATTGTTCAGCACCTATCTCTTGCCCTTTGAAGTCATTTCTATTCTGCTCTTGATTGCAGTAGTCGGGACAGTTGTGCTGACCCGTCGGCGGGTGGTTGCCCGCGAGGAGCGCCAATCGTGATTTCAACCAATGCTTATGTGTTGCTGAGTGCAATTCTGTTTACGATTGGGGTCGTTGGGGTCTTGGTGCGCCGTAACGTAATCATCATGTTTATGTCGGTTGAGTTGATGCTCAATTCGGCCAATTTGGCGTTAATTGCGTTTAGCCGCGCGCGTGCTGAGAGCGATGGCCAAATTATGACATTTTTTGTGATTGCAGTCGCTGCGGCAGAAGTCGCAGTTGGTTTGGCGCTGTTGGTGTCGATTTTCCGTGCCAAAAAGACCACCAACATCGATGATGTGAATACGCTCAAGGGCTAGGCAACGGCCTTGCACCTTGCCGAAGTGTCTACTGGAGAACTTATGGCGGAATTAATTTGGCTTGTGCCGTTGCTGCCACTGCTCGGTGTCGTGATCAATACCCTGTTGGGGTTGAACGATTTGCGGCGTAGCCGTGCCAACGCTCACCACGACCACGGGCATGATCACGGGCATGGCCACGCTGACGCGCACCACGGCCACGGCGATAACCCAACCTCAAAACGCTCTGGCTTGATTGCGAGCTTGATGGTTGGTTTGGGCTTTGTGCTGACCTTGGTAACCCTCGTTGAGTTGCTGGGCATGCCTGCCCCAACCACGTTGGGCGAAAATAACCGTTGGTTTGACGTAACCTATTGGAACTGGATGGCCTTTGGCGATTTGAAAATCCCCTTCGGCTTTTTGATCGACCAACTTTCAGTCACGATGATGCTCTTGGTCACTGGCGTAGGGACGTTGATTCACCTCTATGCGATTGGCTATATGAGCCACGACGAACGCCCGACCCGTTTCTTCGTCTACCTCAACCTGTTTATTGTGGCAATGTTGATGCTCGTGATGGGCAACAACTTTGTGATGCTGTTCTTAGGTTGGGAAGGCGTGGGCTTGTGTTCGTTCTTGCTGATTGGCTTCTGGTTTGAACAACGCGACCCACCATGGGCTTCGGTCAAAGCCTTTGTGACCAACCGCGTTGGCGACTTTGGCTTGTTGATGGCGATGTTTGCAATTTATGCCTTGGCGCGTAAGCCCGATGGCACCTTCTTGCATTCATTGATCTTCCGCGAAGTCTTGGATCAAGGCACGGTCTTCTCGCTGCAACAATACAGCACGTTCTTTATGGGCACGCAATACACGGCGGCTGGGGCAATTGCCTTTATGCTGTTGCTTGGTGTAACTGGGAAATCGGCGCAAATTCCGCTGTTTGTCTGGTTGCCCGATGCAATGGCTGGCCCAACCCCAGTTTCAGCTTTGATTCACGCCGCGACCATGGTTACTGCTGGCGTGTACTTGATGATCCGCACCCACCCAATCTTTGAATTAGCGCCATCTGTCCAAAGCACCGTAACCTTTATTGGGGTTGCAACGGCGTTGGTCGCGGCTTCGATTGCGCTCGGTCAATACGACATCAAGAAGGTGCTGGCCTTCTCGACTGTTTCGCAATTGGGCTTTATGGTGGCGGCTGTGGGCATGGGAGCATACGTTGCCGCGATGTTCCACCTGCTAACCCACGGGATTTTCAAGGCGCTCTTGTTCCTTGGCTCTGGCTCGGTAATTCACGGCTTTGGCAACGAACAAGATATGCGCAAAATGGGCGGGCTACGCAAGAAAATGCCCACTACCTTCTGGACCTATATTGTCGGGACGATGGGCTTGATTGGCTTCCCGTTGATTTCAGGTTTCTGGTCGAAAGACGAAATTATTGGCCATGCCTTCGATCACGATCATCGTACGGTTGGCATATTGTTGATTGTGGGCGCGGTGTTAACCTCGTTCTACATGGGTCGCCAAATCTCAATGGTCTTCTTTGGCGAACAACGCGATCAACACATTCACGCTCACGAGAGTAGCCGTTGGATGACTGCCCCGTTGATCGGCTTGGCCTTGTTGACCTTGGCAAGCGGTTTGATCAACGTGCCTGGCTGGCATCCATTAACCACGTGGCTTGAGCCAATCGTCGAAGAAGAAGCTGCCAAGTTTCACCTTAATATCGCTGCAATTGTGACGATCTTAGGCTTGCTTGCCTTTGCAGCTGGCTTCTACCTCTATAATTGGGCAGCCAAGCACAAGCGCATCAAGCCCAACCAACGCGACCTGTTGCACCACTGGGGCGGCGATTTCTACGCCATCCTTGAGGAAAAATGGGGCTTTGATGCCTTGTATAACGCTGTTTTAGTCAAGCCCTACAAGGCTTTGGCCAGCTTCTTTGGTAAGTTCTTCGATGTCAAAATTATTGATGGCATCGTTAATGGCACGGCAGAGCTTGTCGGCTTGTCGGGTCGCGGCTTGCGAACGTTCCAATCGGGCTATGTACGCTCGTATGCACTGATGTTTGTGATCGGTGTGGTGATCGTGCTTGGCTTCTTTGCGTTG
The DNA here is from genome assembly GCF_016907925.1 of Herpetosiphon giganteus. Taxonomy (GTDB): domain Bacteria; phylum Chloroflexota; class Chloroflexia; order Chloroflexales; family Herpetosiphonaceae; genus Herpetosiphon; species Herpetosiphon giganteus. Next base: position 108,718 of record NZ_JAFBCZ010000010.1, on the reverse strand, counting down.
CGCTAGGACGTGAAGCGCAGGCTCCGGCTTGTTTCTTCACAAGGAGTAACCCTTGACGAATACAAACGACTTAGGTTTTACGATCTTATCGCTGGTGGTGTTTTTACCTGCCGTCGGTGCGATCATCCTGGCGTTTATGCGCGGCCAACGCGGAGCAGCCCGAATTTTTGCCTTGGGCTGGAGCACACTCGTTTTCGCCGTGTCATTGCCAATTTTGTTCAATTTCAAGCACGATGCCGCTGGACTCCAGTTCTACGAATATTTCAGCTGGATTCCGGATTGGGGCGTGCGCTACGAGTTGGGTCTTGATGGTATTAGTTTGTGGTTGGTGCTGCTGACAACCTTCATCACTCCTTTGGCAATTTGGAGTGCCTGGAATGTTGAAGACAAAACCAACAACTTCTTGATGCTGATTCTGTTGCAAGAAACGGGCATGTTGGGCGTGTTTCTGGCCCAAGACCTGTTCTTGTTCTATATCTTCTGGGAATTCACCCTGATTCCAATGTATTTCTTGATTGGGATTTGGGGTGGCAAGCGCCGCATTTACGCCACAGTGAAGTTCTTCTTGTATACCTTCGCTGCCTCGGTGTTTATGTTGATTGGCATTATTGCCTTGGGCTTGCTCAATTATAAATATTTGGCGCAACAAGGCTTGCCAACCGATACAGCCTTCCAAGTGCAAACCTTGATGGCCAATATCAATCAATTTGGCTTGTCGGATACCGAATTGAAATTGCTGTTCCTCTCATTCTTCGTAGCGTTTGCGGTCAAAGTGCCATTGTGGCCTGTCCACACGTGGCTGCCTGATGCCCACGTTGAAGCACCAACTGCTGGTTCGGTGATTCTGGCGGCGGTGCTGCTGAAAATGGGTGGCTACGGCATGATTCGCTTCTGCGTGCAGTTGTTCCCGCAAGTTGCCCAAGAATGGGCACGCCCCATTGCCTTGCTGGCAGTGATTGGGATCATCTATGGCGCAGTGCTTTCGTATGCTCAAAGCGATATTAAGAAGCTGGTGGCTTATTCATCAGTCAGCCACATGGGCTTTATCGTGTTGGGGATTTTCGCGCTGAATGAAGTTGGTTTGCAAGGCGCTGTGTTGCAAATGATCAACCACGGGTTGAGCACTGGCGCATTATTCTTGCTGATTGGGATGGTTTACGAACGCACCCACACTCGCGAATTGGCCGATTACGGCGGTTTGTGGAAAGTTGTGCCTGTGTTCGTCTACTTCCTATTATTTGCCACGATGGCCTCTGTCGGCTTGCCCGGCTTGAATGGCTTCGTTGGTGAATTCCTAATTATGCTCGGCGCATTCGATTCGCCAATCGGCTGGACGTTTACCGCGTTTGCCGCAGTTGGCGTGATTTTGGCAGCGGTCTATTTGCTCAAAATGTTCCAAGGCATTGCTTCGGGGCCATTTAGCGAACGCCGCACGCCACACCTGAGCGATTTGACTCGCCGCGAAGTAGCGATTTTGTTGCCACTCTGTATCTTGATGTTGGTAATTGGTCTCTACTCGCCATACTTTACTCGCCCAATGGAAACAACGATCAAGGCGCTTGAAGCCTTCGTTGCCAATGCTGCGCCACTGATTGCTGGCCAATAAGACGGAGCGTGAGTTCGAATGAATGATTTAACATTTGTCACGCCGGAGATTAACTGGACAGTCTTAGGCATGCCAGCATTCCTGATGATTTGGGCGATGTTGGTCTTGATTGTCGATATGTTTACCTCGGATCGGCGGGTTTTGATCACGCTAAGCCTGATTGGGCTGGGCGTGACTGCGGCGCTTGGTGCGCTGGATTATGGCTCAACTGTCTCAGGCTTTTCAGACATGTTGGTGTTTGATAAGTTTGGGGTGTTAGTAAATTGGATTTTGCTGGCAGGTACAGCATTGACCTTGCTGATTGCCTTTGATTACATGCCACGCCAAAATCTCAACCAAGGCGAGTTTTATCCCTTAGTGTTGTTTGCAACTTCTGGGATGTTGTTCTTGGTTCAAGCAACCGACCTTGTAACGATCTTTATTGGGGTTGAAACGCTGTCGATTGCGCTGTATGTGCTGACCGGTTTTGCCGTGCCACAATTCAAATCGGGCGAAGCAGCGATTAAATATCTGTTGCTTGGCGGTTTTGCGGCGGGCTTTCTGGTCTATGGCATCGCCTTGATTTATGGCATGACTGGCAAAACCAATCTAGCCCAAATTGCCACCGAATTGAGCACTTGGCAAAGCACTGGTAAAGCACTTGATGATCCAATTTTGTTGGCTGGGGTTGGCTTTGTCTTGATTGCCTTGGGCTTTAAGGTTTCAATGTTCCCCTTCCACGCTTGGACTCCTGACGTGTACGAAGGCGCGCCCACGCCAGTAACCGCCTATATGTCGGTTGCGACCAAAGGTGCTGCGTTCGCCGCCATGTTGCGCTTCTTGAATGTGGCCTTCCCTGCGCTCAAGCCAGAGTGGCAATTGCTGTTTGGCCTGTTTGCAGCGGCAACCATGGTTTATGGCAATATCGTGGCAGTTGCCCAAAGCAACCTCAAGCGCATGTTGGCCTATTCGTCGATTGCGCACGCTGGCTATATGTTGCTCGGCGTGTTAGCTGCCAGCGAAAAAGGCATTAGCGCCTTCACGGTTTATCTTTTGGCCTACACCTTGACCAACCTTGGCGCGTTTGCCGTGCTGATTGCCTTGGAAAATCGCGGCATGCCCGTGTTTGAACTGAAGGATCTGCGTGGATTGGGCAAGCGTAGCCCACTCTTGGCACTGGCGATGACCGTGTTTATGTTCTCGTTGGCAGGCGTGCCACCAACAGCAGGCTTTGCCAGCAAGTTTGGCATTTTCCGCGCTGCCTGGGATGCCAACCTTGATTATTTGGCGATTATCGGCGTAATTACCAGCGTCGTTTCGGCCTTCTTCTACTTGCGGGTGATTGTGACGATGTGGATGCGCGATGCAGAAGCCACCGAGCCACAACCAACCTATGCCACGGCTTCGCTCTCGCTGGGCGTGCTCGTCGCAGTCATTGGGATTGTCGCGGTTGGGATTGCCCCAAACATCTTCACCGATTTGGCCAAAGCCTTGGTCTTGACTGTCGCCCAATAATTCACTGTTCTAACCCTTGCTTCCCTCATGAACCTACGGGTTTGTGGGGGAAGCGTTTTTTAAAGGATGAAATATGAGGGATGAAGGATGAAGAAGAACATAGAGTATAGCTGTACTGGTTCATTAGGTTGGCAACCAGGTGCATGCCCTCACCCCCAACCCCTCTCCCACTGAACGCGGGCGAGGGGGAGCACTGATTCAGCGGTTCCCCCTCGCCTGTTCGACGGGAGAGGGGGCTAGGGGGTGAGGGGGAATCGTCGTTAACGCAATGAACCAGTACACATAGAACATAGGGATGAGGTCAAAAATCAAAAGGCAGAAGGCAAAAAGGGATGAGGCTATGGGCTAATGGCTTTGGGCTTTGGGAAGCTAATCTAGCTAATCTGTGGAATCTGTGGCTAAAATAGAGATTAGGCTATGGGCTAATGGCTTTGGGCTATTGGGAACATCATTCGTGCTCTTTGTGCTCTTCGTGGATCAATAGTCTATAGTCCAATCCTCATAATCTGGGCAATCTGTGGCTAAAATGTACTTCGCGTTCTTCGCGCCCTTCGTGGTTTCCATTCTTCATCCTTCATCCCTCATCCTTCATCCTTTTATAAAAACACCCCTCTCCTCATGACAAGGAAAGGGGCGTTGAATGGAACGTCAGCCTGATTTAGCTGGCGATCACGTCTTGGCGAATAAAGGGCATTAGCGCAATTGTCAGCACTTCGTCCATGGTTTCGACCGGAATCAATTGCAGATCTTGGCGCACTTTTTCTGGCAGATCGACAATATCTTTGGCGTTTTCCTTGGGCAAAATGAAGGTTTTGATGCCTGCGCGATGAGCTGCCAAGGTTTTTTCTTTCAAGCCACCAATTGGCAGAACTCGCCCGCGCAGCGTCACTTCGCCAGTCATGGCAACGTCACGGCGCACGGCTCGTCCAGTCATGGCCGAAATCAATGCAATCGTTAAGGTGATGCCTGCTGAAGGGCCATCCTTGGGCACTGCGCCTTCGGGAACGTGAATGTGAATTGAGTGCTCGTCAAAGTAATTTGGCTCGATGCCCAATTCTTTGGCCCGATAGCGCACATACGACATTGCTGCTTGCGCCGATTCCTTCATCACATCGCCCAATTGACCAGTTAGGCGCAATTCGCCTTTGCCAGTCAATGGCAAGACTTCGAATGAGAGAATATCGCCGCCGGTTGGAGTCCAAGCAACGCCTGTTGCTACGCCAACTTGGTCGGCTACTTCGGCCATGCCAAAGCTGAAATGTTCTGGGCCAAGGTAGGTTGGCACATCATCAGCATCAATCAAGAATTTAATTGGCTCGGCTTTTTTAGCCTTCTTGCGCCGCTTCTTGCCTTCTTGTGGTGCTTCCTCATCTTGTGATTCAGCGACCTTGCGGGCAATTTTGCGACACAGAGCCGCTACTTCACGCTCAAGGTTGCGCACGCCAGCTTCGCGGGTATATTCGCGAATCAGCTTCAAGATTGCTGCATCAGTCACTTCTAATTGGCTGGTTTCGAGGCCATGGAACTCGCGTTGCTTGGGCAACAAGAAGCCTTGGGCAATCGCCAGTTTTTCATCCTCGGTGTAGCCGCCAATCTCGATAATTTCCATCCGGTCGCGTAGCGGCGCAGGAATTGGCTCAAGTTGGTTGGCGGTTGCCACAAACACGACTTGGCTCAAATCAAACGGAATTTCCAAATAGTGATCTGAGAAGGTGTTATTTTGCTCAGGATCAAGCACTTCCAACAGCGCCGAAGTTGGGTCACCACGGAAGTCATTGCCAATCTTGTCGATTTCGTCCAGCATAAAGACTGCTTGGCGCGACTTGGCGGTTTTCATGCCTTGAATAATTCGGCCTGGCATTGCACCGATGTAGGTACGGCGGTGGCCGCGAATTTCGGCTTCATCGTGCACGCCACCCAATGATTGGCGCACGAATGGCCGATCCAAGGCGCGGGCAATTGAGCGGCCAAGGCTGGTTTTACCAACGCCTGGAGGGCCAACGAAGCACAAGATTGGCGAACGCATTTTGCTGCCAGCGAGCTTGCGCACCGCCAGATATTCCAAAATCCGCTCTTTGACTTTTTCCAAGCCATAATGATCTTCGTCGAGCACTTGGCGCGATTGCACCAATGAAATTGCCGCAACTTGATCGGCATTCCATGGCAGGGCAATAATCCAATCGAGGTAGGTGCGAATCACGCCTGCTTCTGGCGAATTCATGCCTTGTTGGGCCAAGCGCTTAATTTCGTGCAAGGCTTGATCTTTGACATATTGCGGGGCATTCAGTTCATTGACTTTGCGGCGCAATTCATCAATTGGATCATCGCCATCGTCATCTTCGCCGAGTTCACGGCGGATAACACGCATTTGTTCGCGCAAGAAATACTCTTTTTGGCCTTGATCGAGCACTTCTTTGGTATCTGATTGAATTTTGGCCCGCAAACGCAACAGCTCTAATTGGCGAGCCAAAATGACTTGAACCCGATTCAAGCGAGCCAATGGTTCGGCCTCGTTCAACAATTCCAAGCGATCTTGGAACGAGAAGGCAGGGCCGTAGGTCACGAGGTCGGCCAAGTGGCCAGGCGTGTTAATTCGATGCACAAAAGCAACAGCTTCTTGGGGAATTTCGCCTAAATAATCGACAAATTCAGTAATTTGCTGTTTGACTGTATCCATTAATGCATCAACTTCGATGCCTTTTGGTTCTTGATCTGGCAAGTAGCGGCAGGCTACGCGATAGAAGGGATCGCTCTGAACACAATCAACAATCTCAGCGCGCGTAATCCCTTCGAGGACAATTTTTACCGTGCCATCGGGCAATTGGGAGAAATCTTCCAAGCGCGCGACCACGCCAACATTGGGTAATTGTTGGGGTTCGTGGCCTTTGTAGGCTTCAATTTCGGCCTCGGAAACAAAGATCAACAAAACATGTTGATCATCTTCCATCGCTTGTTCCATGGCCCGATAAGACTTGCCCTGCCCAACCTGGAGCGGCACAGTCATGTGCGGCATGATCACAATTTCGCCCAATACCACCAGTGGTAAAGTGCGCTCGGTTCCTGTACGAGGGCGGTCTTTTTCTCGGGTCATATCAAAAATCCCTCATTTCGCTGTGGCAGAATGGCCACACAGAGTGGGTTAAAAGCAGCATAATACGTCTTTATAGTATACGCTAACTTATCTTAACGGCAAGCCTCGATCGTCCTGTTTTGGTCTAATCCTTTTAATTTTAATACTCTGTTAGCACAGTTGCGGCTGCTTCGTTGGTTTCAAATTGTAAATGATACAAGCGAGCATACGTGCCTGCTTGAGCCAAAAGTTCGCTATGGCTGCCAAGTTCTGTTACGCGGCCATGCTCAATCACGGCAATTCTGGTAGCATTTTTGACGGTCGAAAGCCGATGGGCAATCACGAAGGTCGTGCGGCCTTGCATCAAGCGTTCTAAAGCCTCTTGCACCAAGCCTTCCGATTCGCTATCCATCGCCGAGGTCGCTTCATCCAAAATTAGGATGCGTGGGTTTTTGAGCAAAGCTCGGGCAATCGCGACGCGCTGGCGTTGACCACCAGAGAGTTTGATCCCCCGCTCGCCAACGATTGATTCGTAGCCACCCTCGAAATTGCTGATAAAGTCGTGAGCATTGGCTGCTTTGGCCGCTTCGATAACTGCTTCCATCGGCGCATCGAGGTTGCCATAGCGAATATTATCGGCAATCGTGCCGCTAAATAGCAAGGTTTCTTGCGGCACAATCCCAATTTGCGAGCGCAACGACGGCAAATCAACATCGCGAATATCAAAGCCATCAACCGTAATTCGCCCTTTGGTAACATCATAAAAACGCGGAATCAAGTTAACTAAGGTCGATTTGCCAGAGCCACTTGGCCCGACAATCGCCATCACTTCGCCTGGCTCGACCCGCAGATTAATATTGCTCAAAACGGGCATACTGCCTTCGCTATAATTGAACGAAACATCTTCAAGGTAAATTTCGCCTTCGATTGGTGGCAAGGTGATGGCGTTGGTTTTGCTAGCGATTGAAGGTGCGGTATCCAAAATGCCAAATACCCGTGCGGTTGAGCCAAGCGCCTCTTGCAATTGGCTATACAAGCTGGTAAATGTGCCAAGCGAGCCAGCAATTACCGCTGCATACAACAAGAAGGCGATCAAATCGCCAAGCTGCATCGTACCATTCAAAACTTGGCGGCCACCAAACCAAAGCACGAATACCAAGGCTCCAAAGCCCGAAAACGAAACGATTGGTACAAACTGGGCGCGGGTTTTGGTACGCCGCATCGAGGCCGAGAAGGCATGTTCAATTGCGCCGCTAAATCGCTCAACTTCATAGGGTTCGCGGGCAAATGATTGCACAATGCGCACGCCGGAGATGGTTTCTTCAAGTACTGACGAGGCTTCAGCCATACGATCCTGAACTTCAGTTGACATATTGCGAATCCGGCGGCCATAAATAATCGCCAGCACAATCATTAATGGAATCAGCAGCAGCGTAATTGCGGTCAGCTGCCAACTGAGATTGATCATCATAATGAAGCTGCCGATGAAGGTAATGCCATTTTGCAAAAAGGCTGCAACCGCATTCGTGCCAATGCCTTGAATGACCGTTACATCGTTGGTGACGCGCGAAGTTAATTCGCCGACGCGGCGTTCGCTAAAAAAGGCCAACGAAAGCCGCTGCAAATGCGAATAAACCTCAATCCGCAAATCGGCAACCGCGCGTTCGCCAACGTAGGTGAGAAAATAGCCTTGAATATAGTTAAACACCATTTGGGCGATAAACACACCCATTAAGCCCAGCGCAACCTTATCCAAGGCGCTGGTGCTTGAAGCATCTTTGACTGTTTCGACCAAATTGCGAATTGCCAGCGGCATGATTAGGCCGATGCCGCTTGAAATTGCCAAACACAGCAGCGCGATTGCTAAGCGCCAGCGATAGGGATATACATACTGAAACATGCGTCGCAGCTCTAAATGACGCAAATTACTTAATTGTTTCGGGGCTTGTGCCAGCATCGTGTCCATCCTTCAGCCAACAAATAGCATCATTGGCACGTATATACACGCTTGCCCAGCAACCAGCAAGCGCCGTATTGATCAATCGATCGGTTTCATGATGATTGTACGTGGCTGATGGGTGATGTCAATCGCTGTGTTGGTTAGCAGATGTTACCACCAGCCGTTATTCGGTTCGGCGGGGTCGATATTGGAGCGCTTCGGCCAAATGTGCTGGTTGAATTTGCTCAAGATTGGCCAAATCGGCAATTGTACGGGCCAATTTAAGCACCCGATGATAACTGCGGGCTGAAAGCTGTAATTGGCGCATAGCCGCTTTCATCAGGCTTTGGCTGGCGGCATCAAGCTCGCAGGCTTGGCGCAATTGGGCTGGCCCCATATCGCTATTGGTCAAGATTGACTGCTTGCAAAAGCGTTCTGCTTGGCGTTGGCGCGCTAACACGACGCGCTCGCGAATTTGCTCCGATGATTCGCTACTACGCACACTCGCAAGCTTTTCATATTCAAGCCGTGGAACTTCAATATGAATATCAATCCGATCGAGTAATGGCCCAGAGATGCGTTTTTGATAGCGAGCAATTGCGGCTGGTGGGCAGACGCATTGGCGGGTAGGGTCACTTAAGTAGCCACAAGGGCAAGGGTTCATGGCTCCTATTAGCACGAAGTTTGCCGGGAATGTGAGCGTGCCTGCGGCGCGACTGAGCACCACCGTATGATCTTCGAGTGGTTGGCGCAAGACTTCGAGCACTTGTTGGCTAAATTCGGGCATCTCGTCGAGAAAAAGCACGCCCCGATGGGCCAACGAAATCTCGCCTGGCTGCGGGGTGCGGCCACCACCGACGAGGCCAGCATTGGAAATTGTGTGATGCGGTGAGCGAAATGGGCGCGTGCGAATAAAGGGCAGATCGCTGGGCAACAGGCCTTTGACTGAATAAATTTTGGTCACATCCAAGGCTTCGTCAAGGCTTAGCGGCGGCAAAATTGAGGGTACGCAGCGGGCTAGTAAAGTTTTGCCAGAGCCAGGCGGGCCGCTCATCAAAACATTATGCCCACCAGCAGCAGCAACTTCTAAAGCCCGTTTGACGTGTTCTTGGCCTTTGACATCGGCAAAATCGACGCTATAGCTGAGGCTTTCTGGGGCTGGCGGTTGGCCTTCGTAGGCTGCGATATAGCGCTCGCCATTGAGATGAGCAGCAATCTCGACGATGGAGCGCACAGGAATAATCGTCATATCGCCAAGCAAAGCGGCTTCGGCGGCATCGCAATGTGGCACATAAACTGTTTGCAAGCCTTCGCGGCGGGCAATTGTGACCATTGGCAAGATGCCATCGGTATGGCGTAAAGCTCCATCAAGCGATAGCTCACCGACAAACATTGCCTGGCTGACATCGGCAGCGATTTGGCCTGAGGCCAGCAAAATGCCCACGGCAATGGGCAGATCGTAGGCTGGGCCTGCTTTACGTAAATCAGCAGGAGCCAAATTGACGGTTAGCCGTTTATCGGGGAAGGAACCGCCACTATTGCGCACGGCGGCGCGGACTCGCTCTTTGGCCTCTTGGACGGCAGTATCGGGCAAGCCTACAATCGTGAACGTCGGCAAACCACGACTGAGATCAACTTCGACTTCGACTAACGCGCCATCGAGGCCAACCACGGCGCAACTCCAAACTTTCGCCAACATGATGATACCTCCCGTAACATAACGCTATCGGGAACTAGAGCCGCATGTTGGCGATTTTTGGCATGGAGTTGGAGCAATTGAGGAAATTAGCCGAAGTTAGTTGACGGCAACCCAATCGAGTTTAACCAATTTATCGGCGACGGTATTCATATCGGCTCCGCGGCAACGGCAGCTTGGTTGATGTTGCACAACCACTTGCCAGGCGCGACAGACAACCTGAACCGGCCAGCAATCTTGGCTTGGCACTTGATGCGAGGCACTCACATGATCAATAATTTGTTCGGCAACCATGTAGGCATCGTTATCGTTGATACCTTCGGCTTCGCGGACAATGACGGCTAATTGGACTATATGGCTTGCTACTTTGAGCAAGACCCCACGGCTTTTAACGCGTTCGGTTTGCATGGTCTGCGATCCTTTGGCATGAAGGATTGATAGGACGTTTATCGGCAAATACCACAGTGGGTATTGGCAAAATCATAAAAATAGCGGCACGCAATCGCAATCACGTACAGCTAGGCACAAAATCCATTTGCTCAAGTAGTCGAATGCAAAAGTGAAGCGTTGCTAAAGAGCATCAACATCCCTAAATCTGTCTCTTAATGATAGTAAGACATTCGCAGCCGAATTTCAATAGATTTTGGCCTAAATTATTATGCAAATAATAAACTGTTAATAAAATTTGATTATCTAGCCACGATTTACTCTTACAATCTACCATAGTAAATAGCACAAGCGTGCTTTTAATTGAGTTGCAAGGATATTGATCAATGAGTGAATTTGCTGCTGATTTAATCCACCATTTGCGTCAAGCCCAATCAATGGTTGTATTAACTGGCTCTGGAATTTCAGCGCCGAGTGGAATTCCGACCTATCGTAGTGCTGCTGTCGATGCTCGTTGGACCGCCTATGATCCTGATAAGGTTGCAACCTTGGCTGGCTTCGAGCGCGATCCGTTTGGCGTTTTTCAGGTGTATCAAACGATGAAGCGTCAATGCGAAGCGGCTCAACCAAACGCTGGCCATTATGCAGTGGCCCAGCTTGAACAATTGATGCCAGAATTTAAGTTATTTACCCAAAATATTGATAGTTTGCATCAACGGGCTGGCTCAAGCAATGTTTTTGAGGTGCATGGCAGTTTAGCGCGCACAATTTGCGCGCGTGAACGGCGCTTGGTTGAAGATTGGGATGCCGAGCAGCCAATTTGCCCTACTTGTGGTGCGCCGTTGCGCCCCGATATTGTCTGGTTTGGCGAATTATTGGATGCGGCGATGCTGCAAGCGGCAAAAGATGCCTTTGATCGCAGCGATGTGGCCTTGGTGATTGGCACATCGGCGATTGTTGAGCCAATTGCTTCGTTGCCGCATCGGGCGTTGCGGCGCAAAAAGACGGTGATTGAAATTAACCCTGATATGCCATTGCGCGGGATTGCGAGCTATTCGTTGGCGGGCAGTGCCGATGTGGTGTTGCCTCGATTGATTGAGGCAGTTTGGATTTAATGAATCCACGAAGGTTTTTAGCCACGAATTGCACGAATTACACGAAGCATTATTTTTTAGCCACAGATTGGCACAGATTTTTAGGATTTGGTTTCTGCTAGTCCATAGCCAACAGCCAATAGCCAAATTCCTGTTTTAGCCACGAATTGCACGAATTACACGAAGCATTATTTTTTAGCCACAGATTGGCACAGATTTTTAGGATTTGGTTTCTGCTAGCCCATAGCCAACAGCCAATAACCACCTTTCCTCTGCGCCTCTGCGTTAAGCGATCTTGCTGAATTATTAATTTGTTTATCCTCAGCCTTCGCGTTCTTCGTGGTTGCTCATCACTGAATCCTGACCCCGTCACTTTTTTCGCCACCCTTCCGTCCCTCCGCCGGAGGGAAACGCAGGGGGTTTTCATCCCCCTGCACCCCCAAATATGTATGTATTGGATTGTTGTTATGCTTCGTTAACCCCAAATGTTGTGTGTTTCGCGTACTTCGCACTTTTCACGGTTGCTCGTTCCTGATCCCGATCCTCCATCCCTAACAACTGCTCCCCAACCCTTCGCGTTCTTCGCGTTCTTCGTGGTTGCTCGTCGCTGATCCCGATCCCCAGCCCCCAACAACCGACCCCCAATCCTTATCGTTGCCACCAGCGCACGATTGGCCCCAAAATTTGGTCGAAGCGGTGATTAACTGAGGCTGTGCCCTGCATAATTGATTGAAAATTGGCAAGATCTTGCTGCTTCCACTCGTCACGGAGTTGGTCGGCGGTGCTGGTCAAATTGCGCTCTAATTGAGGTTGCAGTTGCTCGCGGCTTGTGCCAGCATCGACCCAGGTTGGCTCGCCACAACGAATTAGGGCAACTGGGCGTTGTTCGCCACTAAATTCATAGCGTAGAGCAACTGGCAAACACCACAGATTGCCAGTGCGAGTAGCAATATCGGCAACCCCGCGGAACAATTGGAGCGGACGGCGATCTGGCGGTATAATTTGGCCCTGCGGAAAAACCCAAACTAAGGCGTGGCTGTGGTGTTGAAGCTGGGTGCTGGCGTAGCGTATTGAGCGCAGGGCCTCACGCGGTTCTTGGCGGTTAACCGAGAAGCAACCACACCAGCGGAAGAAGAAATAACGGGCGAGCTGCGCTTCTTCCATCATCAAAAAATGGCGGCGTGGGTAGACGTTGCGAAATAGCTCAAAGGCAAGATGCCCATCCCACCAGCTTGTATGGGTCACATAGCACAAAATTGGCTCGCGGCTGCGCAAAATGTCACTGGCTGACCCAACGTTGAGCAATACTTGATCGAAGGTTTTGCGCAAGGCTGGCCGAATGAGTGCCCGATAGACCAACCATGCGCCCAAACGATTGGGTTGAGCTGGCAAACGTGGTTGATTATTGGCTGAGCTTAGTGGCATAATCAAGGTCTCATGCTAGTGACAATCTGTCCAAATAGTAGCATAGCTAAAGGAGCCTGCAATGGCTAGCGAGCGCGTGATCGTGATTGGAGCCGTCGCCGCCGGAACGAGTGCTGCGGCCAAGGCCAAGCGCACCAATCCAGATTTGGATATTTGTGTGTATGGTCGTGAAGCGCATGTTTCCTATTCGGCGTGTGGCTTGCCCTACTTAATTAGTGGCGCAGTGAGCGATTATCAAGCCTTAATCGCCCGTACTCCAGCCCAATTTGCCCGCGATGGCGTAACCGTGAAAACCGAACATGAAGTGACTGATCTTGATGTGGCAGCTGGGCGAGTGACGGTGCGTAATTTGGCCACGAATACGACATTCCACGATCATTTTGATCGATTGGTGATTGCAACTGGCGCACGGGTCAATTGTCCACCAGTACGAGGGATTGAACTACAGGGTGTCTTTCGGTTACGCTCAATGCATGATGGTTTAGCAATTCAAGCTTATATCAACGAGCGACAGCCGAAGCATGCGGTGGTGGTTGGGGCTGGTTATATTGGGCTTGAAATGGCCGAGGCGTTGCTTGATTTGGGCATTAGCGTGACCTTAATCAACCGGAGCAAAACGGTTTTAAGCTCGCTTGATGACGATATGAGCAGCCAAATTATCGAACGGCTTGAGGCTGCGGGCGTACATTTAGCGCTTGGCGCGGCGCTCGAAGGTCTTGAAGGCAAGGCTGATACAGTGACCCATGTGGTTGCTGGCAAGGTCGATTATCCCGCCGAATTAGTGATTATCGCCACTGGCGTGCAGCCCAATAGCGAACTGGCTGAAAGCTGCGGCGCTGAGCTTGGCGAAGCTGGCGCGATCAAAATTGACCAAGTAGGGCGTACTACCGTCGATAGGGTGTTTGCCGCAGGCGATTGCTGTACCGTTGATCATCGAATCTTAAATAAACCAGTGTATATGCCGCTTGGCACCACTGCAAATAAACAAGGTCGAACCCTCGGAGCCTTTCTCGCAGGCCACGAGCGACCATTTCGCGGCGTTGTTGGCACATCGGTGACCAAATTTGCCGATTTACACATTGCCGCGACTGGATTAAGTGTTGAGCAAGCTCTCCACCATGGCTACCACGTTCGTAGCAAAATCATCCATTCGACCGATCATGCGGGGTATTACCCCAATGCTCGGCCCATTACGGTTAAGTTGGTTGCCGATGCAGCCGACGGCACATTGTTGGGTGGCCAAATTATTGGCTACGACGATGTGGCAAAGCGGGTTGATGTGGTAGCGGTGGCATTAGCGGGAAGAATGACGGTAGATGAGTTTGCTTGGCAAGACCTAAGTTATGCACCCCCATTTTCATCGGTGTGGGACCCACTCTTGGTTGCTGCCCAAGCATTGGCTAAAGGCTAAGCTTGAAAGGACATTCTGTGAGCATCGAAACGCTTTTTGCCCACGCCCGTGCTGCGATTAGCACTGGCCGGAAGGAGGAGGGGCGCAGCTTATTAATTTCAATTATTCATGACGATCCCGATTTTGCGCCAGCTTGGCTGTGGCTCAGCGGGGTTTTGGAGGAGCCAGAAAAACGCCGCGATTGTTTGCAACGGGTACTGGAGCTTGAGCCAACCAACGAAGCAGCGCTCATGGGCTTGGAATTCTTGCGCTTGCAAGTTGTCGTTGATCAAACGCCGCCTGCCGCACCCGTTGAAAAATCGGTTGCAGCGGTCAAACGTTTGGGCGAATATTTGGTTGAGCAAAAATTTATCAAGCAAATCCAGCTTGAGGCTGCCTTGAGCGAGCAAGCCCAAGAAGCCCGCTATGGCCGGATTGTGCCGCTAGGTGATATTTTGCTGCGCCGCCGCTGGCTGACCACCCAAGCGCTTGGCAAGGTCTTGGAAGTGCAAAAAATGGCTCGGGCCCAAGGTGGCCAAGCCAGCACAGTCAATCGCTTGGGTGAACATCTGATTGAACAAGGCCTGATTACGCGCACCCAACTGAATCAGGTGATTGCGCGCCAAGCAGATTTGAAAGTGCGCGGCCAGCATTTTCAGGTTGGCGAGTTGCTGGTGCTTTCGGGCATGCTTTCGCGCAATCAATTGCAACACGCAATCGATGAGCAACAACAAACCTTTATGCGCGAATTACCACAGCGCTAGCCTTGGGATTGCAGCATTCTTCTTCTGCATTACTTTCGCTGCGACCCAAAAGCTCGTTATAATACGACAGCATGGTGCAATCATCACCATGCTGTTTGTTCATTCAGCGCAATCATCTGGGCCTGCACCGAGATGCTTGTGAAGCATCGAGCCTTATGAATTTGCTTGTTCCCTTGGGCTTAATTGGCTTAATTTCGTTGCCAATCATTGCAATTTTGCATATGGTACGGCAGCGCCGTCAGCGCTTGCGCATTCCCACAATTCGGCTGTGGGCGGCGCTCAAACCACCACCTGAGCGCCAGCAACGCAAATTGCCATTAACCCTTTTGTTGGCGTTGCACCTCTTAGTTGCAGCATGTTTGGCCTTAGGCTTGACCCAACCAACATGGATTTTTGGAGTCAACGATCCGCGTCATGTGGTGATTATCCTCGATACCACCTCGAGCATGCTGGCCAATGGCACGTTTGCCCAAGCCCAACAACAAACCCAAGATCTGCTTGGTGATTTGGGCCGTGATGATAGTGTGGCTTTGGTTGAGCTGAACCGTGAAGCCCGCTTGTTGGGCTATGGCGGCTATGCAGAGCGCCAACAATTGCGCCAAATTGTGGCCGAGCTTGCGCCTGCTGGCAATAACGCCGATCTGGGCCAAGCGCTGAGCATTGCCAACGCCACTCTCGCTAATGATCGCCAAAATCAAATGCTGGTGTTGAGCGATGGAGCTTTGCCTGCCAGCAGCACGCCGCTCTCGGTTGCCGCCGACTTGGAATGGCGCACGCTGGGCGAAAGCACCGCCAACAACGGCATCGTGACCTTTGCCAGTCGTCGCTTGCCTAACCAACGTAATGCATTGTATGCTCGCGTGACCAATTTTAGCGATTTGCCCGCAGCCAGAACCTTGACCCTGTTGCTTGATGGCGAGCTGGAATCCGAGCAAAACATCGTGATTCAGCCTGGCGGCAGCGAGGAACGAACGTGGGAAGTGGGCGCAGGCGAGTTGGCCGAATTACAGCTTAGCCCCAACGATGATTATGCAGTTGATGATCGGGCGCTGGTGTCGCTGGATCGCTCTGGCTCATTGCGGGTGCATTTGGCAACATTAACCCCATCGCCGCTGGAACGGATGCTGCGGAGTTTACCCAATATCGAGCTAAGCGTGAGCACGGGGGTTAGCAATCAACGGGTTGATTTGACGGTGCTGAATGGCGTTTTGCCTGAGCAATTGCCCAGCAGTGCGCTGTTGATTGTCAATCCACCGCGCGACGAGCGTTTGCTCACCGAGGATAGCATTTTAGGCGAACAGGCGAGTAGCGCGGTGCTTGATGCCGATTTTGCTGGCATCGATCTGTCGAGTGTGCAATGGGGCGGTCGTCGCCCAATGACTCGCGAGAATATCCCAACTGGTTTGACCAGCGTGATTGAAACCGATACCCAACTGCCTTTGGTGCTGCGTGGCACGTGGCAAGAGCAAGCCGCCATCGTTTGGCTGTTTAATTTGGATAATGCTAATCTCAGCGCCAAATTGGCCTTCCCCTTGCTGACCGCCGCCAGCATTGACAACCTCACTGGCGGATCGTTGCCTGAACAGCTGGCAGCCGGCAGTTTTGCCCCGAATACGCCATTAACTCGCCCTGATGGCGAGGCTCAAGCGCTTGATCAACGGCTGAACCAAGCTGGTTTATATCGGGTGGTTGGCAGCAATCGCGGCGGCATTGCGGTCAATTTTGGCGATCCCCAGGAATCGAATCTACAGCAACAAAGCCAACCAACAATCAGTCAAATTGCTCAGCCAGAGGGCGACCGCTTAGCACCTCAAGGCACGCCATTATGGCCAATTTTGATTGGCTTGGCGTTGGCGTTGCTGGTAGTTGAATGGTGGTATAGCTTTCGCAGCTAAGCATCGTGTGAAGGAGACCGACAATGAGTGATAACCGTCAACGGTTTAGCAATCGAGTTGCCGATTATGTGCAATTTCGCCCAACCTATCCACGCGAAATTTTTGGGCCATTGCAACAGCAGCATGGCTTTGGCTCAAACTCGATCGTGGCCGATATTGGGGCTGGCACGGGCATTTGGAGCGAGCAATTATTGGAGCATGGCGCAACAGTTTATGCCATTGAGCCAAACGCACCAATGCGTGAAGCTAGTTTGCAACTTGGTGAGCGCTATCCCAATTTTCAAGTGGTTGATGGCAGCGCTGAAGCCACTGGTTTAGCCGATCAGAGCGTTAATTGGATTACGGCTGCCCAAGCTTTCCACTGGTTTGAGCCAAACGCTACGCGCCGCGAATGGCAGCGCATTTTGCGGCCTGATGGCTGGGTTGCGCTGATTTGGAACCAACGTTCGCTTGATGCTACGCCATTTTTGCGCCAATACGAAGCCCTATTGCACCGTTTTGGCACCGATTATTCGAGCGTCAAACATACCAACATCGACCCGCAACTAATTAGCGACTTTTTCGGCCAGCAACCAGCCTGCTACACCGCCCAAAATGCTCAATATTTTGACCAAGCTAGCTTGCTTGGCCGCGCATTTTCCTCGTCGTACACGCCCACGCCCGAGCAACCAAGCTACCAAGCCCTGCGTCAAGGCCTGATCGACGCATGGCAGGAGCATCAAGTTGATGGCAACATCGCCTTTTTATACACCACAACGGTCTATGTTGGGCGCTTTGCAACGTAGCGTAATGCTTAATTCTTGATTAATGGTTGCTACCACCCTTTGACTTTTGACGTATCAATCGTTGATAATACAAGCTACGCAATCATGTAGCGGCGGGAGAAACTGTGTTTGCTGATTTGCTGCCTGATGGCACGATACTTCAAGGACAACGTGATCAATATCGGATTCTCGGCCTCATCGGGCGTGGCGGCATGGGCGCGGTCTATCGCTGTGAACGCATGAGCGATGGCTCGACCTGGGCATTAAAAGAGATGCGCCCACCAGTTGAGGCTGCTCCCGAGGAGATTGCCGAAAATCGCAAGCTTTTCGACCAAGAATCGCAATTGTTGCAAACGCTCGATCATCCAAACTTGCCCAAAGTGATCGATTCTTTCGATCAGGCTGGTCGCCCGACGCTGGTGATGGAGTTTGTGCAAGGCAAAACGCTTGAAGATAAGCAGCGGGAAACGAATGCGCCATTTTTTCAACGCGATGTGGTCAATTGGGGAATTCAAATTGCGCGGGTGTTGAATTATTTGCACACCCAAAATCCGCCAATTATCTTCCGCGATATGAAGCCGCCAAATGTGATGCTTACGCCTGAGGGCATTATTAAGCTGATCGATTTTGGCGTGGCGCGTACCTACAAAACCAATAAAAGCAAAGATACGGTGGCGATGGGTTCGGCAGGCTATGCGCCGCCAGAGCAATATGGCAAGGGCCAAACTGATGCCCGCGCCGATATTTATGCTTTGGGCGCAACTTTGCTGCATATGCTCACCAATTTGCCGCCTGTGCCCTTGCAAACCCCCAAAGATGGCTCGTTGATTCGGCATAATCAATCGGTTACGCCGGAGATGGAACAGGTGATTATCAAGGCGATGGCGATGGATCGCGATAAGCGCTTTCAAACCATGGCTTCGTTTGAACAAGCTTTGTTGGCGGTCGATCGCGGCGTTATCGTGCCCGATAAGCTTGATGATCCGACGATGATGCCAACGCCAGCGCCAGTGTTTAACAATCCTGATCCTGCGTGGGGCAATCCGAATCCCAATCCAGCGCCAGCCTGGGGTAATCCAAACCCTGCGCCAGCGTGGGGCAATCCGAATCCAAACCCTGCGCCAGCGTGGGGCAATCCGAATCCAAACCCTGCGCCAGCCTGGGGTGCGCCGCAACAGCCCAATTATCAACAACCGATGGCGCAGCCTGTGCCGCAACCAGTGCCACAGCAAGCGGTGCCATCGTGGGCTCCACCAGTTCAGACTCCAGCGTGGTCGCCTCCACCGCAGGCCAATGGCCCAATTTGCGATCAATGTGGGCGCATGAATAAGCCCAATGCGCGATTTTGCGCTGGTTGTGGTGCGGCAATCAAGCGCGCTGTGCCAAAATTGGTGATTACCTCGCCGCGCGCGGTTTGGGAATTAGCATTAACCCATTTTCCTTGCCGCATTGGGCGGCGCGATCCAGCCCAAAATCATCATCCTGAGATCGATTTGGCTGAGCATGATCGTGGCGTAGCTTCCCGTCGCCACGCGGTGATTGAGCAACAGGGCGATCATCATTTATTAATTGATTTGGGCAGCATCAATGGCACCAGTATCAACGGCGTGCCGATGACCGCCTATCAACCGCACCATCTGCGGCCCGGCGACCGAATTCGGATTGGCGATGTTGAGATGGTCTTTAGTATCGAGTAGTTATGAAACGCAAATTGTTGGTTGGGGCGGGCCTAAGTGCCGCCGCTAGTACGCTCGCAGGCATTGCCGCCTATGCTGCTCATCGTTTGAGCGGCCCGACCGCCGCGCTCAAACGGGAAACCCTGTTTGCCTTCACGCCGTTTGAAACTGGCGTTGATTGGGAAGAAGTGCGCTTTAATTCGGTCGATGGCTTGCAAATTCGGGCTTGGTGGCTGGCGCGGCCTGAAAGTAAGCGGGTTGTGATTGGCTGCCATGGCCATCGTGGGCGCAAAGATGAGTTGCTGGGTATTGGCTCAGGCTTGTGGCGCGCTGGCATGAATGTATTAATTTTTGATTTTCGTGGGCGTGGCGATAGCGACGATTCAATTTGTTCGTTGGCCTACCACGAAGTTGGCGATTTGCACGGTGCAATCAACTATGTTCAAGAGCGCATGCCAGAGGCTCAAATTGGGGTGCTTGGCTATTCGATGGGCGCGGCGGTAAGCCTGTTGGGCAGCGCCGACCAACCAGCAGTCAAGGCGGTCGTTGCTGATAGCAGCTTTGCCGAAATGGCTAATTTGGTTGATTTTGCCTTTGCTAATCGGCGATTGCCGCAGCGTCCGTTGCGGGCGTTGGCCGACCAGATTACGGCCCGCCGCTATGGTTATCGCTTTGAAGCAGTGCGGCCAATTGAGGCCTTGATTCGCTATGGGCAACGGCCTTTGCTGGTGATTCATTGCACTGGCGATACCGTGATTCCGGTGATTGATGCCTACGATTTGCACGCTGCTGCCCAAGGCCCCAAAGAACTTTGGATTATCGAAGATATGCCGCATTGTGGCGCGTATTTCGCCGATCGGCCAGCCTATGTTAAACGAGTGGCCGAGTTTTTCGAGCGCTATTTGTAAGTTGGGGGTCGGGGGTTAGGGGTCGGGGATCAGGCTTGGCTGGCACAACTGTCGCCGATTTTCTGCTTCAATGACCGATTCCCAGCCCTCAATAACCAATCCCCAGATCCCAACAACAGATCCCCATTCCTTCGCTTCTGCCATCATTTTGCCCAAAGGATCTCATAATGCACGTGCCGATATTTCAAGTTGATGCGTTTACGACGCGGCGGTTTGCAGGCAACCCAGCGGCGGTTGTGCTGTTTGATGAATTTCCTGCTGATGCGGTGTTACACGCGATTGCCAGCGAAAATAATTTGGCCGAAACGGCCTTCATCGTGCCGACTGGCGAGCAATATGCAATTCGCTGGTTTACGCCAGTCACCGAGGTGGCGCTGTGTGGCCATGCGACCTTGGCAAGTGCCGCGGTGGTGATCGAGCGTTTAGAGCCAACTCGCAGCCAAGTCACCTTTTCATCTAAAAGTGGGCTATTGATGGTTCGCAAAAATGACGATGGCTATGTGCTGAATTTTCCAATTCGGCCATGGCAGCGGGTTGAGTTGCCAGCAGGTTTGGCCGAAGCCTTGGGGGTGATGCCAGTTGAAGTGCTGAGCGATGCAGTTAATTATACAGCGCTGCTTGAGCATGCCCAACTTGTGCGTGAGCTAAAACCAAATCTGGCGGCAATCGCCCAATTTGATCGCAGTGGGGTGGTGGTAACTGCGGCTGGTGATCAGGGCTATGATTTTGTCAGCCGCTATTTTGCACCCGCCAAGGGCATCCCTGAAGATCCGGTGACTGGTGCTGCCCACTGTGCATTAACCCCCTATTGGGCCGAGCGCTTGGCTAAAACCAGTTTCCGCGCCTATCAAGCCTCGCAGCGGGGCGGCGAAATTAATTGTCGGCTGGTTGGCGACCGCGTTGAATTGGCTGGCTCGTGTGTCTTTTATCTTGAAGGCAAGATTGAAATTTAAATCGCGAGAACAAAGAGTGCGGGACTAGCATTAGTGCTAGTCCCGCATTCCTGATTCCCGATCCCCAGCCCCTGATCCCTAATCCCTCGACCCCTCGCTAACTACTGCATCAACGGCACGCGCAGGTAATCGTTGGGAATAAACAAGCTGCCTTGGGTAATGCCTTGCGGCGCTGCTTTGCGCAATTGCTCGGCCAAGGCGGCGCTGGATTGCTGGCCTTGCAGCGTTCGATCGAAGGCGGCGATCACGCTTGCAACTTGTTCGGCGGTTTCGTGCACAAACTCCAAGCGATAATGCACAATTCCAGCGGCCTGCCATTCCTCAAGATGCTCCACCGCAGTTTGAGCCTCTGCCCCAAACACTGTATTGCGACAGCCAACATCGGCCATGACCGGATGCGCGCGGCCATTCAGATCGCGTAATTCGACCCGATGTTTCTCGCAAGGATGGCCGCAATCTTTGAAGCTGGTGCCATTCGAAAGGAAGCGGCAAAATACGCAGTGCTCGGTGTGGAAAACGGGCAAATGTTGATAGGCAATAACTTCGATTGCGGCACTGCCCAATTGTTGCGCCAAAGCCGTCACCTGCGCCGCGTTCAAATCGTGGGTTGGCGTGATGCGCTCCAAGCCTAATTCAAGCAACGTATTGGCGGTCACGCTATTAGCAGCATTCAAGCTGAAATCACCAATTAATGCTGGGTGTTGCTCGTGGCGCAGCGCTTCGAGCAAGCCCGTCGAACGCACCACGATTTCGCAGCCAAGTTTGAGCAAAAAGTGAATGATGCGCTGTTCGCTTGGTTTGAGCACCCGTGGGCTGGCCACGCGGGCTTGAATCCCATGCGATTGCACCAATTCAACTGCTGGCTTCAACCCATAGAGTTCCAAATAATCGAGCGTGATGCTGGCGGGCTTGGCGGCTATGGCTGCTTGCAATTGCTCAGGCGTGCGCACCAAAATATGCAATTGCGGCGTGCTGGTTGGGCTAGCTGCTGGTTGTACGGTTTGCTGGGCTTGCGCCAAAACATCGAGCGGCGCTTGAATCTGGCGAACTGGCGCGGCTGCTTGCAAGGCACTGAGTTGTTCGATTGCTTGGCGGCGCAAATTATTCAGCAATGAGCTTGGCACAAATGGCTGGCCGCTGCTATCAACCTGCATTTCGGCCAAACTATAGGCGGTGTTTCCCAAGCGGCTGGCTTGATCGTACAAAAATTCGTTGGTCAAGGCACGGTTTTGCGAGCGTGGTAATGGCTCTGGCGATTGGACCGTTACGCTCAATTGAGGCTGGTTGCTAAGCGTCCAGGTTAATTGCAAGGGCTGGCCTTCGTGGGCGACGACATGCAAGTGTAACGGTTGTTTGGCAACCGGCGCGGCGGCATCTAAAAATGGTTTGGCAGCGCGATCAAGCTCAGGGTCGTGGCTGCGCCAAATCAAATCGCCAACCCGAATCCGATTGGCTCTGATTGCTTGCGGGCCAAAGCGCAACTCAATTTCGCCAGTTGGCAATGCTTCGATGCCATAAATTCGCCCGCCTTCTTCGCGTTCTTCGGGGCTGCGCCAATTGGCTGCATCAAACACCACGCCATCGCCAGCCTTGAGCGGGGCAATTGTATGATTTTCATGCGGCTTGAGCACAATCCGTTCGCCATAAATATCGCTGACATAGCCCATCAACACGCCGCGATGGCGCGGTGCGCGACCGTTGACCACAGTTTGGTGATTGGTTCCGCCGATGAAAAACGTGCCCAAGCCACGCGAATAGACTTGCTCTAATTGCAATTCTTCGGCGGGCGTGATGCTCAAGGGCAAGCCGGCCCAGGCTTCATCAACCGCTTTGCGATAGGCGCTGGTGGTCAAGGCCACATAATCGGCATCTTTGTAGCGGCCTTCGATTTTCAGCGATGAAATGCCCAATTTGATAATATCGTGCATCAAGGGCACTGCGTATAAATCGCCTGGCGAAAGCAGATAGCGCGCATCGGCCAATGGTTTGTGCTTACCATCGACCAACATTTGGTAGGGCAAGCGGCAGGCTTGGGCGCACTGGCCACGATTGGCACTGCGTCCGCCCCACGCTTCCGAGGAGAAACATTGGCCAGAATACGAGACGCACAGCGCGCCATGGACGAACATTTCAAGCTCGCAATCGGTTGCTTGGCGAATTGCGGCAATCTCATCGAGCGATAATTCGCGCGCCAGCACAACCCGATTGGCCCCAAATTTACGGGCCAACTCAACGCCCTCGGCGCTGGTGATGCTCATCTGCGTGCTGCCATGCACCTCCATTTCGGGTGCGATTTGGCGCGCAAGTTGGGCGATGCCAATATCTTGCACAATCACCGCATCGGCTCCAGCTTCGGCGATGGCGGCCAATGAGCGGGTGGCTTCGCGCAATTCGTGCTCAAACACCAAGGTGTTGAAAGTCACAAAGCCGCGCACGCCCCGTTGATGCAATGTCCGCATCACGTCGGGCAATTCGCCGAGGGTAAAACCAACCTTGGCGCGGGCGGTAAAATGTTTCAAGCCCAAATAAACCGCATCTGCGCCTGCTTCGATTGCGGCGTGCAACTGCGGCCAATAGCCCGCTGGACTCATCACTTCGGGCTTGGGAAAACGGCGTTGTTCGCTCATGAAGTTCCTAAATCTATGGTGGTGGCAATCGTGATTGCCCATGATTAATCTTCGTTAGGATTAAGCTTAACACATTTTAGCCAATTGGGTGCTTGCGAACGAGGGATCGGGGCCAGGGGGCGGGGATCGGTTACTTGTTCAAGTTCCAGATTCTTCGCCAAACCTACGCATTTTTCGCTAGCCCAGAGCTGTAATGGTTGATTGGATTGACAATCAGAAGCATGCCCTCACCCCCAGCCCCTCTCCCACTGAACGCGGGCGAGGGGAGGATGCGTCCTGTGGTTACCTTCGCCGCGGATGAGTGGAAAACGTCGTTAACGAAATGAACCAGTACAAAAAGCACAAAGCCCAGAGCCTCATATGCTCTGCGCCGCTGCGTTAAAATCCCCCTTCGCGCCCTTTGCGCTCTTCGTGGTTTCGGCCTTGGGGATCGGGGCCAGGGGGCGGGGATCGGTTACTTGTTCAAGTTCCAGATTCTTCGCCAAACCCACGCATTTTTCGCTAGCCCAGAACCTCATTTTCTCTGCGCCGCTGCGCTAAAACCTCCCTTCGTGTTCTTCGCGCTCTTCGTGGTTCCGTTTCGTTGACCCCTGACCCCTCATCCCTTCGCGCTCTTCGCCGTTCCCGATCCCCGATCCCCAACAACCGATCCCCAATCGCAAATGTGCGCAAGATTGGCATCAAGCGTGGCCTAACTTCTGCTACAATAGATGTGGGAACCGTGTGTTGATGCGCCGACAGACGCATCATTGAGCTCAAAAGGAGTCCATACAATGGCTTTTGAACTGCCAGCGTTGCCGTATGCAACCGATGCCTTAGAAAAAGCAATCGATGCGCAAACCATGGAAATTCACCATGGCAAGCACCACGCTGCCTATGTGAACAACCTCAACGCTGCCTTGGAAAAGTATCCCGAATTGCAAAGCAAATCAGTGCACGAATTGATCAGCGATTTGAACAGCTTGCCAGAAGATATTCGTACCGCTGTGCGCAACAATGGTGGCGGTCACGCCAACCACAGCTTGTTCTGGAATATCCTCAGCCCCAACGGTGGCGGCGAACCAGCTGGCAAACTTGGCGAAGAAATCAACGCCACGTTTGGCTCGTTGGATGCTTTCAAGGAACAATTTGCTAAGGCTGCAACCACCCGCTTCGGCTCAGGCTGGGCTTGGTTGGTGCGCAATGCCGATGGAAAATTGGCCGTAACCAGCACTGCTAACCAAGACTCACCAGTCATGGAAGGTCAAACTCCATTGTTGGGCTTGGATGTTTGGGAACACGCATACTACTTGCGCTACCAAAATCGCCGCCCAGACTACATCAAAACTTGGTGGGACGTGCTGGATTGGAACAAGGTCGCTGAAAACGATAAGTAAGCTTGATTAAGCGTATGTTTCAGCACGGATGGCTCAAACCATCCGTGCTTTTGAGTTAAGGAGCCGCTGCCATGGCCTATTGGTTGCTCAAAACTGAGCCAAACGAGTTTAGTTGGGATGATTTGGTACGCGATGGTTCTACTGTTTGGAATGGTGTGACCAACGCCCAAGCCTTGATCAATTTGCGCGCCATGCAGCTTGACGATCAATGTTTGATCTATCATAGCGGCGATGTGCGAGCCGCAGTCGGGATCGCCCAAGTGAGCCGCAGCGCCTATCCCGATCCAACCAGCGAGAACCCAAAGCATGTGGTGGTCGAGATTGAGCCAGTGGTTGCGCTCAAACAAGCAGTTACGTTGGCCCAAATCAAAGCCGAGCCAAGCTTGGCCGATTGGATGTTGGTGCGCCAATCGCGGCTTTCGGTGGTGGCA
The DNA here is from genome assembly GCF_016907925.1 of Herpetosiphon giganteus. Lineage (GTDB taxonomy): Bacteria > Chloroflexota > Chloroflexia > Chloroflexales > Herpetosiphonaceae > Herpetosiphon > Herpetosiphon giganteus. The sequence continues at coordinate 83,223 of NZ_JAFBCZ010000010.1, read as the reverse complement.
TGCAGCCCTGAACAATGGGCTTGGATTATCGATCAAGCTGCGCGCTAAGCTTGTGCTTGCTAGCCCAATGCGGAACAAGCTTGCTGGTAGCGGCGTTAATCTCGTGCAATTGCACACCATAAGGCTTAGCTGAAATTAATCGCAATGGAGCTATAGAGATGATTCGTCAATCAATGATGAGCTTGGGAGTTGGGCTAATCGCGAGTGTGCTGATTGCTTGTGGCGCAAATCGCGCAACGCCAGTGCTTGATCTGGCTAATCCAGCCTCAGTATTTTGTACTGAGAACGGTGGCACGCTGACGATTCGCCAAGATGCTGCTGGCAATCAAACTGGTTTTTGTGGCTTTCCTGATGGCAGCGAATGTGAAGAATGGGCTTTTCAGCGCGGCGAGTGTGGCCCAACGACCCAAAATCAAGCGAATATCCGCGTTTACGAACTGACGATGCAGGATAACAAGCGTACGCTGAAGCTCAGAAAAGGCGATCGGATTCAAATTGTGCTGGCTAGCAACCCAAGCACTGGCTATAGTTGGAGCATTGGCCCTGATGCTAGCAAATTGTTGGAGCAACAAGGTCAAGCCCAATATCAATCGACCGACCCGAATCCAAAGCCCGGCTCTGGTGGTACGGAAACCTTCTCATTCCAAGCAGCCGAAGTTGGTTCAGGCAGCTTTGAGTTGGTCTATCAACGTGGCTTCGAGGCTGGCGAACCAGATCAACGCTTTGTGCTTGAACTTGAAATTAGCGAGTAAGCAACGCAACCCTTGGCTCCACGCTGAGCAAGGGTTTTACTTTGGCTTGGTATTGATAATTGCGGCAACCCGCAACACTTGATTGCTGGCGCTGGTGTTGATAATTGCGATCTCTAGTTGCGGATTTGAGCGCAGCCGTTTGTCAATCTCTTGGTTGAGGGTTGAGCTAAGCATATTTTCGATAAACGAACCTGGAATGCCAAGCCCGCCATTTTTGCCCAAGCCAACGCTCTCGGTTGTGACCACGAGGTTGCCATCAATTGCGGCAATTTGAGTTCGGGCCTGAATCGTTTGCACGCCAACCAAGGGCAAACCATAGCCAAGCGTCACGGTCATGGCCACGCCGCCCTTGGGATGATTGCCCAATACCACCAGCGGATTGTGAAAATCAGGGTTGGTGGCAATTGCCTGTTCGATATAGCTATGATCAACATCAACGCTAATGTCTGGGCGCTGATCAGGCACTGCTGAAGGCGTGCGCGCTGGGTTCGTGCCACCAAAAATCCACAAGCCAATGATTGCGACCAGTGGCAAGATCACGCCCGTGCTCAACACGCCGAGCGTAAAGCTCCACCACGACTTAACCCAGCGCCGCCGTGGTTTGCTGGCTTTGGTTTGGGGCAATGGTCCAGTGGCTGGCGTTGCTGCTGCTTGAACGATTTTCGCTCCACAGGCCTGACAATGCTCAGCGCCATCGCGAACTTGGGCTTGGCACGCGCTACAAATCATGTGTGCTCCTGCAATCAATTCGGCCAGAACAACCAGCTTAGCGAGCTACATAGACGGCCACAATGACCGCTGCTAAGATCAGCCGATAAATGATGAACGGCAAAAACGAGTTGGTGCGAACATAGCGCAGCAAGAAGCCAACCGCCAACGCACCGACCACGAATGAGACGCTAATCCCAAGCCAAAAGGGTGCAGTCAATTGCGAGCTATCAATATCGCGCAGTTTGAGCACGCCCGCCCCAAAGGTAATCGGAATCGCCATCAAAAACGAGAAACGAGCCGCGGTTTCGCGGGTAAAGCCCAAAGCCCGACCCATCGTCATGGTGCTGCCAGAGCGCGAAACCCCAGGAATCAAAGCCAAGGCTTGGGCGCAACCAACTAGCAAGGCATGTTTCCACGTGAGGTCGCTTAGTTCATAGCGGCGCGGCGCAAAGCGATCGGCAATATACAGCACAACGCCCATAATGCTCATCGTGGCGGCAATCACCAAATATTTATCAATGAAATATTCTTCGGCCAAGCTATCGAGTAGCAAGCCGACAATCCCTGCTGGAATTGAGGCCAAAACGATAAACCAAAACATTTGGCCTTGTTGGCTGCGTGGTTGATGCATGTGTAAAATCAAATTCAGCCAATCGCGCCAAAAAAACAGCAAGAGCGCAATTAATGTGCCCATATGCAGCGCCACGTCGAAGGTTTGAGTTTGGAAAAAAGGATCATGCCAATCGAAAAACCATGGCACAACAATCAAATGCGCCGACGATGAAATTGGCAATGGCTCGCCTAAGCCTTGCACAATGCCCTTGCCAGCGGCAATTTGATATTGGCCAGTTAGAAAAAAGGCGGTGACAACGGTCAAAAACAGCACAATTCCCAAGGGAATCCACAGCTGTAAGGCCTCGCGCCGTGGCGAAAGGTCGGTTTGTTCGAGTGATGTTTGTGCCATAGCTCATCCTTGTGTTCAAATAAATAGCCATCGAGCCGATGGCCAGCGATTTGCATTATACGCAGGATAGGTGAGATGGCAATTTGACGCATGCGGTTGAACTGAGGTTTTAGCGGCAGCAGCACCCATAGCGAAGTGCTGGTTGGCTGCTGCCTGCCTAATGCTGATGTTATTTGGCAAAAAAGGCTTGAATGCAGCTAATAACCTGATCGACCTCTGCATCGCTGAGCTCTGGGTAGCAGGGCAACGACAGAATTTCGGCGCTGAGGGCTTCGGTTACGGGCAAATGTACATCCTGATAGCGCTCGGCCCAAGCTGGCTGCTGATGATCGGCAATTGGATAGTGAATATCGCTGCCAATGCCTGCTGCTTGTAAATGCTCGCGCAAGGCTTGACGCTGTTCGGCGGCAACCCGCACCACATACAAATGCTGCACATGCTGAGCATCATCGAGCTGTGGGCATTGGATTGGGGTGGCAGCGAGGCCTGCATTGTAGCGGGCTGCCAAGGCTTGGCGGCGTGCATTTTGAGCATCAAGATGGGCTAATTTGACCCGTAAAATTGCAGCTTGCAACTCATCGAGGCGGCTGTTGGTGCCATGTTCAAGCGTCACTTGATATTTGCTGGCCCAGCCATAAGTGCGCAATTGTTTGATTTTGGCAGCCAGGGCATCGTCGTTGGTGATAATAGCCCCGCCATCGCCCAACGCGCCTAAATTTTTGGTTGGGTAGAATGAGAATGTAGCTAAAGCGCCGAACGTGCCAACGTGCTGGCCTTGGTAGCGCGCCCCATGGGCTTGCGCACAATCTTCGATCACCGGCACCTGATGATCGGCGGCAACTGCCATAATTGCTTCGAGGTTGGCAACTTGACCATATAAGTGCACCGGCACAATCACTTTGGTGCGGGGCGTAATCGCAGCCGCCAATTGGCTTGGATCAAGCGTGTAGTGCTGTGGATCAACATCGACATAGCGTGGGGTTGCGCCAACTGTGTGGGTGGCAAAGGTTGTGTAGCTGCCTGCGTTGGCCACGGTCAATACTTCGTCGCCTGCTTGCAAGCCCAAGGCGCGTAGCCCCAAGATCAAGGCATCGGTGCCAGTGGCGAGGCTGATGCAATGGCGTGCGCCACAATAGGCTGCCCATTCTGCTTCAAAGGCGCGAACTTCTGGGCCAAGCACAAACCAGCCACTGCGCAACACCCGCAGACTGGCGGCCTCGATCTCTGCTTCCATTGTGGCTACATGCCGTCCAAGATCGTTAAATGCAATCGACATTAATCCCCCCAAAAAAGAACAGCCCCGCCGGAGCGAGGCTGCCAATTACCAGCGATGGGCCAACTTTAGCCGAGAGACGGTCTGTTCGTCAAGCGGTGCGACTGCGACTTTCATCATAGCCTAGTTTGATCCAACCTTGTTGAATAGCATGAATAACAGCCATCGTGCGGTCGTTGACTTGGAGCTTGCTGAGAATTGAGGTGATATGGTTTTTGACGGTTTGACCGCTAATTGAAAGTTGGTTGGCAATCTCTTTGTTGGAGAGGCCGCGGGCAATACAATCGAGAATTTCAATTTCGCGGCTGGTCAAGGGCGCAAACATCACCGAGGTATCTTCGCTGCTGTTGGCAACATTTGAAAGCTCGCGAAATTGGTTGAGCACGCGGGTGGCGACATGTGGCTTTGACATAACGCTTTCGTTGATCACATAGCGACCATGGGCCACATCGCGAATCATGCCCACGAGTTGGGTGGGATCGATTTCCTTGGACGCGTAGGCAGCAGCGCCAGCCTTGATGGCATTGAACAATTGCTCATCGTCGTCGTGAATGCTGAGCACAATAATGCCCATGCGTGGGGCGCGGCGTTTGAGCACGCGGGCAACTTCCAAGCCATTCAAGCCTGGTAAATTAATATCCAAGAGCACAACATTGGGGTTGAGCGTTTCGGTGAGCTTAATCGCCTCAGCGCCATTTTCTGCTTGGCCGATCACCTCAATATCTTTTTCTTGGCCGAGGCTCCAGCAGATGCCTTGGCGAAAAAGCGGGTGATCGTCAATAATAAGAACGCGAATTTGCTCCATGGGTATCTCCTTCTGGGTGAGCTTAGATGCTAATCCTGATGGTCACTTCAGTGCCAGCCCCTAGGCGTGAAGCAATGGCAAAATCTCCGCCAAGTAAGGCGACTCGTTCGCGCATACTGGTCAATCCCCAACTCTCTTTGCCAGAGCGCCGCACAACTTCACGTGGATCAAAGCCTGGGCCATCGTCGCGGATGGTGACGATCAGCAGGTTGCCTTGCAACACACTGCGGATCAAAACATTGGCATTGCGCGCATGTTTGTGAATATTCTGCAATGCTTCTTGTGTTACCCGATAGAGCACAATCTCAGCTTCAGCAGGAAGGCGGGTTGGCCAGTGGAGCAGGTCAATTGTGACTTTGACCTTGGTAATTTGTTGATATTTCTGGACATAATCGGCCAAGGCGGTGGGGAAACCTTGGTCGAGCGCACCTGGCCGCAAATCGGCGATAAAGCCGCGCACTTCGTGGAGTCCTTGGCGAGCAGCGCTGCGTAATTCGTTTAAAAATGGTTCAAGCTGGGCCGGATTACCCTGCTGCAAATTCATGGCATGTTCCAAGCCCATCAAGACGTTGGCTAAAACTTGGGCTGGCCCATCGTGGACTTCACGGGCCAGGCGTAAGCGCTCGTCTTCGCGGCCTTGGACAATCTGACCACGTAAGGCTAAGGCCCACGGATCATTTTGTTGGCCAATGCTGGTTGTGCCACTGAGGCTGGTGCTGCTCATCTCAATTTGGCGAATGAGCTGTTCGAGGCGTTTGAGTGCTTCAGCAGTGGCACTCGTTTCGGCATCGATCGCCGCCATTTTGCTGCGCAACTCTGCTTCTTGTTGGCGCAAACGGCCAACTGCTGGCGTGTTGAGTTGTTCGGCGAAGGTTCGTTGTACCGCAAGTTCATCGGCAGTGCGATACATTTTGCGTCCTTGTTGGGTGATTGCGGTATGTTGCTCGCGCAGTTGCGCCGCCTCACCTCGCAAGGCCTGCAAGGCATGCGCCAATTGGGTCTGTGCTTGGGTAAGTAACGCTGCTGCATCAGCCACAAGGACTTCCTTCCATCATGGTACTAGTTCTGAGATCTGAAGTATAGCACGCCATACGGGTGATGCAACAGCCGTTTGACCCCCACACGGGGGGATTTTAATTGTTGTAAATGTTTATCCAGGAGAGACACGCGATCAGGTGGTTTTCGCGTGGCCTACTAGTTAGCGCCAACCACCAATGGTTCAATCCGACGGAATAGCCTGCTTTTCGGGGCGCTCCAGAAGCTATTCCGTCGGATGCATACAATCTTGATCAGGGGACTAGATCGATTGATTGGGGTTTTAAAATCTATACTCCATCGAATGAAAATCCATGCTGATACCTTGACGGGCATCATTTAATAGATAAAGCATTCCCATCTCCCAAAACGTAATGAAGCGCAACTTAGCGCATCGTGATAACGACCTTGCCTTTTACGCGGCCTGTTTCTACGTAGTCCAAGGCCTCTTTGGTTGCTTCGAAAGCAAAACTTCGATCCACAATGGGGTTGATAGTTCCAGCGTCGATCAACGAACTAAGTTCGCTGAGCTGCTCGCCGTGTGCCCGCATAAACAGAAATGAATAGCGTACCTGCTGTTGTTGAGCTTTTTTGCGAATCCGAGAACTCAAAAAGCGCAAAAGCATGCGAACGGGCCACTTCGCGCCAATTTCTTGACCAAACGCGGGATCAGGTGGTCCCGAAATCGAGATCAGCGTTCCGCCAGGCTTTAGTACGCGAAGCGATTTTTCGACGATCGCTCCCTCTTGACTATTCAAGACCACATCATAGTCCTTCAGGATTGTTTCGAAATCCTCGGTCTTGTAATCAATCACAATATCGGCCCCAAGGCGCTTCACAAAATCGAAATTTGCCTTGCTCGTGGTTGTGGCGACAATCGCCCCCACATGTTTGGCTAGCTGAATTGCAATTGTCCCAACCCCGCCAGAACCGGCCTGAATGAAAACTTTTTGGCCTTTTTTGAGCTGTGCTTGTTCGATCAAGGCTTGCCAAGCGGTCAGGCCGACCAACGGAAAGGAAGCCGCTTCGGCCATGCTTAGCTTTTTGGGCTTGATCGCGACATCAGCTTCGCTGATAGCAATGAATTCGGCAAAGGTTCCAATCCGGTCGGCAGCTGGCCGAGCATAAACCTCATCGCCTAGCTTGAATCGCTGTACCTTTGATCCAACCTTAACCACAACTCCAGCGACATCATTGCCCAAAATAAGCGGGAAGCGATATGGCAAGATAGCTTTGAACGCGCCGTCCCTAATTTTGTTATCCAACGGGTTAACTCCAGCGGCGTGGATCTGAATCAATAGATCAGTATCCCGCAGTTCTGGAATTGGCAGATCGCCAGCCTGCACACGATCCTTGTTTCCATAGCGCTCGATGAAGAAGGCTTTCATCATAATGTGTTGCTCCTATCGTTGTATCTGGCGCTGCTGATGGGAATTTCGTTTTCCCATCAGCGTGCTGCCGTTCGTAGTTGATAGACTAGGCAGCGGTCTTGCCACCACTGAACAGGCGGCGTTTGAACGCCTCAAATACTGGCTCTGGAAGCACACGCTGGAGCATCAGGGCGATGGTTCCATCTACGCCAACGGGATAGCGCAGACGAGGCTTGCTCGTTGCGGCGCGAAGGATCACACGGGCTACTGCGCCAGGGTCCATGCCTTTCTTGGCATTCGTGACAAGGCTTTGCTGAGCACTTTGGCGACCTGGGGTATAGTCGTCAATCGCGGTGGTCGGCCATTGGGCAACGAACGGCGTATTCACGTAGCTTGGCTCGACCAGCGAGACGCTCACGCCGAACTGCCGAACCTCGGCACTAAGAGATTCGCTCAGGCCTTCCAAGGCAAATTTGCTTGCGCTATACAAGCCGCCATATGGCGGCGCAATATGCCCAACGATTGAGCTAACATTGATAATCTGTCCGCTTCCTTGCTGGCGCATAATCGGCATTACCGCCTTGATCATGCGGATAACACCGAACAGATTGGTGTCGAACTGAGCTTGCGCATCGGCAATGCTACTTTCCTCAACCGCACCAAACTGCACATAACCTGCATTATTGACGAGGATATCAAGCCGTCCAGTCTGGCCTAGTAGCGATTGAACCGCTGCATCTACCGAATCATCCGAGCGGACATCCAGTGGTAGCCAAGTAAATGAATGCTTGTGTGAAATTGGGTTGCGGCTCGTGCCGAAAACCCGAAATCCTTTGGCTGTCAAGAGTTCCGCAGTTGCTTGCCCAATCCCCGATGATGCGCCCGTGATGAGTACGACCTTTTGCTGCGATGTCATTAATCTGTTCCTTCATGAATAGCTATGTTTGAATAATCGTTCAAACATGAAGCCAAAAAAATTTAGTTGAAAATCGATAAAGCCGTTTTTACAATATCGTCGAGCATTCCCCGCTGCTGCTGGCTGCGCGCAAGCACGCGTAGGCTGATAAAGGTTCCTACCAAGAAATGCGCCAATTGATGGGGATCGTGTTGCCACGAAAGTTCCCCCGCAACCTGCGCTTTGATCAGCAGCCGATAGAGTGCTTCTTCGAACTCGTTTAATGCCGACTGGATGATCTCGTTAACGGCATGATCATGCGGAGCTATTTCTAATGATGCATTAACCAAAAAACAGCCACGCCGCGCTGGGTCGTGCAGCAAGGCATCAACCTGGGCTTGGAAAAGCTGGCCTAATACACCTTGGAGTGAGCCAGTTTGCGCCAAAATAGCCGTAGTTTGGGCTTTAATAGCGGTAGTATATTGATTAAGTGCCGCTAGGTACAGCGCATGTTTATCGCCAAACGTTCCATAGAGACTACCGCGCCCGATCCCCGTAACTTGGACGAGATCTTCGATTGATAGCCCTTCATAACCACGTTCCCAAAAGGCGTTCATGGCTTTTTCGAGAACCCGTTGAGGCTCAAATGCTTTCTTTCCTGCCATAAGTCGTCTCATACTCCTGCTTGTCGCGAAGTATAGCACATGTTGGAACGATAAGTCAATGATCGTAAATGGAAGTGCTAGACCAGATTGTGCTCATTCAATTGTGCTAAGCATTGAGACGCAGTAGTTTTAACCTCAAACGCTTGCGAGCAGCGATCAACAAAGACAAGTTTGTCTATTGGCTTGGGCTATCCAAGGCGAATCCCCCGCATTGCTTGGGTGTCAAGGGTTTTCAGTGTAGCAGGCTTGGTAAATAGCCGATTCTAACGATTGAGATGGCTTGATCGAGATGCTACAATAGGATGACACTGCTGCTGCACACGAGGCGTAATCCATGGTTTGTCCACGCTGTTCAACCGAATTGAAAACTGGGGCACGTTTTTGCCCTAAGTGTGGTGCTGGTCTGCCCCGTTGGACTGGCCGCCTTGCCAATGGCGATATTTTAATTGATCGCTATGTGGTGATTCGGCCCTTGGCCCGTGGTGGCATGGGCGCGGTCTATCTGGCGACCGATCGCCGCCTTGGTGATGCGCCTGTTGCGCTCAAAGAGATGACCGGCTTGCACCAACCAGGCGATACCGATGCTTGGGAGCGGGCGATTGGCGAGTTTCGGCGCGAGGCTGCCTTGTTGGCTCGCTTGAGCCACCCCAATTTACCGCGGGTTATCGACCAATTCCGCCATACTGAGAACGAGTTTTTGGTGATGGAATATGTCGAGGGCCAAACCCTGCGCGCCGAGTTGGAAGGCCGCATCGAGCCATTGGCCTTGGAAACGGTGATCGATTGGATGCGCCAATTAACCAACGTGCTGCAATATTTACATAATCAAAATCCGCCGATTATCTATCGCGATCTCAAGCCACCCAACATTATGCTCCGCCCTGATGGCCGCATTGCCTTGATCGATTTTGGGATTGCGCGCTTGTTTAAGCATGGCCAAGAAGGCGATACGGTGATTTATGGCACGCCTGGCTATGCACCGCCTGAGCAATATGGCTTTGGCCAAACCGACCAGCGCTCGGATATTTATAGCTTGGCGATGGTGATTCACGAACTGATCACCCGCTTTGAGCCTGCCAAACGCGAAAGTACCCGCCCGCCATTAGCCCATAATTTGCGCGAAACCGTGCCAACTGCCTTGAGCGATGTCCTGCATCGCGCGATGCATCCCGACCCTGATGATCGCTTTCAATCGATGCGCGATTTTCAAATTGCTGTCGATCAGGCATTAAATCCAATTCAGGTTGCTGCCCTGCCTGATGCCACCGTAATCCATCAAGCAATCACGCCCAAATCTAAAGCCTCAAATTGGTGGTGGCTGGCGTTGGCGTTGGTGAGCGTAGGGGTGATTGGCTTTTTGCTGGCCCGCAGTTTCGGCCTATTTGAAACCAAACTTGTGCCAACCAGCGTTGCCCAAAGCACGCCGAGCCTTGTAGCAGCAACCCCAACCGAGGCTCCAATTGTGCCAGTTGTGATTGGGCCAGCGCCACCAGGCATGGTTGCGATTCCGGCTGGGACGTTTGTGATTGGCAGCACTGATGGCCCGCCCAACGAGCGGCCAGTTGGCCGTGGCTACTTGCCAACCTTTTATATTGATCGCACCGAGATCAGCGTTGCCGCCTATCGCGAGTGTGTTGCTCAACAACGCTGTAGCGAGCCAGCAGATCGTAGCTCGTTGACCGTAACTGATTATTACGATAACCAAGCCTACAGCAATTACCCAATGATCAATGTGACTTGGCAGCAAGCAGCAACCTATTGCCAAGCCCAAAATAAGCGCCTGCCCAACGAGGCCGAGTGGGAGCGCGCTGCCCGTGGCACTGAAGGCCGCCGCTATCCGTGGGGCAACGAATGGGATGCGAGCCGTTTGAATGCGTGGGGCGCTGGCGTTGCTGGCGATACCCAAGCAGTTGGTAGCTATCCCACTGGTGCAACGCCCGAAGGTGTGCTCGATTTGGCGGGCAATGTGTGGGAATGGACAAGCAGCCTTGATTTTCCCTATCCCTACAATGCTGGCGATGGCCGCGAAGTGCCCACCCAACCTGGTGCGCGGATTCTGCGTGGCAGTTTTAGCGGCACCAACCCTGAGAATGCCCGCGCTGCTGTGCGCGAACGCCGCGACCCCGAATTGCCCTTGAATATTATTGGCTTTCGCTGCGTAACTACCAATTTTTATGTGCCCGAAGGCATGGATTTTATTGCTGGCGGGCGCTGGACGATGGGCGCGACAGCAGAAGATTTGGCGCATTACAAACAGGTTTATGGCTGGGAAGGCTTGCAGAACGAAGAACCATCAACGCCCATTTCAACGACTGCCTTTTACCTTGACCATACTGAAGTGACCAACCAAGCTTATACTGAATTTATCAGCGCCACCGCTCGTCCTGTACCAACCAACTCGTTCGATCCGGTTGGGCTTTCGTTGTGGCTACCTGAGCGCACCGTGCCAATTTCTTTAAGCCAACATCCAGTGGTCAATGTAACCTGGGATGATGCGCGCAGCTATTGCGACTGGCGAGGCAAGCGCTTGCCAACTGAGGCCGAGTGGGAGCGTGCTGCCCGTGGCGATCAACGCACGATTTTTCCGTGGGGCGACCAAGCTGATGCAAGTTTGCTCAATATCAAAGATTTTGGGCCAGGCCGCACTATGCCTGTTGGTTCATTGCCAAACGCTGGACCCTATGGCACACTAGATCTTGCAGGCAATGTCTGGGAATGGACGCAATCACTGTATATTCCCTATCCTTACCATCCCAATGATGGGCGAGAATTGCCTAGCGGTGATGGTTCGCGGGTGTTGCGTGGTGGCTCGTGGTTCGATGATTTGATGTCGGCGCATACGACAGGCCGCAATTCGTTCCGCCCCGAGCTTGCCAATATTAATGTTGGTTTTCGATGTGCGCAGGATGTCGCACCATAAATTAGTTGTGTTAGGAATCCATGAACATTATCAATTTAGAAACTGTTTCCAAAGCCTATGGCCCTAAAGTGTTGTTTGAAAATATTTCCTTGGGCTTAGCAAGTGGCGATCGGATTGGCTTAATCGGGGTCAATGGCAGCGGTAAATCAACGCTCTTGAAAATTGCGGCTGGCTTAGAACAACCAGATACTGGCCGCGTAACCTTGCGCAAAGATTGTCGGGTTGGCTATTTGGCTCAAGATCCGCCGATGGATGCCAACCAAACAGTGCTTGAATATGTCTATGCTGCGGCGGGTGAAGGCGCAACTTTGCTCAGCCAATATACACTCGCCAGCTTGCAACTTGAGCAAAACCCCAACGATGCTAAAGCGCTGGCTGCCGTTGCCGAACTCAGTGAACGCCTGACCACGCTCGATGCTTGGGATACCGAATTGAGCGCGCGCACGGTGCTTTCGCGGCTCGGCATTACCACGCTCGATGCCCAACTTGGCACGCTTTCTGGTGGCCAACGCAAGCGGGTGGCCATGGCGCGGGTGCTGATCGAAAAGCCCGATTTGTTGATTCTCGACGAACCCACCAACCACATCGACCCAACCACGGTCGCTTGGCTCGAAGGCTATTTGGCCAATTTGCAAGGCGCATTATTGATGATCACCCACGATCGCTACTTTTTGGATCGGGTGGTGACGGCAATTATCGAGCTTGAAGATCGCCAATTGCACTCCTATCCTGGCAATTACGAGCGCTTTGTAGCTGAGCGGATTGAGCGCGAACGCCAACGCGCCAAGGCCGAGCTTGATCATCGCAACGAAGTGCGCCGCGAATTGGCCTGGTTGCGTCAAGGCGCGCAAGCCCGCACCACCAAACAACAAGCCCGCGTCGATCGCGCCAATGCCTTGATCAACCAAGAGCGTCGCCAAGAACGCGGTACCTTGGAGCTTGAATCAACTGGGCGGCGGCTTGGCAAAAAGCTGATCGAAATGCATGGCCTGAATAAGCAAATTGCTGGTAAAACCTTATTGCAGAATTTTGAATATCAGCTCACTCGTGACGATCGTTTGGGCATTATCGGCCCCAACGGCGTTGGCAAATCGACCTTGCTTAACTTAATTGCTGGGCGTTTGCAGCCAGATAGCGGCGAATTGGTGGTTGGCGAAACCATCCACGTGGCCTATTACGATCAAAGCAGCAGCGATCTTAACCCCAACCAACGCCTGATCGATTATGTGAGCGATGGCGCAGAATTGGTGCAAACTGGCGAAGGGTTGCGCACCGCCAGCCAGATGCTTGAGCGCTTTTTGTTTCCAAATAGCCAGCACTGGGATTATATCCACAGCTTGTCTGGGGGCGAACGTCGGCGCTTGTATTTATTGCGCACCCTGATGCGTAACCCAAATGTGTTGCTGCTCGACGAACCAAGCAACGATCTCGATGTGCAGACGATTGCAATTTTGGAAGAATACATTGAGCAATTTAATGGTGCAGTGATTGTGGTTTCCCACGATCGCGCCTTTCTCGATAACACGGTTGATCATTTGCTGGTGTTCGAGGGCGATGGCAAGGTGCGCCACTTCCCAGGCGACTACAGCGCCTATCGCGAGGCCTCCGAATGCGAGCAAGCCAGCGCCAAGGCTGTAACCAAATCGTCAACTCAAGAGCGCCCTCGCGAAGAAAAACCGCGTAAACTAAGCTTTAAGCAACAACGCGAATTAAGCGAGCTGGAAAAAACCATTGCCAGCTTGGAAGCCCGCCAAACCGAAATCAACGAGGCATTGAATAATGCAGGCAGCGATTATCAGGCCTATAACCGCTTGAGCAGCGAGCTTGAGCAGGTTAGCCAAACCTTAGAACAAAGCTATGAACGCTGGATGGAGCTTTCGGAGCTAGCCGCAGCTTCGTAATGTTCAGAGATATGGAGCACAGGAATGCAAGCAACACCCGAGCTAATTTTGATTGTGGATGATCAAACCACCAATGTGATGGTGTTACAGCGTATGTTGGAACGCGCTGGCTATGCAACCGCCTGTGCTCGCAGCGGCTTCGAAGCCTTGGAAATGCTCGAACAGCAAGTGCCCGATTTGATTTTGCTTGACGTAATGATGCCTGAGATGGATGGCTATCAAACCCTGCAAGCAATTCGCGAGCGCAACCATCTGCCGTTTATCCCGATTATTTTTGTTTCGGCCAAGCAAACCACCGCCGACACAGTTACGGGCTTGGATCTTGGTGCTGACGATTATGTGACTAAGCCGGTGAATCGCGATGAATTGCTGGCGCGCATGCGCGTGCTGTTGCGCTTGAAGCATACCCGCCGCGCCTTGCACCGCGAACAAGAACGGCTGCGCTTTCTGTATCGGGTTTCGCAAACCTTGCACCGATCATTGGATATTGATCAGGTGTTGCCCGAAGCCTTGAATGCAATTAACGAACTGCTGGGAGCCAGCCGCGGCAGCGTTTTGCTGCTAGACGACCAAAATCGGGTTTGGCGGCGCATTCTGTTTCGGCCACATTTGCCGCCAGCAGAGGCCGAGCAAGCCATCGAAGCGGTGTTGCGCGAGGGCTTAGCCTCGTATGCATTGCGCACTGGCGAAGTGCAAATTGTCGAAGATGCCCAAAACGATCCACGCTGGAAACATTTTTATGATGATCGCGAGGAAATTGGCTCAGCGCTGGCCTTGCCATTGCATAATTATGCCCAAAATACAATTATCGGCGTGTTTATTTTGGTCCATCCACAGCGCAATTTCTTCAAGACCGAGCTAGAAACCTTGATCAAAGCCCTGACTGATCAATTGAGCGTTGCCCTGACCAACGCGGCAGTTTACACACGCCTGCGTGAGGCCGAAGATAGCCGCGATGGGTTTATTCAGATGTTGACTCACGACTTGCGTGCGCCATTGGCGGGCATGGTTGGTTGCTTCGATGCCTTGATGACGACCCAACTTGATGACGATGGCAAATTGTTTGTCGAGCTTGGATTTCGGGCAGGCGCAGCCCAACAACGCCTAATCGACGATTTGCTTGATGTCTACAAAGCTGAAGCTGGGCGCTTGGTGCTGAGCCAAGAAACCACCAGCCTTGAGCGAATTGGCGAATTGCTGAGCGAGCAAGTGCTGCCAATTACGGTTGAGCAACAGCTAACATTCGAGCTAAATCTGCCTGCTGCGCCATTGGTGGTGCTTGATGAGCATAAAATGGTGCGCGTTTTGGCCAATTTGGTCAGTAATGGTATCAAATGGACCAAGCCAGGCGGTACAATTCGCGTGATTGGCACGATTGATCAAGCGGACAAAATGATTACGCTGCTGGTTAGCGATACTGGGCAGGGCATTGCCGCCGAAGATATTCCGCATATTTTCGATAAATTTTACCAAGGCCGGACTGCTGCACAGTCGCGCGGCACAGGGCTGGGCTTGACCTTCTGTAATTTAGCAGTTGGTGCTCATGGCGGCACAATTGACGTTGATAGCCAAGTAGGCAAGGGGACGACCGTTACCCTGCAACTACCTTGGAAGGAGTAGGACTCAATGCCAGCACGATGGCGGATTCTGGTGGTTGATGATGATACGATTATTCGGCGGACTTTAGTGAGCAATTTGCTCAACGATGGCTTTGAAGTGATGGCCGCCGAATCAGGTCAATCGGCGCTGGCGATGGTCGAAAGTTCATGGCCCGATTTGGCGATTCTCGATTTGATGATGCCTGGCATGACCGGATTTGAATTGTCTGATCGTTTGCGCCGCTATGTTGAAATTCCAATCATCATGCTAACTTCGATTTCCGATGAAGCCACGACTGTGCGTGGGCTGGAGCAACACGCCGACGATTATATGACCAAGCCCTATCGCTACCCAGAACTGCGGGCGCGGGTTAACAAGCTGCTGACTAAATCGTATGAAGGTGGTTTACACCCAGGCGAGTTGATTGTGATAGACGAAGATTTATCGGTCAATTTCGGTCAACATATTCTGATGCGCAAGGGCGAAGCAATTCCTTTGGAGCCAATTGAGCTGCGGGTATTGTATTTACTGCTGCAAACCCCAACTGTGGCCGTGGCCACCACAACCTTGTTGCGCAAGGCCTGGGGTTTGGGCGAAGAAGGCGATCAATCATCGTTATGGGTGCGAATTCGCTCGTTGCGCACCAAACTTGAGGACAACCCATCCAAGCCAATCTACCTCAAAACCGTGCGTGGAGTGGGCTACGTCTTTGATGTCCAACCGCGGCGGGGCTTGTAATCTGACTCGTAAACTTGTGTGCTTATAGTGATGGTGATGGTTGTCCAATTGATCCATCACTATAAGGATGCTTTGTATGCGAATGACTGTTTTGCTCGTCGATCCTGATCAAATTACCCGAACACTCATGCGCTATCACCTTCGTCGAGCAGGGTACACAGTCTACGAAGCTGATAGTTCGCTGCTGGCTGAACAATTGAATCAGCAATATCAACCACGCTTTGTGATTCTTGACGAAGCGATTTCGAACGAACAGAGCAACACGCTGAACTGGGGCGATCATCAAAATTATATTCTGCTGACCGATTTGCCCCAACCGCAAACAACTGGCTGCCTAAGCCTTGCCAAGCCAATCACAGGCCAGCACTTGATCTCGCAATTACAAACGTTGTAATAAAAGTATGAATTATGAGGGATGGGGGATGTGATGGCGAAGTCAGAAGGCAAAAGCCATGCGTTAAATGCTGATCCACGAAGAGTACAAAGAGCACGAAGCTTGAAACCACGAAGGCCGCGAAGATCGCGAAGACCATTTTCGCCACAGATTGACACAGATGACCACAGATTATGTTCCCATAGCCAATAGCCACACGTTCTTAGCCACGAATTCCACGAATGACACGAATAATCTTCCGATAGCCAATAGCCTAGAGCCTGATCCATATGTTCTATGTTCTTTGTTCTTTGTTCTGTGGCTCTTCATCCCTCATCCTTCATAATTCATCCTTGAATTAGCTGGTTTAGTACGCTTGACAGTTGGGCTACCTTGCGACTATGCTAAGCTACGATTTGCTGCTTTAGAACGCGCCATTTGTGATGATTTGATCGTTGGTTGCTTGGCATGTGGCCAAGGATGCCAGCATTGAATCATGGGGAGAGCCTGCTGTGAGCCAAGTTGCGGATCAATTGGCGCAATTTGTGGTTTTTATCCTCGATCAAGAACGCTTTGCCTTGCCAGTCGAGCAAGCCCGTGGCATCGAGCGTTGGCGCACGCCAACCAGAATTCCCGGCACGGCGGCGGCGATTATGGGCATTATCAATCAGCGTGGCGTGTTGCTAACAGCGGTTGATATGCGGGTAATCTTGGGCATGAAGCCAATTACGCCAACCCGCCGCAGCCGCTTTTTGTTGGTTCACGAACAGATTGACTGTGCAATTGCGGTTGATCAGGTGCTTGATATGTTGCTGCTTGATTTAAGTTTGGCCGAGCCAACGCCGCATCGCGGCACGGTTGCCAGCAAAGGCTTGCTGCCAACGCCGTTTGGGTTTGCAACATGGCTTGATCTGGCGGCGCTGCTTGGGTCGATCAACAATGGTTAGTCCAGCAGTTGTCAGCGATTTGTATCCGCTGAGTGTTGGCGATCAAACGCTCTTAATTCGCCAAACCGCCTTGGTAGGCGTGGATTATGTTGCTAATAGCGGGCAGCCAATTCGCCGCGTGATTCAACACGGCAACCCAATCGACGTGATCGATTTAAATCAGTGGCTGCAACAGCCAATTGGCGAACAAGCCAATCGCTTAGCCTTATTTGTGGCTGGACAAGCAAGCTTGGCCATAGTCGTTGATCAATTGGGCGACCCGATTCGGGCCGCACTGACCGTGCAACCATTGCCAAGTTTAGTTTCCGATAGCTTGCTCGACCCCAGCATTTTGGGCATTATTATGCTCGATGAACGCCCATGCCTCATGCTTGATCTCGAACTGTTTGTGCTGGTACACGCAACGCGCTAGACCAGTGCCAAGGAGTCTGCTCATGGCGAATTTAGGTTCGCTTTTCTCACTCGATTTTACGAATTTAGCTGATCGCCGCCGCGTGATTATGCGGATTGTTGCCTTGGCTGCTTTGGTCGTGCCTTTGTTAGTCACCTTGGTAGCGTGGATCTACGAGCGCAATAATCCGCAATTGTGGAATGCCCTCGGAGTGCTGTTTGTTTCGATGGGCGCGATTTTGCTGATCGCCTTTTTTAGCCTGCGAATGATTCGCCAAGGCCAAGAACAAATTGCCACCTATGTGCTGATTGGCACGATTTCGCTGGCGGCTTTGGCATGTGCCGTGCGCTATGGCGGGATCGATCAAAGCCTGATCATTTCGTTGTTGCTGGTCATGCTGTTTATCGTTGGCTTGGTAGCAACCTGGCGCGAAATTGTGGCCTATGGCATTTCGATCACCTTTGCCTATGGCATGTTGCTGCTGCTCAAAGATAACCTTGGCTCCTTCAGGGTTGCCGAAGGCACGTTGACCGCTGGTGATGCAGGCGTGTATGGCGTTGGCGCGGTGCTGTTTTTTGTGGGTTTGGCGACAACGATTGTGCTGACCACGATTTTCAGCAAAGCTTTGGCCGAATATTCGCTCAAAAGCGAGCAATGGACTGCCGATTTGATGCGAGCCAACGAGCAGTTGATCGAGAAAAATATTCAGCAGATCGAGCTTGGCACCGATCTTTCGTTTGCTGCTACCGAATTGTCGGCAGCCTCGCAGCAACAAGCTTCGGGCGCAACTGAACAAGCTTCGGCAGTCGCCGAAGTTTCATCAACAATTGAAGAATTGGGCTTTACCGCGCGCCAAATTGCTAGCGCCTCTGATCAAGTGAGCATTGCCGCCCAACAAACCTTAACCTCGTTGGCAATGGGCCAGCAATCGGTTGATGAAGCGATTCAAGGCATGGAACGGATTAAGCAACGAGTGCAAGAGGTTTCATCGCGGGTCTTGAGCTTGGGCGAACGTTCGCATCACATTAGCGAAATTATCGCCTTGATTGATGATGTTTCCGATGAAACCCACCTGCTGGCTTTGAATGCGGCGATTGAAGCTGCTGGGGCTGGCGAGCATGGTCGGCGCTTTGCGGTAGTTGCCGCCGAAGTTAAAAGCTTGGCCAACCGTACCTTGGCCGCTTCACGCGAAGTCAAAGATGTGATTGCCGAAATTCAGGCTGCGACCAATGCCTCAGTGTTGGCAACCGAAGAAAGCGTCAAAGAAGTGGTCCAAGGGGTCAACTTGGCGCATCGGGCAGGCCAAGAGATGGATTCGATTGTGGTGTTGGGCGAACATACCGCCCAATTGGCCCAAGAAATTAGCCTAGCGACTGCTCAGCAACAAACTGCATCGGAGCAAGTTGTCGAAACCATGCGTGAAATTGCCGAAGTCTCACGTCAAACCGCTGCTGGTTCGCGCCAAACTGCCGATGCAGCATCCAAACTCACCGCGATTGCAAACCGTTTGCATTCGTTGGTCAACATCGAGGCCAATACACGCTAAGCGAGGAGCTATCGCATGGGCGGTTTTGATTTATCAGCATTTTTTGGCCAGTTTCGCGAAGAAACTGAAGAGAATGTGCGGGCCTTGACCACAGGCTTATTGGCCTTGGAGTCAAACCCAGGCGATCGCGAAGCGATTGATACGATCTTTCGGGCGGCGCATACGATCAAAGGCTCGGCCCGCATGCTTGGCCAAATCGATATGGGGCGTTTGGCGCATTCGATGGAAAGCTTGCTTTCGGCTTTGCGCAGTGGCATGCTGGCCATGAATGCGAGCATTAACGATGTGCTGCTGGCTAGTGTTGATGTTCTGTTGGCTTTGAATGCCAACGTCAATGAGCCGCCGCCGACTGATCCCAATGTCGATATGTTGGTCGAGCAACTGAATGCATTAGCAGCTGGCGAAAGCCTGCCAACTTCGCCACCAGCCAAAAAGCCAGCGCCGATTGTTGAGCCTGTGGCTGAGCCAGAACCCAAGCCAGTGCCAGTTGTGCTTGAGCAACCCAAGCCTGAGCCAGCCCCAGTTGTCGCGCCCCCAGCCCCGAAAAAAGCTAGACCTACGGGCGAAGCTCCAAAGCTGATCAATACCACGCGTTCGACAGTGCGCGTGCCAATTTCACGCTTGGATCGTTTATTGAATACGGCTGGTGAGTTGGTCGTTACCCGTCAGTTGCATCTTGAGCATGTGGCCGATCTTGAAGCCTTAGATAAATTGCTGAGCAAAAGCGAACGTCTGAGCCAACAACTGAGCGAGCGTTTAACTGGTCAGCGCGTGACCTTTCAGCAACGGCGTGAGGCTAGCGAACTCGCCAGCCAATTGCAAAATTTAGCTCAATCGACCCGCAACCAATTGCGCTTGCTCAGCGAGCGTTGGAGCAGCCATAGTGCCGCCAGTGAAGCCTTGGTCGATGAACTTGAGGCCGAGGTGATGGCGACCCGCTTGCAGCCAGTCGCTGGTTTGTTTGCGCCGATTCCGCGAGCAGTGCGCGAATTAGCCCGTTCGTTGGGCAAAGAAGTTAACTTAATCACCGAAGGCGAAACCACCGAGGCCGACCGCAAAGTGATCGAGTTGATGGCTGATCCGTTGCTGCATTTGGTGCGCAACGCGCTTGATCATGGGGTTGAAACGCCCGATGATCGAATTAAAACCAACAAGCCTGCTGAAGCGACCTTGCGCTTGCAAGCACGCTCGTTGGGTGGCACGATTGAAATTATCATCAGCGACGATGGCCGTGGCATTGATCCAGCGGTGATTCGGGCAACAGCCATTAAACGCGGCATTATCGATACTGAATCGGCTGCGCGGTTGCGCGATGAAGAAGCTTTGGAGTTAATCTGGCAGCCTGGTTTTTCCACCAGCGCAATCATCACCGATGTTTCTGGGCGTGGCGTGGGCATGGATGTGGTGCGCGCCGCTGTGAGTGAAGTTGGCGGACGGGTTGATGTGCATTCCGTGCTGGGCCAAGGCACGACTTTCACCCTGATTTTGCCAATTACCTTGCTAACCACGCGGGTGCTGTTGTTTGATGTGGCTGGAACCACCTATGCCTTGCCATCGACCGCCTGTTTGGGTGGGCGGCGGGTTTCGGGCGCGCAAATTCAAATGGTCGAAGGTCGCCCGAGCGTGCGGGTTGATGAACGGAGCGTGAGCATTGTGGCGCTGGCACCATTGCTTGAGCAGCGTGGACCGTTGCCGCAGCCATCGGATATTTCCAATCTGGTGGTTTTGGGGCCGGCCAATCGGCCTTTGGCCTTGCTCGTCGATAAATTGGTTGATGAACGCGAAGTTGTGGTCAAATCGCTGGGGGCCTTATTGAACGAACAGCGCTTATGCACTGGGGCCATTGCCCTGCCCGATGGGCGTTTGGTGCTAGTGCTCAATCCGTTGGCGATTGCGGCGCGGGCGCGCGAATGGGGCAAACCAGTGGCCTTGCCAGCGCCCAGCAAACGTCAGCCAGCCAAATTGCTGGTTGCCGAAGATTCGTTTACCACCCGCGAACTACTACGCTCGATGCTACAATCGGCGGGCTACATCGTCGAAACCGCGATTAACGGCCAAGATGCGCTTGACAAGCTCAACCTCAATTCCTACGATCTGCTGGTAAGCGATGTTGAAATGCCGTTGCTGACTGGCTTTGAGTTGACCCGTCGGGTGCGTGGCCATGAACGTTTGCGCCAACTGCCAATTATCATTATCACAAGCCTAGCCCGTGATAGCGATCGGCGTGAAGGCTTATTGGCTGGTGCACAAGCCTATATCGTCAAAAGCCAGTTTGATCAAAGCAACTTGCTCGAAACGATTCATCAATTACTTGGCCGCTAAAGTAGCCTGGCCTTGATTACTGCCAATCTTTCCCTGCGAGGAGTTTTTCAATGAGTGAACGAATCTTAGTTGTTGACGATAGCAAACTGGTTACCGATATTGTCAAAATGCGGCTCGAAATGTATGGCTATGCCGTCGATTTGGCCTATAGCGGCGAGGAAGCACTGCAAAAAATCGGCGATCTCACGCCTGATTTAGTGGTGTTGGATGTGCAAATGCCTGGAATTGATGGCTACGAGGTTTGCCGTCAGTTGCGCGCTAATCCCTTATTTGAAGAATTGCCAATTATCATGTTGACCTCAATGGATGATAAACGAGCTGGCTTTGAGGCCGGAGTCGATGATTATCTCAACAAAGACCTTGATTTGCTCGATTTGCCCAATCGGGTCAAACTGTTGTTGGGTATGTAATGATGACAGGGCCGCTTGCACCAATTCGCGTCTTAGTTGTCGATGATTCGGCGGTTTCGCGCCGAGTCATCAGCACTATTTTAGCCAGTGATTCGGCGATTCAAGTAGTTGGCGAGGCCCGTGATGGGCGTGAGGCGGTGCAACTGGCGGCAGCCTTGCAACCAGATATTATCACGATGGATGTGCGCATGCCAGTGATGGATGGTTTGCAGGCCACCGAAGAAATTATGGCCTATCATCCAACCCCAATTTTGGTGATTACCTCATCGCTGACCCGCCATGATCGCAATTTAACCTTTCAGATGCTCAACGCCGGAGCCTTGGAAGTGTGGGAAAAACCCACCGATTTAACTCTTGCCCAAGGTGAAGCAAATCGGATGCGACTATTGGAACGAGTTAAGGTACTTTCGCGGGTCAAAGTTGTAACCCACTTGCGCGGGCGACGGCGCAAATCGCCAACTACCGAGACCAATATTCCTTTATTGATGGCTTCAATTAGCCCGCCAAGCCAACGCTGGCTGATTGTGGTTGGCGCTTCGACGGGCGGCCCGCGTGTGTTATACAAACTCCTGCATAGCCTGCCTGCAAGCATCCCCGCAAGCATTATCATTGTGCAGCACATCGCCGAGGGATTTGTTGGTACAATGGTAGACTGGTTGGACAATCATTCGCCCTTGAAGGTGGAATTGGCGCAGCATCGCGGCAGTTTGAAAAACGGCCATGTCTATGTTGCTCCCGATACCCATCATTTGCGCATCGATGGCAACTGGACGGTTCATCTTGAATCGCAACCAGATAACTTGCTGTATCCATCGGTTGACGTAACCATGCAATCAGCGGCCAAGGTATTGCCCAAGCAAACGATTGGCGTGCTGTTAACTGGCATGGGCCGCGACGGCGCACAAGGGTTGTTGGCCTTGCGGCGGGCAGGCGCTCGCACAATTGCCCAAGATCGCACAACCAGCGCGATTTGGGGCATGCCGCGAGCCGCCGAGGAAGTTGGGGCGGCGATGGAATTTTTGGCTGCCGATTCGATTGCGCCGCGGTTGGTGGCGCTGCTCAGTGAAGCTGAACGTCGATGAGTGAGTTAAGCACTGAACAATGGACGATCATCCGCGATTATCTCGCTCGCCGAGCGGGCTTGTATCTCGATGATAGTCGCATGCGCCAAGGTCGCATGTTTGTTCAGGAGC
Organism: Herpetosiphon giganteus; assembly: GCF_016907925.1. Taxonomy (GTDB): domain Bacteria; phylum Chloroflexota; class Chloroflexia; order Chloroflexales; family Herpetosiphonaceae; genus Herpetosiphon; species Herpetosiphon giganteus. The sequence goes on along the minus strand of NZ_JAFBCZ010000010.1, from coordinate 60,413 downwards.
GCTATCGCCAATTGCAAATTAGCCCAGCGGCCTATACGTTGCGCATTCAAGACCCGACCAATGCGAGCGAGGTACAGTGGTTGGCTGAGCGCTTGGCCAATCACGAAACTCAATTTTTTCGCAATCCAGCTCATTTTCGGGCTTTGCGCGAGCATATTTTCCCTGAACTTCAGCGTGTTCGTTCGCCGTTGCGTCCGCTGCGTTGCTGGAGCGCTGGCTGCTCAACTGGCGAGGAGCCGTATAGCATGGCCATGGTTGCCTTGCAGCAATGGGGCAATCCGCCAAGCCGCCCGATTTCAATTTGGGCCACCGATTTAAGCCATGTGCCGCTGGAGCGCGCGATTGCTGGCGAATATCGTGGGCGTTCGTTGGCCAATGTTCAAGCCGACTACAAACAATGGTTTGAGCAACAGCCCAATGGGTCGTTGCGCGTCAGCGAAGCAGCGCGATCCTTGGTACAATTCGAGCAGCACAATTTGCTTGATGCACTGCCGCATTGGGCCTATCAGCTTGATGTGGTGTTTTGCCAAAACGTCACAATCTATTTTCAGCTTGAAACATGTCGCCAATTGATCGAACGAATTTATGCGGCGATGGCGGTTGGTGGCTATTTGCTGTTGGGCTTTTCTGAATCGCTGTGGGGCATTTTTGATCGCTTTGAAACGGTCGAGGTGGCTGGCGCTTTCATTTATCGCAAAGGCGATGGTCAGCCTAAGCCACGCCCGACGGTCGAACGGCCCATTACTACGCCGCTCAACAAGCCAGTCGAGCCAACTCCAGCGCGCCCACGGCCAATTACGCGGCCTATCGTTACTGTTGATGTGCCGAAAGTGCCTGATGTGGCAAGTTTGTTGGCAGAAGCCCGTACTTTGCGGGCACAAGGCCAGCAACGGCGTGGATTAAGCCTTTTGGCAACTATTGCGCCTAATCAGCGTCAGCCAGCAATTTTGGCTTTGGCTGCTCAATTGCATGCCGACCTTGGCCAAAACGAGCAAGCTGCTGCCGAGGCCCGCCGCGCCTTAGAACTTGATGTCTTGCAAGATGCTGCCTATGTGGTGCTGGGTATGATCGAGCTCAACCAAGGTGCGTGGGATAAAGCGATTAATTATTTGGAGCGTGCCAGCTATTTGGTGCCCGAATCGCCGACAATCGCCTTTCATTTGGCCGAAAGCTATCGCCACCAAGGGCGGGAAACCGCAGCCTTACGCTATTATCAACATGCCTTACGCAAGTTGGCCCAACATTCAAGCAGCACCGTCATTGACGGCATCGCGGTCGGCTGGTTGCGTTCAGCCTGCGAACGCTGGATTGGCAGCTTAGAAGCCAGCCAAGGAACATTTTAATTTTATGCAAAAAGTACAGCCAGCAATCTATAGTTCACTGCTCAGTCATCGTGCTCATGGTCGGGTGGCGATTCCGCTTGAGCCTGCTTTGCCTGCGCCAGTGCCCGCAGCGCCAGTGCCCGACCAACGTCAAGCTGAGCTGGAACAAGATTTGCAATTGGCGCGTGATTTGCAGCAAGGCTTGATGCTCGAAACCGTGCCGCGCCTGCCGGGTTGGGAGCTGAGCGCAGTTTCGTTGCCAGCCCGCGAGCTTGGCGGCGACCTCTATGATTTTCTGGCGGTCAACGACTCGCAAGGAATTATGATTGGCGATGTTAGCGGCAAGGGCTTGCCTGCTGCTTTGCGGATGGCGGTGGCGCGCACGGTCTTTCGGGCCGAAGTGCGGCGTGGCCAATCGCCAGGCCACACTTTGGCCGCAGTTAATAATATTTTGATCGAAGAAATGCCGCAGGGCATGGTTACGATGCTCTATGCATTAATCAACCCGCAAACTGGCATGATGCAATTGGCAAATGCTGGGCACAATTATCTGATTGTGATCAATAATCAAGTTGTTGAAATCGAAACGTCAGGTGTGCCGCTCGGCGTGATGGAGATCGATTGCTATACTGAATCCATCTTGCAACTGAATTATGGCGATTCGGTCATGTTGTACACTGACGGGGTTGTTGAAGCGACCAATGAGCATCAAGTTTTATATGGCTACCCACGCTTTCAGAACCTTTTACAAACAGTTGGCCACCTTAAGCCACGGGCCTTGATGGCCCGCGTGCTCAGCGAAGTTCGCGCTTGGACCCAAGGCCAGCTCAAACACGATGATGTGACAATGGTGCTCGTGCGGCGGCGTTTGGCCAATTTGCTTGATGAAATGCATAGCATTGTGGCCGATGTAGTTGGGCCAATGACTGCTGATGAATGGTGGCAAAGCTTAGCGCTTGTTGGCGCAAGCCGCACGCCCGACCAATGCCTAGAGTTGTTGCGTCCGTTGAATGAAATGGTGGCCAGCCAATTTGGCCGTGGAATTGCCCGCGAGCTTCAAGCGCAACTGCGCCCAGTGATCGAAGAATATCGCTTGCTCCAATCCACCAAAGGATCGTCCTAAGGGAACTGTTATGACTACCAATGTTGACACGCTCAATGTAATGCCGCTGGACCTCGATACCTTTGCTGGGAGCGAGCGTTTTATGGCTGGGACGCGCTTGGGTGCTGCGTTTGGACGCGGGATCAAAGCCTATTTGGCCGCCAATTATCCTGATGCGATCGAGCATTTCAAAACTGCCTTGATCGCGGCCTATGTCGAAGGCGATGAGAAATCGCAAATTTACGATCGCGAGCGGGCGATTATTTATTTGTATATTGGCAATGCCTGCGCTTTTCAAGATGATTGGCCAACTGCCCAGCGCGAATATTTGGAATCGGTACAAACCGATCCGCAACTGGCCGAAGCGCACTATAACTTAGGCGTGGCTTTTGGGGCGATGCGCCAAATTGATCGCGCAATTGGCGCTTTCAAGGAAGCGCTTGAGCATAACAATGGCTTGTACGAGGCCCATTTTGCACTTGGTCGCGCCTATCAGATGCTCGACGACGCTGGCCGCGCCTATATTCACTTTACCTCGGCTCGCGAGTTGCGGCCCTACGCTGGCGAACCCTTGTATTACATGGGTTTGATGCACCAAGCCCATGGTGCTCACGAATTGGCTCAGCGCTGTTTTGCCGAGGCGTTGCGGGTTGAGCCAACCTTTATCTCGCCCAGCGTTGGCCCCGATGAAGTGCTGGTGAGCAAATCGGAGCAAGAGGTTGCCAATTGGTACTACCGTTTGAGCGACGACCTCAAGGCCCAAGGCTATGACGAAGATGCCAAGCGCATTTACGAAGCCCTGCTCAAATGGCGGCCAACCGAACATCGGGCGCGCTATTTGCTTGGTAATTTGTTGGCGCGGGCGCGCCGCTGGGAATTGGCGTTCCAAGAGTATGGCCAGATTCCGCCGCAAGATCGCTATTATGTTGATGCTCGGCTACGTATCAGCGCGATTTTGCGTTTTCAGGGCAAGCATCGCGAGGCCTACAACCATTTGTATAGCACTGCCAAATTGCGTCCCAACGATGGCCAAATTTTCTTGCAAATGGGCAAGCTGCTCTATGATTTAGAAAAACATCATGCCGCCATGCGTGCTTTTGAACGCGCGGTGCAGCTCTTGCCCAAAGATCCCAACGCCTACTATTTGTTGGGCTTTATGTATACCGTGTTGGGCCACGAAAGTTGGGCTTTGGCTGCTTGGCGCAAAGCGGTTGAATTAGCACCGCATGCCCATTCATTGCGCTACGATTTGGGCTATATGTACACGCGGCGGCGACGCTACGATTTGGCATCACGTGAATTTAGCCATGTGCTAATGCACTGGCCCGATGATATTGAAACCACCTTTATGCTGGGCACGTGTTATAAAGAAATGCTCGAACCAGCTCAAGCCATCCCGTTATTTGAAAAAGTGCTGCGGCGTAACCCACGCCATACCCAAGCACTCTATTATCTGGGGGCATGTTACCTGCAAGTTGGCAACAGCTCCTTGGGCAAAGCCTACCTTCGCCGCTATGAACATCTGATCAATCAACAAGAACAATTACCCCAAAAGGGCCGCGCAATGGCCCGTGGAGGTTCACGATGAATCGGATTCACCTCAACATTCCATCTGACCTGGTTTTTGAGCGGGTTGTGCGGGCCAGCGCCGCCGAGCTTGGCAGCACCATGGGCTTTCCGCGTGAGCGCGTCGAAGATCTCAAGCTGGCGGTGAGCGAAGCCGTAACCAACGCGATTGAGCATGGCGGTGGCGGCATGGTTGGCTCGGTCGAAGTCATCTTTTCGCTGCACGCCGATCAACTAGAAGTTGAAATTATCGATCACGGCAAAGGCATCGAGCACTTCAACACCGAGCGCCGCGTGGTCGAGGAAGATAATCTTGAATCAGGCATGTTGCGCGGCTTTGGCTCATATCTGATCAGCGAGTTGGTCGATCAATACGAGGTGCAAAGCTCTGGCACTGGCACCAGTTTGCGGCTGCGAATTTTCAAAGCAAAGTAGCGAGTGGGGGTCGGGGGCTGGGGATCAGGGGTCGGGGCTAGCGTTGATCCACGAAGGACACGAAGCGCACGAAGAATGGAACCGCAAAGATCGCGAAGAACGCGAAGGGCAATCGGTTTTAGGCTTCATCTCTCATCCCTCATCCTTCATCCTTCATCCTTATCAATGCTCTCTGTTCTTAAGATCTGTCATCAAAATTTCATGCAGCTTGGTTGCCAAAAATCGCTTGCTCAACTATGATCAAGGCAGAGTTGGCCGCGTTGACCAACCTAGGAGATCTATTATGAGCGACGTACAATCGGTAATTCGCCGAGAAGAGTGGGATGATGTCGTGCTGTTGCATATTTTGACCAACAGCGTCGATGCCGTTTCGGCGGCAGCGATCGAGCATGCTTGTACTCAAATGAAACCAATTACGGTTTTAGATTTTGCCGATGTGGCCTTTATCAACTCGGCTGGCATTTCGGTGCTGCTGAAGTTTGTGGTGGCTGCGCGCAAGAATGGCTATAAAGTCTTTTGTTTACACGTCAGCCCGCATCATCAAAAAATCTTCAAGATGGTCGAGATGACGCGCTTTATGCCGATGATCGAAGAACAAGATTTGGCGGCTTATACCAACACCCAACAATCATCAATCTCGAATTCTTAACGTTCTTCTTAACCATTTGTTGTTCGGTGAATGCTGGGTTAAACACCAAAGCGCAGGGATTCAATGCTTCCTGCGCTTTTGGCTTTAGGCAAAATCCTAGGCGGCTTCGACTTCTGCATCTGGCTGCATCGAAATCACAAACTCGCCATCGCGGCCAATGGCGACGTGTTCAGGGCCAAGGCCGGTTGGCAAAAGCTTGGCGTGTTGCACGGCCCGTTCGAGCGCACGTTTGTTGTTGAAGCCCATGGCATCGAGCACTGGGTTGGCGACAAAACGGCCATGCTTGAGTGGCGTATAGAGTTTGGTGCGTTCCAACGAGGCTTTCAATTCCTCTGCATTGGGCAAAATGTGTAATGCTGGCATGTTGAAGCCATTCAGCACCCGAAACACCATATCGAGCGTTTCATAGGGCAAATAGCGCTTGTAAATATCGATCACGCGCAAAAACATGCCGTGGTGGGCAATTTCATCAACGCCAACGATTTTGAAGGCTGCGGCTGCGCCAATTTGCTTGCCGCGTTTGCGTTCTTCTTCGGTGCTATGCTCGGGCAAGCCATATTCGCTGCGAATCCGTTTGCGCAATTCTTCATAATTGAAATAGGTGGCCCGTTCTTGGACCATGGCATAGGCGGCAACGCCCAAGGGCGTATCAAAGCCAGGGTGATTTTCATACATCGTCCAGCGATGCTCGGCGACTTGATCGCGATAGCTTTCTAATTGCTCTTTGGTGCGGCGGCCCGAGTGCAACAGCACCAATTCCCAGGCTTCTGCATGCTTCGATTCTTCAGCGCCCCATTGCAATTGAATATTGCGCCGTTCTCGTTTGCCATGCACAATGTTGATCGTATCCTCGACATAATCGCCAACGTAATCTTCAACGCCGAGGAAACTTTCGACCAAGGTTACGGTATCTTCGCTGAGCAGATGGCCATATTGCTCCATCTCATGCAAGGGCAAATCGTCCCATGGCAACCAATTGCGGGTTTTGACAGCTTTGCGAAAATATTCGATATAGGCTAATTTTACTTCTTCAGCAATGGCGCGTTCGCGGGCTTCGCGCGTCCATGGGCCATTGATAACTAAGGGGGTGATGGGGGTTTGTTGTTCGTGTAACACAGTGCTACTCCTTGTTTTAGGCACACTAAAGAAACCCCGCTCGAACGGGGCAGCCACATTAGCGGCTTAATACGTCCGTTGTAGTCGGGTTCCTGTCCACAACAACAAAGGGCCGAATATGAGATAGAAACTACTGAAACTAATTACCGATGGTAGGCCGATTAATGTCAGGCCAGTGCTGCCACTCCAAAAGAGCCATTGGCCGACCGTTTGTTTTGGCAGCCAAATTCCGACAACTGAGAGAATTGAGCAGACCACGGCTGTACCGCCAAGGATGAAGGCCAAAAGATTGCCATCGATCCATGGAAAGATAAACGAGAGCACAATTGCAATGCTGGCAATTACGGTTGCGACGATCATCATGGTGCGATGTTTAATGGCCTCACGTTTCGCCGAGCGATGAATACGCTTGAGCTTGCGCCCAATCTGATCGGCCTGAAACGGCAACCCTAAGCGTAATGTCTGATCATCAGCAGTGGGATCGGCAGCGGCATCGTCGTAGTGCGAACGAAGTTCGCGCAGAATGGCTTCACGTTCAGCCACACTGAGCGCTGCTAATTCATGTTCAAGTTCAGCAAAATAGCTATCATTGGGACGGTGCATCGGAGACCACCTTTGAAACTGCGGCACTAAATCGACTCCATTGGGCGCGACGTTCGTCTAAGACAGCTTGACCAGCTGCCGTTATCCGATAGTAGCGGCGGTCAACACCGTCTTCACGGCGTTGCCAGAAGCCTTCAATCATCCCTTCTTTTTCCAATCGATGAAGCGCAGGATACAACGAACCCTCTTTCAGATCAATTACGTCGTCGGTGAGGGAGCGGATTTCCTTGGCGATCAGGTAGCCATACATTGGGCCTTGCTCAATGAGTGCCATCAGCATCAAACCGAGGCTACCTTTAAGAAGTTCACGTTCAAACATAGGCTACCTTGTGATAAAGGATACTTTGTTATACAAGGTATAGAATAATAGATCTAAAGCCTGCTTGTCAAACATGCGATTATGGCCCATGATTAACCATAATCGATCGGATTGGTTCGGAAGGCATGGCCCATTGTGTGCTACAGTATTAACAGCCATGCTTTGACTTAGAGGAGCACGCTATGACTCGTGTTGATTGGTTCGTTTTCGGCTTTTTAGCGGTGTTTGCTGTTCTTGTGTTGTTTGTTTTTCGCAAGCGCTGGCAAGGTGCGTTGGGTTGGCTAACCCTCGCAACCGCCTTTGTGAGCGGCTTGGTGTACACCCGCAACGCTGAAGGCCTAGTTGGTTCGGTCATTATCGCGGTTGCCGCCGTGATTGGGGTTGGCTTAGTTGGCTTTGATTATTATCGCTTTGAACGCCCAAAGCGCCGCGCTCGCTTGGCTGCTGATGATCCATTAACTCCACCATCACCCTTCAAAATTCGCCGCCGCCCAACTCTCATGCAACGTCGCCGCTTCCAGCGCGAGGCTCGCCATTAATGAAAACAATCAGGTTAGGAGTGCTTGGAGCCGGTTTAGCGGTCAAGCATTTGCATCTGCCAGCGCTCAAAGCATTACCGAATTCCTTTCAAATTGTTAGCATTTGCGACCATAATCGGGCAAATGCTGAGGCGTTGGCAGGCCTGCTGGATGTCCACCCAACGATCACTGATTCGTGGGTGGATTTCTTTGCTGATTCTTCGATCGATGCAGTGTTAATTTCGTTGCCAATTCAGCGCAACGCCGAGGCAATTCAGGCGGCAGTGGCTGCTGGCAAACATGTGATTTGCGAAAAACCATTGGCCGCGAATTTGCCCCAAGCTGAAGCGTTGGTTGCAGCGTGCAAGCATGCTCCGGTCAAAATTCTCATTGCCGAGAATTTCCACTATCGCGATGATCTGAAACAAGCGCGAGCTTGGATGGATGCAGGGGCGATTGGCGATGTGGTGTTGATTGATCTGCGCGCAACCTTTTGGAGTGATCCAACGCAAGGCTTTGGCGCAACGCCTTGGCGGCACGATCATCAATATCGCGGCGCGGTGTTGGCCGATGCTGGCGTGCATCAAGCAGCCTTGTTGCGCGAAATTGGCGGGCCAATCGAAAGCGCTCATGCCTTCATTAAAGATGTGCATCCGGTGCTGCGCGGCCCTGACACCATGGTTTTGAACTTGCGCTTTGCCTCGGGCGTGCTTGGCTCGTTGTGTTTTTCGGGTGCAGTGAAAACCGAAAATCCCTCGTTTGATTGGACAGTTGTGCATGGCACGAGCGGTAGTATTACGATTCGTGGCGATCAGACGACATTATATCGGGCTGATGGTACAATAGAACACTACCAAGCTCGTGATTTGCGTGGTTACGAAAGCGAGTTTCGTAATTTTTACGCGGCGATTGTTGATGATGAGCCAATTGTGGCCACGTTGGCAAGCGCATTGGCCGATTGGCGCTTAATTATGCGAGCAATTGATGCTGCTGAAAGTAATAGCGTCCAGCAAATCGACCCAATTGTGCCCTTGGCGAGCTTGAACGATATTCAGAACTAAATCTACTGAAGGATTCTGCGAAAATGACAGAGCAATGGCCTGAAGATGCCGAGCAAATTGGCAATTTAGTATTTGTGCCCAACCGCGAATATCCCTATCCATTTAAAGTGGCAGTGCCACCACGCTTTTGGATGGAAGAACAAACTGGCGTTTTAGAGGCTGCCGTCGATGCTTATATGAACGGCGAGCGCTTGGATGAAGGCCAATTAGCGGCCTTGAAACTGTATTTGACCCAATATGTTGAGCGGGCGGTGATGGCCCACGATGCCAATCGCCAAAAATATACGGGGCTGATCAAAAAAATGCGCACCATCCACGATATTGAATCGATTGCCGACGAGCTAGCCGAATTCGGGGCAGAAGTCTTTTAGAAGGATGAAGGATGAGGGATGAATTATGAATGAGGATAAGTGGAAATTTATAGGTTATTGGGTTTATTGCCATTAATCTAGCCTAAAAATTGGCTTACTCATAATTCGCTGTGAATTTTCATCCTTCATCCTTCATCCTTCATCCTTATATTACGGGGTTACGCCAATGCGGGTGATTACTGGCAGTGCCAAGGGGCGACAATTAAAAGGCCCGCCAGATATTGGCACGCGCCCGATGCTTGATCGGGTCAAAGAATCGTTATTTGCTATTTTAGAGGGCTTTGATGCCTTTGAAGGCCGCGCCTTAGATTTATTTGCTGGCACCGGATCATTGGGCATTGAGTGCTTATCGCGCGGGGCTGAATGGGCCGATTTTGTCGAGGCACGCAGCCATGTTGCGGCGGTGACCAAAGACAACCTAAAAACGACCAAACTGGCTGAGCGAGCCAAAGTTTGGAACATTTCGGTCGATAAATTTCTGCAAATCATCGACGAAAAAACAAAATATGCTATAATCCTGCTCGATCCGCCATATGCTATGGAAGGCATTCCCGACCTTGTGGTGCGGGTTGCTGAACGCGGCATTTTAGATCCAAATGGCGTATTAGTTTTAGGCCATTGGCCAAAGCTGGTGATGCCGCCCCAACTTGGGCCACTGAGTTTACTCAAGCATCGGCGTATCGGCGATTCCTGTTTCTCAATGTATGAATTGAGCCCAGCGTTACCGCCGCAATCGGAGTAATCACCTGTGACTATTGCTGTCTACCCTGCAAGCTTCGACCCGATTACCAACGGACATCTTGATGTTGCCGAGCGCGCATCACGCTTGTTTGATGAGTTGGTCTTAGCGGTAGCTCATCGTCCGTACAAAAAGTTGCTATTTACCACCGAGCAACGGATTGCCATGATTCGCGAATCGGTAGCGCACCTGCCAAATGTGCGGGTGGATGCTTTTTCGAGTTTAGTTGTGGAGTATGCACTTGGGATTAATGCGACGGTGTTGGTGCGTGGCTTACGAGCCTCAACCGATTTCGAGCACGAATTTCAAATGGCGCATATCAATCATCACTTGGCTCCTACGCTAGATACGGTCTGTTTGATGGCTGACCAACGGTTTACGTTGCTTAGCTCAAGCGCGGTGCGCGAAATTGCGGCCTATGGCGGCGACGTTAGCTCGTTTGTGCCCGCCCATATTGCCCTTGCGCTCAAGCAAGCCTATCAAAAGCATGAGGAGTCACGCACATGAGCGAACAAGCCCAATGGGGAGAACAGCCCAGTGAACATCAGGAAGCAACCAGCGTGGAGCCAGTCGGGCAATACCAGCGCCCCCCAGAATATGCTGAGGCCGAGTTTGAGCGCCTGATTAACGAGTTGGAAGAGGTTTTAGCGAGTGGTGGCCGTGTGCCCCTAACCAGCCGATTAATGATCGACGAAAAGCAAGTCTTCGACATTATCGACCGGATGCGGGTTGCGGTTCCCAATGAATTACGCCAAGCACGCCAGATTGTGCGCGAACGCGACCAACTGATCGAGGCAACCAAAAAGAAAATTGCGATCACGCTTTCGGAACAGGGCATGCTTGAAATTGCCCAGCGCGAACGCACCAGAATGATTGCCGAAGCAGAATCAGAAGCTGCCAAAGTGCGCTCTGATGCCGATGAATATGCGCGTCAAGTGTTGCTCAACCTTGAAGAGCATATCGGCAAATCGCTGACAATTATTCAAAATGGCCTCGATGAACTGGGCGTAGTTTGACAGAGCGCGTTCTCGCGCCTATAATGTCACGTCGCTTGCGGGTTGAATTCCAGCAGGAGGTCACTGTATGTCATCCGAACTCCAATTCAATGTATCCCAACTGTTGCAAGAATACGTTGGGGCGACCCGCCAGTATACATATGAAAACGAACAACTAGATTTGGGTGATGGTAGTCGCCTGAGGATTACCGAAGGCGATGTTAAAATGACCCGCACCAAAAATGGGGTCTTAGTTGATGCCGCGATGAGCGGCAACGTCACCTTAGAATGTGTGCGATGCTTAAGCGATTTCAGCCAACCTGTTGAGTTCGATTTCGCTGAAGAATATTTTGCGACGGTTCATGCAACGACGGGCGCACCGTTGCCAGAACCAGAAGAGCCTGATGTGTTCAAAATTAACGGCAACCATTTGCTTGACCTTGGCGATGCTGCCCGTGAATACACGCTCATCAACTTACCAATCGCGCCGATTTGTCGCCCAGATTGTCGTGGATTGTCGTTGGATGGCCAAAACCGCAACGATAACCCAGCAGCCGACGATTTGGACGATCAAGTGATCGATGAGCGTTTAGCCGCGCTCAAACAATTGCTGAAAGGAGCCTAGTTTCTCATGGGCGCATTGCCACGACGTAAAATTACCCGCGAACAACGCGGGCACCGCCGCCAACACCTTGCTTTGACCGCACCTTCATTGTCGGCTTGTCCAAACTGTGGCGGCTATCGCCGTCCACATCGCGTTTGCTTGAATTGCGGTACCTACAAGGGTCGCCAATACCTCAAGAAGGACAATGCTGAAGCATAAGCCATGTTTGGCAGCAAAGCAGCGAAAGGGTCGAGAACATGGTTCTCGTCCCTTTCGCATTTTAGGCGGTTTATTGTGCAGTGCAGCATGAAACGGCTTCACCACGGGAGTGTTTTGCAATGAATGCAGCAATTACTGGCTGGGGGCGCTACGCTCCCGAACGGGTGCTTACGAACGAAGAGCTTGAACAGATTGTCGATACCAACGCCGAATGGATTCAATCGCGCACCGGCATTCAGCGCCGCCATATTGTGGCCGAAGGCCAAGCAACCTCGGATATGGCCACCCGCGCCGCGCGGATTGCGCTCGATAAGGCTGGTGTGCAGCCAGAAGAGCTTGATTTGATTGTGGTTGCTACCACCTCGCCCGATTTGCTTTTGCCCTCAACCGCCGCTTTGGTTCAAACCAAATTAGGCGCAATCAACGCTGGCGTGATGGATATGAACGCCGCTTGCTGTGGCTTTTTATATGCGCTCAGCGCAGTCACCGCCATGATTCGCGGTGGCGGTGTGCGTAAAGTATTACTCTGCGGTGCAGAAACGATCTCGCCATTCTTAAATTGGCACGATCGCAATACCTGCGTGATTTTCGGCGATGCTGCTGGCGCGGTTATTCTCGAAGCCACTGAGCAAGAGCGCGGGCTGCAAGCCTACAAATTGGGCGCAATTCCCGATACTGCCGAATTGCTGTGGATCAAGGCTGGAGCCACGCTCTACCCTGCAACTCACGAGCGGCTTGATCAGTCTGAACAATATATTCAGATGAATGGCGCTGAAGTGTTCAAGTATGCTGTGCGCGCCATGGTCGAAAGCTCAGTTCATGTGTTGCAGCAAGTTGGCAAAACGCCTGCCGATGTGCAATTAGTGGTTCCGCATCAAGCGAATCTGCGCATTATCGAGGCGGTTGCTAAGCGGCTCAACGTGTCAATGGAGCAGGTGTTTGTCAATATTCAAGAATATGGCAATACCTCAGCTGCTACCTTACCCGTAGCCTTGGCCGAAGCCGCCGATGCTGGGCGCATGCAGCCAGGCGATACGATTTTGCTGACCGCATTTGGCGGCGGCCTAACCTGGGCTTCGGGTGTGTTGGTGTGGGGAGGGAAATAGAGCATAGAACATAGAACATAGATGTAATGGTTTATGAGATTGGCAACCGTTCTTGTTCCCTCACCCCCTAGCCCCCTCTCCCGCATGCGAGGCGAGGGGGAACCGCGATCGGAGTGCTCCCCTCGCCCGCCGCCGTGGGAGAGGGGCTGGGGGTGAGGGAACGTTACAATTGGTTGTTAATGCAATGAACCATTACACATAGAACATAGAGCATAGAGCATAGAGGTTGGGGATTTGGAATTTGGATCTTGGGTATGAAGCCATAGCTTTACGATGCAAAGAAATAATTCGTGCAATTCGTGTAATTCGTGGCTAAAACCTGACCCCCAATCCCTAGCCCCTGACCCCTCTTAATAATAGAAAGATACCCAATGACAATCGGATTGCTTTTTCCTGGCCAAGGCTCGCAGAAAGTGGGCATGGGCCGTGAAGTCTACGAACAATCGGCGGCGGCTCAGGCAATTTTTGCCGAAGCCAACACAGTGCTGGGTTTTGATTTAGCGGCGTTGTGCTTTGATGGGCCAGAAGCTGATTTAACTGCCACTGAAAACACCCAACCAGCCTTGTTGACCGTGAGCGTGGCCTTGTTGGCGGCGCTTGCAGAGGCAGGCATTGAGCTGAAGCCAAGCGTGGTTGCGGGCCATTCGTTGGGCGAATATAGCGCCTTGGTTGCAGCCAAAGCCCTTGATTTTGCCACCGCGCTGCGTTTGGTGCGCCAACGTGGCGAATTAATGGCCCAAGCCAGCGAAGGTGCGATGGCCGCCGTGATTGGGCTGGATCTTGCGCCGCTCGAAGCTGTCTGTGCCAATGTGAGCGAGCTTGGCGCATGCGTTGTGGCCAACCAAAATGCCCATGGCCAATTGGTGATTAGTGGCAGCAGTGCGGCGGTTGCGGCAGCCAGCGAACAAGCCAAAGCTGCTGGGGCCAAAAAAATTATGCCCTTGAATGTGAGCGCCGCGTTTCACTCGCCCTTGATGGAAGCAACCGCTGCTGGCTTGGCTCCTGCAATTGCCGCAGCGACGATTAATGCCGCCCACGTGCCAGTGATTGCCAATAGCACCGCCCAAGCAATCAGTAGCGCCGCCGAGATTCGGGCTGAGTTGGTGGCTCAAATTACGGCTCCTGTGCGCTGGATTGCCACGATTGAACAAATGGCGGCCTTGGGTGTGCAAACTGTGCTTGAAATTGGCGCTGGCAACGTGCTGACTGGCTTGGTCAAGCGCATCGATCCCAGCTTGCAACGCCTGAATCTTGCCAGCTTTGATGACATAGCGAAGATTGGCGAGTACAATAACGCCCAGTAATGTACATGGGTGAGGCATTTGCTATGCGGGGAATGAAAGACCATGTTGCGATTGTGACCGGAGCATCGCGCGGAATTGGCCGAGCGATTGCTTTGGAGCTAGCCAGTTGGGGCGTTAAAGTCGTTGTCAATTATCAATCAAGTGCCGCTAAAGCTGAAGCAGTGGTTGGCGAAATTCAGGCTGCTGGTGGCACGGCCATGGCGATTCAAGCAGATGTGACCGATCAGCAGGCAGTTGAAACCATGGTGACCCAAACATTAACTGAATGGGGCATGATTCATATTTTGATCAACAATGCGGGTATTACCCGCGACAACCTGTTTCAGCGTTTGAAAGACGAGGAATGGGACGATGTGATCAAAGCTGATCTGACCTCGGCATTTTTATGCACTCAAGCGGTATTGCCAGCGATGCGGGCCAACAGCTATGGCCGAATCGTTAGCATTGCCTCTTTGGCGGGCTTGGCGGGCAATGTTGGCCAAACCAACTATGCTGCGGCCAAGATGGGCTTGGTTGGCTTTTCCAAGGCCGTGGCCCGCGAAGTAACCGCCGATGGAATTGTGGTCAACGTGGTCGCGCCTGGCTATATCGACACCGACTTTATCGACCATATTCCGCAATGGTTGCGAACCTGGGCGCTTGATGTGATTCCGCTCAAACGCTTTGGCAAAGTCGAAGAAGTTGCGCCAGCGGTGGCCTTTCTGGCCTCGCCTGCTGCATCGTATATTATTGGCCATGTGCTGACGATTGATGGCGGCTGGGTCATGCCATAGGGGTGCAGAATGAGTATCAATGATCAAGTGGCGATTGTCACAGGTGGCACTGGCGCGATTGGGCGCGAAGTTGTCTCAGGCCTCATTCAACGCGGCGCACGGGTGGTTTTTTGCTATCGCCAACGCGATGAGCTGGCCGAAGAAATGTGTGCCACGATTGCCGACGAACAACGCCTGATTGCAATCAAGGCCGATGTGCGCGATGCTGAAGCCATGAACAGCCTCGTTGAGGTGGCTGTGCGGCGCTGGGAGCGGCTCGATATGCTGATCACCGCCCATTCAGCAGTCAACAACGCGCCAGTTGCTGAGATGACGCTAGAGCAATGGAACGATGTGCTGGAGACGATGCTGCGTGGCGTAACCCGCATTACCCGCGCCGTGTTGCGGCCAATGCAAAAAGCCCGCTATGGGCGGATTATTACGATTACTGGCTATCAGCCTTTGGCTGGCGGCCTGACCCAAGCCAATTATGCTGCCGCGCTTGGCGGAATTATTGGCTTTTCGAAATCGCTGGCCCGCGAGGTAGCGCCGTGGGGCATTACGGTCAATAGTGTTGCCCCGGGCCTGATTTCGCGGCCCCATATGTCGAGTTTTGACCCAAGTTATATCCCATGGGCCACCAATATTGTGCCGCTCAAACGGTTGGGAGCGCCTGCCGAAATTACGCCAGCGATTTTTATGCTGGCCAATCCCGAGGCGGGCTATATTACCGGCCAAGTGCTGCCAGTCGATGGCGGTTGGCGCATGGTTTAGTGTTGAAGGAGCAAGCATGCAACTAGATTTAACCGGTCGTGTCGCAATTGTGACTGGAGCTTCGCGTGGCATCGGGCGTTCGATTGCCGAGGCCTTGGCTGCAAGCGGAGCCGCCGTGGTGGTCAATTATCGTGGCAGCGAGGCAGCAGCGGCTGAGGTCGTTGCGGCGATTTCGGCCAAGGGTGGCAAAGCGCTTGCTGTGCAAGCAGATGTGGCCGACCCTGCCAGCCACGAAACCTTGCTCAAAGCGACGACCGAAGCCTTTGGGCGGGTCGATATTCTGGTCAACAATGCTGGCATTACCCGTGATAACTTGTTGTTGCGCATGAAAGAGAGCGAAGTTGATGATGTATTGCAAACCAACTTGCGCGGCGTGATGTTGCTCACCAAGGCTGTGCTGCGCCCGATGATGAAAAATAAATGGGGCCGCGTAATTACGATTAGCTCAGTGATTGGTCTGACGGGCAATGCTGGCCAAGCTAATTATGCCGCCGCCAAAGCAGGCCTGATCGGCTTTAGCAAATCGGTGGCCCAAGAAATGGCTTCGCGCGGCATTACCGCCAACGCAATTTGCCCAGGCTTTATCGAAACCGATATGACCCGCAACGCCATGTCCGAAGATTTGATTAACAAAGCCTTGGATCGAATTCCCTTGGCGCGCATGGGTCAACCTGCCGAAATCGCCAATGCGGTGGTGTTCTTGGCTTCCGATGCTGCTGGCTACATCACTGGCCAAACCTTGGCCGTCGATGGCGGCATGACCATGTATTAGAGAGCAGCGTTGGGACGTTTGCTTGAACGCTTTAGCTGAGGAACCACCATGTTACGCAAAATTTTGGTTGCCAATCGTGGCGAAATTGCCGTGCGGATCATTCGCGCCTGCCATGAGTTGGGCATCAAAGCGGTTGCGGCCTATTCCGAGGCCGATCGCGATTCGCTGGCAGTGCGCATGGCCGATGAAGCAATTTGTATCGGCCCGCCAGCCCCCGCTAAATCTTACCTGAACGCGCCAGCCTTGATTAGCGCCGCGCTGATTAGCGATTGCGATGCGATTCACCCTGGCTATGGCTTTCTTTCGGAAAATCCCTATTTTGCTGAGAGCTGCCGTGAATGTGGCCTGACCTTCATTGGCCCTTCGGCAGATTCGATTCAGCGAATGGGCGATAAAGCCCTTGCCAAACAAGCCATGAAACTCGCTGGCCTGCCGCTTGTGCCTGGCACCGAAAACCCCTTGACCAGCGTTGAAGAAGCCCAAGGCCTTGCCGATAGCATTGGCTACCCGGTGCTCTTGAAGGCTGTCGCTGGCGGTGGCGGGCGCGGCATGCGCGTCGTCAACCAGCCTGACGAATTGGCGCGAGCCTTCAATACAGCACGCGCCGAAGCCGAAGCCGCCTTTGGCCGTGGCGATTTGTATATGGAAAAATACTTGCCTGTCGTGCGTCACGTTGAAATTCAGATTTTGGCCGACCAGCATGGCAATGCAATTCACCTTGGCGAGCGCGATTGCTCGTTGCAACGTCGCCACCAAAAAGTCGTCGAAGAAGGCCCATCGCCAGCCCTGACCCCAGAATTGCGCCAAAAAATGGGCGCAGCCGCCTTGCACGGCGTGCGCGAGATTGGCTACTACAACGCCGGCACCATGGAATTTTTGCTCGATCATCAGGGAAATTTCTATTTTATGGAAATGAATACCCGTTTGCAGGTTGAGCATCCAGTGACCGAATGGCTGACCGGCTTGGATTTAGTTAAGTGGCAAATTCGGATTGCTTCTGGCGAACGCTTGACGCTCACTCAGGATGACATTAAAATACGCGGGCATGCGATTGAATGTCGGATTAATGCCGAAGATGCTGACCGTGATTTTATGCCTGCTGGTGGGACTGTCGATCTCTATTTACCACCAGGTGGCCCAGGCGTGCGGGTCGATTCACATCTTTATTCAGGCTATCGTACCCCCACCAACTACGACTCGATGTTAGCCAAAGTGATCGTATGGGGCGAAACGCGGCTTGAGGCCATTGAACGGATGCGGCGGGCATTAAGCGAGTGTGTGATTAGTGGCATTACAACCACCTTGCCATTTCAACTGCGCATGATGAACGAACCAGCTTTTGTGAGCGGTGATGTTGCCACGCACACCTTGGCTGATATTTTAAATCAACAGACTGCCAAAGAAGCGACAGCCTAGGGCAGTCGTGGAGAAAACCGTGAATCAACCATTTGGAACTGTGACAATTGCTCCCGATGTGCTTTCAGCGATTGTCTCGCTGACGGCCCAAGATGTTGCTGGCGTTGCGCGTTTGGGCAGCGTGCCCGGCCAACAACGCATGGGCAGCATGCTGGGGAGCGGAAGTGCCAACGCCGATGGCGTGGCAATTCGGGTTGTCGATGATAGTGTCAGTGCCGATTGCTACCTGATCGCCCAACCCGACATCAACTTGCTTGATCTCGGTGCTCGTGTTCAATCGGCGGTAACCGAAGCGTTAAACGAAATGGTCGGGATGCCCGTCCGCGCCGTTAACGTCTATATTCAGGATGTCGAGCAGAACCGTGGGTAGCCTTCGCCACCGAGTGCGTGCTGCGGCACTT
This sequence comes from Herpetosiphon giganteus, assembly GCF_016907925.1. GTDB lineage: Bacteria > Chloroflexota > Chloroflexia > Chloroflexales > Herpetosiphonaceae > Herpetosiphon > Herpetosiphon giganteus. Next base: position 42,269 of record NZ_JAFBCZ010000010.1, on the reverse strand, counting down.
CAGGCACTCTTTGAACTTGATCAAACCACCCACGACCTTGATTCGGTTGTTGCACGCATCAGCGATGATGAAATGTTCAGCGCAGAAGGTCGTGATTTTTTTGCCCGTATTGTCAATGGTGCATGGCTCAATCGTCAAACAATTGACGATTTAATTACCAAAGTCGCACCATCTTGGCCCGTCCACCAAATGCCAGGCGTGGATATTGCGGTGCTGCGCATCGCCTTGTTTGAAATTCTTTACGATGCGGCAGCGGATAAAGCTCCGGTTAAAGCCGTGATTAATGAAGCGGTCGAACTCGCCAAACACTTCGGCAGTGATAATTCTGGTCGATTTGTCAATGGCGTGCTCAGTACCGTGGTCAATAAACCTGAATCCGAGGAATAACGCAGGAAGCATTTTTGCTAACCTCGGACTTATTTTCTATACGGAGATTCTACCAATGGCAGACTTAAACGAACGCTTGAAGAAATTGGTTGCTGAACAATTGGGCGTAGAAGAAGAAAAAATCGTCCCAAGCGCAACCTTCTTGGATGACCTCAACGCCGACTCACTCGATTTGGTCGAGTTGGTCATGTCGCTCGAAGAAGAATTCGGCGTAGAAATTACCGACGAAGAAGCTGAAAAATTGCGCACCGTCGGCGATGCCGAAGCATTTATCAAAGCACACATCCAAGAGTAATTTGTATGCGAACAGTGGACAATGCCACCCAAGGTTCAAACCTTGCGGCATTGTCCATTTGTTATTTGTTGGGCTTGAGGTTAATACTTGCTTAAAGCGTATCCCCAAAGCCTTTAGCTAGTGGTCAGACGCTTATGACAATTTTTGGGATTGGCCCGTTTGAATTTGTGATCATCTTGGTGATTGCCCTCGTGGTCGTCGGCCCTGAACGCTTGCCTGAAATGCTGTTTCAAATTGGCCAGTGGATCAGCAAAGGCCGCAAGATGATTACCGATCTGCGCAATCAGGCCCGCAACGAGTTGGGCGATGATTATGAATCGGTCGAGAAGATGGCCCGCCAGTTGCGCGACCTCGATCCGCGCCGCCAAATTCAGGAGCTTGGGCGCTCGATTCTCTCCGATGACGATCGGGCGATGATCGTCGACCTTGGCTTAGACCCCAAAACCACCGCCGCTGCCAATGTGATTGATCCAACCCCCAAACCACCCTTGGCCCGCCCAGAGATTGCCAACCAAGCTCGCATGATGCTCGATGACGATTTGCTCGACCAACCACTCGATCAGGCATTGCGTGCCTCAGCCGCCGAGGAGCAAACCAATGGCTAAAGCAACTACCGCCGTTGATGGCACCATGACCTTGCTCGACCACTTGCGCGAGTTGCGCTCACGCCTGACCAAAGTTTCGATTGCGGTCTTAATTGGCATGCTTGGTGGCTTTTACATCGTCAATAGCACTGGCTTTATCAAATATTTGATTTTGAGCTTTGCTGGCGAGCAGGGCGTGCAAACTACCGAAGTTACCGAAACGTTTACTACCTACCTCAGCACCGCGCTCACCTTGGGCATTGCTGCTGCGATGCCGATTATCATCTATCAACTGCTGGCCTTCTTAGCGCCCGGCCTAACCCGCACCGAACGCAAATGGATTTTTATTGGGCTGCCGTTGGTGATTTTTTGCTTTGTTGGCGGCATTGCGTTTGGCTGGTTTGTGACCGCACCTGCGGCCATTAAATTTTTGATCAATTTTGGCACTGAGAATGCTGGCAATTTGATTGAAAATAAGCCGCGGCTCGATGATTTTCTCTCGATTCTGACCCGCTTGCTGTTGATCAACGGGATTGTCTTTGAGTTGCCAATGATCATGTTTACCCTGACCAAAATTGGCATTCTCAACCCGCGTAAACTTGGGCGCTATCGCCGCTATGTGGTGCTGATTACCGTGGTGGCGGCTGCAATTCTGACCCCAACTGGCGACCCTGCTAACCTCGCATTTTTGGCAGTGCCGATGTATTTATTGTTTGAATTTGGCTTGTTGCTAGGCCGTTTTGCTCAACCCAAGAATGCTAATTAGCAATTCCCTCACCCCCCGCACCTCTCCCACTAAACGCGGGCGAGAGGATCGGAGACCATGCCCTCACCCCCCAACCCCCTCGCCCACTAAACGCGGGCGAGGGGGAGCAACGGAATTTGTGGCCGAACTACAACATGAAAAGTCCCTCGCCCGTTGGACGGGAGAGGGGTTGGGGTGAGGGGCTTTCAATCCCTAAACATGCACTATCAGCCGCCCAATTTCGCTGAGCAAGGTCAACAGCGCTATTGCCAAGGTCAAACGACAGACCTTGACGACAAAGCGCTCAAAACGGGTTATTTCTTCATCACGGGCCACTCCTTTGAGATTGACATCCTCGCGCAGTGCTTGCCAGATCCAGTTGGTAGGCATGCGCACGACCAATGGCGTAAGCGCCGACCAAACCACATAGCCCACCGCCAAAATTACCAACGGCTGCAAGTGCTCCAGGAACGAAACCAAAATAAACGAGAGCAAGGTCGTCCAAACAAACATCAACAAGGCTTTGATATAGCGCAACACCAAACGTCGTAGACATAACGCATAGCGCACTACCGAAATTTCAGTTCGTGCTACTTCTTCAATCAAGGTGCGATCGAGAAAGCCCGATAAGCCCAAGGCCGTGTTAAAACGCTCGGTTGCTTGCTGGCTGATTTGGCTTTGGTTGATGCCTTGGCTGGCTAGTTGGGCCGCATCACGGCTGGGCGGCACAATTAAGCCCTCGCTTTGCTGATAGACATGATCATAAAACGCTGCTTCGTGGCGCTCGAAGGGCAAAATAAACTCCAACAAATCGGAATTATATTGATGCTGAATCACGGCGCGCTTGACTGCTGGCGCTTCGTCGGTGGAAAACGCCAAGCCCGAAAGGATAAAACGCGGGTTAAACAATTTATGGGTGAAGCCAGGGCTTTGGTTGGCAAAATAAAAGTAGACAATATCTTTCAGCAACAGCAAAAATGCATACAGCGGAATGCCCAAGGTTGCGATAAACGGAATAAACAGCAGCGTGTAGAGGCCCAAATCGGCAACTGCCGACCACGAAAATTGGCCAGTTTGCCACAGCGTAAAGAGCTGGGCAATCTGGGTGAGCACAATCTCGTTGATGTCGCTAATTGCATCGCGAAAAAAGACTGGCAACAAAATCAATAAGCCTGCGCCATTCAAAAATACGCCTGCAATGCGGTGCATTGTCGAGATGCGCACCTCGGCGCGTTGCAGAAATGCGCGCATCGCTTGGCGTTCATCGCTGGTTGGTTGATAGGAATCCATGGCCTTTCCCTTTAATCAAAAGCAGCCCCTAGCATTGCTGCTAGAGGCCGTTGGCTCCGCTAGGTGCAGGTTACTCTGCGCCTTCTTCGGTTGGCAACGAGGTTGAAATATCGTAAATCAAAATCTGAACATCCAAATCGTGTTCGGTTAACAAGGCGATTGAACGTTCGCGGGTTGCTTCACGAATGGCATCCTCGTGGTCGGCTGGGGCATAAACCCGAATCGCCAACTCATCGCTGCCCCGTTTTTTATAGCGTAACACGGCATCGGGCGAAACTCCCAAGACCAAGTTGGTCAATTCGGTTTTGGCTTCGTCAAGCGTCATTGAACATCCTCCTGACTAATCGAACTATACAGAGGCAGAGGAAAGCGCCGCAGCAGCAGTGCTGATTCGCGCGAGCGTCACGGCCTTACCCAACACCGCCATGGTTTCAAACAGGCCTGGTGAGGTGGTTCGCCCAGTGAGCGCAACCCGAATAGGCATAAAAACTTGGGGAATTTTCAGCCCAAGTTGATTGACAAAATCGTGCAAAAGCTTATCTAAACTTGGGCTATCCCACGTTTCGAGAGCTTCCAAACTGGCCTTGACTTGACCAAGCACCTCGACAGTTTGGGCTGGGTCGCCCTTCTTTGGCACCAACAAGGCTGGGTCGTAGCCCTGTGGATCAACAAAGAAGAAATCTAGCAATTCTGGTGCTTCGCTGAGTAGCTTAATCCGTTCTTGCACTAATGGCAAGTATTCGGCCACCTTGGCCAATTCTGCCGCAGTTGGTTCAGCACTAATTAAGCCAGCTTTGCTCAAATAGGGGGCGATGCGTTGCGCTAAATCAGCAGCAGCCAAATTGCGCAAATAGACCCCGTTGAAGTGTAAAAGCTTATCGCGATCAAACACCCCGCCCGATGGGCGAATCCGATTCAGATCAAAGCGCTCGATCAACTCTTCAAGGGTCATAAACTCAGTTTTATCGTCGTATGACCAGCCAATTAAGGCCAAATAGTTGACGATTGCTTCAGGCAAAAAGCCAAGCTCAATATACTCGGTCACCGAGGTATCGCCATGGCGTTTGGAAAGCTTCTTGCCATCGCTGCCCAAAACTTGCGGCACATGCACCCAAACCGGTTGCTCCCAGCCAAAGGCCTCGTAGATTTGATGGTGAATCGGCCAGGTTGGCAGCCATTCATCAGCTCGCAGCACGTGGGTGATCCCCATTAAGTGATCATCGACCATGGCGGCGAGGGCATAGGTTGGGAAGCCATCGGTTTTCAACAGCACCGGATCGGGCATTTTCAAGGCTGCATTATCAAACTCAATTTGGCCGCGAACCAGATCATGCACGATCGTTTTGCCAGTCGTTTTGAGGCTCAGCCGCACGTTGTATGGCTCGCCAGCTGCTTCACGGGCTGCGTCGTCGATGCCGGGCAAATTGCGAAACACCAAGAGCTTTGGCTCGCCACGCGCCTCGCGTTTGGCGTTGAGGGCGGCAATTTCTTCGGCGGTGGCATACGAACGGTAAGCAACGCCTTTTTCGATCAAGCTTGCAGCGTGAGCCTGATAAATGTCCAAGCGTTCGGATTGTTTATAAGGTGCGTGAGGACCGCCAACAATTGGACCTTCATCCCACATGAGGCCGATCGCTTGCAGTGAACTGGTTAATTGTTCTTCTGCGCCTTCGACAAAGCGCTTGCGATCGGTATCTTCAATCCGTAATAAAAATTGACCGCCGGTGTGGCGTGCCCACAACCAGCTAAATAACACGGTACGTAAACTACCGATATGCAGATAGCCCGTCGGACTTGGCGCAAAGCGCGTGCGGGCTGGTGTTGGACGATCCGACATAATACCTCCTTGCGTCGCGATTATACCATAGCCGTTGCTGGCGGTGATATGCGCGCACGACCCTTCTCGCTTTAAACAGCTACGCCACGTCGACAAGTAGCTACTCGTCACGTGGCGCAACCTTGACCCTGGAGCAAATCCTTTAGCCAACAGCCTCGGCAATTTCATCGAAGGTAAATGGTGAGCCAGCTCGGCGAGCATCATCATTTAACATTGGCTCTAAGATCCGTTGCAATGCCATCACGTGTGAGCAGGTGTTCCAATGGGCAAAAAATTCACAATCACAGTGCCATTCACCGCTTGCCAACAGCTGGACTTCGTGGTTATTGCCACCACGGAAGGTCGCACTAAACTGTTGAATTGCAATCCGTTCTGGTTCTTGGGCGTACCGTTTGGCTTTGTCGATCTTGCTAATCATATCGGAGTACATTGGACGATCCTCCTTATATAGCGAAAAACGCCGTGAGCCGTTCCCACGCCGTAGCGTTGGTACAAAAAACGACACAGGCTGATGCCTCTGTCGTGCTATCGTTAACCCAATTGTCGAATTCAATTCGCATTGTGGGTGGGCCTTTCCAGTTACAGCAGCCTCTTGGTGTGTATTATAACAGTGCCTGTGAGTGCGTCAAGGAACTTTTGGTAAATCTTTGTGAGCATTTGGTGAGCAATTGACTACCAATTGGCCTATCCAAAACAATGCCGATTCTTTGAGACCAAGCCCAAGCCATTATGCTATAATTCAGTGTATACGTTTGCCAACAAACAGATGCTTTATGGAGGAAATCGATGCCTATTCGGCGCTGGACACGTCCGCTTGCGGGCGTTTTATTAGCAGGCACTTTGGTTGCTTGCGGTGGTACTGCTGACGACAACGTAGGGGTCTTTAAAGGTGTCCCCGATGTCGCGGTTGCTGGCTCAGTGAGCAATGATTTGACCATTGATAGTGCCGATGGTGCCACCTTGGCCTTTGCCAAAACCGAGTTAACCGCAGGTACCGGCGAAATTAAAGTAACCTTTAATAACAAAGGTGTTGTGCCTCACAACTGGGTGTTGGTCAACCCCGGCGAAGAAGATAAAACCGTGGCCGACGCAGCAACTGCCACCAATTTTGAAGCCGCTAACGCGCTGGCCCACACCAAGACCATTGATGGCGGGGCCAATGATACAGCCACCTTCAACATTGCTGAGCCAGGTACCTACAGCTATGTTTGTACCTACCCTGGCCACTATGCAGCTGGTATGAAGGGCACGTTCAAGGTTGTGGCTGCTGGTGGCGGTGGCGCTGCTCCTGCTGGCGGTGGCGCTGGCGTAACCGTCGATAGCGCTGCTGGAGCCGATTTGAAGTTTGCCCAAACCGAGCTTAGCGCAAGTGCAGGCAGCGTCAAAGTAACCTTCAATAATGTTGGCGCTGTGCCCCACAACGTTGTGATTGTCAAACCAGGCGAAGAGCAAAAAGCTGTTGATTCAGCAGTTGCTAACGCCCCTGACTTCACGCCAAGCGCCGATACGTCGCTTGCTCACACCAAAACGATCAATGCTGGCGAAACTGACAGTGTTGATGCTCAATTGGAGCCAGGTACCTACAGCTATATCTGTGCCTACCCTGGCCACTATGCAGCTGGTATGAAGGGTACGCTAACCGTTAAATAAGCTGATTGGCTGCAATCAAAACCGCGCTTGATCATCGCGATCAAGCGCGGTTTTTTGTGCGCTCCATCCATTCGCTCAAGCAAACTGTTGCCAACAACCCTAGCATAACCAGCGCTTGAACATTCAACACGTGGTTAATCGTTTGATGCGCTACGATCAAAAGCGCGACTTGGCCAATGCCCGCCCCAAGCGTCAGCCAAACCCCAGTCTGTCGCTGTTGGGCCGCTTGATAGCTAACGAGGAAATTTACCACTGCATAGCCACTGGCAATCGCAGCGTAGCGCCAAAGCACCCCAGCAATCGGCAGATAGGCTGAACCAAATAGCCCCTTAATGAGCAGCTGAGGCATGGCCCAGCAGGTTAGGCTAAATATGATTCCAATGCCAAGTATCATAGCCACGCTTTGCCAAAATGCTTGTTGCTGTTGGTGCCTCGATTGATCGGCCCGTACCAGCTTGGCAAAACCCAATGTTGCAACCGTGCTGCTGACGAAGAATCCAAGCCTGCCAATCAAGCCTAAAGCTGCATATTGGCCAGCAATATGCTGCGAAAACCACAACGTTACCAAGAGCAGATCGCTATTGAGGATAAAGCCTTGGCCTAGCATACGCAGCCCGATTGGTGTTAATGGTTGAAACTGATTGGTTGAACCAACATTCTCGGCTATGGCTGGTTTGGCGTAACTCAAACTCCACGCTGCGAGCAATGAACCAACAAAGACTGTACTGACTGCCGTTACGCCCAAACCCAATTTGAGCACGCTGATTGCTCCAGCGAGCCGAATCATGGTTTCCAGCAGTAAATTACCTGCAAGCCACCCAAACGCCGCTTGGCTTTGCATAATGCCACGCTCAACCCCAAGCGGATAGTAGCAGATCAAGCCCACTCCAAGCAGCAGCAATGGCGTTGAGCTTGTGCCAAACAGACTTGACCAAAATCCAGCCAAACCTGCGCAGAGCAGCGCATTGAACGCTCCAACAACCCAAGCTATTTGGCGAAGCTGCCTCAATTTGGCATGATTGTTGGGACTAAGGCTGGCCCGGGCAGCTTGAATTTGAAAAAAACTACTGCCCAAGGTTGCGAGGCCAAACAAGGTCATGATAACGTTGATTTGGGCATAGGCTGCTGGACCTAACCCACGGCCAAGCACGCTTGCAACGCCATAATTCGCCAGATTAACCAAGAGCATACTGCCCAGCAACCAGAACGTTGTTGATTGTTTGAGCCGCCGCAGGAGTGGAATGTGGGTGGTTGTGAAACCAGAACGTTGAAGGACACCCATAGAAGTAGGCTTTCGTGTAAAAATACCGCTAGCTTAACTATAGATTGGTTCAGGGCTGAAACCAATAAGCGAATAGTCACTCATCCGAGCGCTACTAAAGTGCCAAGGGGGGAAACAGAAAGGACTATCAACCCCAAGCTATTCGACTAGATCTTGTGCTTAGGGTTAGCAGCCTCGTCTATGCTAAAGCTGTTCATTGCAACGCGAAGCCCCTCGCCACGTAGCTGAGGGGCTGAGGAGCTATAAATGCTGAACAATCAGCTATTCAAGCTGCAAAATAGAGGTTTTTTAGGCAAACCACTGGCCTGATTGCTGCGATTTAGCTTTTGTTTTTTTTTGGCTTGAGCTTGGGTAGCGTCCACGCCAATGGTTAATTTGAATAATCATAATGTCGCGCAGAAACTGATAGGCATCACGAATGGGATGGACTTTCGAGCCAGCAACATCAACCCATTCGACGGGAATTTCATTGGTTTGATAGCCAAAAATATCGGCAATCACCAACAGCTCTAAATCGAAGGCAAAGCCATTGATCGTTTGCACTTGGGCCAGATGTTTGGCCACCGCCCGATGAAACAGTTTGAAGCCACATTGGCTATCGTGAATATTCAGTTTCAAGCCATGTTCAACAATCAGCCGCAGCCCAGCACTCATTACACAGCGGCTCAAACGCCGTTCTTTGGTTTGCAGCAGTTGTTTGGCTCGCGAGCCAATTGCCAAATCGTAGTTGCCTTGCTCTAACGAGGGCAATAATTTATTTAACTCAGTTATTGGCGTAGCATTATCTGCATCAGTAAACAGAATAAAATTGCCTTTGGCTGCAATAATTCCAGCTCGTACTGCATGACCTTTGCCATGGTTGCTTGAGCTTTTGATAATCGTCAGATTAGGATATTTTTGGGCTTCGATCAAGCTAACTGTTTGATCGGTTGAGCCATCGTCGCTAATAATTAACTCCCACGAACGGCCTCGCTCGTTGAGATACTGCACGATTGCGTCGATGCTGGGGATGATGCGTTTTTGTTCGTTGAAACAGGGAATGATAACCGAAAGTTCAGGGGCTTGCCCGACGACTGCTTGATTGGCGTGCTTGGCTGGTGGCTGAAACATAGTGGCAATCCCTTAATCCATGAATCATTTGCTTGCAAGCAGCATAGATCTGATAGCCTATGACGGGTATGGTCTATCGGTCCGCCCTGTTATAGGCCTTTTTGCACGCTGCTATAAGGCTTCGTAGCGGGGTTGTTCATGACTAATGGGGTACTGTAGTGGCAGCCAAACGAGGGAGCTGGCAAATTTTGGCAAGCAAAAACCCATCCAAGCGAACTATATGGTTTCCTGGATGGGTTAGTGATGCTTAAACGGTACGGCTGGTTGGCGCGTCGAGTACTGCTGCTTCGTCCCATGGGCGCATCTTGCCGCCAGGAATATGGCCACAAATGCCGCCTTTGATGACTTGACCAGGCACTTCGTGGCCAAGCAAACTTTCGATCAGTTTGGCACACGAAACCAACTTTGGAATATCGAGGCCGGTGTCGATGCCCATTTCGTGCAGCATATGCACGGTATCTTCGGTGCAGATATTGCCTGGTGCGCCTGGCGCGAAAGGACAACCGCCAATCCCCCCAATGCTCGCATCAATGCGATCGATGCCAACTTCGAGCGCAGCCAATACGTTGGCTAAGCCAGCGCCGCGTGCGCTATGCGGGTGCAAGCGCAAAGGCGCGTGCGGGAAGCGCTCGCGCAAGGCTAGCACCACCGCTTGCACCAAGCGTGGATGAGCCATGCCGGTTGTATCCCCAAGCGTAATTTGGCTAGCTCCAAGCGCGAGCAAGCGTTCAGTCATGCTCACGACGCGCTCGATTGGCACATCGTTTTCGAAGGGACAGCCAAAAACTACCGAAAGCACAGCTTCGAACTCGATTTGGGCATCCTTGAGCGCCAGCGCAATATCGGCGGCAGCAGCCAGCGATTCGTTGATGCTCATACGCACATTACTTTGATTATGGCTTTCGGATGCGCTCAAAAAGATTTGCACCGAATCGGCGCGGGCTTCGATGGCCCGTTGCGCTCCGCGTAAATTTGGCGCAATTGCGCTATAAATCACATCGGGGCGGCGTTCGATACGCGCAAAAACCTCAGCGGTATCGGCCATTTGGGGCACATAGCGCGGGTTGACGAACGAACCAACTTCGATTTGGCGCAAGCCAGAATTATTGAGGGCATTGATCAGCAGGATTTTTTGCTCGGTGGTGAGGATGCGATCCTCGTTTTGCAAGCCATCGCGGGGGCCAACTTCGCGGATGCTGACTGTGGCAGGCAAGTTAGTTAAGGGAATCATCATCGACTCCTTGGATACTGATTGGCGGGTGCTGAGAACAACACCCGCGCAACCACAGCGCTAATCGCCATTGACTAGCGTTTTGGATAAATAACGATTTTTCGATGCTCACCTTCGCCAGCGCTTTCGGTATAGACTGACGGATCTTCGCGCAGCGCCATATGGATGATGCGGCGTTCGAATGAACTCATTGGTTCAAGCGGCATTGGGCGGCCTGATTGGCGCACGCGTTCGGCCATGCGCAACGCCAAGCCCTCAAGTGAATCTTGGCGACGTTGGCGATATTGGCCAATGTCGATTACCACTTGCGACCAGCGCCCAGTTTGGCGATGAATTAAGACATTCAGCAGATATTGCAATGAGCGCAATGTTTCGCCACGGCGGCCAATCATCAGGCCGGTGGTTTCTTCATCGACACCCTCGATATGCAATGTCAGCGTATCTTCTTCATCATCGGAGCCTTTGGCCTTCTGTACAACCGGCGTTACAAAGGCATCGATGTTCATGCGAGTGAGCAAGGCCTCAAGCAACTGACGGGCGAGCGCCACGGTTTGCTCATCGGTGCTAGCGACGCGGCGGCGACGACGTTTGGGTTGCTCCTCATCGTCATCATCGCCATACTCAGCCAGCAACTCATCCTCATCATCATCGACGCTGACGCGGACAAGGGCTGAATCAGCGGTTTGCGCTAAAACCTCGATCAGAGCTTCATCTTCATCTTTGCCGAGTTGGGCGAGGGCTTGAGCCACGGCCTCGGCCACGCTTGCTGCGCGTACTTCAACTTTTTGCAACGCCATGTCCTACACGTTCCTCCGAATTATAAGCCGAGACTAGCGCCGTTTTTTCGGCTTGCCAAGCTGCGCCTTAACATCTTCAATTGCTTGTTCGGTTGCGATGTCGCTGCTACCACTTTCGGCGGCAGCACCAGCGGCGCTGACATCAGTAACCGGTTCTAATTTGCCAAGCGCAGTCCAAAAATCGCGGCGTTGGGGCTGATCACTTGGGCTTTCTGGTTCTTCAATCGTGATTGTAGCCGATTCTGGCAATGGTTGGTGCAAGAAGCCGGTTTTTTCGGGCAAAAATGGCAAATATTTCGAAAGCAAGCCAAAGCCTGAGGTGAAATATTGTTGCACCATTTGAATCAACGAACCAGTGACCGAATACAGGGTTGCGCCTGATGGGAACTGGAAGTAGATAAAGCCAAAGATAAATGGCATAAACATCATCACTTTGTTCATTGAGGCTTGCTGTGGGTCTGGGTTGCGTTGCATCGCCATCAAGGTTGTGATGAATTGGAAGCCAATTGCCAAGAGTGGCAAAATATAGTAGGGGTCTTTGGCACTGCCAGCAATTGCTTTGCCTGCATCGTCGACCAATGGGGTCAGGCGGGGCAACCACAAAAACTGTACTTCAGCAGCAGTTGTTTGCACTTGGCTGCCAAAGAGTTGAATTGCTTGCCATACGCCAAACAAAATTGGCAACGAAATCAACAGCGGCAAACACCCACCAACGGGGCTGGCTCCATGCTCACGATAGAGCTTCATGGTTTCTTGGGTCAGTTTTTCGCGATCTTTGCTATATTTACGTTGCAATTCGCGCAATTTTGGTTGGATGACCATAATTTTGCGTTGCGAACGTAATTGCTTTAGCGTTAGCGGCAACATGCCTAAACGAACTAAAATCGTAAAAGCGATAATTGCCCACCCCAAGTTGCCAAACAGATGGAACAGCCATTCGAGAAATGGTAAAAAGATTGGACCTAGAAAATTCATAGCCGTATATTCCTACGTTGTCATAGCAAAAAACCCTGTGCCAACTTATGGAACAGGGTCTTCACCACCCTGTGCCCATGGATGGCAACGGGCGATCCGTTTCAGTGTCAACCATGTACCTTTGAATGCCCCATATTTCGCGATAGCTTGATAGCCATAGTGGGAACAGGTTGGCGTATAGATACAACTTGGTGGTGTATATCGCGAAAAACGCTGGTACAAGCGAATAAGTGCCAATAAGATCTTACCCATGGCGATCTTCCTGTGATGGTTGTTCACGATCATGCCATAGCTGCGCTTGTTGCAGTAAACGCGAAACGGCCTGCTGAATCTGCTCCCAGGCCGCTGTGCGAAATCCCGCTCGTACAATAAAAATAACATCCCATCCTGGGCGAATCTGATCGTAGATCAAACGGATAGCTTCGCGCACTCGGCGTTTGTAACGATTGCGTTCGACGGCTGTGCCCAGCGCTTTGCGAACCACAATCCCACACCGAACGCGATTGGCCCGCGCTGGCGCGACGCTCAGCACCAAGAGTGGATGTGACCATGTACGACCGCCTTCGCGAACACGGCGAAAATCGCGTGGCGAGCGAAGGCGCTGTGAACGTTGCATTGTTTAGCGATGACCGCCTGGGCCTGCTGGTCGGCGTTTGTCGCTAACAGTTAACTTCCAGCGACCACGTTGGCGACGAGCTTTCAATACGGCGCGGCCTGTGCGAGTTTGCATGCGCTCCAAGAAACCGTGAACACGGCGGCGCTTGATGCGTTTTGGTTGCCAAGTTCGTTTTGGCATTGTGCGAATCCTCCGGTGTCAGACGAAACAAAAGCGCGTGCTCGCGCTTCTGTATAGATAAGACAAAATTGATAGCACGCCGCCATGGACGCGCTGTAGCTTATCTATTATAGCCTGACCGTCCGAACCATGTCAAATTGTATCATGCTTAGCCTAGCAAATGATTATATCCAATGCTGAGGTGCGATTCTCAACTGAATCAGGTAAAATAGCCATATCTTGATTTTGTAGTCGAAACGGAGTGCAATGATGCAAGTTCCGCTAACCCAACTGAGCGATCAGATTGCCATGATCGATAATGGCCTGCTGACAACCGATGGTTTTGGCGCAACCTATGTGGTACAAGGCGATCAGGTCGCCCTGATTGAAACTGGCACATCGTTAACCGCTGAAGCAACCTTGGCCGGTTTGCAGCAACTTGGAATCGACCCCGCCGCAGTTCAACATATTCTCTTAACCCACGTTCACATGGATCATAGCGGTGGAGCTGGGATTTTGGCTCAGCATTTGCCCAATGCCAAGGTTTATTTACACTCAATGACGGCGGCGCATTTGGCCGAGCCAAGCAAACTCATGCGTAGCGTGGAGCGGGCGGTTGGCCCAATGTGGCAGGTGTATGGCACGATGCAGCCTATTGCCGCCGAGCGAATTTTGCCCGCCGAACATTTGAGCTTGAATTTGGGCAAAGGGATTGTGCTTGAAGCGGTGCCAACGCCTGGCCACTCGCCCGATCATCTGGCGTTTTGGGAAGCCAATTCGGGCACAATGTGGGCTGGCGATTCGATTGGCATTTTGATGAGCACCTATAATCTCAATATGCCCGTCACCCCACCACCAGCCTTTAATTTGGCCGATCAGCTGCAAACCTTCCAGACCTTGGCGCAATACCCGATTCGCCAACTGTTGCCTTCGCACTTTGGCCCGACGGTTGCCCCGCCAGCCTTGGCCCTCGAAGAAATGCACGAGCGTTTGGTCAAGATCGTGCGCGATGTGCGTGATAACCTGCATGCTGCTGAATTGCCAGTTGAGGCAATTGTTGAACGGGCACTGCCAACCAAGGAGCCTGTTTCGCCAGCGCTCAATTTGGTGCTCTGGGGCAATTTGGCGATGAGCGTGCATGGCTTAAAACTCTTTTTCGATCGCAATCCACAGGCGGTTGAATTAATTTAAATTGGGGGGCGCAGGCTGAACTTCATCCTGCGCTCTGTTTAATTAATCGTTTAAGCTCAAAATGGTATTGGAAATTTGCTCGCCCAAGTCGCGGCGGCGTTGCAATAATTGGCTGGTAAGGTCTGGTTGGGTCAGCCGTAGCCACGAAGCGGCGGTTGCCTCGCGCACAGCCCGCCAGCGCTCGCTCCAGCGCAGGGCAATAAAGCCAAATAACGGGGCTAGTAGCAACACAATCAAGCCAGCTTGCCAAGTTGTCAATAACCCAATGATTAGGCTGGTTACAATCCAGCCAATTGGTTGCAAGACCATACCTGCAATCAATTTAATCGTGCTCAGTACTTCTAGCTCTTTGGTCATGCGGGTAGCGATTATGCCACTGAGCCGATACATCGGGTAGCTGAGCAAAATACCACATGCCGCCGGAATAAAAGCCAGCAATGTCCACAAAAATTTGCGCCAAAAGCGCCAACGAGTGGCTAAGGGCAATTGTGGTGCCCAAGGGTCGGCGATGCCCAAAAGCCGCAAGGTGCGGGCGTAGCGCTGGGCTTTGGCCGCCAAGGTTGCTAATTGCACTCGTTCGGTGGGGGTGAGCGAGGTATAGGCTTCGCGGCCACTCGGGCGTTTGCGCCGCAAGCGATCGACCGTCCAGCCAACCATCACTGGCAGGCCGCGCAATAACTCGGCGTTGCCAGCTTGGAACACCACGCCGCCCAAATGCTCAGCCATGCGCGTGGTCAAACTGGCAACTGCCTGTTCGCGCTCGGCCTCAGCATGCTGGAATTGATTAACGTTAATTGGTTTGCCAACTAATAAGAGCACTGAAGAACGAAAAATATGCTTATCTTCATACCACAAGCCAATTGGCACAATCTTCAAATCGAGTTGCCAATTGTGCTCGGCCTCTGCGCCAAGCGCAATGCGGGCCGCACCTGAACGCAACGGCAAGAGATAGGCTTCGGAGTGCGACGTTCCTTCGGGAAATAAGGCTAAATGGTGTTGATCGGCAAGTAATTGACGGCAGCGGGCAAACGTTTGTTCATTCAAATCGCGGGTATTGCTGCCTTCAGCGGCATCGCTTTGGCGATAAATTGGCAAAGCGCCAAACGCATGCATCATCCAACGGCCAATTGGGTTGTTGAAAAAGGTATTTTTGGCCAAAAACGCAACGGGCTGGCCGAGAATCAACATCAGCAACAATGGGTCGAGCAAACCATTGGGGTGATTGAGCACAAACATCACCCGCCCACGGGGCAATTGTTCTAAGCCTTCGACGGCGATGCGTGGGTAGTACAAACGTAAGAGGCGAAACACCAGCCAACGAACAAAACGACCCATGAATGTCCCCCAAACTTCTGTGATACGATAGCTGCAAAGGAGGCAGTTATGGATACCACCGAACTACGTGGCTTGCTTGCTAGTTTACCCCCAGCTGTGCTGCAAGCGCTAGAAAGCGGCGATAGCGTGGCGTTTGAAGCAGCTTTTGCCGCGATGCCGGTCGAACAACAAACCCTCGTTAGTCAACAGCTTGAGCAATTTCAGCAGCTTCAGATTGAGCAAGCGCTGGATAGCTATGCCGAAGCCCCAACCCTTGAGCAATTGATCGACCAACTCCCACCTGATTTACGCGAAGCAGTGTTGAATAACGATCAAGCCCAAATTCAGGTCTTGTATGATCGCTTAGAGCGCCATGAGCAAGACCAAATTGGTGAGTTATTGCTGAGCATTCAAATGCTGGTTGCCAAACAGAGTGATGCTGGCGGCGGAATGGATCTCGAAGATTTTACAAGTTTGCTTGATGCTATTGTAGCAGCAACTCACGATCCTGCGCTACCACGGGCCGAATTACGCTTGACCTTGGCCGACCTTGAGAGCCTTGGTTGGCAACTGAGCAACCCAGTTGAACAAATTTGGGCTGGCGAACGCGACCAGCAACGCCTACTCCATGGCCTTGATGATCGCGACCGCGACCTGATTAACTATATTCTCGCGACACTCAAGCACTAATATACTTACCATAACCAACAGCCGATTGTACCCAAAGATACATTGGCTGATGTAGACGAGACGTGGCTTGAACTGTAAGAATGGTTTGAACTGATAACCTATTGCTAATATCCAAGATCTTCATATAATGATGGTCATCCAACATCCTACCCTGGAGGAACCCGTATGAGTTCAAAGCATAGCGATGAATTTCAACGCCTGATCGATCAAGCCACCTCGGACGAAGCCTTCCGTCAAGAACTGTTGGATAGTAGCGATATTGCCGAAACGATTAAAAATCATGGTTTTAACTTAACTGATGATGAATTAAAGCAAGTCGCAGAATCGGCCACTAATTTCCAAGGGATTCAGACTGCTGCTAAAAGTGGCTGGCTATAAATCGGTGAAATCTTTTGAAGCTGTTTTTATTGAGCCACAATCCTAATTGTGGCTCTTTTGCCTTATGATCTTTCAACCAAACAACGATCTTAGCTCACAGAACCTAGAAACTCAGACAGATTCTCAACGAAAATCTGTTTTTCTTAAGAACCTGATTAAAACGATTATTGGAGTTCATTTCTTCTTTGGTTTATTAATTGTAATCGTTTTTTTGTTGAACCCCGATCGTAATATTATTCCTGCAATTTTATCATTAGCAATTAATGCTGGATCTTTTTACTTAATATCTATTGTATTGAAGAAAAAGAATTCTTTATTTGTGTATTATTTTTTCTGTAGTTATACCAACCTTCTATTTATTATGTTGGTTTTGACAAATTCTGAAAATAGCATAAACCAAACGTTATTTTCGTATATGCTTGGCGTTTGTATTATGTTTTTTGTGTTTTTTACAACACGCAAAGCATCAGCAATTTCTGTTGTAGTTAATACGGCTGTTGTGCTTTATATGGGCTATAAGCCTAGTTTGCAGTGGATTGCTGATACAATTCCAATCTTAAGCTTTTTTATTATTATTACTGCCGTAGCTTGGATTTACCAACGCACACTTGATAATTCGATGCTCTCACTGCAAGCAGCGCGTCAGCAATTAATGCAAGATACGCTGATTCGCCAGGAGTTGGCGATTGCGCGCAATTTGCAACAAGACCTCTATCCCAAGCCACAACGCTATAGCGAATGTCTCGATATTGGCGCTTCGGTGCAGCCAGCGCTCGAAACCAGCG
This sequence comes from Herpetosiphon giganteus, assembly GCF_016907925.1. Lineage (GTDB taxonomy): Bacteria > Chloroflexota > Chloroflexia > Chloroflexales > Herpetosiphonaceae > Herpetosiphon > Herpetosiphon giganteus. The sequence goes on along the minus strand of NZ_JAFBCZ010000010.1, from coordinate 24,953 downwards.
GCGATTTGTATGATCTGATTCGTTTGAATGACGATGAAATTGCAATTATTGTCGGCGATGCAACTGGCAAGAGCGTTGCTGCCGCCATGGTGATGGCCATGACGCGCTCAATTATTCGGAGCGAGGCTCGTCGTTCGCGCAACCCGGGCCATGTGTTGCGCCATGTCAACGCGATTTTGCACGCCGACGATGCGGTTAATCAGATGATGACAGTTTGGTATGGGGTGCTCAATTTGCGCAATCATCAATTGCGCTTTGCCAATGCAGGCCACCCGTTTCCGCTCTTGCGGCGCAATGGCGCGATTCAGGAATTAGAGGCCTTTGGCACGCCGCTACGCTCAATTCGCAACTTTCCCTATGCTGAGCAAACCATCCAATTGCAAGCCAATGATCGCTTAGTGGTCTATACCGATGGCGTAATTGAAACCATGAACGAGCAACGCGAGTTGTATAGCTTTGATCGTTGGTGCTTGGCGGTGCGTGAGCTGGAAGCAGAAAATACTGCTGGCTTGATTGATGCCTATTGTGCCGATGTTGATCGCTTCCGTGGCGCTGCCCGCCAAGCAGACGACCTGACCTTGGTGATCGTTGATATTATTAAAGATCCTAGCGAGTTGATAACCCTTCCCGTCGCTGATACCACAACTGTTGTTGTAGGCGCTGATCAATAATTTGCACATCAGGCCGCACTCCCAACACCGATTGCACATACCAGGCACTAAATGTTGTTTGATCGTCGTTGCTCAGCAATTGGCCATTGGCTGGTTGTTGGTGCAGCAGCGCGATTGCTTGATCGCGGCTTTGGGTTTGGTTACGCAGCGAAAATTGCCAACCCAAGGGCAAGCAGATTAATATCAACATTGGCGCGAGCCAAATCCAACCTGCCAGCCTTGGCTTTTGTGCCAACCACACTACGCCCATGCCAAGCAGCCAAGCGGCCAAGCCATGAATTGGCAAGAGATAGACTTGGGCATCAGCGCCACCATAACTGATAGCCCAAAGCAGGGTTACGCCAGCCCAAGCAACCAGCAGCCAGCGTTGCGCCAGCGTGATTTTTTGCCAACCACAGCCAATGAGCAACGGGCCGACGATCCACCAATAGCTAGCGAGCAAATCGCGAATTGCTAAAATGCAGCGTTGAATTTGCTCGCTCAGTGGCACAGCGCCAACTAAATAGCGATATTCGCTAGCGCTGATGTGACTGATTGCGCCAGCAACACTGCTCCAATCGCCCCAACTTGCTTGTGGAACCACCGCGCCCCGCCACGGCAATATGAGATAGCTACTTAGGCCAAGCAGCAGCATAAGCAAAAATAGCCCAATTTGCGGCCATTTAATCGCCCACTTGGCCTTAAACCACCACACCCCAAAGCCGACCAACCACGCAGCAACTGGTAGTTGCACGCCTAAGCCCAAGCCGCAGACCAAGCCAAGTGCCGCCAGGGTACGCGCTTGTTGCCAGCGCTGCCAACGCAGGCTGAGCCACAGCAAAAGCAGCTGAAACACATTCGCCAAGGCATAGACTTCGACGACTAGGGCTTGTTGCCAAATTCGTTGGCTCAAGCCAAAGCCCAAGCCTGCGGCCAACATTGCGCTCCAGCGGATCGAGCGTAGCTGGTCGCTGGCGCTTAATCCAACACAGGCTGCGACGATGCCTGCACTCAAGGCCGTTGCTAAGCCACTCAACAATGCTAAGCGTTGGGCTAGCTCGCCGCCAAACCAGTGGAGCGCAACTTGCCCAATCAGCAAATAGGTTGGCGAGCCTGGTGGATGCGGCACTGCGCCAAACCAGAGCGCGGTGGCTAACTCGCCGCTGTCGCTGCTGCCATAGGCTGTGCTAATAGTTGGGCTACTCATCAGCCAGTAGAGTGGCAAAAGTAGGCCGACGATCAACCACGGCACGGCCTGATCCATCCATTGGCGCGGCGGCTGCGTGATATAGTGTGCTGATTGTTTTGCAGTTTGAGGATTCATCGATCTATGCTTCCTGTTGTGATTGGGCTAGGCTTAGGCTTGGCTTCGTTGATTTTATTGGTGCGTGATGCGCTGTTGCTCAAAAAAATTCCCCAAATTGAGCCACGTCCAGCGCCTGAGCCACTGCCAAGCATCGCTGTGTTGGTGCCAGCGCGTAATGAAGCGCATAATATTGGCCATGTGTTGCGTGGGATGGCGCAGCAAACCAGCAGTGATTGGCAACTGACCATTCTTGATGATCATTCGACCGACCAAACTAGCGCGATTGTAGCCGAAGTTGCAGTCCACGATCAACGGGTGCGCTTGTTGCACGGCCAACCATTACCTGCTGGCTGGACTGGCAAATGCTGGGCTTGTTGGCAATTGGCCGAGGCCAGTTCGAGCGAATGGTTGTTATTTCTTGATGCTGATACCAAGCCGCAGCCTGCGATGTTGGCCCAAGCGTTGGCCTATGCTGAAGCAGAAAAGCTCGATTTGCTAACGTTTTTGCCATTTTCAGAGCTTGGCAGTTTTTGGGAAAAAACCTTGTTGCCAGCGTTTTTCTCAATTATTCAGGCAGCCTATCCGGTGAGCAAAGTTAATACGCCTGGCTCTGGTGTGGTTTTGGCGAATGGCCAGTTTATTTTAGTGCGGCGCAGCGCCTACCTGCGCGCTGGCGGCCATGCAGCAGTGCGCGATCGGGTGCTTGAGGATGTTGAATTAGCCCAAGCAATTGTGCGCGCTGGCGGCCTCATGAAGGCGGTGTATGCTGGCGAGTTGCTGCGAGTGCGGATGTACACCAATGGCAGCGAGGTACGCGAGGGCTTGGTTAAAAATGCGATTGCTGGCTTGCGTAATGGTGGCGCACGCTCTTCGTGGGCTGGTTTTCGCCAGATTTTGGTTGGGGTTGTGCCATTTGGCTTGGCTTTGCTGAGCATGTGGGCTTGGCTGCGCCGCTGGACATTCTGGCCAAAACTTTTGTTGAGTGGCATGGCTACGCTGTTAAATGGCTTTGCATTCTGGAGTTGGGGCCGCTTTATGCAGCAATTATATGGCTTGTCGCGTCGCTATGCACTGCTTTTTCCTTTGGGCATTGTCTGCTATATGCTGTTGGCGGCAGAAGCAGCGTGGCGCATTTGGTCGGGGCGCGGCGTAACCTGGAAAGGCCGCACCTACAAAGAATAATTAAGCTAAAACCAGCTGCTTGACGACATGCTCCCAGCGAATATTGGCAACCATAGCTGGGCCATTGCTACCAAGTTGGGCTGCCAAGGCTGGCGACTGCCAAAGCGTATCAAGCCGCGCGGCCATGGCCCGAGGTTCGGCGGGAGCTACAAAGCCGGTTTTTCCATCGTGGATAAATTCTAAAACGGTGCCAGAATCTTGGGCGGTCAGCACTGGCTTGGCGGCCTCAAGCGCTTCGATCGTAGCAAAGCCAAAATCCTCGTCAATGGGCGCATAAAAAACGGCGCGGGCATCAGCATACAAATCAATTAATGTTTGATCGTCCATCCAGCCGCGAAACTCAACCCGTTGTTCAAGCCCCAATTGCTTGCTCAAGGCTTGGAGTTCGGCCATGGCTGGGCCGCGGCCACCGATAATCGCTTTAACTGGTTGCTCAGTGTAGGTCAGCGCATGCAGCAATAAATCAAGCCGTTTGGCCTGATCAAGCCGCGAAATGCTCAAAATATAAGGTTCGTAGCGGCCTTGGCGCAAGCGCCCACTATAAATCGAGGGTGGATAGAGTGGCGTGCTGGCGAGATCGTTGAAGCGTTGCAAGCGCTGGCTCACAATTTTGGAGATGCTAAAACGGCGTTTGGCTTCAGCTAAGGCTTGGTGATCAAGCTTGGTTAATGTTCGGGCCAGATGATCATCGTCAGGTTGACTGCCCCAATCGCTCCAGTTTGTGCCGCGCCAATCGTAGAGTTGGCGATGTTGATGTACCAACCAAACCACTTTTTTGGGGTGCGCAACCGCATATGAAGGAAATTTGGTACAGATCACTTGATCGACAGGCCGATCTTCAACGTGACTCAGATCGAGCATGCGCCAGGCTAGCGCGCTATTGAGCAACTCGCGATGCGGCGTGCGCGTGAAGGGTAGTGCCACCAAATCGGCCTCGTGGCCAGCGTGACGCAAGGCAGTTACCAGCCCTTCGGCGAGCAATTCGGCCCCACCACGGGCAAAAGGCACTTGGGCTGTACAAACAAGAATCCGTTTCATTGGCTCTCAACGCTAAGTGATTAGGTCGCCATTATACTATTTGTTGCAGCGCAGCTTGGGCGCGTAAGGCTAGTTGGGTCAGAATAATTGAGGTTGCGCCCCAAATTTTGTGCTCGCCATAGGGATAATGTGGCACTTGCAAGGCTACACCGCGGATCATTCGCTCTTCGGTTTGTACTGCATCAGCGGCCCAAAGATGGTGTAATGGCAAATGCAGCACAGCGGCAACCTCACTGGGATTTGGCGCTAAATCGGGAGCATGATCAAGCCATGCCACAATTGGCGTGATCAGAAAATTACTGACTGGCACATACAACTCGCTGAGCCGCCCAATAATTGTGGGCTGATCGATGTGTAGGCCAATTTCCTCGTGGGCTTCGCGCAGGGCAGCGGCCTCAGGGCTGGCATCGCTTGAGTCAATCGAGCCGCCAGGCAGCGAGATCTCGCCAGTATGGCTGCGCAAGTTGCCGCTACGCACCGTTAATGGCACAAACAAGTTCTCTGCCTCTGGATAAAGCAAGGCTAGAACAGCGCCATGGCGTGGCTGAATATTGGCTGGCGGCAATAAATTGCGGCTCGGGTTGCCATTATCGAAGGTTGGCAACAGCCGTGCGCGCGCTTCATCATCGTGGTTTAAATTGGCGAGTTGCGCTTGGAGCGCCGCAACGAAGGCTTGGTTTGGCATAGATTTGATTCCACTAAAATGAAAACTGATGGATTGCAACATCCACCAGTTTTTATTATACCGTTGATAGGGCTGAAATTAATCGGCTAATTTGCCAAAAACCATATAACTGCTATTCGAGCCAGGCATGCCATTTGATGAACCTTTATGCAGCTCAATCACTTCGTAGCGTTCGCCAGCCTCGAAAATACTGCCCTCGTGGACAATAATGTTTGTGGCCCGATACGCTGGATCGCGCTGGGTTTCATCGGCGACCGCAATGCGGGCAAAGAGGCCTTGTTGGGTTTGGCCTTGCTCATCGGTATATTCACCATTTTCAACAAACTCTAGGCCAATGCCAAATTGGTTATCGGTATGATGCATTGTGCCATGCTTGACTGACATTTGCTGAATAAAGCGTGTTGCTTGGGCGGTCATGGTTGCTTGCTCCTGTTGGGTAGTACCACAGGCAGTTAAGCAGCATATTCCAAGGATTAACCATATTCGGAGCATTGTATCCTCTCATCAAGAAGCGCCAAGTGATTCATACCCAACATCTCAGGTTGGATTGAGCTAGTATTTCAAGAATTATGGGTGGTGTCAAGGGTGAATTTAAACGCAAATCAGCGCAGCAAGAATTATGCTGCGCTGCTGTTTAGGCTTCGCTGAAGCCAAATTTTTAGACTAAAGCTTTTTCGGTGGCGATGTCGAAGATATGCATTTTTTCCATATCGTAGACTGCGCGAATTGGCTGGCCTGGGCGGGCTGACGTTCGGGGGTCGAAGCGCCCGATGATCGAGTGTTGGCCGCTTTGCAGGTAGGCGTAGATTTCGCTACCCATTGGTTCGGTCACATCGACCGTGGTTTCGACGACTGCATCGCCGTTAATGCCTGGTGGCAAGAGCGCTGCATCGTGCACGTCTTCTGGGCGCACGCCAAGCTCAACTTCTTTGCCAATGTGCGATTCGATGTGGGCGCGGCGGCTATTGGGAATTGGAACTGCGAAGCTGCCGCCATCGAAGAACAAGCGGCCATCGCCTTTGGTCAAGGTACCTTTGATGAAGTTCATCGAAGGCGAACCAATGAAGCCTGCCACGAATTTGTTGACTGGATGATCGTACAAGGTTTGTGGGCTATCGAGCTGTTGCAACAAGCCATCACGCATAACCGCAATCCGCGAACCCATGGTCATGGCTTCGGTTTGGTCGTGGGTCACGTAGATGAAGGTGGTTTTGAGCCGTTGGTGCAGCTTGCTAATTTCAGCCCGCGTTTGCACCCGCAACTTGGCTTCCAAGTTCGAGAGTGGTTCGTCCATCAAGAAGACGGCTGGGTCGCGGACGATTGCACGGCCCAAGGCAACCCGTTGGCGTTGACCGCCCGAAAGTTGGCGTGGTTTGCGATCAAGCAAGTGGCCGATCGCCATCATTTCGGCAGCTTCTTCGACGCGGCGTTTAATTTCTGGCTTGGGCACTTTGCGCAGTTTCAAGCCAAAAGCCATGTTATCAAACACGGTCATGTGGGGATACAAGGCATAGCTTTGGAACACCATGGCAATATCGCGATCTTTGGGCGCAACATTGTTGACCACGCGATCCCCGATCATAATTTGGCCGCCGGTGATTTCTTCGAGGCCAGCCAAACAGCGCAAGGCGGTTGATTTACCACAGCCTGAAGGGCCAACCAGCACCAAAAATTCTTGGTCGGGAATATCAATGTTGAGATCTTTGAGCACATGGACATCGCCAAAGACTTTATCAACGTGATCAAACGTAATTGAAGCCATCGAGATCCTCCTTGAAACCTAATGAACCAATGACCAAGCTTGGGTTAAGCCATGTGCGGTGGGCAATGGCAGCTCCATCAAGCTGTTGTAGGAGTTTGCGAACCAAGGTGTGCGCCCAGAGTTCGGTTGGCCAGCGAAAGCCGGAGATGCCGCGTTGGCTGCTGCTATGGCTTACAATCACTGGCACTTTGGCGTGATCGACCATCACAACTCCGGTTGCTAATTGGTGACCACAGACAATCAAGCCATCGTAGTCGTTTTCGCTGGCGGCAAGGGTTTCGTAGGCCGCTACGCCATCGTGAAAACGATTGGCTGCTGGCTCAACCACCAAGCCTGGGTCGAAGCCAAGGCCTGCCCGCCGTAACGCGCGCCGATAGCCAAGATACCAACGGGCCGAGCCTGGAATGCTACGCGGCAGCGTAATCAGGCCAATCCGCCGCATGCCCGAATGGGTCAAGGTTTCGACCGCGCGCTGGGCTGCAAACGCTGCGTCACATAAGACAGCTGGTTGATCACACGGCGGCGCGAGTGCCCAAACCTGAGGCAATTGGGGATCGAGCGGCGTACCAAAGCTAATCCATCCATCAGCCAAATCACCGCGAGCTTGACTATCTGCTGGTTGCAGCAGCAAACTATAGCCTGCGCTGGTCGCAGCATTGGTTGCTTCAAGCAGCCAAGTCGCTAAATCAACTTCACATAAGAGATTGGCTTGGGGTAGGAGCACACCGATAGTTAAGGTGCGTTGACGTTGTAGATTGCGGCCTTGACGATGAGGTTGATAGCCGAGCTTTGTGACTGCGGCTAGCACTTTGTTGCGCGTGGCTTCGCTCACCGGCATGCTGTCGTTCAAGACATACGATACCGTGGCAAATGAAACCCCTGCTAATTGCGCAACATCCTTAATCGTTGCCATCGTTGGCCTCATCTATTTAAACGTTTAAATAAAGTATACTGTAGTTGCTTGAACTTGACAAGTTGGCTTTATCAGGGAGGGTCTATGGCGCTTGGGCAACAACTGGTGCATCCCGATTGTCTGGCCTTTGTCGGGGTAGTTGAAGAATTGTTAGCGCGTCGCCAGCAAGGCAACGTGCCCCAAAATCGTTGGCAACACGACGACCCATGGGGGCCGCGCACTTGGAATCGCACTGAACTCGAAGATATGGTCTATAGCAGCTACAAGCAGATGCGCAAAGGCCGCATTACGCGCCCGCCCCGCCGCGAGGTGGTGATGGATATTGGCGATTATCTGAATTGTACGATCGAGGAGCGCAATCGCTTATTGATTGCCGCTGATAGCTCGCCAATTATGCCGTATCTGACCGATGCGGCGCTCAACCCAATTCTTGAAATTACGATTGAAATTGTGCAGCAACTGAGCATGCCCGCCTTTGTGATCAATCGCGATTGGCAGATGCACTATTTCAATCAGCATTTACTCAATTTATTTGGCATTACGCCGGCAATGCTGGCAGCGATTGATCCAAGCCAGTTGAATGTGTTGGGCCTCTTATGCGACCCCACGTTGCCGCTCTACCAGCAGTTGATTCAAAATCGCGCTTCGTGGCAGCATATGCTGCGCAAAACGATCTATGGCTTTAAACAGGCCAATCTGTTGTGTCAATATGAGCCGTGGTATCAACAGTTGGTTGCCCGTTTGTTGCAATTGCCAGAATTTGCCATCCACTGGCCAACCGTCAGCCTTGATAAACCGATTGTGCCTCCAAGCGGCGGCTTTGAATCGCCAACGATTGTGCTTGAAGCGCTAATTCCGCATACTCAGCCAACGCCCAAGCGGGCTTGGTTGCGGCCTTTGTTGATGTCGGCGGGCTATTTTCAATTTGATTTTCCGCAGATTGTGGCCTTTTTGCCAGCCAACGCCGAGAGCCAAGCAATTTATGCAGAAATTGGCCTGCCGCTTGGCCTCAAGCATAGCAACTAACAGTACAAGAATGAAGGATGAAAAACGTGGGGGTCGGGTTTTAACGCAGAGGCGCGGAGAACCGATGTCTATAAGCTTTGGGCTATAGGCTATCGGACATGGGTTGGAATAGCAAAAGCCAAAAGCCTATAGCCTCATTCCCTTGGTGCTCTTCGTGCCCTTCGTGGATCAATACTGCAATCCCCATGCCCTATGTTCTATGCCCTCTGTTCTATGTTCTTTAACACATGGCCAAAGGACATTTTGTCCCTTGACGTTGGACTAGAATCCATTCAGCTATCGCGTTGCGACCAACGTCGCTTTGTAGAAATGGATGGATTCACATGGCAAATTCAACAATTGTGTTAATTCATGGTTTATTTGTTACCAAGCACTCATGGCAACCCTGGGTCGACCACTACCAAGCTAAGGGCTATACAGTCTTAGCGCCTGCTTGGCCAGGCCGCGATCATAGCGTAGCTGCATTGCAGCAACGGGCCAATGACCCCGCCTTGGCACAGCACGATTTGCGCGAAAGTATTGATGTTCATGCGCAATTTGTGCAAAATTTGCCCGAAAAACCAATTGTCATTGGCCATTCGATGGGCGGCCTGATTACCCAAATTCTGGCGAATCGCCAATTAATTAGGGCTGGCGTGGCGATCGATTCTGCACCGCCGCAGGGTGTAATCAGCACCAAATGGTCGTTTATCAAATCTGCCTTGCCAATGATCAACCCCTTGCGTTCAGCAAGCAAGCCCTACACGATGCCATTCGCGCATTTTCAATATAGCTTTGTGAATGGCATGCCGCTGGCCGAGCAACAGGCAATTTATCAAAGCCAAGTTGTGCCCGAATCGCTGAAAAACTTGCGTCAATCGTTGACCAGCGTGAGCAAAGTTGATTTCAAGGCCGAGCATGCGCCGCTGCTGTTGATTGCTGGCGAAATTGACCAGATTATTCCTGCCTCGCTGAATTACAGCAACTATCGCAAATATCGCCACAGCCCAAGTTTGACCGATTTCAAGCAATTTGCTGGGCGCAACCACTATATTGTGGGCCAGCCAAACTGGCAAGAAGTCGCCGATTATGCGCTCGATTGGGTTGAAACCAAGGCCTTGGCTCTGCAAGCAGTTGCCTAATAACAAGCAGCGAAGCGTGGCTTGATCGAAGCAGGCCAATTAGCTGATTCTGCTGAAACGGAGCGTGGATCTCAATCGAAAAGACATAATGGTGGTAAGCTAAGGGTTAATCAATCGAGATGAGGTTGCGATGATTGAACAACGACCCTTAGCCGAACTTGCCAACGATCGTCGTTTTCCGCCTGATCCCCAATTTGGCTTGATCTATGCCGCGCTGGCTGCTGGCAATTCGCAAGGCTGCTACTGGCACGCCGCCACGTGGAGCAGTTGTTGGGATCAAGCTAACAATGTGCTGTATTTGGCGGGCGAGCGTGCGCTCGATCAAGCTGAATTTAATCAACACTGGCTGCAAACAGTCGTTCCCGCCATGCCAGCACGCCATGTGATCAAATTGCGGTTGCTGCGCAATAGTCAACTAGAATTGAGTGATTTGCTTAGCCCCTACCAAGCCCAGCCAAGCAGCAGCTATTTTTTTCGCGATCAAGAGCAAGCCCTAGTCAATAGCCCATTGGCCAGCCAATTTGCACTGCACCAGCTCGATGCTGAACTCTTGCAACTGCCAAGTGCGCAGCCAATTATCCAAGAAATTAGCTGGATGTGGCCAAGCCTTGAGCGATTTTTAGCCAATGGCTTGGGCTTGGCAATCTGTGTTGAGCAAACAATTGTTGCTTGGTGCACCGCCGAATATCTGAGCGCGCAACGCTGCGGCTTAGGCATCGAAACCTTGGAAGCCTATCAAAAGCAAGGCTTGGGCTTTCATTTGGCAAGCGCTATGCTTGCTGCCTGCCGTCAGCGAGGGCTGCAAGCCCATTGGGAATGTTCGAGCAAAAATCTCGCTTCATATCGGCTGGCCCAAAAGCTGGGTTTGCAGCAACAACCTGGCTTAATTAGCTATGGCTTGGTTTGGCTTTAGCTAGCCTTTGGCAAGGCTTGCAAGACACTTGACCATTCTGGGTAGCGATAAATTGGGTTGGCGACATGGTGATAGACGACTTCGCCTGCCCGATTGATCGCGACCGTGCCACCGAGGCGGCGCATTGAGCCAGAGCCATTCAACAACTCCATGCCACCAACTAACAGCCGTGCTTGGCGAATCAGCACTTGTGGCGAGAGCACTTCAAACCACGAACCCTCGCCAATATCGAAATAATCGTACACTTGCAAGCTTTGGTCGATATAAATTGGGAAGGGAATGTTATACATCGAACGGAATCGCGAAACTAATTCGGCGTTGCCCATCATCAGCACCGCTACTTGCCACCCAGCCTTTTCGAAGTCAGCAGCATGATCGCGCAGCTTCAAGAGCGTTTGGCGGCAAATGCCACAGCCAATATTGCGCATAAAAAAGATCAAAACTGGTTTATCGTGCCAGAGTTGTTCAAACTCTACTCGTTCGCCTGTTTCATCTAAGATCCATAAATTAACCATTGATGTTGTTGCTATTGCTGTCATAATCGTATCCTAGCGCTCCACATATTCACTATCTAAGCCTACGTGTAGTGAGCGCTAAAAGGATGTATGCAGCTTAAGCAGCCCGTTGCTGTGGTTGTTCCAATAGCTGTAAAACGTCTTCCCAAGGCGGGTAGCGATGAATTGGGTTAGCAACATGGTGAAAGGCAATTTCTGCTTGCGGATTGAGCAGCACAATTCCCCCAAGGCGGCGAATTGATTCAGCTGCGAGATTGACTGATGAAGGAATGCCTTTGAAGGCCAGCAGCATTTGGCGGGCTAAAACATGCGGCCCTGCGACCGTCCAGAGCGAACCTTGGCCAATTTCAAACGCCTCGTAGACCTGTTGCTTGGGGTCGGAATAGACGGCAAATGGCAGTTGGTTGAGCTGGCGAAAGCCCTTGGCCATTGCTGCATCGCCCATCGTAATGATTGCAATTTCGCAATCGGCGTTTGCAAAGCGCTGTTGATAGTCGCGCAAGCGATAGAGCTGTTGGCGGCAGAGGCCGCAGCCAAGATGGCGCATCAGCATTAACAACATTGAACGGTTCTGATAGCGTTGCAGCAAATCCAGCTGCTGATCAGTTTCATCAATGACCAACAAACTGCGCTCGACCGATTGTCCTAGCATAAGCCACCCAATTCTAAAAAGAAAACTGCATCGCCTTCTATTCGTTGAAATCGAGCAAGGCAGATGCAGTTTTAGTTTAGTTATTGGATGTTGATTCGTTTTGCAGCCGTTGTTCGGCGATTTTGCGCAGCCCGCTTGCAGCCCGCCAGATAACCGCCACTAATGCAATTGTGATCAGCAACCAGACGGCCCAAATCACCACGCCATACTTACTTTGACCTGCGGTAAAAGCCAATAATGGCAAGACACACATTGTTGGCGAAAAAAGCATTGCCAAAGCGATCGAACGGCGCAATTTGCGCTCTTCGGGGCTTAAGTTGGCACGATTGAGCGAACGTGGCTGCTGGTCAGACGGTTGCATGCGATTTCCTTGTACTAATTGGTTGCAGGACAGCTAATTGGCTGATTGGATGGTTGGGCAATGTGCGAATCGCGCTCGTAAATCAAGGTTTGTTGATCGGCGTAAACCTCTTGCCACGCGGGGTTGGCTTGGACTGCGCTAACCAGATCTTTGCCGATTTCGCGATCAACCATAATGGTATTCATCGCATATTTCGCTAAGAGGCGTTCCCAATCATTGCCCGCCATAATGCACTTATATTCATTCCATTGGGCAATTGGGTACAACTCAACCCGCGTATCAACAAACACTGGTAATTGTTCGCCAGCCTGCCAGATTAAATAGCTGCTATAGCGCATTTCGTGATAATAGGCTTGGCTTGGTGGGTTGGCTTGCAGAAAGGCTACTGCTTGAATTGGCGTTGCGGCGGTGGCTAATTCAGCATGAGGCAAATCGCCGCTTGCCCCATTTAATGCAGCAGGCATTGGCAACCAAATCCGAATGATTGGCTGCACCAGCAAGCCAACGACCGCCAGCGCAATCGTTAACCAGGCAATTGCTTTGGGTGCAGGGGGATTGCGCTTGATCAATTTCAAGCGTCCGCGCTGGACCAAGGCTTCGGCGATAATTGGGCCTGCGACCATGCCAAACCACAGCTGATAGCGAATGCCAGTCAGGGTTAACCCAATCATTGTGCCGATGATCAAGAGATCAGCAGTGCGCATTTTTTTCCAAACCACCACGATCATGATCACCGCAATAAAGACGACTGCAAGCAAAAACTGCGAAACGGGGTTGCTCAGGGTGGATAAAGGCGAAGCCCATTCGCTGATAAGTTCTTGGCTCGATGGATCGGTTAACAGCTTCCAGACATAGACTAAAACTCCCCAGCCCCGAGGATTGATCAGGGTTGCTGCAAGCATTGCTGCAAAGGCCAGCCAGAGTGCCCGCATTGTTGCGTAAATTGGCGCTTCAGGATGATCGCGTCGCCGATCGATGATTGCGCCAACTGCTGCTGCGCCGACCAGAATTGGCCCAAGCGTAAACGCGCCATGCAGGTTGACCCATGCTATTTCAATGATTGGCAGCAGCCATAAGGCTTTCGTCGACCAGCGTTCAGTGGCAACTTCGCTGACAATCACAAAGGTTGCGGCAAAAAGCAGCCAGGAAAACATTTGTGGCCGAACATTCCAATTATTGAATGCGACGATTACCATAAATACGAGGCCAAGCATGGCAGCGCGACCATTGCCTTTTGCTCGGCGAAGGCCATGCCAGAGTAATAATCCGTAGGTTGCAATTAATAACATATTGCGCAATTGTAAAATTGCGACTAATCCACCAAGCTGATATGTCCACGAAAACAGAACTTCAGCCAACCAGCTTTGATAGAAAAATGGGGTATTGGCTTGGGTTGCAGAAAAAAGCCCAAGCTCAGGAATCGTGCCTGTTTCGCGAATGAGATCGCCAATTTTGAGATGCCACCAGAAATCTTCAGGATTGACCAGCCATAAACTGCCGCCAGCCATCGCGAGAGCGAAAAAGAGCAATGGCCACCAATAAGCTGAAGACCAAGATATGCGTCGGATAGGTTGCTCCTTCCTCTAAGGATGCTGAATGCTGGCTGAATTTTAGCATAGTTTGTTAAATGCCAAACACTGCTTGAACTTCAAGCAGTGTTTGGTGCTTTGGAACAATGATGAATTAAGCTTGGAGACTGGCTGCCAATTGATCGAAGAGCACGTCTTGGCGTGCTAATTCAGTTCGCAGTTGAATTTCGGCTTGGGCGGTTTGCAATGCGCGTTCGCGAGCTTGACGGGCCAATTCTGGCTCATCACAGCGTTTTGCGAGCGCAATTCGTTCCAGCCAACGTTGCGATTCAGCGGCGTAGCGTTGCGCTTGCCGCCGCGTGCGATCTCGTTCAACTGCTAATTGGAGATAGGCCTGTTTAAGCTTGTTCATCACCGCCTGCCTTTTTCAAACGCCGAACGACGCGCATGCGGCGTGCTGGTTGAGCCGATTGTTCAGTGCTTGGCGCTGGCGTAGGTGCTGGGTTATTACGCGCAGTAATTGGCCCACGATCAGCGATATTTTCGCGTGGCGCTTGATCACGGCGTGGAGCTTGATCGCGGCGTGGATCTGAGCGATCATCAAAGCCACGGCGATCGTCGCGGCCACGGTTATCAAAGCCACGGCGATCATCGCGGCCACGATTGTCGAAGCCACGGCGTTCAAACGAGCCTTGATTATTTGAGCGTCGGCCACCACCAAAGGTATTTTTAGGCCGATCATCACCACGATGGGCACGATCAAGGGCTAAGCCGCGCTCGCCACGGGGTCGATCATCGAAAAATTCTTCGCGCCGATTGGTGCGATCAAAGCCACTTGCATCACGACGAGGGCCGCGTTCGCCAAAGCCGCCGCCTTCACGGCGTGGACCGCGTTCGCCAAAACCACCACCTTCACGACGAGGGCCACGTTCGCCAAAACCACCGCCTTCACGACGAGGGCCACGGTCACCGAAGCCACCGCCTTCACGGCGCGGGCCGCGTTCGCCAAAACCGCCGCCTTCACGGCGTGGGCCGCGCTCGCCAAAGCCGCCACCTTCACGACGAGGACCACGTTCGCCAAAGCCGCCGCCTTCACGGCGAGGGCCTCGTTCGCCAAAGCCGCCTTCACGGCGTGGGCCACGCTCGCCAAAACCACCGCCTTCACGGCGTGGGCCTCGTTCGCCAAAGCCGCCACCTTCACGACGCGGGCCACGGTCACCGAAATCGCCGCCTTCACGGCGTGGGCCACGGTCACTGAAGCCGCCACCTTCACGGCGTGGGCCACGGTCACCGAAATCGCCACCTTCGCGGCGCGGACCGCGTTCGCCAAAGCCGCCTTCACGGCGTGGGCCACGGTCACCGAAATCGCCGCCTTCGCGGCGAGGACCGCGTTCGCCAAAGCCGCCTTCACGACGAGGACCGCGTTCGCCAAAGCCGCCGCCTTCGCGGCGAGGACCGCGTTCGCCAAAACCGCCGCCTTCACGACGAGGACCGCGTTCGCTAAATCCGCCTTCACGGCGAGGGCCACGGTCGCCAAAATCGCCGCCTTCACGGCGAGGGCCACGGTCGCTAAATCCGCCTTCACGGCGTGGACCGCGTTCGCCAAAGCCGCCGCCTTCACGGCGAGGGCCACGGTCGCCAAAGCCACCTTCACGGCGCGGGCCACGGTCACCAAAATCACGTCGGGGGCCACGGTCGCTGGGGCTGCCACCATCACGGCGGGGGCCACGGTCGCTAAATCCACCTTCGCGGCGAGGTTCTGGGCGACGGCTTGGGCGATCGGCGTTAGCGCGTTCTTCTTCGATTGAGAAATCTTCAAATGACATTGTATTTTCCTGTGAAGTAAAGTGAGGCGCTCGTTGTAAGCGCGGTTCAACATCAGCCCGACGTTCTACCAACTGTCCAGACCGATCAATGCGGCGCACTTGGCGGCGCTGTTTGCCACCCTCGGCGTTCTCTTGTGGGCGGACTGGAGTCCAAGCTTTGCTTTGCTTGCCGTGCATGCGCAAGCGGTCGATTTCGGTTGGCGTTAATGCACGCCATTCACCTGGTTTTAATTCACCTAAACTGAGCGGGCCTTCGCGCAAACGGATCAAGCGGCGGACTTCGAGGCCAAGGGCTTCGGCCACGCGGCGAATTTGACGGTTGCGGCCTTCGTGAATAACCACCCGAACCCATGTCCCATCGGGTGTTTCATTCAACATTTCGATCCAAGCGGGTGCGGTTTTGCCATCGTCAAGCTCAACCCCATTGCGCCACTCGCGCAACTGCTCGACTGATGGAGTCTGGTTCAACAAGGCCTGATATTCTTTTTCGACTTCAAACGATGGGTGGGTTAAACGAAAGGTCAGATCGCCATCATCGGTCATCAACAATAGCCCTTCGCTATCGTAATCGAGGCGACCTACGGGAAACAAACGATTGTGCGATTTAACCAAATCGGCGACTGTTTGGCGGCCTTCAGGGTCACTGAGCGTGGTCATGACGCTGCTTGGCTTGTTCAATAAGACGTAATGAAGCTCGGTTGGCGGGGTAATTCGTTCGCCATCAACTCGAATGTCATCTTTATCGGGGTCGATCTGGGTTCCTAATTCGCGTTGAACGCGCCCATTAACCGATACGCGTCCAGCCAACATCAAATCTTCGCAAGCCCGACGTGAATCTACGCCGGCCCGCGCCAAAAACTTATGTAAACGTTCCATTATTACTCCACAGGTCGTGGTTCTTACTGTTGGGGTCGTCAGTGCATGCTTGAATGATCGGGAGTACAGCGGACATCCGAACGATAATACGTGCATCAAGCGACGAGGTTCTTCACAGTGGTAGTGCCTCCTAACGGCACCTTTGGGCCATTATAACATAGCTTCATGCAAAATACGCAAGTTTTTTGTTAAATGCTTAAAAGCAGCAACTGTTGGCCCAATCTCTAGCAGATTGTGCGCCAACAGTTGCTTATTCGCTGGTTAATTTAGTTTTTGCTTACAACAGGCAGAAAGAGTTGATGTTGTTCACGAATCACAAACATACCACCACCATGATAGCTTAGCGCTACAATCGCCTCATCATGCAACGCTGGCAGAATCCATGAATCGCGGGCGAGTAGCAAATTGGCAACAATTTGTGGGTTGCTTGGCTGGCGAATATCGATTTGCTGAATGCCCCCATCTACGCCAATATACAGTTGATCAGCGGCGACGACTACTCCATCAACCAAGCTACTTTCTAAACGACTCACTGAGGTTGGCGCACTCGAATTGCTAATATCGACAATTTCGAGGCCTGCGGTGGTTGCTACAAAGGCAAGGTTATCCTGGATTGCCACATCCATCGCAAACCAGTTATCGGCATATTGGCCGAGCATTTGAATATTGTCTGGGTTGCGCACATCGAGAATCCGCAAGCCGCCCTCGTTATCTGCCACATACAGGGTTTGATCAACCACGGCGAGTTGGGCAACTTTGCTGGTGTAAAACTGGCTGTGCTCAACCGGATTAGCCAAATCAGTCAGATCAAAAATTCGCACGCTGCCACCAACCCCTTGATCGTTGATCGATTCGCCAACATAGACCATTGGGCCGTTGACCGCAATTGCCGCTGGAAAGCCAGCAGTTGCGAAGAAACTGACTTGGGTTGGTGCGGTCGGGTCGCTGACATCGATCACATAAATGCCATGGCTCCAATCGACCATATAGACCAACGAGCCTTGGACGGCAATATCGCTGACTGCATTGCGCTCGGTTGTGAGGTCGAAGCGCCCGACAACAGTTGGCTGATTGGGGTTGCGCAAATCGACAATACACAAACCACGACCCCAATCGGCAACATAGGCATAATCGCCGACAACTTGCAAGGCCACATTTTCTTTACAGCCTGGGGTTTCAGTCGTATCGATGCGAGTGGGCGCTTGGCGATTGCTCCAATCAAAGACATTGAGTTGACCAGAACGGGTCAGTACATAGCCACGGTGTTGTTTGGCAATTAAGTTGGTTGGCCATCCAAGAATCGTTTCGCTGCTGGCGGCGATTTCGGTCGGCGTGATCGGATTGGTAATATCCCAGGTATGTAAGGCAAAATCCAGCCCAATCATGGCGAGGGTATTATCGCTTACTGCGAGTTGCAGGCCAGCAACAGCATCGGTTTGGTTGATGATGCTTGGGTTGCTCGCATCGCGAATATCAACCACCCGCAGGCCTAGTTGGGTATTGACATAGGCAACATCGTTGGCAATTTCAATATCTAAAATATCGCCCAGCGTGGTTGAACTTTTGAGCGTTGGGGTCATTGGCTCGCTCAAATCGAGAATATCGAGGCTATCGAATCCAGCAAGCCACGATTGAATGTTCAAAAATGCCTGATTGCCTTGAATCGTGACGTTGGCAATCCCATACTGATTGAGTTGATTAACCAGCTGTGGTTGGCGCGGATTCGTGAGGTCAAAAACCTTCAAGCCATCATCAACTTGCACATAGACATAATTTTGATAGCTGAAAACTGTCATGGCCGATAATTCGAGTTGATAAAAGCTGACCAAGGTTGGGGTGAGCGGCGTGGCTAATGAAAATGTTGCTAAGCCATGCTCGCGGCCATAGCCCAAGGCAGCGTACAAATACCCATCGCCAAGCGCTAAATCTTGCACTGTGGCTGGTAAGATGTCGCTTTGATTGTGCAGGCTTGGCTGATCGGGGTTGCTAAGATCATAGGTGGCGATTCGGGGGCCGATGCCAACATAGGCTGCGTTGGCGGCAACGATCATGGTGGAGCTATCACCGCCAACTTGGCCAGTAATTGCCAATTGGCTGGGGCTAGACTGTGGGCTTTGGGCGGCCAGCGGAGTGGCATGATGGCTGGCGATAGCTCCAACGACAAGCGTAAGGAGCAGGCTACAACGAAGCAAACGATGAACCACTAATACCTCCAAAGGCAGTATGTCCCGAATACTGCTGCAAGAATCTGGGCCTGGTGTTGGCCATGATCAACCTCCATTCCCCTCGTTGCTCCCAAAACTTGGGCAAATTTAAGGCATATCAATAAAATCGCATATGCCTATGCAGGAATAACGTCAATGATTGAAATAAGTTCCCACCACCATGATGGTAATGCTGATTTTCTGAGGAATAGGGTGATTTAGCCAATGATTCTCCTCCCTTCCGTCCCTCCGCTGGAGGGAAACACAGGGGGTTTTCATCCCCCTGTACCCCCTAAAATTTGCGTTGTGGATTGTCGTTGAGCTGTGGATTAATCCAACAATGGAATGTTTGGCAAAGCCTCGAAATCCTTGCGCTATCGGCTGTAGTGGACAAGCGGCGAGGCCTAGAGTATGATGCGACCAACAGACGAGCTATCGAGCTTGGAGGGTCGCTGATGTACGAAGAAGTTGCGCGGATTGCTCTGGGTGCAGGAACTGAGGCAGTCCTCTCGCGCATCCAACCGCTTGCTTCTGAATTTGCCCAACCGCTTGAGGAGCTTTATCACCGATGGGGTGAAGATCCGGCGGTGGCATGGCGTTGGTCATTTGATATGCACCTGCGCCTTGTTGGGCTGCGCTTTAGCCAAGATGTATGGTATTTGGCCCAAGTGCAGGGACGGCCTGTGAGCGCTATGCTGCTGTGTCGTTCAAAATTCTGTCCACAATTGGGTTCGATTCATCGGGTGTATACAGCTGAGCCGTATCGTCGCCGAGGCTTGGCTAGTAAGTTGTTGAAGTTGGCGATTAACGATTTTGAGGCAAGTGGCGGTCAAGCGCTCATTATTAGCACTGAACATAATGATAGTGCCATGTCGTTTTATGAGCAGTATCATTTTGTGACGATTAATGAAAGCGAAAGTAGCCGCACAGGCAATCGCATTGCATGGCGCATTAGCGATGGCGATTCGCCCGAAAACTTCCTCAAGCATTTATTTGCGCCCAGTACCGCGGTCTTTATGCGATCATCGGATCGGGCCGATGTGCCATTGTTATTATCGTTGTTCAATGCGCCAGATAATCGGATTGTGCGCCATTACGGCTTGCAAATGCTTGGTGATGCCAATATTGGAGCCGACGATTTCTTTCCAGCCTTCGAGCAACAAGAGGGCGATGTGGCGGTATTAACGGGCCTGACCGCTGCCAGCGGGGCGATTGTTGGCTGGGGCAGCATTATGCCACCAGTTTATCCATGGCCAAACCCCTATTACCAGCAACATCAACTTTTGGTTGATTGTTATTTGGCAGCAGGCCATATCGAGCAAGCGCCGATCTTGTTGAATGAGATGCTGCGCCAATTACCAGCCAACCATTTTGCCAACCAGTTGCTTGGGCATGTGCCGCTTGATCATCCGGCGTTGCCTGCGGCCTACGAGCAAGCAGGTTTCGAGCGAGTTGGATTTATTCCCAAGGCCTATATCGATCCGCGCAATAATCAGGGCACTGATATCGCGCTCTATCTCCGCGAGCGATAATTCATGCGATTCATGATTTGTGTTCTTGTTTGTATTCTCTTGTCGAGTTGTGGGGCTGCTAGCTCGCCGACGGTCACGCCGCCAGCTGCCGCTGCTCCCACGCTTGGCACTATTTCGCTGATTATCTCGCGCGGTGGCGATTTGTGGCGCTTCGATTTGCCCGCCAAACAGTGGACGCAATTAACCAACGAAGCGCCCAATGCCTATTCAACCTTCCCCAGCATTGCCCCCGATGGCAAAAGTGTAGTCTATTCGTATCGGCCTCCTGTGCCAACCCCAAGCGCAGAACAGCCATTTGTGGTTCCAGTCAATCACGCCAACCAACTTTCGGTTGATGGTGGAGCCAGCAAAGCGTTGTTTGTGCCCGAGGCTGGCAAACGCGATGGCCAGCAAATTTATGATTCACTCGATACGCCGGTTTGGTCGCCAGATGGCAAAACCTTGTATGGGGTCTATCAGACTTTGCGCTTTGATAACGATGGGGTCTTTTTGCAATCTGGTAGCTCAATCGTTGCGATTGATGTTGCTAGCGGCACGCAACAAACCATCGTTATGACCGGAACCTTTCCTTCGATTTCGCCAGATGGCAGGCAAATGGCGTTTGTGCGTACCCGTGATGGCATTTATCCAACCCTCTATCTCTACGATCTCCAAACCAAGCAAGAACGGGTGTTGTTCGACCAACCAGAATTGGTCAGTGCCTTGGAAGCGCCGATTTGGTCGCCAGATGGCAAAACGATTTATCTGGCCGCAAGCCCCTTGACGCTTAGCCAACGCGAGCCAAGTTGGGTCGATTGGTTCGTCAAGCCTGCGGCGGCGCATGGTTTGGGTTGGCAAGTCTGGTCGGTCGATGTCGCAACTGGCCAAGGTAAAGCAGTCAATCGCGAAATCTTCGAAGATCCTCGGATTGTGCTCGATGGTTCGCTGTTGTACGTTTGGACGTTCTCCGGCCTTTGGCAGATGGATTTGGCGGGCAATCCACCAGTGTTAATCGAAGAGCCAGGCGACATCGGCGGCATGACGCGGGTTCCCCAATAAGAACATAGAACATAGAGCATAGAACATAGGGGTCAGAGAGAGCGATGAAGGCCAAAGTCAAACATCAAAAGTCAGAGGGCAAAAAGGCTCTTGGCTGAAGGCTCTAGGCTATCGGAACATGCTTCGTGCAATTCGTGTAATTCGTGGCGAAAAAACTGAACCTTCGTGTTCTTCGTGGATCACCATTTAACGCAGAGGCGCAGAGAGAAGTAGGGCTATGGGCTATCGGAATAATCTGTGCAATCTGTGGCCAAAAACGTTCTTCTTAACGCAGAGGCGCAGAGAAAGGATGAAAGATGAGGGATGCAGCCTAGAGCCAAAAGCCAATAGCCCCATCTTCGTGTCCTTCGCGCTCTTCGTGGTTTCCGTCCTTCGTGCGCTTCGTGCCCTTCGTGGATCAAACGCTACCCCTTCGCCCCAGCTAAATTGAGCAAAACGCCTTCGAGCGCCAATTGAGGACTGACATTCTCGCGAATTTGAGTCACCGCATCGTTGATGCCTTTGAGCGTTTTATGAATTGCTGGCAAGGGCAGGCGAGCGAGCGCTTGCAAATCCTCAACCCGATCGATATTAATCAGGCCTTGTTGCGTGCCAGCGGCGGTCAATAGCACATCGCGCCACCACACTTGCCATAATTCGAGCATCGCAAAAAGTTCATCGCGCTCGCGATTGGCTTTGCTCCAGCTTTCGGCCCATTTGAAGCGCTCGACCAACGGCTTACTTGGCAATTCGATCAAACTCTCAAGTTGTTCGGCGCGGGCTTGCAGTAGGTCGGGCGATTGGGCTACCGTCGCGGCCCAGCCAATGCGGCCTGCGCTCCAAGCGGCCACAATCGCCGCATCGGCGGGGGCAATTTGCCAGCGTTCGATTAATGCTTTGGTCACTTGTTGGCGCGGCACTGGGCGCAGTTTCAGCACATGGCAGCGCGACGTGATCGTTGGCAACAAATCGCCAGCGCTATTGGCAACCAAAATCAAGGTAGCAAACGGTGGTGGTTCTTCAAGCGTTTTGAGCAAGGCATTGGCTGCTTGTTCGGTCATGGTTTCTGCGTCGTGCATAATAAAAACCCGCCGTCGCCCTTCGTATGGCCGTAGGGCAATATCAGCCTGCCATTCGCGCACGGTGTCAATGCCCAAGCGGGTTTTGACGCTTTCGCTGGCTTTTTGTTGGGCTGCTTGTTCGGCCAAGCCAACAATCCGCACATCGGGGAAATTGCCTTTGGCAATCCGCTTGCAGGCGCGACATTCGCCACAAACATCGCCATTGTTGTGCTCGCAATTGAGCGCTTGGGCGATGTGCAAAGCCAAGGTTGCTTTGCCAATATTGGGCAAACCGGTGAGTAAATAGGCATGGCTGGCCGAATTACGGGCAATTGCCAAGCGTAATAATTCAACTGCCCACTCATTTCCGATGATATTCCATGCTCCCACCGCTGTACGCTCCAATCCATCCAACGAATGATCTCGTTTTGCCATGATACCAAGAAAATAGCTCAGTACCAAATAGCCGAATGTGAGGTAGATAGATGCCAACGATTAACCGTATGCAACCAGACCAGATTGACCAAGCAGCCGCGTTTATGGCCCAATTTCAGCACGAACCAAGCACCCATTTGGGCTTTGCTGGCGCGCAAGCTGATCAAATTGCCCAAACATGGCGTGAGCTTGAGTTTCCAATCGAACAACAATTTGCCTTAGCTAGCGCCGATGACCAATTGCAAGGCTTGATTGGCCTAGAGCAAATTTCGGATACTGGCCGCGCTTTCTTATGGGGGCCAATTGCCTTAGGCGACCAGCGCTTTGAGCTTGCCGATAGCTTGCTGGCTGAATTATTGCCCGAGCTAAAGCCACATGTCACCATGATTGATATTTTTTGCAATTTGCAAAATCAATTTGTGCGTGATTGGGCTGCGCGCCAGCAATTTTACCAGCGCAATACCCACGCAATTCTCGCCTACAAACGTTCACAATTAACTGACCATGCAACCAAGAGTGATGTTGAAGCGTTGCCAGCAGAATTACACGCAGCCTTCTGCGAATTGCATGATCAATTATTCCCCCAAACTTACTATAGCGGCAGCCAAATTCTCGAACGAATTAATCAGGATCGTCAAGTATTTATTATGCGTGACGGTGAACAATTGTTGGGCTACATTTATACCGAACGCCAACCAGAATTTGCCGAAGCAGGGATTGAATTTGTTGGGGTTGCGCCGATTGCTCGTGGCCGTGGAATTGCCACCAAGATTATGCAGCATTGTTTGACATGGATTTTTAGTGCGCCTGAAATTCAGGAACTTGAATTAGTTGTTGACCAAGATAATCCAACGGCGCGGGGTTTATACGAAAAAGTTGGCTTTCGTTTATCTCATGAAATGGTTAGCTTACGTCGCGATGTCGTAGCGCAATAAATACATAATCAAATATTAATAAGCAAATAACGTGGTACGCCACGTTATTTGCTTTTAAGCGCCACTTCTTGCTATTTATGCGTCAAATATATATCAAATTAGGCATATTAACGTCACCGATGAATGTTGCTGTAGCGAGCTATATACATAACGATCTATTAATTATTTTTATAACTTGGGTTATAATACAGCACGCATTGCGAGAAACATCCAAAATAACGTTGATTCTCCTTTCTCAACGATGCGCAGAGGAGTCTATATGGAACGCCGGATGTTGTTACATCATCCAACCAGCGACCAATGGTTGGTGATTGCGGCGACCGATTCGCAAGTCTGTACCGCCGTATCAGAACCGCTCCACCCCGATCAGCTTGGCTTCCCGTTGGCTACGTTTCCACTGCACCCGGTTGCAGAGCATGGCGAGCCGGTCGATTTGGCCGAATATGTGTGTGTTCGCACCAATCGCGAGGAAAGTAGCGCCCACGAAATTGCCGATATGCTGAATAGCGCAATTATGCTGGAGCTTGATCACAAGGCGGCAAGCCTTGGTTTGGGCGAAGGCGATGCACTTTTTGCCCAGCAGCCTCAACGCTACATCCAAGAAATTGAGCAATGGCTCAATAATCCGCATTCAAATTTAAACCTCGAATTTTTGTTGATCGATCAAACCGAAACCCAAGCTCTTTTTCAAATTACCGATCCCACCACCCGTCAAGTTTGGCGCTTGACCCGCACCATGCCTAGTGCCGATGCCAAGCCCGATGGCGTTGGCTGGGGTTGGTCGGCCTAAATTAAATCCACCGTGGATCAGCGCTTGAGCCACGGTGGATTTAATTTTTTAACCACGAAGAATGCGAAGGGAACGAAGGTTAAGTTTTTGAGCCACAGATTGCACAGATTTGTGTGATTATTCTGGTTTGATATAAGTTTAATAATATTTTTAAGATATAACCTACTAGCTAGCATTATTCTTTTGCTGTCAAGATGCAATTAGATTATCTATGTCCGCCTGATCTGATAGATAATATGATGATTCTCCACTTCTAATTGGTACTTTACCGTTGATATAACATATATTTCTTGCAGTATAAATATTAATTATTGCAATTATTTTATCTTCATCTTCAATGAAATTTATATGATAATAGGGTTTTGGTTTTACATAAGATATAACTATCTCACTTATTTCGCGTAAGAAATTTCTCTGATCATCAGGATTTGATATATTTTCTATGCCTATTATTTCGTTACTTTCGTTATCTTCTACCCCAATTATAAGTATTCCACCTCATTTTTATGATTTACGAGATAGTGGTATTTAACCACTGTTGCTAGTTCAAATCACGAAATCGAGGAACGATAGTGTTCCATTTGTTATCTGTAACAAACAATTAAAACATGCGGCGACAAAGCC